>CP180023.1:0-1725000 GCA_047528275.1 Flavobacteriales bacterium AspAUS03
TTTTTCGCCTATCTTTCAAATGTCGCGATTAGGTACAGCAAGAAATCAGGCGGAAAAAATTATGTTTTTCAGAGAACGAATCAAAAAGAAGCTGTGTTTCTTTTTAGAGACTGCAAATATAGAATTCATTTTGAATAATTCAAAATTAAAAATCATCATGAATCTTATGTTTTTTTTACATTAGGCTTATTATAAGTATTTTGAAGTTTTATTTTTTTTTCTACCATGTATTTATATCTTAATTGAGGCAACATCTAGTCTTAGTGGATGGGTATCTATTCCCTCTTGACATGCCCTTTGAAAGCATCGTATATTTGCCCAAAAACAATCTTCATATTAATAGGATATGAAAACTTCAGACTTTAATTTTGAACTTCCACCAAAACTTCTAGCTGAAAGGCCTGCACAAGAACGTGATGAATCTCGCCTGATGGTCATCGATCGAAAAAAGAACCAGATCGAACATAAGGTATTCAAAGATTTGCTTGAATATTTTCAGGAAGACGATGTGATGATTTTAAATAATACGAAGGTCTTTCCAGCCAGATTGTATGGAAGTAAAGAAAAGACAGAAGCTCAAATAGAAGTTTTTCTGCTCCGAGAGCTTGATAGCAAAAATAAAACATGGGATATTTTGGTGGATCCTGCAAGGAAAGTACGTGTCGGTAACAAAATCTACTTCTCAGATCAGGGAAATGATCAAGATTCCTTGATATTAGAAATCATAGACAATACTACATCAAGGGGTAGAATTGGCCGATTTCTATCGGACATTTCTCCTGAAGTGCTCCACAAACGAATCAAGGGGATCGGCGAGACCCCTTTACCAAAATACATCAAGCGGGTTGCTGAAAAAAGTGATATGGAGCGATATCAAACCATTTATGCTAAGAAGGAAGGTGCTGTAGCAGCTCCTACAGCGGGATTGCATTTCTCGAAACATTTATTGAAAAGACTTGAGATCAAAGGAGTACATACAGCTGAACTCACATTACATGTGGGGTTGGGTACTTTTGCTCCGGTGGAGGTCGAGGATCTCTCTAAGCATAAAATGGACTCTGAACAATGTTTTATCAGTCAATCTACTTGCGATATTATCAATAAGGCGATTGATCAAAGAAAACGAGTGTGTGTGGTAGGCACTTCTTCGATGCGTTCTATCGAAAGTTCGGTCTCTGCTGGTAAACGCCTCAATCCCTTTGAGGGTTGGACGAATAAATTTATCTTCCCTCCTTATGGTTTCAGTATAGCTAATTGTATGATCACCAATTTTCACATGCCTAAATCAACTCTATTGATGATGGTAGTGGCTTTCGCTAATTATAAATTAATAATGAAAGCTTATCAAATAGCCATTGAAGAGAAATATAGATTTTATTCTTATGGTGATGCTATGCTAATCTTATAAAGTAACTTAGATATAGCTATTTATAATGATATACATGATCAGAAAAAAAGATATTCGTTCTCTATCAATGGAAGCATTGAGGTCATTTCTCACCAATATTTTGGAAAAGGCTTTTCGGGCTCAACAGATCTATGATTGGCTCTGGCACAAAGGAGTTGATGAGATTGAGGCAATGTATAATCTACCTAAAAGGCTCCGTGAGCAGTTGCAGGATTCTTTTTCTCTTCATACCGTCCAACCAAATTATCATCAGCAAAGTATCGATGGGACGATTAAGTATGCGATGCGATTATACGATGGGAAGCTTATCGAGTCGATACTTATCCTCACAAAAAAACGAGCAAAGGCTTGTGTCTCTTCTCAGGTGGTTTGTAGCCTGGATTGCCGGTTTTGTGCTACAGCTCAATTACCTCGCATGCGCAACTTGCATTTTTGGGAAATCTATGACCAAGTATGCTTACTCGATCGGTATAGTCGAGAACAGCTTGGACGGCCGCTGAATAATATGGTCTTCATGGATATGGGGGAACCACTTTTCGATTATTCCAATATCATCCAAGCCATCGAAAAAATTACTACAGCCAGGTGGACATATTTAGGGAAGCCACATTACTTTATCGATCTCAGGTATCCCGAAAATGATACGAAGACTTTCCGATGAGCAACCACGGTTCAAACTTGGCTTATCTCTGCATTCGACTCGAGAAAATATTCAACAAAAATCATGCCTTTCAGTAAAAATTTTCCTTTACAAAAGTTGTTGAAAGCATTACAATACTGGTGCGAGAAGACCAAAAGTCGTATCACTTTCGAATATATCGTCTGGAAAGACATCAACGATGGCGAGGAAGATATGCATGCATTGGTAAAATTTTACCAAGCTATCCCCTCAAAGATCAATTTAATCGAATACAATTCTATTAATGAAGAGGTCTTTCAACAAGCTGAAAAAAGGGTTTTTGAGCGCTATACGGAAGCGTTGGATGAAAATTGTATTGTGGTGAAAATACGCCACGGTCGAGGTAAAGCTATTAACGTAGCCTGTGGAGAAATAGCCAATAAAAATCCTTTAATTTCATCCTCTTCAAATTTAACCCTCACATGACAAAATCTTATTTTCTCTCTCTATTACTCTTATCAGGTCTTGATCTAAACGACCAATCTTCTAACGATAATCAAGAGGAGTACATTCATAAGACTTCTCTGTTGGACCAACTTCCTAAAGAATTGGAAGAAAATTCTGGATTACAATACGTCAATAGTTATTTTTGGTCGTTCAACGACAATGGTTACAAAGCCGAATTTCATAAATTTAGCCCTTCTTCAGGAAAAATTCTTCAAAAAGTCAAGCTATCCCAGAATAAAAACCGCAATTGGGAAGACATCGCCTACGACGAACAATATCTCTACGTAGCAGATATAGGTAACAACATGGACAATTGCAAAGACCTGATCATATACAAGATCCCGTTGGATCAAATCAGTCAAGGTAATCAAGCCGTGGTATTGATCGAAAGCATTCATTTCCGCTATCTCGAACAAAAAGTTTTTTGGCATACAAAACCTAAAACTACCAACAATTTTGATACTGAAGTATTGTTTTATCAAGATGGTAAGCTGCATCTCCTCACCAAAGAATGGGGTACTTATCTAAGTACACATTATATTTTACCTACTGAACCAGGGAGTTACGAAGCGGTCAAAGTTGAATCGTTCGATACAAAAAAAATCTAATCACTCGATCCAATATCAAAAAATCAAGAGGTGATGAAGGCTATACCAAAAATGACTTGGTTTTTCTTTGGGAATTTTGAGATTTAAAAAATGGAAAATATTTCAACGGTCAAAAGAAAAAATATTTCCTATCCTGGGCTTCCATCTACAGGCCAAGTCGATGGGTTCACTTTCAGAAATGACATGATCTATATCAGTTGCAAATATTTTAGAATTTTTTTTTTCGAGGCCGTAAAGCAGCAACTCTATCGGGTTGCTCCACTAAAATAAACCTACCATCGTGAGCAAAATCACTGAAAAGATACGAGCTCCTATTGTTGAAGAGATGCGGGTCTTTGAAAAAAAATTTCACGAAGCGATGAAAAGTCGAATACCTCTCTTGAATCGCATCACTCACTACATTATTCATCGAAAGGGTAAGCAGATGAGACCAATGTTTGTCTTCCTCACGGCCAAAATGTTAGGTCAGATCAGTGAGAAGACCTACCACATGGCTTCACTCATCGAGTTGATACATACGGGCACACTCGTACATGATGATGTGGTAGACGATAGCCTCATACGTCGTGGATTTTTCTCTATTCATGCCCTTTGGAAAAACAAAGTCGCCGTCCTGGTTGGTGATTACCTACTCTCGAAAAGCTTGCTCCTGGCAGCAAATCACGATCACCACGATTTACTAAAAGTCATCTGTCGTACGATACGAGAGATGAGTGAAGGAGAACTCTTACAGATCGAAAAATCAAGAAGATTAGACATCACTGAGGAAGTTTATGAACAGATCATCCGCTACAAGACGGCTAGTTTAATCTCAGCTTGTTGCGAGGGAGGAGCACGATCAGTCGATACAAATGAAAATATAGTCCTCCAAATGCAAAGATTCGGAGAACTCATCGGTATGGCCTTCCAGATCAAGGACGACTTATTTGACTACGAGCACAACAATCTCGTTGGTAAACCTATTGGTGTCGACATCAAAGAACGTAAGATTACCTTACCATTGATCTATACCCTTCAAAAAGCCTCATCAGAAGAACGAAAATGGATGATCAATACCATCAAAAATCACAATAAAGACAAAACCCGAGTTCGAGAACTCATCGACTATGTTAAACGATCCGGAGGGGTTGATTACGCCGTGCAAAAGATGAGAAGCCTACACCAAAGTGTCTTAGAAATCCTCGATCAATACCCGGAAAATCCAGCAAAAGCGTCTCTCAAAATAATGGTCCACTATGTGATCGAACGCAAACGATAAGGCTTTTTTTAAAATAATCCACTTACCCAACCATCAGCTAGAGATCCGATGAGTTGCTAGAAAAAGGATTCATTTTAAATTCTAGATTTGCAAAAATTCACAAGAGCAATGGTAAAAAATTTGGTTATAGTAGAGTCTCCTGCCAAGGCCAAAACCATACAAGGATACTTGGGTAAAGATTTTCAAGTAGCCTCGAGCTTTGGACACATCGCTGACCTGCCTGAAAAAGACATGGGCGTAGATATCGAAAACGACTTTCAGCCCACCTATGTAATACCAAAAGAAAAAAAAGAAGTCGTTAAGAAACTTCAAAACTTGACCAAGCAAGCTGAAACTGTTTGGCTTGCTACTGATGAAGACCGCGAAGGTGAAGCCATCTCTTGGCATCTCTACAAAGAGCTGAAAATTCCCGATGAAAAACTACGACGGATCGTCTTCCACGAGATCACTAAAAAAGCAATCCGCAAAGCCGTAGAAAATCCCCGTCAGATCAATTATGACCTAGTCAATGCTCAACAAGCTAGACGGGTTTTGGATCGCTTGGTCGGATTCGAACTTTCACCCATACTTTGGCGCAAGATCAAAACAGGCCTCTCAGCTGGACGCGTACAGTCGGTAGCCGTACGACTAATCGTAGAACGAGAAGAGGAAATTAAACGATTTTCAACGACTTTTTACTACAAGGTTTCCGCAATCTTCATTTCCAAAAAAGGGCAAACATTTAAGGCCCAATTGGAAAAAAGTTTTGATACCAAAGAAGAAGCTGAAGTATTTTTAAAGGCCAGCATTGATGGGACATTCATCATTGATCAAATCGAAATCAAGCTAGGAAAGAAAAGCCCCCCCCCCCCCTTCACTACCTCTACCATGCAACAAGAGGCTTCAAGGAAACTGAACTACTCCATAGCACTTACCATGCGTCTAGCACAACAACTCTACGAAGAAAGCCACATCACCTATATGCGTACCGACAGTCTCAATCTCTCCGAAGAAGCAATCGATACAGCACAAGCACAGATCATTTCATTGTATGGGAAAGAATACGCTCGTCCCAAAAGATACACCACCAAAAGCAAGTCCGCTCAAGAAGCGCATGAGGCCATACGCCCTACAGACATGAGCAAATCCCTGACCGGTAAAGACCCAGCTCAAAAACGCCTCTACGAATTGATCTGGAAGCGTACCATCGCTGGACAAATGGCCGATGCGATCCTAGAAAAGACGACCATCCACATCAGCACGCCTACACCCTACGAGTTCATCGCTAGGGGAGAGATCATCACCTTCGATGGTTTTCTCAAAATGTATCATGAGAGCCAAGAAAGTGAGGATGAGAAACATCAAAAAACACGCCTACCCAAACTTAGCAAAGGCGAATCTTTACAAAACGTAGAAATCCTTGCTACACAACGTTTCACTAAACATCCAGCACGATACAGCGAGGCTTCTTTGGTTAGGACCTTAGAAGAATTGGGCATTGGCAGGCCCTCGACTTATGTACCGACAATTTCTACCATTCAAAAGCGAAATTATGTCGAGATCCGAGACCTTGATGGAGTAAAAAGACCTTACGAAATCCTAGCACTTAAAGAGAGAAAAATTTTCAGTATACAAGAGAAAGAGCTCACCGGAGCAGATAAGAAAAAATTCTTCCCTACAGATGTTGGTGTCGTAGTCAACGACTTTTTAGTTCAGTACTTCCAACAGATATTAGACTATGGTTTTACAGCTAAGGTCGAAGAAGACTTCGACGAAATCGCCCGAGGAAAAAAGACATGGACTAAGATCATCCGGAGTTTTTACGGTGGATTTCACCCCAAGGTAGAAAATGTAACAAAAAATGTTGACCGGACTCAAGGAGAGCGTTTATTGGGAATTGATCCCAAATCAGGAAAAAAAGTATGGGCCAAGATCGGACGCTTCGGTCCGATGATACAGATCGGAGAAGTCAATGATGAAAAAAAACCTCGATTCGCCTCGTTGCTCAAGCATCAACAAATCAATTCAATCTCTTTGGAAAAAGCCTTGAAATTGTTCGAACTACCTAGGTCATTAGGTATGTTTGAAGAAAAAGAAATCAGTACAAACATTGGGCGATTCGGCCCTTATATCAAGCATGGCAGCCAATTCTTTTCGATCAAAAAGGAGACGGGTTACAATCCCTTTGAAATTACGTTAGAACAGGCATTCAACTTAATTCGGCAAAAGCGCGAAAAAGACGAAAAAAGATCGATCCAATGTTTTGAAGACCTAGACCCCGCTATTGAAATATTAAACGGCCGATATGGCCCCTACATTCGACAAGGTAAAAAGAATTACAAGATCCCAAAAAACCTCCAGCCTGAAAAGTTGACATTAGAAAATTGCCAACAGATCATCTCAGAATCGGATAAGAAAAGGAACAAAAAAAATCATAGTTGATGATAGAAGATTTCCTCAGTCCGGTGACCAATCTACTTCAGCAACATCAAAGAGCGAGTAATCCTTTTTGTTTATGCCAATTCATCGAAACTTTCACTGAAGAAGACCATCTACGACATTACAAACTGGCTTTACTCGGCGTCAAAGAAAATCGAAACACACACTATCAAGAAAACAATAATCCCAATCCAGATAAGGTCCGGGAAGCATTCTACACCTTATACCCAGGTCACTGGAAAGCACGCATTGTAGATATGGGTAATATACAACAAGGCGCTACAGCCGAAGACACCTACTTTGCTATGCAAGCCGTTTGTGCACAACTGCTGAAAAGAGACATCATACCCCTCATCATCGGTGGCGTCGACATGCTCACCTATACCCAATACAGAGCTTATGACCAACTCAAGCAAACGGTAGATCTCGTTCATATAGACAGTCGTTTTGACATCGGAAAATCCGATCAACCTTTGACGTCCACCTCTTATTTAAATCGGATCATCACTTCCTCTCCTCAAAAGCTATTCAACTACTATCACTTAGGCTACCAGACCTATCTAATAGCTCAACCCGAGATCGACTTGATGTCACAACTCAACTTCGAATACTACCGTCTGGGAGAGATCGTAGAAAACCTGAGCGAAGCAGAGCCGATCTTCCGCAATGCAGATATGGTTAGCCTTGATCTCTCGGCTATACGTCTAGCTGACGCCCCTGGACAAGCAGCCGGTTCGCCCAATGGTCTCAATGGAAGAGAAGCCTGTACCTTGTCAAGGTACGCTGGCTTAAGCAATAAAGTCTCCTCCCTAGGGATCTACGAATATCATGCCGACAAAGATCTCAATGGGCAAACAGCCCAACTAATCGCTCAGATAATATGGTACTTCATCGAAGGATATCAAATACGCACACTAGACAAACCCTTTAACGATAGCAATGATTACAAAAAATACCACGTCCCACATCCGGATAGAGACCTGATTTTTCTGCAAAGCACCCATACTGAAAAATGGTGGATGGAACTCCCTACATTGAAAAAAAATCTACTCAAAAAATACTATGTAGCCTGCTCCCACAATGATTACCTAAAGGCTATCCAAGGAGAAATCCCTGACCGCTGGTGGAAGACTTACAAAAAATATCTTTAGATAAGCTTGTCAATCAATTACATTTATATTCTTTATAAGAATTTAAATAAATTTTTTTATCTTTATATGTATAAGTCTATACAAACAAATGTTAATGAGTAAGGTTTTTGTATACCTATTGATCCCGACTTTAATACTTTTATGTAAGATTTTATCTTGAAAAAAAGATTGGAGTCAACTCATCGTTATAGAAAACACAAATACCTGGGATATGAAAAGTCATTATGGCATGGTACAGATCCCTGCAGGCAGCTTCATCATCGGACAAGCCAACTACAGATATCATGGGTAACAAAGGTCTCTCAGCACCTACGAAAACCTTCACCATGTAGAGTTTTTTTTTCATGAACGACACAGAGATCACCAATTCAGAATATATAAAATTCGTCTATAACGTTAGAGACCCAATCGCAAGAATACTACTGGCTCAAAAAGTAGAAGAAGCTGGTGGGGGGCGAAGAAGGTGAAGGGATTGGTCAATATACCTTCATTAAACCCTAAAAAGAGGAAGAAGAATTCATCCCCTACGAAGAATACATCAAGCAAAATACCACTGGTAGAGCAGGGAGCTTTCAATCCGAAAACAATTAAAAATCAACTAGATTGTACCACTTATATGGGATCCCAACAACTATACCGAGGTGATCGAGTCACTTTACTACCCCCAAGTGAGAGGATCGACGGCTAAAATAAACTCGATCCATAGAAGCTCAACTACTTCTATCACTTGGATCAATAACCAAGCAGTCGTCAAGTGCGCTAAACCCATCAAAAATTAACTTATCCGAGAGAAGGTCAAGATCTATCCTGATACCATCGTATAGGTTAAAGAATTCGATCACTTTTACAACAAGCCCCATGCTCAAGAAATATTTCGATCACAAATCCTTCATAAACCCATACAGTAGTCGACGTCAATTAGAAATAAGCCAAGGCCTTCGTCGCATGACGCACTGAATATTACAATAGAAAAATACCAAAAAGAAAAATTCAAAAAAAACATTCCCTAGTACCTAGCCAGAAAAATCGAATGGAAATACGCAGCTAGAGACGGCCTGACAAATGCCCACTATCCTTGAGAATGACCTTATCTGATCGACGATAAAGATTGTTTACTATCTAATTTTAAATCGAAAATAGGTAACTATCTGTAAGGTGAAAATGAATACATGTCAAAGACAAAGTAAACCCCATAACGGATACGGGTTGTATGACATAGCAGGAAAGGTAGCCGAATGGAGCAACTCCTCCTTTGACAATAATACTTATAACACAGCCTATACACTTAACTCCCGATGTACACAAAAATGACAAAAATCCTAAGAAAATTATCTATACCGAATTATGGAAAGACATCGGCTATTATCTCAAAGTAGAAGTCCGCAATTAAGAATATGCTGAATCAGCCCGTAGCTATATCGGATTCCACATCGTGCAACCCATTCTAGTAAGGACTAATACTAAACAAGTCAGGAAAAGACAACACTAACCAGCACTTAATCATCCAAACACTATAGCAGTATCAAGAGTTAATAAATAAGACAGAATATTCAACCTCGTATACAGGTTACTTCATCTTCATGAAGAACGTATTATCTAAATTAGATCATGCCTCTTGGGGTGACTATACACTCTATATCAGTCTGATTGTAGAAGTAATCATCTTTTTGACTCATCCTTTGACACACCGGATAACAACTACACCGAATTCATCGAAAATACCCCTTTATACCCATCCAAGATCCTTAATAACTAAACCTTAGTATAAAATATTACAAAAGACATCCATAGATTTCAATTTATCCAAACGACTCCGAACAGGGGATCAAGAAAACTTAGGAAAACCGCAGAGACACTCAGAAAAAGCATCAAGGACATACTCTCGAGCAAAAATTAATAAACCCAACTCTTTTAGAAGCAGCTCAAGATCTGAGAACGATCAACACTGCTCACAAAAAAAACAATCCGAGCTCATCCAAAAACAACTCGAACTCAACAAAGATATACTCGATTAATTGATCCAAACCATCAAAGACGTCAAGCAATTCAATACACAAATTATATATCCTATTCAACAAGATGGCTAGACTTAATAAGGTTTATAGCGGCATGCTGTCGGCAATGAACAACAAACCAGCCTATTATTTCCCAAGAAATATCTCAAAAAAGGCTTCTTCCCTGCAAAAGATGATCAACCTGATTTATCTAATCTTCATCACTATGATGATGATGAATCTCAATCGTGAGGTATTAAGGGCCTTTCACAATACCAACGAAACCCTAAAGCTCAGAGCACATCTAGTGGACGACAACAACCAACTCTTCTAAGAAGACTACCACCAGAAAGCAGAAAAAGACTCTGAAAAATACCAAACCGTCTACGAGCAATCTCTACAAGTCAAGCAACGAAGAAATCAAATATTCAAGCTGCTCAAAATCCTTTAAATCATGAAATCTCTTTAATAAATGAACAAACTCTTCTTCAAGAATGAAAGACCCAACGAAAAAGTTAAAAAATTCAAGCGATCACTCGACGAATTCAGAAATTTGATGATCTCCGTATCCAAATCAACCAACAGAAAAGAACATATCAAAAAACTCTTCTCCACCGATCCAATCAAAAAAAAATGGATCCAATCCCAATTCCTAGATCAACCTTTGATCGCCTCGATCATCAACCTATCAAAAATCCAGGCCGATATACATAATAAAGAGTCCAAGACCATCAGTGTCATACTCTCAGGAAAACTAGAAGAAGGGATTGCTATAAATAAATTCGAAACACTGGTATATAGACCAAAAATGCTCATGCGTGACGAAAATATCGAAACCAAAATCGTGCTAGCTTCCGACAATAGTTCACTGGAAGCTTATTAAATAGCCAACTACCAAGAGATCAAGATGAAAAAAAGCCAAGCCCTCATACGAATGAATACCTCTAGCCTAAACGAAAAACTCAATGGCCAATGGCTATATAAATTCTCAGCAACAAAAAAAGGCAAGAAAAGACCTATCCCTTCTCGTACACTTATCTCATCATCAGCGAACAAAACGATCGTAGACTAGAGAACAAGATCTATGAGGAAAACCTTAGACGTATCATTTTATCGAAAAGATGAATGTAGTTTATCGAAGTGTAGATAACCCCATCATCACCTCAATTACCTGACTATCAACCTAATGTATATCCTCTCATTGCAACCAGCAGGCGATTATCCAAACAGACCACGGAAGATGGATCTATAGTCCGGAGAAAGATGCTACGATAGAATTCAGCCTAAACGAAAAGATCACCCATGGAGAGACAATCTTATAAAAAATGAGCTTCCATATCAAAGACCTTCGACCCCCATAAGGTATCACGTGCGTGAGGAGAGCAAACCCAAGATGTATACCAGATCATTACCCAAAACCACCATCCAGGAATTTGAATTCTAAGTGAGTATCATCGTAAGCAGCTTTATAATCAAAATCTCTAGACAAGCCAGTATCCTCTACCAAGGCAACAAACAATTAATACCCAAGCACGATCAGCCACATTAGACAAGGTACGTTCAGGCACCATCATAACCATCGGTAACATCAATACATAGCTGGCTAACGAAAATGTCCACCTGAAAAAAAATATCCCTCATAGGGGTTTATATCAATAACTAAAATCTCTATCACCATGACAACGAAACATCTCCTTCTAGCCTGACTATTACTGATCTCCTACATTAGTCAGGCACAAGACATCCTGTTTGTAAAATTCCCAGAGATCTATAGAAAATCCATCAAAGAAAGTGAAATTAAAAGTATGTGGTACATGGATCGATATGCTGGAGAAATGCGGTATCGCCTATTGACCATCATCGTAATGGGACAAGAAATTTACCATCTCAATAAAAATCGAGAAAATCTTCAATACATAGACATATTTTGGATCTGGTATCCCGATACAAGGAAAATTACACCAATTAAAGATCTAAGCCAGCGATAATGCCTTCTCTAAGGTATCCTTCGATGACCTGTTCAACGTACGCCAATTCAACTTCAGAGATTTATAAAGAAAGCAATCTCTACGACAATCAAGCCAGCGAAGACTACATCCCCGAAGACGCCCAAGGACAAATAAACGAGAGTAAACATATCAAAGAAAAAAATCAGGCAAAAAGAAGAGGATATATAGAAGCCTTTTATAATTCCATATCAGATGGGCTATTGAAAAGCCCTTTACGCCCCATGAAAATGCTCCCTTACTCACTCATCTCCTGGGTCAAAATGGGGCCAAAAAACATCCACATTGAGGAGATAACACCTCCCACCACCCAAGAGTTTATATCCTTCTGCTTAAATTTGATCCTTCATCCAATCCCCCTATGATTTCAAGAGAAACCATCGATCAAATATTCAACAATGCCCGAGTAGAGGAGGTCATAGGAGACTTCATGCAATTGAAAAAAAGTGGGAGCAATTACAAAGGGCTTAGCCCATTCTCCAACGAGCGTACGCCCTCCCTCATGGTCTCCCCAGCCAAACAGATCTGGAAAGACTTCAGTTCAGGAAAAGGGGGTAATGTCGTTAGTTTCCTCATCGAACACGAACACTTCACCTATCCAGAGGCGCTGCGTTGGCTAGCCAAGAAATATCACATCAAAATCCAAGAAGACCACAAACCATCTGAAGAGGAATCCAAAGCCGCCAACAAAAAAGAAACCATCTACATCGTTCAGGACTTTGCCAAACGTTTTTTTATCGAGCAATTGCAAGAGAGCGAAGAAGGCCGTACTACCGGACTGAGCTACTTCAAAGAGCGAGGTTTTAGAGATGAAACGATCGGAAAGTTTGAGTTAGGCTATGCCCCCGAAGTTTGGAATACACTGACCAACGTCGCCCTAAAAAAAGGCTTTAAGATCGATTATTTAGAAAAATCTGGCTTGACCATTATCAAAGAAGGGAAACAATCGGACCGTTTCCGCGGACGTGTAATCTTCCCCATACACAGCTTCTCAGGCCGTGTACTCGGATTTGGTGGTCGGACACTCAAGACAGTACCCAATGTAGCCAAATATCTCAATTCACCCGAAAGCGATATTTATCACAAGAGCCAAATTCTCTACGGTCTTTATCAAGCCAAGCAGGCCATATTGAAAGAAAATCTCTGCTATCTGGTTGAAGGATATACCGATGTGATCTCCCTATACCAAGCTGGGGTACAAAATGTCGTAGCATCCTCCGGAACAGCACTTACCCCTGACCAAATCCGCCTGATCAAACGACTCACACCTAACGTCACCCTACTCTACGACGGAGATGCTTCCGGTATCAAAGCCTCATTGCGCAACATCGATCTAATCCTCGAACAGGAGATGAACGTACGCATCTTACTCTTCCCCGACGGCGAAGATCCTGACTCTTTTGCACGAAGATATCCTTCAATCGAACTGATCGCATTCATACGAGGCAATAGCCAAGACTTTATCCACTTCAAGACACAACTGCTACTAGAAGATGCACAAAACGACCCGATCAAAAAGGCAAGAGTCATCCGTAATATCATCGAAAGTATTGCTAAGATCCCCAGCAGCATTCGTCGAGAGGTCTATGTGCAAGAGACCGCTAGAGTGTTACAGATTAGTGAGCGTGTCCTTTTCAACGAATTGGACCACATTAATAGGAAAACTCACGAAGAGGCCAGGAAAAAAAATAAAAGAAAAGTCGAACGGAAGATCCTCGAACCCGTCCTGGATATAACGAAAACGATAGACCCATTGCTCATCGTCGAAGAGGAACTCATCCAACTCATCTTAGCATATGGCGACACAACAGTGCGCCTAGAAGATACCATCTCTCCTATCAAAAAGACCTATGAAACCACCATCATCGAAGAAATCTTACACCAATTTGAAGTAGACCACTTGAGCTTTTCACTGGATTTCTATCAAAAAATCTTCGATCAGGTGCGAGAAGGCTTTCAACAAGGTGAACTCCGATCTAGAACATTTTTTATAAAATTGTTTGATGAGAAGATCAACCAAACGCTCTCTTCACTACTGACTGAACGCTATCAATTGGCACAGTGGGATAAGAAAAACATCCACGTCACCCCAAAAGAACAAAAATTGGACGAACATCTCACCGAGGCTTTACTACGCTACAAATCTCATTATCTCTCTAAGTTGATCCAAGACACCATGGAAAATCTTAAAGGACAAAACCCCATGGAAAATAACGTCAAAACTCGGGGAAAGATCATGCGATTAACCGAACTAAAAAACCAGATCAATAAAAAACTCCATCGTTATGTCTGAGGGATCCATAGACTCAGACATCACTTTACACCTTAAGGATCAAACACTCGGAGGATTTCTACCGTTCGACCGATAAATCGACTGTAATGAAGCATCTTCTCATCTAAAGCTCCATCCTGGACCTTATCCAACGGAACAAATGAACGGATCTCCATAATAGATTTATCTTTTTGCACTGTACACTTCCACATACTGACGATCTTATCGTCGATCAAAATCGAAGGATTGAATAATCCATGACTGAAATTGATTTTCTTATCATAGTCAGGCGCAAGAAAAGTTATCCTTATAGCCCAATAGATATTCATTAAAAAAAGACGATAGATAGATTTTCATCCAAACGGTTTTCCGATAAAAAGCCTCTTAAGGTATTCAATAGATCTATCCCTAATGAGACTTACCTATACAAACGATCTCCCACCAATGCAATACCCCGTTGCGCTCCAAGACCAGAAGCCACACGACCACAACACATAATCCTGTAAGCCCCGCTGGCCAGTGACTTGTAAAATAACGCAAGGTCAACTCAAAAAAGGCCTCATCTCGCTCCTTTTACTCAATCTTCTGGACCCATTCATAAAACAACATATAGGTATTCTTCTTGTCACGAAAAGGCCTTAAGCAAATCTGCTACTCTAAAACTTCCCTGTGAAAAATCGTATAAATCCGATTACACCTCATATGGATGTCTACCGCCTCCAAAGCATCGGACAATTTCTTACGTAAAAACTAACACTCTCCCTGCAAAGACGCCTCAATGAAGGGAAAAAAAATTAGAAAGGACCGATTGATCCAATCCCATCTTCGGATAGTTCAAAGAAAAACGGAAAATTACACTTGGAACGATCAAAGAAAGCACCCAGCAGATATCTACCTTATGAAGCAAATGAAGTGTACTCCTGAATGCCCAGGTACGTATGACAATCTCATTACCCACGGACTTCTAACCGCTAGACCATCAATATCTGGCAAGACGCATCCCTTCTACAACCTCACTCCAGGATATTCCTAGCCCCCTGTACCACACCGAGATGAGATACCACTGTACCGACATCTTTCATACGGCTTCCTTCAAACCCATGATGACGCAACCTTCTCTCAACGATATTTCTATTGTCCATAGCAAAATATGAAGGCTTATCCACACACAAAGAGTAAAAAAAAACAGAAACGGCAAGTCTACACAGAAATTTATTCGGAATTATTCAAAATTCATAGAATTTTTTTATGTGGATTAATTTATGTAAATTGACACTATGTGTTTCCAAACAGTCGTAATGAAGCAGTTTTTACCCGATTTATTATTACATGACCTTTTTGCATCTTTACCCAAGAGCAGCACCTCTCTGGGGAAGGTCACTGATGAGTAAGACAAACCTTTGGAAGGGGCTTATATAGCCCTTACATAAAGCCGCTACTGAAGAACCAACCCTGGTAAAAAACACACAGACCGAAAGTATAGGATATTTTAAACTCTAAGCACCTACAGTGGACTATGTGCTACAACTTCGCTTATTCCAAGAAAAAAAACGAGCAATTTTTATCATTGGAAAAAGATAGAGAACTCGGTACAATCCACCTCAAAACCATAGCCTTAGAATAGGTTAGCGTAGTGGGAAAGAAAAAACAAATCTTCAAAATAAAAACCAACCACCTAATGTACAATATTCTCGAGATCCCTGCCAACCAGGGACAGAACACTTGGGAAGCTTTATCGGTTATACCGGATGTAGCGGAAAACAACGCCAAATTCAGCATCTCGATCATAGGCAAAAACACCGTGACTATCTACATCAAGGACTAAATCCTGCACATGGAAGGCGAGTAAGTCAAAACCTATCTAAGCTCTCTACCCATCACACATATCAAAAAGATCAATTTTATCCATCAATTCTACAGCCCGATACAGGGCTGAAGTCAACTTATGCATACTTCTCATCATAATCAAAGCCACCTGTCGACCCGGCTAGTACAGTAATCTGCAAATTTTTTATGAGTAAATCACTCACGGTAGAGGTATAAACGGGATCATACTTAACTATAAAAACTCCTATTGAGAGATATTTTCTACACAAAATGAGCTAGTAAATCATAATAAAATCAATAGATGCAATTCTTTGAACACCGCTCTGAAGAGAGATGGTTGAGAAAATAGATCTATCACCTACGTCTACCGATTGAACGCTGCATACAAGATCAACGCCAATCATGGCTAGGAATCAGATACAAAAGAAATCTTTTGTTGTCGATAACCAAGATCGTTTATACACCCCCGGGAGGAAGGATTGGATAAAACCTGTTTTATAGATTTCCTCTCAAAGACTCATCTTTAGAAAAATCTTTGGAACCTCTATTAGGATAGGAAGATCGATAAGTATCAAAAATTCAATGTCAATATAAACTTCCTTTCTAGCAGTAGACAAAGAGTAGAAATCTTAGATAATTGATTTATAGATAGAACTAGATCTGAATTCAATCGCAAGAAGAATAAAAACACCGAAAAGCAAAACATTGATTTACAATCCATCAGCACAGATTACACATTAGAAGCCAAATTTACCCGCACCGCCCGATAAAGCAATTTCCAATACACTATAAATAAATAAATCGATCCCTCTAAAAGCAATATCTTCTATTACAACGAAAATATCGGGGCTCTCTACCTCAACTCCAACAAAAAGCTGGAAAACAGGGAGTTTTAGTTCGGACTTAGAGGTGATTTTACCCTGGTAAACACCTAGTCTAGAGAGATAAATCAAAAGATCCAGTATGACTATTTCCCGCTCTTCCCTACGGTTTATATCACCTATACGTTCTTTAAAAGGAATCATTTTTTCTCAACTATGGACGGAGGATTCAACATCCATTTTATAATAACCTAAATCCATTCCGTTGGAATATCTATCCAAAATACTATTTTGTAAGCAATCCAGATCTCAGAGCAGCCTTTATCCAAAATCTTGAGTTAAATTATTTTTATAACCGATGGTTAGCCCATAAGCCTATATTACAAACTAACCACTAGCACTATCCATAAATCTTTACATAGATGATACCAAAGAAAAGTCCTTCATCCTATCTCAAAACATCGATACAAACACATCCTATGAACTGAATATCTATACCAACTTCAAGATCCTCAAATTTTAGGAAGTCAATGCCCAAGCCTCAGTTTATCAAACACAATTCAAAGCCCAATATTGCAAGAAAAAAGTTGACTAAAGGCAATGGAGTAGAAATTTTCGAATCAAAAATAGTTGGATGCTCAATACCCAAAATAGCCTCTTCTTTGGATTGAATTTTTACTATCGATTTCCTGTAGTATTAGGTTTTATTACTTTAGAATGATAAAAAAAAATATAGTATTAATTTTCAAGTAGATACTTTATAATAATAATCCAGATCCTACGACCTTTTGAAGAGCGTATGATCCATAGGAAAAGACCCTTATACCAGGACACAATACAACTACTAATATAACTACGGAAGTTTGGTAATCACAATAATCTACAGATTTTGGAGCGACAAAAACAAATTGAAGTAAAGGGTCTCCAAAATCAAAGCAGAAGAAGACAAAGAGTGATAAAAAACTTTCTCTTAAAAGGGTTCAATAAGGGTACAACAACCGAAAACTTTTGTCTATTTGTCCAATTTAAATCTTATCACCATGCAAAACAATAGTTTTTAAAAAAAAATACTAAATGATCTCAATAAAAAACTAATTCCAACTCCTGAGCATATAATGCGGTTGTCTGATAAAAAAATAAATATTATCAAAGGAAGAGAAAGGAAAGATAAGCTAGAGTTAAACGACTGTAATGGTTATTGTATTGGTTTTTTCAACTTGATTCTATTTAGGTATTAAAAATAAGAACTCTCTTCATGGAAGGGGTTTTTTAAACCCTAAAAAAAAACAAACCATCTGATTATATTATGGTTACAGAAGTGCTTGATAAGGAAATAATTCAAAACCCTTTAAGAATCCTATTTTCCATCCGAACAGGAGAATCAATTCCGGTCAAAGAGATCCTTTATCAAAGGTTGTATATCTATGAATTTTTTTCAGATAGAACCATGATATCTTATCTCCTGATTGGGTTATAAATCATTGTAAATGAACAGGAATACGGATTTCAAAAGATCATCCAACGAAAACTCGTCCAACTGAAAGATACAAAAAGCTTAAGCGTAGTCATACAACCTAACGCTAACTATCAGCTGGGTTATCACTATTGCGGGCAAGGTGCACGTCAAAAGAACTGCAGACCGATGCTCTCACCCAAAAAATGGCTGACGGGATAACACACAAGTTGGAGAAAGATGAGAAACACAAAACTCTATCTGTCCAATTATATGGGAACAAACCATTGATAGCCTTCTCATCGAACTTAGAGATCAGCCAGAAACTCATCGCCTACTGTAATAGTGATCAGATCCAATACAACGCAGATATGATCATCAAAAGTCTAATTTTCAGTCCCAAAATATTTGAGTAATTCACCCAAAATAAAATCACTGGCTATCAGATCACCATCAATGGGCAGGGGTAGAGTCACGACCAAAAACGGATCACTAAGAATAAGGAAAAAAAATTTAATATCATCTTCAAAAACATCCTCGATGTCAATCAGACCCAAACCTACACAGAACAGCAATATCACACATCGTACGGATCAATATTGAAAAAGAGAATGTAGAAGAGATATACCACAATTGGTAGACCTGCTGACTGAAGACGAGATATACAAAAAGTCTATGGAAATCGATTTTCGATATGTGGTGAACTGGGGTTGATAAAAAAGGCAGAGAAAACAGCATAAGCCGTGACAAGTATACCTAGAAAAGGTACATTGATAGCTCTACGCAATGCAAAAAGAATTCAAACTGCATAAGGTGCTTCCAGGTAGATCATCTGCTCCCTGTATAGTAGTCAATCCGGATGCCGAGTTCTACGATGCTTTTGGTAACATCTACCACTGTTATGAGTTTCCCTATATACCCAAGTATGAAAAGCCAGCGTACAAGATTGGGCATTTGGACAAGGACGAAAATACTTACAATCCAAAATCCATCATCAGGGCTTGGTTTGAAAACATTCAAATCCATATCTTCGATTGCCCAAAATGCCATCTATATTTCCGTATGCAGAGAGGCTTTCCCATTCTTCAAATTCAATATAGAAAACCATCTGGTCTTGGATTATCTGATGAGCAAGAAGTACTATATAAATCAATATATAAAATACAAAAAAAACTGATCATCAACTAATATTATAAAATAAATCACTGAAATCACAACCAAGCTCGATCAGCTGTTGAAGTATGTCCTCGAATAGTCTAAAAGGTTTTAGAGAGAACGTATCTTTCATATCATCACGACCTATTGCAGCAAAGAGGTAGCCCTACCAGAACACCTCGATATGATCTTTCACTTCCGGTTCTATCAGAAGTACCTGACTTATATGAAATAGCACAATCGGACCAACGTAGATCAGTGGCTGTGTCCCATATCAAAAAAAAACTGCAATTGAAAAGTCAAGCAGTCTTGTTAGGAATGGCAGTACTCTACTATCGATATTAACCTACAAAGACTATCTAGAGAAAGACTACGATCAAGCTGCCGAAAATATTGAGCAGAGCCTCCAAGAGTTCAACAATCTGATAGAGTACGGTTTTGAGTAAGTCATCTTAGCCAAGATGAAGAAAAATCTCAATCACATGAAAATATACATCACCCGAGGTAGAAGGATCCGTCCATCGATCTAACCTTCGAGATCCTGAGATTTATCCACATAGGCGAAGCAAACGCTACCTTCCAAAAAATCCGTCTAGAGCAATTGCTCGAAGGGCAGGAAGAAGTATGGTACTCCAATACTGATCCATTATACCGAGGCAATCCTGATTAAATTCTTAACTTACTTCCAAAAAAGAGGCAGGATTGGAAAATCTATTATGGTATACCCTCTTCGAAAAATCTCTTCAAAAATCGACTGATCAACTCAAGGACCATTAGGTACTTTTCTGTATTGTCATTGCAACGATCCGGAATCCGCCACTATATTATTTCTAAATCTATCCTATATCTTCCACTAATCGTATTTTTTACTGTAATATCTCGTCATGTAAGGGATTAAAAAGATATTCGACCTATTTGATTCATCCAATAATCCTACGCTTGACATGCTAATATAGGTAGGCCTTTTCCGAAAATAGAAAAATCCAATGTTTGATAATCCTGCCAATCAATATGGCTTCATCCTAAAAATTCAAGTCTAGACTTAATCGCCTTCTACCGCTTACTATGAGACGAAACTACTCCTGCAAATTTCCCTTTACAAAAGCCATCAAAAAATCCATATATCATTTTGTACACTGAAATCCAAACTGATCAAAACCATACCATTTTCAGATCATGAAGTAGTCAAGACCAGGCACTCCGACCAAATGTCCACAATACACTTAGGTAAGAAATTCAATACAGCCAAGACCTGCTTACCCATCAAATCTTCACAGCGATAATTTGACACGATTTGAGTAGAACTTGTCTTAATGGGAAACGAACCAAATTCGATTTCTAGAACATAAGCTACCTTGACATCCTTTCCATTGGCTCAGCGCAAATAATCGTTCTCAAATGGATTTGCACTTTCAAAAATCAGAAAAATCGATCTTCAGGTCCATAATGATATAAAATTTTACTCATCAGAAGGCATACGGTTGTCCTTCGTCCAATAATAAGCCAAAGCAGCTATGAGCAATACTCCAACCACAGCACAATAGACCCACGTAGGGATAAGCACAGGATCTCCTTTAGCATATGAATGCAAACCTAATAGGTAATAGTTCACCCCAAAATAGGTCATGATGATCGAGCTGAAAGCCAAAAGACTAGCTAGGTTGAAGGCAAATGGCCCCTTAAGGCCCGGAACCAAGCGCATGTGCAAAACAAAAGCGTAAACAATCACACTGATGAACGCCCAAGTTTCTTTCGGATCCCAGCTCCAATAACGCCCCCAACTTTCATTAGCCCAGACCCCACCGAGAAAAGTACCCACCGTCAACAGAAAAAGGCCCACGGTGAGTGCCATCTCATTGATCAAAGTCAGCTCCTTAATGGAATTCTCGATACGTATCTGCTGAGACCTACCTTTGAGAAGGTATAAAATCAATACGATAAATCCTAAAAAAGCTCCCATGCTCAGAAAACCATAACTCGAAGTGATGACGGCTACATGGACTATCAACCAATACGATTTGAGCACTGGAACCAGATTAGTTACCTCCGGATCCATCAGATTACCATGAGCTACACCCAATAGGGCTGTTGTAGACAGCGCCGTAATCGCTGGGACGAAAACGTTATAATTCTGATAAAACAAAAATCCAGCCAAGACCGTACACCAACTGATGAAGACAGCTGATTCATAACCATTGCTCCAAGGAGCATGACCAGAGACATACCAACGCAAGCCGAGTCCAAAGGCATGATAAAGGAAGACTACAAACAATAGGTTAACAAAAACCTTGATACAGACATTAATTCCATTGAATGGTATAAAAATCTTGGCAAAAGACAGGATAAGCAATAACCCACCCAACACCAGATAACACAACATCACTCGATAAAATAAGTTCAGGCGATTGTAAAGGATCTCAGCATCGACCCTGCCAGCCAACGGTATGACCTTTTGGCCGTATCGATTTTGATATGACCGGATCTTTTCGAGCGCCTGATCAGCTGGCACCCAATCCTGTGTCTGCTGCGCATGAGAGAGCGCTATGAAATAATCGCTCAGCATAGCAAAAGCGGGATCGTTCAATTGAAGATCCGGAGTCATCCACCCTATCCAGGGATCATCGGATATAGGAAAGATCCGCAGATACTGTCCCTGAAAAATCCTCGAAATGATGCTTACACGTTCATTAAGATGGATCAGAGCTTTATCGTATTCACCTCTCTGCCCTGGGTTTCTAGCAAAGGCCTGTTCGTACTCCTGCTCAAGGACAAAATTGACCTGTCCCGTACGAGGATCAACACGATAGAGTTCCATTAAAGAAGTATATCCGTCCTGATCGGCCCGCGTCATCTCAAGTAAATCTTGCCCCCCTTTAGCCCCAACCTTGATGAAAGGGATTTGCGCCCAACCAATGCTGCCCCGATGCATGGAAACCAACCAACCGTCTTGATTTATAGAAATCATCCACTGATTGGCATTCAATCCTCCAATATGATCTTTCTTGTAAATCTTTCGCAACAGCTCCAAAGCCATCGTATTGACAGGTTTGATCCGACCTTGCGGATCCTGTACAAGCAGACGACCAAATTTTTCAGCATGCTCCTCAGGGATCCATATCGTAGCACAAAGTCTGTTTATCGGAACCCTCCTGAACTTTTCGGGACCATGCCGGGCATAAACCACCCCACCGATCAGGAACAACAAAAGCACCGGCTTCTGAGCAAACGCCCTCAACATCTGACGCAACTTATCAAAATGAGTACCCTTCCAAAAAAGGGTAAAAAACATACCGACTCCCAACAAGAGATAGCCGAGATAAGAAATTCGTGTACCCCAATCGTCGTGATTAACCGAGAGACGAGTCCCCTTACCATCGGAATCATAACCCGATTGAAAGAAACGATACCCTCCATGATCGAGCACATTGTTCATAAAAATACGATGATCCTCTTCCCGGCCATTATCGATCACAGTGACTTCACTGGCAAAGGAAGATGGGCTTTCCGACCCGGGGTACTTTTCAAGTTCAAACTTGTTCAGGCATATAGCAAAAGGTATATCCAAAAATATAGAGCCATAGCCAATAGCTACTTGCTTGTCATCTAACACGACCTGATCACTCATCCTGGTGATTCCATTATCCCCCAAAAAGGTCAGGGTTTGCGATTGGTCTCGAGTGGAAATCTCTGCCGTGATGGCATCCGGAAAATCCTTCTCGTCTTTCTCAACAGAGATATACTTCAGCATCCCCCGTCGGACACCTTGGGGAAAAACCAAACGAAGTCCACCTATGCGATACAAAGCACGCAAACGCAACTCAGAAGGGACAGCTTTAGGTAACATGCCTGTCTGTTGGGTAGCCATGATGAGATAATCCGATTCAAAAGGAGCATTAATATATAACTTGCCCTGTTGTTCGAACAACTGAATGGATCCATCGACCGCCTTATCAAAACTCACCAGGATACCTCCAAAATTTTTTACTTGCCCAGCCCGGAGAAAGTTTTCCACACGTCCGTCCTTTTCTGTAGTAACGATTTTCAGCATCCTTTGTCCCTGTGGATCTTCGAAGAAAGCTTCTCGAGCATGAGGGATATAACCGACTACTCTCACCTTGAAAATCTGATTCTTAAAGGAAAACCTACCCTTATACTGGTGATGAAATGGCGAAAGGATGTACGGATCTTGATAAGCCATTACTTCATCGCCCTCAGAAATCTGCAACTTGATATAAGTCTTATCAGATATAATCTGTTGGCTAATAGCACCTTGACGAATTAGCATCATCCCCTCAAAACCGATGTACCTGGAGAGAAAGCCACCGACAAAAATCAGTACAAAAGCCAGATGAAAGATGAACAAAGGCCATTTCTCCCGTCGCAAAAGACCATACCTATCAATATTTCCTACAAAGCAGAAGATCAAGAGTAACATGATCGTCTCAAACCAAATAGATTGATAGATGAGAGCTTTAGCTGTAGCCGTAGAATATACTTGCTCGACGAAGGTAGCCACCGCCATAGACAAGGCATAAACTAAGAGTAATACAGCCATAAGTCTTGTAGAAAAAAATCGGTGAAATATTCGGTACATACCCTCAGTTTTGGAAACGTAAAAGTAGCTAAAATCCCCTGTCAAACCGATTGAATATGATTGTACTGATACTCTCCACCTTGAACACTCATAAAGGAACCTCCATTTAGACAAACTTTTCTCAAAAAAAAAGAAAGATACCAGTCTCAATATCTCTGATCGTTTTCCAAGAAGATTATAAAAAAAATTACCTTTACATAAATTATTTCTATAAGATTTTTTCTGATTATCAATAATTTATAAAAAAAAAAATTAAATACTACCATTTTAATCAATTTCCTACAGCCCTTTACGAACCGATCAATTATATTCTTTCGACTGGTGGAAAACGTGTTCGGCCAATCTTGTGCCTGATCGGGGTAGCCATGTTTCAAGGTGATATCGAGAAAGCCATTCAGCCCGCATTGGCCTTAGAATTTTTCCACAACTCTCTATTGATCCATGATGATATTATAGATAATGCCCCGTTGCGAAGAGGTCATGCCACCGTACATAAAAAATGGGGACTCAATAGGGCTATCCTATCAGGAGACACTCTACTGATAAAAGCCTATCAATTTTTTGAAGGGCTTGACAATGAAACCTTTCATAAAGTAGTCTGCGAATTTTCAGAGATGGCGATAAAAGTCTTTGAAGGCCAACAAATGGACCTGAATCTCGAACAAGACCAGACATTCCACTTCGAGCAATACATACAGATGATCACTTATAAGACAGCTGCCCTAATCGGTACATCACTAAAGATCGGAGCATTTATCGGTGGGGCAGGGCCTGAAGATGCCACCCACCTTTATGAAGTAGGAAAAAACATCGGTATTGCTTTTCAGATCCAAGACGATCTACTCGATGTGTTTGGACATACAGAAAAATTTGGTAAAAAACATGCTGGAGACATTTACGAAAATAAAAAAAATATTCTCTACTTCAAAGCCATCGAAAAAGCCGATGAGCGGCAAAAAGAAGAACTATTCTACTGGTACAGCTTCAAAACAGACAGTATCGATAAGGTCTATGCAATCGAATACCTTTTCAAAAAGCTTCATATCACAGAAGATGTAAAAAAAGAACTTGAGTACTATCGAGACAAAAGTCTAGAAAACCTCAAACAGGTCTCAGTACCCACAGAAAAGAAAGACATCCTCATGCAATTCATTGATGAAACAATCACACGGACCAAATGATCAAAGTATCAGATTCAAACCATCATAGGCCAGATGGACATCGGTAGGAAGCGCTCGTACCACCTCCATATGAAACCCCAAAAGATGACTGATATGAGTCAGATACGTCTGCCGGGGATGAAGCCGGGTCACTATCTCCAGAGCTTCAGATAAAGTAAAATGAGAAGGATGTCTAGGGGTTCTCCTCAAAGCATTCAGAACCAACAGATCTAAATCTTCTAATTTTTGTAAAGTCTCCTCAGGCAACATGCTCACATCGGTGATGTAAGCAAAACGACCCATCCGATAACCTAAAATGAACAGATTACCGTGCCAAACACCCAAAGGAAGGATTTCTACCCCTCCTATGAACTCAGTTTGTCCTGCCTCTATCCCATGAAGTATGATATCCGGAGCACCGGGATATCTTTCTCCCGAAAAGAAGTAAGCAAAACGCTGCTTGATTTTATCCAATACCCGTGGCAAGCTGTAGATGGGTAAAGTATTCTGCATCATAAAATTAATAGGGCGGACATCATCCAGACCAGCCGTATGGTCATTATGCTCATGTGTGAGTAGGATAACATCTACGCGTGTATACCCACCACGCAACATCTGATAGCGAAAATCTGGACCACAATCGATCAAAAATATTTTCCCATCCTTCTCGATAAGGATAGAACTCCTGAGTCTTTTGTCTTTCGGATCTTTAGAAAGGCAGACCGGATGCGTAGATCCGATAACAGGAACACCCTGAGAGGTACCCGTTCCCAAAAAGTGGATTTTCATAAAGGTAAGGGGCTACTTTGACCCGATTTATTGCAATATAGAAAATTGCTTGATCCGTTGTTCGATCTATTCGGTGAGTTCTTCATTGTCCTTTAGGAGGTCTTTGACCGCATCACGCCCCTGGACGAGCTTAGTCTAATCCATAATGGAACCAACGAACTAGTCTTTTTGATCAACTCCAAATCTAGAACCAAATCAAGAACCTCTGCAGCCCTTAAGATCCCTTCACAATACATGACATCGAATTCAATTATTCTGAAAAGTGGGGCTACTTTATTTTTGATCACTTCCACTTTGGTACGATTACCGATGACCTTTTCGCATGCTTAATCTAAGCACCATGGCGGATATCCAAACGTATAGAAGCGTAAAATTTCAACGCGTTAGCATCAGTAGTAGTCTCAGGTTTACCGAACATCACACCAATCTTTTCCCTGAGCTGATTGATTAATATTAATTATATATTGGGTGTTGCTCATGCTAGCAGTACATTTTCTCAAAGCCTAAGAGATAATCCGGGCATGGAAACCACTTTGGAATCTTTCATCTTCACCCTCAATCTCGCTCTTATGGATCAAAACCGCTACCAAATCGATCACGACGATAGCAATGGTACCTAATCAAATCAAATTCTTTGATACTTTCAAATCCTGTTCACCATTATCAGATTAAGAAATGATGAGATCTTTAATATTTACACCTAATTATCTTGTCATAAACAAGATAGAAGGCATATTCTGCATTGATTAAGAAATTAATACCGCCATTTTTGAGCTTGGGTAATGGCATGCAGGATCAGACTATTCTTTCCGGAAGACTCTGGACCATAAATCTCTACGATACGTCCCATGGAATAACTCTCATACTCCAAAAGAAATATCCAAACCTAAAGAATCTGAAGTAATCCCTTCAATTTTTTCCACGACTGATTCACTCATACGCATGAGTGTACCCTTACCATAGACTTTATTCATTTTGTCTAAGACGAGTTGTAAGGCTTTCTTTTTGGGTCGAAGTCTTCGCTCATATTTCAATTCTTGTTAATAATCCAATATTTGTGCAGCATGTTCTTTAGTCTTCACATCTTCGATGACACGCGTTACGATACCTTGCTCATTGATGATAAAGGTCTTCCGCAAGATACCATCAAACGATTTGCTAAGAAAATTTTTCCGAACCCAAACGCCAAAGACTCGTATGATCTCTTTATTTTCATCGGCCACCAAAGGAAATGGTAAACGATATTTTTCTTGAAATTTTTTTTGCTTTGCTATTGTATCAGCACTCACTCCAATCAATTCATAACCTTGTGTTTTGAGTTCGGTATAATGATCTCTCAAGTCACATGCTTCGGTAGTACAACCAGGTGTGTCAGCCTTAGGATAGAAAAACACTATATACTTTTTACCCTGATAATCTGAAGAACTGATCGGTTTCCCATCTTGATCAACCCCTTCGAATACAGGAGCCATATCTCCTTGTTTCAACATAGGTAAAATAAAATTTAGGTACCTAAAGATAAGGAGTTCCCATCGATATTTATACTCACTAAAAAATCAGTTCAATATTTTCCATATCTTAGCTTCTCTACAGCTAAAATATTATCACCATATGAATCAAAATAAAAAGGTGACCTTGATTATCGATATCTTACAATCAATCTATCCGGATCCCCCCATACCGCTACATCATCGAAATGAATTCACTTTACTTATCGCTGTATTGCTCTCGGCCCAAAGCACAGACAAAAAAGTAAATGAGATGACTCCACAGCTCTTTGCCAAGGCTGACACGCCTGATAAAATAGTCCGATTGCCTATCAAAGAGATCAAAAAAATGATCCGACAAATCGGACTCTACAACAGAAAAGCTAAAAATATCCATGATCTGTCAGTTATCCTGCTAGAAAAACACCAAGGAAAAATTCCTCAAACTTTCGAGGAACTAGAGGAACTTCCTGGAGTAGGGCACAAAACCGCTTCGGTAGTAATGTGTCAAGCGTTTGGTCAACCGGCTTTTCCTGTGGATACACATATCCATCGACTGATGCACCAATGGGGATTGAGCAGCGGAAAAAACGTGACACAAACGGAAAAAGATGCCAAACATTTCTTCCCTGAAAATCTTTGGAACAAACTACATCTGCAGATCATCTACTATGGCAGGGAATACGCACCGGCCCGCAGCTGGAATCTTGAAAAGGATATCATTGCTCAAACCATCGATATGAAAGGAAATCTTTGATATTTCTAGTTCTGTAAAATTTTCCTTGTACATCCAGCCGTTATCACCTCCAACGGGTGAGTATCTTTCTTCTGTAGAACTCCAATAATGTCTTTGACTAAAGTTTATCTTTTCTAAAAAGGTAGATCGTCAAATTCCTCTGTCGAGGAGGTGGTAGACTCATTAGAAAATTGCACTGGAGCATCGGACATAGGAGATGAGGCTGACGGGACAGATTCGCTTCCAAGAGTCTGGGATTGAATTTTCTCAATCCTCCAACCTTGGATAGAATTGAAATATTTTGTGACACCTTCTGGATTAGTCCATTCTCTACCACGCAAATTGATCGATACCCTTATCTCATCACCAGGTTTGAGATCATTCAAGAAGTCGGTTTTTTCTTGAACGCATTCGATGGATAGATGCTGTGGGTATTGCTCGTTTGTTGTGAGGATGAGCTCACGTTTTCTGAATCCACTTCCAAAGGTTTGTGTATCGAATATTTTCTTTACAGTACCTGATACTTCCATAGTGATTATCTTATTGAGAATTACTTTGTGTCATTCTTTTTCTTGTCTTTCTGACGTTTTATTGCCTCTCCGATCTGACTCGATGCGCTGAAGGAAGCCACCATGCTGTTGAGCATCTCACTAGCCGAACCGGGAGAATTGGGCAAGAGAATCAAATTACTCTCTGTACGCTCACCTATCGATTGGAGGGTGTCATAATGTTGAGTCACGACAATTAGGGCGGAAGCTTCCTGCGAATTGATACCTACATTGTTGAGTACTTCTACCGACTCGAGGAGACCTTTGGCAATCTCTCGACGTTGATCGGCGATACCTTTTCCTTGCAATTGCTTGCTTTCGGCCTCGGCTTTAGCCTTGGCTACGATTCTGATACGCTCAGCTTCGGCCTCGTATTCGGCAGCAACTTTTTCACGTTCGGCCGTATTAATACGATTCATCGCTTGTTTGACCTGCTCATCCGGATCGATATCAGTAACCAGAGCTTTGATGATATCATAACCGTAGTTTTGCATGGCTTCTTCGAGTTCTCCTTTTACCGCCATAGCAACATCGTCTTTTCGTTCAAAAACATCATCAAGCCGCATCTTTGGAACCTCGGCCCTAACTACATCAAAGATGTAAGAGGTGATCTGACTATGCGGATTGTCCAGCTTATAAAAGGCATCAAAAACTTTGTTTTTGATCACTTGAAATTGTACGGAAACTTTCAAGCGAACGAAAACATTGTCTTTGGTCTTGGTCTCTACCATGACATCAAGTTGTTGGATTTTTAGAGTAAGCTTGCCTACCACACGATCAATCACAGGGAGTTTCAACTGCAAACCGGCTTGCCAAATGCTATAGAACTTTCCAAACCGTTCGATGATGACTGCAGTCTGTTGTTTGACAACGAAAATAATGCTAGAGATTCCTGAGAAAAACAACAAGGCCAGAGAAATATAGGAAATCAAAGAAAAAATATCCCCCATCTTTTATAAATTTTTAATCATTAAAAAAAATTACTCAAAGCATACCTAATTCCAAACGTGCTTCCTCGCTCATCATCTCTGTCCCCCAAGGGGGATCAAAGGTTAGAATAAGTTCAACATTCTTTATCATTTCAATAACTATCACTTTTTCTTTCACCTCTTCTGGTAGACTCTCTGCTACAGGGCAATTTGGTGTAGTAAGTGTCATAACAATTTTTACATCTGCTTCATCACTCACTTGTACGTCATAGATCAGACCCAACTCGTAGATATCTACCGGAATTTCAGGGTCATATATGGTTTTTAGTACGGAAATGACTTGCTCACCTAATATCTGGATTTCTTCTGCGGTCATGACTATGACTTTCGCTATTTTTTACAAATGTAAGAATTTTTATAAATAAATGATCTTATGTAAAGTGTTTATTTTGGAGTTGAAAGAGCATTTCCATATTTGTCAAAAAAAATGGATGGAATAGCCAAGTTTTTCGAGTCAGTGCAAGAGCTACTCTGTTTACCTACGATCAGGATGCGAGCATTTTTTGGTGGTATGTATCTTTTGGCTGTTGCTGTCATCTGTGAAAGAATTATAGATCAAATGTTTTTCATATAATTTTGATAAAATAATTTTATAATTCATTATTTTAACTCACTGATAGTAAAGTTATCAATATCCCTTGTATTTTCTAACTGAAAAAAACAATCAGTATTTTCTTTCTTCTTTATCTCCAAGTTTTTCGGGGGAGATCGGTATACTCGTGATCTGCTATAATTCTTTGATAAGCTCTACCACATCACTATTTTTGAACTCAGTCCTCACCTGAGCAAATGCATAAAACGAACCAATATATTTGTTCGATTTTAAATTGAAATAAACCTCACAGTATAACTTTTTTATTCACGCAAATTTAGAAAAAAAACAGCCTTGCATGCCTTCGTCTAAAATATCATTGTCCAAAAATGCAGGAAAATAGTCTGGAGCGTTCTTTTTGAAATCTACCAACCCTCACCAACACTGATACTATACTAAATGACTGCAGGGAGAACTACCAAATCGATTTCCAATTGTATAAGCAAAGGAGCTATAGTATATTTTCTGTCCGGTACTGTGCCTTTTCTCCACGCGGATAATTGTACATCAGTCGATTGTTTTCCTTCTTCTTTTAGTAATATTGCCTATAAAAATCAAATAGGTCGTATTGAGTTTAAAATATATTTGATAATTTTTTAAAATTACTAAGGGTAATGTTTTTAAAGTATTTATTTGATTCATATTCACTAAAAGGGGAATTTTTTCCATAATACAAGATTTTTCAAACACGTACCAAAATGGTATTGGATTTTTTCTCAGCCATCTTAATATTGGTGATACTTCACTTGATCAAATTTTAGAGTTCTGGGGTATTGTCAAAAGCACTTGTGAATAAGGCTTGATTCATGAGTTTTATTGACTCACCAAAATATCTTCTCAATGTTAAAGATGTACACTCCTGACTAAGCAACATAAAAGGTGGTACCAAGATGGTCAATGGCTTATCGAATTGCTCTTTAGTTCGATTTTTCGTAATAGTACGAGGCATATCTTCAAATATATTTTTCAAACCAACCTTATCATCTTCTAACACAGAGGGCTCGGTCAAAATACAAATCTACCGTCAGCATAGGTAATTTATGATTTTCGACAACCAAAACCATCAAACCATTATCTAGTCAAAAATTCTAAATTATCCAATGTTGACCTCTAGCGCTGAATCAGACTAGGGTGATTTTATACGATCTACTTGACCAGTAGCATCTAAGAAAAAATCAAGCATAAGTGTAAGTATTATTTTGGCTATGGATTTCATGAGATGAGACTTTTTTATGACTTTTGGGGGAGGTTGTACAAATGGATATGTTGGGTTTTATTCAAATACTTATTAGCTACTTGTTTGATATCCTCCACGGTGATCCGGTGATATTTTTCTAAAATTGTTATTAATCAGATCATCATCCCCATGATACACATGATATTGGTCCAAGGTATGTGTTATTCCAATCATAAAAGCATTCGCATCGATGAAACTCTTTATCCAAGCTATTGATTTATTTTTCTAATTTGCTTTGAACGATTCCGTTTTTCTTCAAAGCTTCAATCTCCCCGTCTATGGCTTGTGTAATATCATCCAAGGTACATCAGAATTAACAACGGCATAAACGATAAATACACTATAATTTTTAAATCTTTTAGGAAATATTTCACATAGTAGACTAACTGTTTTTTTGTTTACAACATTTCTAGCAATACGAGAACTTTCTCCATTGGACAATACGTTCTCGATGATTTTCAAAACGTAAGCATCTTTGTTTGTTTTCTTGGGAATTCTATAAGCTAAGACCACAGCAGATACCTGATGATTTTTATCCTCATAAGTAGGATAGATCTCTTGGGTGATATGGTCTTCTTTAGCATCAGTCCTGCGGATGGGTTGTGCGTTCTTGAGTATCGGACCAAAATAGGCATTGACGCATTTTTTAGTTTTTTCCAAATCGATGTCCATAGCGATACTTAGTATAACATTATTAGAAAATAAAAGTTCTTGTAAAAATTTTGATGATCAGCCTCAGGAAAATGATTAATATCTTATATGGATACAATTACTGTAAATCTATATAGATTTTTTTTTTAAAAACAATAGAGTTGGGATTTTCTTATTAAAATCTGTCATATAATGGCGATTGTTTATACTCAATCTTTTTTTTCTTCTTTAACCACCTCAGGTTGGGTATCAATACCTTTATAATCTACTTTGTCATGCATCATACACGTTCGGATTCCAACCAAAGAGCCAGTCTAAGTTGGTTGGAATGCAAAATTTCAAGATAATTGGTCTCATATGATCTAGTGTAGACATTGAGAGATTCTCCATTGTCACTTATATATTTGAAAAATTCTCCTCTACCAATATTATCGGAGTGTTCAAACATTAGATGCTCAAAAAATGAACAAATCCGCTACGTTCTAGTTTTTCCTTTTTACCCCCACATGGTACAACAATGACATGTATACCAATGGATTACTCTTACCTCGATGCAAAATCACATGCAGCCCATTTGGAAACTTATATTCGGTATAATTTAATATTATTTTTTAAAAAAATATCATTATTCTAGATAAAATAAATGAATTATTCATCACTATCCATTATAATATATTTCTATATTAGATTAAATGTATGAAAAACTTATCATCTCTCCTTATTTCTTTTGAATGGATCCAATAGCCCTTAGAATATCAAATGATTTATACATACATTAATAATAAAAAAGTTTTTTATAGATATAAGAGAAAGGTTATTTCATTAATTGAAAAAATATATTAATAATATTTTATAGTTAATAAAAATCCATTTACTCAAAATTCATATCTTTCAAAAAAACAAATTATTGTCATAAAAGTTTATCATTACGATACAAAGAAACTTTACTTTAGTATAGTCATAGTTTTTATTCTTAGTTCAATCAATGTAGAAACATAATCCAAAAAAATGTGAAAATAATTTATCTAAAAGACCAGTTATCCGATTATATAGGAGTGGACCCAATGAAATGCTTGCAAGTAAAAGAAACTCTCAAATCCAATTGAAGATTACATTACTCAGAGATCAAAAGATTCAATTATAAAGAAATCTATACTTACAAGCTACGCATCTGTAAAAATTTGGAAAACCCTCTAGCCGATACGACTTTCATTACATGGTCACTGGTATGCATATTAAAAAAAAAAAACTTGAGAAAAACCTCATTAAGAAAAATCTCTTCATTAAAACTTTGAATGGAAAATGAATGGTCACTAAATTATTCTGCGAACAAAAATCTTTATTTCAGTACCAAAAGATATTTATGTGCAATGGCAGCTGAATGAAAAAGAAAAAAAATATCTTGGTGAAAACAAGGTGCAACAATATTTTTGGAAGTGTACAAATATTAACTCAAAAAGAAATAAAAATAAGTCCTATAGCCTTAATAAGTATATTTTGTGAAAAACTTATGAAATCTAAGGATACTCTTAAAGAAGACTTATAAAAAAACACTAATTATCACATCAACTGATGATATCTTAAAACTATTCCACAAAAAAAAGGAATACTCTTACTTGAATTAAAAAAGCTAGGAGAATAAATAAAAAAATATCTTCAGATATGGGAAAAAAATCAATTTTTTAAACCACGAAGTACGCTTAGATAACATTAAAAAACAAAGTATATATTTCCTCTAAGCTCTTGACATATTATAACATAGCACAATTATAGAATAAAAAAAATCAAGATTTTTTATAGATCAATTCTATAAAAAAAAATAATTTTTACAACTGAATAAATTTCAATCTTATCTCAATACTAATAATTCATTCTCATCTATACAAAATCAGCAAAAAACACAGGATATCACCATAATGCGAGTATCTATACCTTTTCAAACACTACCTCTTAGTATTAAACTAATTCAAGAAAATTACAAACAACATAACCAGTCAAAACTATATCAAGTTACTAAAAATTAATCTATTTATTCAATAAAAAATGATTATTATGAAATAATAAAAAATATTCAGAATGAAGATAATCAACTAAATATAATATTAAAAAATAGATATTAATTCTATATTAGGAATAACATATAATTCTACATCAAAAATATAGGAAATAAAATTGGACAACTAGAAAAAGAAAATAATCAACTAAAAAGACTACCAAATCAATTTCTTATAAAAAGAAAGATCTCTATCTAGATAGAAACAATCTGCAATAGATTGATAAGAAAAAATCATCCAAATCTGTTTTAGAACCATCAATAGTATTCTTTTTTTTTAAAAAAAAGTAAGAATAAAATATATAAAAAAAATATTTTTACTACTGATATATAACGTATTTATTATGATCAATCCTTATGTCCTTGTTTTATAGTATTTTAATCGTTTATTTTCAAATGTATATTACAAATATATAACTTTATTATATTTTTCTTACATTCTACTAAAGAAGCAAATTTAGATAGGATCTCAAATGAGTTTTACACAGCTTGCTTCTCAAGGTGTTTTTAGGGATAATTAGCATAAGACGGTTTGTTAAATTTTAGTGATCAAAGATAGATTTAGCAGCAATTTTTAAAAATATCATGCTAAAATCTGTTTTTAATTTAATTTAAACACGTGATCTATATATCTATATATCCATACAATGTTACGATCAAATAATTTATATATTTACTTAATCCATTTTTTATTTGATTTTTACCTTTTATAGTAGTAATTTAAAACCTGGGGTTGTTCATATTTCCAATATATGGAAGGATTCAACCGAAAGGTAAAGAAAAATAGAGATGTTTATCTGTTTACGGAATGCTGGTACACCACTCTATTGAGCAGCAGTATACTGACACAAGGATTCCAAGGTCAATAACAGAGGAGGAAGAATACTATCAAGAAGATAACCAATACTACCCCAAAAAGGAAGTGATATGTAAATTAATAAAAATTAGCACAGTAACCAGAACTAAAGAAAGAATTTCCCTCTCCAAGAAATCGTCATAACATTGGTCTGTTTGCTGACCATCTTGCATAAGGGTAGTTCTGTTCAATGAGCTCGTTTACACCATACATATGCAGGTACAGGAAAGGCATACGGATATTTTTGTCTAACCCTACCTAAATCGTCTGCATAGCTGCTCTTTGAGAGATAATCGCCCAATCGTATCTTATAATTAGGGCTTTCAAATTTCAACTCCGGGTAGAGATCAGAATATAAATCGATGAGTTCTTTGAATATTTCTTGGGCCTTCAAACGATCTAAAGTACTGAGTACTTGTATTTTATATCCCATCCTTTTAAGGGTATCTGTACAAGGATTACTATATTTCACAACAGGTCCCTTACCCGAAAGGTCTTTTGAAGCCGATTTCTTATTATCGTCAGCCCATGAATTAAGTAAGCGATCCACCGATGGATCCATATCCACAATCACATGGTTTTGATTCTCTTGTGCCTGCACTAAGCATGTGACTATACAACTGATAAAAAGCCATTCTATTTTCATAAGAAATATTTTTGATCTACCAAAATAATGATAAGAAAATAATCTGAATCAGCTCGTTATTTAGAATGATTATAAATTTCTATTAAGCGTAGCGAATCAAGCCTTGAAATTATTGTGTTTTTTTTCCTTTATCCTATTTTTGTCAGCTTAAAAGTACACCAGAATTATCGTCAACGAACCTCCTCTTGATGAAAGATAGACAAAAAAAAACCTACTTAGCCTTCATTTTCGGCCTCTTATTTTCTATAGCTTTTCAAAGCATACTCATTGCACAAGATCAGATCAAAGGTAATGCTGAAAATGGAGCAAAACTCTTTAAAAAAAATTGTACGGCCTGTCACTCTACAGATCTGACTAAAAAACTCATCGGACCACCGTTGGCAGGTGTCACAGACAGGAGGAGTCGCAAATGGTTGCACAAGTGGATCAAAGACAACAAGGCGCTTAGGGATAATGGGGATAAAGACGCTATTGCCAATTATAAAGAATACAACCAGGTGGAAATGAGCCTCTTTCCACAGCTCTCCGAACAAGACATCGACGATATACTGGTTTTCAGTAAAAACCCACCTACTCCTAAAGAAAAAAATCCAGCAGAAACTAAAACAGCAAACGTTCAACAAAATGGCCTCGGGGGGGGCACTACTAAGATCATCGTTTTAGGATTCACCTTATTGGCTATCATATTACTTGGGATACTTTTCAAACTCTACACGCTAATCCGTTTGATCAATGCCAATACTCTTGAGGAATACCAAGCACAAAAAACTACAATCAAATTTTCGATAGATCTATTAAAATTCTTAGAAAGATATCGCTCTATAGGCTATGCACTGATCGGGATTTTCTTCCTAGCTGCCCTCTATGGAGTATGGGACTTTCTGATGGGCATCGATGTCAACAAAGGATACAAACCCCAGCAACCGATCTATTTCTCACACAAGATCCATGCCGGCAATAATAGTATCGATTGCCAATATTGTCACTCTAATGCCAAATATAGTAAGGTTTCTGGCATCCCCACAGCCAACATCTGTATGAACTGCCATATGACCATCACCGAGTATAAAGACGACTACATCGAAGATGGTAAAAGTAAAAAATTTTACACCAAAGAGATCCAAAAGATCTATCAAGTTGTAGGTTGGGATCCTAGCACACGAAAATATTCAGGCAAGACCCAACCGATCCGATGGGTACGCATCCACAACATGCCTGACTTTGTTTACTTCAATCACTCCCAACATGTAGTAGCTGGTGAAGAAATGATCAAGAAAGCTAAGGATGTAGATATTGTTTGCAAAGCCTGTCACGGCCAAGTTCAGGAAATGGACGAGGTAGAAATGGCCAACGACTTCACCATGGGATGGTGCATCAATTGCCATCGTACTACAGCAGTCAATATGGATAATAAATACTATACAAAATATTTTAGTGAACTAAATAATAAGTTGAATAAACAATATGGTAAAGATAAAAAAAACATCAAAATCACCGTAGATGCTGTCGGTGGAATAGAATGTGGTAAATGCCATTATTAACAATAATCTATAACCTATGAACATGGATTTAAAAAGAAAATATTGGAGAGGTCTTCCAGAATTAAAAGACGAAAAACTTACAGATCAATTAGCTGCTAAGGAATTTACCCAACAGATTCCTGTAGAGGTCTTCCTATCCGATCAGAAGAAACTTGAAAGCAGCAATACCTCACGACGTGATTTCCTCAAGTGGATGGGATTCAGTACAGCAGCAGCTACTCTAGCAGCATGTGATGGACCTTTAATCCATTCTATTCCCTATGTGACCAAACCCGATTCGGTCACTCCAGGCATTCCTACTTACTATGCTTCTACGATGTTTGATGGTTTTGATCTAGGCAGTGTGCTCGTAAAAACACGAGAAGGCCGCCCAATCAAAATCGAACCCAATACCACAGCTAAATATTTCAATACCACCTCGGCACGGATACAAGCTTCTCTACTCTCTCTTTACGATTCTGAGCGACTAAAAAATCCTCATATCCAAGGGAAAAAGGCTTCTTGGGAAGAAGTGGATGCTTACGTGATCGAACGCTTGAAAAAGGTCAAGAAAGGTGGAAAACAGATCGTCATTCTCACTTCATCATTGTCCAGCCCATCGACTAAAAGATTAATTTGGGATTTTTTGCAAGCTTATCCCACCACTAGAGTGGTCACTTACGATGCATTATCATACTCCCAAGCACTAGATGCAGCCAAAGAAGTCCTTGGTTTTCGGGCCTTACCCCTCTATGATCTATCTCAAACCGAATTGCTCATCTCATTTGATGCCGATTTTCTCGGAGACTGGAACCCGGAAAGCCTGGAACATTCCTACGTACAAAGTAGGAAGCCTGGGCCCAACATGCTACGACACATCCAACTCGAGAGTAATATGACACTTTCTGGAGCCAATGCAGATACACGTATCCCACTCAGACCCTCTGCAATAAAAATAACCTTAGCCGAGGTGTACAAAGCTCTCAATGGAGGATCCGAGGACAAAATCGCTCAAAGTATTGCTACAGAGATCCAATCCAAAGGATCCAAAGCTATCGTCCTAGCCGACGGTAGTAAAGAAGCACATGCCATGGCACTGTTGATCAATAAACAAATCCAAAGTCGAGCCCTATCTACTGACAAATTTGTTCTGACCAAAGAGAGTGACAACAAAGCATTCAACCGATTTGTACAAGACCTTAAAGACGGACACATTGGCACTATCCTAGCCTACCATGTCAACCCACTCTACAGCTTACCCCAAGCCCAAGAACTCAAAGCTAGTCTAGAAAAACTAGACCTCAGCATCTCCTTTTCGATGAAAGAGGATGAAACCTCCGAATCAATGGAGGTATGGGCCCCCACCCCGCACTGGCTTGAGAGTTGGGGAGATGCTCAACCGGTCACAGGTATGTATACCCTAATGCAACCCACCATCCAACCGATATTCAATACCCGTCAATTCCAAGATTCCCTATTGATTTGGAAGAATGCTCAAAGTGTAGATGATCAGGATATTACAAGCTATACAGAGGATGAATCGAACCTATTAGCCAATATCTCTGCAGGCTTCAAAAAATACGATGGCAAGATCAGGAGTTATTACGACTACCTCAGGAAATTTTGGGAACAAAATATCTTACCCAAATCCAATATTGACTCCTTCAATAGGGCGCTCTTTCATGGAGTCGTAGAGACCCAAGAAAGCGCTTCTCGAAGTGTTGCCAGAGCCCAGGCCAATGAATATTTAAACCATCTATCAAGCCCTGAAAACTCAAAAGATTTCGAGCTTAAGCTATACACCAAAACTGGTATCGGTGATGGGACACAATCCAATAATGTTTGGTTGCAAGAGCTTCCCGATCCTATCACACGCACCACTTGGGACAACTATCTTACCATCTCCTCAGCCGACGCTAAAAAAATAGGCATAGAGAATTGGCACATTGGAGATGGCGCGATGAATGGCCATCGAGTCAATCTGACCGCTAAGGAAATCATGATCAAAAACTTACCCGTCTACATTCAGCCTGGGCAAGCCATCGGATCAATAGGTCTAGCCCTAGGATATGGAAGCACCAAAGGAAAAGTTGCCCGACAAGGTGGTGGCATCAATGCTTATACGCTTTATAAAGATTTCAACCTCATCCAACCCGGCATCCGGATTGAAAAAACTGAAGGGACACACGAATTTGCTTGTATTCAACTACAACATACAATGGTCGGTAGGACTTCTATCGCTCGGAAAACAAATCTTGAGACTTTTCTGACCCAACCCAAAGAAGTTTGGAACAAAGAGGAAAAATTCAGCACTTACAAAGGAAAATTACCTACCGAAAAAGTTTCACTCTGGAAAGAACGCGATCGTACACAAGGGCATCATTTCAATCTATCAATAGATCTGAATTCCTGTACTGGATGCGGCGCCTGCATCATCGCCTGCAATGCCGAGAACAATGTACCGGTGGTGGGCAAGGACGAGATCCGTAAGTCACGGGATATGCATTGGCTACGCATCGACCGCTATTATTCCAGTGGAGAAGATTTCGAGTCTTTGGCTGAAAAAGGCTTATCCAAAAAGAATATGTTTTCCGAACCAGAGATGTATACTTATCTGCTCGAGCCTGAGGCCAATCCGCAAGTGATCTTCCAACCGGTGATGTGTCAGCATTGCAATCATGCCCCTTGCGAAACCGTTTGCCCTGTAGCGGCTACCTCTCATGGACAACAAGGCCAAAATATGATGGCCTATAACCGTTGTGTCGGCACGCGTTATTGTGCAAATAATTGTCCTTACAAAGTACGCCGTTTCAATTGGTTTAACTATGTGGAAAACGATAAGTTTGACTTCAATATGAACGACGACTTGGGTCGTATGGTACTCAATCCCGATGTAGCAGTCCGCACTCGGGGTGTAATGGAAAAATGCTCCATGTGCATTCAGATGACGCAATCAACGATATTGAAAGCCAAAAAGGCTGGAAGAAAGGTCAAAGACGAAGAGTTTCAAACCGCTTGTACCAAGACTTGTCCTACCGGCGCGATGAGCTTCGGCGACATCAACGATACAAGTAGCGAAGTAGCACAAAAACTCAAAGACGATAGAAGTTATAAATTATTAGATTTCATCGGTACGCGACCCAACGTGTTTTATCAAGTGAAGGTCAAGAATTCGAAGAAGGTTTAATTTTTAAAAATGATAATCGAAAGTTATGTCTGATCATTATGAAGCCCCTATACGAGAAGCCTTGATCTTAGGAGACAAGACTTACCATGACATCACCGAAGATGTCGCACGTCCAGTAGAGACCAAAGCCGGGAAACTATGGTGGATGGCCTTCTTCATCGCTCTATCTGCATTGGTCTGGGGCGTGGGCTGTATTTTCTACACCATAGGGACAGGTATCGGAGTCTGGGGTCTGAACCGAACGGTCAACTGGGCTTGGGATATTACCAATTTCGTATGGTGGGTAGGGATCGGTCATGCCGGCACGCTAATCTCAGCCGTATTGCTCTTATTTCGACAAAAATGGCGTCTGTCGATAAATCGATCGGCTGAGGCCATGACGATCTTTGCTGTAATACAAGCCGGCTTATTCCCCATCATCCATATGGGTAGGCCTTGGGATGCTTACTGGGTACTGCCAATCCCGAACCAATTCGGTACACTGTGGCCCAATTTCAATTCGCCGCTCTTGTGGGACGTATTCGCTATAAGTACATATTTCTCTGTCTCTACGGTCTTTTGGTTTATGGGGCTAATCCCAGATTTTGCAATGATCCGTGACCGCGCTACTAAGCCTATTCAAAAAAAGATCTATAATATATTGAGTTTCGGTTGGAGCGGAAAAGCCAAACATTGGCAACGATTTGAAGAGATTTCTCTGGTTCTCGCCGGTTTGTGTACGCCGCTGGTCTTTTCAGTTCATACCATCGTATCTTTCGACTTTGCTACTTCAGTGATCAAGGGTTGGCATAGTACAATATTCCCTCCCTATTTCGTTGCTGGAGCGATATTTTCAGGTTTTGCTATGGTACAAACGCTCTTGGGGGTAGCACGCAAGGTATTACACTTGGAAGACTATATCACTCGAAAGCATATCGAATACATGAATATCGTGATCATAGTCACTGGGGGTATGGTTGCTGTGGCCTACATTTCAGAATTCATCCTAGCCTGGTATTCGGGTAGTCCTTTTGAAGATTTCACTTATTTTTCGCCAGGCGCTGCTACGGGACCGTTCTGGTGGGCTTTCTGGGCATTGATCATCTGCAATATATTGATCCCTCAAGCTTTTTGGTTCAAACCAGTACGTCAGAGTTTTTTTTGGTCTTACGTTATTTCAATCTTCATTAATATCGGAATGTGGTTTGAGCGTTTTGATATTATCGTACTGAATCTTAGCCATGATTACTTGCCTTCTTCTTGGACAGGTTTCTTGCCTTCTTTTGTAGACATCGGCATATTTATAGGGACTAATGGATTCTTTTTCGTGTTGTACCTTCTGTACGCAAGGAGTTTCCCAGTGATCGCACAGGCAGAGCTGAAAACCATATTGAAGTCATCGAGTGAAAAACACAAAAAATTGAGAGATGAGCAAGGCCACCACTAATATTGTTTATGGACTATACGATGATGACGACGTGCTGCTCGATGGAATAAAATTCTTGAAAAGCAAGGGTATAAAAATCAATGAAGTCTACACTCCATTTCCTGTACATGGCCTGGACAAGGCTTTAGACTTAAAGGAGACCCGTATCTCTAAACTCGCTTTTGTCTATAGCCTCTTCGGAACTATCTTAGCCACTGTTCTCACTTGGTATACAATGAACTACGACTGGCCTCAAGATATTGGCGGTAAGTCTTCCTCTACTTGGTATATGAATATGCCAGCTTTTGTACCCATCATGTTTGAACTCATCGTATTCTGTACTGCTCACTTTATGTGTATCACCTATCTGATCCGTTGTAGATTATTCCCGGGTACACAACCTCAAAATCCTGATCCGAGAACCACCGATGATAAATTCCTGATCGAGCTCCGTACCGAACAAGATACCGATGATCTGATCAGTTCCTTAAAGGAAAGTGGCGCCATAGAAATCACTGTAAAAAAGCTTGCCTCATGAAAAGACTGCGTTACATAGACCAACTCTCTATCCTCATCTTGGGATGCCTGGTCATTTCCTGCTTAAAAGATAAGTCTGAGCCCAAAATAGTTTATATGCCTGACATGTATTATTCAGAAGCCTACGAACCCTATGCAGACCCTGTTCAGCCTTATACCGAGCAAAGCAACCAGGTACCTTTCTTCAAAAATGGAGGGACTTCACTCCATCCAGTAGCAGGTACGGTTCCAAGGGAAGAAAACGGCCTCTTGCCTTATACCCTTCCTAACTCCAACGAAGGCTATGATGTTTCAAAAAAGATCATTGTCTCTCCTTTGGGTCAACGTCAGGCAACAGCCAACCTAGAGAGAGGCAAGGCGATGTACATGATCAATTGCGCCGTGTGTCATGGAGAAAATGGAGATGGACAGGGCATCCTAATGAAAAACGAAAAGATTTTAGGTGTGCCCAATTACAAGGACCGTGACATTACCATCGGTAGCATTTATCACGTGATCATGTACGGTAGAAACAATATGGGAGACTATGCCTCACAACTCAGACCGGCAGACCGATGGAAGGTAGCCGAATATGTCATGCAACTGAAAAATCAATAATCTTTAATAAGAAGTGAACGCCATGTACCAGCCCTCATCTCAATTGAAAAAACTTTCATATATCTTGATGCTTATAGGCGCCTTCCTTTTAACATTTGGATTTTACCAAGGACTCTCAACTACAGCAGAAGAGGTTGAGAAATTTGTTCAAGCACATCCAAACCGGTTCGGAGAAGAGCAAACCTCTACCGAACACTCCAAAGAGACCAAAAAACAACAAGCTGAACACGCTAAACATTTATTCAACCAAGCACATAATCGGCCTTGGTCTGCTTTGTACACAGCGGCTTTCTACTTCACAGGGATTTCGTTGGGGGTATTATTTTTCCTAGCGATACAGCACGCTGCACAGGCTGGGTGGTCCGTTGTAGTCAGCCGAGTCATGGAAGGTATTGCTTCATTCTTACCTTATGGAGGAGCCATTGTACTGATTATACTAATCTTAAACACTTTAGGCGTTGTACATATGTTTCATTGGATAGATCCCTCTCTAGGTGATTCTAATTCGCCGAATTACGATGAACTCATCGCCAATAAAAAACCTTTTTTAAACACTTCTTTTTACATTGCAAGGAGCGTGATCTATCTGGTAGGATGGAATTTCTTCCTTTGTTGGATGAAACGCCTTTCGAAAAAGATGGATCAAACACATAGTGTGAAAGATCACCACAAGCTCCATGATGTGGCCGTAGGTTTCATCGCCTTCTTTGCCCTGACATCGATGATCATGGGTTGGGATTGGATCATGTCTTTAGATCCGCACTGGTTCAGTACACTGTTCGGTTGGTATGTCTTGGGGACTTACCTGGTCACTGGCATTACCATTATTGCTTTGACGGTTCTTTACTTAAAAAATCAGGGATTCCTCCCACACTTCAACAACAACCATCTCCACGACTTGGCCAAATACATGTTTGCCACTAGTTTATTGTGGACTTACCTCTGGTTTTCACAATTTCTTTTGTATTGGTACGGAAACATACCAGAAGAAGTCATCTATTTCATGGACAGGGCATGGCAGTACAACAATATTCATTTCTGGATGCTCATCCCTAACCTAGTACTCCCTCTTCTGGGATTGATCGGTAGCAACGTTAAGAGAAAACCCAAAGTGGTTATCACCTTCGGATATATCATCCTTATCGGACACTACATCGATGTATATAATATGGTCATGCCTGGCAGTGTAGGCGGATTTTATGGATTCGGCGCAGCAGAGATCGGAGCGTTATTACTCATGGGCGGTTTGTTTCTCTTTATCGTAAACAGAGCACTCAGCAAATTAGTACTCGAAGCCAAGGGTAATCAATTCTTCCACGAAAGCGAGGTTTATGAATATCCTTTTTAAAAAGACATTTTAAAAAACCATCGCACGTCTCCACTAGAAAAAAGGAAAAAAATAGGGATATGAATCACAATCCTTTAGCCTATTCGATAAAAATGCTCAATAAGATCAGTAGCAATACTATAGTCGATATCAATACGTAAATCCTATCACGCTCCAAAAAAAAGGCTACGCACGAAAATACTATACGTAGAATTGGTGTAGCCAAAAGGAAGAGTATCCCTAATTGGGTAAGAGCTTTCCCTTTGAACTGCATCAAACCGTGCATCACTGCTGAGAAAGAAGTCAATCCATCGACCTGTCCCTGAAACACATCATAACCTACCGAAACGCCAGCTTGTGTACTCAGTAAAACGAATTCTCCGATCACTGTGATGATAAGAGAGAGTAATACCCCCCATCGTAAGATGAGGCCAATCAAAACGTTTATATCCATATAGTTGTAAAAATATTTAAAGTTTCTTTTTCTCATATCCCACCAATAAAACCATTATAAATCATTTGTATAGATAGGAAAAAAACAACTACAACAAATATTATCCTTAAATACTTAGGAAGGGCTTCGACCAATATCCTCGATCCGGTGAAAGACCCAGCCAACACGCCGACCACTACAGGAGCCGATAAAACCGGGTCGATATAACCACGCTGGAAATAGATCACAGCACTAGCTACCGCAGTAACCCCGATCATAAAATTGCTTGTCGTGGTAGAGACTTTAAAAGGGATGTGCATGATGCTATCCATAGCGATGACTTTTAAAGCTCCTGAACCAACGCCAAAAAGACCCGAGAGGATGCCGGCAAAGGTCATCATACCAAATCCACCTCTGATATGGCTAACCTTGTACGATTTTACTCCATCTGACGTGGGATAACTACTATTAAGCTTGAGCCGTTCAGCCCATAGATCTTCTCTTTGATCAACATGTTCTACTGCTCTCTTTTTCAAAGATATCAACACTGAAAATATCAACAGAATCCCGAAGAAAACAGCTATATCATTCGTATCAAAGTAAGAAGCAATCAGTGCGCCGATGATAGCGCCCAAAGTCGTAGCAATCTCCAAAAATATACCCAAACGGATATTGGTGATCCTCTCCTTTATATAAACTGCTGCTGATCCTGAAGAAGTGGCAATGACGGCTACCAAAGAAGATCCTATCGCATAATGGATATCCACTTTCAATAGTAAAGTGAGTAAGGGAATTATCACTACTCCACCACCCAAACCAGTCAAAGACCCGAAAAGGCCTGCTAAATAAGCTCCAACCAAAATGATCGTGCTCAATATAATTAAGGACATATTATTTTATCACTTCCATCTAACCCATAGACTAGTGCTAACGAATATAACAAATAATTTTGATACACTTCTGAAGTAATCTCATCTCAAAAAATTAGCTGTGATCGCAACGGATCGTATACAGGTAACCATTGATCATTATAAAGACCAGATTAAGAAAGAAAATTTTTATAAATATCTCACTAAAAATTTTGCGAGAGTATAAAAAATTTTATACCTTGCAAAAAAAAAGTTATGAAATTTTTTTTATATCTCACAGCGACAGTCTTATCATTAGGATTGTCATATCAATCACAAGCTCAACAAATTACTATCGATAAACAGACCTTTCGATTCGGAGGATATACGAAAACAGGTATTGGCTCCAGTCAAGGCGGAGTAACTCAAGCAGATTTTAAGGCCCCTGGCGCTCAATCCAAATATCGCTTGGGGAACGAGGCAAACAACTATTTAGAATACCAGTTGAGTTATGAGTACATGCTGAATCGTGAAAAAGGCAAATCCTTTGAGTTCGTATATATGGGATCAGGCTACTCAGAATTCGAAAAGACTAGCCAATTTGCCATCAATGATATCAACCAACTTTACGTCAAAATGAATAACCTCTACAATAATATCGATGTATGGTTGGGAAGGCGATATTACTATAGGAAATCAATCCAAATATTAGACCACTGGTGGCTCAACCCAGACTCTCAAGCGCAAGGTGCTATAGGCGTAGAAGGCCTTAGGAGAAAAGACAAATCAGATGACATCAAAATTGCTCTATTTAAATACGAAGACCCGAAAGCAAAGGCCTTCAATCCTAAGATTGATTCAGCAAAGGAAGGTACTCTAAACAGTTACAAATTAGATGCACGTTGGGTAGATATTCCAGTCAATAAAGGAGGAACACTCAATTTCGTCGTCGACTATTCTGTGAGAGCGGCGAGAAAAGATTTGGGATTCGATTCGAAAAATGGATTTGGATTGGGTCTCTGGCATGAGCAAAAAGATCTCTTCGGTGGAAAAGTTAAGAACACTTTTGCCGTGTTATACAGAAAAGGGACTTCCATAATACATCAACATACCTATTCGGGTGTTGCTAATAGAGAAAATGAACTCTCAAGCCAATACGATATCGGGTACAACCTAGATAAAGCCTATTCATTTGAAGTCAATAACAACGCCTTTATCGAATACGATAAACAATTCTCCTTAGAAGGTAATCTAATGTATCACATTGAAAATCAAGGTGTAATACCATATAACTATCGTACTGGGAAAAAAATAGTCATAGGAGACAACGTACAATGGTTCAGCACAGGTTTTAGATATCTTTATTACCTACACAAACACCTCAATCTGGCCTTGGAAGTAGGGGCCGATTACGTAGACAACAAAACTGTCACCAATATGCGTCACGTAACTGGCTGGTTGACCAAGATTACCTTCTCACCGCAGATCTCATGGAATTACGGCTATTGGTCTCGTCCCGTGATACGCCCATTTATCACCTATGCCTTTTGGGATAAGAGCATGAAAAGACTCGTAGGTAATACACCTTATTCAAATCGTACTGATGGTTTTACCTTTGGGGCACAATTGGAGATCTGGTGGTAAGATCCATCTGATCCTTCCAGATGAACCCGTTTTCAAATCTCCTTAATGATCCCCTTTTTTCATCATGATATTCATCCTAAAATGACAGATGTAAAAAGGGGAGATTTTAGATATAAAAACTGTACAATAAAAGGAAATATTCAAATTAACGTTCTTCGTGTGCAAATGCCCTCTTAGTAAACAAAAGTAATAGCACTACACCTATCGATATTGCAGTATCAGCGATATTGAAAATAGGCTTAAAAAACTCAAAACATTGCCCACCAAGATAAGGGACCCATTCAGGCAAACAGGAATCAATCATCGGGAAACAAAGCATATCAACCACAGAACCCCCCATGAAAAAAGAATAGCCTGGTATACGAAATTCGGAAATACCTTTATAACTTATCCATTTACCTAATAAATCATCGAATACCATACCTGTATCGAATATCAAGCCGTAAAAAGCACTATCGACGAGATTTCCGATAGCTCCAGCAAAAATCAAGCTCATAGGAATGATAAAGTGATTCGATGCACCTTTTTTGATATGATGACCAATCCACCAAAGTATAGCGGAACTAAGAATCAAGCGAAGGATGCTCAATAATATCTTCCCTCCATAGCCTACCCCAAGATGAAGACCATAGGCCATTCCAGGATTTTCCCCAAAAGATATTTCAAAGCCTGGAAAAATTTTCACGCTCTCACCTATTTCAAAATGGGTTTTAATATAGACCTTTAGACTTTGATCCAGCAAAAAAACCAATAATGTAATCAGGCTAATTTTTTTCAATTGATAAAAATTAATTGTACTATTTATCTTTTTCCTTCAATGATCTGCTTACCTTCAATGCTTAATGTGGTATGAGGTACGATCATCAGACGCTCTTTAGGGATCAAATTCCCTGTAACACGGCAAACACCATAATCTTGGATTTCTACCCGGACCAAAGCCATTTCCAATCCACGAATAAATTTTTGTACATGTGACATCAGTTGTGCATTTTGCTCCTTATTCAAGGTTTCAGAGCCTTCTTCGAAAGCTTTGAATGTAGGCGAGGTATCATCCGTACCATTGTTTTTATCATTAACAAAGGACTCTTTGAGTATGGTTAAATCTTTCCTAGCTTTGTCCAACTTCTCTAGAATGATTCGACGAAATTCTTCTCTTTCTTCTTTCGAATATCTTATTTTCTCTTTTTCCTTTGTTTTCATAAACGCTCCTTTTTTTGGATGAACACCCCCACTTGATGACCTTCGAGATCCAATACCGTTCCGTTTTTCATAGCTTTTCCTAAAAACAAGTCCAAAGCAAGAGTTTCTTCACAAATATAGTTCTTATTCTTTTCCACGGCCCGCTGCAGCGCCAAAGGACCATCGATACGTACAACGATCTTGTCCGTAACTTCAAAACCTTGCTGTTTTCTCAAATGTTGTATCCGATTGACTAGGCTTCTGGCTAAACCTTCTTGTTGTAGGGTTTCTGTTAAGTGTATATCCAAAGCTACGATCAAACCATTAGAAGAGGCTATTGACCAACCTTTGATATCTTTGGTAGTGATCTCGACTTCTTCCAAAGCAATGTACACCCTCTCATCCCCTATAGAAAATATATATCCTCCCTCCTGCTCGATCTGATGAATGTCTTCTTGTGTAAAACGTCCCATGGCTTGAGCGAGTTGTTTAATCCCTTTCCCTAGCTTGGGGCCCAAAATTTTATAACCAGGTTTGATATGCTTAACCAAAATGGCCGAAGCTTGATCAGGACTCAAAAGCTCGATCTTCTTGACATTGACTTCTTGGGCAATCCACTGGAATACAGTTTTCAGGCGGACACGTACAGCATCATTTTCAGCCAAGATCATCAACTTTTGTAAGGGCTGCCGAACCCTGATGTTCTCCTTTTTCCTTAGGGAAAACACCATAGAGGTAATCTGTTGAGTCAGACGAACACGCTTACCCAATTCTTGGTCGATAGTAGCAATATCGTACTTGGGGAAATAAGCTAAATGAACACTCTCAAAACCTTCCTTTTTCGTAGGATAATCTAAGTCTTGATAAAGCCGATCCATGAAAAACGGTGCAATGGGAGCCGCTAATTTGGCTATGGTAAACAAACAGGTGTACAAGGTCTGATAAGCTGCAATCTTGTCCTTGGTATAGTCCCCTTTCCAAAAGCGACGACGGCAAAGACGTACATACCAGTTACTCAAGTCGTCTGTAACAAAATCTGCTATGGAACGTGCGGCCCGAGTAGAATTATAATTAGCATAATAGTCATCGACCTGTCTGATAAGGTTATGCAATTCTGAGAGGATCCAACGATCGAGCTCAGTACGGTTTTGAAGAGGAATGTCTGCTTCCTTATATCGAAAACCATCTACATTGGCATACAACGCGAAAAAAGCATAAATATTGTATAACGTACCGAAGTATTTTCGTTTCACTTCATCGATACCTTCTACATCAAATCTGAGATTTTCCCAAGGCTGAGCATTAGCTATCATATACCAACGTGTAGAATCAGAACCATAGGTTTCCAATATTTCAAAAGGATTCACAGTATTACCTTTGTTTTTGGACATCTTTTGTCCGGACTTATCTAAGACCAACCCATTGGATATCACATTTCTAAATGCGAATGAATCAAACAACATACAAGCAATAGCATGCAACGTATAAAACCATCCTCTAGTTTGATCTACACCTTCGGCAATGAAATCGGCCGGAAAAGTCTGCCTTTGATCGACGAGTTCCTTATTTTCAAAAGGGTAATGTAAAGCAGCATAAGGCATGGCCCCCGAATCGAACCAGACATCTATCAGATCGGCTTCTCGTTTCATAGGCCGACCTGATGGAGAAACCAAGATGATCTGGTCTATCACGTGCTTGTGCAAATCGATTCGTTGATAATTCTCCGGACTCATATCACCCACGACGAAGTCCTTAAATGGGTTTTCTATCATGAACCCTTTTCGAACAGCCTTTTCGATCTCGACGATCAATTCCTCTACAGATCCAATGATGCATTCCTCATCACCTTCTTCAGTACGCCAGATCGGTAGAGGCACACCCCAATATCTCGAGCGAGACAGATTCCAATCATTGAGATTTTCCAACCAATGGCCAAAACGTCCTTTTCCCTTGGCTTTGGGGATCCAACGAATCGCCTTGAATAAGGCGATCATCCGCTCTTTAACCGCTGTGGTCTTGATGAACCAGGAATCCAACGGATAATACAAAATAGGTTTTTCTGTTCGCCAGCAATGGGGATAAGTATGAGTGTATTTTTTAATTTTAAAAGCTTTGTTTTCAGCCTTCAGCAGGATAGCGATCTCTAGATCTCCCGAACGCTCTGGAGCTTGATCTTTTTTATAATATTCGTTCCTAACGTATTGACCAGCAAAATCTTTAGGAAGTATCTTGATGAATCGTCCTTGCAAATCGACCAACGGAACGGGACGGCCAACTTCATCCAATACCAACATGGGCGGTACACCATACTGCTTGGCTACAATAGCATCATCCGAACCAAAAGTAGGAGCTGTGTGAACAATGCCAGTTCCTTCGGTTATGGTAATAAAATCGCCCGAGATGACCTGAAAAGCATTTTCAACTGCTTGATAAGGCAAGGCCCAAGGTAACAACTGCTCATAACGACTCCCGATAAGCTCCTTCCCTTTGAATGCCTGCATAACGAAATAAGGAATTTTTTTATCAGTCTTCTGAAATCTTTTCCATTCAGTTTCCTCCACCACAGGGAAATATTTATCCGAAAACAGTTTACCAACGAGATCTCGAGCCAAGACAACCCACATTGGTGAGAAAGTATATTGATTGTATGTGGATACTACGACGTACTCAATATCAGTCCCTACAGTCAAAGCAGTATTGGCAGGCAGTGTCCAAGGAGTGGTGGTCCAGGCTAGGAAATACACATCTCCTGGGATCGTTTGAAATATTTGAGGAAGGGTCTCTTTTTTGGCTTTAAATTGGGCCACGATGGTCGTATCGGTAATATCTTTATAAGCTCCGGGTAAGTTTAACTCATGAGAACTCAATCCGGTACCCGCCGCTGGAGAATAGGGCTGTATGGTATACCCTTTATAAAGCCAACCTTTTTGATATAAGCGTTTCAACAGCCACCAGAGGCTTTCCATGTACTTAGCTTCATAAGTGATATAAGGATTATCCAAATCTACCCAAAAACCAATCCGATCAGTTAGTTCGTTCCAAGCCTCGGTATAGCGCATGACTGAAGATCTACAAGCCTCGTTGTAATCCGCTACGCTGATCTTCTGTCCGATATCTTCTTTAGTGATACCTAGCTCTTTTTCGACACCTAACTCAATAGGTAGACCATGTGTGTCCCAGCCTGCTTTACGTTTGACTTGTTTACCCTTCAGAGTATGATAGCGACAAAAGATATCCTTAATCGTCCTGGACATGACATGGTGTATCCCCGGCATACCATTGGCAGAAGGCGGACCTTCATAAAAAATATAAGAGGGATTTCCTTTACGAGAATGAATGCTTTTTTGAAATATGTCGTTTTTTTCCCAATACTTCCTAATCTCATCCGTAAGGGACTTAAAGTCCAATTGTTTGTATTCCCTGAATGATTCCGACATGATATATCAAAAAGAAGCATTGAACAAAAGCAGCTTGAGCCTATAGAGTTTAATAGAAATGATCATATGAGTTGCTAGTAATCAACCTCGTAAAGAATAATAAAACCACCTCTTAACCTCTAAAAAGCTCCCCAGGCTGGGCTTGAACCAGCGACCCCCTGATTAACAGTCAGGTGCTCTAACCAACTGAGCTACTGAGGATCATATAAAACTTATAACGACGGATGCAAAGATACCATTTTGTTGGATTTTATCATATGAGAAAAATCGTCGTCAAAATTTTTTAAGAAAAAGTTTCTCATTTTATTAGACTTCAAACGAACAAAAATTCAATAGCTTCGTCACAAAAAGTCAATCATGAAATCATTTGTTTTGATGTTTTCTGCCATCTCGGGTAGCCTGTCCATTGTCTTAGGGGCCTTCGGCGCACATGCTTTGAAAAAGATCTTACCCGACGAAAAATTGCTTAGTTTTGAGAATGGAGTTTGTTATCAAATGTATCAAACTTTGGCCCTATTGACCCTTGGACTATTTTTGAACATTCAAAACAACTTAGAAAAATGGTCTCTCGGATGTATAATGCTCGGGGTTTTTCTTTTTTCTGGGAGTATTTATATACTCTCTCTCGGGGGCCATTTGGGATGGAATGTGAGATTTTTGGGCTTAGTGACACCTCTTGGAGGACTATTAATAATCATTGGATGGGCTCTATTGGCCATCGTATTTGCTAAGATGCACTTTTGACGACATACATCGCATTGCACCAAGAATTCCCAAGCATCATAAAAACCAAGACAAGCAACATGATCAGTCCCATAGGGATCAGAGCAAGCTGAGCATTACATAGGATGAAATGCGGATAATGCTTCTTAATGATGCTCTCCTAAGAAGTCGAGGAGGTTGTGCATCGATACCTAGAAAGCTCAAACCACTTTCGATCAAAATAGCAGCTGCAAATTTCGCAGCCGAGACCACTGTCACATCCTCCAAATATTTGGAAATAAGTACTTAAAGATGTTCCGCACATCGTTATACCCAAGTACTCTAACGACTGTACGAATTCTTTTTGATACAAACTAAAGAATTGACCTCGAACGATACGGCAACTTTTACTCACATAGTAAGCCCTACGTAATGAATATTTGCACAAAACCTTTACCTAGGACTAAAATGATTGACATGAGCAGGAGGAATGGTGGAATAGAGTAAAAAATATTGACCAACCACATGATGACTGCATCTACTGTACACACTGTAATAACCCGCTATTGCTCTCAAGTGGATCTACGACAACTGAGGTCAATACAGAAACAAATTCAAGAAAAAAGGATACCCTTGTACCAATAATAAGCCGAGTAAGGAAATCCCAACTATATTTATCTCTACCTAGAGGATAGGTATTGGTATAAACAAATTTTGAAATACTTCTTGCTTAGAGATCCCCAACCGATGCAATTTTTTCAAGGAAACCGATATGGTTTGATTTGTGATATTCTCGTCGAGGTAAAGGATATAAACGATTTGATCGGTTTTTAGATGGTATTCAAGTTTTATTACAGTTACTTATTCAGTTTTTACAGGTTGACCAAAAAAATAAACCGTAGAACTAGTGAGATTTTTCTGAAGAGCTTTCTATAGGAATTTCTAAAACATTTGTAGAAAAATCAATAGCTTTATAAGACAGTATCAGATCTATACGATTGGCATCCTGAGGTGGTATCTCAGGACGATGAGATATCCAAATACGAACAAACACACTTCATCACCGAGACGATCACTGAGGAATGAATGCTAAAGAATTTTTGAAAAATCGCCGGAGGGCGATCTGTATTAATAAGTCCTAACTTTTATACATCATTCTAACGTAAATCTCTCAATATGCGAACAGCCTCTTCGATGTATATATCCTTGGTGATATTTTTATACCATTCTTTTTTGCTTTCTTGAAAGAGACTATCTTGCTTCAATGAAGGATTCTCAGTAAAAGTAGAAGAGATCAATAGATCGTTTGAATAATTTTTGAAATGATTATATTTTTTATTTTGATCTTCTCTTCTCTTTTTTTCTGCCTTGAATTTTTTCCAATTCAAAGAGACAGACTTTTCTTTTTCACGTTGCCCTAATATCTGTGCTATTTCATCGAGTAATTGTACATTGTGATCTGCCTTTATCCGAGCGTTGCTCTTGTATTTGATCTGTTCGAGATCAACTGGACTTTTCCAAGTCTTATAAGGAATAGGTGGTATACTATCCCAGGGAAGCGGATTGTCTTGATCTTTTTCTCCAAATTTGATATAGGTATACCTACTGGGGATGATCACATCGGCATTTACTCCTTTTAATTGGGTAGAGCTCCCGTTGATACGATAAAACTTACTGGTGGTAAATTTCAATGCCCCCAGTTCTTTACCTGAAACAACAAACCGATTCAATGGATAAAAAGTCTGTATAGTGCCTTTTCCAAAGGTCTGACGGGCACCAAGAACAAGGCCTCTTTTGTAGTCTTCTATAGCTGCAGCCAGGATTTCCGAAGCGGAAGCTGATAATTCGTTGACCAAGATGGTCAAAGGACCTTCCCAGATCGCTTCAGAATCTTTGTATTTCAATATTTCTTTTTTTCCATCACTGCTTTTCACTTGCACTACTGGACCTTTCCCTACAAATAATCCTGTGATATCTACCACAGTTTCTAAAGAACCACCACCGTTATTTCTTAAATCGAGGATAAGTCCTTGAATGTTTTCTTTCTTCAGTATTTCGAGTTGTTGCCTGATGTCTGTAGCAGCGTTTCTTGCTTTTTTATTGTTAGGATTGAAATAAAACTCTGGCAGATAGATCAGGCCATATTTACCCTTACCTTTATCCAAAAGGATGGCGCTTTTGGCAAAAACTTCTTCCTGTTCGATCAAGTCGCGTACCAAGGTGATCTCTTGCATGGTACCATCTTTCTTTTGAATAGTTAAGCGTACTTTGGTACCTTTCATACCCCGTATGAGACGGATGGAATTATCTAGTAACATTCCGATGATGTTTTTACTTTCTTTATCATTATTTTGTGCTATCTTAATGATTTTATCACCTACCTCGATTTTTTTACTCTTCCAGGCTGGTCCTCCTACGATCAATTTAACGATGGTAGCATAGCCTTTTTGGTCTTGCAATTGGGCACCAATACCTTCGAGTTGTCCAGAAATATTTAGGTCAAAGTTTTCTTTCTCTTTGGGAGAGAAATAATTGGTATGCGGATCATATTGCGTCGTAATGGTATTTACATACAAGGAAAACCAGTCCGATTTTTTCCTCATCTTGAACCGCCGTAGATACTCGCTCATATTTCCTTCAACCCTTCTTCTGGCCTCTTTTTCCAAATAGGCAAAATCTTTCTTTATGAGTACACAGGGCTCCTTTTCCTTTTCTCTCTCTTTAGACACAGACCACCGATTTACTTTAAATAATGATTTTAAAGTAACAGTGTCTTCTTTCATAGCTTCATGGGTATCCATTTCAATAAGAGTTAAGTATTTGAAGTATTTCCTCAACTGTTCTTTCCACGCTTTCGAGTCTTTGGCATAGGATCGTTTATCTTCATCAAATTCAATGGCTTCGTCTAGACTAAAATCAAAGGGTCGACTCAATAATTGCTTATACAAACCTTCTAACTGTGCTGTCTTTTCATAAAAACGTTCGATGGTTTGATTGAAAAAAGTGAGATCACCTTTTATAAAGGCTTCATTGAGTCGGTTTCGATAAGAGGAAAAATCCTCTATGTCGCTCTGGAGGAGATAATTTTTTTGAGGATCTAGATTTTCAAAATATTTCTTGTAGACCTTTTGAGAGAAGGCGTCATCGATCTGAACAGGCTTCGGATGTAAGAAATAAAGTGTCTGATAGATCGTCTTCAAAACCATACTCTGATCCTCTTCACCTTTGGGAAAACAAAAACTCACCGAGAGTACCAATAGAAACAAGATAGAACCGATTAGTGCATATTTCCTACCTTTGGATCGAAGATTCTTCATCATATCACCTATTTATGAAACGGATCGATTTATTATAAAAATGTCCATCGACCTGTAAAAATATAGGTACAAAGGTTTAGATTTATTCTGGAATATTAAAATGAAAACAAAACCAATTATTTTGGTGACCAACGATGATGGGATTATCGCACCAGGGATTCGAGCGCTCATCCGCATGATGAATACCATTGGAAACGTCTACGTCGTAGCACCTGACAAACCTCAATCAGGCATGGGGCATGCTATCACCGTCGAGATCCCCTTGCATGGGGAGTCCGTAGAGATCGATCAGGGACCTCAACAAGAATGGCAATGCTCAGGAACACCGGTAGACTGTATCAAATTGGCTATTGGCCAGATCCTCCCCAAAAGACCAGACATCTGCGTATCAGGTATCAATCACGGATCAAATGCTTCGGTTAATGTGATCTACTCGGGTACCATGTCTGCTGCTGTAGAAGCAGCGATCGAAGGTATACCAGCTATAGGCTTTTCACTGTTAGATTTCTCCTGGGAAGCGGACTTCAAACCAGCCCAAAAATACGTGTGCCAGATTGTGCAAAAAATCCTTGAAAAAGGGCTTCCGAAAGATGTTAGCCTCAATGTAAACATCCCAAAAATCAAAGAAAAAGAGATCAAAGGAATCAAAATATGCCGACAGGCCAAAGCACGATGGAAAGAGAATTTCGACAAACGCCTCGACCCCAAAGGCAGAACATACTATTGGCTCACGGGTGAATTTGTTAACCTTGACCAAAAAGAGGATACCGACGAATGGGCTCTAGCCAACAGATATATCTCCGTAGTACCTATACAATTCGACCTGACAGCCCATGCATCCATCCAAACGTTGAAATCCTTGGAGTTATAAGCCAAAATAAATACAATCTCATTCAGCTACTATGAAACTTCCGAGCAAAGAGCCAGTATCATTTTTCAAGCGTATAGGTAAGTCCTATGCCCATGTTTTCTTTGAGCTGTGTCCTTTTGATTTGATTTTCATCATAAAGTATATCAAGCCAAAGCTGAGGCGAAAGGATTTTTTTTGATCTGCATATCTAAGATCTCGGAATAAGCTATATATGTTTTGCGGTTTCCGCAAATAATTAAAAAGATGCTCAGACTATTATCTAAAGAATACATTCTGAACCAATTATATCTTGTAACGCACCCAAGATAAGCGCCCAATTCATAATGAAAAACGCCCCCTGATCTATTCCATAGGAACCTAATCCACCGCCGATTATCTACCCCTCTTCACCATAAGTGGTGAAGATGTCCTTATCTATGAAAAAGATCATCCTCGAAGTCAACAGATGGATATTCACAATGAGAGGATTATTAGGTCAATAATTCACTTCAAAAATTATCAAAAATAAGCCGGAGACATAAAATTGGAGATCTTCCACAGCGGCGTTTTTGGTGTAATCATAGCCTTTCCAAAACTGGTTCCTGAAATCCAATCGAGAGGGATAGTACCAATTTTCCTTAAACCGATATTCATAGACAGGATTCACGTCAATGATGTCCTCAATCTTTTTAGCTCTCTTTTTGTTTTCAGCGCGTATTCCACAGCCGAAAATCACACGGATGTCCCAAATATGCTTACTACGAATGAAATCCAGATCATAATTCATCCAGACATTAAGAGCAACTGAATTTACCCCACCATCCACTCAATTACTAAAAAACCTCTGGTTTAACAATAAAATGTGTATCCATTGTAACATCAACCCTCTTTACGCTCAAAGATCTTGATCTATTTGGCCATACGGAAACTTTCATAATTCAATAAAGAATTTTTCTTAGGATCCATTTGAGCCACACCGATCCCATACAAGACCAGCAACAGAACCAGCCAATAAATAAACTTTTTTTATACAATTTTATTTTTCAAATGAACGCGAATTTATAAAATATGGTTTATAGTTTAAAAACAACTTTTTCACTCAGCCAAATCTTACACCAATTGGATAAAGCTGTCACCCATGCTTCTTGAATATTCAAGCAGGGTATATAGGTAAAGAACTCACCACCAGATCGTAAAAAAATATCCCTCCCACCCATAGCAAGCTCTTCAAGTGTTTCCAAACAATCGGTTGTAAAAGATGGTGCTACCACAGCAAGATTTTTTACCCCAGATTTACCCAATACTTCTAGCGTCTTGTCCGTATAAGGTTTGAGCCAAGGATCATTACCCAAACGAGACTGAAAAGAAATAGAGTACTGACCCAAAGGCAAACCATACCATTCCGCAGTTCTCCGAGTCGTCTCATAACACTGATAACGATAACACCTGCTATGGGATTCAGACATCGATCGGAAACAGCAATCATTGATCCTACAATGACCCGCCAGATCTGTTTCGTAAATATGCCGTTTGGGTACGCCATGGTAAGAAAACAACAGATGATCTACCCCTTGAGTCAATCCCAAAGCGATGCTTTCACCCAAAGCACTGATATAGTTACGAAATTGGAAAAAAGGAGGAAAAAAGACTACCTTCATATCCTTGAAATGCCTCCTCCCTACCCGAAAGGTTTTGACCATTACACTCTCAGATGTACTCATCGCAAACTGTGGATAAAGAGGGAAGACCAATACCTCGCGGACTTGCTGCATATAAAGCTCCTCCAAACCCGATAGTATCGAAGGATGCCCATAACGCATACCCAAGGAAACGGGTACGGACAAACGTTCAGAAATTGCTCTCTTCAATTGTTGGGAAATCACAATGAGTGGTGAACCCTTCTCCCACCAGATCTTTCGGTAGGCTTCAGCCGAAAACTTAGGCCGTTTGGGTAATATCAAAACTTCGACGATAAATTTTCGCATTAAATAAGACGCATCAATCACTCGTTTGTCAGATAAAAATTCTCGGAGGTACCGACGAACATCCGGCACTGAAGGTGAATCTGGGGAACCTATATTTACCAATAAGATCCCTTTTTTCACCAACTCGATATTTTTCTTTGAATCCAGCATCAAAGGCAAAGATAATATACACTTTCAAATCGAAAGATACTGACTAATAAAAATTTCCAATTGACCAATAAATCTCAAAAAGCTAAGTTGTCTAGGTAAAAAAATCCTTGTTATTTCAAATAGTTATGAAGGTCATCGACATCCAGAATATCACCAATGGTCTGAAGGATCTGAGCAAACCACAACAGGATATTGGTCATGAAAATCATAGACATAAAACAGAAGACGATATGCAAAAGGTCTTAAGTAGGATGGATGCTCAATTTAGCAGGTTAGATTCTCAATACAAAAGAATTGAACACAAATTGGATGTATAACAGAATCTCATATGATGGTTGATTATAACCCACGTGATTGATATAATATATTTAATTAATAGATTTATTATAAACAAATAATTAGAAATACTAAAATACTAAAAACTTATCCAAAACAAAAATTATTATCCAACTGATAAACAGCCCTATTAGATACATTTCTAGACCTAATCCAATCCATCGATGGCCGACATTCTAAATCCCAACAAAGAAGAACTCTTTGCCAAGGAGCTCGAATTCGAAAAAAAAACCTACGACCGAGACGTTTCGACGATTTTAGCGGGTAAAAATACATCCTAGAAAACCTTGAAGTTTTTGTACAAGATACCAAACAGTAAGGAGAGATTCTAGATCATGTCCTATTACACGGCCAGACTGGCCTAGGCACGCTGGCCCACATCATTACAATGAATCGGGCGTAGGTATCAAAATTAGTTCAGATGTCAATCTTGGATAAGCCAAGCGATCTGACTAGTCTACTAACCCTCCTAGAACAACATGGTGTACCTTTCATCGAGGAGATCCATCGGCTCTCGCCATTGTGGGAAGAATATCTCTACTCCTCAATGGAAGACTATCGGATCGATATTATGATCAAGTACGGTCCAAATGTTCGTTCAGTACAGATCCACCTAGATTCCTTCACACCTCATTGAAGCCACGACCCGATCAAGACTACTCACAGCACCAATACACTCTCGTTTTGGTATCAATTGTCGTTTGGAATATTATCAAAAAAACTCCTGAGCGATATCATCAAACGAAGTGCCCAGATTTTGACTGTTCCAATCACACCAGAAACTGCTATAGAGATCGCTGGTCGCAGCCAGGGTACTCCGCGCAGGCTTATAATACCTTGCTCCGCCTTCTGTGCAACTTTACTCAAATCAAAGGCAATGGTACGATTGATTTGAATATCTCCGAAACAGACTACATACTTTAAATGTTGACAAGCACGGCTTGAATAAAATGGACAATAAGATTCTGAGAACGATCATCGACAAATTCAAAGGAGGAGCGGTATCTTTAAGTACTATTGCTCAGCCGTCAAAGAGAACCACGGAACGATAGAGAAAATCTACAAACCTTTTCTCATTCAAGATGGTTATCTGATGCGTACACCCCGCGGAAAAAAAAGACACAGTCTCCTATCCTACCAGATATCTGTGGTAGAATGCTACAATCCGACAGGATTCTTTGCTTGACTAAACCGTTTGAAAGGGATCCATGACGCATCTCAAGAAAAAACATAACCAAAAGATTAAATAAGAAGCTAAACGTTTGGTATTCATATATTTTAGAATTTCTAAAGCAAAATTCCTAGAAGAGGAGGCTCTACGCTTAGAACGTTGGATTAAGAAGAAAAAATATGCGGATCTTCATTATATGGAAAATCATTTTAATAAACGACTTGATCCTACACGACTGGTAGATGAAGCCCGATCGGTCATCTCCACTCTTGTACAACTACTATCCTCTGAAAAAACAACGTCAAGATACCTACTAGATATAAAATACGCTTACGGACAAAGGACCTATCACCATGTAATGAAATCCAAGCTACAAGCATTACGCAGCTTTATCATCAAACATATTGGCAAGGTACATATCCGAAATTTTGTCGACTCTACTTCAATACTTAATAAGTCCTGGGAGGGATAGGGAAAAATACCATACTTCTGAAAAAACAACAGGGCTTATTTCATTTTATTTTCAAATTGATCGTCGATCTGAAACTACTCTATGACCATCTGGGGACAGATTATTTCGGATATATAGGCATTGCATCGATGCTTCGCATTGTATTTCCTACCTAACTATTAAATTGAAAGACCAACTCATCCCATCCAGATTGGAAAAAACTTTCAGAATTCGGGATTCGGATGTAACATCTGTCAAGATGTATGTCCTTAGAATCTTCTCCAACGGAGAAGCTTTTTTTACAACCACAAGAGGAATCTTGGTTAGACTTTTTAAAAAAAATGGGAAGAGATCAATAAATAAATTTTTCAAAAGATCTTCAAAAGAAATACACTAAATCAAGCTAAATATACTAGATTTAAACGGAATGTAGGCTACGTCAAGATGATAAAAAAAACAGAGGACATAATCACATGACCTCTACTTATTTGTATATCGTATCTTTGTAAAGAATTTCAAAGACTTACTCATTGAATATTACAGAAAAAAAATATACGTCTAAAGATTTCATCTCCGACCAAGAACTCAAATGGTGCCCTGGGTGTGGGGATTATTCGATACTGAAGCAGATGCAGATGGTATTACCAGAAATAGGTATCGCCAAAGAAAATATCGTCTTTGTATCAGGCATCGGTTGTTCTTCGCGCTTTCCGTACTACATGGATACTTTTGGACTCCATGGTATACACGGCCGAGCACCTTCCATCGCTACTGGGATCAAACTGGCCCGTCCTGAATTGAGTGTATGGATCATCACTGGAGACGGTGATGCACTCTCTATCGGAGGGAACCATACGATACACCTATTTCGTAGAAATCTAGACGTGAATGTATTACTCTTCAATAACGAGATATACGGATTGACCAAAGGACAATATTCTCCCACTTCAAGTTTGGGTTTGAAAACAAAATCCTCTCCTCTAGGTGCAATTGACCAACCCTTCAACCCCTTGAGACTGGCCTTAGGAGCTCAAGCTACTTTTATAGCTCGGTCAATAGATAGAGATCCTAAACATCTCAGGGAAATGCTTTTAAAATGCTACCAACACAAGGGTACTTCATTTTTAGAGATCTATCAAAACTGCAATATCTTCAACGACGGAGCCTTTGAAGTTTTCTCAGAAAAGGCGAGTAAACCTGACTCTACGCTATTTCTCGAACATGGCAAACCCTTACTCTTTGGAGCCGAACGTACCAAAGGAATACGACTTGATGGTCTACAACCTGAGGTTGTTTCTTTGAAAGAGAAATATTCCTTGGAGGATCTCTGGGTACATGATGAGAAGGACTGTACTAAGGCAAACATCCTGGCTCGGTTTTTCGATACACCTGGTAAAGGTTGTTTCCCACGACCTTTTGGAGTACTTTATACGGAAGGCCGTCCGTGTTATGACGTACTTTTTCATCAACAATTTGGGGAATTTAAAACAAGCTTAGACGTACCGAATCTAGACGAGCTCCTTGCTGGGACAAATACTTGGATGATTTCATAAGGTAACTTATTCATAGAAAAAATACAAAAAAAAAATACTGACTAGTTACCAAAAATCAGTATCAATATTCAACGCAATTAGGAAGTGGGAAAAATGCTGAAAGAAAGAGATCTAGAAACTGCTAGTCTGTAAAAATTTCAAAAAATCTGGGGCAGATAAATAGCCCTGTAATAGATTCACAGTATTCCAATTCTTATCTACAATCACAATGGATGGGAAGCTAGGCCTTCCATTTAATAAAGAATAAGCCAAACCATTTACCCTGAAAGAGTTCAAATAAGGATATCTCTTCTTCCGATAGATGATGACGTCCTCTGTTTCACCATCGACTCTCACCGGGATATAATTCTCATCGATATACTTCACCACAGCAGGATTCCTGAATGTATTCCTATTCATCAATTTACAATAACCACACCAAGTGGTGTAGAACATGATCATAATTTTTTTCTTGGGAGATCTCTCGACTAAGTACTCAGCTGTAGGTAGATCAACCCATCTGACCATATCCTGAGCAGTTAGAGATAAGAATAATAATAGACTTACCCATAAGCTAATTAATGCTTTCATCGATAATGATTTTATAAAAAATTTATCTTATACCATGCATTTTCCTCTCAATCCAAGCCGATAGCTTCAGGATAATGACTCCCAAAACTATAGAAAAAATAGCCATCATTGTGAAAATATTCTTGGGGCCCAATTGTTGGATATACGCAGCTATATATCCTCCTGCAATATTAGCTATGAAGGACGAAAGAAACCAAATACCCATCATGAGTGAAGCCAGCTTGACAGGAGAAAGCTTAGTAACAGCAGATAACCCAACCGGTGACAAACAAAGTTCACCCAAAGTATGAAAGAAATAAGTGAAAACGATCCACATCACACTGGCTTTGATACTTGAATCTTCTATATTGCCTCCTCTTTCAAAAACAGCACCTAGCATAAATAAAAAGCCGAGGCCTAATAAGATCATAGACAACCCCATCTTGGCGGGGGTAGAAAAATTTTTCCCTAAAGCAGATTGCCAAAATACAGCAAAGACAGGGGCCAATAAGACAATAAAAAAAGCATTGATCGACTGAAACCATGCCGTAGGGATAACCCATATAGAATTGCTAAAAGCGATCTTCTTACTGATGAACTTATCCGTATAAAGTGATAGTGAAGACCCTGCTTGTTCAAAGCCTGCCCAAAAAAAAATAGAAATCATCACAAAGATAAAAATCACCCATATACGATCTCTTTCCATTTTCGTCAAATGCGTCTTTTTCTCCATCTCTACATGAAGATCCTTCTTCCCTTTAATATTCACCTCCACTTCACTAAGATACTGTTTAACAAGTACGTTATAGAATAATTGTCCAATAAGCATCCCGATCCCAGCGGTCAAAAAACCGTATTTATATCCATAGCTGAGGATGTGTCCATTTTCCTCCTTAACAGAAAAAGTGTCTTCGGATATGTAGCCTACAATCAAAGGTGCTAAAAAAGCTCCTAAATTGATCCCCATATAAAAGATAGAAAAAGCCGAATCTTTACGATCGTCATCTTGCTCATACAACTGCCCGACCAAAGTTGAGATATTCGGTTTAAAAAATCCGTTCCCTATGATCAGGAGTAATAGGCCCAGATAAAGCCCATTTTGGTTATTGATGGCAAAAAGAACAAACTGTCCAAGCATCATAGTAATCCCCCCCATAGTGATCGACTTGCGCTGACCCAAGTAATTATCCGCCAACCATCCGCCAATGATCGGGGTGAAGTACACAAAACCGGTAAAAAAACCATAAATCAATGAAGCATCACGCGGAGAAATCCCCAGCCCACCTTCGACAACGGACTTACTCAAATACAGGATGAGGATGCCTCGCATCCCATAATAACTAAATCGTTCCCACATCTCCGTAAAGAAGAGTAAATACAAACCCATGGGGTGTTTCTTTTGAACAGTAGGTTCTTGATGCATTATAAGGGTTATTTTCTTATTTTCAGTAAATATGAAATATTTTTAATTACTACTATGAATATATATTACTTATTTTAAATATCAATATGTAACACTCTAAACTATCACGATTCAATATTTCTCCAACGAACATCGTGTCATTTTATATAATTAGTGCGTAGGATTGACTGCACGAGTATGATTTCATCTTTGCTGAACTTCAGATATTCTTTCGAAGAAAATAGAGAGACCAAACACAATGGCCTAGAAGTAAAAAAAAGCATCTATGGTTCCTTTAGTAGTATGGTAAGATGAAACTAAAAAATACAACTTTCTCATCAGAAACATTCACTACATCATCCTACACACTGGTATCACTATTGAACAAATCCATTAGACATCGATGACTAACATAAGATTTTAGACTTGCAAAGCCAAGATCAAGGCTATACCTTGAAAGATAAACACCAAGAGAAATGGAAAAAACTGTAAGGAGAGCACAACAGTGAAAAAGTCCTCAGCGTTGATAAATCATCTATCATGATAAGATCAAACCATTTAAAATACCCATACATATTTCCAAGTGAGACTTGGATATTGTTGGATTTCAACGAAATTTACTTCTGATAGATATACCGCGGCTTGATGATAGTGGTATTTTGAACCAGTATGACTAATGTAGCCTCGATCTCTTGCATAAATTTAGATATTTCCTAGATTATCTTTTACCTCTTCGTTTAAGCTTAAATAGATTTTGACCTGTGTCAAAATCATTCGGTTGAGTGAAGAAAAGATATAGGGAAATAAAATAATTAATTTTTTAATACTTTATTATGATGGTTTTATGTTTTACGATTGTAAAGATTCATTTTCAATAAGTTGGTATTTTATGAAGTGGAGACGATGGGAGTCGAACCCACGACCTCTACAATGCCATTGTAGCGCTCTAACCAACTGAGCTACGTCCCCTTTTAGGGGTAAATGTAGTACATTTCTACTTACGAAGGATTTTGATATAAGGTAAGAATTTTCTCTACAATACATTGAGCTAGCCTGTATTTAGATTCATATGTCCAACCGGCAATATGAGGGGTAAGGATCACTTTATCGGATTGTATGAGGTACTGAAAGGTTTCGGACAACCCATTGTGAAAAAGTGCTTCGAAAGAAGTTTTTTCGTATTCTAAAACATCGAGGCAAGCCCCTAATATTTTTCCAGATTTCAAAGCTATTACTAAATCGTCTGTCACCACACAACCACCACGGGAAGCATTAATCAAATAAAAAGGCTTGCGAAAACTATCAATAAAACAAGAATCGACCATACCTCTGGCAGTTGAATACGGTACGTGTAGACTGACCATATCAGCTGTTTCGAATAGCATTTTTAAACTCACTTGCTGGGCATAATCATCACTTATTCCAGATAAGATGTCATAGCAAAAAACCTGTGTATCAAAACCAGACAACCTCCGTGCCAAGGCACGTCCAGTATGGCCATAGCCAATAATCCCTACAGCTTTACCCATCAATTCTACTCCTCGATTACCTTCCCTGATCCATTTTCCCTGACGGACCTCTTTGTTAGCACGACAGATATGGTTCATCAAACACAAAAGTGACCCTATCACATGCTCAGCTACAGCATATCGATTGCCTTCAGGAGCATGCAACAATGAGATACCTCGCTCTCGAGCATAGTCGACATCGATATTTTCTAGGCCTGATCCTACACGGGCGATGAATTTGAGATTTTGTGCCCGATCAACGAAATCTCGATCGATTGTGAATCGGCTCCTCAAAATGATCCCTTCATAAGGCGCAATAATCGCTTCGATCGCTTCCTTCGGTGTTGTATGATCTTCATCACAGATAAAACCTTCTTGTCTCAACTTCCATAGTATATACGGGTGGTTTTCATCTAACTGTAGTATTTTCATGAAAAAGGCCATTTATTAAAGAGTTTCAAGAGTAATTTCTATAACATTCATGACAAAAATAGTCCGAATAAACTTTATTACTTTTGTATAAAGCTTAAGAGAATGAGACTACGAGAAGTAGAGCAAGAAGTTATAAGGGAATTCGCTATGTTCGAAAACTGGGAGGAGCGATACGAACACTTAATAACTCTGGGGAAAGCATTGCCCAGGATAGCAGAAATAGACCGGACCGAAAACAAATTGATCAAAGGCTGTCAGTCTCAAGTTTGGTTGAATGCACATATGGAGAAAAACCGGATCTTCCTACAAGCTGATAGTGACGCCATCTTACCCCGAGGTATAGCTGCCTTGATGGCACGTGTGTATTCAGGCTGTTTACCTCATGAGATCACTTCATCAGAAGCAATATTCATTTCAGAGATTGGTTTGAAGGAATTCTTATCTCCTACCCGGTCCAACGGCATGGTAGCAATGCTCAAACAAATCAAATTTTATGCAATGGTCTTTGAGATGAAAGCTTCTGTGTGATCAGTACTACACATGATTCTTCACCCGTCAATAACTAAAAAACGTAATCAACATGGAGACTTTTGATACCATTAACCCAGCAAATGGAGACACATTGAACACCTACACCTATTTGACAGAGGTCGAATTATCAGTTAGACTCTCCCTATCGTCCTCGGCATACAAAGGGTGGAAATGCCGCTCCTTTCAAGATCGTGCTCAATGTATCGCAGCTATTACAAAAAAAATGGGAGAAAACATCAAATCAGCAGCCCAGCTCATTACCCAAGAGATGGGGAAACCCATTGCACAAGCACGCGCAGAAATCCATAAATGCATCGACTTGTGCCAATATTATTTAGGACTATCAGAAGCAATACTTGCCATCGAACACATCCCCATGGACAATTACTCTAAAAGCTATGTACGGTTTGATCCCATTGGAGCCATTTTGGGTATCATGCCTTGGAACTTTCCATTTTGGCAAGTGTTCCGCTACAGTATACCCAACCTATTGATAGGCAATACTATTCTATTGAAACATGCACCCAATACCACCGCTTGTGGACTTTTTATAGAAAATCTTTTTATCGAAACAGGTCTTCCGGAAGGTATATTTCAGGCTTTACTGATCGATATACCTCAAGTAGAAACCGTCATCGCTCATGCAGCAGTACAAGGGATCACACTCACTGGAAGCAACAAGGCAGGGAGTATTGTGGCTTCCTTAGCTGGCAAATACATCAAAAAATCTACTTTAGAACTCGGCGGAAATGATGCTTTTATCGTCATGAAAGATGCCGACCTGAAAAACGCAACTCAAATCGCTGCAGCTGCCCGATTGAACAACACGGGGCAGACCTGCATATCTGCCAAAAGATTCGTCGTAGACCAGGCCATCGCGACCGAATTTATTGAGGCCGTAATCGAAGAAATGAAAGCTTATTCAGGTGGAAATTTATATGACGAGCATACCAAACTTGGTTTCATTTCTCGTACTGATCTAGCCGAAAAATTGCTTCGTCAGTACTGTGATGCTGTGATCAACGGAGCAAAGGTCTGTCTACAGACTCAACGCGAAGGAAATTTCTTCTCCCCAGCCTTGTTGCAAGCTAAATCAAATAATCCTATTCTAAAAGAAGAACTCTTCGGTCCAATAGGTCTAGTCTTGACCTTTTCCAGCGAATCTGAAATGCTTCGCCTAGTCAATGATACTCCTTATGGATTGAGCGCCTCGATTTGGACACAAGATTTAGATAAGGCTGAAGTACTGACCAAAGAAATAGATACAGGTATGGTTTTCGTTAATGAGATGGTACGATCCTATCCCTCTCTACCATTCGGCGGAGTAAAACAATCTGGCTACGGCAGAGAACTCTCTACAGGTGCTCTAAAGGAATTCTTAAACTGGAAAACGGTTGTTATAAAATAGATAAATAATTAATTCTTATTTATTCATTTGATATCAAAATTGTATTGAAAATTAGATTTTAATCTGATAAGAATTAAATTCTTATAAGATAACTCGGTTCTATCCCCTATCGCAACAGGCTTACTCTTCAAAATCAGGAGCACTGGATAAGCTTCTGAATAGTCCTGAGTAGAAATAGTCGAAAGTTTTCCAACCCGCTCATCTATAGATATTAATAAAATTTCATTTTTTTTTGTTTGGCCTGTTTCAAGATTTGTTCACGTAAATCTTGCTTGGTTTATTCACACTCTTTATAATCAGTACGAGACACCGAGATATAAGAAATCCCTTACACTTTCAGAAAAATGATGAATTTACCCACCTCTTCAGAAGATCTTAACTTCAACTCATATCTCTTATCCAAATAGATATCCTTAGTAAAAAAAACTCTTGTGAAAACCACTAATTACATCAGTGATAGAGAGATTTTTGAGTTTTATCCCAAAGTCCTTTAAGACCTCCTTGAACCTGACTTAAATCTCATTCAAACTGTTGCGACCTTTCTCATCCTTCTCATTCAAAGTGATATCGAGATTAGATCTCATCGGAGATGATTTTCGTTTCTTCCCTTCCATTGACCTCGATAAAAGCCTTTTCGCAAGACATCATCATTTTCTCCTGGGTCCAAGCCAAACCGATCAGTGAAAAAGTTACAAAAATAAAAAAAATCATAATTTTATTATTCAATACATAGAGCAAATGTATTCAAATACAATACAAAGAAGATAAAAAAAAACTTATTCTATAAGCGAAAAGGTAAAAAATATCCGGGCAAAAAAACAAGACTTATCCTGTATAAAAACCTACTATAAGTAGTACTTTTGATAAAATTTAACCGCTGTACAAAACTCCCATTTGATTGTGAAAATCATCGATACAGGACAAGTCCAACTAGACGATACAGAGAAAAGATCTTAAATTTTGTTATGGAATATACCAGCTCTACTACGTTCGAATTATTAAAAATAATAAACATTTCCAATGTAGCTATACATGAATGAATTAAAAATTGCGTTTCATTAGGTATCATAGAAAAACTAATCGCTATTATCAACGTAAAACGATTGAATTTCAATACAGTAGTATTTATAGGTGTCTTCCTAGACAACCTATCACAATATAAAGTCCGTAGTCCAAGCGATTGAGAAGGTTCACGAAGTATTATAATCCTAATTCAAAATAGGAAACTATAGACTCCTACTGAAAGTATTATGAAAATAGAAGGAACACCTAATTGGAATTTTGAATACTTACATCCAAAGTATACCTGGGGTAGTACGAACAGAAACCCTCATATCCATCGAACTAAAACATCCAAAGATAGATGAAAATATAAGTTAATGGGCTAAAAATTTTACATAGACAGTACCTACCTAAAAACACCTGAGCAATCTGGGCTCTCATCACCAGAAACTTAGTAAAAAGTTGAAGAATTTATCCAAGAGGCCCTACGCGAAAGAGTCTTTACTATAATGATCCGTACAAATTATGGGCGAGCAGCCTAGAAAATTATCGATCTCGCTCATGGAAAAACCAGTGTATGCAGGATAATAGATTTCCTAGAAAGCACGAAATCCTTAGATGAAAAACTATCCTAAACTCAACAGGTATTACACCAATAGTTCGAAGAACTGGATTTTGTGCTGAATTATGAAGCCTTCAAAAAGGGATTAAACTCAAAAGTCAGAGAAGAGCTTTTGGAAGAAACTCAAATCGTTACAAGTCAGGATGAAACCATCAAATGGATTATTGATACTGCTTCCATAGATGATATCCAAATAACTATAGCTATATTAACGCAACTGATCGAAGAGATCATTTTGTTCCGTTTTGATATCTCAGTTGTATCACAGATTTTCATCAAAACCTCTTCCGATTTCTACCCCACAATAGATGGTAAACCCAATGGTAGCACATAAGCTATCCAAATCATGCTTAAATACGAAGAACCTACCATAAAGGATACTAGAGGTATTCATACTAAATTCTTCTCCAAGCAACAAATTATCTTTGAAGTAAGACGTATCAGCATTTTTTCAGCCAAAGACTTAATTAGTTAAAACCACGCTACAACTAGAAAAAAAATAATATATATTTGAGTTTTATTATATTTTTTTTTAAAAAAAACCTTTAATTACTGATTTATTTCTATAAAAATAATTTCTCAAGATTTAAATTATAATCAAATTAAAAATATTTTAGGGGGATCCTTTAAAGATGTTGTAATGTTTAGCCGATTTAGTGAGAGGTGGTACTGTGATTTGGTAATCCGTGAATCGATATGTGAAAAAGTATCAAGAAGTGAAGTCAAACGTTGTAAGATCATCATTCAAAAGAAAAAGTCATAAAATCCAATCATTCAACTCGTTACATCTTGTTTATCAGCCTCTATTTCAAAGAGGATGGAATCTTACAAACAGGTATTGGCCGAATTTTATGTTGGGCTGCACGGTGAAGCTTTAGATATTTTTCTATCAGCTCACGATGCCCACCATCAAACGCGTCAGGTGGACGGTTTTGCTCGGCCATCTCCATGGCCCATTCCAAATCTTTGTAAGAGGCCCCCAATTGGTCTTCATCCGAACGATTATCCTCCCATAGACCATCCGTAGGATTAGCCTGACGGATCAATGCAGAAATACCCAAAGTCTTGGCCAAGTGACGTACCTGGCTTTTGGTTAGATCAGCTATGGGACTAAGATCTACACCACCATCTCCATACTTAGTGAAAAAACCTACTCCAAAATCTTCGACCTTATTTCCCGTACCTGTGACCAAATAATCATAAAGTCCAGCATAATAGTAAAGGGTACTCATACGCAAACGAGACCGCATATTAGCCAAGGCTAAGGCAGTCTTTGGATCCTGTTTGTCGGCAACTTGTACACACTGAAAAAAAACATCAAATACGGGCGAAAGATCTACCCGCAATGCATCAACTTGAGAGAAATATGCTTTCAAAAACCCGATATGTTCTTGCGCACGGCTTACTTGCTCACTCTCTTGATGAATAGGTATTTCTAGTACCAGCGTCGGACGGCCTGTTTTCGCAACCAAGGTAGAAGTCACAGCAGAATCGATCCCGCCAGAAATACCTATAGTAAATCCATTCAACCCCGACTTTTCGAGATAATCATCGAGCCAATGCACAATATGATCGATCACCTGTTTTGTCTTCATCGTTTAAGGCGTAATTTTGTTCTTGAAATAAAATTGGTTATCAAAGATAATGAAACACTCTAGCCTGACAGGATTTTTAGTTTTCTTTTGGTATGGAGTACATTTTCCTATAAAAAAATCTCTTTGTCTCGATTTGGTATGGCTCCACTAGAAGGATTTATAGTTATTACAGACTTTACTCAGGATTTTTATTCGGCGATGAATCTGCCTAAGTTGAAGGAGAAGTATTCTTTTTTATTTGCTCCAGATATGCTAAATCCGATTTGGAGGATCAAAAAGATTGATCCTTTCGAATTGGAACTTTTTTTTATAAAATACAAACAATATTCTCTTGTAATAAATTCTTAAAAAAAGTTACCTCTATTATTTTAAATAATAAATTTCTTATAAGGAATGTTTTCATTTCCAGTAACATATAATTATATATTAAAGGTATATTAAATTTATCACGTGTTTTATATAAAAAAATATCTTTTCATCGATTTGAACAATTTCCTAAGTTCCAGTCATAAGGCTTACGAGAGTATCCCTGAATCCATCCAGCGCAATATGGATCGGTCTCAATTGTTACCCAACATATCTTGGGCTATAAATCAGAAGAAAGTCCCATACGATGAACAGGATCGTACTTTTTTGAATGCACTTATTCATCAAGAAAAAATTTTATTACTCACCGATACCCTGCTAATCAAAGATTCTGGTTCAGATAAAATTGATTATACCTATCAAAAGATTGACTGGTTCCGATCAAATGGGCCTGAATTATGGAAGCACTGGTTCGAAAATAGATTATTATTCAGTAAATATAACAAATTATACAACCGTTTTATTACACCTGGACCTTTCTCAAAATTTTATACCGAGATAGATCGTAATCCACTCGGAAGGATAGGTATATGAATAGGATGGCAAATCATAAGGGTCATACGGGGAAAACCATCCCGATTAAATATTGAAAGATATCTTGAAAGAAACCAATTATAAAAAAATATTTACATAATCCTAAAAAAATGATCAAAAAAAAGACCCACATTCAGATCCACGTAAAATTAGATGAAAATCATGTACCCGAGGAGATTTATTGGAGTGCAGAAGATGGCGGTATCTCGGATAAATCCTGCAAAGCACTTATGCTCTCTGTATGGGACAATACCAAAGAAGAGACCGCTCGTATGGACCTATGGACTAAAGAAATGCCAGTAGAGGATATGAAAAAGTTTTTTCACCAGATCCTTATCTCCATGGGGGATACCTATCATCGAGCTACCTCAGACGAATCCACTGCTAGAGAAATACGTAATTTCGGCCAGCGATTTGCAGAGAAAACTGAGCTGATCAAAAGTAAGATGTTATAAGATTTTTAAACTTATCGACTACATATTTGATCCGTGACCTTATGAAAGGTGAAAAGGTTTTTACCCCTTTTTTCTTTCTTTTTATCTCTACCTGGTCTCATTAGAAAATGTGGGCTTTGCACGAATGCCTTTCCTAAATCTGGTAACATCATATCGATATACTCTAATCCAAATTGAAAGAACAATCAACACATCAAGACATCCTACAAGCTATAGGAAACTTTTTATAGAATCTGGTGCTCTCTTTAATCTATCAGCACAATACCACATCTAGTACCAATTACACCGTAAAATGTAAACAACCAGATTATTATACCATCACATCATCTGTCGTCCTATTTGACGTTCTCAAAAACCTCAGGACATTAAGTTAGAAAAAATAAAACATACCAAAGATCAACAAACACCCGATAAGACAAAACTAATGCTCGCATTGGCCATCATCGAAGCATTTGTCAATACCCCCCCCTACAGCAAAAACAGCTTACGCATTTCACAAGAACAACTCAACATCAGCAAACAATTAGTCGATCAAGTGAAAAAAAATACAGACTTGGAGCCACTGCAGAAGCACAATGGGATTTGGAGGAAAAAAATCTAGCCTATGCTCAAAAAACAGTCTCTCGATAAACAAGATCAAGTTAGTCTTATTACTACAATTGAACGACATCAAAGACTTCGACATTTCAAAAAAAAACTTTGCTAGGGAAGTAGTGAACATCATCCTCACAAATCCAAAAGAACTTACCAGAAAATCCTTCCCAAAAAGGCCTGAACTTGAAAATTACCAAATTCACATGGAAAAGCAGTAAAAAGAAAGTAGAGATCACATGAGGAAACTATTGGAACCAGATCTCGTTCCAAGATGGATTTGATTTAATCGAGCCTTATCTATCTAGAAAAAACTATTAGATCTATATATGGGACAATCATACCAATCGATTCCAAATTAATTTAAACTTTATCATTTTCAATCAACTGTCTAAAAATACAATCATAGAAAAGGACAAAATCGTACAAGAAACAGTTCTTTATAAAATTGAAAAAAAACAAAAACTCAATTGAGACAAACCATCTACGAAGCCTATACAGCAACTCAAGGCGCATACACCACTTATAAAGTAACCCCAAAAACAGAAGCATCTGCCAAAATCTCCTTTCAATATGCCAAAAAACGCTACAAAGAAGGAGTAGCAAGCGCCTATAACTATAAAAATATCAAAAATCAATGAACGTAAACCTAATACAAAGCCATACGGACCAAATACAAATACATACTCAAGACCAAGATCTTAAAATTTCATACTGAAAACCTCATGAATCCATAAAAAATGGCTCTGATCCTCCATTTAGAAACCGCTACTAAAAATTGCTCGGTAAGCATCGCCCGAGACGGAAACCGATTAGCCCTAGTAGAAGAACGAGAAGACGACTACACCCATGCCGAGAAATTACATCGATTCATCCAATACGCTTTAGAAGGAGCAGCTATAGATCTAGCAAACCTAGATGCTATCTGTGTGAGTAAAGGACCAGGATCCTATACAGGCTTAAGGATAGGTACCTCAGCTGCCAAAGGTTTTTGTTACAGTCTAGGCATCCCATTGCTATCCATCGACACATTAACCGTGATGACCCAAGCAGTATCCACAGAGACGGGTATTTTGATCCCTATGATCGATGCCCAGCATAAAGAAGTTTACACAACAACCTTTGACCATTATAGAAAAATGTTAAGTCCAATCATTGCAAAAATACTGGACGAACACTCCTTTAAAGAATACTCAGAACAAAAGATTTATCTCTTCGGAAACGGAGCAATAAAAGCTCGAGACATTTTGAAAATAGATTTCGAATACCTCCCTAATATCTATCCTTCATCCAACTACATGGTAAACCTTGCTGAAGATTTATTTCATCAAAAAGCCTTTGAAAACACTGCCTATTTTGAGCCATTTTATTTGAAAGACGTCTCATCTATTAGGACTAATTAATCCATTAGATTTGTATAAAAAAAATAAATTATAATAAAAAAATATGATCTTAAAAAAGATACCTATAAATGGATTTTATTATTCCAAAATCTCCACTCATTTTTATAAAAATCCTTCTATTCAATGATAAACAGTGCTACACATATCTTATTTTTATTACAGATCAATATATGATATAATTAATTATATAAAAAAAATTAACAATAAATAAATTTATTTGATCATTTGAATAGAAACCACATAAAAATCAATCATAATATAAGAAGGTTTTTACTAGTAAGCACCTTATTACCACCTATTCACTGCCCAAGTAGGACATGGAGGTATACATGTAGGAAATAGTTTGATATTTATCAAAAACAATACATTCGTTTATCCTAAAGAAGGTCTTCATGTAAAAAAGAATGGGAAATAGAATGTTGGGACAATATCAAGTTGGACAGCCTATACAAAAATGATGAGAAATACGGTGCTAAAAACATATAATTCAACTTAATAGACGAACAAAATCACAGAAAACTAATCATACAACAAGATCAAAAATCCGAAGAGCAGGTCACTTTCGATTGGAGGAGCTACTATGCTCCAAAATCCGTGTTAGTCCTTCCAATTTCAATACGAAACTTACAAACTAGAAAATCACCTGCTTAGAGAGATAGGCGAACCCTATAGAAGTTAATCTATAGAAGATTCCAACTACAACAACGATTTTACTTTCTTCCATTAGGATAAAAGACAAGATGATGAACATGTGCAGTGGTAGTCTACGGCACAAATGGTATGGTCAAAAAATCCTATAGGACCTGATTATATGATATATATTTCGACATTATAATCAAAAATAGAGGTTTTTTTCTATCTGTTAATCCGGATTCTTGACCTATAAACATACCCCTTCTAAGGCGAAAGATCAAAATAGAGACAGGAAAGACAGAATACAATACTGAATATTGGAGGTTCTTGTTCGATCATTTACTTCTGTATAAGGTAAAGAAGGAGGGGGAAATCAGTTCTTAGGTCATTAGGCCAATACAAACTACTTCAAACCTATACCTTCCTAAGGTGAAAATTTTAATGTATTTAAAGGTAAAAATATTATAAGATCCTATACACCATAATGAATACATTAAAATATTCTACATGTATTATAATGAAAAATATAGATGGATTTACTGAATATTTACATACATTTAACCCACACCCTTTGAAAGCACCTTACATTAAGAAAAAATATTAGGTTTATAAAAATAATTTTTAGTAATCGATGACAAGATAAAAAACCTTTAAAATGGTAAAAGAAAATCCTATTCCTACTTCAACGGTATATGGTATTAGTGCACTTAAAGAAAAGATAGGCCTTAAGTTGACTGAAAATGGAATACGTACGTATCTCTTTTCCCATGAGGAAAAACAACTTACAAAAGAGGGTGCATTTTCATAAAGTGAGAAGATAAAATTTTCATAATTTACTCATATAAAAAAATCCATCAAGATTGTCTAAAAAATATTTAATGACAACATCGAAACCTTGCAAAACGGAGCAAAAGGAAGCTCACCGCTGTTGCATAGCAATCTACTCTCTACAGCAATAGAAAATTGTCCCGTATCCATGTATCGCGTAGTGCTGGTATGAGGTTATAATAAGAAGAAGCGATTGAAAAGGAATATACGCATAGCCCACTATTAGGACGACAAAGCCCTACTATATCAAAGACCACAAAACAGGAAAAGTAAAAGAATTGAAAAAATATGGAAGTTTACAACTCGAGTTTCTTGAAGAAAGAAAAGACCAAAGGTAGATATACTATATCTTACAGTTATCCCTCAAAATTTACATTCGAATTTCAACTCCCGATCAAGAACAGCAATTAGAAGGTCTATCGACAGGATCGGCAACAAATCTTAATAGGATGTAGACATCTAGCTGGATAAAAACTGATGAGATCAATCGTACACTTTGCCAATATAAAGAGCAAGACACCCCGATTGATGATCTCTAACAAGATGATTCAAAATTATGTTGACAAAAATACCTCTACTAGGCAAATCTATAAGCGATATATCCCTATAGATATAACTGGTATACGATTATTATATAGAATAACCATGGCATTGTTATCTCTTTATAAATTGGTAATAATATCATATTCAAGTTATTGGTATCTTCACAAAATCCAACCGTCATCTATAGATTTAGACAGAGAGCAATAAACCCAACCGATAAAAAAAAACATCAACATTAATAGATCAATATACCGTGGTGTTGACTCATATCTTCATTGGATATGAGTACAGCTGTTTTCTATCTCTATCAACGTTGCAATCAATAAGTTCAAAAAATCTAATGCGATGAGAAACCCCAAAAAGGAATGTAGTAAAATTATTATGGGCTTTTTTATCATAAATAACCTTTATAATAGATATCTAACGAATGCTTAACCAGATATCGAAAAGATTTAATAATCACAATGATAGGTATTTACATTCTTTAATAACTCATCTCATAACAAAAGACGAATGACATTTAATTCAATGTGCCCAGATATTTCTTGGGGGTAATGCCATACTTTTTCTTAAAAGCTTTGATGAAATGGCTGGGATTCTCATAACCTAAGAGATAAGCGACTTCCTGGACTTGCATTCGTTGCTCTTCGAGCTTTTCTCTAGCAATATTCAACTTATAATCGAGCAAATAACCGTAAATGGTAGTGCTAAAAATTTTTTTAAATCCTTCTTTCAATTGATGATCATTCAGACCTACCTGAGTTGTTAAAGTTTTCAAAGACGGAGGGTCTGCTACGTTTTTAATCAACAAATCTTTAGCTTTTTTGATTTTATGAATATTGACTTCATTGGATAAAAAAGGGCAATGATTTTCGCTATTTTGTCCATTATAAAAATAAAGTGCGAATAGTTCGCAAACTTTTGCGTTATAATATAATTTTTTCAATGAGTCATTTAATACGTAGTGCTCCATCTGACTCAATACCATACTGATCGCAGGTGATATCTCCTTTTCGGCGTAAAACTTCTTGGTGACGTTTTCAGCATTCAAAAATGGGATATGATCAGCATTTTCTAAGAACAATACATGCAAAGTCTTCACTGATATCAATACGATAACAACCCTAGACTCTCGGCTGATATTTAAATTCATGGGAAGTTCCATCATTGGATTATACAACAAAAAGGAAAATCCATCACGGATAGGTAACTGATAATGACCCTGATTGAAGTGAAGAGAAACCATCCCTTTGGTACAAAAATAAAATTGTATAAATTCCTTACCAATATGTTTTGCGATAGTATCAGTTTGATTAGTCTCGTTATCGATCAACGCAAAATATGTCTCGGACTGTGTCTTAATTTCTTTGATATTACTTTTATAAGTATTTTTTTCAATGCTCTTCATCATCAAAATCCATTCAGTGAATGATAAAATTTATCATTATTCCTCTATATTATAAAAGTCATTGAGAATAAACAAAGATAGTAATTTAGATAGATTCTAAAATAGAATTTTTAATTTTTAGCGTTATTTTTTTTACAGACAAACCTATTTTTACATACGGTGGCAATATTAAATTTGCTCTGTTTTAAGCAAACACTTTTTACAAAAAATTGATCACGATGAAGAACTTTTATCTTGTCAGTCTTGATTACAAAGCAGCAAACGCTTCCACCCGTGGTCAATATAGCCTTACAACAGATAAAGTAGAAGATATAAAAGCCTATGCTCAAGACAAAAGGATCGATCATTTTTTTGCATTATCCACATGCAACCGTACGGAGTTTTATGCCTTTGCTTCGAGTGCCGAAAAGATCATCACACTGTTTTATCAATGTACTCAAGGAAATGTCGAAGAACTCAGACGGATCGTCAGGATAAAAAAAGAACAGGCTGCCGTAGAGTTTTTGTTTCGCGTAGGTACAGGGCTTGAAAGCCAAATATTGGGGGATTTTGAAATCATTGGGCAGATCAAAAAATGGTTCTCACTTTTCAAAAAATTAGGGACAACTAATGCATTCTTAGAACGGCTAATCAACTCGGTAGCACAAGCTAGCAAACGCATCAAATCCGAAACCCGTTTGAGCAGTGGAGTCACATCAGTCTCTTATGCTGCTGTGCGTTATATTTTGGGAGAAATAATCACTACATCAAAAAGGAAAATTCTCCTCTTCGGTACAGGTAAAATCGGACGCAACACTTGCGAAAACCTCGTCAAACATACCAAAAATTCAGATATCACTCTGATCAATCGTACTAAAGAAAAAGCCCAACATCTGGCATCAAAATATCATGTCAAGAATCAAACTAATCTTCAAAAAGCTTTAGACGATACCGACATCCTCATCGTGGCTACGTCCGCTGATAAACCCATCATTATACCAGCTATGTTATCCGATAGGAAAAAAGAACTTTTGATCATCGATCTATCTATCCCAGAAAATGTAGAACGATCCATAGGCGAATCCCCACACATCTGCCTACTCAATGTAGATGAACTCAGCAAGCGAGTCGACGATACATTGGAGCAACGAAAAAAAGAGCTTCCCAAAGCCGAGTTGATCATCCAAGAGGTCAAAGGAGAGTTCTCAGAATGGGCCCATACACGTCAATACGCCCCAACTATACAAGCCTTCAAGGAAAGACTCGTACGGATTTATGAATACGAAAAAGCACAATATCAACAAAAAAATCCAGAGAGACAAGAAGAAGAATCCCCTATAGTCTCAAAGATGATCCAAAAGATCACCAATCACTTTGCTCAATATCTTTCCACCCACAGCAAGGAAGCAAACAAAGGTGTGGAACTTATCGGAAAAATATTTCACTTAAACGCATAAATCTACCTAGTGAATCGATCCATCCATATCGGGACACGATACAGCCCACTAGCACTTTGGCAAGCTCAAAAGATACAAGAACAGATTATTACATTAGGGTATTCTTCTGATTTGGTACTTATATCATCCGAAGGAGACCAGATTAGCCATACTCCTTTACACAAAATAAATACAATAGGGATTTTCACTCGAGCACTGATCCGGGCAATGCTTTCAGGAGTAGTAGACATCGCTGTACATTCATTAAAAGACCTACCAACTACCCTACCTGATGAAGTCATCCTGACTGGCTGTTTAGAACGTGGAAATGCGGCAGATGTATTAGTATACAAAGGTTCAGATGCTTTTTTACACGACCCTATGATCCCAGCAACGATCGCTACTGGAAGCCTTCGACGTCAGGCCTTCTGGAAAAATCACTATCCACACCATAATATCACCGTTTTGCGTGGCAATATAGGAACCCGGTTGCAAAAATTGAGTCAAGATAACTGGGATGGGGCTATTTTTGCACAAGCAGGTCTAGAACGCCTAGGATTACTAGATAAATTAGCCTCTCACAATTTGAAATATTTGACCTTAGATTGGATGATCCCTGCTCCTGCACAGGGCATAATTGCGGTGACCGCTTTGAAAAAAGACAAAGAAGTCCTCGAATTATGTCATGCATGGGAGCATCAACAAACTCGACACGTTATGACGATAGAACGAGAATTTCTAAACCAACTCGAAGGTGGATGTACAGCTCCTATAGGGGCCCATGCCTTATTCAAAAAGGGCAAAGTCCATTTCACCGGGGTGTTGCTCAGTCCTGACGGAACATCTAAAATAGAAAAGCACGAAGTAACTGCTCATTTCGATCAATTGGGTACACGCTGTGCTCAAAAAATTTTAGAACAAGGAGAGTAAAAGATCCTGAAAAAATTCAGAACAAGTAATGAAATGATTCCGAATTTATTACGAAAAATATTACCATATTTCACAATTCTCATTTCTATATGCCTGATTATCAACTTAGGTTGGCGTAATCCTTGGATTAACACCTTGTATGGTACGGCTATACTTTTTAGCATAAGCCTCTTGCTCATCTTATTGCATGTAGGACTTCTCTTTGAAAGATCAGCAAAAAAATGGCAACAAGCGATGATCGTTTTTTCCCTATTAATCTTGGGATTTTCCCTTCTGACGACTTTTGGATGGATCTATTTAGATGCATCGGGAAGTAGTTTCTTACAAAAATTGCTCAAAGCTAAAACCCCATTAATCATTGGTCTGATCCTCTATATCCTAGTCCGTATAACACGACTCATACGCGTACTATATACACGGATACACAACCCAGCTTTTATCTTTGTCATCAGCTTTATCTTTCTAGCTCTAGGGGGTACAGGTCTCCTATTACTCCCAGAGGCTACGGTGAATGGGATCTCTTTTATAGATGCCGCGTTTACCTCTACCAGTGCGGTTTGTGTAACAGGATTGGTAGTATTGGATACAGCTAAAGAATTCACCTTTTTCGGCAAGGTGATCATCATGATATTGATGGAGCTCGGTGGTTTAGGTATTTTGACGATCACCTCGTTTTTTGGATATTTCTTTCGCGGTAGTGCCTCTTTCAGAGAAGGACTTTATATGAGTAATTTCCTTAGTACAGATTCATTAAATGATGTGATGAATCTGGCCGTAAAAGTGGTAGGTATCACCTTAGCTATAGAATGCGCCGGGGCCATCATGATCTATTGTACTACACAGGGCACAAACACCGGCCCTGAAGGGCCGGTGTTTTTTGCCGCATTTCACTCAATATCAGCATTTTGCAATGCGGGGTTTTCTACCTTGAGTGAAGGACTTTATACTGCACCGTTACGGTACAATTACTCCTTGCAATTTGTCATTGTATCCTTATTGATTTTAGGGGGTATTGGGTTCAACATCCTGTTTAACTTTTACACCTACATCAAACTCACATTCAAAAAACGTTTCTATAACATTTTCAAACATGAATATTTGCGTCAGCCTGCTCGCATTGTCATCCTGAATACCCGCATCGTAATGATTACCACAGTAGCCCTTTTATTGGTAGGAACAATTTTTTATTTCGTAAGCGAATATCACAATTCTTTAGCTGAGCATCATTCTTTTGCAGGCAAATGGATGGCCGCCTTCTTCTCTTCAGCTACACCCAGGACAGCCGGTTTCCAAGTAGTAGATATCAGTCGGTTTGCTCCGACTACGGTATTTTTTACCATGCTCTTGATGTGGATCGGTGCTTCTCCAGCCTCTACAGGTGGTGGTATTAAGACCAGTACTTTTATCTTGGCGATTCTGAATATTTTTTCTCTTTCCAAAGAGAAGGCCTATTTAGAAATCCAAAGCAAAGAGATTTCCTTAGACTCAGTCCGTCGGGCATTTGCTATCATTACACTATCTCTAATTGTGATCGGGCTAGCTATCTTCATCATCCTAGGGTTGGAGAAACAGGCAGATATGTTGAAAGTCTCTTTTGAGGCTTTTTCGGCCTTCTCTACCGTAGGTCTATCTTTAGGTATTACTTCCAATCTATCTTCGGGTAGTAAACTGGTATTAATCATACTAATGTTACTCGGTCGTATCGGAACCTTCAACCTCATGGTGGGAATAATGAAAAAGATACGAGCCCAACATCACCGATACCCTAAAGAAACCATTCTAATCAATTAAATAAATGAAAATCATTATTATAGGTCTGGGAAATTTTGGGAATCCTTTAGCTTTATATCTTACAGACAATGGTCACGAAGTCTTTGGCGTGGACAATCAAATGGAGAGGGTAGAACGTCTAAAAGACCACATCGCTCATGTGATATGTATGGATGCTACCAATGAAGCCGCCTACAGCGCCCTACCTATGAAACAAGCCGACTTGGCTATTGTAGCTATTGGTGAAAACGAAGGCCCTTCTATCATAGCTACAGCCATTTTGAAAAAATATACCCATCTGAAAATCATTAGCCGATCGCTTTCAGATATACATAACACCATCTTGGAGGCGATGGGCATTTGTGACGTGATCCACCCTGAGAAGGATGCAGCCTTCCGTCTTACCAAGCGTATCTCGTTTAACTATGCATTAGATTATTTTCGGGTAGATAATAAGCATTCCATTGCAGAGGTGATGACTCCAGATACTTTCGTTGGGAAATCAGTTAAAGACTTAGACCTCACTCGAAAATATAAGGTCTCCTTAGTAACCGTTATGCGCGATATGGGTAAAAAAACAGCTAAGAAAGAGCCCATTCAACAAGTAGCGGGCTTGGTCACTGGAGATACCATCTTGCAAAAAAATGATATATTAGTCCTCTTCGGTGCCAATACAGCTATTATGGATTTTGTAAAAATCAAAAGTACATGATCAAGTTGTTGGTTACCAAAGTTCTTCCGGACGAGGTACTCGACCTGTTTCCCAAATTATACTATCATGTAGAAAGCCGTAATTTCATCATCATAGAATTTTTGTCATTCTCGAAAAAACCGGCCTTAAACAAACGGATTATCTTCAGTAGCCAAAATGCTGTAGAAGGATTCATTCACAATTTTGATGCAACGGATCTGAAAGACAAGAAACTCTACGTAGTTGGAGACCATACAGCAGTAGCATTGCAAGCCCTAGGTGGGAAAGTTTCAGTGCAGCGAAACAATGCTAAAGAACTCGCCGAGATCTTAGAGGACCCTAATGATGATGAACCCTATGATTGGTTTTGCAGCACGATTAGCTTAGACGATCTCCCCAAAGTGTTCAGACGTAAAGGATTTGTTCTGAACTCTTACAAGATCTATCGAACCAAGCTCATGCCTCAAACCCTGTCATCATCTTATGATGGAATCTTGTTTTTTAGCCCATCAGCTGTGGAGGCTTTTTTCCAAACCAATATGCTCGGTTCACAAACAAAACTTTTTACTATTGGGAAGACCACCGCCAAGGCTTTAGCCACACATACGAATCAATCTGCGGCTTTCCCAAAAGTACCCAAAGTAAAAAATCTATTAATGCTCGTGAAAGATGATTTCGATGCTGAAAAATGACCTACTTTTGAAAGCGTTGCAGGGAAAAAAAGTCCCTCGACCACCTGTATGGATGATGCGTCAAGCTGGACGTTATCTATCCGATTTTAGGAAATTGAAACGAAAGTATGATTTCTTCACCCGATGTCGCAATCCAGAGCTGGCCACCGAAATCACCCTCATGCCTGTAAGGCAACTTGACGTAGATGCAGCCATCTTATTCTCTGACATCTTGGTAATACCTCAGTCTATGGGGATAAACTTTCAGATGAAAGAAAATGAAGGGCCCTTTTTGGAACACCCCATCAGATCATCCAAAGATATTCAAAAGGTGGAAGTCCCTGATGTGGCCGATCGCTTAGATTACGTCTTCGAAGCTGTACAACTGACCAAGAAAGCCTTGAACAACACCATTCCTTTGATTGGTTTTGCTGGTGCACCGTGGACCATTTTCTGCTATATTGTAGAAGGTAAAGGGTCTAAAACTTTTGATCAGGCCAAATCTTTCTGTTTTTCTCAACCAGATCAGGCCGATGTACTCTTACAAAAGATCACTAATACGACCATCAACTACCTGCTGAAAAAAGTAGAAAGCGGAGTCGACGTGATCCAAATATTTGACAGCTGGGGAGGTCTACTCTCCCCAGATGATTACAAACATTTTTCTTGGAAATATACCCGGAAGATCGTCGAACAGCTTAGTCCAAAAGTCCCAGTGATCGTATTTGCTAAAGGATGTTGGCATGCTTTAGAAGAAATGAAAAACTCTAGTGTATCAGCCCTAGGGATCGATTGGACGATCCATCCGAAAATGGCGAGAAAATTTACCAAATCAGCTTTGACCCTTCAAGGGAATTACGATCCAGCACAATTATTGGCACCTATCCCGCAAATCAAACAGAACGTCCAAAAGATGATCAAAGACTTTGGCAAACAACAATACATCGCTAACCTAGGCCATGGAATATTACCCTACACTCCAATGGATCATGCCCAGGCATTCATAGAGACCGTAAAAGAGATTGGATAATAAAAATCAATTTTTATGTATACTTATACCAGACACAGGCGTTTACGCACCCAAGAGAGCATTCGTAAAATGATCCAAGAGACCGTACTCACCACCAATGACCTACAAGCTCCTTTATTCATCTGCGAAGGAAACGGCGTAAAAGAAGCCATAACCAGTATGCCTGGATATCATCGGATGAGCCTGGATCTGATCACAAAAACGACTCAATCCTTATGGGAACTTGGAATTAGATCTGTCTTACTTTTTGCTAAGATCCCACAAGCACTCAAGGACGAAAAAGGAACTGAAGCTTTGAATCCTGACGGATTGATGCAACGAGGTATTTCAGCAATCAAAGAAGCTTTTCCCGAGATGATTGTCATGACAGATGTCGCTCTAGATCCATACTCTATCTATGGGCACGACGGTATCGTCCAAGGGAAGGAGATTTTGAATGATGCATCGGTAGAGGTCTTGGTCCAAATGGCCTTGTCTCATGCTAAAGCTGGTGCAGATTTTATCGCCCCTTCTGATATGATGGATGGCCGGATTAGTGCCATACGACGAGCTTTAGAAGAAAATGGATTCCCTTACGTGGGCATCATGAGTTATGGGGCTAAATACGCTAGCCATTTCTATGGGCCTTTTCGAGAAGCTTTGGACTCTGCTCCAGGATTTGGCGATAAAAAAAATTATCAGATGGACTATCATAATGCATATGAAGCCTTTCGAGAAGCTCGAACAGACATCAAAGAAGGCGCCGACATCGTGATGATCAAACCAGGCTTACCATACCTGGATATCGTCCGATTACTTAGGGATCACTTGGAAACACCTATCGCTGTCTATCAAGTTAGTGGCGAATACACAATGATCCAAGCAGCAGCAAGGCAAGGATGGCTCAATGGCCAAGAGATTATGATGGAAACCCTGACCTGCATTAAACGTGCTGGTGCAGATATTATCACTACTTATTTCGCGAAAGAAGCCGCTTCATTATTGAGGAATATTTGATCGATCGCTCTTACTAAGAGCCAACTTTTTTCTGAGGAATTTTCCCGTCTCTGATCCTGGCTGTTCAATAATGACCTCTGGAGGGCCCTCTGCTACAATCTGACCGCCATTTTCCCCACCTTCTGGACCCAAATCGATTACCCAATCAGCACATTGAATGAGATCCGTATTATGTTCGATGACAAAAATGCTATGGCCCTTTTCAATCAACGCATAGAAGGCATCCAAGAGTTTTTTGACATCGTGAAAATGAAGCCCTGTAGAGGGCTCATCAAAGATGAAGAGCGTCTTATTCCCTACGTCTCCTTTAGACAAAAAGTAAGCAAGCTTCAACCGTTGTATCTCCCCACCCGAAAGCGTATTAGAGGCCTGTCCCATTTTGAGGTAATCAAGACCCACATCCTGGAGTGGTTGTAATTTCTTGACAATCTTTTCCTCTTGACTAAGCTGGAAAAAATTGATAGCTTCTTCAATCGTCATTTCCAAAATATCAGCAATATTTTTATCATGAAACTTGACTTCAAGGATTTCGTCTTTGAAGCGCTTTCCATTGCAGGCTTCGCATCCGAGTATAACATCAGCCATGAATTGCATTTCAATAGTGACTGTACCTTCTCCCTTACAGGTCTCACAACGCCCAGATTCTAGATTAAATGAAAAATGTTTTGCCTTATACCCCATTCGTTTACTGAGCTTTTGCAAGACGAAAAGCCTACGAATATCGTCATACGCCTTAGTGTAAGTAGCAGGATTGGATCGAGAAGACTTACCCATGGGATTTTGATCTACCATCTCCACCTGTTCTATCTGATGTAAATCACCCAAAAGTGCATTGTGATCTGCTGCCTTTTCACTATTCAGACCCAATTTTCGGAGCAAGGCTGGATAAAGGATATCTTTGACCAACGTACTCTTACCAGAACCACTCATACCGGTGATGAAAGTGAGCATATGGAGTGGGAATTTTACATCAATATTTTTCAAATTGTACGCCTTGGCTCCAGTGATCTGAATGAAATCTACAAACTTTCTTCGCTGCTCTGGGATACGAACGGTCTTTTCACCTCGGAGGTATTGAGCTGTAAGTGTATGAACATTCTCTAATTCAGAAGGAAGACCAGAAAAGATAATCTCTCCACCACCTGATCCAGCACCCGGTCCGATATCGATCAGATCATCGGCTGCACGTATGATCTCTTCATCGTGTTCAACTACGATGACCGTATTGCCTAGATCACGCAACTGCTTGAGTAAATCTATTAATTTCTGAGTATCTCTAGGATGAAGGCCAGCACTAGGTTCGTCGAGGATGTAGGTAGAACCAATCAAACTACTCCCGAGAGAATTGGCTAGATTGATGCGCTGCGACTCACCACCAGAAAGCGTATTCGAAGCTCTGTTGAGTGTAAGATAATCTAAGCCTATTTTTATCAAAAAATTTAGGCGATTGCGGATCTCTTCCAGGATTCGTTTTGAGAATTGATATTCATATGGAGAGAGTTGTAAGCGCTCAAAAAAATCCGAGAGTTCACGCAAAGGCATATCAACCAGATCCGTAATGATCTTTCCGCAGACCTTGACCCAATCACATTCTTTACGCAATCGCTTACCCTTGCAACTTGGACAAATCGTTTTACCCCGATAACACGCAAGCATTACTCTATTTTGAATCTTATAATTCTTCTTCTCGAGCATCCTAAAAAAGGCATGGATACCTTCAAAATATTCGGTCCCTTCCCAGAGAATATTTTTTTGTTGATCTGAAAGCTCAAAATAGGGCTTGTGTATTGAAAAACCACAACGATCAGCATTTTTGATCAATTCGTTTTTCCAAGCTTGAGCAGAGGCCCCACGCCAACACGCTACAGCATCTTCGTACACAGAAAGACTTTTATTAGGGATGACTAAGTCTTTCTCTATACCGACGATTTTACCATAACCGTCACATTCGGGACAGGAACCATGTGAATTATTGAAACTAAAGAAGTGTATATTAGGCTCTTGAAAACTGATACCGTCTCGTTCGAATCGATCTGAAAAATATTTACTCTTCCCGTTTGATATATTTTCCAATATACAACATCCATTACCTTCATTATAGGCAGTTTGTATTGAGTCTGTTAATGTTTTACATATATTATCATCTAAATGGTTAACAATACGATCGATAACTAGAAAAGATTGATCTTTGTATTTAGGTTGATAATTATAATCTAAGACCTCTTCTATAGCAAGCAAGTGCCCATCAACTTTAATTCGCGTGTAACCCTGTTGCCGATAGAGCTTGAGTTGATCAAAGAAGCTACGTGACTTAGGATGTTTGATGAAACTGAGTAAGAGCCATTTCGTATCTTCTGGGGAGGATCGGATATAGCGGATGACATCGTCTACATCATCTTTTTCCACCACCTCACCTGAAACGGGCGAATAGGTCTTACCAATACGGGTATAGAGGAGCTTGATATAATCATAGATCTCAGTAGAGGTACCAATGGTAGAGCGAGGATTGGACAAAATTACTTTTTGTTCGATAGCAATGGCTGGAGTGATGCCTTTAATCGAGTCCACCTTAGGTTGATCCAATTTCCTTAAGAATTGTCTTGCATAAGAAGATAAACTTTCAACATATCTACGCTGTCCTTCAGTATATAATGTATCAAAAGCTAAAGAAGATTTACCTGAACCAGATGAGCCAGTAATGACGACAAGTCGGTCTCTAGGGATATCTACATCGATGTTTTTTAGATTATTAAGGAATGCTCCTCTGATTTGGATGAAATCGTCTTGATTCTTTACTGATGGACCTTTGAGAACCTTCATGTTTTGGTAATATCTATCCAAAGGTATTAAGATTTAATAAACTTTAAAAAATTGACTTATTCAGTCTATATCCTTTCGGGTAAATCTTAGGAAAATATTGCAAATATAAGAGCTCTTTCCATTCAGTATTGCAGGAAAATCAAGAATTAAACTAACCTTATCATTAGATCATGAATAGGTTATTTACCACCAAAAATCCTTAGTGTCAATATTTAAATTACAAGGAATTTTTATATCCCATTCACTTCCAAGATTTTATCCAGGTAAGTACAGTAAATATTTATCAAATATATGAGTTATAAATACAATTTTATTAGATATATATAATAATAATTAATCATTTAAATAGATTAATACTTCTCATTAGACAAAAATCCTTAAATTTGAATATTTTTTTTTATAAAAATCTCTATTTTAGGAACAAGAATAGTTAGGTAATCCATTAACAGAAAAATCAGAGCATTAAGACAAGAAATTACAGTCGGTACCCGTAATCTTGAAGTTATACTTTCCCATACAAAACCCAACTCAAATAACCTCATTGCAACAGGTGGTCACAACCTTATTCAGTATGGTAACAAAAACATCCAAAAGTACGTCTAAATACCTTTGTAAATGCTATAGCTAAATCAGATCTGATTGTCCAATATCATTTTTTGGTACTAGTGTATTAGAAGCCCTCTCTAGCATCGATATAAACTTATTACTAAACAAAATCCTGATCGATGTGTCTCTAGCTTTATTAATTTTTCTACAAAAGTTGAGATTCCAATAGGATAATGTGATAACAATCCACCGATCCTGAATCTAGTCAATACTAATAATTCTGGAGAAGAAATTCAACACATCTTTCCAAATACAAAAATTGTAAAAATCTTTAATATAATAATTTGCTATCTAATATCCAATCCAGCTCTAGTAAGTAATAGCGATTACATAATTTTTGTCAGTGACAACGATACCAAATCAAAAATAGTTGTCACCAAATTATTGAGGTCCATCAGTCGGTCTGATATCATTGATTTAGGGAATATCACCAGTACCCGTAGTGCTGAAATTATCCTACATCTCATCCTAGCTAATCAAATGATTTAGAAGATGATATACTTTGAATCAAGATCGTCCGTTGATGTACATGAGTCAAATATTGAAATAATACCATCTAATGAAATTTTTTAGCGTATTTATTTCCCAATAAATTCTAATCAATTCAATAGAAGTATATGATACACTCCTAACACATTATACCAAACAGTTCGAAAAAGTTCAATAGGCATAGAAATCTCATCACTTTATCACATATAGGTTATATGCTGATAGATAACATCTCAGTATGTTTATGTACTACAATAATAAGTAATTCTTTTTCTTACTTATTCCTGGATCAGTATTTTTGATATTCTTAGTATTAGTATACTGGAAAAGAAAAATACTTTTTAATATTTTTTTTTTACGAGCGACTCATCCGGATCAATCATGAGGAGATCGATACCTTAAAAACCTACAAACCTTCTTTCGAAGACGGTACAGAATTTTTCACAGAAAACCGTCTCTATGGTTATGATCTGGACATTTTGGGGGAAATTACTCTTTCAATACATTAATAGAACGGATTCTACACCAGGAATAAGACCCTATCCAAATATCTTTTGTCCCTGCCAGACATGGCAGAAGTATTTTTCCAACAAGAAACAGTCGAAGAACTAAGAGAGGAAAATCAATTGGAGCCAACATCTATTGGATCTGGGATACATACATCCAGATCATCGATATTTTTACAACAACTTGATCTCTGAGAACTACAAAAACCTTTGATTCTTTCTTTTTTGTTGAATACATTTCTTTATCTCATTCCGATGATACTACTCGTTGGAAGTATTGAATTTTATCTTTACAATGAACTCACAATCTATATTAACTTGGTTGTACTGATTTTCTTCACCAACTTATTGGTGCTAAGTCTCTTTTTTTTAAAAAAAAACAAAAACATACTCTTACATCTAGATCAAGTACACCATATCCTATCTCAATATAGCTTCTTGATAGAAAAAATCAAACGGACATCTGTTCAAGTCCAGTAAGTTGAAATATTTGCAAAAACGTTTGAAAACTACCAACTAATCAAGCTTAGAATTTAATCGAAAATTCTCATAACTTTATCACAACCTCGATTCAATACAAAATCCTATCGGAATCATCTTCTTCAATGGGATTTTTCTCTATCACATGCGTATCTCTACAACGAATTGATATGATGGGAAAAAAGTATTCGCATCTCATTTCTGATTGGTTGACAGTACCTCGGTGAGGTAAAGCTCCTCAACAGCTTAGCCAACTTTGCCTATAATCATACAGAATATCACTTCCCGAACTTGAATGAACGAACTAAAATTGACTCTTTGAAAAAATGGGACATCCATTAATTTCAAAAGAAAAATAGTTTGTAATGATGTATTTTTCAAACAGTAACGATTCATCATTCTGAATGGATCAAATATATCAGGTAATATCACTTTTTAAAAGAACTTGGGAGCAACTTAGCCCTAAGTTAGGAAAGAACTTCCGTATGTGCATCTAAAGCAAAATTTCACCTATGGAAAATCTTTGTATCGATGAAATCCTCAGATTCATTAGAAAAAAAAATGAGTTGTATTTCTTCGCTGAGATCAAACACATTGCACAACTGATCAAGTCACTAGAAATAAGAAAAATTTGCTTTGTATTTCTGGACGAAACCGTTAAATATACAAATTCGGATGACAAACAAAGTGGAACTATTGGAATGATAATAACTTTAGTAAAAAGAGAAACCAATGATGTAATTTCCACCCACGATTTTTGGAAATCCGTCAAATCATTTTCAAGCATACTGAGATATTAATCAATCGATGTTTCGAAGTAAAATTCAAAGAAGATGAAATCACCCTCTACTATCGCCTAAAATGAAGTATTTACCAAAATAAAAATGTTATTTTTTGATTAATAAAATCATAATTATATAAAATATAATAATCTTAATTATCCATCAAAATAAAAGGGGCATTATCCTATTGAAACTCTTAGAGGAAATATTACCTACCATTAAGCCTTTTCATAATTCTCTGCTACCTTATCCCAATTAACTACCTTCCAAAAGGTTTCAATATATTCGGGTCTACGATTTTGATATTTTAGATAATAGGCATGTTCCCACACATCCAAACCTAAAATAGGAAAACCTTCAAATTCCAAATTGGTCATCAACGGATTGTCTTGATTAGCGGTAGAACCTACTATCAAATTTCTATCCTTTACACAGAGCCAAGCCCACCCTGAACCAAAACGTGTAGCAGCAATATTAGAAAACTCTTTTTTGAAATCTTCAAAAGATCCGAAAGCCTCGTCAATTGCTTTTGCTAGAGTTCCAGAAGGTTTTCCACCTTTTTTAGGCCCTAAAATCTGCCAAAATAGATTATGATTATAAAAACCACCTCCATTGTTACGGATAGTCGATTTCCCTATACTTTTTTTTAAAATATCTTCAATAGACTGATTTTCAAGATCAGTTCCTTCGATAGTCTTATTCAGATTGTTTGTATAGGCTGCATGATGTTTGGTATAGTGGATCTCCATGGTACAAGCGTCAATATAAGGTTCTAAAGCATCATACGAATAAGGAAGTTCTGGAAGTTGAAATAACATAGTATATAGTTGGTTTAATTCGTTATAAGATTGCCTGAATTCAAAGCAAATATAGGACTTCTATCGGTACAAGAAAAATTATTCTACATCTTTTTTTTTTTATAAAACTATAATCTGATAAAGTCCATATTCAAATTTATAGTCAAGACGATAAGCTGTCTATTATTACTATTTGCAAAAGTCATAGTCTTATTGTATGTAAGAGACAATCAATATATAATCAATGTATTCAAATAAACCTATTTGAAAGGTCTCAAAATAGTCACTATAGATGATTATAAATATTTTAATAAATATGTAATTATAAAATAAACTAAGAGGATGGGTTTTATATGATGAATATAATAAAATTTTACTTACTCCTGCATTGAAAGAAAAATTGGAAAATGACCAATCAATATCTTTCCTGATTGTAAGAATATGGAAAATTATTATTTGAAAACTATTGGAATGGACACAATGAAAAAGATCTATCCAACTATTTCTCTATGACAAAATCTATTGTGACGCTTCTACTGGGGTTCACCACACAAGACGGGTATATCAAAAGTTTAGATCAACCTATCTTGAATTTTTTACCTGAATATAAGGGACTAGTATTAGCCGATCAAGTCACCATAGCTGATCTTTCACACATGAGTTTAGGCCTAGATTGGGAAGAAAATTATTATACCCAACTCAATCCAAGTACCAAAGCCTATTACGGAACCAACGTATCATAATTAATTCTTTTAAAAATTTTTATATAATAATTGAGTATACATTTAAAATAAATCACCTACAACAATCAAATACTGACAATATTGTTTAAATGTGCTACAAAGAAAAGTTTGATGGCTATGTAGAAGAAAAGCTCTGGAACCCCTTAGGAATTTATCAAACTACACTTTAGGGACTGGATGAACAATGGGGTATCGAAAAAGGTGTCTGCTGCATTTATGCAGCAACAAGAAAGTACGCCAGATTAGGTCAATTTCTCCTAGAAAAAAAATCAATGAAATGGAAAACAACTACTGGATGAAGAATTCGTTTATAAAGAGTAACCCCTCCCTCCATCCAGCTCTCGCACCAGAATACGGCTAGGGTCTTTGGATGGACTATATCAAGCCAGTCTTCTATCTGTATCAAGGTCACCAAGGAGACAATACATCATCATCATCTCAGAACAGGAGTTAATCATCGTACGATTGGATAAGAAAAACGATAACACAAAACGTTTTAAAAAGGCTCTTAGGGAAGAAATTTACTTTTTCGTTGAAGAGGTATCAAAAATGCTCAAAGAATAGCAAAATATAGAAACTTAAACTTGTCTTCTATGTTTCCATAATGGCCGATATACCAGGAAGTTTTCTTCCCTCTAAACTCTCAAGCATAGCTCCTCCACCAGTAGATACATAACTAACTTTGTTCTCATAACCCAACTTTTTTAAAGCAGCCACGGAATCTCCCCCACCTACCAAAGAAAAAGCACCTTTTTGAGTAGCCTCAACAACCGACTCAGCTACGGCCGAAGTACCTCCGGAAAAACTGGAAAATTCGAACACTCCAACAGGACCATTCCAAAGAATAGTCTTAGAAGAGCTAATCACCTTAGAAAACCTCTCTATAGAGAGCGTTCCAATATCCAAACCTTGCCAACCATCAGGTATAGCATCAACAGAAACAAGCCGGATTTGAGCATCCTCTCTAAAGTCATCTGCCACGATAACATCCAAAGGAAGGTGAATTTTTACATTATTTTGTTTAGCCTGCTCGAGAATATCAAAAACTATGTCCAATTTATCATTTTCTACAATGGAATCACCAATCTTTCCACCTTGAGCTTTGATGAAAGTGTAAGTCATACCACCACATATCAACATATGATCTACCACCGGGAGGATATTTCTAATGACGGAAATCTTCGAAGAAACCTTGGCTCCGCCAAGTATAGCCGTGATAGGTTTCTGTCCATCCTTCAACACTTTGTTAATAGATCGGATCTCTTGAATTATAAAAAAACCGAAACATTTTTTATTGGGGAAGAATTTAGCTATGATAGTAGTAGAGGCATGTGAACGATGGGCTACTCCAAAAGCATCATTGACATAGATATCGCCTAATTGAGCCAGACTATAGGCAAAATTTTCATCACCAATTTCCTCTTCTTTGTGAAAACGAAGATTTTCGAGCAACAAGACTTCCCCATTTTTTAAAACCGATACAATCTCCTCAATCTCTTTACCTACACAATCATGAGTAAATTTCACAGGGATCCTCAGAACTTCAGATACTAATGGTACAACAGACTTTAAAGAATACTTTTCAGAAAAAATACCATCAGGTCTACCCAGATGAGACATCAAGACAACCTTCCCGCCATCTCTTAGTACCTTTTGAATCGTAGGAACTGCAGCATGAATACGTGTTTTGTCAACCACTTGAAATTGCTCATCCCGAGGTACATTGAAATCTACCCGGATTAATGCAGTCTTATTCTGGAAATCATAATCATAAATAGTCTTCATTACAACAGATGTTGGTTTCAAATGTAGAACATAATTAATGATTTCATCAAAGGAAATATGAGTAAGTTTTAAAGAATGCATACACTAAAATATACTACTTAATTTAAAATTAAATAAATATTATTTATCTATGTTTATTACCACTGTTGAATTGTGGATAAATATTTCACATAGTATGATAATCACTTTTTTTTTCAGGAAATAAACAACTTGATGTGAAAAATTACCCATTGATTATCAGTAAATAACATGATTTTCAAATAAAATATATACCTTTGTAATTAAATATAGTTTTGATAAGTAGGAGATGAGTTTTTATATGAATATGTTAGTAAATGTGCTGAAAAAATATCCTCAAAATTTGAAAGATTTATTCTATTTTATGTAGATTTCCCCATAAAAAAAATATCATTAAGAAGAGGTTTTAAAATGTTCAATTTATCCACAAGTATTACTGGTAGTTTTCAATATTTTATCGACAATCCGTGAAAATCGCTATAGGATCAGACCACGCTGGAGTGGACTATAAGGAAAAAATCAAGATATTATTGGTTGGTAAAGGATATGAGGTCAAGGATTTTGGTACTCTATCTCATGAAAAGGTGGATTATCCTGATTTCATTCATCTCACAGCAGATGCTGTTGAAAGAGGATGTGTGAAACTAGGTATTATCCTTTGTGGAAGTGGAAATGGTGCGGCTATGACGGCCAATAAGCATCAAAAGATTCGTGCCGCTTTGGCTTGGGATAAAGAGCAAGCGCTTTTGGCTAGGCAACACAACGATGCCAACATCATCAGTATTCCAGCCCGTTTTGTAAGTGAAGAAACTGCCTTAGAAATGGTAGAAACTTTTTTGAATACAAAATTTGAGGGAGGAAGACACCAAATCCGGGTCGAGAAAATATCCATAAAATCTTAAATAAATCCTATATTTTTGCTTCTTCAAGAGATTACTAAGTAGCTCAGTTGGTTAGAGTAATTGACTGTTAATCAGAAGTTCGATTATTCGAGACCGGTTTGTCTAATAAGTTTTCTCTTATTCTCCCTAAAATATTCGGGGTGTAGCTCAGCTCGGTTAGAGTACACGTCTGGGGGACGTGTGGTCGCTGGTTCGAATCCAGTCACCCCGACAAATGTAAAGCAAGGGGCATTTTCCCTTTTTGCTTTTAGGTAATCAAGAACTTAGATTTCAATCTCCAGACATCTTCGAAAATAGGTTTAATATAATCACTCCAGCGATGATTAAAATCATTCCGATGATCGCTGGCACATCTGGCACTTGACGAAATAGAAAAATACCAACTAAGGTAACCAGGATGATCCCTACGCCGGACCAAATTCCATAGACTAAGCCTACTGGAAACACTTTTAGAGCCATGCTCAGGAAGTAAAAACATAAGCCATAAGAAACCAAGGAAATCAAGCTGGGTATCAAACGGGTAAATTGTTCCGAGTATTTTAGTGCAATTGTACCGATCATCTCGAATATGATCGATCCCATCAGAAAGATATACTTCATGTTTCTACAGCTTTTTGAATGTGACAAATTATGAAAAATAGGTCAATGCTTTAAAAATTAGATTGGGGATGGAATAATTATTTTTTTTTAAAAAAAGTTTTTACTGTTGACATAGGGTTATCACATTGTATTATTTCTTTTGCTGTGAAACAAAAATTTAAAGTTTTTTTTATTAAAAAAGTAAGTTTTTATTCCAGAATTCTCCGTGCACAATGTACAGGTTGCTATAAATTTTTATAAAAAGGTTTTAATAAAAAAAAATGATCAACATTTATATATTTTAGTAAGCATTACTTGAGGGTGCCCCCCTATATAGGTTGGTTTCTTTCTGAAATTGATCTCAAAAAAACTCATAGACGAGAGCCTACTCGAATACAAAGGAACTAGATTTAAAGTGAATAATTTCAGAGCAAAATTTTAGGCAGGTTTGGCTTCTGAAAGAGCTGTGGATGTGAAGTCTCTGTAAATTGATGTTAATCATTTCTAGACTGGAAATAAAGAAAAAGAACGAAGATTCTTTGAAGATCTCCTCTAGATAAGAAAAGATTAAAGTAAAATTTTTTTTAAAAAAAATAGCCTTTAGGTTTCTTGTATGGTATGGTAGAGGATTCATTTGATATGTACTGAAGTATCCTTTTCTATTTTGAAGACTATCAGTGAGATCGCTGTCTAAACGGGTATGCTTAAACGCTTTCTTCGGTATGTTTTTTTTCAAAAATTATTCATAATATTTCCTTATCTTTAAATTATATTATGAGCCTCAAATGAAAAAATATATATCTTCTTTTTTCTTACTGTATGATCGATCATACAGGGTAGGTTATTTTCATGATTTTAAAATAGAAAAAATAGAATTGAGATAAAAATACCCCTCCGTTTAAGTAATTTTTTTTATTTAATAAAATATCTATGAGCAAAGTAAACTTCATTGAAAATATTCCTTAAATACATCCAATTCTTTGTATTTATTATATAATATACACTCTATTCTATCGAAACTGTAAGGTTGATGCGATCTATATATTCCTCTACAAAGAGCTTTTTGAGATGTTTCGCAGGGATTTTTTATTTGAAACTGGTTTTAAGAGATCGATCTCAAAGAGAAAGATTTCTTGAACCTCATCGAAATGATAGATAAAAAAAATGAACTATCCCTCAAAAGGATAATTCGAATTTTTATTGGAATAGATCGCGGAGCTATCTACAAAAAAAAATCCTTATAACTCCTAGCTCAAAAATTCCCAGGAAAAGCTGTTTTTTTTTCGATGGGATTCAGTATAGAAGACCAGATGATCTTTCACCTAATCCTTGATGAGGTGATTTCTATTGAATTGTTTATCATTGATATAGCCCACCTGTTTTCCGAGATCTATCAAGTGTGATAAAACGACTAATAAGCATTATAAGGCCCATATTTCAGCTTATTATCCCAAGCATGAGCAGTTTTTAAAAATATATTTTAGACAATAACCCCAAAGCCTTCTAAGAATCCATTGAAAAAAGATAATATTATTGATATATCCGAAAGATATAATTCATAAAAATGGCCTTACGAGATAAGACGGTTTGGGTTATCGGATTACTACATGAGTATTTACCTGATTGTAAAGCATTAGAGTCTTTGGAATGGGACGATACCCATTGAATATGCAAATAGCACCCACTTTTATGTTGACAACATAGGAAGTCAAGATGTTTATTCAGAAGTTTTATATTCCTTACAATCTTTTACAAGATAAGTGTTTTATAAGTATTAGTTGTACTCCTTGTACCCGATCGATCAAATTCAGGGAATACTTCCGTGTCGCATGGTGGTGGTTGGGAAGAGCAGACCCAAAATGAGTGTGGTCTTCATCTGATTTCATAATGTATTTCCAATTAATTTTAAAAAGATTGAATAAATAAAGACCTATTTTTTTAAAAAAAAATTATTTATAATAATTTGAGTTAAAATTCATACACATCTTTAGAGAAGTATCTGAGTAATTTGAAAGAGATACCCTACTTTTCTTTGAAAGAAAGAATTCCATCGTATTGGCGCATTTTGCGCTAAAGATTTCCCCTCCAAAGAAACTTCCCTTTATGCTGCTGTACATTGATACGAGGCACAACTTTGATGAAACCTTAAAAATTAGAGATGTATTGGTTGAAAAATTAATGAGTACTCATTGTATGAAAGGTAGAAGATACCATAAGAATCTGGAAGATCACCTAACCAAAAGTTCAGTTTTCCAGATGGAATGTTTTATAGTCATATGCTCTTTTAGATACCATTGAAGAATTTTAATTTGACGTCTGCATGTGCGGTTGCTCGTAGAGATGAAGAAAAATCTCAGGCTAAAGAATGTATATTTTTTCCGTATGGAACGAATTTAGCAGCTGGGATACCAAAATGCAACGACCTGATCTTTTGGATCTCTACAACAATATGATTCATACAGGTGAAAACATTCACGTATTTCGAATCAGTAATTAGATCGAGCTCGACATCTTCCATTACATCCATGCTGAACAGTTCGTCCTATCTTCGATCTATTTTTCGCATGAGAGAGAGGCTATCAACGATCATGGGAAATTCCTAGCCATCTTCGAGTTCATCCGTCTAGAATCTAGCGAAATCATACAGAATAAAAAGCTATGCTATTGTACCGTAGGAGATATGAGTTGCATCTCCGCAATAGAATCAGAAGCCAGTTCTGTCGAAATGATCATCTCTTAGTTCATCGTCACATGAGCACTGAGCACGGCCAGAACCGTATCGAAGATACTTTTTCAGAAGTAGACATGGAAGACCATAAAAAATAGGGTTATTTTTAAACATATCATACCATGGATACCCTACGACTCATCATCGCAGGAAGTGTAAACGATGAAAAAGCATTCTTATCGGCTGCCTCTTGCACACATCCACTCTATACTATCGAATCAGATGGATATCATCAGAGATTGAGCTCATGGCAATGGACCCCTCGAACTGCCACTGCTCAAAGATCTTCTTCGTTCCAAGCGTGAAAAAGGCATCACCATCAATGTGATCTATAATTTTCTTACTTGATCGATTTGTCTAGTACTTGGTCGAATAGACGCAGCGCTATACACTTATCACTATTTCATTCAGCATTTATCGTATCATATTAGTTATTAATATGATAGACTTAATCGATTATAATCAACGAGCCTATTAGGCCATCCTCGGCCAATACAAAAGGCTTGACCAGTCGCTCGGTTTGAAAGAGCTCATCCCCATTCAGATCAATTCCAAATACAGAGATCATATTGTTGAATGATTTCCATCGATGTCCTGGTACGAAGGACCTATCCTTTTGGAAGTCTTATAAAACATCCTGATACAAAAAGATCCCCATCTTGATCCAGCACGATTTCCCGTGAAATACGTAATTCGACACAGAGAGCTCAGTACATCCGATGGGATTATTTCGGGAAGATCATTAATGGGATCTACCGACTAGGCTATGCAATGATCATCTTTTGATCAGATATTTAGAGTAGCATTGTCTCGATAGCGATCGTTGTAGAAGAGTTTTAGGAATCCTTTGCGTCCCAGATTGTGTCGATACAGCTTCAAGATGCAAATCGATATTAATAGTGGTGATATGATCATCAAAATTAATGCACTGCCTACTTTATCCCAAGAGTTCGAGTCCTTGTACTCTGCTGATGGAGTACAAACCGTTTAAATCTGGTAGTAAATATTTCCTTACAGATCAACAGTTAGTTGGTTAAAGTCCTTATCAAAGAGATCATTTATAGAATCGATATCAACACTATCAAAGGAAAGAAGCCCCTGAGTAAATAGGATTGAACGAACTGGTCAAATTTAGGATCAAAACCATCGAACCGATTGCCTACGATCCCTATGAAACGCTCCAATCTAACTGGGTAGACATCCTGATCGACGAAAATAGCTATATCATTGTTAGTAGATTATATTCTTGAATGAATCCCAAGAATAGCCATCAAAAATCCTCATGCGATGAAAAACGAAGATTTCGTAGAAAAACATTACTAAGAGCGTCATAATAAACGCTCGGTATTTCCCAATAAACAAGCTTTGGAACGCTTCGATGAAGACCTTTTTTTTAAATGGCTTTTTGCACTAGGTTGTGCCTTGTTCAAAGGACTAGGCCTTTGAAAGCGACTTATCGAAAATTGCATACTCAGTTTCTGAGCCTCCTCATAAGACTGTAGTATGATAAAACCCAAACCGAGACGCTCACTAGAGAATTTTCTAAAAAACTGCCAGAGATCTATCAAGCGTTCACCATAGATGCAGAAGCTGTGCTATGATTCGATCCAGCAGCGGAATCTATAGAAGAAGTCTTTCTTTCTTATCCCGGATTTTTTACTACAGCACTTTACCCAATAGTTCATCAGTTGTGGGATCAAAATATTTTTATTCTGCTTTGATTGATCAAATCCTATGCGCACAATCATACAAGAATTGAGATTCACCATTCACCTCGGATCGATAAGATCTTTGTTATCGACCATGGTACGGGTATCGTCATCGGTGCAAGTACGTAGGTCGGCGATCATGTGAAAATCTACCAAGGTATCATCCTCGGTGCGATCCATGTAGACAAAAGCCTGGGCGGTCAAAAGTGCTATCCCACTATCTAAGATCAGGTGACGATTTACCCCGGTTCCACTATTCTGATTAGAAAGATCCTTGTTGGTCATGACAGCATCATCTGGTGGGGGATATTTTCTTCATGCACAGCGTTCCAGTATTTTCCATCGCTATTTTCTAATTTAGAAAATAAAACTATTAAAAACAAACAAAATTAAAGATTAAAATATTTTAAAAACCATTATACAAACCACTCATTTTCATATCAATATATTTTCCACCAGCCAATAGGAGGTGTGGATCACATTCGATTAATTAGTCTAGGTAACAACATTAAAGACCATATCGCCTTGTCGATGATTGAAGATGCCGAGCAAAAATGCTTACTCAATAATGAGAGCGTCATCATCGAGCCGATCTTTAGCAATACCGGCCTGATTTAATCATAGTCTCAACCATAAGAGGCTACCGGATGACCCTTATTCATGCCTGAATCGATGAGTTCTCAAGATTCGGTGTCTCTCGTCACTATTTTGAGCCGAATTCGTCCTAAAAATGAGAGAAAAAGATATGAAATGTTTCATTGAAAAAACGATCGATCTGACCAAAATATGACTAATACATGGATGATATATCAATTTGATAATCAAGACAATATCTCTGTATTACTATCCAATAGATCCTGGATGATTTTCCCGATGGCTTCGACTATCTTATCACCTTGGTAACCGAGATACTGAAAGAGAAATTTCCCCAGTTGAAGACCATCGCCGTAGAGCCCGAAGAATCGGACGTGATTTTCGGTGGAAAACCAGGTCTACATTCCCTACAAGGTCTGGACATTAGCTTTATTCCCTTCCATCCTTAACACCGATATCCTCGACGTTATTCCTTTCTGTGAGCAAGGAAGAGGTATTTGAATACGCCCGTCTTATCGCCCGAAAAGAAGGTATATTCGTTGGGATATCCATCGATGCAAACCTGTCCGATGTAGTCAAAAAGTTTTCTGAGCTTTCCTATCTATCGCGAATACTCACTTTTAATTACGATACCGGTAAGGTTTATTTATCGATATAAGTCCTCTTTTAAAGTGGTATGATAACAAGCAAATATCGGAAAACTCATCCTTGACTCCGTCTTCCCTTAGAGACTCTGAGCTCGTTATTTTGAAGGCTATCTCCGCTCAGTGGCATTCTGAAATGGTTTTGCTCGATCAGCTTGTGATCCAGGAATTTTTAGAGCAATATGTTAACACTTTGATCAAAGATCATCCCAGGGGTGAAATGACCACTGCCTTGTGGTATGTATTTGTCGTTCGTTTCTTTGCGTTTCCCCAAACACAATCCGTAGAAGAAGCCCGTTGGAAGGAATTCGACCAAACTGACGACATCTTTGTCTTTTAAATGATCCTGTGAAAACTCAAACTCTTCGTTAAAATTATTCAGCTATGGTATTGTACAGGAAAAGAAATTGGCCATAATCGAGCAATCCAACACTCCATTCAACGCGTTTATCTGATCCTTTTGAACGCTTATCACGAGCAAATCCAACCGAAGAAATTGCATTTCTCCACCCTATTGATCATCGGTAAGGTAGTAGCCTTGTACAAGTCTTTTTGATGTCTACCTGATAGGTGCGATGTGCATTCACTATATTTTAAGAAATTGCTTAAAACACTCATTTTCTCATTTTAAATCTCCTATCAAAGTGAGCGCTATGTTGATTGAGCTGAGAAACTCAATCTTTCATGAGTTGGACCGGACACTTACAAAGAAGAGTTGATCTGGATGTATGACTATCTGTCCATGTTCTTATCCCCCTGAAATCAACTGCTCCGTAGATGCAGAATATTCGTTCTCACAGAACCTACAGGTTATGATTACATTATTCTATAGAACAGATATTTGGAATACCAAAATAATTACTTGTGCAATGACGAAGAAGACTCGTAGAAAAGGACTTCGGGTAAAGTCATGAATTGAATCAATACCACCTCAGAGATCTGGAGAAGGATACCTACTTCTTCCTCATCATCAGACCCCATAACGATGGCTTGTTGCCAGATGCAGTCAAAGGATTTTTCAACCATATCCATGAGAATTCACCCACATCGATAATCTTTGATACGGAGTACTAGCACTCATTGACAGCGCATACCCAATTTTTTTTGCAAATCCTACGAAGATTTTGATATCTAGCTCGTCCTGTCTTTATAGAAATGTGATACGAGTCTTGAGGCCAAGTTAACCCATGGCTTGAAAACCTTTTGAAATGTTTTCATTCTCCTTCTCCGACAACTTTTAATGGATCCATCCACTTGGTACAACATCCTACAAAAGATCAAAAATCCTATTCGGTAAGGTGCTCTACAACATTCTTTTGAATGATATGGGTTTGTATAAATAAACCTCTCATATCGAGATCGAACTTGAGAAACCTGTTTACAAGCTTAGAGATGTCCCTGGGATCATTCCAGAGAATCCACCATCAGAGCTATTGAATAGGTTTTCCACATCTCCGCGATGTTCAGCCCATGAAATGATAATCATCCCAGATGGTCTGGGAAGCTTTCGGAGCTTTTTTAAAAGTGGATCAACATCTTCTACCTGTCTAAAATACTGATGAGAAACTACGTTGATCTTCTCCAACGATCTATTCCTGGGGTGTGGATCGACTTATTGAACCTACTGAAGATTTATCCGATCAAATGAGCTAAGTAGTTTAAAAATTTTATCAAAATACTCGAGCTGATCACCTTATGTTTGCATTCAATCATCTATTCACCCGAAGTCCTAGCGATGAGATCCACCTGACTGTGGATCAAAATTGTTTCTGAATCGATTCGGAAACTTGCTACGGGGCCTCTGTTCGGATCATCTTTTGCGATTGAAAGGAGGCGATGAGTTCAGCTTTTATATCCAGAGACCAATTTAGCTTTTCAATCTACCAACTTTTGAGAGAAGGATATCATCCTGATCGGACAAGGGAAAGGTATCATACCCTTTCATTCCTTCTTGGCTTCCAGCTCGGTCACCGGAGCGGTTGGCAAGAATTGGCTCTTCTTCGTCACGCACCATTTCGAGACAGATTTTCTTTATCATCCAGAGATCTAGGATTGGTTCGAGAGCGGGTTGCTCCATCGAGTGAATCCTTTTCGTGAGATCAACCCGAGAAGGTCTATGTCCAATAGAAGATATGGTCCCATCGGGGACCCTTTCTCAATACCCTGAAGCAGGTTGCCTACGTATATGTATGTGAGGAGAAAGATCCCATGAGTATTGATGTTAAAAGAACCTTTTTGCAACTTATCGGTCAGGTCGGACAAACCGCGCTTTAGTCCTATTTTGAAACCTTTAAAAGAAGAAGGCTATTATCTAAAAAATATGTATTGAATTAAAAAATCTAGAATTATGAATATAAAATACTAAATATGAAGTATTTAAAAAATTAAAAAAGCAAGTCGTGTCCTACCTGGAACCATTCTAGATGGGTTCAAAAATAAGATCTCCGGAATGATCACAAGGCTAATCAAGCCATTATTAAATCCCATGGGATCTATCAGTAAGAAAACTCCAACAGACTGGCCGATCTAGCCAGGAAAAAAATCGATCGCTTGTATTTTTTAATGATTCGGTTGCGCTTGATCGGAGGATTTCTTATGACCGATCAATGGATCCCAACAGATTGCATCGCCCTGGAGCATACCACCGTGATGATCTTGATCATCATGAGCCAGACCTTGCAAGCTATACGACATCATTAAATCGAAGATCAAACCGACGGTACAAGCATTTAACTTGACTCAATCTCTACTTGTGGTGACATTAACTGCAATCTATTCTGCAGCACACATCCCCAAAAATCCCCTACTTATGAAGCAGTTTCAGCTAATCTTTATGAGATCAGCCGTTTTTTGATGCCCAATACACGGGATTATTACGAGATCTGTATCGATGAGGAAAAGTTTATTGAGAAAATAGAGGAAGATCCTATTTATCAAGACCATTACCTACCGCGGAAATTCAAGATTGCTATACTATACAACAACGATATCGATGTACTGACTAATGATATCAACTTGATAGCCATCATCGAGAACTATCAACTCAATGGATTTGATGTTGCGGTTGGCTGCGGGTTTTCTACTACGCATGACAATCCAGCTACCTATCGTACTCTGCTTTGTTTAGGCTGGAGAAAAGGCCCTCAATGCGGTCTACGAAATTCTAACCATTGGAATCTTACTATGTCAACCGAAGTGACCGTAAATTGGATTGGATCTCAAGTATATGCTGTACTGATACGACCCATCCTAGTTCAAGGAATAACTCCAGAGGAGGATAGACTTTACCTTGAAAACAACCCAGTCCTATGTCTTCACTGAACGATTCACTGTTTTGGTTGGCATCAGGATTATAAATAGATTTTTTACAGTATGATTTTTTTCGAAAGAGGTAAGCCTTTGGATGAGCCGTATTTGTCCCTGAAAACCGCTTTGCTAAAGGTGGCCGAGTTGGGCAAGATATAGTTTCTATTCATTTGCCATCAGAACGTCATCTTGAGTGACATTCGACAGGAAGACCGTTCAGAGATCCAAGGCATACTCAACACTTTCGGCATCATCACTTATATGGAATGGGTTTCTCCGATTCGTAAGCATTCGATGGTCTATTTGACACTTAATACTTGTCCGTTGGCTCTGGCTGAATGGAGTATTACCTTCCTGTACTGATCTTTAAGATCGATCCTCTTATCAACAAGCACTGATTAACCAATGAGGAGATCATCATCCGGATAACGGATTATCCAAACCGATGTGCTCATTCTTATGTAGTAAAGATTAGCCTAGTCGCTCTAACTTACGGCCATTACAACCCCTATCTGGACTTTGATCAGCATAAGATGCACATTGAACAAGATTCACAAAAAAAAGACCTCGATAAACTAGCTCTATTGTAAGAATTGGATGGTCTCCCCCCCTTTTGGGCCGAGTACTCTCCCGGGAAACATTTTATTGATTTCGCTCTCTGCAATCGATGGATCTCGGCTTAAAAAAATTGATTTAATTATGGTCAAATGAGAAATCAATCACCTTTTCTTTTTTTTTACAATTGGAAAAACTTTCCCTCCTGATCATCTATGGAAAGAGAGTAGATTTGGAAAAATTGCGCACTGCCCAATAAAATACCAAAAATTCACTCATGTATCTAATAATCAGACTATTAATTAGTAGTTGCGTTGAATAGCCCAGTTCTCCCAGAAGATGCAACTGATCGAAATGGACTATGAATCAGATAGTATCAAGAGCGTAGATCTGCTTATTGTTGCTTTGAATTATCTCCTCTTGGGTCGACAGATCTTTCAGGATGCGAAAAGGCTAGGTAAGCTGATGACTATGTCTGCTTAGCCTAAACTCTGTGATTTCTATCTCGACTCAATCGTGAAAAATGAAAATCGGAAGATAGCCATATCGACCAACGGGAAATTGCCCAGCATAGCCAATCGTTTGAGGGAAACTATTTCAGAGGATCTCACTGATAGACTTGATGCGGTATTGGTCTGTATGTATGAGATCTGTCAGCAGCTTAAGGAGGATTTTGATCATAAGATCAAAATATTGAATGTGCTTACCACCGGGTGGAATTCGACGCGAAAGCCATTTTTAAAACCCGTATGCTACTTTAAAAAAAAGGCCTTTCTGTGGAGTATGTTCGTCATGTTGTTGATGGTTGTCTGCCATTGTTTCTTTTCTTATACTACTCTTGTAAGGGATTTTGCAGATGACTATTGATGGTTTACAATGCCTGGATCCGAATTTTTATCAGATGATCTTGATAGGATTTTTGGACCAGCTGGTTGATGGGCAATAGGTATGGATGATGGCGTGACCTGCACTACGATCTTGCTATTACTTGGCATTCCAATCCCCTCGATCAGCTCTTGTATTCATATCACTGAGATATTCTTGATCGATTTTTTGGATTACATTCATTATAAGCTTACCAATGTGAATAAAAAGTTATTCAAGATTTTGTTGGTTCCCGGTGTGTTGGTGTTTATTTTAGGCGATGTGTTGCTGTCGAGATTTGGCGAGACCTGATTTCTCTTACCTCAATTCTTTGCTACCAATCTATACCTTATTCCTTGTCCTGAAGATACTCTAGCTGTATAATCGGGAATCCTTTGAAAGACGATGAAAAGCCTAGACTGCTTGGCTGTCTACGGAATTTTTTGAATACTTTTTCTAGTGATGGATGAGGGACTTTGATCATCAATACATTGATATTCAATACTCATACGACGATGTATTTGATCGTATCGGTGAGCTTAACCGAGTTTTTTGTTACCTTAGCTTCTACACTGACCCTTTTCCCCCTCCTGGGAATCGCTTATTGGAAGATCATCATCGGTCTGTTCTTGGGGGGATTATTTGCAGTACCTTTTTCGTCCAAACTCTCGGGCAAATTACCTGTAAGGCCATGTTTTATTCGATAGGTTTTATGGTGATATTCTGGACTTAAGGATATTGTGGGAAGATGCTTAAGCATTTTCTTTGAATACTTATTTTAATATACGGTTTATCAACGGTTCGAAATGGGTTGAGTACACTGGGATTTTAACTACTTTTGTCGCACAATGATTGCTTGACCCATGGGTAAGATTTTTTTAGAGAACATTAGCTTATTTGGATTTCATGGTTGTATGAAGGAAGAAGCTAAAGTAGGTACTTTTTTTAGAGTAGATTTAGAGGTGGATACGGATCTCTCCAAGGCGGCTATGACGGATGAGTTGCTAGATGTAGTGAATTATATCCATCTGAATCGTATTGTAAAGGAAGAGATGGCTATACGTTCTAAATTGCTTGAGCATGTAGCCCAAAGAATTATACGAAGGATAAGGAAGGAATTACCTGTCGTACATCGTGTCAAAATAAAGGTATGTAAACTGTTTCCGCCTTTGGATGGCGATGTGGGTAAAGTCTGTGTGATCATGAAAGATGGGGAGGGATAAGATAGGAAAAGTTTAAATTTTCCACCTTGATTGGGCACCGTGGCCGAGTGGCTAGGCAAAGGTCTGCAAAACCTTCTACAGCGGTTCGAGTCCGCTCGGTGCCTCTACTTTATTTTAGACTTTTTTGCTGGTTTTATCTGATTGGAAAGATGGATTAGGCTATCTTGTACTTCTTCCAGTATTTTTAAATAAGTTTTAATATCTGAGTGTAGTAATTGTGACTGATTTGGAGTTGTTTTCCGGTGATATAGTGTTTTTTAAAGACAGTGCATTCCACTTGTTGGTTTATTTCTGGAGAGGTATTTGGGGTTTCGGGTAAGCGAACGGGTTCTCTCGCCATGAAATAGATCAATTAGAATATTTTTCATCTGGTCAGGTGGGATGAGATCGACAAGTTTGTCCAACTTTTTTTTTGTAGAAAAAGAGCAAGATCAAGCTTATGAAGGTTATTTTTTATTAGATCATGATTTCCCTAACAAGCTTTTGATCTTTATGGAGATTACTCCCCATAATGCTTCTTTGATGATATTGCGGGTGATCTTGGATGTTCCGGTCACACGGTCTGTGAAGATGATTGAGACTTCTTTGATTTGAAAACCTCTTTTCCAGGCGTAATATTTCATCTTGATTTGAAAAAGGTAACCTGAACAATCGATCTCTTTCAAGGGGAGGTTTTCTAAGACTTCTCGTCTATAGCAGATGAAGCCCGCGGTGGCATCATGTACGGGAAGGCCAGTGATCCATTGGACGTATTTCGAAGCGAAGTAGGAGAGCAACACACGACTCATCGGCCAATTGACTACGTTGACCCCTTTGGAATAGCGTGAACCAATGGCTATATCGTATGTTTGACATGCTTCGTACAGACGGATCAGATCGGCTGGGTTATGAGAGAAGTCTCCATCCATTTCAAAGATATAGGTATAATTTCTTTGTAATACCCATTGAAATCCATGAATGTAGGCTTGTCCTAAACCATATTTTTCTGGTCGTACTTGTAGGTGTAGTTTTTTGTCGAATTCTTCTTGGAGCTTTTGAACAATTTGGGCTGTACCGTCAGGTGAATTATCGTCTACTACTAGGATATCAAAGGCTTTTTTTTGGGAGAATATGGCACGAATAATCGCTTCGATGTTTTCCTTCTCATTATAGGTAGGGATAATGATGATCTTATCGGTCATGTCTTATAGTCAGGACATATCTCTTTGTATCGATGTAAAGATATTATAATTCTATTGGATAATTTTGTCTGTAATTGTTAGATGAAGTTATGGATGAATGGATGGTGGTGAGAGATCAGGATTGGATGACCGTTTTGTTTGTCCTGATCTTGCTTTTCTGGATGGTGTTTAAGGAGTTTTTTTACAAAAATTATGTGGCTTTGCGTTCGTTGAAAGCTTATATGTCAGTTAAGGATAAATCTTTACTTTTCACAACTTTATTTTCTTTTATTTTAATTCTATCCTATGTTTTTTTAGTATATATTATTTGTTTAAAAAATAATTGGCCGGTGCACTATGGTTTTACTTCTTATAGAGCCTTTTTCTTTTTTTTCATCTGCTTGTCTCTTTTTTCTTTATTTCGATTTTTAATCAATCAGTTGGTTTTTTATTTATTTAATAAAGAGGAGTATTTGAGTATATTTTATCAAGTAAAGACATTTTATGAATGGCGATTTTTGAAGGTGCTTGTTTTTTTAGAAGTTTTCATAACGTATGCTGATTTTTATGATGATCGTATTTTTTACTTGGTAGTGGCTTTGTTTGCTGTCTTTGTTTTCATCAGGTATTTGGCCTTATTTCATGATGTAGCCCGTGTTATGGCTATTCCAATATATCATATTATGATGTACATTTGCACCCTTGAAGTGTTACCGATCCTTGTTCTTTTCAAGTATATGATTGGAGTAAAACAATGACGATGAAAGTGAAGAGTATTCTCATTTCACAACCACCTCCTACGACAGAGTCTTCCCCTTATTTGGAATTGAGCAAAAATCAGCAAGTCAAGATAGACTTTCGTCCTTTTATAGAAGTAAAGGAAGTTTCTGCTAATAATGTAAGGAAACAAAAGATCGATTTTTCAGATTTTACGGCTGTGATATTTACTAGTAAAAATGCTGTAGATCATTATTTTAGGTTGTCTGAAGATATGCGATATAAGGTACCTGATGATATGAAATATGTTTGTCAATCCGAGGCTATTGCTTACTATCTTCAAAAGTATGTTGTATATCGGAAACGTAAGATATATGTGGGAGAAAAGGATTTTAAAGATGTGTTGTCGCTGATTAAAAAGCATAGACAAGAGAGGTTTCTTTTGCCTTCTTCAGATGTTTTGAAGCCTGAAGTGCCTCGAATGTTGACCAAACTCAATGTATATTGGAAACGGGCAATATTATACAAAACAGTTTCGATTGATCTCTCTGATTTGAAAGATTTTTCTTATGATATTTTAGTTTTTTTCAGTCCAGCTGGGATCAAATCATTGTTTGAAAATTTCCCTAATTTTGAACAAAATAGGGTCAAGATTGCTACTTTTGGAAAGAGCACGTTGGATGCGGCTTCCAAAGCGGGATTGAAGATTGCTATCCGTGTCCCTACGCCAAAGATACCTTCTATGGCCATGGCTTTGGAAAAATATTTGAGAGATGAGGGCTTTTTTTGATGTAGAGTTTATGTTTGTAGGATGGTGTTGCCATTATGTGTAGAATTTTTTTTTTCTGGTTTATATTTATTTATTAGTCTTGTATGGGCACCTTTTTTGTTTTCTTTTGCAGTTGGGGGGGGATGCAGGAGATTGAGATCTCTACTTCTAGGACTAGCGTGACGATTTAACTGAAGGGTATTATTTTTTTTAAGGCTAAATCCAATGGTTTTGATCGAATTCTTCCCATCATAGTTCCTGATAATGAGTATTTTTCTGATCCTGTGACGTATAAGGAATCGGCCAATGTATGAGAGATGGATTATAAAGATGGTGTGAGAGTCCGTATACGGCTTCAAGGTGAATACATTTACATTAAGCTATTTTCTCAATCTGATCAGATTATCCTGTGGCCGTTGATCAATGAAGATATTTACTGTTAATGGATTATCCTCATCCCAGAGGATAAGGTTATGTATGTGCCTGTATCAAGTGATGGATTGAGGTCATCCATTCCTAATTTTTACATATATAACTTTAATTTATCTAAATTTGCATACCTTTATGAAGAGTTTTTGACGATACTCTTTATATACCTTTTTGTGCTACTTTCCGGTTTGATCTTAATACTTGTTCAAAGGTCCGTTTTTAATACGATTTTAGACTACGTGATGTAATATTTTTCAAATCGATTAGTCTTCTATAATACTTATAATAAGCGGTATGATCCGTCCTATCACATCCTGATTTAGTAGACCGTATTTCATGAGTCCTCTGTGTTTACGGATCGTTGGAAGATCACTTTGACCAAATTCAAGAATCTCTATCGAGACCGTTTTTTTTCTAAAGTTTCTCTACGGTTTGAATTCAATGTAGAGCTTGTATGCGAAGGAGGTTAAAAATTTTGGTCATATTTTGGAACAACTTATTCAGGATTTTACTCCCTTTCATTAGGTGCTGATGTTCAATCCGCTTATTGATTTTAAGTTTTTGATAGCGAACAGATCCGGTTAAAGAATATGTTTTATCCAAATCGTTTTTGTGAGGGATAACTATCGTATATCAATTTTTGAATACATTACTACTAAATAATTTAATATTAATCATTTAAATACTATAAAGTTTAAATATATTAAATTCTAATCCTTATCACTGAAATCAGATTAGGGTAGTCTTTATCGTCTGGGGTCGTGTCGCCGTAGGTCTTTGAGACAAAATTGAATGAAGGTATTTCCCTCCCAATAATGTTCTTTTATTGTGTAGACTATATCAAATGGGCCATTTTTTGCAAGATTCAACAATTTACCCATCCCGAAACCGATGGCAATAAAAGTTTTTGAGCCTTTCTCTTGATAGACGTTGAGTCTTAGATGGGATTGATCTTTACCTACTTTTGTTCCAAATCCATTGTCGAAAATTTTTCTTGAGAGGAAGACTGGTCGCATGTTTTGTGGGCCAAATGGTTCGAATTGTTTTAAAATTCGTAAGAATTTAGGTGTGATCTCGGGTAAAGAGATTTCATGATCGATTTTTATCCGTGTTAGACGTTGTGTCTCATCGATGGTGTCTCTGACTGTCTTTTCAAAATGAGTTTTGAAATCAGTAAATTTTTTTGGATCCAGTGTCAGTCCTGCTGCGTACTTATGTCCACCGAATTGTTCGATATAGATTGCGCAAGTTTCCAGGGTTTTATAGAGGTCAAATTCTTCTATTGAGCGGGCTGATGCGACCAATTTCCTTTGGCTTTTGGTAAAGACCAGTGTAGGACGATAGTAGGTTTCAATCAGGCGCGAAGCCACAATACCTAATATGCCTTTGTTCCAATGAGGTTGATAGACCACGGTACTATAGTGTTCCTGTTCCTGTTGGGCTTCGATCAGGTCTAGGGCTTCTTGGGTAGTCTGTTGGTCTAGATCCTTTCGTGAAACGTTTAAGTCAGAGATTTGAGCGGCAAATTGATCAATTTGTTTTTCCGTATCGGAAAGCAAGAGTTCTACGGATTGCTTGGCATGATCAATGCGACCGGCGGCATTGATCTTCGGAGCGATTTGAAAAACGATATTGGAAACGGAGATGGGACCTATCATTTCTTTGGTAAGGGCGTAAAGTCCTTTTGAGGGATCTCGGTTTAATTTTTGGAGTCCATAATAGGTCAAAATTCGATTTTCACCAATGATGGGAACGATATCGGCGACAATACTCACTGCTACGAGATCCAGATATTTATAAACGTGCTCTTGTGATAGGCCTAGTGCTTGGGCCAATGCTTGGATCAGTTTGAAGCTAATACCACAACCGCTAAGTTCTTTAAAAGGATAATTGCAATCTCTTCGCTTTGGGTCGAGTATAGCAAAGGCTTCCGGAATATTTTCTTCAGGAAAGTGATGATCACAAATGATGAAATCGATTCCTTTTTCTTTGGCATAAACGATTTCTGAAAAGGCCTTGATTCCACAGTCTAGAGCGATAATCAATGAAATTCCTTTGGAGGTTGCAAAATCGACACCTTTGAATGAGATTCCATAACCCTCTTCATGGCGATCGGGAATGTAATATTCGACGGTAGGATGGAACTTTTTTAAAAATAAGCATGTTATGGCTACAGCTGTCGTACCGTCTACGTCATAGTCACCGTAGACCAAGATGCCTTCTTTCTGTTCTATGGCCCGTAAGATTCTATTGACGGCTTGCTCCATGTCTTTCATTAGTATCGGCTCATGGAGTTGATCGAGTTTGGGACGGAAGAAGGTTTTAGCCTTGTCATAAGATTCGATAGTTCGTTGCCCTAGCAGATGGGCGATGATATGATCTACTCCGATCTCAGATTGCAATTTTTGGATGATTTCTTCTTCAGGGGCTATTTTGTGTATCCACTGTTTTTTTTTCATAGGATATAGATTTTTTCAAAGGGCTTTCCAGTACAAGGATAAATTCTCCCCGTGGTGATTGACTTTCAAAATGGAGAATCATTTCATGGAGATTTCTCCGAATGGTTTCTTCGAATTTTTTCGAGAGTTCACGGCAGACTGTTAAGTGCTTTTCTGGTCCGAAACATTCTTTTAATTCGTAGAGCGTCTTGACAAGTTTATGAGGGGATTCGTACAGGACTAATGTCCTGGGTTCTTTAGATAAAGATTCGAGTTTGGTCTTCCGGCCTTTTTTGGGAGGCAAAAATCCGATGAATGTGAACTCATGGATCGGGAAACCCGATTGGACTAATGCCGGTATGAAGGCTGTAGCACCGGGTAAGCATTCTATCTGTATATTAGCCTGTATACACGCACGGACGAGCAAGAAGCCTGGATCGGAAATACCCGGCGTGCCTGCATCAGAAATTAAACTTAAGGTCTTTCCTGTCTTGAGCTCGTTTAATATAAATGGGAGGCTTTTATGTTCATTGTACATATGATAGGACTTCAGTGGTGTTTGGATCTCGTAATGATCCAACAGCTTTTTTGAACTACGAATGTCTTCAGCTAGGATTAAATCTGAAGTCTTGAGTAGACGAAGGGCTCTAAAGGTGAGATCTTCGAGATTCCCAATAGGTGTGGGGACGATGTACAACATCTCCTTATCGGTTGAATCGTTGGTTTATCAGGGTTATCAGCCTTTTCAGGTAAGGTTCTTTTTTGGGTTGGTCCTGTACAGCTGTCCAATTCTTTACAAGCTGCTTGGCGTCTTGGTAGATGTTGAATTCATTCAAGTCTGATATCATCCGATCAAAGGTAACTTGGTCTCCTGATAAGAGTTCTTTGAAAAAGGTAATTTTATCGTTGAAATCGATCCGTATGGGATGATAATTCGTCTTCTTTCTGATGGGGTTAAACGACTCATCGGTAGTATTAATTGTGGTTTTCACGGATTTTGAATGGTTTACCTCGGTTGTTTTCTCTGGAGTGTTTTCTTGGATGGGCTTGAGTAAGGCAGGTGCAGCGGAGTTTTCGAGATATTTCAATATAATCAAACACTCTTTGATCTGATCGATATTGGGTCTTAGAGCGATCAATCCAAAGAAAGTTTCACCTTTGACAGGTCTAGAGTTAGATGTTTTATATTATTTTTCAATTTATTTTTCTCTTTACTTATGAAATTCATAATTAGGATTTTAGTAGCTTTGCTCAAGTGAGCAAGTGGCTTGAAGTTACGAAATGTTTCTTGAAAATGCTATGAATCCTACACAGCATAGCGGTTGGATCGAAGTGATTTGTGGTTCGATGTTTTCTTTAAAAACCAAGGAACTCATCCCTCGCTTGAAACGTGCTCAATTGGACCATTTACACGTTCATGTCTTCAAAGAAGCTGTAGATAATCGATATGATTGTGATCAGGTCCTATCTCATGATCATAACTAAGATTTCTAGTACGTCGCTAGAGATTGCTGTCCAGATCTTACATTTGGTTACAAAGGTAGATATTTTGCATATTGATGAAGCGCAGTTTTTCGATGAAGGCATCGTTGATGTGTGCAACCTCTTGGCCAATGATGGTATCCGATTGATTGTAGCTGGCTTGGATATGAATTTTCGTAGAAGACCTTTCGGTCCTATACTTCAGCTGAAGGCTATAGCCGAGTATATGACTAAGATGCATGCCATTTGTGTACGTACGGGAGATTCTGGCTCATTATACTCACCGTAAGGTTGGACAAGATCCTGCGGTGATGATTGGGAGTAAGGAAATTTATGAGCCTTTGAGCCGTATGGTGTTTTGGGAGGCGATGCAGGAAGAAACTGTTCTTCCAAATTCTCAAAAAGAAGATACCCAGGAGTTGTGAAATATTCGTTGGATCAAGTAGCTGCGATCATAGGTTTGATAGGGATACAGACAGGTTTGAAAGGTCGATTTATCACTCAGATAGCGTTGGATTCTAGGAGTATAGATCTCTCGGAACGAAGTCTATTTTTTGCTTTGAAAACCCTGAGTAATGATGGACATCGTTATATAGAAGAGGCTTATCTTCGGGAAACTAGAGCTTTTATTGTCTCTAATGCGTGGTCTTTTGATCAGAAGAAGGTTTATCCAGGAGCAGTCTTCCTTGTAGTAGAGAACCCTCTATTGGCTTTACAGGTATTGGCGGCACATCATAGGCGTCGTTTTGACCTAAAGTGTATTGCTGTCACCGGGAGTAATGGTAAAACCATTGTCAAAGAGTGGTTGAATCATAGTTTGGGAAAGGTTTATACTACGGTGAGGAGCCCTAAGAGTTACAATTCGCAGATCGGTGTTCCCTTATCCCTTTGGGAGATTCGTCCTGAACATCAACTCGGAATATTTGAAGCGGGGATTTCTCATCCGGGCGAAATGGGTACTTTGCGTGAACTGATTGCTCCGGAGATCGGAATTTTGACAAATATTGGGGCTGCACATTCGGGAAATTTTCCTTCAAAGCAAATTCATATAGGTGAAAAGTTGCAACTTTTCACCGGTTGTCAACAATTGATTTGCCCAGCAGATGATCTGGATTTGCTTTCTGTGATTGATAATACACCTGCTTTGGCTGCTGTAGAGAAGCATTATTGGGGTCGTTCTTCTTTGGCTGAACTACGCCTCCAACGACTTGATCTATCTGATCAAGGTACTACGATCGAGGCTCTTTATCGTGGTAAAATGCGACAGGTTGCTATCCCTTTTTCTGATTTAGCAGCTATTGAAGATGCTTTAACTGTTTGGTTGACCTTGCTCGTATTGGGATGGGGCGATGAGGCGATCACTGTACAGTTAGCCACGCTCCCGAATGTGAAGATGCGTCTAGAGATGATCAAAGGTTTAAATAATTGCTTGATCATTAATGATACTGATAACTCTGATCTTCAATCTATAAAGATTGCTTTAGACCTCCTATCTCGGCAGAAGTTTTCTAAAAAAACTTTAATCCTTTCGGATGTTTTGCAGACTTTCCCCAATGGTGCGGAGAAGTATAAGCGTATCGCCGATTGGGCTGCTGCTTCTGGTGTAGATCGGGTCATCGGTGTGGGGGAGGAAATCACTGCTTATGGTGAACTTTTTACGATGCTGTTTCGTTCTTTTTTATTCACAGAGGAGTTGCTTGATCAGATCAAAAAAATCGACTTCCGTGATGAGGCCCTTCTTATGAAGGGAGCACGTTCCTTTGCTTTTGAGAAACTTTTAGCTCATCTAGAAAAACGTTTTCATCAGACCGTTTATGAAATTGATCTGAAGGCTTTGGCATACAATCTGAATTATTTTCGTTCCCGACTTGGGTCGAAAACTAAAATAATGGTGATGGTCAAAGCCTTTTCTTATGGAGGGGGTAGTTATGAGATTGCCAATACGTTGCAGTACCATAAAGTGGATTATCTTGGTGTGGCCTATGTAGATGAGGGCGTAGCTTTGCGAAAGGATGGTGTGACACTGCCCATCTTGGTAATGAATTCTGATCGTGGGAGTTTTGCTGTGATGGTTGAACATTATCTTGAGCCTGAGATATACAATTTTGGTGTTTTGAATGATTTATTGACTGAGGTGACAATACAGGCCTTTTTCACACCTTACCCCATCCATATCAAGATTGATACGGGTATGCATCGGTTAGGTTTTCTAGAGGATGAAATGGTCCGTCTTGGTCGTCTCTTACAAGGTGATAAAAGATTAGTTGTAAGGTCAATATTTTCTCATCTAGTCGCTAGTGAAGACCCAAAAGAGATAGATTTCACATTGGAACAGATCGCTGCTTTTGAACGTAGTTATACTACGTTGGTTTCCTTTTTAGAATACCATCCGATGCGGCATATCCTAAATTCTTCCGGTATTGTCCATTTCCCAAATGCTCAATATGAGATGGTTAGGTTAGGATTGGGGCTTTATGGGATTTCCCCTGATGAGACTATTCAAAGGGAACTCAGGGTAGTGTGTGTACTGAAAACAACCATTTCTCAGATTAAAACATTACAACCAGGCGAGACGGTAGGATATGGTCGTCGTTTTGAAGCAAAAGCTCCCACACGTGTGGCGACTTTACCTATAGGGTATGCTGATGGTATAGATAGGCGTTTGGGTAATGGTAAAGGTTATGTGGTGATCGGTATCCACAGAGCGACTATCATTGGGGAGGTCTGTATGGATATGATTATGGTGGATGTCACTGGGATTGATTGTCAAGAAGGAGATCAAGTAGTGTTATTGGGAGAAAGACCTACAGTGACTGAAATAGCCCAACTTTCTGGGACGATTGCTTATGAGGTACTCACTTCGATATCTCCTCGCGTCAAGCGAGTGTATTTTGAAGAGTGAATCATAATGAGAAAAAATAAAATTCAACTGAAATCATCATTCAAGTATGTAGTTGGTTCTTTATTTTTCGTTCTTTTGATTTTGGACCAGGAGACCCCATCTGTTCAAAAGAGTCCCCTTAAAGGGGGTTTGATTTTGAGTGGAGGTGTACCCAAATGGTATGCTCATATTGGTGTATTGAAGGCTTTAGAAAAGTAGGTATTCAGGTTAATTATGTCGGAGGCAGCAGCATCGGATGGGATCATTGGAGGTTTGTATGCTGCAGGCTATTCTTCGGTTCAGATCGATAATTTGGTGATTCAGATAGATTTTTTAAGGGTTTTGTTTCAGGAAAAAAAAATCACCCTTCTACCTCTTTCTTTGAAAAGAAATATAGGGAGAAATATATAGCGGAATTTCCGTTTGATGATTTCAAATTGATATTGCCACAAGCTCTTTCTAGAGGACAGGGATTTTATGAACTTTTAACTTAACTTTTTTATCCTTTTCGGCGTATCCGTGATTATTCGAAGTTACCCATTTCCTTTCTTCTGTGTGGTGACTTACCTTGATACGGGTAAACCGTTTGTGATTAGAGAAAGAGATTTATCCCAAGCCATTTTAGTCAGTGCTGCTTCCCCCTCTATGATAGATCCTATTGAAATCAAAGAACGGTGATATATCGATGGAGGTGTTTCTATAAATCTTCCAGTGAAACAAATCAAGGACCAAGGAATGGATTATATCATCGCAGTAGATCTAGCAAGGGGTCTACAGAAAGGCAAAGAGATGAATTCTACCGAACAAATTGTTATGCAGATTACTTCTTATAGAACAGCAGAAAATACTGTTGAGCAAGAATGGTAAGCTGATATTATTCTCAAACCCGATGTGAAGAGTTATTCAGTACTGAGTTTTGATGACAAAAGAGAGTTGATTCGGAGAGGAGAGATCGAAGCAATAAAATATTTTGAAAGGTTTCATCAACTTACTGATAGTCAATAAAAATTACCAAGAGAAAAACCTGAGATACCTTTGTCCGAAAATGATTTTGTCTTTGTAGAAAAAATTTCCGTAAAAGATTTACATAATTACAGTCAAGATTACATCCTGGGTAAGATGTACATTCGGCCTGGGCAAAGGATCACTCATGAAGATATCTCTAAGGATGTCGATGTAGTATATGCTACAGGAAATTTTTAAAAAACATCTTACAATCTGATAACTAATGTTTCATGTGAGGATTTATTGATTCATGTGAAGGAGAATCCTAGTGATATATCTCTAACATTCACAGTCCATTACAATGATGTTTTCAACAGTTGATTTTTGATCAATTATACAATCAAACACTTTCTTTTCAAGAAATTCAATCTTTTCCGCAGACTTTTTTTTGGTGGGATAATTTGCCTGGATCGCTCAATTATTATATTGATAATGGCTGGAGGTCCAGCCATGGTTATCTTTTAATTTCCAATCAATTTATGACTACACTCCTCCACGGTATAATGAGTTGAATAATGCTAATATAAAGATGGATTTCAATTATTGGTAACTGACGCAATAATTTTATATTCAGTCAACATTCAAAAAACGTTATGCTCTAGGTGAGGGTTTGAAAATATTTTTATTATTTGTATAATAATATTGATATCCTCAAAAATGTCAAATGGAGAAGAATTTCTCTTTGCCCTTATTTCCTTTTAAAATCAGATAATTTGGATAATGTGAACTTTCCTCACCGAGGATTTGTATTTGATGGAGTACTGAAGTATTTCTATATCAATCATCGATTTGGACAATATACAGAGGAGAATAGGTTTCTTGGAGCTACTCAAGATCAGTTTATGATCATGTTCGATGGGAAGTTGGAGGGAAACATGCCACTTCATAAGCGTGTTACGATTTGTATAAGATATTCCTTAGGTATGAGTTTTATCAAAAGGACTTCCCACTAGAGGAAAAATGTCTCTCTGGAATGAAATATTTTTTTTTAGGGGGGGATAAGCAAGAAGTCTTCAATACAATACGTTTTTAAGGTTATTATTTTACTATTTTGTATAGCATGAACAAGCTCTTGTGGGGTATTGAGATTCAGATATAGTTATTGGAAAATCATTACATCAGTCTTTTGAGTAAATTGGCTAATTTAGAAAATGATATGAGGAATATGCGCGTATTAAAGTACTAAAATACAGGTTTTTTTGGTTTCCTATGATTATCATAGTCCATTTGGTTCGTTTCAATTATTTTAAAGTTATTATCCTACCAATAAACATTTTTTTTCAATGTGGCTTTAGGTTTTTGTTTTTAGACGATGACTCATGATCCAATATTTTTACGAAATCGACTTTTCCATTCAAGATGAGGCCTCGTTTACTCAGTGGATATGTACTGTGATAAAAGATGAAGGTCGTTCCTTGAGTGAGCTCAATTACATCTATTCTGATGATGAATATTTATTTCGTCTCAATCAGCAATATCTAGGTCATTATACTTATACGGATGTTATCGCTTTTGACAATTCTATAGATGAAGGTATTATTGGAGATGTATTCATCAGTATTGAGCGTGTTGCGGACAATGCTAGGCAATTGGGAGAAAGCTTTCAAAATGAGCTCAAGCGTGTGATGATACATGCTGTGCTACATCTCTTAGGATATAATGATAAGGTGGAAGATGAGAGACAACTCATGCGTAAAAAAGAGGACTTTTATCTAAATTTGTCCTTATAAAATTTTTGGATATTTTACGTGAAATATTTCAGCCATGTTTTTGAATGAGTATGATGTTATTGTCGTGGGTGGAGGTCATGCAGGCGCTGAAGCTATTGCTGCTGCTTCCAGCATGGGGTCGAGAACACTATTGATCACTATGAACCTCCAGACCATTTGTCAGATGTCTTGTAACCCAGCAATGGGGGGGGTTGCCAAAGGGCAGATCGTTCGGGAGATCGATGCTTTGGGTGGTCATTCTGGTATCATCACTGACAATACAATGATCCAATTCAGAATGCTTAATCGCTCGAGAGGACCTGCTGTGTGGAGTCCCAGAGCACAATCTGATAGGATGCGTTTTTCCGAAGAATGGCGGTTGACTTTAGAAGGTCTTCCTTTTGTAGATTTTTTTCAAGATATGGTCGTTTCTTTGATGATAGAAGGTGATCAGGTGGTTGGTGTGGAAACCGTTCTTGGGGTGAAGATCAAGAGTCGGACAGTGGTTTTGACCAATGGTACTTTTTTGAATGGGCTTATCCACATTGGAAAGAAGCAATTCGGTGGGGGTAGGATGGCTGAACGTGCTGCTATAGGTATCACTGAGCAGTTGCGGGATTTGGGTTTTCATTCTGGGAGAATGAAGACCGGTACTTCCCCACGTGTCGATGGTCGTTCTTTGGATTATTCTAAGATGACTGAGCAGATCGGAGATGACCCACCAGGAAAATTTTCTTATCTCGATACCTCTCAGCTTACCCATCAACGTAGTTGCTATATTACGTATACAAGCTCTGAAGTGCATGATCTTTTACGTAGGGGATTCGATCGTTCGCCGATGTTCAATGGATCCATTCAAAGCGTTGGGCCAAGATATTGTCCCTCTATCGAGGATAAGATTCATCGTTTTGCAGATAAAGAACGTCATCAGATTTTTGTAGAGCCTGAAGGTTGGAATACGGTGGAGGTCTATGTCAACGGCTTCTCCACATCCCTTCCAGAAGAAGTCCAGTATGAGGCTTTGCGAAAAATTCCCGGTTTTGAACGGGTCAAGATGTTTAGACTGGGTTATGCTATTGAATACGATTATTTCACTCCACTTCAGTTGAAGCATAGTTTGGAAACCAAAGTGATTCGAAACCTTTTTTTTGCAGGACAAATCAATGGTACTACAGGCTATGAAGAGGCTGCAGCACAAGGTTTGATCGCAGGAATCAATGCTCATTTGAGAGTTAAGAATGAAGTCCCTTTTGTTCTTAAACGTAACGAGGCTTACATTGGGGTTCTGATTGATGATTTGGTGACAAAGGGTACAGAAGAGCCTTATAGGATGTTTACCTCACGGGCCGAATATCGGATATTGCTCAGACAAGATAATGCGGATGAACGGCTTACTCCTTTAGCTTATCAGCTGGGTTTGGCTAGTGGAGAGCGGATGCGTCGGGTAGAGGAGAAGGATCGTAAGGTCAAGGCCTGTCTCGATTTTTTTCAAAAACAGGCTTTGAAACCTGATGAAGTGAATCCAATTTTAAATAAAAAGACGTCTGCTCCAATTGTGCAACAGACAAAAATTGATATAATCTTGTCTCGTCCGCAACTAGCCATACAAGATGTATTATCCATACCGGCTATTGCCGATCATCCAGTGGTGAAGAATTTGGATGAAGAGATCCTCGAACAAGTCTCTATTCGCATTAAATATAAGGGCTATATTGAAAAAGAGCAAGAGCATGCCGATAAATTGTTGCGTTTGGAAAATATCCGGATCCCTAGTCATTTTAATTATGAAGGGATCAGGTCCTTGTCCTCGGAAGCTCGTGAAAAATTGACGAGTCATCGTCCTGAGTCCATTGCACAGGCTGCTAGAATTAGTGGGGTTTCACCATCAGATGTCAGTATATTACTCGTTCATATGGGGCGTTAGACCGATTTACAAAGTTTATAAAAGAGATCAAAATACTTCTTGTCGATGATGAATCTGATGTTTTGGAGTTTCTTTCGTACAACTTGTGTAAAGATGGTTATGTTGTGAGTATCGCTTCAAATGTAATAAAGGACTTAAGAAGGCAAAACTTGAGCAACGCTATGTCATTTTACTTGATATCATGATACCTGAGATGGTATGGAGTAGAGATGTGTCATTAGGTTAATAAATCACCTAACTTGAAGGATGTTTTAGTTATATTTTCCACAGTTCGTACCGAGAAATATTCTCAATTGGTTGGTTTTAAGTTTTTTATTATGATTACATTACCAAACCGATCAAATCTAATATATTCATCAGTAAGATTAAATCTTTGTTAATTCGTTTACATTATGAAAAGGATGAGTCCATCATAGAGGTCGGTGAAATTGTGATCGATAAGGTCTGTCATGACGTTTTTTTGAGGTGGGTAATTGAGTTTACCCCCAAAAAATAAATTTTTCTTGCTTTTGGTTTCTAATCCTCATTATATTTTAAAAAGGGAAGGAATTTTGGAAAAAGTCTAGGGTAATGTCATCATTGGACATAGGACCATGGACGTCCATATGAGTAAGTTGAGAGAGAAATTAGATAATGAGCAATTTTACACCATCAAATATGTGGGTATGATACTTTTTGAATGGATCTGATGTAGTGTTATAAAAACCCCTACTTCCTTGATCAGAAGTCTTTGATTCTGATGGGTGTCACGACTTATTTTAGCTAGCCGAAATAATCCTTTTTTCTTGCTTTGAGTTCGATGATCAATAAGATGTCTTCTTGTTGAGCGATGAAGTTGATCTCTCTTTTGTTATAATACTAATTAGTCTCCTATATCATGTATCCGTTTTGATGGAGGTGCGTTAAATCGATTTGTTTAGATTTTTTTCCAAAATCATATACTTGGCTCATGCGGTATAGTTGAATTTGATGTGATTTTTTCCTACAGAAAGTTGGAGTTGTCAGACCAGGATCAATGCACAATTGTCTGACCAGTTTTCAGTAGGGAAATCAAAGTCCACTTGGAAGTTGTATTTGGAAACGGTGTTAAGGATGATTTCTTGGACTATCTCACCAAAAGGTGGTGTAATATCTTTCAATTTTCTAATTTCTCCGAATATCAGGCCTTTCAATCCATTGAAATAGTCGTTTCGTTTGAGATTTACCATCATTCGATCGATATTGTAAAGGTACTCGACAATATCTTTAATGAAAAGGATATTGCTCTTGTTTTTGATCGATGAGGCTCTCCTATAGAGGTTGTATAAGATGGTTAGATCCCCCCAATGAGGATACCGTTGGCTGTGCCTGATTTGTTGTAAGCCAAAGCAGGGATTTCATAAGATAAGACCTCTGGATGATTCTTCTTAAGACTCTCTAAGAATTCAGGCGTGTTGGTAGGTAGGCTTGCCGGCATACTAGCGTGAATCGTAGGGATACTATAATAATGTTAAATATCTGAGTGAAATATTGTCATATTTGACTAGCTGATGATCAATTTATGATTTTTTGGATTTTTAAAAAGTCAATTTGTTCGATGATTCATGTACTTCTATAACCCTCACGTACAGCCCAGAGTTCTTTGATGGTATTCTTGTATAAGTCCTTTTGAAAATCCGTAATAACATAATTATATGTATTATAAAAATAATTATAATGTGTTTTAGTGTAATAATACATTACTTCGATAAAATTTTATCCCCACTATATGTACGGTAGGTTGTAGATTTTTGTTTGTACCGTATGCAGGGGTAACGATAGCTACCTGGTCTTTTTTTTAGGGTGATTGGGTGGGAAGAAGGCGAAGGTAAAGTTTCTTTATGTGTTGAAGATGTTTTTACTTTTATTTTGCAGACTGAAGGTATTAGGGCTAAGGCACCAATACTGGCTGATTATAATTATATGAAATTTTTTCGATCCATAGGATGGTAGTTTAGTTTTTGTATCCTGTGATTTGAAACATTATTTATTGAGGTTGTCTTCCAATTCTTCAGTCATTTCCAAGTCGTGATAGATATTTTGTACATCTTCATTTGCTTCAAATCGGTCGATCAAGCCTAATATTTTCTTAGCTGCTTCCAATGGGAGTGTTTTTGTGGCTTTAGGGATGCGTTCCAATATAGCTGAGTTGGGTTCGATACCAAGCTTTTCCAACTGGTTTTGTAAGTAGGTAAAATCTTCAAAACGTGTGTAGACAGTGATCAAATCTTCTTCCATAGTGATTTCATCGGCGCCACCTTCGATCATTTCCAATTCAAAGTCTTCTATCGGTCTATCGATCATATCTTTTTGAAAAGAGAAAACACCTTTACGATCGAAGATAAAGATCAATTCTCCATTTTTCCCCAGGCTTCCGTTGTTTTTGTTGAAGATGGCTCTTACGTTGGAAATGGTTCGGGTCGGGTTGTCCGTAGTACATTCGATGAAAATTGCAATTCCATGTGGTCCATAGCCCTCAAAAGTAATCTCCTGATAGTTTTCTGCATCTGATCCAGAAGCTTTTTTGATTACTCGATCGATGGTTTCTTTTGGGATATTGGCTCCTTTGGCATTGGCAAGAGCACTTCTCAGTCGGGAGTTGTTTTCTAGACCTGATCTTGACTCTTTTACAGCAATTGAGATCTCTTTAATAAGACGGGTGAAAATCTTAGCCCTTCGGTTATCTTGTGCAGATTTTCGACGTTTGATATTGGCCCATTTGCTGTGTCCTGCCATCGGATTATGAATTCTGATCAGAACAAAGTTAGATTTTTGTACCATGCTATCAAAAGAGATCTTCTATTTAGAGGGGCTATATATGAAGGTTTTTAACATATTTTTAGTGATAAAGGATTATATTATTTTATATTAACATCTCACGGATGATAAAAACGATTTGGATGATTTTCCTTCCTATTTTAGTATTTTCTCAAAATGCCTTTCAAGATGCTTTGCAGTTGAATCGGAAAGTTCTCGAAAAAAAAGTTACAACATTTAAAACCAAAAGACTGAGGATGAGAAGAGTTGTTTGGATTCCAAAAGCATCTAGCAGCGCTACATACCTCGTGTTGAAGCTCACAGTATGTATGTCTATTTCTCTAACAACCTTATGGTGAATTTTTCTAGCTTCCCTCTGTTGGGGATTTAGTGGTTTTTCAGCAAGTGTACATTTGATATCAATGATTGATTTTTAAACGCTGGTCTACTGGCCTATATGGTTCTTTTCTCCACCTACAGGTACCTTACCGGGTAAAGGATACTTAGCAGAAACCTAAAGATTAAGACCTTCTTGTATGGAAATAAGCCGATTAGCTCTTATCCGATTTGCTTTCTACTACCAATCAAATGGATTTGCTCAAGCAGTATAAAGTCATCCTAGACCAAAGTCCTCAAAGTATCTAGATAAGAATCCGAACGTGTAGGTTATGTTGCCAATGTAGGATTAGCTAGACTTTATGAAATCAAAAAAATTGAATTTGCTCAATTGACACTCGAATCTAAATAACTCGAGATTGGTTTGATAGTTTTGTAATTACATGATTAGTATATTATTGTATAAAATAATCCTGAGATGATAGCCTTAGAGACTTCCATACAAATGGTCAACTTTAAGCTTAAGATGAATAAATACGTTTTCCTTCCAAAGATTTATTTTTTTTATGATATTCTTATATAAATCTTTATGATATCAATAACCATGTTTTAACTATTTTGAGAGGGAAAGAGTTCGATTTGAAATTCGATAGGGTTCGGTCTTATCCTGTTTGCCTGATCGGTTTAGGAATGAAATGGAACTTTTTGACGGTTTTCATCGGAAACATGAATTGGAAAAAATAGTTAGGATAAGGTTATCGCGATGAATAAGAAAAAATAGGCTAAAAAATAATCTCCTCTCATGTATAATAAATTAATAAATAATTTTATAAAAATTAAATCTATATTAAAAATAAAAAACAATTTATATAGTATGTCTTAGAAATCGCTATTAAGAGTTATCACTAAGACTTGATCGCTGTGTTAGAAATTCTAGAAGCTGAATTTGCTTTTTAAAACCTTTAGATTGATTATTTACAGGTGATTTGTACCAGCGAAAAGCTGCTATGGAATGGTTGAAGTCTTATATCAAATTAGATGTAGAATGTTTAAATGAATCCTAGTATCATGAAAAAGTATCTCTTCATCCTTTTAAGATGGCCCTTTGTCGCTTGTTGTACGAAAAAGATTAGGCCTAAAAGTGAACTGCAGGGTCGGATTAAGTGAGAGATGATCTCTGTAGTGAGTAAGTTGACAAGTTGCATAGTCTGCTTGAATGTATCCGAAGACGATCTCGTCTAAAAAGGAGGTATCTTGTCTGAGCTCAATATTTCTGAAGTCGATGCTATAAGATAGCCTAGTCCTAAGGTGCGGTGAAGTCTACCAATGGAACAAAAATAAGCTACAAAGTACCAGTTACTTCAATTGATGGCTAATTGCGATGACCTGAAAGAACAATATATATTTTCCAGGAAATTTTTGGGATGTCTTGAGGTGTTGGTACAAGATTCTTTGATCGCACCGAAGAAGTACGATGAGGCTCTAGTCAAATTGCAAGTAGTCAAGGCCTAGTTTTAGTAAGCTAAGAATGTTCCAGTACTGATCAGAATATCATGTAATTGGGATAAAAATACATTGATTTATTAATTTTAAAGGAGGCTAATAAGGCCTCCAGAGAACGTTTTATAGTTGCGCCAGTGTAATCGCGTATCGAGATCATCATCTTACGTCTGGTGGGGGTATTCAGAACTATACTCTCTTCAACGCCTATCTTCTTGAGAATATTTAGTTTCGTTTCACCTTACCCGAGTCGCGGATCAAAAATTTGCAAGAGGGGAAAATAGTTACTATGCGTGTACCTTATCGGGATAAAAAGATGAAAACTAAGATAGTATTTATTAATACATTAATAAGTTATCCATATATTTTTACAGTTTATCCCGATTATGATATCGATGAATCGGTTTATGAGATCAAGATATCGCCTTTCGATTCGAAGGCGATAGAGTAATTTCTGACCAATTCTGCCGTCATTCTGGAGTTATGAGTATTGTTAATTTTTTTTTCTATCTGATCGGTAGGAAATTCTCCTTGTTTTGAAAAAATTCTGTATTGCGGATGTTCTTCATCTGTACACCAATCGCCTATGGTGTGTTGTTTGGTTTGCTCTATGAAAAGGGTGAGGTTATAGATTTTCTGATGATCATCGTAGATGAGGATGATCCTTGATGAGTTATAATGTCATTAGTATGTTGGAAAACAATGAGAAGCTTCGCATTGCACTTGTTTTGCTTGATAGGTGCTTGATCAAAAAGACTGTGATCCGTATCGGAGCTGATGGTACGTTGGTCATTCCAAAAAAAATTCGAATCGGTTGTTTTAATGAAGAGGTTTTCCGAAGTGATGTTCTATATCAATACGGATAATATCCTGACGTCTAATTTTTCTACCAAAATTGTACAATTAGTTTTGGGTATATTTAAGGCTGATGGATCTTTATTGATGCGTTGAAGAAGCAATGGGTACCGCCTCATTTGGCTTCTGCTCAGTATGATCCCTTCCATCTGACCTTCATCCGAAACTATAATAGTCCGGCCAATTATATGTATTTCTTGTGGCCGGTTTTGTTGATTACGATTTTGCAATAGGTTTTGTTTCTAGTTATGGCGTTGAGCTTTGCCTCGAAATTTGAAAACAAAATTTTTGGTTTGATTTATCAGTGCCCTCGTATACCTTCCGTCTCCATGGCATGGAAGCTCATCCCTTATTTGATCATGAGCTTTTTCATTTAGATTTTTTATGATCTTTTACATGTTTACTTCAGGGTGACTTTGAGTAAAAATATTTTTCTCCTTACTCTTATTGCTGGTATTTTTGTCTTGATCGTAGTTTTGATGGAGATCTTGGTCAGTATCTTCTTACCTAATTAACTCAATACTACCGAGATCTTGATAATGATCGCTATGCCAAGATATTGAACGAGTTTATTTAGCCAATCAGTCAGATGCTTGCTTTTATATGACCACTTTTGAAGGTCATATCTTTCCCCCATTTCTTGATAGCGTATCATACATTGGCAATCCGCGATGGTGATCTCAGTATGATCCGTAGAGAACTTCTTAGCTTGAGTATGATCATAACATTATGTTTTGTTCTGGTATTATTGGTCATTTGGTACAAGATACGGCGTTATGATAGCTCAGCTAACTCGATTGATGAAGAACTATAAATCAAACATCTATAGATAGGATACGTTTCTCGTTCTGTATTTTAGTATGGGTTAATGAGATCAGAGTATTAAGATGATATTTCCGATGTGTTTAATCGAATACATGAACGAATACGTTTGTTAGAAGGATTTGAGTAGTAAATAACTATTTATTTTTTTTTGTATTATATATACTGTTATTATTAAAATTAAAAGATTATTTTTCTTATAATTGGAGTAACTGAAGTACTGAATCAGTGACCGTCATCTGGTTTGTGATTAAATGGATGAGAGTGATAGCTCCTCAAATTCCTGATTGAGAATTTATCAATATGAGTCGTCCGCTTCGTTTCATCATTTGGAGATTTGGCTCAAGTTAATCTGACCCGACCAATTTTAAAATGATATCAATGCCTAAGCTTGCTGTGTCCTTGAGGATAGGTTTAGAAAAATCTTCTTCTGGGTATTGGATGTAATAATCGGTCTATAATTCCAAATACACTCGAGTTTTGATCGTGTTTTGTACTATTGTGATGACTTTTTCGTCGATTGTCTTGACGATTTGTATGACGGATATCCACATACCGTTGCTCCCACCATGTATCAACGCTGTACTGTCAGTTTTCAACCCACCGATCTGTATCAGATTGTATCAGATGGTAAACCAGGCCTCCGGGATGGCATCAGTATTTTGACCATGGTAATTTGCCCGAGATGGGGAGAGTGGTCTCTTTAGTGGCTGAGATAAGTGATCTATTCGTTTCCTTGTAGAGGGGGACATAACGAAGTCTCCGAGACGGAAGCGATATGTACTTCTATTCTAGTTTCGAGCACTTCACTGTCTATTTCAAGCCCCAGTGTGTCGGGTAGCACCTAATTGCGGATAATTTCCACGGCTCTATTTCGAATCGGAATGATTTACTCCGGTAGTTTTCACCCGTATGAGCAACTCGTTTTCCTTGGGATAACATCGGAGCTTTGCATAAATCATGGAGTGGCTAAACCCCCAGTGGTGGTGGGGGTGTGTTGTTTGAAAATGTTCTATTATTTTTAGGGTTATAAGTGTTTTGTTTATATTGAGTCGGATGACTACGCTGAAAGGTTATGAGAGCTTGTATATAGAAGTTCATTTTGAAAGGAAGTAAACCCTTAAAAGAAAACAGATCGTACCTTTGCATTCGAATGATCGCAGATCGAAAAAGTGTCTGAGCAGTCAAAGATCTTAAAAATTTATGAGCAAGCTCTTCTGACGAAGGAATGTTGTACCTTTTTTCAAAGGCGACCTGAAGCCAAGGTGCAGTTCAAGTCAGCGATAGGCGCTTTGCAAATCTTTTTGGTAGCTGCTCTTTTCAAGCAGATGGGTCGGACTATTTTGCTTATAGCTCCTGATGATGAGATGGCTGCATATTTTTTCGATGATCTTGAGGCTTGTCTTTCTGGGGCGGAAGTGTTGTATTATCCAGCTTCTTATCGTAGGCCTTATGAGGTGGAAGAGATGGACAATGCAAATGTGTTGCAACGGATCGAGGTGTTTCATCGTTTGTCCCGTTTGGAGAGGCCTTACGTCTTGGTCACGACTCCTGAGGCACTTTTTGAAAAGATCGTGACGCGCCAGGAATTGGTTCGAAATACTTTTGAGTTGCAAGTTGGAGAAAAAATTTCTTTAACATTTGTTAATGAATGGCTTTTCGATCAGGGTTTTCATCGTATGGATTTCGTCAGCCGATCTGGAGAATTTGCTGTCAGGGGTAGCATTGTTGATGTTTTCTCCTTTGCCTATAAGCAGCCTTACCGGATCAAATTTTTTGGTGATGAAATCGAGAGTATTCGTCTGTTTGATGTCGATACACAGACCTCGTTGCAGAGCCTTGACCGGCTCATATTATTATCTCATCCTAAACAGGAACTCTATAAGGAACGGTTGCGGAATTTTTTAGATCAATTACCAAAGGATACCTTGGTCTTTTCTAAAGACCTAACCTCAGCTTCTGAGGTGCTGGGCCGACGGTTTCAAGATGCGGAAAGGATCTTTCATGAATCTATTTCTCTTCTCAAGCATATGACTCCTGAGGCGTGTTTTGTTGGACGAGAGGATTTTTTGAGGGCTCTTGGTGCATTTGCTGTGGTGGAATGCACGGCAGCGCCTTATTTTGATCCCGAAAAAATTTTTGAATTGAAAAGCCGACCACAGCCGGTTTTTAATAAGCAATTTCAATTATTGTTAGATGATCTCGATCATCATGCCCAGGAAGGATTTGCCAATTACCTCTGTTGCGTCAATAGTGAACAATTGCAGCGTTTCCTTGATATCTTTCATGATTTGGGGAGGAAGGTTGTTTTTAAGCCTGTGATTGCTTCCATTCATGAGGGATTTATAGATGATACTCATCGCCTGCTCTGTTATACCGATCATCAAATCTTTGATCGTTTTCATTCATCCTGTATGTGGAGGAGGAAAAGCTTATGTAAAGGTCTTACTATCAAATCATTAAATTCATTACAAGTGGGGGATTACGTCACCCATATCGACCATGGTATCGGTCGTTTTGCTGGTTTAATGAAGATCGATATTCATGGAAAAAGTCAAGAGGCGATCAAACTTGTCTATCGAGACAATGATATTCTGTATGTGAGTATCCACGGTCTGCACAAGGTTGACAAATTTACAGGAAAGGATAGTACTGAACTTAAGCTGAATAAACTGGGTTCTCCAGCTTGGAATAATTTAAAGAGTAAGACTAAATCTAAAGTCAAAGAGCTTGCTTTTGATCTGATTCAATTGTATGCCAAACGCAGGGTACGAAAAGGATTTTCTTTTTCTCCTGATACTTATTTGCAACATGAGCTGGAGGCTTCTTTTCTCTATGAAGAGACTCCCGATCAACTCAAAGCTACTCAAGAGGTCAAGTCCGATATGGAAAGCCCCCGGCCGATGGACCGTCTTATCTGTGGTGATGTTGGTTTTGGTAAGACTGAGGTAGCTATACGGGCGGTTTTCAAAGCAGCTACTAATGGAAAACAAGTTGCAATATTGGTACCTACAACTCTCTTGGCTTTTCAACATTATCATACGTTCAAGAAACGGCTTGAGGATTTCCCCGTGCGTGTCGATTACCTGAATAGGTTTCGATCAGATGCTACTCGCAAAAAGGTCTTGCGGGATCTGCAAAGTGGAATGATCGATATCATCATCGGTACTCATATACTCATCGGCAAGCAGGTTCGATTTAAAGATCTTGGGCTTTTGATCGTCGATGAAGAACACAAATTTGGTGTCTCGGCCAAAGATAAACTCAAGACCCTTCGAGAGAATGTTGATACGTTGGCCTTGACGGCCACGCCCATCCCCCGTACCTTACAATTTTCGTTGATGGCTGCCAGAGATCTTTCAGTGATCAAGACCCCTCCGCCAAACCGTCGACCGATAGAGACCCGTCTCATTCGGTTTGATCCTGATACGATAAGGGATGCAATCATTTATGAATATTCGAGAAGAGGACAGATATTTTTTGTCCACAACAAGATCCATGATCTACATGAGTTTGCTGGTAAATTGCAGACTTGGGTCCCTCAAGTCAGGATTGGTATTGGTCACGGGCAGATGGATGGGAAAAGACTCGAGACGCTCATGCTTGACTTCATCGAAGGTCGTTTAGATATTTTGCTTTCAACAGCGATAATAGAAAGTGGTCTGGATATTCCAAACGCCAATACGATCTTCATCCATCAAGCACAAGATTTTGGTCTAGCTGATCTGCACCAGCTTCGTGGCCGTGTAGGCAGATCTAACATTCTAGCATTTTGTTATCTCATCACCCCGCCTTTGGGTGTGTTGAACAATGAGGCCCGGAGACGACTTCAAGCTATTGAACAATGTTCTGATCTAGGTTCTGGCTTCCAAATTGCGATGAAGGATCTCGAGATCCGTGGTGCAGGAAACTTATTGGGGGGTGAACAAAGTGGTTTCATCTCCGAGATGGGATTTGATACCTATCAAAAGATACTGAATGAAGCAGTTGAAGAGCTGAAATCTGAGAAATTTAAAGATCTCTATGCAGGACTTTTAATCGATCGACAAAGCTTTGTCTCCGATATGCAGATCGATACCGATATGGAACTTCTCCTACCAAACGATTATGTCAACAGTACTGTCGAGCGTTTGCAGCTTTATCGTGAGCTCGCTGAGGTAGAAGATAACCAAGCTCTGGAAAACTTTAAATATCGGTTGGAAGACCGTTTTGGTTCTTTACCTCAACAAGCAGTTGATCTCTTGCATAGTGTGCGTCTGAAATGGCTTTGTAAAGCATTAGGTTTTGAAAAACTCTTCTTGAAAGAAGGGCTTATGCTCTGCCACTTTATTAGTGATTCTCAGTCGATATATTATCAAAGTGAAGTTTTTCGAGGTATCATTGCTTATGTACAGAAAGATCCGGAACAATTCTTCTTTAATGAGAAAAAACGAAAGAATGGCGATACGATTTTGATCTTGCGTGTCGAGAAGGTTTATACAATCGATCAAGCGGCTAAATGGCTGACCATATGGTCAGAGTATGTGTCTCTATCCGGTAGTTGAGTTAGCACTTAGTATAGTGTGACTGGACTTCTTAAAAGCTCCGGTTTATACCTTTAAAATTTTTTAGAAATTCTTCAATCCATAGATAGATAATTTTTATCGTAAAGAAGAGGGCTATTTGAGCCCCTTTCTCTGGATTTTTTCTCCTATTGATGGATTGTATTCATTTGAGTGATTTTATCTAAAATAAAAATATATCCTATGAGATGTTTTTTTTGATGTTTAAAAATGTATATATATAAAACCATCACATCAAATTACTAAATTTTATAAAGACATCTATATTGCTCCTTTCATTCATTCTGACATTGAGTGTCAGTGCTCAGGTAGACACTCTCCGTTTGAAAAGTAAGCAAGAAGTTTTTCGCAACCTAATCTTGATATAAAGAACTACGATTATACCCGACCGGAGATCAATAATCAGCTCAACGATATTTTGAGATACAATTAGGGATATCGATTGAATAAACTACTCGGTAAAATTTTTTCTAATCCTCAATGCAGTTAACGTGTGGTTTAGTTTTGATTGTTTTTACCGGTATTTATAGAGGGTTTGTCAATGAGAATCGAATGATAAATGAGGTAGGGTTCGTTAGTTTTACTTACGTTGCGATACTTTCTGGGCTTTCTTCCATGTTTTTTTATCTAGTGAGTATCTCCTACAAAAAAAAAATTAAAAAGAAGAACTTGTTAGTTCCACGAACATCTCTCTACAGAACAAAAAAATATATCAGGTTACTAATTTATTGAAACTATAGTCGGGTCATTTTTTTAGATTTATTCAATTTTATTAAATATATATATATATTATAGTAATATTTTATATTTTTAATAAAATCATATAATTAATATAACTACATTAAAATATTAATTATTATAAAAATACCCCCCTCTCTACCCTACTGCTTAGCCTAGCTGTCTTACTACTTATGGACAACAACTGCTAGGACGAAAACTTTCTTACTAACGAAAACACCTTCTCCTGTTGTATCAACGGTAGTTTTTTTTTCCGAAAGGGAAATTTAGTGTTCCTCCTAGGAAGTTTTATCCTTGTATTTACTTATAGATAATCCATTGGTATTTAGGTTATTAGTGATGAATAATTTTTACATGTATATATAAATTAGCTAAAGAGGTTGAATATCCCTTATATCAAAGTAATGGACTATTTGATAGCTATCAGGCATCTAAACAAAATCATGATTTTTATGGTTTGAGTAGTCCAATGCCTACATATCTCTCACGTACCAGTAGCGATAAGGTTACGATCATTAAATATTATAGAAGAAATGGTATCATTAAAGGCCGTTTTGAGATGAACTTGTATAGTAAAGATACCTTGATGATCGTGTATATGTCAGTAGAGGTTGATTTGATTTCAATTTAAATTTAAATTTAAATACTTTGTATAAAAAACTAATCCTTTAAAACAAATGATTATAAAAATAACATTTATATATTCTTTAATATGAATACTTAGTATCCTAGTCTATTCACAATAGTTATAACGATAAGTTTGCCGAAGTATTGAACACACTTGAAATGCCTAGTTCTGCGATGGGGCTTATGATAGATAATCTAGCCTTATTTTTTTTTGTACGATCGGGTAGCTCTGGTATCTGGTTTGGATGCATTCAATCAAAAAAGAAATGTCTCTCATGTTGATCACTTCTTCCAAGCCTGAGACAAGCTTTATCGTGCTGCTACGGTGAAATATTTTCCCATGATAGATTCTTTCAATGTCTAATCCCAACGTTAAGCCCTGAATAGTAAAGTGATCTTAGACCTTATCAATGTTGATTTTTATCAGATCAAACCCAATACTACCGAAGAGGACTTGGTCAAGTTGGAAAATAATCATCTGTATCGCATAGTAGGCAAGCCAACTCCTTTTGATGTCTTGTATAACCTTATCGCTTCTCCCTTGTTCATAGAAATCTATATTCTGCAACCCACTTATGTGTTTGATTTGGAATTTGTCCTATAGAATACACATCAAGCAGGTGATATCAGCCGTTTGGAAGCGGATTTGGGTAATGGATTGCACTGATCCGAGACGGTCAGAAGCAATGTCTAGAGAAGCTGGTCAACTATGGAAGTCCTGGAGAGAGATCTTAAGATTTTGTGCATTTTGTGGTGATGGTCGTAGTCTGAGTACCTAATCGAAGTTGTTTGTATACGCTGCATCAGATAGGGACTCTCGCTTATAGTAGGTATGTTGCGCAGTGGTTATATAGTACACACCTCAAGGTATCGTACTTATACGGGTAAGTATTCCCTCCTTTCAAGGCTGTGATGAGGTAAATGATTATAGAGGTATCTGCTATAGCTAGTTCGAGTACAAGATCTTTTTAGGAGATGATGTGGTATTGGACAAGCCTATGATTATCATTGATGGATTTGATCCGGTGGATAAACGGAAGATAGATTCTGGAAGAGAAAGTATTTATAGGTTTCATTTATTTAAAAATAAAACAAAGGAAAACATAGAAGATAAACTTACGAATCAAGAGTATGACGTTGTTATGCTCAACTTCCAGATTTATGGCAATTGTAGAGTTGTAAGAGACGGTGGAATAGACTATATCGATCGCAATGTGATAGTTCCGGTAGAGCTCATCCAGTATATTAATCAGATGAAGATAGATGATGAAAAGTTGGTAGTCATGGACACCAGTATGGGTGCGCTTGTCTCATGCTATGCCCTAGACCATATGGAGAAGAACGATATACCTACCAAAACTCCCTCCTTTGGTTTTCTCTCGATTGGACATGACAAGGAGCCAATATGCCTATCGGCTTATAACATACCATACGTTGGTTTAAGATGAACGATTTTCTTCCTCAGATTAATTCTTCCAGCAGTCAAACAAATGCTCGTCTCCCATCAGTTGGTAGGATGGAATATTCCAACTACGGGAGCTCCTAGATTTTTGATCGGTTTATTGATAGTCTCAATCGCATCGGCGATCCGTAGAAGTTTCGTAAGGTACTCGTCTCTAATGGAAGCATCTTGGGTAAGCAGACGGGTTACACCACAGGGTGGTTTTATGAAAGGATTGGGTAGTTTTATCCTTAACTCGTTCAGGATAAAGTCCCGAGTGATTTTTATCTCCGAATGATGGATCACTACGGTCTTTTGATTCTAGAAGAAACTTTTTTGGTTTTCTCTATCAAGAGATTATTATAAATCGATTTCCGATCCTGTGATAGGTAGTTATGATAATACTCCTGTAGGAATGTTTAATTTTTATACCGTTATGCTCCTATCTCTTAATAGGATCTTTGTACCTAATCAATCAGAAGCTAAAGGTTGGATATTCTTTTTATTGGAAGCTATTCGTCTTTATTTTGAAGACTTCTGACGTATTCTATGACAATTCGAATTTCGGTCGCTTTTTCTCCTTCATTCCAAGCAAGAGTTCGATAGGCTTCAAGGGGACTAACCGTCTGCTCAAGGAAGATGTCTACAACCCGAAATATGGTTTGTACCAGCGAGACCTCATTTGATACCTACTATATGCCTGAAAAGAATGAAGGCCATATGCAACTCACCCGATCCAATACCTAATTTATTATAAATATATATCAATAAAAAATATTTAACCTTTACTTTTTCACCTAAATACTGATGACATACAATCTGAATGGTTGTATGTGTAATGAAAACATTTGCACCTTCATTTTGCGTACCTGTGAAAAAGACTTAAGCGTCACCCTACAAGTTTTTCCCAATCTCAAGGTGATTTACCCAATGGCCGAGTAGTATCATTGTACAGAATGGTACTAACAATGAAAAAGATTGGATTAAACCGCTTAACCGATGTAGCTCTACTTTGGTTCAAAAAACATTTGGATGGGTAATCCTAGTTTTTTGTAGGATTAAAAAGTTCATACCCTTTTAGATATGCTAATCTATCAGGCATTGACTTAATTCTAAAAGATCAATTAGTTACTTCCATTGTATGGAAAAAAGAACGATGGACTGGAATCTTTATTGATTATTATTTAATGATTAGCGTGGATAATGAGTATGTGAATGGTACGGTTAATGTTACTAATACCTGTTGTAGTACTACGAGGATTTTTTTAAGTGCTCCTCTTCGTTATTTCCAAGATTGTGATTATAGAAGACATAATCATCGTTTACTTTGTCCGATGGGTCCTTCAGATAAAATGATTGGTGAGAAAGATGTAAGAGAATTCCTTATGACCGATTCCTACACTGTTTACGATCTTCTTGGAGTGTAAGTCAAACGATAGTCTAGTCCTTTAGAAGAGATAAACCTTTCGGGTCTATCTCCTGGTGAATATATTGTCAAATATCAGATCGATGGTCGTTGGTACGATCGGAAAGTTATTGGGAAATAAGTATCTATCGGTAATGATTGAGAATCTGTCCCCTAGGGACGGTTTGATTTTTTTAGCGAGTAGGGGGGGCGATAGCTTCATAGATTTGAGAATTTATACCTTGAGATCTGTATCGATTCCCAAGAGATTTTGAAATTTTGTCAAGACCAGGTCGACCTGGTGATCGATAAATTCTTTGGTCTGTTCTGGGGCAAATCCTATAAAATGTTCGGGCTGGAGCAGGTGGATTAATCTTTCTTTATCGATAGGGATCTTTTCGTCCTGTAGCACACGAGTAATGAGGTCATTTTTTTTCCCTTCGATTTTGACTTGTCGTGCTGCTTCCATAGCGTGGATGCGGATGTGTTCGTGAAGTTCTTGGCGATCTCCACCATTTTTGACCCCTTCCATGATGATGTGTTCGGTAGCCATGAAGGGGAGCTCTTCTTCGATATGTTTCTCGATCATTTTAGGATAGACGACTAATCCGTCGAGTATGTTGTTCCAGATTAGCAGGATGGCATCGGTAGCTAGGAAGGATTGAGCTATAGCCAATCGTTTATTGGCTGAGTCGTCTAAAGTTCGCTCAAACCATTGAGTCGCAGCGACCATGACCGGGCTACTGGCTAGAGAGAGTACATATTTAGCCAGTGCAGCGATGCGTTCACTTCGCATTGGGTTGCGTTTGTAGGCCATTGCGCTTGAACCGATCTGATCCTTTTCAAAAGGCTCTTCGATCTCTTTTAGATTTTGCAGCAAGCGCAGATCATTGGTGAACTTATGTGCAGACTGAGCCAGATTAGACAAGAGTTGCAAGATCTGGGCATCTAGCTTTCGGTCGTAGGTCTGTCCAGTGATAGCGAAGATTTTTTGAAAGCCAAATTTTTCAGAAAGACGTTTATCAAGTGTCTTGACTTTTTGAAAATCTCCATTGAACAATTTTTTGAAACTAGCTGCGGTACCTGTAGTACCTTTTACGCCACGGAAGCGCAGATTTTTCAATCGAAATTCTAATTCTTCCAGGTCTAGGAGTAGACTTTGTAACCAGAGTGTGGCACGTTTTCCTACAGTAGTGAGCTGCGCTGGCTGATAGTGTGTAAACCCTAGTGTAGGGAGGTCTTTGTATTCCAGAGCAAAATGTTTAAGTCGATGAATGATATTGATTATTTTTTTGAGAAGAATCTCTAAGCCGTCTCGGATTTGGATCAGATCGGTATTGTCTCCTACAAAAGCACTCGTGGCCCCCAGATGGATGATTGGCCGTGCTAGTGGGGCCACATCGCCAAATGTGTGTACATGGGCCATCACATCGTGTCGAAATTTTTTTTCATAAGTTTTTACCTTGTCAAAGTCGATATCTTCCAGGTGGTCTCTGAGCTCTTGGAGTTGTTCATCGGAGATGTCTAGGCCGAGTTCTTTTTGAACTTCCGCCAGGGCCAACCAGAGTCTACGCCAGGTGGTGAATTTCCTTTTTGGTGAGAAATTGTAAAGCATTTCCGAACTACCGTAACGTTCTACCAAAGGATTTTCGTACACATTCATAATGTGGATTTTTTTAAGAGATTGGGCTAAGCTATCTTTGATCAAGTCTTCGGATGTATTTTTTAAATCCATTTTTTTTTGATGATATTTTGACACCGGTCTGGGCCTATCGATATGATAGCGGCTTTCAATCCGATTTGGTCCTCAATGAATTTGAGGTAGCATTTGCAATGTATTGGTAAATCTTCGTATTGTGTGATTTGAGAGATGTCTTCCTGCCAACCTGGTAGCTCGGTGTAGACAGGTTGTACGCGTTCGAGCACCTCAGTAGCTGCTGGGAAATAATCGATCTGTCTTCCATTGGGAGTTTGGTAGGCGGTGCAGACTCGGATCTTTTTGAATCCACTCAAGACGTCGAGCTTAGTGATGATCAGATGATTGATTCCGTTGATCATACAAGCATATTTCAAAGCGAGTAGATCCAACCATCCGCAGCGTCTGGCACGTTGCGTGGTTGCACCATATTCATGCCCCTTTTTACGAAGCAGTTCACCAGTTTTGTCTGTCAATTCTGTAGGGAAAGGGCCTGAACCTACCCGTGTACAATAGGCCTTAGCTATTCCGATCAAATTTTTGAGCACTGTAGGTGGGACCCCACTCCCTGTACAAACTCCTCCAGTAGATGGAGAAGAAGTCGTCACATAGGGGTAAGTGCCATAGGCTACATCGAGTAAGATGGCTTGAGCACCTTCGAAAAGAATTTTTTTCTCATCAACCAGGGCATGGTGAATCTCATAAACAGCATCGATGATGCGTGGGCGGAGTATCTTGGCATATCGGGCGTATTCTTCGTATACCGTCTCAAAATCTAATGGTTTCTTACCATAGATCTGTGTGATGATCCGGTTCTTGAAGCGGATGTTGTTTGCTAATTTTTTGCGAAAGACCTCTATGTAGAGCAAGTCCACAGCACGTATACCGATGCGAGCCGTTTGGTCTTCATAAGTCGGTCCAATACCTCGGCGGGTGGTACCGATGGATCGGTCTCCGCGAAATTCTTCTTTATATTCGTCGAGCAAGCGGTGATAAGGTAAGGTCAAATGTGCACGTTGTGCTAGATATACTTGTGAGGTATTGATCCCTTGAGATTCTAGGCTTTTGATCTCTTGGATGAGCGCTGCAGGGTCGACGACTACACCCGGACCAATAATACATTTTTTACCTGGATGGATTAGCCCAGAAGGGATCAAATGTAAAGTGAAAGCATGCCCATCGATATGAAGAGAATGCCCGGCATTGTTCCCACCTTGATAACGTACAATATAATCGGATTCCTTAGCCAATAGATCTGTGATCTTTCCTTTCCCCTCATCGCCCCATTGAAGGCCGACGATAACACTTGAAGGCATGGTTTCTAAATGGTTTGATCTTCTGGGGCAAAGATAACTTTTTTATTTCAGAGCAGTTTTCCGACTCTTTATATAGGGTGATCAATGATTATCAAAGGCAGGGATTACTTTTTGTGGATGATCGTGACTAATTTTCCACCCAGCCATGAAAAAGGAAAGAATACACAGAAGGTACTTACCTCGAACCAGAATGGAAGTGTATACGAAAATACATGGATCCCGGCGATGAGTAGTAAGATCAGTCCGATTAATAGAGCATAAGCCTGTTTGGCCATCTGGACAAAAAAGGCTGTAGACACTCCTCCTAACAAAGCGCCAATTCCGTAAGATACAAGTATGGCGATGAAAAACTCAAAGGGTGCAAAGTTGAGTACTTCTTGCCAGTCCTGGAGTGGAGTTGACCGGATTTCGGTAAACCATTCTTTGGTAATACTTATCCCAGCCAGGATCACAGTCATGCCTACAATCAATCCCAATAAAACGGCTAATGTATTTCTCAACATGTTTTTTTTTCTACGTTTCGACCCTCAAAGATAAGTCAATGGGATAGAAGGTGACATCAACCTCTATCCCCGATTGGAAAACATGTATTTTCACCATCGAATTTTTGAAAGAAGTGTATCATGCCTGTGAGAAACTGGATTCCTATCAAGTCTTATGAAGATATTTTGTTCGGATTTTGGCAGGGCATTGCCAAGATCACAATTAATAGGCCTCGGTTGTATAATGCCTTTCGTCCGGAGACCGTCATGGAAATGCTTGATGCGATGGACCTTTGTCGAGAGAGATCCGATATCGATGTGGTGGTACTCACCGGTGCAGGTGATAAGGCTTTCTGTAGTGGGGGGGATCAAAACGTTAAAGGTGTTGGCGGCTATCTTGGTAAGGATGGCGTTCCGCGTTTGAGTGTCCTCGATCTGCACAAAAAAATACGTGAGTTACCTAAGCCGGTAATCGCCATGGTCAATGGTTATGCTATAGGTGGTGGGCATGTGTTGCACGTGGTTTGTGATCTTACGATCGCCTCGGAGCATGCCTGTTTTGGGCAGACGGGTCCTAAGGTGGGTTCTTTTGACGGTGGATTTGGCTCTTCTTATTTAGCACGTCATGTTGGACAGAAAAAAGCTCGGGAAATCTGGTTCCTTTGCCAACAGTATACTGCTCAAGAGGCATTGAAAATGGGTTTAATCAATAAGATAGTCCCTCAAAAAGAGTTGGAAAAAACTACCATATCGTGGTGTCAGATCATTCAAAAGAGAAGTCCCATGGCATTACGGATGATTAAACGTTGTTTGAATGCTGAATTGGACGGACAACACGGCCTGATGCAGTTGGCTGGAGATGCTACTCTAATGTTTTATTTGATGGAAGAAGCTCAGGAAGGTAAGAATGCCTTTTTGGAAAAACGTGAGCCTGATTTTAAGCAATTTCCCAAATTCCCTTAGACAGGTATAGGATTCTGCTTCACGATCGTATCCACATAATCAACCCGATGATCAACACCATTGAAAACATGATCGTATTCAAAACCTTATCAGGTAATTTACTGAATGGGTTAACCCCTACGTAAGTCAATGAGATGGAGGACAGCATCATTGAGATGCCATAGGTGTAGTTGATATTTTTCAGAATCAGAGCAAAAACTAGTAGGGAAGATAGATTGATAAACAAGTATATTAATTTGGTAAAAGTGGAAGCTTCTAGGTTTTTTAGATAAAATATCGACTTGCCGATCACCAGAAACAAGGGGCCAATGCCCAATCCGATGGCTCTGCGGTAGAATCTCATGATGATGTATATCCCTCGAACGATTCATTTATTTTCCCAAAAAGAAGCCGGGATAGGTATGCGAATTTAGAAAAAGCTTTTCATTACCAAGTTCATGAACAGCATTGCAATGATCGGTTTGATTTTTTTTAAGGAATAAGTTTTCTGATGAATAAAGTGTTATATACAGAGAATAAAACCGTTATGATTCCTATGGGTAAGACTTTTTGAATATTAATTTCCTTTTTCAAAAGCAATAGGCTTGTGATATTTGAGTATGATCCGATTAGCTTATTTGTACCAATGTCGCTTAGGGGGATTTTAAAAATATCAGTATAGGAATAGCGATAAGACCTGCTCCTCCGGAGACTGAAGCAATCATCTCAGCAGAAAAGCAAGCAACTACTCTAATGCAAATATTTATCTAGTCTTCCATAGAGTTGATGTCATTAAATATGGTGAGCGTATCGAGGTAGTTAAAGATAAGTTTATTCGCTATTTTTGACTGAAAATCTTCGGTTATGAGAGCCAAAATCTGGCTTTATGCAGCACGTCCACGTACTTTACCTTTATCTTTTTCTGGTATCATCTTAGGCTCGTTGATCGCCTTTGCGAGAAACTATGGGGATCTTTCAATTTTTTTGTGGGCATGCTTGACTACCTTGTTTTTGCAAGTCTTAGCCAATTTTGCCAATGACTATGGTGATGGGGTCAAAGGTACGGACAATGATCTGTGCATTGGCCCAAAGAGAGCGGTTCAGGCAGGATATATCTCTCAGTCTGCTATGAGAGGCGCAGTGATCTTATTTGCATTATTGTCTTTTGTTTCGGCTTTGGTCTTGATCTGCCAGTCTTTTAGCCGAAATCATCTTCTTGTATCGGTTTTCTTCCTCATGTTGATAGCTATTTGTATCTACGCTGCTATAAGGTATACTGTTGGTACGGATGCTTATGGTTACAAGGGGTGGGGTGATGTCTCTGTGTTTATTTTTTTCGGTCTAGTCTCGGTGCAAGGGACTTACTTTTTGTATGTCTATTCTTTAGATCTTGGAGTGTTACTTTTGGGTCTTGCTATTGGATTGCTGAGCATGGCTGTGCTCAATCTGAACAACATGCGCGACATTGAAAGCGACCGACAGAGCGGTAAATACACTTTGGTTGTTAGGATCGGTCTTGAGAAAGCCAAGCTTTATCATATCTTCTTAGTCTTGCTGCCTTTTGCCTTAGGTGGGATATTCGTCTTGCTAGATTACAAGAATTTGCTTCAGTGGTCATTTTTTGTTTTGCTTCCCCCCATTTTTTCCCATCTTAAAAGAACAATTGCTGTGATTGATAGGAGAGATTTTGATCCGGAATTGAAAAAGGTATCCTTGACTACTCTGGCCTATGCTTTGCTCATGGGATTGGGATATTTTTGTTGAGGGTTAAAATTTTCTTCATCTTTTCAATTACCTACATTTGGACTAGTCTTTATTCAAAAAATACAATCAGATGAGGTTGACATTTTATGCTCACGCTACTTATACCATTTCGCTCGATGGAAAGCATGTACTTATAGACCCCTTTTTTACAGGGAATCCGATTTTTAAAAAGGATCAGAGCCTTGCTCAGGGTTATATCAATGAGCTTCCAGTAGATTTCATTTTAGTCACCCATGCTCATCATGATCATGTGAGTGATGTGGAGGCCATCGCCAAACGTACGGGTGCTACGGTAATCAGTAATTATGAAATTGCATTTTATTTTGCTGAGAAGGGGCTTAAAACGATAGGCTTGAATTACGGTTCTTTTGTTGACTTTGAATTCGGTAAGATTAAGTACGTTTGGGCGACCCATTCGAGCACCTTTGAGGATGGTTCTTATGGGGGGAACCCTGGTGGATTCGTCTTGCAGACTGATCAAGGGAATGTATATATAGCTGGAGATACTGCACTCACGCAGGAGATGAAGCTTATCCCCTTGTTCACTGAGTTGGATCTGGCTGTATTGCCTATAGGCGGTGTATTTACAATGGGACCTATTGAAGCAGTATTTGCTTCGGACTTTCTAGGCTGTGATCGGGTTTTGGGTGTACATTATGATACTTTTTCGATGATCGCTATTGATCATGATGCTGCTCGAGGTATATTTACAGAAAAGGGTAAGGAACTTATCTTGCTGGGATCCGGAAAAAGCTTGGAAGTGTAGACTATTTGTATAAGTATTATTCTGATTTTAGAGTTTGTTTTTTGTTTGTAGATTTGCACGGATTTTTAGCGGGCTTTTTTGATGGTACAAACAAGGTATATTTTTGTGACCGGAGGAGTTACGTCTTCTCTAGGGAAAGGCATTGTTTCGGCTTCTCTAGGGATGTTACTCCAAGCTAGGGGGTATAACGTCACGATACAAAAATTAGATCCTTATATCAACATCGACCCAGGTACCTTAAATCCTTATGAGCATGGCGAGTGTTTTGTGACTGATGATGGGGCAGAAACTGATTTGGATTTGGGACATTATGAACGTTTTTTGAATCAGCCTACTTCACAAGCCAATAATGTCACTTCAGGGCGTATTTACCAGACCGTCATTGAGAAGGAACGCAGGGGGGACTACCTTGGTAAGACGGTACAAGTGATTCCCCATATCATTAATGAGATCAAGTATCGCATCAAAATACTCGGTGAATCTGGTGGTTTTGATATTGTAATCACTGAAATCGGTGGCACAGTAGGTGATATCGAATGTCTTCCATATATAGAGGCAGTACGTCAACTTAAATGGGAATTAGGTCCTGCTAATGTATTGGTCATCCATCTGACTTTATTACCTTATCTAGTGGCTACTGGAGAAATCAAGACCAAGCCTACGCAGCATTCGGTTCGGTATTTAATGGAAAGTGGTGTTCAAGCCGATATATTGGTATGTCGTACAGTACGATCCATCTCGAAAGATATTCGTAATAAAGTGGCTTTGTTTTGTAATGTCAAGCCTGAGAGAGTTATCGAATCTGTCGATGTCGAGACCATTTATGATATGCCTAAACTCTTACATAAACAAGAGTTTGATCTGGTGGTTTTAGAACATTTGGGTTTACCTACAATAGTTCAACCTGACTTGAAGGCCTGGAATTCTTTCCTTCAGAAACATAAAAACCCCAAACATGAAGTCGAGATTGCCTTGGTAGGTAAATATGTCTCTTTGCACGATTCGTATAAGTCGATCACCGAAGCCCTTGTCCATGCTGGGGCACAGTATGAGACACGTGCATATGTCCGTTGGATCTATTCTGGAGTACTCGAGAGTGAAAACCTTGAGAAGTACCTCAAAGGAGTCGCAGGTATTTTGGTAGCTCCGGGATTTGGTCATAGAGGTATTGAGGGGAAGATATTAGCTGTACGCTATGCTAGAAAAAATAAAATCCCTTTTTTAGGTATCTGTCTGGGTATGCAGATGGCTATAGTAGAATTTGCTCGTCATGTATTGGGATTGATGGAAGCCGAGAGTACTGAAAACAATCCACGTACAGCCCATCCAGTAATCAACCTGATGGAAGAACAAAAAAATCTAACACATAAGGGAGGCACTATGCGATTGGGAGCTTGGAAATGTCGTTTAAAGGCTGGCTCAGTTATGCGGAATATTTACGGTCAGGAAGAGATATCCGAAAGGCATCGCCATCGATATGAGTTGAATAATGATTATCTCGAGCAGTTTTCATCTGCTGGGATGGAAGCCGTTGGAGTCAATCCTGATACGAATCTGGTAGAGGCTATCGAATTGAAAGGACATCCCTTCTTCATGGGGGTGCAGTATCATCCCGAGTATAAGAGTACTGTAGTCTATCCACATCCTTTGTTTACACATTTTGTCGAGGCAGCTGAAGCTTATCATAGAAGTATTAAAATATATCATGAAACAAAATAATGTTGATTATCATACCATCATAGGATCTGTGTTGATTGGCTTGCTTGTATTGATTTATATTTATCTCACCCCCCCTATGCAAGAATCATCACAGGTAGGGAAAGAGAGAAAAAGCGAACAACTTGCCCAGGAGAAATTACCTGTGCAGTCTTTCTCTCCAGAAAGATCACCTCAACCAAAGGTATCTGAATTTTTGAATCAGGGTGTAGCAGGAGAGACGATCTTGGAAAATAATGTTCTAAAGATGAAGATCTCTAATCAGGGCGGACAGATCAGCGAGATTTTTCTCAAGAAACACAAAGCTTACGATCATACTAATCCCAAGAAGTACCGTGACCTCTATCTGGTCAAAGATAGCAGTTTTTCATTCGGTTTGACTTTTCAAACTTTAATGGGTAGTAAGGCAGATACCCGTCTATTGTACTTTACTCCAGAACTCAAAAAGAATGCAGAAGCTTTGCATCTCACTATGTGGGCCAAGCTACCCAAAGGAGCGCGTATAGAATATGTCTATTCGATTAAAAATAAGGAAGATTATGATGTGGATTTCGCTATCCGCACTCAGGGGTTGTCCGGTTTTGCTCAGACACGTCACATCGATCTGAATTGGGGACAGCAGGCATTGTCTTTTGAGAAAGAAAAAAATTGGGAAGAGAGTTATACCCAACTCTATTATTCGTATGATAAGTATTCTAAGGTAAAATATTTGAGCGAATCTGGTGTTGATCAAGAACGAGTAGAAAATGCCAATTGGGTAGCCAATAAGCAACAGTTTTTCACTTCGATCCTTTCATCGAAAGCCCCTTTTCAAGTTGTAGACGTACGATCATCTAAATCGAAATCACAAACTGCGATCAAGACCTTTAGTGTACGAGCACCTTTGAGCGTGGAAAATAGTGAATTGGATTTTTCTGGGCAATGGTATTTTGGTCCGATCAATCATGATTTACTTAAGAAATACAATCAAAATTTTGAAAACATTATTCCGTTTGGTTGGGGTATTTTGAAGTGGCTCAATACCTATTTCTTTCTAGTAATTTTCCAATTCTTGGAGAAAACTCAGCTGAATTATGGCATCATCATTATTTTGATGACCATTGTTGTCAAACTTATTTTATCACCAATTACTTATAGGCAATATAAGCTTAGTGCAATGATGAAAGTGATTCAACCAGAGGTCGAAGCACTCAATGAGAAATATAAGAATGCAGACCCTTTGAAAAAGCAACAAGTGATGATGGAGCTTTATCAAAAGACAGGTGTCAATCCCATGTCGGGTTGTTTGCCCGCACTTTTACAGATTCCGATTTTTTATTCTTTGTTTAAATTTTTCCCAAACATGATCAATTTGCGAGGGCAAAGTTTTTTATGGGCAGATGATTTAACTTCTTATGACTCGATTGGTCAGTTACCTTTTTCCATTCCCTTGTATGGTGATCATGTGAGTTTATTCACCTTATTATATGCAGGGGCTCTGTTGCTCTACACCAAGGTGAGTGGTAGTAATAACATATCATCTCCACAGCAGGGTATGCCTGATATGCGTTTTATGACGTATATGATGCCGCTTCTAATGTTATGGTTTATCAATAGTTATGCTTCGGGCCTTTCATTGTATTACTTCGTATCAAATATGATCAATATTGCGCTGATCTTTATCATTAAACGATTCATATTGGATGGGGAAAAGATCCATCAAAAGATACAAGAGAATAAAGCCAAACCTAAAAAGCGAGGTCGTTGGCAAGAGCGAATGCAGAAATTGGTCGAGGAAGCACGAAAGCAACAAGTTGAGCAAAAAGCACGGAAGAAGTAAAGTCTATTTTTTTAGATAGATTTAGTATAGTAAGTCAATCTCTTTGTGAGAAAAAGCATGTGGTGACTGATCCTCTAATGTTACGATCAGCTGACTGTCTTCTGTAAGACCACGGATGATACCATTGTAGATGGTATCATCTATTTGAAAAGAACTGACTTGGCCTTTTTTATACAAATGGTTCAGATAATAGTTTTGGATAAAGGTTTTCCCATGATCTTTAAATAGACAATACTCTATTTTAATATTATTAATAAATGTCATTAAAATATCTTGTAAATTAAATGTTTTACCTAATAATTTCTTCAAAGAAGAGGCTTTTGAAAGTTCAAAGAAATTCATTTGATTGACATTCAATCCGATACCGATAATACTCATGAGGATCTCATGTTGATAAATTCGGTTTTCGATCAGGATGCCACAGATCTTTTTGTGCTTCAGGATGATATCATTGGGCCATTTGATCCATATTTCTTTGTTGTACAGGTACAATGATTTGTGAATAGCGTTACAGACTGAGATGTTTAATAAAAAACTTTCTTGAGCTTTTATTCGTGGATTTAGGGCAATACTAAAGGTTAGATTTTTGTTTTTTTCACTTTGCCAAGTATTTTCTCTTGTACCCCGACCATGGGTTTGATGCATAGCCCATATGACAGTCCAATCCTTTGGTGATGATTGAGTTTTATTCAAAAAATCATTAGTCGAATCCACCTCTGGCAAACAGATCAGATGGATAGGAAAGAGTATTTTTTGCATAATTTTTTAAATTGATATCAAAAACTAACTTTTTTGAATTGAAAAACCTACTTTTGCTACGTGCAAAAATATAGACTTTAAGATTCACACGATGATGGGGCAAGGTTCTGTTGCTTTATTGGGTAAAATAATAGAAGGAATTCAAGAAGTCAAAGGAGAAGCTATTACTGTATTGGATCTAAAGAATAAAGAATATGCCGTGTGTGATTATTTTGTCATTTGTAATGGTAATTCTCATAGTCAGGTATCTGCCATATCTTGTTCAGTAAAAAAAATTACGAGCAAGCAGTTGAAAGAGAGACCATGGCATGTAGAAGGATTGAAAAATGCCCAGTGGGTTTTGATTGACTACGTTTCCGTTGTGGTGCATATCTTTCAAAAGGAGCTAAGAGAATATTATGATTTAGAAAGTCTTTTGGGAGATGTAAAAAGAATAAATATGAGTTGATTAATTTGAAGAGAACAATTAATGGATAGAAATTTTAAAGAGAAAAATCGCGTTGGATTTTTTATGGGTTTATTGTTTATTCTCACAGTAGGAGCAGTAATATTCCAAATGTTTTCGGCTGAACAGAACAAAATCGATCAAGATACCTTCTTTGAGATGTTTGCTCGTGGAGAATTTAAAAAAATCACTATCAAACGTAAGGAGACGGTAGTTGCTGAGATGAAAAAAGAGTTTTTAAAATCAGAAGAAAGAGATATATTTACCAGTCCAGATAGTACAATTAGTTATCCTTTTTATCAATTTGGTATAGGAGATTTACCATCCTTTCAAAAGAAGTTAGATGAGTATAAGCAACTTTACAAGCCAGGTACTACTATCGAATTTTATAACAAACAAGAATATTCTTTCGGGAAGTTTTTACTTGACTACGGTTTCCTCTTCATATTTATTGCGATAGCATATGCCCTCTTTTTCCGTAGAGGGGGTGGAGGCCCTGGAGGACAATTTTTCAATATCGGCAAGTCGAGAGCCAAATTGTTCGATGAGAATGATAATGTGAAAATAACTTTTCAAGATGTAGCTGGCCTAGAAGAAGCCAAAGAAGAAATACAAGAAATCGTAGAGTTTTTGAAAAATCCCGAACGATATACCAAGCTTGGTGGGAAGATCCCTAAAGGAGCTCTGTTGGTTGGGCCGCCTGGTACAGGAAAGACCCTGTTGGCTAAAGCCGTAGCCGGAGAGGCAAAAGTACCATTTTTCTCATTGGCTGGTCCAGACTTTGTAGAGATGTTTGTAGGTGTAGGAGCCTCTAGGGTAAGAGATCTCTTTGAGCGAGCCAAGGCTAAATCACCTTGTATCATTTTTATTGATGAAATCGATGCTATAGGACGTGCACGAGGGAAAAACCACATCAGTGGAGGTGCCAATGATGAACGAGAAAGTACACTGAATCAATTACTCACGGAAATGGACGGTTTTGGTACCGATACTAAAGTCATTGTGATGGCTGCCACCAACCGTGCCGATATCTTAGATAAAGCCCTGTTGCGGCCGGGCCGTTTTGATAGGACTATTATAGTAGATCCACCTGAGCTCAAAGAACGAAAAGAAATATTTCGAGTACATCTTCAAAAACTCACCCTTTCAGAGAAGGTGAACATCGATTTCTTGGCCAGACAGACACCAGGATTTAGTGGAGCTGATATAGCCAATGTATGTAACGAAGCAGCCCTGATTGCAGCACGAAAAGATAAAATTGAGATAGAAGACCAAGATTTTCTCGATGCTATAGACCGTATCATAGGTGGTCTAGAGAAAAAGAGTAAGGTGGTCAAGCCCAATGAAAGGAGACGTATCGCTGTCCATGAAGCTGGGCATGCTACAGTGAGTTGGTTACTCGAACATGCAGCTCCTTTAGTCAAGGTTACCATTGTACCAAGAGGACGTTCATTAGGAGCTGCTTGGTATCTTCCAGAAGAGCGACAACTCACTACTCCTGAGCAGATGCTCGATGAGATGTGTGCTCTTTTAGGAGGTAGAGCTGCTGAAGATAATGTTTTTAAAAATGTCTCCACGGGTGCTTTAAACGATTTGGAGAGAGTTACCAAACAAGCTCAATCTATGGTAGCTATTTTCGGATTGAACGATCGTATCGGTAATGTTTCTTATTATGATTCTACTGGGCAAAGCGAATTTACCTTCTCCAAGCCCTATAGTGAAAAAACTGCTCAAATCATCGACGAAGAGATATCTAAAATTATCGAAACACAGTACCAAAGAGCTAAAGAATTGCTCAAGCAAAACGAAATCAAATTGTTTGTTTTAGCGGAAAAGCTTTTGGAAAAAGAAGTCATCTTTAGAGAAGATTTGGAAGAAATATTTGGTAAACGACCCTTTACCGATGAGATAGGTGATATCTTGAAGAATCCATCAGTAGATAAAGCAAAGTAATTGAAGAATAAAGAGTTATAATCCAAAATAAAAGATGAATGTGTTTATTATTAATAGTGTCGAATAAGTTTGAGAATCTCGTATGATCAAATTCATAAGTTTAAGTTGTTTGACCTCTTCAAGAAAATAATCGTAACCTTTTTTAAGGAGAAAAAAAAAGAAAATAAGCTAAAAAGCGTTTCAAGTGACCTTCAAGTTTATCAGGAGAACGATGTCTTATTTGTTAAGAATTTCAGTAATCAAGGGGGGAAGTTTTTATATTGTGAACACCATAATGAGACTTTGTCCTATTTGAGAAACATAATGAATGAAGGTAAGTTTTCTACCTTTTGGTGTGTAGATACCCAATTGCAGTCCTATCTCAAGCAATTGGGTTTGAATTTCCGTAACATACCTGATACTACAGCTGTTAATTTGATGCGATGTGAATACCTGATTGCAAAAGATGGTAGTATCATGCTCTCTTCCGATCAAACTGATGGCAGACATTTGCTAGAATTTTCAAATACCTTTATCATTGTAGCTATTTCTCCACAGATTGTATCTGATATAGATGAAGCCCTTCAAAAAATCAAGGCTTCCAAGGGGTATCGTATCCCTAGAAACATCACTACGATAAAAGGATATGATCCGGCCTATTTCCAATCTCCATCGCAGATAAAAGATATTTATTTATTGCTTTCAGATTATGATGAAAACTGATTGGTTTATTAGGTTTTTATCAGGGTTTATTTATATAGGATTGGTTTTGTATGCCATCTTTGCAAGTAGCATGCTTTTCCACATGTTGATGATGATCTTCTCGATTTTGTGTTTGTGGGAATTCTTCGTTTTTTCTAAGATGCGGGTAGTTTTGATCAGGAAGATTATGGTATTTGTTGCTCTGTCGATGCTCGTTGAGATTCTCAATAGAATCAGAGGAAGTGATCCGACGGTATGCTTGATTCTTTTTCCTATGATGTGTTTTATTTCTGAATTGTTTTCCAAATCCATTCCCATAGAAAAGATTCATCGGCTCAGTCAGGTGTTTTTTGGATGGATGTATGTTGGAGTACCTTTTTTTCTAGCACGCCATTTTTATACATGTTATGATCAAGGAAAAAATCTCATCATGGGCCTATTTATCCTGATATGGGTAAATGATACTTTGGCTTACTTGGTGGGCCGAAGGTGGGGTAAGAAAAAAATTTTCCCTTCGGTATCTCCAGAAAAAACAATTGAAGGGTTTTTAGGTGGTTTTTTTTTCTGTCTGCTATGTAGTCTGATCTTTTATAAAATTTGGGGTGAATGGTATTGGTTCGTGATGGGTCTGGTCGTTACTATTTTTGGAACTTTAGGAGATCTTCTAGAATCGGTTCTCAAAAGAGCTTATGGCGTGAAGGATTCGGGTAAGTTTTTTCCGGGTCATGGTGGGTTTTTAGATCGTTTAGATAGTTTTGTTTTTGTGATTCCAATAGTGGTAAGCTATTTTTTTTTATTTGTTTAAAATATGATTCATAAGGAAGGATATGTGATTTTGGGAAGTGCTTTTGTATGGATAATTTTGTTTGTATTATTGGGGTTTTATATACTGACTAGACCTCTAGCTGTAATGCTTATGATCTTATCAATGTTACTCTATGGATTTTTGCTTTGGTTTTTTAGAAATCCCGTCCGGAGATTTATCATAGCAGATCAGATGGTTGTGGCTCCTGTAGATGGTAAGGTAGTGATAATAGAACGAGTCTTTGAGCCTGAGTTTTTAAAGGCGAATTGTATTCAAATCGCTATTTTCATGTCTCCATTAAATGTACACGTTACGCGGTATCCGGTATCTGGAGATGTGATTTATTCAAAGTATCATCCTGGGAAATATTTAGTGGCTTGGCATCCTAAATCCTCTACGAAAAATGAACGTACTACAGTGGCTGTTGAAACTCGAAATACCGATAAAATCGTTTTTAGGCAAATTGCAGGTTTTTTGGCTCGTCGTATCGTTTTATATACTAAAAAAGGTTGTAAGGCGAGGATAGGTGAGGAGTTTGGGTTCATTAAATTTGGTTCCCGGGTAGATGTTTTTTTACCTTTGAATACTAAGATCTTAGTAGAACTCAATCAAAAGACTATAGGGGGGAAAACTGTCATTGCATCTTTGGTTTAAAAGTATTTGTGAAGAGAGAAATTTAGAATAGAATCAATAGATGAAAAAGTGGATTATCATTTTGAGTATGGATATTTTTTTGTACGCTTGTACGCAAAACCCTGAAGGGAATAAGGCCATTTATCTTGTAGATGAAGTTGAGGGGAGAGGGACACAAGAGAAGACGAACATTAAATAGGGATTCTTTTATTGCATAGTGAATGTGAATTGGCTCTAAATCCACTTAGTGCTTATGTTACTTTGAACTATCATAGTCTCTTTTTGAGCATCGTTTAGGAAGATTTTTTCTATTCCCATTTTTGTTTTTTGTCTCTTGAGTGATCTCTTATCGATATAAATACTTGTATTGATTCGACCTATGCCATCTTTGACTTTTTCAAGATGTAAGTCTTTTTACATTTTTTTTGTTTGTCTGGAGATTTTTTCGTTAACTTTTTTCTCCCATGATTCGCCGATGCTTATCCTATGGTTTGGGATAATTCAGCCGGATTTGTTCATGAATTTTTTGAAACCCTTGTTACTGAAACTTCGCTTGATCATAAGGATGAGACCTTTGAGATTTTGAAGTGGGAGTTGTTTCTTTAATTGAGTATAGATCTCTTGATAAATCTTATTAAACTTATTTACTCCGAGTATTGTACCTTGTTTTTTCAACTCGACGGTAAAATTCCTTCTCAATGATGGTCTTCATCGTGTTCCATAGGAAAAATTCTTCGTAAGAAGGTTTTTTCTGTAGTGTTGATGGTCATTTTTTCGATAGGGCTTATTATTTTCGTTTGTATAGATTTATAGATTATCTAACAGAAATATTGGTCTTCTTTTTCTTCTTTGATCTGAAAAGTAATATCAAATCTAGAGGTTTGTGTTAGGTGTTTGGATTTTCCTTTTTCAGGTGGGGGGATGATTTTCTGTGTACTGTTTAATGTATGTAGATAGATCTCTCCTACGGTGAGTCAGTAATTGAAGAAGATCTTTTGATCAATTTGGGAAGTATTTTTTTGTGATTTCGGTCTTGTAGGCTTGAGGTGATTTTGACGTGTCTTTTTCACAAAATATGAAAAAGACAGTTACACTGGTCAGTAGAATTCATTTTTTTTATAAAAATTTTTACTTATGAGGGAGGATTGATAGAAGAAATCCAGTGATAGTTTTTGGATTTTTGATGATATTCATCTAAATCATTGCATCAAAGTTATATCTATCCCTGTCAAATACCTTAAAGTCATCTACTTATTCTATGAGATTTTTGGCTATGAATTTAGCCAAATTCCCTCGAGATTTCTCGCTGTAGACCATAGTGATCTGGAGTCGGTCGTTCTTGTAATCTTTGAATTTGCAATGTATTATTTTTGCTTTAAGATTTTTTCGGTTGATCATTTTAAAATACTCTCGTCTAGTTAGATTGACTAGAGGTTTGTTAGTTTTCATCTCTTGGTTGGGGGAGGTTATCGGTGAAATTTTGTTTGTCCAATATTCGTAAAGGCTGGCCGAGTCGTTTACTGCAATTTTATCCCCATCATCAGGCGATAAGGCGTGATGAGATTCCATGGTTTGAGTAGGCTATATAAGTCCTAATGAAATGTAAAGATGATCTTGTAAATAATTTAGGGATTTTTTCGCTCAGCGATTTCCATGATAGACATCTCCTTCAAAGGCTAGAAGTGTAGGTTTACCTTCTTTTTCTTTGGGTGAATGGGTCCAATTTTGGTTGGGTTGCCGCCGCCAAGTTTTCCTTTCCTAACTTATCAGACAAGCCCATCATCTAAGCAATTTCTTGAGGTGATTTTAATGTATCTATAGGATTCGTAGGTATGAAAGTTTAATTTTTTATTTTGATTTCCCCAATAAAAAACCGCCCCTCTGGGGCGGAAGAATATAGAGCGAAAAAAGATTATTTTACCTCTTCGAAATCGACGTCTTGTACATTTTCATTAGTAGACTCATTTATCGGTTTTGCAGTGTTTGTTTGTTCACTATTGGTAGCATTGGAAAAGTTCCCAGTTTTTTGAGTAGCATAAATTTCTTGTGAAGCGTCGGACCAAGCATCGTTGATTTGTTTCATTGCTTCATCGATTTCAGCGAGGTTTTTGATGCTATGTGCCGCCTTGAGTTTACCTAAAGCCTTTTTGACTTTAGTTTTGTTATCTTCAGACAATTTTTCCCCATATTCTTTGAGTTGTTTCTCGGTTTGGAAGATCATGCTGTCAGCGGTATTTAATTTTTCGATTTCTTCTTTTGTTTTTTGATCCTTTTCGGCATTTTCTTGAGCTTCTCGCTTCATCTTTTTGATCTCTTCTTGGTTTAGGCCTGATGAGGCTTCGATACGTATAGATTGTTCTTTTCCAGTTCCTTTATCTTTGGCCGATACATGAAGTATGCCATTGACATCGATATCAAAGGTGACTTCGATTTGTGGAGTACCTCTTGGAGCTGGTGGGATGTCTATCAAATCGAAACGTCCGATCTCTTTGTTATCATTGAACATAGGTCGTTCGCCTTGTCCGACACGTATGGTAACGGCAGATTGATTGTCTGCTGCAGTAGAAAATGTTTCTGATTTTTTGGTTGGGATGGTCGTATTGGATTCAATCAGCTTAGTGAATACACCACCTAAGGTTTCAATACCTAGAGATAATGGAGTGATGTCTAATAAGAGTACATTTTTGACGTCTCCAGTCAAGACACCACCTTGTATCGCTGCACCGACGGCAACTACTTCATCGGGGTTGACACCTTTTGAAGGGGTTTTGCCGAAAAATTTTTCTACCTCTTCTTGAATTTTGGGGATACGCGTGGAACCTCCTACCAGGAGGACTTCATCGATATCTTTAGCAGTTAGTCTGGTAGCTTCTAAAGCTTTTTTACAAGGATCCATGGAACGACGTACCAAGGCATCGGACAATTGTTCGAATTTGGCGCGGGTGAGGGTTTTGATTAGGTGTTTGGGGCCAGAGATTGTAGCTGTAATATAGGGGAGATTAATTTCGGTTTTTGTACTTGAAGAGAGCTCAACTTTGGCTTTTTCAGCGGCTTCTTTGAGTCGTTGGTGAGCCATGGGGTCTTGGCGTAAGGCGATGCCTTCTTCATTTTGAAATTCTGTAGCCAACCAATTGATGATGACTGCGTCGAAGTCATCTCCTCCTAGGTGGGTGTCACCGTTGGTGGAGAGTACCTCAAACACACCATCACCTAGTTCGAGTACGGAAATATCAAAAGTGCCTCCTCCCAGGTCATATACAGCAATTTTTTTATTTTGATTACCTTTATCTAGACCATATGCTAGGGCAGCAGCAGTGGGTTCATTGATGATGCGTTCTACTTTCAATCCTGCGATCTCCCCTGCTTCTTTAGTGGCTTGGCGTTGGGCATCGTTGAAGTAGGCAGGCACAGTGATCACAGCACGATTGACTTCTTGACCGAGATAGTCTTCTGCTGTTTTTTTCATCTTTTGAAGTACCATAGCAGAGATTTCCTGAGGAGTGTATAATCTCCCGTCGATTTCTACTCTTGGAGTATTGTTATTGCCTTTGACCATTTTGTAAGGTACGTGTTTAAGTTCCTCACTAATCTCAGAAAATTTCCGTCCCATAAAACGTTTGATCGAAAAGACGGTTTTTTGTGGATTTGTCACGGCTTGGCGTTTGGCCGGATCGCCTATTTTTCTTTCTCCACCTTCTACAAAGGCTATGATAGAAGGAGTAGTTCGTTTCCCTTCTGAATTGGGGATGACTGTAGGGTCGTTTCCTTCCATCACAGCGACACATGAATTGGTAGTACCTAAGTCTATACCGATGATTTTGCTCATTTTTTAATACATTTTTCTGAATCTCACTTGATGAGTGATACTTTATCAAGTATTGTGCCATAGGTGAAAATGTATATTGAGGCTTGAGTTCGGCAGTGTGTTTTTAGAGTTTTTGACAAAAGGAGGATGTAAAAATACATTCTAATGACAAAAAGTCAGTTGTGATACTTCGAAAGAAGATAAGGATTAGTAGAGGGGGAAGAAGTCATTTTATCTGTCTTCTCTAGGTTTGAGTAGATTTAAAAGATCTCTGCATACTTGATAGATCTGCTTAGAAAGCATACTTTTTATTGGTCGATGTCCGTTAATGATATAAGAAACATATTTAGCACTTCGCCCGCCGGCAGCAATAGCGATGTCTTTGTACTTGCGTCGGAGTATTTTTTTCTCTACTTCAAGAAAGTCCGCATATTTTTTTTTCATGATTATATGTTTTTTGACATTTTTATAAATTTGATAAATGTATTTTTCACAACTTTATTATTATAAAGAGATAAATGTAATTCATGTTTATAGAATATGAAAGAAAGAAAATCAAAAAATGAGGTATTTATTGTACTTTAGTAATTAAAGTATTTTTTTGAGATTAATACGAATCTTGCATTAGTGGAGATTTTTGAGGTAAAAAAAATACGATATCTTCATGGGTTAAAAGGAATACCCATCGACTATAGACTCATATTTTCGAAATGTAGCTATGTGAATTTAGACTGATTGTTCACTGGCCGTAGTGAGATGTTTTGAACAAAGGAGTAGCCTTATTCTCTGGATTAATTGCAAATTATTTTGCAAGATCCAGGATTTATGTATCGAGAGAAAAGGCGTGGAAAATATCAGATAACGGAAGATGATATAAATGTTGTTGTCACTCAGATTCTAAAAAGCCACTTAGAACCTATAACGCAAGGCTTGGATGAAATATTTGCAGGGGTAAAGAAGTTCAATATGCTTTAAGTATATGGAATATAGTCAAAGATCAGCTTTATAAAAAAAAAATGAAAGAAAAAAAGAATTAAATAATAATCCAATAAATTTTTAGGATTTATCATTTTTCAATTGATACTTGATAGAGTTTTCTGGATGTTTATCTTCTTTATATAAATCGTGAAAATTTTATCCTAGTTCTTTAACCAAATGAAGGAATTCAGAAAAATTGATTTTTTTGTTATAGTATGTTTTATTGGTTTCTACAATAGAATATTCTATCATCAAGAGTTTTTGTTTTTTCTTCATAGTTATCTAAAATATCTTTATATACTTTAATTAAATTTTCAAAAAGTATTAAAAATAAAATTTTCCTTTTTAATTTTTCATATTAGTTTTTTTTTCCTCAAAACTACCAGAAAAAAAACGCGTCAACATATTTATCCATTTTATCTCTCAGAGCAATTGTATAACTTTGTATTTGATTGGTACAGGGCTTATATTCCTTCTATATTTATAGCTTAATCACCCAATATTGGAAGCCGTTGATTGGGTTTCCACTGATAGGTTATGGATTCGTATGGATATGGTATTATTTTTGAGAAAAATAATCCGATGATTTCTCAATATCCCTTTTATAGTTTAATTTTTAATTTCATCATATTCAAGAATTTCATTATAGGTCGGTTTAATGAAAAGCTCAAAAACACGGTTTGAGATGCCTCATCAGTAGAATTTTGCCAAATAGAAGAAGATCTATATCTTTGCAGAATTGAAATGATGAGAGCGTTAAACTTTTGAATAAAGTGGATACATTGAGTTTTAAAACCATATCGGCCAATAAGGCTACTATGAAAAGAAAATGGATGATCGTCAATGCTGAGGATCAACCTCTTGGAAGGTTAGCTTCTAAAATTGCCAAGAGGGTCAGGGGTAAGCACAAGCCTGACTTCACTCCGCATGTGAATTGTGGCGATCATGTCATCGTGATTAATGCAGAAAAAGTACAACTTACCGGAAATAAATGGAAGAATAAAATTTATGTCCGTTTTACTGGATATCCAGGAGGACAAAGGTTTACTACTGCTCAAGAAGAATTCAATAAAGATCCTCGGCGCTTGATTGAGACTGCTGTCAAAGGCATGCTTCCTAAGAATCGGTTGGGCCGTCAGGTGTATAGAAATCTACACGTGTATGTGGGGACAAAGCATGAGCATGAAGCCCAGCAACCTAAGGTTTTAAATATAGATGATATTTGTTGAACATGGAAGTCATACACACAATAGGAAGGAGGAAAAGTGCTATTGCACGTATTTACCTTAAGGAAGGACAAGGAAATATTAAAATCAATGAACAGAGCCATAAAGCTAAAAAACGAGGCCGTAAAGCAAAGGAGTGGGGCTATGAAGAATATTTTCCACATCCCATCTTTATGGATAAAATCTTACAAGCTTTTGTCTTGACAAACAACCTTGACCAGTACGATTTGACCATCAAAGTTTTTGGAGGGGGTATAAATGGCCAAGCAGAGGCCATTCGTTTGGCTATTTCGCGTGCACTTTGTGAGTTGAATTCTGAAAACAGGGGCATATTGAAGTCGGAAGGATTATTGACACGTGATTCGAGGAAGGTAGAACGTAAAAAATTTGGGCAGAAAAAAGCTCGAAAACAATTTCAATTTTCAAAACGTTAATATAGATATTTTGCTGAAATTTCAACGTATAGGATTATTGTATTCAAACTCCAAAAAAGAGTTTTTGATCTATAATTTATTGGAATGAGTACAACTGAAAAACGAATAAAAATCAGTTAATTTTTTGAAGCAATGCTAGAAGTAAACATTCAAGAATTATTGAAGGCAGGGGTCCATTTTGGACATTTGACTCGTAAGTGGAACCCTAGCATGCAGCCTTACATTTTTATGAAAAAAGGAGGGATTCACATTATCGATCTCTCAAAGACAAGTGTAAAAATTAAAGAGGCTTGTGCGCCTCTACAGCGTACTGCTGCATCAGGTAAGAAGATCTTGTTTGTCTGTACCAAAAAACAAGGTAAAGATATTGTGGCCAGTTATGCTGAGAAAGTTGGTATGCCCTACGTTACAGAGCGTTGGCTCGGAGGTTTCTTGACCAATCTTCCTACCATTCGTAAGGCGGTGAAAAAGATGAATAATATTGATCGTAAAAAAAAAGACGGTACCTACGACGTCCTTTCCAAAAAGGAACGTTTACTTATAGACCGCTCTCAAACGAAACTTGATCGCAATCTAGGCTCTATCGCTACAATGACCCATACGCCAGCAGCACTACTCGTCGTGGATATCAAGAAAGAACACATTGCTGTGGCAGAGGCCCAAAAACTCAATATCCCAATCTTTGCTATCGTAGATACGAATTCTAATCCACAAGAAGTAGATTACCCCATACCAGCCAATGATGATTCCTCCAAATCCATCGATTTGATCATGGCATATGTCACGGAAGCTATTACCGAAGGGCTTGCGTCGAGAAAGATAGACCGTGATAAACCAAAATCTGAAAAGGAAGATCCAGATCAATTTATGGAAACTCTAGAAAAGAAAGGATCAGATCCATCGAATTCAGTAGTATCCAATCATAAATAGTAAAATTTATAATCCCTAAATGTCAAAAAAATGACTTGATCTTATTGGTCTAGTGTTGTTTTTTTTAGGAAAACGTTGTAGAACCAAAAAAAAATAAAAAATGTATCAAGCAACAGCTTTAAAAGTCAATGCCTTGAGAAAGAAAAGTGGAGCAGGTATGATGGATTGCAAAAAAGCTTTGATAGAGGCTGCTGGTGATGTGGATAAAGCCATTGAACTTTTACGAAAAAAAGGACAAAAGATAGCTGCTAGTTCAGGACGAGAGACCAATCAAGGAGCAGTCATTGCCAAAGTCAATGCAAGCCGTACGCTCGGGATAATTATCAACTTAAGTTGTGAGACAGATTTCGTGGCTAAAAATGAAAACTTTGTGAAATTAGCTAATGATTTAGCCGAGAAAGCCATTTTTTGTGATACTCGAGAAGCTCTTTTAAATACTTCATTGGATGGGATTAGTGTTCAAGATAAACTTATCGAACAGACTGGTATTATATGCGAAAAAATAACTCTCAGTGCCTTTAAAAAACTACAAGCACCTTTTGTATCGTTTTATATCCATATGAGAAATAAGATCGCCACCTTGGTAGGATTTTCTGCTGCTCCTGTAGGAGTAGAAGATGTTGCTAAAGACGTTGCTATGCAAATAGCTGCTATGAACCCACTAAGCTTAAATGAAAAGGATATCCCTACCGATCTTATTGAAAAAGAACTGGAAATTATCAAAGAACAATTACGAAAAGAAGGTAAATCTGAACAAATATTGGATCAAATCGCTCAGGGTAAGTTAAAAAAATTCTTCTCAGAAAACACATTAGTTCATCAATCCTTCATCAAGGATCATAAAATCTCTGTAGCCGACTATGTAAGAAACTTTGATCCCAATCTCAAGATCGTTGATTTCAGAAGATTGAGCATTTGATTTTTGAAATCAGTTGTTTGATAATAAAAAATAATGAGAGGATTTTTTTATTATCCATTAATAATTTGGGAAATTCTTCGTTGAAAGGCTACATAATTTTCCTGTCTCATCTACGTAGATGAAATAAGCTTCAATCCCTAGTTCTGGATGTGTTTTCAGAAGTACTTTAGCACCTTCAATACCTAGGACCATGAAGGTAGTAGCATAGCCGTCGGCCGTCATACAATTTTTGGCTAGGGTAGAAACTGATAATAAATTATTTATTACTGGACGACCCGTTTTATAATCGATCGTATGAACATATTTTTTCCCTGTCTTAGGGTCCGTTTTGAATTTTCGATAATTCCCTGAAGTAGCAAGAGCACGATCCCTCAATGAGAGACTTAAGATGAGATTTTTTCCTATATCTTGATTTTCTACAGGTTTTTCAATACCGATCACCCATGGTTTGCCTGATGCTTTTTCGCCTCTAGCGCTGATCTCTCCACCGATCTCTATCATATAATTTTTTACCCCCTGCTTCTCTAAATATTGACCAATTACATCCACAGCATAACCCTTAGCTATACCGTTGAAATCTAAAAAACTCTCCTTAGGTTTGAGGATTTTGCCATTTCTTAAAGTAACTTTTTCCAAGCCTACATGTTGCATCAATCTTTGCAATGTCATTGTGTCGGGTATTTTATCTCTCGTCCTCTGTCCGAACCCCCAAGCATTGACCAAAATCCCCAAAGTAGGATCAAAAACACCTCCTGAGATTTTAAAAATCTCTTGAGACTTAGCCCAGACCGTTTTAAAGTAATGATCTACTAAAACATCATTGTCCCCTCGATTGATCTTTGAAATATCAGAATCTACCACATAGGTAGAAAGCGATCGATTGAATTGCTTGAATAAACTATCGATCGCTACCATGTAGTCCTGGTTTCCTAAATATTTGATACGATAATAAGTCCCAAATACATTACCTTTAAATTCTTTGATATCTGATCCTGTGTGGCAACCGATCAATAGTATAATCCCCAAGAGATAAAGATGTCTTATCATCGTTTTTTCTCTTGATAAGTCTGATATAAAAAATCTAGGATGAAAATAAAGAGGAATATAAATTGTATCAAAAACCTTCGAACGTAAAATCCCGATGTGAAACTCATTGTAAAATTGGTTTGGATAAAATAGAGGTAAATCGGTATCAATACGATCAATATTAACAGGTAAAAAATCGATGAGAAATATAAAAATATTTTTTCAAAAAAATGGTATAGAAGATGCACGTGGATAAATCTGCATTCAATTCATATCAGAACACCATCGACAACAGATGACATGACATATCAATATCTGGAAAGATGGCCTGTATAAAATTCTGGTGGAAGAACATCAATAACGGATTATAAAACAATACATCCTTACCAGTACCAGGAAAAAAAAAACAAGTCAATGATCTACCATTTTAGCTCCCTTCATTTTCCTTTTTTTTTGAAGACGAAAAATATGATCTATATTACTCATAGGATCACTATCGTATCATAGATGAGGCAGGAAATAGATAATCATGCGTAGATTTGGAGTATTGTGGATAATAAAAATAAAAATATAATTCAGCTATGTGATACGGATGATATTGAATACATCGATGATCAATAATCCGACCAATACAAACAATGAAGTTTGTACCATGTTATCGAAAAAGCAATGATAAACGAGATAAAAATGATCATAATAGTTATTGCCTTGCACCACTTGTTGATGAGGCTATAAATAACTTTACTAATCATTATCATTGGCTATAATTCTACCTTGAGGCTAGTGATGATTTGCGAATGAAAGCCCAATATATTCAATAAGTATGAACTCTCATCAGAAACTTCTACTGTAAATGGATCAGGAATAAAAATCTGATTATTGTAATAGTTCAATTAAATATTATATAATATTGCTTATTAATGTATAAATAATTTTTTTTTTAAAAAAAGTATGATAGATTTTTTTTTCATGGCCTAGAAATAAGGATAAAGTGATAATGAAATATAAAACCTAAGATCAGATAGGATTGAGATTCATTCGACCAAGCACTTATATGTATGATATCTTTCAAAATACTTAACAGGGAAAAAATTTATCTTTGCCCAGATAGATAAAAATATAATATTTTCATTGATGAAAAAAATCCTATTAATGATTCTTGATGGATGGGGTATTGCCAAAGACTCTTCGGTTTCTGCTATAGACAAGGCTTATACCCATTTCATTGACACTTGTTATAAAAAATATCCTCATTCTCAGTTGTCGGCTTCAAGTCTAGCTGTAGGATTACCTGAGGGTCAGATGGGTAATTCGGAAGTTGGACATATGAATCTAGGTGCAGGTCGTGTAGTATATCAAAATCTATTCAATATTAATATGACGGTAGAAAATGGATCATTATCAAGTAACCATATATTTAATCAAGCCATTGAGTATGCTTTTTCTCAACAGAAAAAGGTACATTTCATCGGGTTGCTCTCTGATGGTGGTGTACATTCGCATATCCGTCATCTCTTTGGTTTACTTGATGCAGCAGCAGCTAAAGGGCTCAAAGAAGTCTTTGTACATGCCTTCACTGACGGCCGAGATACAGATCCAAAGAGTGGAAAAAACCATTTAAAAGACATACTCGATCATCTTGATCATACTACAGGTCGTTTGGCTACGGTAGTTGGACGATATTACGCTATGGATCGTGACCAACGTTGGTCACGTATCAAAAAAGCTTATGATGTTATGGTACATGGTCTAGGAGATCAGACCACTGATGTTTTGAGTGCTGTACAAGCATCCTATGACAATAATGTTACTGATGAATTTATGCAGCCCATCGTCATGCTAGGACCGGATCAAAAACCCTTGACCCAGATCGAAGCAGGTAGTGTGGTGATCTGTTTCAATTTTCGTACTGATCGTGGGCGTCAAATCACCGAAGCATTGACGCAGAAAAACTTTCCTGAGCATGATATGCATAAACTCGATCTTTATTATGTCACTATGACTTCATATGATCAGGATTTTCAGAATGTACATGTCCTCTTTGAGGAGGAGAATCTTACCGATACCCTAGGAGAGGTATTAGAAAAAAATGGTAAGAAACAACTCCGCATTGCCGAGACAGAGAAATATCCACACATTACCTTTTTCTTTTCCGGTGGGCGTGAAAAGCCCTTTCAAGGTGAGAAGCGTATCTTGTGTCCCTCGCCTAAAGTAGCTACTTACGATTTACAACCTGAAATGAGTGCTTGGGATATTTGCGATAAGGTCATCCCCGAATTACAAAAGAAAGAAACTGATTTCATCTGTTTGAATTTTGCCAATCCTGATATGGTTGGGCATACAGGAGTGATGGACGCTGCGATAAGAGCTTGTGAAACGGTTGATCAGTGTACTCAAGATGTTTGTGAAGTTGCCTTAGAAAATGCTTATACTGTTCTCATACTGGCCGACCATGGTAATGCCGATTGTATGATCAATCCTAATGGTACTCCCAATACGGCTCATACTACACAACCTGTTCCCTGTTTTCTTTTGGATGGAGTACAAAAAATTTCTCTAAAGGATGGAAAACTTGCAGATATCGCCCCCACTATTTTAGAATTAATGGATATCGTTCCACCAGAAGTGATGACGGGTATATCTCTTTTATTGAATTAATGATCTATGGAATCTAAAGTTATTGCTATCGATTTTGACGGTACTATTGTAGAAGATGTGTATCCTAAGATCGGTAAGCCTAAATTTTTTGCCTTTGAGACACTCAAAAAACTCCAGCAAGATGGTCATCGGCTTATACTTTGGACATATCGTCACGGAGCCGCCTTGCAAGAAGCCGTGATATTTTGCCAAAAAAATGGTATCGTATTTTACGCAGTCAATCAAGAATTTGAAGGTGAAGATTTTGATCCTAAATATGCCAGCCGTAAAATCTATGCCGACCTCTTTGTCGATGATAGGAATCTTGGTGGATTTCCTGGTTGGGGTGAGGTTTATCAAATCATTACAAATGGTATTCCCCTCACCCTCGAAAGGACTTTTTATGAGGTGCCGAAAAAGAAAAAAGGTTTTTTTAGATTTTGACTAATGATTCATCCAAAAACGCTTGAGGAAATTGAATTGATTTATCAAAGTGCACTATTGGTATCCAAAACTTTGGGGATATTGGCTCAAGAAATCAAGCCAGGTATTGATACCCTATATTTAGATGGTTTAGCTGAGCAATTCATACGTGATCATGGAGGTATTCCAGCCTTTTTAGGCTTATATGGTTTCCCTCATACGCTTTGTGTCTCACCTAATGAGCAAGTCGTACACGGCCTCCCTAATAAGACTCCTTTGCGTGAAGGAGGTATCCTATCGATCGATTGTGGGGTACTGATGGAAGGTTATTATGGTGATCAAGCTTATACTTTTGAAGTAGGTGAAATAGCTACCGAGACTAAGCAATTGCTTCAAGTCACTAAAGAATCCTTGTATTTAGGCATCGCTGCGTGCAGACATGGTCATCATATTGGAGATGTTGGATTTGCCATTCAAAATCATGTAGAAGAATACAGATATAGTGTGGTCAGAGAGCTCGTCGGACATGGTTTGGGTAGAAAGATGCATGAAGATCCTCAAGTACCCAACTATGGAAGACAAGGCCAAGGGAAGAAATTGATCGAAGGTATGGTATTGGCCATAGAGCCTATGGCCAATCAAGGTACACGTCGGGTAGTATTTCATCGAGATGGTTGGACAGTCACTACGGCAGACAATCAACCTTCGGCACATTTTGAGCATAATGTAGCCATCATCGATGGCTTGCCTTGTTTGCTTTCTACATTCCAATATATTTACCAAGCCTTGGGGATCGATTCGGATGAAGAAACTCTATTTCACCTGGTAGCATCTGATCATTAAAAAGAAGCTCAATGGAAATGGATTTTTTTTATATTTGACTATCCATTCAAAACCCCTACTGAGTAGGGGAATAAAATCATTATTTATTATATTGATAATTTTAATCACTATCAAAGGTTATGTATAAAAAAAACGATTGCACCGCTCATTCCTATAGAGAACTTCTTTAGAACTCCTGAAAAAACTAGGTTTACCAGTTTTTATAATGGCTGATATATCCCCTATCTGGTACCTTAGACTGTGATGGTAAAAATTTAAAAAAAATCTCCCCCTTTTAAAAAGGGTAAAAGAAGAGGTGATTGATGAATTGAAAGATACCCCTCAATATATGATCATTGTATTGAAAAATATTAATTCTCATTTTTTGATCCTTATAGGATTAATATTTATACTGGAGATATGACATTAATTTATAAAAATACTAGAAACATCATCCAATTATGCATTAATCATCAGTATCAGTTCTTACTTGTTCAAGTTACTGATGGTACGAATACGATTTTGCTTTATCGTGAGAATGAAAAACAAACTTTTCATAAAGTTCTCACTACAAGTTTTAAAGAGACACTTTCTCCATTGTTTTTTGATTTAAAAAAAGCTAATATAATTTATACTCTTTCGAATATTGGGCGAGACCAAAAAAGTACTAATCCATTATAAACTAAAAATCAATAAGGAAATCGAAGAACTATTTAAAGATGATGAATTGAACATTAGTGACTTTACCTATTCTAGAGAATGGAAAGTGCCCGTTCTGATCCTCTATAAAAAAAGATAAATTGCAATGAAAATTTCTCGATAAAAAAGGCCGTAAGCTTCATGAGACCCTTCGTGAAAATATATACCGAGACTAACGAATCTCAGTGGATGGCAGTAATAAGGACGAAGATAAATTTTTAATCGGAGCGATAGAAATTTTGGTACATACTATACTACGATTTACCTAGTCAACGGTTTATCCCATTGACCGAGAATAAACTTATCATATTATACTACAAAAGATTATCTATCCATCTATGGCTACCTAACACCTTACCTGTAAGGATGAGTTCCGATAAATTTCTAGTAGTGATTCATCCCTATGGCTAATCTTGATGGCTAGATTTCTGGGATTTTAATTCCGCAGTACAGTTTTTAGCCAATCCTGATTATGCCGAGCTTCAGATGAATTTTAGAAGATCTATCAGCTATGGTAGATATTTCTGGGAAAAAAACATTTAATACACTAGGGATGATCCATGTAAGACGATATCCACCAATGGACTACAGTGGCTCATCAAAGATGGTATATCAAATCCCCAACTGCATAAGGATTTACAGAACTAATTATGGCGGTTATACCACTCTAGCTGGTATCATAAAAACTTATGATCTATACACCTGTTCCATAGATTATGTAGGCGTATATAATCTTTTTACTTTTTTGAATACCATCCCTCCCTATTGGGAGCCAATCAGGAAGATGTGGTATGAACTGATCGGAGATCCACAAGATCCCAAAGATGCCGAAATGATGAACTAAAACAGTCAGGCGATTCAAGTCCATAAGATCAAAGTACCTCTATTTATCGACCAAGACACCAACGATCCCCGTATCAAAAAAAAGCTGAGTCTGATCAAGTGGTCGAAGCACTTTTAAAAAACAGGATTTTAGTGTAAAATATATGGTCAAAAATAATGAATACTACGATTTTATAAATCAAGAGATTGTATTTGATTTTTATCGGGCTATGCAGAAGTTTTTCACCAAATGTTTAGATGGTAGTATGGAAATGTAATAATTATATAACTTAATAATAAATTACCTATCACTAGATGATTTTTCATTTTAATATATCAAAAACATAATAAATGTTTTAAAAAAAATAAAAAAACCTTTCCCATTGTTTTTTTATTCTCTGAAATAAGTATAACTTTACCCTTGAATTTATTAATTATAATTCTATTAACAGGGTTATGCCAACGATACAACAACTCATTAGAAAGGGCAGAATTGCCATTCGTAAGAAGAGCAAGTCGGCCATTTTAGATTCTTGTCCTCAATTAAGAGGTGTATGTACACGTGTATATAATACTACACCTAAGAAGCCTAATTCCGCCATGCGGAAAGTATGTCGTGCACGTATGTCCAATGGTAAAGAGATTATTGCTTATATCCGTGGCGAGGGACACAACCTTCAAGAACACTCCATTGTGTTGATCGCAGGAGAGAAAATTGCCCAAGATTTGCCAGGAGTACGTGGGCATGTTGTACGTGGTGCTCGAGATACTGCCGGTGTCAATGGACGTATGCAGAGTCGGAGTCGTTATGGCGTCAAACGACCTAAGGATAAAAATAAAGATAAGAAATAATTAATTTTTTAACACGAATCGATGAGAAAAGACAAAGCGCAAAGGAGATCATATTCACCCGATCCAAGATTTAAAGATCCCTTGGTCACCCGTTTCGTCAATCATATGATGAAGGATGGAAAAAAAACCAAGGCTTATGGTATCTTCTATAAGGCTATGGAAAATATAGAACAACGTAAAGAGGATCAAGAAAAATCTGCTTTGGAGATCTGGAAAGAAGCTCTAAAAAATGTCATGCCTCATGTAGAGGTCCGTACTCACCGTATGGGAGGAACCAATATTCAAGTGCCTGTGGCTATAGCTCCATGGGTGAAGCTTGCCAAAGCAATAAAATCCCTGATTGAGTGTGCTAGAGAACGTAATGAAAAATCCATGGCTGATAAGTTAGCTGCGGAAACTTTAGTTGCTTCAAAAGAAGAAGGTGCCGCTGTGAAAAAACGGGAAAACATTCATAAAATGGCTGAAGCCAATAAGGCATTTTCTCATCTTAGATTTACCCAATTATGGCAAAAGATTTAAGACACACAAGAAATATAGGTATTGCTGCGCATATTGATGCTGGAAAGACCACTACTACCGAGCGTATTCTTTTTTATACAGGGATCACTCATAAGATTGGTGAAGTACACGACGGTGCAGCCACTATGGATTGGATGGAACAGGAGCAGGAACGTGGTATTACCATCACTTCAGCCGCTACACGTTGTGAGTGGCTGTATCGTGGACAAGAATTTCAGATCAATATCATTGATACCCCAGGGCATGTAGACTTTACTGTAGAAGTAGAGCGTTCCTTGCGTGTTTTGGACGGCATGGTAGCTTTATTTAGTGCAGTAGATGGTGTAGAACCTCAATCGGAAACCATATGGAGACAAGCTGATAAATACCATGTACCCCGTTTGGGGTTTGTTAATAAAATGGATCGTCAAGGTGCCGATTTCTTCAATGTTTGCAGTCAGATAAAAGAAATCTTAGGGGGTAATCCTGTCCTTTTACAAGTTCCTATTGATAGCGAAGCCGATTTCAAGGGGGTCGTAGATCTCGTCACTAATAAAGCCATGATCTGGAATGAAAATGATCATGGCATGTCCTATAAAGAAGTCCCTATACCTGACGACTTACAAGAGATGGTAAGTGAGTATCGTAGCAAACTCATAGAATCCATTGCTGAGTATGACGATACCCTCATGGAGAAATTTTTCGAAAATCCTGATACCATTTCAGAAGACGAGATCAACGCGGCCTTGCGGAAGGCCGCTATTGAAATGAAAACTATCCCAATGCTTTGTGGTTCTTCTTTCAGAAATAAAGGAGTACAAGCCATGCTAGATGCTGTATGTCAATATTTACCTTCTCCCATTGATATAGAAGATATTATAGGAATAGATCCGGAAAATGAACAACAAGTAAAACGACAGCCCAATGAAAGTGATCCGTTTTCTGCATTGGCCTTCAAAATTGCTACAGATCCCTTTGTGGGTCGTTTAGCCTTCATCCGTGTCTATTCAGGCGCATTGAATGCAGGCTCTTACGTCCTAAATATTCGTTCTGGCAATAAAGAGCGCATCTCACGCATATATCAAATGCATGCCAACAAACAGAATCCCATAGACAAGATCAAGGCGGGAGATATCGGTGCTGTGGTAGGATTTAAAGACATCAAAACAGGAGATACTTTATGCGAAGAGAAACATCCCATTGTGTTGGAGAGCATGTCATTCCCTGAGCCAGTTATTGGATTAGCTGTTGAACCCAAATCTAAAGTAGACCTTGACAAGATGGGATTAGCCTTATCCAAGCTGGCGGAAGAAGATCCTACGTTTCAAGTACGTACCGATGAAAGCACAGGTCAAACTATCATTTCTGGTATGGGAGAACTTCACCTTGAGATCATTGTAGACCGTATGAAACGAGAATTCAGGGTAGAAGTCAATCAAGGACAACCTCAAGTAGAGTATAAAGAAGCATTGACTACTACAATCCAACACAGAGAAGTTTACAAGAAGCAGACTGGAGGTCGGGGTAAATTTGCCGATATCATATTCAAATTGGGCCCTGCAGAAAAAGGCCGATCAAGCTTGGAGTTTGTCAATGAAATCAAGGGTGGGAACATTCCTAAAGAATTTATCCCTTCAGTGGAAAAAGGTTTCAAAGAATCGATGAAAAACGGCCCTTTAGCCAGCTATGAGATCGATGCAATGAGGGTGACATTAATGGATGGTTCTTACCATTCGGTAGACTCTGATCAATTATCTTTTGAATTAGCAGCTAAAGTAGGTTTCAGAGCGGCAGCAAAAAATGCTAAACCTGTACTCTTAGAACCTATGATGAAGCTGGAGGTAGTGACTCCCGAGGAGAATATGGGTGACATCGTAGGAGATCTCAATCGCCGACGAGGTATAGTACAGGGTATGGACGATCGCAATAATACCAAGGTCATCAAAGCCGTAGTACCTTTGGCTGAAATGTTTGGTTACGTGACTACCTTGCGGACTTTGTCTTCTGGTAGAGCTGTATCATCAATGGAGTTTTCTCATTATGAAGTAGCCCCTTCTAATGTAGCTGAGTCCGTTATAGCAAAAGTAAAAGGAGTCAATGTTTAAAATTAATCGATGGAATATGAGCCAGAAGATCAGAGTGAAATTAAAATCCTACGAGCACGCTTTATTGGACCGATACACAGAAGAAATTGTAAAAGCCGTTACCTCTACACATGCTGTAGTAAACGGCCCCATACCTTTGCCCACGAAAAAAAGACGGGATACTGTATTGCGTTCTCCACACGTATATAAAAAATCGCGTGAACAATACGAACTACCAACACACGTACGAGTAGTAGATATATATAATGCTTCTTCAAAAACTGTAGACGTTTTGGTAGGTTTGAATTTCCCAAGTGGTATCGAAATAGAAATGAAAACATAATAAATTCATAAAATAAATCTTTAATCCTCATGTCAGGTATCATAGGAAAATATACCGGGATGATAAGTCTCTTTGATGAGAACGGGAAAAACATCCCTTGTTCGGTTGTAGAAGCGGGTCCTTGTGTAGTACTTCAAATCAAGATCTTGGAAAAAGATGGGTATTCCTCTGTCCAGCTAGGCTTTGATGCTAAAAAAGAAAAAAATACAAGCAAGGCTTTGCAAGGTCATTTTAAGAAAGCAGGTACATCGCCCAAAAAGAAGTTAGTAGAATTTTATGGAGATTTTATCGATGATCTCAAAACAGGCGATCAAGTCAAAGTAGATCTCTTCAATGAAGGAGAATTTGTAGACATTACAGGCGTTACCAAAGGTAAAGGATTTCAAGGTGTAGTGAAGCGTCATGGATTTTCCGGTGTAGGAGAAAGTACCCATGGACAACATAACCGCTTGAGAGCACCAGGATCTATCGGAGCAGGATCAGATCCTTCACGAGTATTCAAAGGGACAAGTATGGCAGGTAGAATGGGCGGGGGCAATATTACCATTCAGAACCTCAGAGTATTGAAAGTAGATTTGGAGAAAAATCTTCTGATTATAAAGGGATCGGTCCCCGGACCTAAGAATTCATATCTAATTATTAGGAGATGGAAGTAGTAATATTTGATATCAAAGGCAAAGAAACAGGGCGTCATCTGATTTTAGACAAAAATATTTTTGGGGTCACACCTCATGATCATGCTGTATATCTTGAGATCAAGCGGTATCTGGCCGCACAACGTCAAGGTACTCATAAAGCGAAGGAACGAAGTGAACTTTCCGGTAGCACGAGAAAGCTCCAACGTCAGAAAGGTACGGGTAACGCAAGAAAAGGGGACATAAACAACCCTTTATTTAAAGGGGGAGCAAGAGTATTTGGACCCCAGCCAAGAGATTATCAATTCAAATTAAATAAATCGCTCAAAAGACTAGCTAAGCGTTCTATTTTAAGTAAGAAGCTTAAAGATAATCAGTTGAAAATCGTAGAAGATTTTTCTTTAGACATTCCAAAGACTAAAAGTCTTTTAGAGATTGTGAAGTCCTTGAGCATAACTGATAAAAAGACACTAATCATCTTGGAAAAACCAAATAAAAATTTATATTTGTCCTCCCGAAATCTACAGAGGTTAAAAATCGTAACAAACGATCAATTAAGTAGTTACGAACTTTTAGACGCATCTTATTTGGTTTTTTTAGAAAGCGCTATAGAAAAAGTTCAGAAAAAATTGAAAAATTAAGCAATTGATGACTGTGTTAATTAAGCCGTTGATTACAGAAAAGGCTACATCAGATAGTGAGGTAGCAAATCGTTATACTTTTTTGGTTGATCCTAGAGCTAATAAGATACAAATCAAAAATGAATTAGCACAATTTTATGATGTCACTGTCAAGAATGTAAGGACGATGAACTATGGGGCTAAAAAAAAATCTCGGTTCAGAAAAAAAGCTCGGATCTCAGGTTGGACCAATAGAACCAAAAAAGCTATTATAGAATTAGAAGTGGGTCAAACAATCAATTTTTTTAGTAAAAATTAGGATTATGTCAGTAAGAGCATTGAAGCCGACTACGCCGAGTCAGAGATTTAGGATCGTAAATAACTTTGAGGAGATTACTACGTCTTCTCCTGAAAAATCCTTGACCAAAGGTAAACACAGATCCGGAGGTAGGAACGACCGTGGTAAAATGACTATGCGTTATACAGGAGGTGGGCATAAAAAGAAATACAGAATTATCGATTATAAAAGAGATAAATTTGGCATCCCTGCTACAGTAAAATCTATAGAATACGATCCGAACAGATCCTCATTTATCGCATTGCTCAACTATTCAGACGGAGAGAAACGTTATATCATAGCCCAAAATGGCCTCAAAATAGGTCAGCAGGTTATATCAGGTCAAAAAATACCCCCCAATTTGGGCTATGCGATGCAGCTAAGTAAGATCCCTCTTGGGACAGTGATTTCTTGTATAGAGCTTAGACCTGGTCAAGGAGCTGTGATGGCCCGTAGTGCTGGTTCTTATGCACAATTGCTTGCTAGGGATGGTAAATATGCCATAGTTAAATTACCTTCAGGTGAGACCAGAATGATCCTCCTCAGCTGTATGGCTACTATAGGATCAGTTTCCAATGCAGACCATCAACTCGAAGTATCAGGCAAGGCTGGTAGGAATCGTTGGTTGGGAAGGAGACCACGTACGAGAGGTGTAGCAATGAACCCAGTAGACCATCCTATGGGCGGTGGCGAAGGTAGAGCTTCAGGTGGTCACCCCAGAAGTAGAAAAGGTCTACCTGCTAAAGGTTTTAAAACACGTGTACAGAAAAAATCATCGACTCAATATATTGTAGAACGTAGGAAAAAATAACTATTTTTCATTATGGCGCGCTCATTAAAAAAAGGTCCATATGTATTTTATAAATTATCTGATAAGGTCCTTATTAATCAGAAATTAGGAAAAAAGACTGTAATCAAGACCTGGTCAAGGGCATCAATGATCATCCCTGAATTTGTAAGTCAAACTTTTGCGGTATATAATGGTAAACAATATATCCCAGTATATATCACCGAAAATATGGTGGGACATAAATTGGGAGAATTTGCGCCTACGCGCATATTTCGTAGGCATGCAGGTTCGAAAAATAAAGGTAAGAAGTAAAACATTAGATCAAATTACCATGGGGTCAAGAAAAAGGCTCAGTGCTGAGTATCGCAAACAAACTAAAAAACATTGGGTATGTTTCTCATTGCAAAACCATCCTACATCACCACGTAAAATGCGGTTGATGGTAGATCTAATCCGTGATATGGATATAGATCAAGCTTTAGGTGTTTTGAAATACAGTAAAAAAGAAGCCTCCAATGCTCTTGAAAAACTTTTATTATCCGGTTTGGCTAATTGGCAGTTGAAAAATCAAGACAAGGACATAGAAGATGCAGACTTATATGTTAAGACGGTTACAGTAGACAATGCTCGTACATTGAAGAGATTACGACCTGCACCTCAGGGGAGAGGACATAGGATCAGAAAACGATCCAATCATGTAAGAATTAAAATAGGAAGTAGAAAGGACGATTAAATATGGGACAAAAAACGAATCCAATTGCCAATCGTCTGGGTAACATTATGGGATGGCAGTCTAGTTGGTGTGGTGATTACCGCCAAAGGATAGAAGAAGATCATCGCATAAGGCAATATATCGATGCACGTTTGGTAAAATCCGGTGTTTCTCGCGTTTATATAGAACGTACGTTAAGATTCATCACCATCACACTCACTACTTCCCGTCCGGCTTTAGTCATAGGCAAAGGCGGAGATGAAGTAGATAAACTTAAAAATGAGTTGAAAAGAATTACTAAAAAAGAAGTTCAGATCAATATATTAGAAATCAAGCGACCCGAGCTCGATGCACCCTTAGTAGCTAAAAGTATAGCACGTCAGATCGAAAGCCGTGCCTCCTATAAAAAAGCTATTAAACAAGCCATCATGTCTGCCATTCGTATGAATGCCGAAGGGATTAAAATACAAGTTTCCGGTCGTTTAAATGGTGCAGAGATGTCACGTACAGAGCATTACAAGGAAGGAAGCATTTCCCTCTCTACCTTTCGAGTAGATGTGGACTACGCTACAAGCGAAGCACACACTGTTTCAGGAAGGATAGGCGTCAAGGTATGGATCAAAAAAGAAGAAGTCTATGGCAGCAGGGAATTATCTCCTTTAACCGGCTTGCAGAAGAAACAAAAAAGCCCTACCAAATTGGGTTCTGGTAAACGTCGTAATGATACAGATACCGAACTGAAAAGAAAAAAAATAATCATCTGAATTGATTTAACTCATGTTACAGCCTAAAAGAACCAAATACAATAAGCAACAAAAAGGCCGTATGAAAGGTAACGCCACAAGAGGCACAAAACTTAGTTTTGGTAGCTTTGGTATCAAGACACTAGATTCGGCATGGCTTACGGCGCGTCAATTGGAAGCTGCACGCGTTGCGGCAACTCGCTATATGAAAAGAGAAGGGCAGTTGTGGATAAAAATATTTCCCGATAAGCCAGCCACTAAGAAGCCGCAAGAAGTTCGTATGGGTAAGGGGAAAGGTGCTGTAGAATATTGGGTAGCAGTAGTAAAGCCTGGTCGAATCCTGTTTGAAATTGATGGAGTTAATCCGGAAATAGCAAAAGAAACCTTACGTTTAGCTGCTCAGAAATTACCGGTAAGGACCAAGTTTATTGTAGCGAATGATTTGAACAGTTAAATATTTTTATTTAAAGTGAAAGCATCTGAAATTAGGACGCGCTCTATTGAGCAGATCCAAGATACTTTGAAGATACACAAAAAGCAATATCAACAAATGAAATTTGATCATCATATTTCATCTTTAAAGAAACCTATTGAACTTAGGTGTAGTAGGAGAGAGATCGCCCGTCTTGCGACCATATTGTGTCAAAAAAAAAATGAGGTAATTGTTGACCCAATTCATTATGAAAAGAAATTCTAGAAGAGAAAGGATCGGAGTGGTCACCAGCAATAAAATGAATAAGACCATAGTTGTCACTGAAACCAAGCGTATCAAACATCCACGTTATGGCAAGGCTGTTTTGAAAACCAAGAAGTACGTTGCACATGACGAAGAAAACAGCTCCAATGAAGGAGACCGAGTCAAGATTATGGAGACCCGTCCCTTGAGTAAAAATAAATGTTGGAGATTGGTACAGATCGAACAAAAAGCCAAATAATATGTTACAGCAAGAATCCAGACTTAGGGTAGCGGACAATACAGGTGCTAAAGAAGTATTGCTTCTACGTGTACTTGGAGGTACTAAAAGACGATATGCATCAGTGGGTGATTCCATTGTAGTTTCTGTAAAAGAAGCCGTTCCTGGAGGAAATATCAAAAAAGGACAGGTTTCTAAAGCAGTTGTTGTTAGAACTAAGAAAAAAAATCGTCGCAAAGACGGTTCATATATTGGGTTTGACGACAACGCTTGCATATTACTCAACGCAACCGGAGAAATGCGCGGTACACGAGTATTTGGTCCAGTAGCTAGAGAATTACGAGAAAGGGAGTATATGAAAATCGTTTCATTAGCCCCCGAAGTACTTTAAATTTTAAGATTATGACAAAGTTGAAGATCAAGACAGGAGATGAAGTTATCGTTTTGTCAGGAAATAACAAAGGGAGTAAAGGCGCCATTCTGAAAGTCCTTCCCAAGAAAGACAGAGCTGTTGTCAGTGGAGTGAACCTAGTTAAAAAACACATCAAACCCACTGCGGCTAAACCTCAAGGTGGTATTATAAAAAAAGAAGCTCCTTTGCATATTTCCAATTTGGCCATCATAGACCCTAAAGATGGAAAACCTACGCGGGTAGGCTTTCAGATACAAGACGGAAAGAAAGTCCGCTTAACTAAAAGATCAGGAGAAATATTAAAAGATATTGTAAAAAATTGAAAAACTCCATAACCTATTTACCAAGACCCAAAAAATCATACCGAGAAAATATCATTCCTGTATTGATGAGGGAGTTCGGATACCGTTCGATCATGCAAGTTCCCAAGCTGGAAAAAATTGTTGTAAGTCAAGGAATCGGCGCTGCCGTGGCAGATAAGAAACTCGTCGATTATTCTGTTGCAGATCTCACGGCGATTACTGGACAAAAAGCCGTTTCTTGCCTATCCAAACAAGACGAAGCAGGTTTCAAATTGCGAAAAAATATGCCTATAGGTTGCAAAGTGACCCTACGTCAAGATAAAATGTATGAATTTTTAGACCGATTGATCACAGCAGCTCTACCCAGGGTAAGAGATTTCAATGGTGTTAAGTCTAGCGGTTTCGATGGAAGAGGCAATTATAATATGGGCATCACCGAACAAATCATATTCCCTGAATTGGATATCGATCAAGTGAAAAAAATTTCAGGAATGAACATCACTTTTGTTACGTCTGCTAAAACCGATAAAGAAGCTAAATTCCTTTTGACTCAATTCGGTTTACCATTTAAAAAGAATTAATCTATGGCCAAAGAATCAGTAAAAGCGCGACAGAGAAAAAGAGAAAGGCTTGTACAGAAATATGCCAAAAAACGAGAAGCCCTTAAAGAAGCTAAGGACTATGAAGCCTTACAACGGTTGCCTAAAAATGCTTTACCAGTACGTTTACACAATCGGTGTTCCCTCACCGGAAGGCCCAAAGGGTACATGCGTTTATATGGTATCTCACGTATAAAATTTAGGGAATTGGCATCTCAAGGTTATATCCCTGGTGTAAGAAAATCCAGTTGGTAAAATTTAACACTTTAATAACATAAAATAAATTATGAATACAGATCCAATAGCTGATTATCTGACACGTATCCGAAATGCTTCTCGTGTAGGGCATCGTACTGTAGAAATTCCAGCTTCTAATTTGAAAAAAGATATGACTAAGATGTTATTTGATCATGGTTATATTTTGAATTATAAGTTTGAGGAAAACAAAGATATACAAGGTCAAATTAAAATCGCATTGAAATATGATCGTATCAACCATACCTCTGTGATCAAACACATTAAGCGTATAAGCAAGCCGGGTTTGAGAAAGTATTGTAGTGCTAAAGGATTGCCTCGAGTATTGAATGGACTTGGAATTGCGATCCTCTCTACCTCCCAAGGAGTGATGACTGATAAGCAAGCACGAAAAATTAATGTCGGAGGCGAGGTATTGTGTTATGTTTATTAAAAGTTGAGTTATGTCTAGAATTGGTAAAATCCCTATATTTATCCCTCAAGGAGTTATTGTAAAAATGGAAGATAAAAAAGTCTTAGTAAAGGGACCTTTGGGCGAATTATTTCAGAAAATTCATGGAAATATTCAAGTAGAAATCCAAGAAGGACAACTACTCGTTAAACGAGTTTCGGAGCAGAAAGAAAATCGCTCTTTTCACGGTTTATACCGCATGCTCATTCACAACATGATCATGGGAGTCACAACTGGTTTTACTAGAGAATTAGAATTGATCGGAGTAGGATATCGTGCTTCGAATCGTGATCAGATCTTGGAATTAAGCCTAGGTTTTTCTCATAATATTATCATGCAATGCCCTCAAGAAGTTAAAATAGAAACTAAAACCGAGAAAGGAAAAAACTCATTGATTATTTTAAAGTCTTGTGACAAACAACTCTTAGGAATAGTTGCTGCCAAAATTCGTTCTTTTAGAAAGCCTGAACCATATAAAGGAAAAGGTGTGAGATATATAGGTGAAATAGTCCGGAGAAAAGCAGGTAAGTCTGCTTAAATATTGATAAAATGAGATTGACAAAAAAAAAAAGGAGAACGAAAATAAAATCTAGAGTTTGTAAGAAAATCTCTGGCGTTTCAGATAGGCCAAGGATATCCATTTTCAAAAGTAATAAAGAGATCTATGCTCAGATTATTGATGATACTAAAGGTATCACATTGGTTTCTGCCTCTTCAAAAGAAAAAGGTATTTCCATAGATAAAACGACTAAAATGATTGTAGCTGCTGAAATCGGCAAGCGTTTAGCCCAAAAAGCTAAGCAAGCTGGTATAGAACAAGTAGTTTTTGATAGGAATGGATACTTATATCATGGGAGGGTCAAATCTTTGGCTGAAGGTGCGCGAGAAATGGGATTAAAATTCTAAGAAAAATGATATGTTAGGATTCAAAAAAGTAGAAAGAGTTAGACCGGGTGGTCTAGAATTAAAAGAACGTCTGGTTACCATGAAAAGGGTATGCAAAGTCACCAAAGGAAGACGATATTTCAGTTTCAGTGCCGTTGTAGTCAAAGGAGATGAAAATGGAGTAGTGGGATATGGATTTGGAAAATCAAAAGAAGCACCTGATGCTATTTATAAAGCAGGTGAACAAGCTAAAAAGAATCTGGTCCGAGTACCCATGTCTAAAGGGACCATCCCTCACGAACAAGAGGGTAAGTTTAGCGGCGCACGTGTTTTCATCCGTCCAGCTTCTGAAGGTACCGGTATACTTGCCGGTGGATCAATGCGTGCTGTATTGGAGCTTGCAGGAGTATCCAATGTATTATCCAAATCAAAAGGTTCGTCCAACCCCCATAATGTAGTCAAAGCTACTATCAGAGCCTTGATAAGTCTGAGGAGTGCAGATGTAATAGCCAAAGAAAGAGGAATTTCTATAAAGAAATTATTTAAAGGATAGAATATGATAAGATGAGTGAAAATAAAATGATTCGATTGAAACAAATAAGAAGTGCTATCGATTGCTCTAAAGTACAAAAATCGACTCTTTGTGCGTTAGGACTGAAGAAAATCAATCAAGAAGTTAGACATAAAATCAGTCCACAAATCTTAGGTATGATAAGTAGAGTAGCTCATTTATTAAAAATAAATAAAATTTGAAATGATGAGATTAGGTAGTTTGAGTCCGGCAACAGGTGCTGTAAAGCAGAGAAAACGTTTGGGTAGAGGACAAGCATCAGGTAAAGGGGGTACTTGTACTCGCGGACATAAAGGAGCAAAATCTCGTTCGGGTAATGCTAAGAAGTTAGGTTTTGAAGGTGGTCAGATGCCCTTGCAACGTCGTGTACCCAAAATGGGATTTAAAAATCCACATCGTAAAGAATATATCGGTATAAATCTAGATACTTTGCAATCTTTGTCTGATGCAGGAAAGTTTAAGGAGGTTGTTGTAGATAGAGATTTGTTGTCGGCTAATGGTCTTATAGGAAAAAATGATCTAGTGAAAATCTTAGGCCGAGGTGAGTTGAAAGTAAAATTGAAAGTCATAGTCCACAAGTTTAGTAAAACCGCTGCTGAAGCTATTCAAAGAGCTGGTGGAGAAATTATAACTTTATAAGTCTTTTTGAATGAAGGTCCTATTTAAAACAATTTATAATATATGGAGTATTAATGAATTACGCCTTAAAATTGGGATCATTTTAGGATTTTTATTAGTGTACCGTTTTGGTGCCTATGTCCCCTTGCCAGGGATAGATCCTCAAGCGATTAGCGATTTTATGGCTAATATAAATCCGGGTGCCAAAGGATTGATGCAAATTCTTTCCTCGTTTACTGGAGGGGCTTTTAATCGGGCTTCTGTTTTGGCCTTAGGTATTATGCCTTATATATCGGCCTCTATCATTGTGCAATTGATGGGATTGGCTTTGCCATATTTGCAGAGGTTACAAAAAGACGGTGAAAGTGGTCGTAGACAGATCAATCGTATCACACGATGGTTGACTATAGGGATTTGTTTGGTACAAGCCCCAGCTTATCTTACAGCGCTCACTACACAATTCATTCCTTTTTCTTCGATTTCTGAGGCTTATCTTATTGACATTGGTAATACAGGAGGGAGGATTTTGTTCTGGACGGTTTCCATCGTTGTATTGACTGCAGGGACCTTATTCACTATGTGGTTGGGTGAGAAGATCACTGATAAAGGAATAGGTAATGGAGTATCTTTGATCATTATGGCCGGTATTGTGGCACGTTTCCCTGATGCCATTGCTGCCGAAATAGTCAGTCGTTTGGAAGTAGGCAATGGTGGTTTGATCTTTTTGTTTTTTGAAGGTTTATTGTGGTTAGTAGTTATCTTGTTTTGTATACTTATCATTCAGGCAGTCAGGCAAGTTCCGGTGCAGTACGTTCGTCGTGCACAAGTCAATACAGATAGTAGTTATATTCGTTCTATGGCTAATGCTATACGTCAATACATCCCCTTGAAGGTAACAGCGGCAGGAGTTATGCCTATCATTTTTTCGCAAGCCATCATGTTGTTGCCTGTGACTTTGTTGATATATGTCGGCAACGAAAAGATCAAATCTCTAATGGAAATCTTTCAAGATATCTATGGTTTTTGGTATAATTTGGTATTTTCCGTGCTGATCATAATCTTTACATTTTTCTATACAGCTGTTACCATTCCAGTTAATCAAATGGCAGATGACCTTAAGCGAAATGGTGGTCATATTCCTAGGGTTAAACCTGGTAAAGAGACTGCAGATTTTTTAGATGATATTCTCTCAAAGATCACTCTTCCAGGAGCTGTTTTGTTAGCAATCATCGCTATATTACCTTCTTTGATCGTTCAGATCGGTGTTACGCAGGGTTTTGCCTTGTTTTATGGAGGCACTTCACTGCTTATAGTAGTAGGTGTGGTCTTAGATACAATCCAACAAGTCGATACCTATTTATTGAATCATCATTACGATGGACTGATGCAAAACCAGAGATCCCCTAAAAGTTTAGTATAAATTATGGCCAAAGAAGCACACATCGAAGTAGATGGAGTCATTATTGAGCAATTACCTAATGCTATATTTCGTGTTGAATTGGAAAATGATTATATCGTCACGGCTCACATCGGTGGAAAGATGAGAATGAATTTTATCAAATTATTGAAAGGAGACAAAGTCCGTTTGGCAATGTCTTCTTATGACTTAAGCCGAGGCAGAATTGTATATAGATATTAAAATTATCCTATGAAAGTAAGAGTATCCATAAAGAAAAGAACTGATGATTGTAAATTCGTGAGACGTAAGGGGTGTCTTTACGTCATCAATAAGAAAAATCCAAAATTCAAACAAAAACAAGGTTGATGTATGGCTAGGATTTCAGGTATAGATCTGCCCAAAAACAAAAGGGGTATTATAGGACTTACGGCAATCTATGGTATAGGTAAAAGTACAGCTAGAAAGGTTTTGACTACTGTCAATGTCGATGAAGATCTCAAAGTAGAAGACTGGTCTGATGAAGAGATTAACCGGATCAGAAAATGTATTTCAGACACATTGAAAGTAGAAGGAGAGCTACGTTCCGATTTGCAATTAAACATCAAACGTTTAATGGATATTGGATGTTATAGAGGTATACGGCATAGGATTGGTTTGCCTTTGAGGGGGCAGAAAACCAAAAATAACTGCCGTACGCGAAAAGGTAAAAGAAAAACCGTAGCCAACAAGAAGAAAGCGACTAAATAATTCACATTATGGCAAAGATAACAGCAGTAAATAAAAGGAAAGTCACCGTTGACCCTATAGGGGAAGCTCATATCAGTTCTACTTTTAACAATATTATCATCGCACTGACTAATAAAAAAGGTGAAGTAGTTGCTTGGTCATCAGCTGGAAAGATGGGTTTTAGAGGATCTAAAAAAAATACCCCTTATGCAGCCCAAGTAGCAGCCGAAAGCGTAGCTAAAGAGGGTTTGAATGCTGGTATAAAAAAAGTTGATGTATGGGTAAAAGGACCTGGTGCTGGTAGAGATGCTGCCATACGTAGCTTGAACAATGCAGGCATTCAAGTGACCGTGATCAAAGATATTACCCCCTTACCCCACAACGGGTGTCGCCCTCCTAAAAGGAGAAGAGTTTAATTTTTTTTTAAAAAGATCATTCATGGCAAGATATACAGGACCAAAGAGAAAAATCGAACGTAGGTTTGGAGAACTTATATTCAGCAGTAAGCCGATGGATCGTAAGAAATATACCCCTGGTCAACATGGTAGTGCGTATCGTAGGAGAAAACGTTCAGAATATTCTATTCAATTAGCTGAAAAGCAAAAAGCTAAGTATACCTATGGTATCTTAGAACGTCAATTTATCAAAATGTTTCGTGAGGTTTCGAAAAAGAAAGGGATCACCGGTGAATTGCTTTTACAATTGTGCGAATCCCGTTTAGATAATGTGGTTTATAGATTAAAGTTAGCCCCTTCACGTCCGGCTGCCCGTCAACTCGTTTCGCATCGGCACATCATAGTAAATGGTGGAATTGTGAATATACCCTCTTATACACTCAAACCAGGAGATGTAATAGGCGTGAGAGAAAAATCTAAAAACCATAAAGCTATCCAAAAAGCGTTAAATACAAAAATAGGTACTCCAAAAGACTGGCTGATTTGGAATAGTGATCAAATGAATGGTACATTTCAAGCACTACCTGAAAGGTTACAAATCCCTGAAAATATCAAAGAACAATTGATCGTTGAATTGTATTCCAAATAATAAGAAATATCAATAGATATGGAGATTATAAATTTTATAAAGCCTGAGCGTGCAGTAATGTTGGATTCTACCGACGATATGGGTTTATTTCAAGTGAAGCCATTGGAGCCAGGCTTTGGAGTGACCCTAGGCAATGCATTGAGGCGTGTCATTTTATCATCTTTAGAAGGCTTTGCTATTACTTCCATTAAGATAGAAGGCGTAGAACATGAATTTTCTACGATAAAGGGAGTAGTAGAAGATGTCACTGAGATCGTCTTGAATTTCAAAAAAATTCGTTTCAAAAGACAAATAGAGGATACAGAGAAAGAAACTATCACAGCAGATGTCACAGATCGAGAACAAGTCACTTCGGGAGATCTAGGTAAATTTTCCTCAGCATTTCAAGTATTAAATCCCGATTTAGTCATATGTAACAAAGATAAATCTGTACCCTTACAGATTACTTTTACTATTGAGAGAGGCAGAGGATATGTACCTGCCGAAGAAAATAAAAAAGAAGATGCTTTGATGGGGACCATAGCCATCGATGCGATATATACACCAATCAAAAATGTCCGATATACCATAGAAAACTGTCGCGTAGGGCAGAAAACTGACTTTGAGAGCCTTTTGTTAGAAATAAAAACAGACGGCTCTATTCATCCAAAAGAAGCATTGATAGAAGCTTCTAAGATTTTGATCCAACATTTTGTATTCTTTTCCGATGAACGTATTGCTATCAGTTCGGGAGAGACCGAAAGAAATGAAAAGTATAATGAAGGATTTTTGCGCATGCGTCAAATATTGAAAACCAAATTGGCTGATATGGAAGGTTTATCCAGGAGAACATTGAATTGTTTGCAGTCTGCTGAGATAGAAACCTGGTCTGATTTGGTGTCTTACGACAAAAATGCCATGCTGAAAGTGAGAAATTTTGGACGTAAATCCTTAGATGAACTCGAAGTAGAAATGAATAACGTAGGTATATATTTTGGAATGGATCTCTCACAATACAATTTGGAGAAGAAATAAACTTAAGATCACATGAGACACGGCAAAAAGATCAACCACTTAGGAAGGACTACCTCTCATCGTAAAGCTATGCTTTTGAATATGGCAGGTGCACTCATCGAACACAAGAGGATCCATACTACCTTAGCTAAGGCCAAAGAGCTGAGGCATTATGTAGAGCCCCTTATTACGAAATCTAAAAAAGACAATACCCATTCTAGAAGATTGGTTTTCAGCTATTTGAAAAACAAGGTAGCCATTTCAGAACTCTTTGGAAAGATTTCTAAAAAAGTATATGATCGACCTGGAGGATATACACGTATCATAAAGACAGGATTTCGTCCAGGAGATAGTGCAGATATGGCCATGATCGAGTTGGTAGATTTCAACGAGATCTACAGTACAGATAAGGCCAAAAAGAAAACTACACGACGTCGACGTCTTTCAAAGAAAGCAATAACTGTAGAAGAAATTCCTCCAGGCGTGGAACCACAGATTCAACAAGAAGTTTCCGAATCCTTTACAGGAGAAACATCTTCTTTAGATCAATCATGATCTTTTTCGTGAAAAACAAGATGATGAGGCAGTAGATGCATCTATTTTTTATTTTGAACCGTTTCTCTACAAAAAAAAAATATTTTAAACCATGAGTACTATTGATGCGATCCATGCCCGACAGATATTAGATTCGAGAGGTCATCCTACGGTTGAGGTTGACCTCATTACAGAAAATGGTATATTGGGTCGAGCAGCCGTTCCTTCTGGAACTTCTACAGGTGAATACGAAGCTGTTGAGCTCCGAGATGGAGAAAAAGCTTATCTAGGAAAAGGCGTATTGAAGGCTGTAGCACATGTCAATGACATCATTGCACCAGAACTGATTGGTCTATCCGTATTCGATCAAATCCTTATCGATAGACAATTGATTATACTTGATGGTACAGATAATAAAAGTAGATTAGGAGCTAATGCTTTACTTGGTGTTTCGTTGGCCTTAGCTAAAACTGCTGCTGCAGAACTCGGCTTACCCTTGTATAAATACGTCGGTGGTGTCAATGCCCACATCTTGCCTGTTCCCATGATGAATATCGTCAATGGAGGAGCTCACTCTGATGCTCCTATTGCCTTTCAAGAGTTTATGGTCATTCCGATCAAGATTGAGAATTTCTCTGCAGCTATTCGGACTGGTACAGAAATATTTCATCAGCTCAAAAAAATCTTGCACAATAGAAAATTAAGCATATCTGTAGGAGATGAGGGGGGATTTGCACCAAATTTTGATAGTACTGAGGATGCCTTAAATACTATTCTTAAGGCCATTGAAGCGGCAGGTTATCAACCTGGCGAGCAAGTAATGTTGGCCCTAGATTGTGCAGCGTCCGAGTTTTATGTTGGTGGTCGGTACGATTATACCAAATTTGAAGGAAAAAAAGGTATTGTACGTTCCCGTGAAGAGCAAGTAGAGTATCTGGCTCAACTCAGTGAGCAATATCCTATCATCTCTATCGAAGATGGTATGGATCAAAATGATTGGGAAGGTTGGAGACTTCTGACTGAAAAGATTGGTCAGCGAGTACAACTAGTAGGTGATGATCTTTTTGTAACCCATGTTAAACGAATTGAGCAAGGTATTACACAACGTATAGCCAATTCCGTTCTGATCAAGGTCAACCAGATTGGTACGCTTACAGAGACCATGTTGGCAATCACTAAGGCTCAGCATGCTGGATATACTGTAGTGATGTCTCATCGTTCTGGAGAAACTGAAGATTGTACCATATCCGATCTTGCTGTGGCCTTTAATACTGGGCAGATTAAAACAGGTTCTGCCTCGCGATCAGACCGTATGGCCAAATATAATCAATTGATCCGTATTGAGGAAATACTGGGGAAGGCGGCTTATTATCCACAAATGAAGGCTTTCAAAATAAAAAGGTGAGAGTAAATTTAGATTAAAATTTTTTAACTACACAACTCTTTGTTAGTTGATTAATATATATTCATTATAGTAAATAGTAATGTAATATATTTTTTTTTTAAAAAAAATATAAATTTATAATATCAAACATATAAAACCATGAAAGAGAAAAAAGAAATATTGATCTGCGTAGATCTGTCCAAGTTTTCTCAGGAAATTCTAGAGATAGATAGCACCTTATGTCCAACTTATGGCGGCTAGGCTAAACTTGATTTATGTACCTTCATTAAGCTCGGATTATGTTTTCTTTTGTATTGGATTTCAATATGTACTTGAAGTAAAAGATAAATCATTGGAAGCTGAAAAAAAATATATCTTCCAGATGGAAGAAAAAGTCAAGGAGACAGGTCTTCCATGTGAAGACATTTTACCCGAGGGCATACATTCTTGATATCATCCTTAGAAGAAGCAATGCGGTTGGATGTCGAATTGATCGACATTGGGTCTCTTCCATTGTTCATAGTACTCTTTATCAAGATCTACTGAGGAGTGTGTATCACAATGTAAATAAAGAGGAACCCAATTCTTTTCTTTTACTCACGCCTAAGGACCGTAAAAAAAGATAAAAGACACCTTCAAAAGAAGGGTAAATAGAGGATAAGTCCTTTGATAATCGAGATTACCGAAGGCATGGCTTTATGGCCTGCTTGCAATATCTCCTCATGGGTGACATGATTGTCTTTCATATCAGGCCCTCCTAAATCTGTGATGACGGAGAGTGCAAAAACTCGCATCCCCATATGTTTGGCTACGATGACTTCGGGTACGGTGCTCATGCCTACAGCATCCCCTCCGATTTTTTGCACCATGCCGTATTCTGCAGGTGTTTCGAAGGTAGGTCCTTGTAGGGCTACATAAGTTCCTTTATGGATAGAAATGTTGTGATTCTTGGCGACATTTTGGGCTGTTTTGATCATCTCTTTGTCATAGGTTTCGTTCATGTTGACAAAGCGTGGGCCTAAAGCATCTATGTTGGGTCCTCTGAGTGGATTTTCTAGCATCATATTGATATGATCTTCGATCAACATCACATCACCAACTTTAAAGCTAGGGTTTACACCACCGGATGCGTTTGATAAAATCAATTTATCAATATTGAGCATTTTGAATACCCGTATAGGAAAGACTACCGTAGACATTGAGTGTCCTTCGTAATAGTGAAAACGTCCCGACATGACCAACACCTTTTTGTTGTGGATTTTTCCATAGATCAACTTTCCTGAATGTCCCTGAACTGTGGTCTTAGGAAAATTGGGGATCTCATCGTAAGGGATTAAAAGAGAATCTTCTACCTCATCTGCTAATTTACCTAATCCAGAACCTAATACGATGACAAAATCGACTTGTTCCTTGATTTTACTTTGGAGATATTCGGTGGTTTGCTTGAGTTGTGTTAACATAATACAAAATTTTCTCATTAAATTTTTTTCGTTTGTAGATCTGAATAGAGATCGGAAGGTAAAACACTGGTAGATCTTTAAATTGAGAAAGGTCCATCCGCATGTAATCCTTCTCTGTGGTTACAATGATTTTACTCGTTGGGATTTTTTCAAATAAGTTACGTATTTTCAAATAATTTCTAGTTGTGAAGGTATGATGATCCGAATAATTTAAATGGATGACTTTGGAAACTTTGCTTTTTAGAAAATCTAGGATAGGTTGTGCATGGGCAATGCCTGTCACAAGTAAGATGTGCATTTTCTCTAATTCTTTGAGGGGAAATTTTTTCTCTTTAGCTTGTAACGTATCTGCGTACTTTATAGAGGAAAAGAAAACGTGTTGTGTTTTTTCTGGCCGAAGTTTTTTTATGATTTCTTTTTGATGTTTTTCGTCTAATTGTTCAGAACATTTCGTTACGATGATGATATCAGCTCTTTTAGCATTTGACTTGTCTTCACGTAGGGTACCTAGTGGTAATAAGGCATCATCGCAATATAATTGATCGTGTTCGGTAAGTAGGATGTTGTAATTATCTCGGAAACAGCGGTGTTGAAATCCGTCATCAAGCAAAATCACTTCAGGAGCTACCAATTGGATCAATGCCCTGATACCGTGTACTCTGTCTTCGTCTACAGCTATACTGATCTCTTCGTCGAATTTTTTAAAATATTGCAAAGGTTCATCCCCAATATCTGCTGTGGTAGAGGTTTTATCAGCGCATATGAAGCCCTGACTTTTTCGCTTGTATCCGCGGCTCAGGACGGCTGTCTTGTATTTTTCTTTCAAGAGATGGATTAAGTATTCTGTATGGGGGGTTTTTCCTGTACCGCCTAGGCTCAGATTGCCGATGCAGAGGATAGGGAGAGGGAAAGAGGTCGATGGAATCCAATCTTTGTCGTAGAGATGATTTCTCAATTTGGTGACTGTTCTATATCCCCATGATAAGGGTTGGCCGATTAAGCAGCGTAAAAGGCTGTTTTTTAGTAAAGTTCTTTTCGATGGAGTCGTTTCCATATATTTCGACTGCTTAAACTACGAGTACTTCACGTTCGAGGGTGATGCCAAATTTTTTTTGGACATCTTGGATGACCTTCTCTGATAGTGCATAGATCTGTCTACCATCAGCTACTCCATAGTTGACTAAAACTAGGGCTTGTTTCTCATAAATCCCTATCTGTCCTAATCTTTTCCCTTTCCAGTCGGTTTTTTCGATTAACTGTCCGGCTGCCAACTTTACCTGGTTTTCCGAGACGGGGTAGCTGATGATATCAGGGTATTGAACGATTAATTTTTCATAGTACTGTTGCATTACAGTAGGGTTTTTGAAAAAACTCCCTCCATTACCGATTTTTGCTGGGTCAGCGAGTTTACTTTTTCGGATGTTGATCACGGCTTGACTGATGGTCTTGATCGTAGGTTGGGTCACATGCATATTTTCTAGTTCTTTTTTGATCATTCCGTAAGAGATATTCAGTATAAAGTCTTTTTTTTGTAGGATTAGTGAGACTGATAAGATGATGTATTGGTCTTTCCATTCATTTTTGAAAATGGAGTCACGATAACCCAACTGGCAATCTTCACGGGAAAAGTCTCTAAGTTTTCCATTGGCAATTTCATAGACTTGCAAAGCTACTAGACTGTCTTTGAGTTCTACCCCATAGGCGCCAATGTTTTGTATAGGTGCAGCACCTACTGTACCGGGGATGAGCGAAAGGTTTTCTAAACCACCAAAGCCTTGATCGACGGCCCAGCAGACTAGGTCGTGCCAAATCTCACCAGCGGAAACTTTTATGATAATTTTAGTGTTATTCTCTTCGAGAATCTCTCGACCTTTCAAATTAATTTTGAGGATCAAACCTTCAAAATCTTTAGTAAATAGCACATTGCTCCCGCCACCTAGGACTAGCCTTGGCAATAGGCGAAGTTTGGGATGGGCAAAGATGGCATGTAAATCTTTTATCTTGTTGATTTCCAAGAAATAACGGGCCTTTACCTCTAAACTAAAAGTATTGAAGGATTTCAATGAGACATTTTCCAGAATCTTCATGATCGTTCAAATTTTTCCTAAATAGTGCATTAAGGCTTCTTGCAATACTTCAATAGCATTTTTTAGATCGATTTCCTTGAGTATATAGGCCAGACGTATTTGTCTTTTGCCTAATCCAGGTGTAGCATAAAATCTATTGGCGGAGGCTACCATTACTTTCTGTTTTTTTTTGTGATGAAAATCTTTCAAAATTCATTAGTCAAATAGATCTACATCATCTACTTGTAGTTCTACCATACAATAGAAGGCTTCTTGGGGTCGGTTGTACTGGACACCGTTGATCTGATTCAAGCACTCGAGGAGGGTATTCCGCTGGGAAGTGTATTCTCTGGATGTGATTTCTTCAAAACAGGCATTTGGAGTATCTACAGCCGCCTCTGCGGCGATCTGTTCCAATGAAGGTGGGCTGAGGTGTACTTGAGCAAATTTCAATATACAAGAGATTAATTCCTGGTTTTTGGATGTGATGCAACCTATCCGATCGTCACACATATTGTAGCGCTTGGAGATCGAATCGATGATTACTGCATGTTTTTCCAAATCTTCGATCTGTAAAACTGAACAATGTTTTGCGTCTTCATATACAAATTCTCGATATACTTCATCCGAAAGGAGGAAGAGCTCATATTGGATGATAAGCTCTTTGATTTGTCGTAGTTCTTTTTCGGTATATAGGTAACCGGTAGGGTTATTGGGGTTACAAATCAAGATTGCTTTAGTACGAGGAGTTATTTTCTTTTTAAATGTGTCGATTGATGGGGGTGTAAAATTTTCTTCGATGGTTAAAGTAACTGGGACGATTTTCACTCTGTGCATGGCGGCTATCCCATTGTAATTGGCGTAAAAAGGCTCTGGGCTGATGATCTCATCTCCTAGTTCAGTTATGCTTCCCAATATAAATGATATAGCCTCAGATCCTCCGGTAGTGATGATCAATTCATATTTTGAGAAGGATAGGTTTTGTCTGATATAGTATTCGACGAGCTTTTTACGATAATTTTCGAATCCTTCTGAAGGACTATAGATTAGAGTTTTGATATCTATATTTCGAATAGTTTCCAAGGCTATATTAGATGTAGACATGTCTGTTTTACCAATATTTATGTGATAAATCTTGATATTTTTTTTGGATCGATCTGCAAAAAGGGGGAGTGGGGGGTCCTTATCGGTGATGAAGATATCCCTCTACCTTTAATAGAAAGTTTTGGCATAAGTTTATTTATTTAAAAAGGGTAAAGTTATGGATTTTTGTATGTACATTTGACTGGTTTATTTCCTTTAAAGGAATGAAAAAATCGTATATCTAGTAAGAGGATTAATAGGAATATTATCATGAAAAAAAGTGGAAATTTTTTAGGAGGGGTGATTCTGGGAATGATGGCTGGTATGGTTGCCGGTCTAATTTTGGCACCTGAAAAGGGTTGTAAAACCAGAAAAAAACTAAGTAAAAAAGCTGGAGAGTTCAAAGATACTTTACAGGATGCTATGAAAAAATCGAGCGACAAGGTACGGGATATTCAATCAAATTTACAGTCAAAGTGGCGGAAATCCAAGGATGAGTTAGCAGACAAGATTGATGAGATAATAGAAGATGAACTTGGGACTTGATCCAGTGGTGTTTTCTTGTGTATAAGAAGTCATGTTTGGTGGTTTAAAGAATTATATTTCAAATAGGTTTACTCTAATCAAATATGAAGGAATAGAGATTGTTGTAAGTATATTAGCGACGATTTTAGCCAATATTTTTCTTCTTTTGTTCTGTATGCTAACTATGGTATTAGGAAGCATTTTTTTAGCTTTTTGGATAGGAGATCATTATAATAGCTATGCTTTTGGATTTGGTATTATAACAGGGGTATACGCATTTTTATTTGTTGTGTCCTTAGTATTTCGAAAGACTTTTTTCGATCGTTTTTTTAAAGATTTTTTAACTTGCTTAGTTTTTAGCAAACTAGGTACGGAAGACGAGTGATATGTTTTATGTTATGAATGAAAATATCAGAAACTATAAGGATCTGAAGAAAAAAATGAAGATACTTCGTCGCCAAGTGGATTCTTATGAAAAATTGTGGTATGCAAACCCTTTTAATTTTTTTTTCAGAGATAAACATATAAAGTGTGATCTGAGTGATTCTAAAGATAATTCTAACATGGTCTTGCAATTCATCAAAAATCAATTTTTTACGCCAGCTGTTTTATTCAGAAGTATTAAATTTTTGTATAGAACCGCGATGAAACGTCCTAAGTTGTTTTTTCGGATTGGATTAGTATTTTCTCTTATCTTCTCCTGTATAAGACTGAAGGATGGTTGGAAAAAATGATAAATCTGAAGGCTCGTTTCGGCATAACTAATGAAGTAGGATAAAGGTGTGATTTTTGAGATAGATACTTAGGGTGTCGATATGATCCATGACGTATTGAAAGATACCTTTTATGGGTTGTGGATTTATTAGATTGAATTGATAATGAAAAAAAATGGGTAGACTTGGCTTGTTTTTAAAAAGTTACTCTACGACTACTCAATTGATCCATAAGACTTTTCAGTCCTTTTTAAGCGAGTTGGAAAATAGCATGATATTTTCATGAAATGTATCTAGACGTTGGGTATCGTATTTTACGATGATTTCTCCTATTTGATTAGGAGTGATAGATTGATTAGACCAATTTAGGCTAGTACCAGCCGCAAGAGGTTGATATGTTGGATAAAATGAGCGGTTTTTCTCCTGATATTTTTGAATTCGAAAATGCATTTACCATTGCTTCCTTCTTGATCTTTCCATAGTCGATCATCTCCTTTTTGAATTCAAATTTTCTGGCATAAACGACGATCCATCCTAGAATACCTAGAATAATAGTAAAGAAGCTTTTTTTTTCATAATTCTTATTTTTTAGTCGTAGTAAATGTAGTCAAAATATCTTGAAGATTTAAATTTACCCTTTATTCGTCCGAAATGTTTTCAGAAAGAATAGCTCGATAAACTATGGAAACTCCTACCAGATACAACCCAAAATCTACAGAAGAAAAGAGATATACTTATTGGCTTGAAGGACGTTATTTCTATTCGGTTCCTGATGATAAAGAGCCTTATACGTTGGTGATCCCTCCACCCAATGTTACTGGTATGCTCCATATGGGTCATATGCTCAACAATACCATACAGGATGTTTTGATCCGTCGGGCTAGAATGAGGGGTTATAATGCCTGTTGGGTACCAGGAACGGATCATGCCTCTATCGCTACTGAAGCCAAGATTGTGGCTCGATTGAAAGAAGAAGGTCTTTCTAAATCCGATTTGGGTAGGGAAGCATTTTTGGATCGTGCTTGGAGTTGGACACACAAACATGGGGGCATCATACTCGAACAATTGAAGAAGTTGGGATGTTCTTGTGATTGGGATCGTACCAAGTTTACGATGGATGAAGAATTGTCTCAAGCTGTCATTAAGGTTTTTGTCGATTTGTATCATAGGGGTTGGATATATAGAGGTCATCGTATGGTGCATTGGGATCCGGAAGTCAAGACCACTGTTTCGGATGAGGAAGTTGTTTACGAGGAGCGTCAAGGTAAGTTATATCATTTGAGGTATAAGGTTGAAGATGAAGAAGATTTTGTTACCATTGCTACTACGAGACCTGAGACGATCTTGGGTGATACGGCTGTTTGTGTCCATCCGAAGGATTGGCGTTATGCTCATTTGAAAGGGAAGAAAGTCATCGTACCTGTGGTTGATCGTGTGGTACCCATCATTGAAGATGATTATGTCGATAGAACTTTTGGTACAGGCTGCCTGAAAGTGACACCCGCTCATGATGCTAATGATAAAGCACTGGCAGATCGGCATGGTTTAGATTTTATTGACATCTTTTGTGACGATGCAACTCTTAATGAAAAAGGACTTCATTATCAGGGTAAAGATCGTTTTGAGGTGCGTCGGGAGATCATTAAGGAGCTTCAGCAGTTGGGTGTTTTGGTTAAGGTAGAAGATTATGATCATAAGGTTGGCTTGTCGGAACGTACTAAGGCTGTAATCGAGCCGAGGTTGTCTGTACAATGGTTTCTCAAAATGCGTGAAATCGTTGTTCCTGCGCTGGAAGCAGTGATGGATGGAACGATTCGATTCTACCCAGAGAAATTTAAAAATGTCTATAGGCGTTGGATGGAAGATGTACGTGATTGGAATATCTCACGTCAGCTCTGGTGGGGTCATCGTATCCCAGTTTATTATTACGGTAAAGGATGGGAGGATTTCGTTGTCGCTGAAACTCCTGAAGAGGCTTTGCAAGTTGCTCGTGAAAAGACTACTAACCCTGATTTAACTCTTGGTCAACTCCGACAAGATCTAGATGTTTTGGATACTTGGTTTTCCTCATGGATTTGGCCGATTTCGGTTTTTGATGGGATCCGTTATCCGGACAATCGTGAAGTGTCTTATTACTATCCTACCCAAGATTTAGTTACTGGTCCTGATATCTTGTTTTTTTGGGTGGCCCGTTTGATCATGGCTGGATATACCTTTAGAAAGGAGAGACCATTTACCAATGTCTATTTCACTGGTATCGTCAGAGATAAGCAACGCAGAAAAATGTCTAAATCCTTAGGGAATTCTCCCGATCCGATTGATTTGATGAATAAGTATGGGGCCGATGCCGTCCGTGTGGGACTTTTGCTCAGTACGCATGCTGGTAATGATCTGCTTTTTGATGAAGATCTCTGCCTAAAGGGTAGGAATTTTACCAATAAGATCTGGAACGCTTTTCGATTGATAATGAGTTGGAAATCAGATATGTATATAGATCCTTCGGAATCAACTCAAGTGGCGCTCGAATGGTTTCAACATCGGTTTTATCAAGCCTTGACACGGGTCGAGAAAGCTTTCTTGACTTATAGAATCTCTGATGCGTTGATGGAGATATATAAACTCATCTGGGATGATTTTTGTGCTTGGTATCTCGAGATGATCAAGCCGACTTTTGATGAGGTTTTACCATTGAGCGTCCTTTCTGAGACGGTCAGATGGTTTGAAAATTTACTCAAGCTCTTGCATCCATATATGCCATTCATCACTGAAGAGATCTGGCAATATCTCAAGCAGCGTTCGGTTAGGGAAGCTTTGATCATCACTCCTTGGCCTGAATCCATGTCATATAATGCAATAATTTTAGATCAATTTGAGATTGCTACTCAAGTCATTGGACAAGTTCGTGCGATGCGGAAGTCTCAAAATATTCCTTACAAAGAGTTGCTTACTTTGCATGTGCTGACTAAAAATCGACAGGATTTTTTTAACCCAATGATTTTAAAATTGGCTCATCTTTCTGAGTTGATTTATGTAGAAGAAGAACCTAAGGAAGCCACTTTTTCCTTCCTTTTAGGTATCGATGAGTATTTTATTCCTATGGGGCAAAGTGTCAATTTGCCTGCTGAGATTGAGAAGTTACAAAAAGCGCTCCATTACCAACAAGGTTTTTTATCGATAGTGCGTAAAAAACTTTCCAATGATTGCTTCGTCTCCTCTGCTCCTACTAATATTGTGACTGCAGAACGTAAAAAAGAGTCCGATGCTTTGCAAAGGATACAATTGTTAGAGGCACAACTCGATCATTTGGGCCGTTAGGAAGTATGGTTGAATGGAGGTGATTCAACTGATTTTTCCCTGTGCCCTTTTTAATTTTTTTTCATCATGATGCATTTGCCTGCTTCTACCCTCTTGAAGTAGCATGTAGAAAAAAAATATATAAAAAAATCAATTCTTATTATTCTTATTCTTATAATAAGATCTCAAGATCAAATAATATATATTCTAGATAAATATATATATATATAATTTGTATAGGTTTATATTTTATAATATGGGATTATACATAGATGATATGTAGTATCGATTTATTTATTATTAATAGTATTTGGTATAATTATCAATATTTGATAGATATAATAAGATTTTATTTTAATTTACCATTAAAAGTATTTATTTTTCCTCACATTAAGAATAAAAAGGAGTATCAATAAAGTTATATATTGTATAAATAGTATAAAAAAATACTTATAATAATTTAAAAATTCTAAATAGAATGGAAAGTAGGGGATAATATAAAATTAAATAAAATGAAGATATCATAACGTCTAGTTATTCAGAAACTTTAAATTCCTTAGATCATTCATCAAAGGAATGGACCTGAAAGGCTTAAATTCATTTTGGGATGATAATGGAGAGGCTATAACTATTGACCTCCAAAATATAATAAAAGATTCCCTCCTCATTAAAAAAAGAAAAACTGAATCTAGTACTACTAATAGTTCAAGACGTTTGTCTAAGGTATATGATGATCATAAAACTAATTGTCATAAGTATATCCTCCGTGGGGCTGTCTTACCCAATTACCACTGGCTCCACCACCACCAAAATTGCCACCGCCGCCGAAACCACCCTCTCCGGAATCCGAGCCCCATCCGCTGCCCAATTTACCACCATGGTGGCCACTCCATCTTCCCATACTTGAAAGGGTAAAAGGATCCTCGTCATAATATACAGATCTCCTGCGGCCTCCACTATTTCCACCAGATCGGAAGAAATAGAATAGAAAAAGGATCAATAGTAAGTAAAGAAGCAGGTTTTCCCATCCGTTGTCTTTTTTTGAAGTCTTTTTTTTGTTGATGTAGGTATCCTTGAGGACTTGAAAAATCGCTGTTGTACCCTGATCGATGGCTCTATAATAGTCCCCTTGTAGGAGCGCAGGCTTGATTTGGTTCTCAATGATACGTCGAGAGAGTGCATCGGTCAGATAAGGTTCTATACCATAGCCTGTCTGTATGCTAATCTTCCTATCATCTATGCTCAATAAGAGGATCAGACCATTGTCTTGTTTTTTTTGTCCGATTTTCCATTTTTCTCCCCAATTGGCACCGACGAGGTTTGCGTCTTCACCATTGAGAGTTTTTACTATGGTTACAAGGATTTCTGTAGAGGTCGACTTGTTGTAACGGATCAATTTTTTATTTAGATGGTATACGTGTTCTTGGGTCAATACTTGAGCGAAATCATTTACCGGATAGATCTTTTTCGGTGGTGCCGGTATGCTGAATTGCGCCTGTAGAGCTCCTATCGATGCGAGCGAGTACAGAAGGAAGATTAGCAAGTATTTAGTCTTTTGAAATATCGTCCAGGAGTTCATTGATGTCATCTTTTTGATAGGGGAAATGTGTCTTGAGCGCCTGCCCAGCCATAGTGATGCCTTCGATGAGACCTTTGCAATATTTTTGTGCTTTGAAATTTTGGATTACCCTGTCTTTGATTTCATACCAAAATCCAGTTGGAACAGTCTTATTGATCCCTTCATCCCCTAATATGGTAAAACTCCGTCGTATCACACCCACATAAAAAAGGACACCATTCCGTTGCTGGGTTTGGTCCATTCCCGATTGGAAAAAGACCTTTTGAGCTGTTTCAAATGTTGAGATACCTTTCTCGGGTCGGTTTTGGATGTGTACACGGATTTCACCGGATGCCTCTTGTTCGGCTTTTTGTATGGCTTGAACGACCTTTTGTTCTTCCTCGGCGTTAAGAAAGAGATTTTTTGATCTCATTTTGTGGGGAGTTTTTTTAATTCCCAAAATTTACCGTAGGGGATTTTTCAGTTCCGGCTTGTGATTTGAAGTAACCTTTCTCGTTAAATTGGGAAAAAAAACCAGTGATGACTATTCTTGGAAATTGATTTCGATAGGTATTGAAGGCTTGGACTTGATAGTTGAAGCGATTGCGTTCGACATTGATGCGGTTTTCAGTACCTTCAAGCTGGCTCTGTAGTTCGGAAAAATTTTGAATAGTCTTGAGCTCTGGGTACCTTTCTACCGTGACGAGGAGTCGACTGAGCGAGCTATTCAGACCATCTTGTGCGCTTTGAAATTTGCTGATTTGCTCTTGATTTAGATTATTTGGTTCTATGGTGACTGAGGTGGCTTTAGCTCGAGCCTCGATGACTTCAGTGAGTGTCCCTCTCTCGAATTTTGCTGCACCTTGTACGGTATTGACTAGGTTTGGAATGAGGTCTGCTCGACGTTGGTAAGCATTTTCTACTTGTCCCCATTGGGTTTTGATTCTTTCGTTGAGCATGACCAGTTGATTATATGTACCTGTTAACCAGACAACTACCATAATAATTAAAAATAGAATGACGGCTACAGTGATGAGAAGACTTCTTTTCATACGAATAAAAAATTTTTCGTAAAGTTAAGTGTTTTTCGAAATGTTGGAATTATATTGGATACCTCTGATTTGTAGTGTACTAAACGAATAGATCTGTAGGCATTCTTCGCTATAGATCGAAATTTCTTTTCTCAAGGGTTGCCTTAGGGGTTGGAGAATTTTATTTTGATAATGTTCTCCTCTTTTTTCAGAGGGATACGTGCGTAAGAGATCTCTTCCGGCAGGATTTACCAGTTTATCGTATCAGAGCGTTCTGTGGCGGAATTGATCAAGCCAAGTATTGCGCCTAATTCTTTATTTTGGTTTCTGAGTAGATGTTTGGAGGTTTTCTTGGTAGCCAGTCGCTGGGTTGCTTTGCTGATTTCGAGTAGAGTGCGGTCTTTGAGATTTTTGCAGTCTATGGCATTGAGATCTTGTGCTTTTTCGAAGAAAAACTAAGCAGTATGGAACGATGCTTTTTCTTGGGTGTAGAGTGACAGTTGTGCTTCGTACTTGGGAAAGGCTACGTTGAATACTTCAAGTTCAGAAAATCGACCTTTTCCATCTTTGTTTCCCAAGGGTAAAGGGATGGATAGATTGAGCTCCTTATTGAATACATTCGCCAGACTCATCTTTTTTCCAGGAAAAAGGGTGAAGGTCTAGTAGGTCTGTTTTTTATTTAGCCTAATTCCTTTTCCCAAAAGAGGACGAGTTTGTGTGGCTCATTGGGGATGTTTTTGGCTAGGATGCCAAATTATCATTCATATCGTTTTGAGGTAGAGTTCGGTAGCATTTTTGTAAGAAATGAAGTCGTTATTGACATTGCCGCTAGTTTCGTAGATTAGGCCTTGTAAGATGAGCGAGAAGGTATCGGAGGTGTAACAGTTTTTTACCTTCGGGGTACTATTCATTGATCTTTTGTAATTGGATGTTGATGTATTTGGATTCTATAAGGACCTCATCGCATTGTCTCAAGGCGAAGTAATTCAAAGTTTTGTAATAGTAAATGCTGATCTTTTTAAAATCTTCCAATCTATAGATTGGAAGATAACTCAAGGTTTTTGCCCAGTAGTTGATACGAAGATCTTCTATAGCAACATCAGCCTGATTGAAGAGTCGGTTGCTTTCGATAGAATTTTTATTCAAGTATTGCAACTTACCTTTTTCGAGGAGGTAAAGGAGATGATTGCGCTTTTTCTTGAGGGTTTTGATGCTTTCAATAGAAAGCAAGGCTTGTGCAGAATTATCGTTTTGTAAGGTTCTTTGAAACAAAATGTTTTTTTTTCTAATACTTGCTACAACCGATCTAAGGATCATCAGGAGGAGAATGGACGTAAATCTTCTGATGGATTGGATTTTTTGGATCATATTTATGACGACTTCATCTCTTTAATGCTTGGGAGGTTTTACATGAGAGGGTTTAATTTTCCATGAATTTTTTGATCTTCTCATCGTCGATCCATACTATTTCGTTGGTTTGCATGTTGATCAGCTGTAAATCGATTTGATAGAAGGTGACTTTTTCACTTCTAAATGTCTACGATGGAGTTAATCGTGCTTTGTAGCATGTAATAGACCCCGAATTCTAGTCTGCATTTTTTCATGATCGACTTGCTGGTGTTTTCTTGTTGATCGGTTCGTTCTGCTTGGAGTTCATCGCATTTTTCCCCACCTTTGATCAAATGAATTTTTCCTGTACGTATGAAGGCTTTTTCGATGTCTTTGATGAAGGTTTTTCGGCCTCGACCTGTTCGTGAGATTTGTTGCGGATCAGGCCGACGATGACCACAGGTTTTTGCCTTGTTCCATCTGGTATCTGTTGATTCAATTGTCTTTGAGTACTTCATCGATGATTTTTTGGGAAGTCAGTCGCGAGTCTCTATCGTTCTAGCATCCGCTAATCTCGGTTACCTGGTCTTCATTTTCGCGATTTACTTTTCTATTGAAACATGAGGTAGTGGGCAATGTTGTGTTCAGTTAAATCCATACAATAAAGAATAATTTTCTTATGAGCATTATGTTTCAAAAATTGATTTATTTTGGAGGCTTATGGATGGATTAAATGGCAAAACAATGGATAAGATTGGAATCGATATAGATCAATGATGATCCCATCCCCAGTTCCACCCTCAATGACTTCGATAGTTGTTCTGATGTCTGACATATCTCCAATGAAGGACTGGAGGTGTAATAGTTAGTTGCGGTTGGAGTAATAGCGAGGGTTGTAATAGCGGGCTATCCTCTCTTTATGTTCCCATTTTCTCCTCTTTTTCTTTTGTTTTTCTTTCATCTTGGGGTTGTCCTAGGCTTCATAATTCTCTTAAGCGATAGAACTATGAACTTTTATAATTTTTTTATTTTTTTTTAGTATTTTTCAATACTCTTCTGATAATTAGGTTTTTGATCTTCTTCGCTTTGTGAATGATCTACCGATTGTAGGAGGAGCAATAGAGTTGAGAACTCTAAAGTTTTCATGATGCGTTTGGTTTAAGAATTTCGGTTGTGCTTCTTAGTACTTCAGTCAGATATTTCTAGAATTTTGCACCAAGTTGATTCTAACTCTCTACACTTGAAGAGTGGGCTCATTTGATGCTTGTGCTAGAGGAGATTATATCTAATTCGGATAGATGCTCTTTTAAAAATCCAGATTCTAGACCAACATGGATAGCTTAAATTTTGAGTTCTTCTTTGAATAGGTCTTGGTATTTGTAGATCATCAGTTGTAGAAGTGGGCTTTTCATATTGGGTTTCCAACTTGGATAGGCCGCTTTGTAAGATGCTTTCAATTCGATTGAATCGAAGATTGTATGATAGCCTTTGGCCATATCCTATTTGGCCGATGCTATGCAAAGCGCTGGAAGGTTATGATTTGTATTTGTCCTTTTTTCAAGACTATTTTGGCTAAATTGGAGGAGGTTTCTACTAAGCTTTCGATCCTGTTACTTATCGATAATACTCCGTTATAGCAGGAATAGATCGTTTGTAGAAGTTTTTTTTGATTGGCCTTTCCCATGGTTTTGGGGATTTTTCAAGTGATTTATGGGATAATTGTAAGGTAGGTTCTTTTTTCTTTCCATTCGTTTTGGATTTCTTCGGTAATTGCTGTGATTTTTTTTAAAAAAAGGCCTTTTTTTCTTTGAAATATGGATTACAGCAAAGCATTCCCTGTGGAATGGTATTGAAAAGACTCCTATCGGAGATTTCTACGATTCTTATTGGGCAGGCTTCAAATAGGTCATACAGATAGGCGATTCATGAGCTTATTTGCATTGCCATGGCCTAGGTGAATATCTATCTCTGAACGTTCACCTTGCAAGCCTTTAATATCTAATCTGTAAGTAGTTCTTTTTTCGATCTTTTTCTCTTGGTATTTTCCTTTGATCCTAGTGCACACACTTCCTGCGCATCCCAGAATCAGTTCGTTGTCTTTTTCAGTGTTGAGATTGAAGTAGGGTTTTTCTTGAGAGTGGTCGTGCATTGAGGTGCTTGGCTCCTCCCATGCCATCTTTTTCGTCTGTGGTAAACAAGGATTCTATCAACGGGTGAAGGACGTATTTGTCCGATAGGATGGCAATGATGGCTGCTACTTCAATGCCATTGTCAGCACCTAGAATAGTTGTCTTAAGCCTTGATTTAGTCTCCGTCGATGTACATTGAGATGCTTTGTGTAGTGAAGTCAAAGAATGTGTTGGAATTTTTTGGTGAACCATATCTAGATGGATCTTCAAGATCACAGTAGCGGGATTTTCCATACCTGTCTTGGCTGGCTTTTTGATGATGATATTACCTTTGCTATTTATCGTGGTTTTCAATTCTAAGCTTTTGCCGATATTTTTTAAGAATCTAGTAACTTGTTGCTCTTTTTTAGAGGAACATGGGATGGTATTTAATGCTTTGAAGGCTTTGGTGGTTGAGCTTAATGATATCCATGATAGATTTTTTATAAAAACGTAAAGAATTATTTTTGAAGTAGTTAAGCGTAAAATTAAACCTAAGCAAACAACTTTGTCAAGTTCCACTTCTTGCATATCTGATCAGGAATCGAGTATTTTTCGTGAAATTGGATCGTACTGGTACGATCTGTTTGTGAGGTTGTTCCATTTCCCATCAAAAAGAGAAGATTTCTTTTTTGGTAAAGTGAAATTTGATTTCTTTCAATGCATTTTCGTCGCTGTCTGCCCCATGGATGGCATTTTTTTCTATAGATTCGGCATAGATCCGGCGTATGGTACCTTGGGCAGCCTCTTCCGGATTGGTGGCGCCAATGAGTGTACGAAAGTCTTCTACAGCATTTTCCTTTTCTAATACGGCTACTACTATCGGGCTTGAGGACATGAAGGTGATCATGGTCTCAAAAAAAGAACATTTTTGATGTACTTCGTAAAATCGTTGGGCCTCTTTTTTAGTAAACGTTATCATCTTGAGAGCTCTGATACCAAAGCCTGCCGAAGTGGTCTTATTTAATATAGGACCTATGTAACCTTTCTTGACAGCATCAGGTTTGATTATAGTTAGTGTAAAATTTCTAAGCATAACGTAAAAATTTATAAGATACAAAATTAGTATAAATTTTATGATTAAAACGAGTGAATCTTTTCATTTTTTTTAATTGAAAATTACCCTATCTCATTTACTTTGTAATGTGACCTCAAGTTTGTTGATAGGATACTAGATCTTTCGATTATAATTAAATTTGTATTTTAATCCGAATTATTGTTTAATCAAATCATCGGATGGATATAGAGTTGAAAGTTACTATGCAATTGTCTTTTGAAGAGTTCCGACAGGTTGTTTTAAGTGATTATAAATTAGCGAGTATTAGTCGTGAAGTTAGCTTGCTTGGGCGTAGAGAGGTGTTGAGCGGTAATGCGAAGTTCGGTACTTTTGGTGATGGGAAGGAGCTCCCTCAGTTGGCCATGGCAAAGGTTTTCAAGAAAGGCGATTTTCGTTCGGGTTACTATCGTGATCAGACTTTCATGATGGCCATTGGTGCCTTGACTGTGCGTAGCTTTTTTGCGCAATTGTATGCTCATACGGAGGTCCAGGCCGAGCCGGCCTCTGCTGGTAGAATGATGCCTGCTCATTTCGCTACACGTTTTCTTGATGAGGAAGGTCGTTGGAAGGTACTTATCGAACAAAATAATTCCAGTGCTGATATCTCGTGTACTGCTGGCCAATTGCCTAGATTGATCGGATTTGCTCAAGCTTCCAAGATTTATAAGCATCTCGAGATGCTGGAAAAAACACATGGTTCTTTCTCTCGTCGAGGTGATGAAGTGGCCTTTGGAACTATCGGTAATGCCAGTACAGCCCAAGGGTTATTTTGGGAGTCCATTAATGCTGCTGGAGTCTTGCAAGTGCCGATGATCCTTTCAGTTTGGGATGATGGTTATGGGATTTCCGTCCCTAATAGCTATCAGTTTGCTAAAGAAAATCTCAGCACACTTCTGGCCGGATTTCAGCGAACAAGTTCTGAAAATGGTTTAGAGATCATCACAGTAGAAGGGTGGAATTATACAGCTTTGGTTGAAGCCTATGTTCAGGCTGAAAAAATAGCTCGTCGTGAACATATACCTGTATTGGTGCATGTGAGTGAACTTACTCAACCTCAAGGACATTCTACTTCGGGTTCGCACGAGCGATACAAATCCAAGGAACGTCTCGAATGGGAACGTTCCTACGACGGTTTGAAGAAGTTCCATGAATGGATCTTAGATTTTGAATTGATAGATGATCATGAGACCCTTCGGATTGCTGATATTGCTCAGCTTGATCAGATCGATCTCGAAGCGAAAAAGTATGTCTCTGAAGAACAAAAGGCCGCCTGGGAGGCTTTTCGAAGCCCTATCCAGACGATGAAGCAAGAAGCATTGTCCTTATTGCAGGAAGTGCTTGTAGCGTTTCCTGAAAAAAACTTACTTAAATCGCAATTCGAAAAATTAAACACTGGTTTTGAATTGACTAAGAGGTGTGTTTTTTCTGTTGTGAGACAATCGATTTGCCTGCTCGCTGGTGTACAAGCTCCACAGAAAGATCGGCTCTTAGAATGGTTTGAAAGTCGATATTCTAAAGAACGAAGCAATTATTCTTCTCACTTGCATAGTCTTTCGGTTCAAGCAGCTATCCGAATTACAGAGGTCTTGCCAACTTATGTAGGTGATGATCAAGAGTTTGACGGCCGGATTGTTTTAAGGGATAATTTTGACAAGCTTTTGGAGACCCATCCCGATTTGTTGATCTTTGGTGAAGATGTCGGTAAGATAGGCGATGTCAACCAGGGGCTCGAGGGGCTTCAAGCTAAATATGGAGAGATCCGTGTCAGCGATACAGGTATACGTGAAGCCACCATGATTGGTCAGGGTATAGGGATGTCTATGAGAGGTTTGCGCCCAATTGTTGAGATCCAATATCTCGATTATGTGCTTTACGCACTGCACACGATGAGTGACGATCTGGCTTGCTTGCATTACCGTACCGGAGGTGGACAGAAGGCTCCAGTCATCATCCGTACGCGTGGGTATAGGCTTGAAGGGATATGGCACTCGGGTTCGCCTATGGGAGGGCTTCTCCATTTTTTGCGCGGTGTATTGATCCTCGTCCCGCGTAATATGGTCAAAGCCGCTGGTTTTTATAATACACTTTTGGCTGCAGATGAACCTGCTCTGGTCGTTGAATGTCTAAATGGCTATCGATTGAAAGAAAAATTACCTTCCAACCTCGGAGCATTCAGGACTCCTATTGGGCAAGTAGAAACTACTCGAGTAGGCCGGGATATTACCCTAGTCACTTACGGTTCTACTTGGCGGGTGGTGACCCAAGCCGCTGAAGTACTCTCTAGCTTACAAATAGAAGCCGAGGTGATTGATGTGCAGTCTTTATTACCATTTGATATTCATCATAATATCGTTAAGGGTTTGACTAAGACTCATCGCTTGATTGTGATCGATGAAGATGTACCAGGTGGTGCTTCAGCCTATTTATTACAAAAGATCCTTGAGGAGCAAGACGGTTACCATCAACTCGACAGCCAACCTCTCACGGTCACTGCTCAGGCGCACCGTCCGGCTTATGGCTCCGATGGAGATTATTTCTCAAAACCCTCGGTCGAAGATGTGGTTGAGAAGGTCTATCGTCTCATGCATGAGGCCCAACCGGTGCGTTATCCGTTATTGAATTAATCATTCCTGTTTGAGGAGTGTGACGACTTTTTTATCCACAGGCAAGATGAGTGTGTCTTCACTCAAAATTTCTAAGGGAGTCCAATGTACCCGTAAGATATTAGGATCTAAGATTTTCAATTGATCTGGATCAGGCGCATAGACCTTATAGTAAATAGCCAAAAGTTGTTCCTGTTTACGGAATGCTGAAGGTTGAAAAAAATCTAAAGTGTAAAAATGGCTTCGAATCATGATAGGTAGGTCGAGTTCTTCAAGGAATTCACGTTTCAGCGCATCAATAAGCCCTTCGCTGAATTCCAACCTACCACCGGGAAACTTGACAAGGATTTGCCCTGCAAATGGCTCTTCGATGAGAAGGATTTTCTCTCGGTGTTCTAGGATACCGTATACTCTGATGTTGAATCTGTTCATGATAGGGCATTTTTTCCACGCTTGTGACATTTCCCTTTTCTCTGGTACCCCGGGAGGATTCTCTACTAGAAATCCATCTGTTTGCAAAGTCCTACGCACCTTGCCTTTTTGGATGAGTAGGTGACGAGTAGATCGCTATGATGCATCCGTTTGAAAAGGCATTCAAAGATAGCCTTTTACCAGAGTTTAGGTTGTACCATTTGGCTGAAAGCATCGAAATAGATCAGATCGAGAAATTTCTCCGTAGTGAAGTCAACAAGATCAGTCAAGACTTTTTCGATCTAAAATCAATAGGAGATCTCCGTTGGCTTGTTCCATGGATTTTCGAAAAGTAGGCAATATGCCTGATGAAAATCTTTGGACCTGAGTAGTGATAGATGGTTAAGTTTTGCTAATCAGCTTGATTGATCGGATATTTTCCCATCGTAGTATACTCGATGATCTATTGCCGTTGCTCGGCTGTCAAAAGTATCAAAAAAGCATTCAGACTGGTACTATAGCCCATTTTCAGGATAAAAAGTGCCTTTCGGTCTTGGAATAAGTCTAAATTGTTGCGGATGAAAACGTATCACGACTCTTGGATAGCACCATAGCTCGAATGATAATTTTCTTTCCATTCAGGTAGAATGGAAGGTGATATAGCTGTTGGTAATAGTCAATAAAATTCTTTTTATAGGTATGTAGAGGCTTGATGAGAAAAACGAGAGGGTGATACCTAAATGAAAAGATTAAAATCTCATAAAAATTGTTTCAAAAAATGAATTTCTCCAATCCTTGTTTTCCATATATATTCCAAATAGGATAGTCCGATTGTTTCTGAGAAGAATGTTTTGCCTTGATGAAAGGGTGTTTAGAAACTATTTTTTTTAAGTTTTCTTGTCCTAAGGATTTTATCATTTAAAGCAAACCTGTATGGGGTTTATAAAATCATACTAATGATCAAATTTCTTGATGATTTTAGGATATTTTTTGGTAATTCAGTTTACGTATGTACATTTGTTGCTGCATTTTCAGCAGGCGTTCAACCTATGAATAGAGAAGGCTTATTGGTGCAATTGAAAGAAAAATTAGCTACCTTACTGGCCTCTCATCAAGATTGGAAACAAACGGTCACGATATTGATGGAAGAAAATCAAAAGTTGAAGCAAAAGCTAAAAGAACAGCAAGCAGTCAATGTTGAATTGAAGGAAGCGAATGAATGGCTCAAGGTAACGAATGCGATGCTGGGCGAAAAAGCTTATAAAAAATTAATGAAATCTAAGATAAATCTCTTGGTGAGAAGGATTGATCAATGTATTGATCAACTTAAATTGTAGAAATATCATGCAGGAGCGTGTCAAGATAAATGTACTGATTGCAGATCGGTATTATCCGATGACTGTCCTGAAAGAGGAGGAATCTGCTGTGCGAAAGGCTGCAAAAGACATTGCAACAGCGCTCAAAGAGATCGAACTCAAGTATGCTGTTAGGGATAAGCAAGATGCGCTTTCTATGTGTCTATTGCAATATGCTTCGAAGATGGAAGTCGGGCAACGAGACAAACAAAGAGAAGAGGAATTTTTATGCCATAGCATACGAGATATCATCAAGCAGATGGCTGAAGCTTTGTAAAGGCTGAAGCTTTCTGTATGATACCTATCTGTTTCAATTGCAATTTGTAAGCTCAACATCATTTAATTACCGGTCCAATGACATTGTAAGAGCGGGTTTGTACTTTCAAAGGGTTTAAACCAACAGCAATATCTAAACGATGTCTTAACCTCAGTCTTAATTAGTAAAGAGCTTGCAATTTTTAAAGGAAATGGAGTAGGTTTTTTTATTTTAAAGAGAATTTGAATATGGAAATGAATATTAAGATAACTCTTGTAGGAGGATTGATAACGGGATTTTTCCTTTGTTATAGTCTTCGTAAGAGGGCTATCTTAAAGAAATATGATCAATTGTTGGAAGAGGCTCGTGATAAAGCTCAAAAAGTCATTAAAAACTCTGAGAAAGAATCTGAAACGATCAAGAAAGATAAGATGCTTCAAGTCAAAGAACGATTCATAGAGCTCAAATCCAGGCACGAAAAAGAATGCAATATTCGTGAGAAAAAGATCACTGATATCGAAAAACGTATCCGTGAAGAAGAAGTTAGGCTTTCCAAAGAGATTGAGATTCAGCATAGAAAAAATGTGCGTTTGGAAACACAAATTACTGATTATGAAAAGCGGATGCAAGTTTTTCAAAAGAAGCAACAAGAACTCAACAACATACATACCAAACAAGTAGAATTATTGGAGAAAATATCCAATTACTCGGCTGGAGAAGCCCGTGAAGTGTTGGTTAAAGTCCTCAAAGATGAGGCCAAGGTGAAAGCTCAGTCCTACATACAACAGATTGTAGAAGAATCCCAATTGACTGCTAAGATAGAGGCTAGAAAAATCGTTATCCAAGCTATCCAGAGGATGGGTACCGAGCAAGCCATCGAAAATGCCGTATCGGTCTTCAATATCGAATCTGATGATATCAAAGGCCGTATCATCGGCCGTGAGGGACGTAACATCCGGGCGCTTGAGCAACTCACCGGAGTAGAGATTATCGTTGATGATACACCTGAAGCCATCCTTTTGTCTTGTTTCAACCCTGTGCGCCGAGAGATTGCTAGGCTTTCACTTCACAAATTGGTCTTGGATGGACGCATCCATCCAGCACGTATCGAAGAAGTCGTAGCCAATACAGAGAAACAGATTGAAGAAGAGATCATTGAAATCGGAAAAAAAACCGTGATCGATCACGGAATTCATGGCCTGCATCCCGAGTTAATCAAGACCGTCGGTCAGATGAAATATCGTTCTTCCTATGGGCAAAACCTTTTACAACATGCTCGTGAAGTAGCTAATTTAGCCAGTGTATTGGCTGCAGAACTCGGTTTAAATACTAAATTGGCCAAACGTGCGGGCCTCTTACATGACATCGGTAAAATTCCCGAAACTGAAACCGAATTACCTCATGCCCTCCTAGGTATGCAGTGGGCCGAAAGATATGGAGAACATCCCGATGTATGTAATGCTATTGGTGCCCATCATGACGAGATCGAGATGAATACCCTTATTTCGCCCATCGTACAAGTATCTGATGCCATCAGCGGTGCCCGTCCTGGAGTACGGCGGAGCACTTTTGAGTCCTATATGAAACGGTTGAAAGACCTTGAAAATACTGCCCTGGGTTTTGATGGTGTGAATAAGGCATTTGCTGTACAAGCAGGTCGTGAATTGCGTGTGATTGTCGAGAGTGATAAGATCGATGATAAAAGGGCTTTTCAATTATCTTACGAAATCACAGACAAAATTCAGAACCAGATGATTTATCCTGGTCAGGTGAAAGTCACCGTTATCCGGGAGACTAGGGCTGTACAGATTGCTAGATGAGGTGTCTTATAGAGCTAGAGATTTTGTTTCGATAAAATTATTTTTTCGATACTTTTGGATGAGAAAATGAACGCTGATCCAAGTCAGAAATTTTAAATCATTAAAAATAATCCAGCTTAAACTATGGCCAATCCGGTTACTTCTTTCATCGAGAAATATTTTTTACACTTCAACGCGGCTGCTCTAGTAGAAGCTTCTCAAGCCTACAAAACTCATCTGAGACAAGGTGGAAAGATGATGATCACCTTAGCCGGGGCCATGAGCACGGCTGAATTAGGCAAGATATTGGCTGAAATGATTCGCCAAGATAAAGTACAGATCATCTCCTGCACTGGCGCTAATCTAGAAGAAGACCTGATGAATCTCGTAGCTCATTCTCATTACAAACGCATCCCACACTATAGAGACTTAACTCCTCAGCAGGAAATGGAACTTTTAGTCAAGGGCTGGAATCGCGTCACTGATACTTGCATACCCGAAGAAAATGCCTTCAGACGATTGGAAAAACACATCTATGAGGCATGGTATCGAGCAGAAATAAATACCGAACGATACTTCCCTCATGAGTACATGTATGAATTGTTGCGAAGCGGCCTTCTAGAACCCTATTACGAAATCGATCCGAAAAACAGTTGGATGTTGGCTGCTGCCAAGAAGAATTTGCCTATCATCGTGCCCGGTTGGGAAGACAGCACGATGGGTAATATCTTTGCTGTCTATTGTATAAAAGGACAATTGAAACCCTCCACTGTAAAAAGTGGGATCGAATACATGAGCTTTCTGGCTAATTGGTATCGCAAGAATGCTTTTGGTAAAGGGGTAGGATTTTTTCAAATCGGTGGAGGTATTTCAGGAGATTTCCCTATTTGTGTCGTACCAATGCTATATCAAGACATGCAGTTGAAAGAGACCCCTTTATGGAGCTATTTTTGTCAGATCTCGGATTCTACCACCAGTTACGGATCTTATTCTGGTGCTGTCCCTAACGAAAAGATCACCTGGGGTAAACTCGATGTGGATAGCCCAAGATTTGTCATCGAATCCGATGCCACTATTGTCGCTCCTTTGATGTTTGCCTATGTATTGGATATGTGATAACTCCGAGGATGTAGTTTTCTAATATCCTTCATATTACTAAATTTGATCCATCAATACATTAAAAATGAATGCATACGATCTCGCTATCATAGGTTCCGGACCAGGAGGATATATCGCTGCTATTCGCGCCGCACAACTTGGTTTTAAAACAGTACTCATCGAGAAATATTCCACTTTAGGAGGGACTTGTCTCAATGTAGGCTGTATCCCTTCGAAAACGCTTTTGGACTCTTCTGAGCATTACCATCAAGCACAAAAAAATTTCTCTATCCCTGCCATCCTTTCCAATGGTTTATCTTTATACTTCAAGGAATTGATCTCCAGAAAAGATCAAGTAGTCAAACAGACCTGTGATGGGGTGAAGTATTTGATGGACAAAAATAAGATTGACGTTTACTACGGATGGGGCACCTTCAAAGACAAGAACCATCTTTCGATCGATGTAGGAGATAAGTCTATTGAAGAGATCGAATTTCGTTACGCCATTATCGCTACAGGTTCTAAGCCTTCCAGTTTATCAGGTTTAGACATCGACAAAAAACGAATCATCTCCTCTACCCAGGCATTAGCTCTGGATGAAGTACCTAAGCGACTGATCGTCATCGGAGGAGGTGTAATCAGCTTGGAACTTGGATCGGTGTACAATAGATTGGGGAGTGAAGTCACCGTTGTCGAATTCATGGATAGGCTCATCCCCACGATGGATCATACCTTGAGTAAAGAATTACAAAAAATCCTAAAAAAATCTGGAATTCAGTTCCATCTCTCTACCCGGGTCAAAGTTGCAGATGTACAAGGTTCTGAGGTCATTGTGACGACCGAGACTCAGGATGGTAAGAGTCTACAAATCACAGGTGATCATTGCCTTGTCGCCGTAGGGCGCAAACCTTTTACTGAGGGGCTTGGCTTGGAAAAACTTAAGATTGAAAAAGATTCCAAAGGTTTTGTTTCAGTCGACGAAAATCTGCAGACCCGTGTAGAAAACGTCTATGCTATAGGTGATGTCATCGGAGGGGCAATGTTGGCTCATAAGGCCGAAGAAGAAGGTCTGTGTGTTGTAGAACGCTTGGCGGGTCAAAAGCCTCATATCGACTACAATCTAATCCCCTCAGTGGTCTATACTTGGCCAGAGGTAGCTGGTGTAGGCAAGACCGAAACTCAATTAAAAGAAAAAGGTATCTCCTACAAGACAGGTCAATTCCCGATGCGTGCCTTGGGCCGTGCCCGTGCCAGTGGCGATCTGGATGGCCTGGTCAAAATATTGGCCGATGAAAAGACCGATGAAATCTTAGGCGTACATATGATCGGAGCCCGTGCAGCAGATATGATCATGGAGGCTGTCACGGCAATGGAATTCCGTGCTTCTGCCGAGGATATTGCAAGAATCTCTCATCCACATCCCACCTTTACTGAGGCCATCAGAGAAGCAGCCTTATCTGCTACTGGCGATAGACCTCTGCACATTTAGTTTGGGTCGTATTCGCTGGGATTTTTTTCGGAGTATGATGTCTTTGTGGTACATTTTGAGGACTGAGAATGTTTTCTCCTTTTCATATTCAAAACCTCTACCAGCAGGGCAAAAAAGATTGCGAAATACAAATACCCCTTAGGAATGGCTTGGATGGTATTTCCGCCCAAGGAAAAATTTCCCAAATGAGCAGCTTCTAATAAGAGCATCACACCGATCAGTAGGAGAAAAGAAAGTCCGAGAATCTGTATGGAAGGGTGTCGGTGAATGAAACGACTTACTGAGCCTGAAAAGACGAGCATCACTACAACAGTGACTATGATGGCCAATATGATCAAGGAGAACCCCTCAATGTAACCAAAGCCTTCTGGAGCTTCTTTCAAACTGATCAATCCGATGGCAGTCAAGATGCTATCTATAGAAAATATCATATCGAGTAATATGATTTGTATGATCACGCCCCAAAAGGAGTGTTTCGATGGAGATAGGTGTTCCTCTTCAGGAATGTTTTCCAATTTGTGATGGATCTCGTTGACGCTTTTATAGATGAGGAAAATACTGCCGAGTAATAGGATGAGGTTTTGACCTGAAAAGTGACCCTTTATCCAGTTTAAGTCAAAGTTCATCCAGGTTTTCTGTAGCCCCAATACCCAAGAGATGGAGAAGAGGAGCCCTATGCGAAAGAGCATAGCCAGGACTAAGCCGGTAGTACGGGCTGAGGCTTGCCGTTCTTTCGGAAGTTTTCCGGAGATGATCGATAAAAATAATAGATTATCTATCCCGAGCACGATTTCCAGAAGAACGAGTATGGATAAGGCAATCCATGCATCAGGTTTAAATAAAGTCTCCATGGGATTTTGGATTGGTTTGGACAAATATAAGAGGGGGTACTTTTTCACAAGGTATTAATATGAGATAAGTACAGGTAAGTCGTCTCATGAGAAAATGTATTTTTTCCCGTTAATATTTCATCAGATGGAAATATCGTACACCCTACAACTACATTTATTGGTGATACTTTGGGGCTTTATCGGCAACTTTGGAAAGTTGATTAATATCTCGGCCATCCCATTGTCCTGGTAGCTGATGTTCGTGGACACGTTCTTTATCTATGTGTATTTATGAATAAATGGGATCTCGTTGAGAGTGATACAGTCTAAATTGTGGATGCTTTTCAATGGTGATTTGATCCTAGCTTTGCATTGGATCTGTTTTTTCATGCTATCCAAGTATTCAACATTTCCGTTGACCTATCTTGGCTCTTTTCGGGAGCTTTTTTTATGGTATTTTTCGATCCAGCCTTTTTCAAGATGGCTGTGAAGTTTTATGAATTACTTTTGGCTGTTGTTGTAGCATTTTGTCTGATCACCATTTTGTATAGTGGTTGGTCAGGAGTACATCCAAGGTATCGATTTTCGGGTCTTAACCGACTTCCTTTTTATCCTTTTTAGGGTATTGAATGCGATCTTTCTTCGCAAGAATAGTCTTCAGATCGTCGTTTTTTGAGATCTTGAGTGGCATTGAGTTCTTCACCGTATACCTCCTTATGCAAGGAGAGATTGATGCTATCGTAAACATTAGAACGAAAGATCTGTTTTAGGTTTTGTTGCTCGGGACAGTATTTACAGCCTATTCGATGATAGCATTGCTTAAATTGATGAAGAATATCAGTTCCTATACTCTGTTGCTCAAAATAAATTTAGAACCTATCTATGATATTTTGATCGTTTATTTTTTCTTTGGTTCGGCCGAAAAGATAGGACTTAGCTTTTATATTGCTATATTGATGATGCTCTCGGCTATTTTTCAACCAATGGGTCAAGAGAAAGATAGGGCCTAAGGATTGAAAGAGCTCTCCTATTTCTAAATGATTACCTTTGCCTCAATGTATGGTGTTATGGAATATTTGGATTTTGAAAAACCAATCAAAGAACTTCACGAACAATATGATAAATGTGTCCTTCTCGGACAAGAGAGTGGCGTAGATGTTAAGGAAGCTTGTGAGCAACTCCAACAAAAGTTGGAAAAAACCATCAAGAAAGTACATACTCAATTAACCCCTTGGCAAAGGGTACAGCTCTCTAGACATCCTAATAGACCTTATACACTCGACTACATACAAGCTATTACGAAAGGTATTTTTATTGAACTGCACGGAGACCGTAATATTTCCGATGATAAGGCTATAGTAAGTGGTTTTGGAAAGATAGATGGCAAAACTTTTATGCTCATCGGCACGCAGAAAGGTAAGAACACCAAAGATCGTCAGTACCGTCGTTTTGGTATGCCCAATCCTGAAGGGTATAGAAAAGCTCTTCGCCTGATGAAATTAGCTGAGAAATTTCAAAAACCTATCGTAACATTGATAGATACTCCTGGAGCTTATCCAGGCCTAGAAGCTGAAGAACGTGGTCAGGGAGAAGCCATCGGTAGGAATATTTATGAGATGATGTGTTTGAAAGTTCCTGTCTTGGCCATCATTATAGGAGAAGGAGCCAGTGGTGGTGCTTTGGGTATTGGTATCGGAGATCGGGTCTATATGATGGAGAACACTTGGTACTCTGTGATCTCGCCCGAGAGTTGCTCGAATATACTTTGGCGAAGTTGGGAATACAAGGAGAAGGCTGCTGAAGCCCTCAAACTCACTGCTAGCGATATGCTTCAATTAAGACTCATTGATGATGTCATTAAAGAACCTCTTGGAGGTGCTCATTTCCATCCGGAAGAAGCCTATAAACTTGTCAGGAAACAAATCCTCAAAGGCTATAAAGAACTTTCTGTTCTTGAGCCAATACAGCTTGTCAAAGAGCGGCAAGAGAAATATACTAGCATAGGAGTATTTGATGGGTAAAAGTAGTTGATAAATCCATTTCGTTTGAGCTCAATACATTAGTTTTTTTTTCTTAGTTTTTATTTATCAACAGTCCTTGATCTGTGAGGTACCTCTTTTTATTTTTACCTTCCTATGGAGAAGTTGCGTCCTTCTATTTATGATCGAAAAAAATCTGTACTGATCCCTTTTGATCGTGGTAAAATACCGCCTCAAGCCCTAGATCTGGAAGAGGTTGTTTTGGGAGCGATGATGATCGATAAAAAAGGTCTGGATGAAGTCATTGATATCCTTACCCCAGATATATTTTACAAGCCGGCGCACCAGGAGCTCTTTCAAACGATCCAGAAACTCTTTCATGACTCTCAGCCTATAGATTTGAATACGGTCTCCGAACGGCTCCGTCAAGAGGGGAAGTTAGAAGTAGTAGGAGGAGATTATTATCTAGTGCAGCTTACCCAAAGGGTAGTTTCTTCAGCACATATCGAGTATCATACCCGTATCATTCAACAGAAATTCATCTTGCGGCGTTTGATCGAAATTTCTTCTGATCTCATAGAACAGGCCTATGACGAAACTACTGATGTTTTTCAACTTCTCGATGTAGCTGAGACCAATCTCTTTGGGATCACGCAAGATCATTTGAAACGAAGTTCTGAGACGGCACAATCCTTGATCTTACAAGCCATTGATCGTATCAAGAAGGTTGAGTCTGCTGAGGGATTGAGTGGGGTTCCATCAGGTTTTGCCAAGATAGATAAGATCACCTCGGGTTGGCAAAAATCTGATTTGATTATTTTTGCTGCTCGTCCTGGAATGGGGAAGACGGCCTTTATGCTCTCGATGACTAGAAATATCGTTGTCGAGCAAAAGATCCCAGTAGCTTTGTTTTCTCTAGAGATGTCTTCCGTACAGTTAATCACCCGACTGATCGCTTCTGAGACTGGTATCTCTTCCGAAAAGCTTAGAAAAGCTCATTTGTCTGATATCGAGTGGAATCAGCTCTATTCCAAAGTAAAGCGTTTGGAAGAAGCTCCGTTGTTTATCGATGATACTCCGGCCTTGTCTATATTTGATTTGCGCGCCAAGTGCCGTCGCTTGGTATCCCGGCACGGTGTACGTCTGATCATGATCGATTATTTGCAGCTCATGGGGGTAGGGGTTGGTGTCAAACCCGGCAATCGCGAACAGGAGATATCAGTCATCTCTCGAAGTTTGAAGTCCATTGCCAAGGAGCTTGACGCACCTGTGATCGCACTCTCGCAACTCTCACGTGCTGTAGAGACACGTGGTGGGATCAAGCGTCCTTTGTTGTCCGACTTGCGCGAGTCAGGAGCCATTGAGCAAGATGCTGATATTGTATCATTTATCTATAGACCAGAGTATTACGGTTTTAGAACCTGGGATAGTGATGATGGAGCTCCTTGTCAAGGTCAAGCTGAAATCATTGTTGCAAAGCATCGCAATGGAGGTTTGGACAATGTGCGTTTGCGTTTCATCAGCGAACAAGCTAAATTTATGGATATGGAAGAGTATCCTTTTTCTGATGAGGATTTGTACGGACAAACCTTTACCCAGGCGCATTCGAGTATGAACAAAGATGCTATACTGGATCCTACCTATCCGGATCATGTTTTAGATGTTTCTCCTAAAGATTTGACCTTGAACTCCAGTTTTGACGAGGATAAATCTGAGATTTCTCAAGACGATTCCGATGAGCTTCCCTTCTGAGATGATTTGAGGGATTTAGTTTCTAAAAGGCTCATGTAAGATTGGATCAGCTCAATAGGTAGACCAGGGTAATAGTGACACTGTAGCCTGTTTTGAATCGGTCTAAAGTATTGAAAGCTTCACTGGGAGTGGATTTCTCTTTGGATTTTTGCTCAATGATCTGAAAGACGCCTATCTCAGCATTTTTCAAGTCACCTAGTTTTCCATTAGCTTTTTCGATGATTTTCATAGCTCTTTCTTTAGCGTATTTAGAGGATTTATCCAGAATATCATGCTTGATACCAGAGAGTTTGGTATAGTAATATCGTTGTGCAGAGGATTGAAATTCTACCCCTTAACGGATCAACTTAGTCACCTCGTGCGAGATACTTTCGACCTTATTAATGACTTTAGGCTCTATGCGGACAGATTGTCTCAAGGTATATCCGGTGAAAATCGAGCTTGTCATATTGCCTCACTTATCATATTTTCGATCAAAATTTTTATCAATCCCAACGACTGAGAAGACGATTTATTTATCAGTAAGTCCTTTGTTTAATAAATACTCTCAGGTTAGGTCTTGGTATTTTTTCAACAGGACATAAGCTTTTTTAAGGTTTTTGTGTTTTTGGAGAAAAAGCCGCTCCATACAATCAGATCTGAGTTGAAATCTTTTGAAGTCGAACCTTTCACTTTGATAAAAGCTTAGCTGGTATGTTTTTTTTAAAAAAAAATCATGTATATTATAAAAGATGAAATAACAATGGCTCCGCTGAATACGATTCTTGAAGTATTTTTCATAAGGTTGTGATTGCAAAGGTTCAGACCTAATGGTATCAAAAATCTCGATACAATAAATATTTTTCACGAATTCGCTTAAATGTCTCTAGCTTTTCTTACCACGATGCGTGGATCTGTTTTTTAGAAAGGTCTTGTTCGATCTACTGTTGCAATGATTCGGTACCGGTTAGTTTTTGAAAAAAAAATAGGTAAAAAAAGTCGTTTCAGATTGAGTGGCTTATTGGTAAGCATTGATGAGCTAATTCAAATAAAAATATTTAGGTTTTGGGTGTTTTCTGAGGTCATACCCATAACACTTCTTTCCATTAAACAGTGGATTTTTTGTTCCGAATTTTGCTTGTGGTGGTGAAGAAGAGATAATATACAATTCGATCGAAGTAGGGTGTTCCATAGGCTTGAAACGAGAAGTCTGTATTCCAATCCTGTGCTGACTTGTTTACCTTCAAATATGTATAAAATCGAATATAAGCAGATTGTTGGATTGGTTGATCGAGGGAGCTACAGGGAATGTATAGGGCATTTTATGGTCATAATTTTTCAGAGGGATTACTTTCAAGTTTAGGCGAGGTGTCTCTGAAGGTATCCATTTTTCGATGTGGACCATTTGAGCATATTCTTTGATAATCATTCCGCACGTTACTGGAACGGGATATAAGATTATAAAAGAACTCAATTTGGGTTAAAGTACTGGCCCGTCGATGTAATGTCCGTTGGGGTTGGGACGATCCAAGATGATCAAATGGATGCTCTGTTTACCGCAAGCTTCCATCATATAGGTCAATGTAGAAATATAGGGATAAAACCTTACGCCTACGTTTTGTAGATCAAATACTATCAGATCGATGTTTTTCAATTGTGCTATGCTGTGTTTTTTGTTTTTTCCATAGAGGGAAATCATGGATAGGCCAGTTTTAGCCCCATTTTTATTATTGAATATCTCTCCGTCGCTGGCCGTCCATTGAAAGCCATTTTCAGGTGAGAAGATACGCATGAGCTGAATCCCCGAGGTTATCAAAAAGCCTACGAGATGTTGGTCCTTGAACCGGCTAGTTTAGTTAGTCACTATACTTACGTGTTTGTTTTTGAGCAAGGGAAAGGTAAAGCTCTGTATGCTCCGTTCCTGGGATAGGGCCATCAGAAACCCCTTTTGAAGAGGATTGGAGAATATTAGCGAAATGTATTTCCATACAGAATTAAGAGCAGTATGAAAGACGTATATTTGAGTGACTTTAGAGTATTTATCAAAATGGATTTTGCATGGTATTTTTCTCGTAATACGGCTAGCGATAAAGGTAATAAAAAAAGTAGTTCTTCCATCATTATTTTTATTGCACAGATTGCTTTTACTTTGGGTATTGTCGTGACACATATCACTTTTTCTACAGGTATTGGGGCTAGGCAAGCGATCAAAGAAAAGTTGTCTGACTTTTACGGTCATATCATCATCATGGGTTTGGATAGTAATAATTCGTATGATAGTTCTCCGATCTCCATGGATCAGGCGTTTTATCCTCAGTTTCCAGCAAATTTTGCTGTAGATCATGTTAGTGTTTTTGCCAACCGTAGTGGTATCATCCATACTGAAAAGGAAATTGAAGCTATCCTTTTTAAAGGAATTGCCCCGGATTATGATAAGGATCGTCTACGAAAATTTCTAGTGAAAGGTCGTTTGCCCGATCTGAAGAAAGCACCTTTTAGCCAAGAGGTCCTTTTGTCTAAAAGGATAGCAAATTCATTGAGACTAGATGTTGGCAGTTCTTTTATGAGTTATTTTTTGAAATCTGGTTCCTCTCAACCTATAGCCCGACGTTTTACAATAAGTGGGTTGTATGAAACTGGGATCAAAAATTTTGATGATGTTTTGGTCATAGGGGATATCCGGCATATGCAACGCATCAGTGGTTGGGAGAGCGATTGTATAGGTGGTTTTGAAGTATTCGTCAAAGACGTCAATCAAATCTCATCGATAGAAAAGCAGATCAATAAGCAGATCAGTTATGATTTGAAAGCTGAGAGTGTTTTGAGTCGGTTTCAGAATATTACCGATTGGATACGAATTTTTGATATCAATATTTTCATTGTGGTATCGATTGTAAGCATAGTGGTGATCATTAATATGGTAGTGCTTTTGTTGATCTTAATTCTAGAGCGGGTCCGTACGATAGGAGTATTGAAAACTCTGGGTGCGGGGAATTGGCTCATACAAAAGATATTCATCTGTTATGCTTTGAGAATCATATTCCTAGCTTTGCTTGTTGGTAATATTGTGGGCTTAGGTTTGTTGTTACTTCAACAAACTTTTCGGTTGGTTTCGTTGAATCCTGATTCTTATTACATCAGTGTTGTTCCGGTGCATTTAGATATAGTTAATATTCTGTTGATCAACTTTTGTAGTGTATTGGTCTGTGTGATTACTCTGATCTTTCCTTCTTTTCTTATCAATAGAATATCGCCTATTAGGTCGATTAAATTCGATTGAATTTTTATAAAAATTTGAAATACGACTCAGGTAATTTATCTAATTTTGTTTCTGTAACAAACTTTGAATCATTGGCACTCATAAAATCGGTTTCTGGTATAAGGGGTACCATCGGAGGACAGATAGGAGAAAGTTTGAGTCCATTAGATGTGGTCAAATTTTCTGCTGCCTATGGGATGTGGCTCAAAAACCAATGCAAGAGAGAATGTCCTATAGTTGTTCTTGGACGGGATGCTCGTCTTTCGGGTGAGACAGTCCGGCAGTTGACAGTGGCTACGTTGCAGAACCTGGGTATCGATGTGATTGATCTAGGGCTTTCTACTACTCCTACTGTGGAGATGGCTGTGATCATGGAAAAAGCCGATGGAGGTATCGTTTTGACTGCTAGTCATAATCCCAAACATTGGAATGCTTTGAAGTTATTGAATCATCACGCAGAATTCCTTTCTGAAGAAGCCGGAAATGCTGTCTTGCTTCTAGCGGAAAAAGAGGATTTTTCCTTTGTCGGGGTTGATCGATTGGGATGTTACAACCTTAAGGAAGATTATATACAAAGACATATAAAGGCTATTCTGGACTTATCTTTGGTAGATACTCAGGCGATTAAAGCTTCTGGATTCAAAGCTGTAGTAGATGGGGTCAATTCTACCGGTGGTATAGCCGTGCCTATGCTTCTGCATGCTTTAGGTGTAGAGACGGTAAAACTATTTTGTGAGCCTGACGGACATTTTCTACATGATCCTGAGCCTTTGTGTGAGCATCTGAGTGCGATCTGTGAGAAAGTACTAGAGGTACAGGCTGATCTTGGCATTGCGGTAGACCCAGATGTCGATCGTCTGGTATTTATATGTGAAAATGGCGATCTTTTTGGAGAAGAATATACCTTAGTGGCTGTGGCTGATTATGTTCTTGAAAAAAAATCTGGCCCTACTGTTTCTAACCTATCCTCTTCGAGGGCCTTGCAGGATATTTCTATCAAGCGAGGTGTAGTGTATCATTCAGCAGCAGTAGGAGAAGTGCACGTGGTGGAAAAGATGAAACAAACCAGTGCAGTGATTGGTGGGGAGGGCAATGGTGGGATCATTTATCCCGAGTTGCATTATGGACGAGATGCTCTAGTAGGGATCGCGTTATTCTTGACCCAGTTGGCTTATTTTGGGGGGCAAATCAGCCAGCTACGTATGAAATATCCTGTTTATTTCATGTCAAAACAAAAAATCAAGTTACCTCCTAAAACTAATGTTGATAGCCTCTTACAAGCATTGGCGAAACATTATGAAAAGGAAAGTCCGAGTCTGATCGATGGTGTGAAAATCGATTTTGCAGAGGAGTGGGTACATTTGAGAAAATCAAATACTGAGCCTATTGTCCGTATATACGCTGAGAGCACTTCACAAGCCAAGGCAGACATTTTGGCTAATCGGTTTTTGAATGACATATACCAAAAAATTTCCGTTTTATGAGTAGGATCAATTGGAATGTTGTGTATGAAAGAAGAATTTTTTTTTAATGATGAATTGATCGCACGTTTTAAGACGATGATCAAAGAGAAGCGGGTCAGTTATTTTGACCCTGGAGAATTTGCGGATATCATCATGTATTATCTAGATCTTTCTGATCTAGAATATGCAGCTAAGGCATTGTCTTTGGCCAAGACTCAACATCCGTATGATGCTGAGATCAAGATCAGAGAAGCCGAAGTGTTTTTGGCTTATGGTAACTTGCCTGAGGCAGTACAACTGATCGAAGAGTTGAAACATATCGTCCCGAATCATACCGACTTCCTCATTATGCAAGCAAAATATTGGTCTTTGTCTAGAGCATCACTCAAGGCTATATCTTTTTACAAAGAAGCTTTGAAAAATGCTGAAGATGAGAATTATCTCTATAGTAGTATTGGTGATGAGTACCTCCGTATTCAAGAGATTAGGAAGGCGTTGTATCATTTTAAAAAGGCTTTGGAATTCTATCCAAGAGATGAATATGCTTTTTATTCTTGTATCCAATGTTTTGATGAAATCCACCTTTATAAAGAATGTGTTCATTTTTTAAATCAGTACCTTGATATACAACCCTATTCTGAGGTGGCTTGGTTTCAATTGGGATTGAAACAACTTAAGTTGAAAAATTATCACGAGGCTCATGTAGCATTTGATTACGCTATTGTTATTGATAATACTTTTTTGAATGCTTATGATCAAAAAGCCAGATGCCTTGAGCAGATGCATAGGTACAATGAAGCGATCAAGGTTTATGAAGAAGCCTTTCATTTAGAAAAATCCCCTGCCCTGGCTTATTTTAAGATTGGTTTGTGCTATAATAAGATGGAAGAACCTTTAAGAGCTTTACGGTTTTTTCAGCAAGCCATTTATGGAGACCCTCAGTTGGAGAAATCTTGGTCTCAATCTGCATTCATCTATGAGCGTTTTGGAAATTATCAGAAAGCCCTTTGTTATTTGAGTAAAGCTATAGATTTGAGCAGGAACAATTTGATTTATTGGAAACATTCGGTTTATCTCAACCTCCAATTGGGTTATTATGAAGAAGCCATCATCGCATATCAAAAAATATTACAATTGCAACCTGATTGGTATGATCATTGGATGAATTGTTCCAAACTTTTGATGAAAGTAGGTGATTATCATCAGGTGATCAAATTGTTGAAGAAAGCTTTTAATAAGTTTGGTAAATTTGGAGAGTTGAATTATTATATTTCATGTTGTTACTTCCTGATTAAACAGGAAAAAGAAGGTCTTATCGAGTTAGCCAAAGCTATAGAAGCAGCTCCTGAGCTTTGTAAAGTCGTAATGAGTAAATATCCTTTTATTTTCAGGAAAAATTTGGTAAAAAAATTCCTCACAAAATTTCACTTCTCATCTGAAGGAGATAAGCGTCTATTCTGATCAAATCAGATCATTTCTCTAGAATGAGAGAAATTTTTATATTTGCGATGGATCCTGTAAGGGTAAATACTGCCCGTCTTGTCTTACTAATACATTTTAGTGATTATGGAGATTTTACTCAAATATGTTCAAGAAAAGTATATCGAGAAAAAGGATTTTCCGGTGTTTAATGCTGGGGATACTATTACGGTGTATTATGAAATCAAGGAGGGTGATAAAACCCGTACACAGTCCCTTAGAGGGGTGGTTATTCAGCGTAGGGGGGAAGGTGCTACAACAACTTTTACCGTGCGTAAGATGAGTGGAGACATTGGTGTAGAACGTATTTTTGTTTTAAGCCAGCCTTCTATTCAAAAAATTGAGGTCAATAAGCAAGGGAAAGTTCGTAAAGCTAGGATTTATTATTTCCGTAAGCTAAGAGGTAAGAAGGCCCGTATCAAGGAAAAGCAATATTAATCTCTTTGGGTACAGAGAATAAGAGTTTAGACTGCCTCGGTGGGAGGCAGTTTTTTATGATTTAAGTTAGAATAACTACTACTAAAGGATAACTTTTTTGAATTTATTACATCTCCTTTGGAGATTTATTTTTATTTACTGAGGTATTTTTCATGAAAATTTAAAAAAAGAGAAGGTATTATCTTCTCTTTTTTGTCTAGTAATGATGCTTTAAATAGTGAATGCTTATTGATTTTGCTCAACTTTTTCTATCTCTTTAGCTTTTTCTTCGCTGGGAGTAGTGGTAGTTTCTTTACTTTTTACACTCTCTTCGGCAGGTGTAGTAGTTTGGTCTGATTGGGTTTCATTAGTAGTTGCTTCAGTAGTTGTAGTTTGTTCTACAGGAGTTTCTGTGCTTTCAGCTTTTTCAAAACATGTTTTAGCAGATAGAACTACTACTAAAATAAATGCTGCTGAGATGATTTTTAGATTTTTCATCATGTTAAAGTGTTACAATTAGATTTCCTTGGCAAATTTATACAAAAAATTGAAATGAAAAAATGAATAAAATAAACATTTTGTCCCATTGTAAAGAGTATTTTAATATATTTATATCAAAATCCAATAGGGTATTAATCAGTTGGATCTTTGTATAATTTCTTAATTCTAAGGAATTTTATATCACTTCTTTTATTTTTTTTAGCCAGAAGGTGGGTTCTTTGTATGCTTTTCAATAGTGATTGATGTTGGGTATACCATTCTTTCCCATTGAAAACTAAGATGTTGTTGTAAGAGGTGACTATCACATATCCTTTTTTTATGATGATGATCTCTGTATTTTTAGGCAGGTTACGGGTCAGTTTTTAAAAGTAGATCTGTTGGTGTATTTGTAGCGGTAGTCAATGGTATCGTAGTGAACGATCTTCCATCTTTGGATGTCTCTTTTTTGATAGTGTTCGAAGAAAATGGTTTCTGTGGTATGGGCATAGACAATCTGATATTTGACCAATTCAGTTTGATAAATATTAGGGATGTGTAGATGATCTTGGATATTTATAAAGTTATTTGTTCTGAATAGTTTTTTTTTCTAGAGGGATTTATTCGTTCATTATTTAGTTCAAGATGAGATATTTTTTCTTTCAATATTTTAATACTTTCAATAATTTCCATGATATTTTGTAACATATTTATCGTTTTTTGATTATTTTATATAATAGTATAAATTTTTACTGCATTCATGATAAATAGTCTTTTTTTAGATGATAAAATATTTTTTTCTTATTTGAATTGGATTAGTAAATTATTTATATATTTGCTTTAATCTAAAAATAGAGTAGGCTATGGTTTCAAGATTATTTTTTTCTTTATCATGGATTTTTAGAGGTGTATGTTTTTTTTTTGTTTTGGCTTTTTTATCTTCTTGTGGAACAGCAGTTCGGTCTGTTCCGGATAGGCTTCTTTTTTCTTTCAGTATTGATAAAAGTTATCCAGCAAAGTATTTTAATGAGAGGGTTCGCTTTTTAGTGATGCATTATACAGCAGTAGATTTTGAGAAGTCTTTGAAGATTCTGACGGAAAAACGGGTGAGCTCTCATTATCTGATACCTGATACTCCTGTGCATGGGCGTCATGAAATTTTTCTTTTACTGAAGGAAGATTTGAGGGCTTGGCACGCTGGAGTGAGTTATTGGCAAAACAGAACGAATCTGAATGATACTTCTATTGGTATAGAAGTCGTCAATTTAGGTTATGAAGATCTTTCTAGTGGGCGTCGATGGTTTTCATTTACCGATTATCAAATCCAGATTATAGCTGAGTTAGCTAAGGATATCATCAAACGATATGGTATTAATCCGACAGCTGTGGTAGGTCATAGCGATATCGCTCCAGGTCGGAAGGTTGATCCTGGTCCTTTGTTCCCTTGGAAAAAGTTGGCAGAGCAAGGTGTAGGAGCTTGGTATAATGAGGTACGGGTACAACAATTGAAAAATAGTCTTCAAGGACAGAAAATAGATATCCGTTCTTTGCAGCAAGATTTGAAGAAATATGGCTATCAGATAGAGGAGACGGGTGAGATTGATGAACAGACGAAGGTAGTCGTTCGTGCTTTTCAAATGCATTTCCGTCAGAGTGATTTTTCAGGAGATCCGGATGCTGAGACAGTAGCCATTCTTAAAAACTTGATCGAAAAATATCGTAGTTCTTGAAAACTAGTAGTATTCTGATGGCTATTGAGTGTATGCAATTAAATTACATGAATATTTTTAATCTTTCGTAAGAAATTTTAAGAAATATTATCTATTTTTGAGGATGATTTATTTTTTTTGATTCATATTTTATGTGAAACTTAAAGTTTGTAAATTTTTAATAGGAGGGGTAGTGTTACTTTTATTGTGTATGGATTATATCTTTGTCTTGATATTTGTCAGGGATAGATTCTAATTGCCTGCTCGGTTGTTTTGTTTTCCCAAAAGCCATAGAGGCCTTTATCGTTCAAATCAAAAATAAAGTTTTTTACTATGATGATTTGTAGGTTGTTGTATCATTAGATAATTGAATTTCTCGAAATTTTAGATAATGATTATTCCCCCACTGGGGGAAGGTACCATCTTCAAGCTCTTTATGAGTATCATCTCCCAAATTTTAAAGTTTATCATCGGTACCCATAACGTATATGCTATAGTCATCAGCGGTTATTTGTTTGATTTTTATCCAATCGAAGGGTACCTACTAAGGTAGGTGGGTTAGTCTACATATGGGTTGAGTATTCATTGTATTAGTCAGAAGTATCGTATCTGAGTTGATTTTTTATTTCATCCCCAACCACCTGTATAGCTTGCCATATGTTCCTATAACATATGGAGCTGGAAACGTCGGCAGCGACTTGTATAGCTTTTATATCTTGAGGTAGTAGTATTTTTTTTGAGAATTATCTTATTTTCAGTAGTACCATCTCCTAGTTGCTTGCCTTTATTATTCCCCCAACTGTAGGGGTTACCATCAGTTCTTGTAATTAGGATATTGGACCAACCAATAGCTAGATGTACAGGTTTTTTGTTGCGTTGAGGAGTGAAATTTTATAGGTATTATTTTGGATTTTCTATTATCTCCATTTTATTTTATTTGATTGTTTTCCAAACCATAGAGATTATTATCATTGGTTATAGTAAATCCATCATCTTCAGTTATCTGTAGGGTTTTTATTCCCTGAAGTAATAGTATTTTTATAGTTTTCGGTTTGTTTGTGGTGGTATTGCCTCCTTCTTGACCATGTGCATCCTCTATTAAGGCATATAAGTTGTCGTCATCGCTAATGATATAATTAGTATTGCCTTTAGAAACCACTTGTATGGGTTTACTTTTGAAGGTAATACATTTTTTAGTGTTTGATTCCCAGTATTTTATTGAATTTATAACTTACCCCTATCCGATTTATCATTCAATATAAGAAGAATTTGTTGAACTCTGGTTGATAGGATTTTGGCAGAAGAGTTGATGTAATTTCCGTGTATTTGATGGTGAAGATGCATGTTTCTATCCTATACTCGAAAGAGCCAGCTTTTTGGGGAATACCTATAGTTTCAAATTGTACATCTTCCATATCTATTTTATTTAAGCCTTCTTGTGTAAGAAAGTAGACACCATTTGACGTATTACTTTTTGTAGTATCTCGGTTCATTCACCTTTAGATTGATTTTTATGAAGTTTTAGTGATTTATAGTCCTCTCTTTATTGAATACTATGTTTATTTTATCATGATTGACGCAATTGAAGAAATATTTGGCTTTCAGGTTATTATTTTCTGTACACATACAATTGGAAATTAGGGCTAAGCAATCTGCCCATTGGTGCCCCCTGTGATAGCGTAGATACTTTTTTTTATCGTCGTCGAATACTATGGTGGATTTTACGAGGCTTTGGAAGTTGGGTTTTTCTACATTTTCAGCTTTGTCAATGATGGGTAGCATGACTCCGTATTGTTTATCAATTATTCAGAGGTCCGGGTATTGATTTGAAAGACTTCTTGAGATATTTCGATATTGATCCCTATTTGATTATAAATAATTGATCCTTAAAATATAAAATAAGAAATAATTAATTGGTTCATAATAAAAAAAATTAATAGATTAATAATATTTAATGTAAAATAATTCCCATCTCTTTATAAGTTATTAATAAATAAAATTAATATATATTAATTAATATTTTTTTTAAATCATGAAAAATGTGTTTTTTATTAATAGATGATATATTATATTGGGAATCAAACTCATATAATCATGCATAACTTTACTACAGGCTACAAAAAAAATAAAGGTGCTGAGAAACTTTTTAAGTGTACAATGTAAAACTGATTTGCTAGGCTTTTTCCGATTGGCTATTTTGATAGGATTTTTCAAATAAATAGAAGATTTTTTGTTAAAAAAATCTAGTAAACTACATCATACTACTATTACTTGTTTACCCTTGCTATGTTCCTACCCTGGAGAGTTCGGTGTGGACTGGTTCTACAAGATTTACCAGTGATGAGTATCAAAACTTTTCCTCGCGATTTTTCTATCTTTATCAGCTAAAGTACCTCAGATGAATACAGCATTACCGATCAAAGGAGGGGTCTTGTTGATTTGTATCACGATCATTATCTTTCTCTGCGTATATTTTCCCTTCCGAGATGGGGATTATTTCATGACCTCTATCCGTGTCAATGCTTTTATTATCACACCTCTGTATGCAGTATTTGCTGTGTACATCGTCTACCGGGAGAGAAAAAAACGTTCAAATTTTTCGTTGCTTCAATCCTTTAGTCTTCCCTTTTTGACGCTTTGGATTGGGGGTATACTGTCGTTGGTATTGATCTTTTTATTTTTCAATCTTTGGGGTTGGGAGGACGCTAAATTTTTGAAGGAGGGCATCATTTGCAATTGGTTTGAGCAACACAGGGCTGAAATGATCCAAGAATATGGCTTACTTGCTTACGAAGAGCGGATCGCTGCGATACGCACCAGCAACCTTTTCAACTTTTGGACTTTTTTGATTTGTTCTCTGTTTTGCACATTGTACTATTTTGTACTTTCTGTATTGATTGGATTTTTTTTCAGAAAAGTGGTTTAATGAATTACTCAAGAACCATATCAAAAAAAATCCTCTTTAAAGAGATAAAACTAAATTTGTTCCAACAATAACAAAACCATCCGTATAAAAATCATTTATCATCTTTATTGGATATTCCTCACGAGCCTCATTGTGGTCTCCTGTGAATAAAAACTCCAAGGAGAATTCCTAGTGAAAGAGGAAAGAATAACTTTTGGCGATTTCAAGATCATTGAAATTAGTGGGAAATTTAATATATTTCTCACACAGGGAAATAGCACCATTACTGTCTTGAGAATGAATAAAAATCTACTGAAGAATACCAAAATCAAAGTCCGTCTAGGTAAACTCAAATTCGATCCGAAGGAATCCAGTGAAGCTTTTTGATGCTTACGAGATCTATATCACCCCAAAAGACCTGAACGAGATCCATTTGGAGGATGCTGTACAACTGAGTATACAAGAGCCATTTACCAGGTACAACATTTATCTTCATATCAAAGGATCTACTAAGCTCAATGGGGATTGGTCTCTAAAATTACTATATTCAAAGCCCGTGATGATCCGAGATCCAAATCAAAGGGACCTACCAAGACGCTTAGTATTAGATCAGAATATCATGCAGAGATCAAAGTTGGTAAATTTGCTGCTACAGAGGCTGACTTTGATATTCAAGACAACGCAAGTGTAATCCTTAATGTAGACAAAAAACTCAAAGGTATATCCAAATAGTAATCTAGTTTTCAAGTATATAGGAGATACCAAAAAGGATTATAAAACCAATGATAGAGTGGAAGTCACAAAACAACAACTCTCCTAATGAACGATGCAATGCAAAGGGCTTATAAGTGGCTCTCAGAATCCTACGATGCGGCTACACGACAAGAAGTAAAAAATCTGATCGAGACTCAGTCAGATCAACTCGTCGATGCTTTCTACAAAGACATCGAATTCGGTACTGGGGGTATGAGGGGCGTCATGGGGGTAGGTACCAACCGTATAAATCGATATACCGTAGGTACCGCTACTCTGGGATTAGCCAGACATTTGAAAAAACAATTTCCCCAAAAAACCTTGAGTGTGGCCATTGCTTACGATGTGCGACAGAATAGCAGTCTCTTTGCCCAAACAGCAGCTTCCATACTTTCGACAGAGCAAATTAAAGTGTACTTATTTGAGACGTTTCGACCTACTCCTGAACTCTCTTATGCAGTACGTCGATTAGATTGTCAAGCTGGTATCGTATTGACGGCTTCTCATAACCCACCCGAGTACAATGGCTATAAAGTTTATGGACAAGACGGATCACAAGTCGTAGCATCAGATGATCAAGACATCATGTATGAGATTCAAAAGATCCGTGTAGAAGACCTTTCCTTTGAGTCGGAGCCCTCACTGATCCATTCTATTGGATCAGAGATGGACAAGGCTTTCATAAAGGCTTGTGTCAAACATGCTTCTTTCACCTCCGAAGGAAAAAAGGAATTGAGAATCGTCTTCACCTCACTACATGGTACTTCAGTTGCTATCATACCTGAAGCTTTTCGCCAGGCAGGTTTTGAAAAAGTATTTCTTGTGGAGGATCAGGCTGTTCCTGACGGAAAATTTTCTACTGTAGCCTCTCCTAATCCAGAGGATCCAAAAGCTTTTTCCATGGCATTGACCTTGGCCGAAGCACGACAAGCCGATATCGTTCTGGGTGCAGACCCAGACGCAGACCGCTTGGGAGTGGCTACACGTGACGAAGCGGGAAAAATGACTTTACTAAATGGTAATCAGACCAATACACTACTCGTCTACTATCTTTTGGAACGTTGGAAAGAACAAGGCCATTTGAGAGAAAAAACGTTCATCGCTTCTACCGTAGTGAGCTCCGACATCTTCTTAGACTTGGCAAAGGTATTCGGCGTGACTTGTAAGATCAGCTTGACTGGTTTCAAATGGATTGCACAATTGATCCGCGAGGCTGAAGGGAAAGAAAAGTTCATCGGAGGAGGTGAAGAAAGTTTCGGATTTATGGTAGGCGATTTTGTACGGGACAAAGATTCGGTTGCCCCTATGTTGCTGATTTCCGAAATAGCAGCTGTAGCCAAGGCCCGTGGCAGTACTCTCCATGAAAAACTATTACAAATCTATACGAAAATAGGATGCTATCAAGAGCAGCTGGTTTCTCTCATCCGTAAAGGAGTTGATGGCGCTTCTGAGATTGCGCAAATGATCAAGCAATGGCGAGAACATCCACCTAAGAAAATCGGTGGAACGAGAATGATCTCTATCGAAGATTATCAATCTAGCATCAAAAAGGACTTACTCACTGGTACAGAGTACCCTATCACCCTACCCCAATCAAATATGTTGATCTATCGCACAGAAGACTGCACAAAGATCGCCATGCGTCCTTCAGGTACCGAACCGAAGATCAAGTTCTATTTCAGTACAAAGGCACCCCTAAACCGGACGGAGGATTATTCTTCGGTAAAAAATACTTTGGATGCTAAAATTCAAAATATTATTCGGGAGATGAAACTTTTATAAAGGCTAGTTGATGGAAAGCTATTTTTTTAACAAGTAAAATCATCTAATGATGTGAAATTTATATTCACACGCTATATTTGGATATTAATTTTTTGTTGTTTAATGTTTATCCTCATTAACGTACTTCTTTTTAATTCAGAGGATGTTGCTCATTTATTCTATTCAAATTTAATGGTTTGCAATTCTGATTATACGAGCAAGATCTTGTAAACCTCTCCAACGAAGAAGCTTTTAATAGGTATGAACTTTTGACTTAATTAACCGATATAAATGTATAATCGATAGGAATAAATCTCGATTTCATTTTGAAAAATAGTCATCGTTTGTTATCTTTGTCGATATATAATCCGGCCTCGTAGCTTAAGTGGATAGAGCATCTGACTACGGATCAGAAGATTGGGGGTTCGAGTCCCTCCGAGGTCACAAGGTTATTATATTTTTATTGACTATCAAATATTAACGAAATGAGTTTATAAAATTCGTATAATATTTGTGTAAAAATTTTACTTTACTCTTTTCCTTTCCCCACTTCATATGGAAGTGATAGGATTTTTTCGTTATAGAGGATTTTTCTTTTTCTCTATCCTAGGTCTCTAGCTCCCTTAACATCTTTCATTTTTTATAAAGCTCCATACCCATGTTAGGTCTTTTTTAGAAGCATCGCACTAGGGTTATTCTCGTTATCGTAAAGATACTTAAGGGGATATTCGTTGTCGACCTCCACTATTATTCCTATAGTCTGGGCAATATAGAGAGGCGGTATACGCTAATTAGATGGTGGGTCCTCGCAAAAGTCTAACAGGGATTTAATGTCAATCTTTTGGAAATATCCCTTTAAAACGATAAAGTTAATTTCTAAAGTATTGAAAGTAGGATGGTTATAAATTTCATTCATACGGAGTCGCTTAGAAAGAAAGCTCGACCATTTAACAGCAGTGCGTCGATTGAAGCAGTTTAGTGAGTAAAGCTAAGCAGATAGATAGGAAAAATTTTTATATTTGCTTTGGGCAAGTCCTGCATAACCAGCTCCCGCTGAACCCTCCAGGGCGGGAACGCAGCAAAGGTAAACGGTCGTAGCGGTGTAATACAGGTCGCTTGCCCCTTTTTCTTTCTGTTACAAAGATTTTAGTAAGAGTTTTATTCCCATTCGATCGTGGCTGGTGGCTTCGAACTGATGTCGTAGGTCACACGATTGATGCCCTTGACTTCATTGATGATCCTGTTAGAGACTTTTCCAAGGAAGTCGTAAGGAAGATGAGACCAAGTGGCCGTCATAAAATCAGTGGTATTTACTGAACGCAGTACAGCTGTGTATTCATAGGTTCGTACGTCGCCCATCACCCCAACGGAATTCACTGGGAGTAAAACCACAAAGGCTTGGCTCACCTGATCATACAACTGATGGGCTTGGAGCTCTTCGATAAAGATGGCATCAGCAGCTTGTAAAATAGCGACTTTTTTCTCAGTGATTTCCCCAAGGATGCGGATTCCTAAACCCGGACCAGGGAAAGGATGCCGGTAGACCATTTCTTTGGGGATGCCTAAATTGATGCCCACCTTTCGTGTTTCGTCCTTAAAAAGTTCTCTCAAAGGTTCCAAGAGTTTCAAATGCATTTGCTCAGGTAGGCCACCTACGTTGTGATGGGATTTGATCGTGGCCGATGGGCCTTTGACTGAAGTGGACTCAATCACGTCAGGATAGATGGTACCTTGAGCTAGGAAGGTAGTTTCTGGGATTTTGGAAGCCTCTTTTTGAAAGACAGCGATAAATTCTCGTCCAATGATCTTCCGTTTTTCCTCAGGATCGGAGACCCCTTTTAGCCGAGAGAGGAAGCGCTCTTTGGCTTTTACCAGACGGATGTCCATATGATAATGGGCCGCATAAGTATCCATCACTTTTTTAGCTTCATCTTTTCGGAGTAAACCCGTATCGACGAAGATACACGTCAGTGCATTACCTATGGCTTTGTGGATCAGTACAGCAGCTACCGAAGAGTCTACACCACCTGAAAGACCTAGAATCACTTTTTTGTCTCCTACGCTTCTCCGGATCTCTTGGGTAGTTTCTTTGATGAAATCTCCTAATTCCCAATTTTTTTCACAGCAGCAAATATCGAAAACGAAGTTGTGTAAGAGGGTTGTTCCGTAAGTCGTTTGGGATACTTCTGGATGAAATTGTACAGCGTAGATATTTCGGTCTTCGCAACTTAACGCAGCAGCGCAATGGATCGTATGACCGACAATTTTGAATCCTTCTGGTTCTTTGTTTACTTCATCGAAATGGCTCATCCAGACGGTAGATTTTTCAGGAATCCCGCGCAATAGGCGATCATGTGGGTCATCGACAATGAAATCAGTCTGGCCATATTCGCCGTGTTTTCCTTTGGTTACCAGGCCGCCGAAGATATGAGAGATCAGTTGCATGCCATAGCAAATGCCGAGTACTGGAATGTCGAGCTCAAAGAATTCTTTAGAGATTAAGTGGGCTCCATCTTCATGTACTGAGGAGGGGCCACCGGAGAGTAAGATCCCCTTGGGTCGACGTGAGAGGATCTCGTCTAGTGAATTGTGATAGGGGATCACTTCGGCATAAAATCCCATCTCCCGTATGCGTCGTGCGATGAGCTGGTTGTATTGCGATCCGAAATCCAATATGAGGATGGCCTGTTGTTTCATAGTAGAAGTAGGGTTGGTAGGTTCATAGAGTAGTAGAGGGGGAAAGCCCGATATCTCGTCGGAAATAGGCTCGATTGAAGGAGATTTTTTCTACTTCTCGATAGGCCGACTGCTGGGCTTCTTGCGCAGAGGGACCTATTACTTATGAGGTTTAATGCGCGTCCGCCTGAAGTAATCCATTGGTTGTCTTTCTTCTCTGCTTCGGAGATGTAATAAGGGCATGTCAATAGGTCTAGACCGGATAGGGTCTTTCCTTTTTTATACTTTTCATGATAACCCCCTGAAGCCATGACCACACAACAGGCATAGGCCTGCCGCCACGATATGGATAAATCTTCTCCACGTAAGGCTTTTTGGATGAGTTCCAAAAAATCACTTTCCATTAGTAGTAAAATGGCTTGGCTCTGCGGATCGACCATCCGGAGGTTGTATTCCAAGAAATAGACACCCTTTTTGGTAAGCATCAGTCCGAAGAAAATCATTCCGGAAAAATTCCATTTCTCGGCCAAGAGACCTTGTAAGGTCAATTGGAGGATATTTTTTTGAAAGTCTTCCCATGGTTCCTTATTCATATAAGGGATGGGTGTGATCACACCCATCCCACCGATATTGAGGCCCGTCTCGCCCCCGCCAATTTTTTTATGATCTTTTGCCGAGAGGAAGGGTATGATCTGTTTCCCATTGAATATTGACAAGACCGAGGGTTCATAACCTTGTAAAAATGTTTTGATCACTACTTCATAGCCTGCTGTACCGAAGATATTTTTTTCCATCATGGCCTCTAAAGTGGTTTGAGCTTCAGTATGATCCGAGGCGATGATCACCCTTTTTCCAGCAGCTAATCCGCTGGTTTTGATTATTACTGGATAATCAACTTGTTTGAGATGGTTCAGTTTTTGTGTATGGTCTGAGAAGCTTTCGTAGGTGGCTCTGCGTACACCGTACTTTTTCATGAAAGCTTTGGCTAAGACTTTAGTGCTCTCGAGCTGGGCCACCTGATGCTGTGGGCTGAATATTTTCAATCTAGCTACCTGAAAGGTGTCGATGATACCCTCGGCTAAAAGTGTTTCTGAGCCTAAGATGGTCAGCTCTGTCGCTTGTGTCTTGGTAAATGTGCATAAGGACTTGGGATGACCCAAAGGGATATTTGTTCCGATTTGAGCTGTACCACCTTTGTCGGGTGCAAAATAGAGCTGACTGATTGTAGCGTTTTCCAACAATTTTCGACTAATAGGGTGCTCGAACCTACCACCGCCTATAATGAGAACCTTCATTTCCTACAGGATAAAACTGGTTTCAAATTTTGTGTTGCCCTAAAGGTAAAGATTTATCCGAGGGATGGTGGTGACCCGATTCGTTCTTTGAGTGCCTTGAGTGCATCGCGGTAACGTGCTGCTTGCATAAAGTCTTGATTGTTTGCAGCTTTTTCCATAGCCTTTTGTAAACCGTCGATCTGTTTTTGAATAGCTTTAGGTGTTTGGTAACTGGTGGATGCTTCGGAAGCTTTCAATGTGCGTTTAGAAGTCATTCGATAAGGTTTAGGTAGGCTGGTAGGTCGTAGGTTCTCCCTCAATTTTTTGTTAAGCGCCTTGGGTGTAATGCCGTTTTGGGTGTTGTAGTGGAGTTGTTTTTCTCGTCGTCTATGAGTCTCGTCAATGGTCTTTTTCATACTCTCAGTGGTCTTATCGGCATACATGATGGCCATTCCGTGAAGGTTCCGTGCAGCACGCCCTACGGTTTGTGTCAGCGAGCGGTAGGAGCGTAAAAATCCTTCCTTGTCCGCATTTAGGATGGCGACGAGCGAAACCTCAGGTAAGTCGAGGCCTTCCCGGAGCAAATTCACGCCGATGAGTACATCACAACGGCCGACACGTAAGTCTTGCATGATGTCGACGCGTTCGAGGGTATCGATATCCGAATGAATATAGCGGGTGCGTACGCCCATCTTGGTAAAAAACTTATTGAGTTCCTCGGCCATACGTTTTGTCAGTGTAGTGACTAGGATGCGTTCATCTTTCTCAGCACGTTGTCGAATTTCTTCCATAAGATCATCGACTTGATTGAGACTCGGACGTAATTCGATGATTGGGTCCAGTAGGCCAGTGGGGCGTACCACTTGCTCAACGTATGCACCGTCACTTTTTCCCAGTTCGTAGTCTGCTGGTGTAGCGCTAACGTAGATCACTTGGTTTTGTAGTGCCTCAAACTCTTCGAATTTCAGTGGACGGTTGTCCAGAGCAGCTGGTAGACGGAAACCGTATTCGACGAGATTTTGCTTGCGAGATCGATCACCACCATACATGCTGCGTACCTGAGGGATGGTCACGTGACTCTCATCGATGACCATGAGATAATCCTCTGTAAAATAATCCAATAGGCAGAATGGTCGTATACCGGGCTCCCTTCCGTCTAGGTAGCGGGAATAATTTTCTATCCCAGCGCAGTAGCCGAGTTCTTTCATCATTTCGATATCGAATTCTATACGTTCTTTGAGTCGTTTGGCTTCCAAGAGTTTATCAAGGCTATGGAGATGCTCAAGCTGTGTGGCCAGATTGTCTTGGATCTGTGTGATGGCCTTCTGCAGACGATCGGGGGAGGTGACAAAGAGATTGACTGGGTAAATCTGTGTTTGGTCGAGTTGGCTGAGCCTATTCCCTGTAGATGGGGTAAAGGTCTCGATGTCCTCGACTTCATCACCCCAAAAGTGAATCTTCACTGCATGGTCTGCATAGACTGGATAGATATCTACCGTATCGCCTCTGACTCTAAAGTGGCCGCGTCTGAAATCTCCTTCAGTACGGGTGTACAGGGCTGCTACCAATTGATGGAGTATACGTGTACGGCTGAGCTTGGATCCCTTTTTTATCGTGATGATACTCTTGTGAAATTCGTTGGGATTACCCATACCATAGATGCAAGATACTGAGGCTACTACTAGGACGTCTCGCCGACCCGAGAGCAGAGCGGAGATTGTAGCAAAGCCAAGCTTTTCTAAGTTGTCATTGATCGCTACATCTTTTTCGATGTAAGTATTCGAGACTGGCATATAGGCCTCGGGTTGATAGTAATCGTAATAAGACACGTAGTAAGCTATTGCACTCTCAGGGAAAAATTCTTTGAACTCAGCGTAGAGTTGTGCTGCTAGGGTCTTGTTGTGTACTAAAACCAGTGTAGGGCGTTGTATATTTTGGATCACATTGGCTATGGTGAAGGTTTTTCCTGATCCGGTTACGCCCAGTAATGTCTGGTATTTTTTACCTTCTAATACACCCTTTGAAAGGGCTTCGATAGCCTGAGGTTGATCCCCTGTAGGGCAATAATCGGATTCTAATTGAAATTTCATATTGTAAAATTCGTTTTTTTATATCTTTGATGATAAGGTTGTTTAAATGAAATCATTATTATGAAAAATTTTAGGATTTGGATGATATGGGGTGCAGTGGTTATCCTTTCCTTGAGTAGCTGTTCAGTTTTTCGTTCGCAAATATCCATTGTTGATCGGTTTCATGGGGAGTGCGATAAGAAAATTGTGACAATTTTTAAGAATTCTCCTACCCTAAAGGGGCATGCTGTAGGTTTTGCTTTGTATGATGTTGATCAGAAGCGAAATCTTTGTGAATACAATGCAGACAAGTATTTCACAGCAGCTTCTAATATGAATCTTTTTAATTTTTATACCGGTTTGAAAATGTTGAGGGACTCTCTCCCAGTGCTTCGTTATATAAGCGTGAGGACTCTCTGGTTTTTTGGGGAACAGGTGATCCCTCTCTGTTGCATCCTGTACTCGAGGGGAGCAATGTTTTAAACTTATTGCACGACAAAAGCTTTATTATGCTGCGGGCAACTATACCGGAAAATTCTATAGTAGTGGATGGATGTATTAGGATTACAATACTAGTTTTCAGACCGAAAAATCAGATTCACCTCTTTTTGGAAATGTAGTCAACATCTTTTCTGATAGTGCTGGAGAGCTCCAAACTACTCCAGTTGATTTCAAAAAAAATCTTCAAAAAGATGAAACTTATACCCCTTCGAGGTTTAGGGTCGACCGTAAGATCATTACCAATGAGTTTACCTATCCATGTACTTTGCCCCCACCTGATTTTAAACAACAGATCCCTTGGTGTATAGGTTCTGAGTTGACGGCTGCTTGTTAGGGGAACAATTAGGTAAAACGCTCTCTGTAACCTTCATATCATTGTCCTCAGATGCGAATACCATTTACAGTGTTAAGGCTCATTCTCTTTATAAAGAGATACTTCAAGAGAGTAACAATTTCTTGGTTGAGCAATTGCTTCTCATCTGTGCTTCGATTCGTTTTGATACTTTAAGTACTGAAGACATCATATTATACGCAAAGTAGGAGTTTTTGTAAGACTTACCTGATCCAGCGTTGTGGTTTGACGATTCTGGCATCTTGCGCTACAATCTTTTTACGTCTAGGACGTTTGGTGGCTCTAATTGGTCGGATCAAAGAAGAGGTAAAAGATCAGGAACGTTTATATGGTCTCTTTCCGATTGGTGGTATTTGTGGCACGATCAAAAAACTTTATTCTACCGATGAGGGTAAGAATTTTGTTTGGGTAAAAACTGGTATGGTTAGAAATAATTACAATCAGAGTGACTATTTGTCGACGAAAAAGGGGAAGAACTTGATCTTCTTCTTCATGAACAATAATTACGCTACTCCTTTTTCTGATGTTCGTAAAGAAGTTGATCGGATCTTCATTTATATCCGTGAGAATTTTTGAACCATGAATCAACCTTATTTTAAACAGCTTTCTATTGTAAAGTAATAAATCATCTTATTATGCTATAGGTCCTCTTTTTTATTGGCAGTTTTTTGTATTTTTTTTTTCTGTAACGTATTGTGGATATCATTTATCATCTTTACCATTTTTAATCAAAAGAAAATTCATATGTCCGACATCGCATCAAGATTGAAAGAAATCCCCGAGAGAGACCTTGATAAGTATAATAAATGAACTGTCCAATGTGATACAAGATATACTCTTTTATCTGATGGCTCTTATCAAATAAGATATGGAGGATCTTATAAAAGCTATAGAGAAAGAGTTTGGTATCCAAGTTGAGGTTTTAGAAATAAATCTTGATCGGAGTTTTAATGATGTGTTTAGATTATATAGAAACACCTTGCAGAGGATAAAAAATAGAGAGATGAAGATTTTTTTTTGCTGAAAAAATACGATCGAAAACTTAACGATCACTATACGGGCTGTGATAAATGTCAGCAAGCTCACATGTTTTTTTTATAATTTCCTTGCTTTATGAGTGGGTTTTATCGGATTATACTATCTCGATGATCTGCTCGACAGCATCTGGATTGAGCAAGGTGTTGGTATTTCTAAAATTGGCATAATCCCATTGATTGATCTCCCTGAGAATGCGCCGCATGATCTTACTTGAGTGTGTCTTGGGCAGGTCGTTGACGATGATTATCTGTGATCGAGGTCGGGCGATCAAGCCAATGATGTGTAATATCCTTTCTGATACATTTCGTTTGATTTCTTCTCGGCCCAAAGTCTTTTCCATGGCCAATCACATAGGCAAAAATACCTTAACTTTTGATATCGTGTGGGAAGCTACCACTTCTGACTCACTTCATGTGAGGATACTGTTTGATTGCATTCTCGATCTTGTCTGTGCTCAAGCGGTGTCCAGAGATGTTGATCACATCGTCTACACGGTCGAGGATGCGGTAGTAGCCTTCTTGGTCTCGTTTGACGTTGTTTCCTGAAAAATAATAGCCTTTTAAATGGGTGAAGTATGTCTTTTTGAATCGTTGGTGATTTTCCTAAATAGTCCGAGTCATACTCGGTCAGGAGAAACGTATACAAAGATTTCCTTTTACTCACTTGCACTTTCCTTGGAATTCTTTACCTTTAATGTTTACTATTATAGATTGTATGTCTGGTATGGCGTAGGGTGGCATAACTCGGATTAATTGGGGTGATGCGTATCAAAGAGTTTAACATGAATCCACCAGTCTCGCTCTTCCACCAGGTATCGAAGATGGGAAAACGTACTCCTCCGATGTGGAGGAGATACTAATATCAGGCTTGGCTGTTGATCGGATCTCCTACAGTACCCAATACTTTGAGTGAAGAGTGGTCTTTCCCTGCCAAGGGTTTTATTCCGAAGGTCATCAATGCGCGAATGGTTCTCAGAACGGCTAAAACTGGTTGATTCGGTATTTTTGGACGATGTGCCAAAATTGACCTGCATCTGGATAGGTAAGGATTCCTTCGAACATAACAAAAGTAGCACTGTTAAGTAACGCTCCGTATACTAGGAAGGAATGCCCAGTGATCTAGCCGATATCGGTGGTGCAGAAGTAGATATTTCTCTTCTGATATTGGAAAGTATTTTTCAATACAAGTTGAGTGTAAATCATATAGCCGGATGTGATATATACAGTTCATTAGGTTTACCTGTAGAGTGTGATTTATAGAGTATAAAGATTGACTCTTTGGTATCTATCTCTTCAACTGGACAGATGTCAGAGACATCTTTGAGTTGTTCATGCAACGAATAGTCACACTTGGATTTCATCTCGACGGGTTTCTCCATACGTTGTAATATGATGACCTTTTTTTATGCTGAACATTCAGCCAAGGCTTAGTCAGTAATTTGTTTTAGTGGAACGGTTTTCGATCAGCGGAATACTCTATCGGCCGTTAATAAGATCTTGGATTCAGCATCTTGTACTCTACCTACTAAAGCTGCTGCAGAAAATTCTCCAAAGACTACTGAATGGATCGACTCAATGTGTGTGTAGGTCAAGATGAAAATGGTTAGTTTGGGTATCATTGGCATGTAAGTGGCTACCCGGTCGTTTTTACTGAGGCTGCTTTGCTTGAGTATTTTGGTAAATTGGAAGAATCTTTGAGAAGAGTTTAGTATAGGTGTATTTAATCTCCGTTCTTTCAAATCATTTATTTCCAAGATGATAGACGTTTTGTTTTTGTATTTGTCTCATTGCTTCTCGAAGATGTTTTCGGTGATGTTGAGTTTAGTTTATTTGAACCAAGTGATAATGGTCTTTTTAAAATCTCATTCGACCACTTTACTCCAGAGTTTTCTTCAGAAGAAATTTTGAGCAATCTGATCCAAGAATCCTTCGGTATTGCTTCTAGAGATGCGATAGATGTTGATGTATTTGAAGAGTGAATTGATGTGATAATAGTTTTTGACTAGTAGTATATTGATCGAATGGATAATGACCGAGTTTTCACGGGTGAAAATGCCCAGTTGTTGAGTTTTGAATACCTCGATCAATTTGTCGATCACTTGAGGTTTTTTATCGTGTCCGGTAGGATATAATCCTCTCCTTTTAAGATCTTTTGTATGAGTCCACACAAGACTTTATTTGAGCGTATCCCTGGGCATGTGTCTGACGATAGCGATCTGCTTCATCGCGACGATGAGTCCTGTTTATTTGTGGACTTCTTGTACGATTTCGATCTGAACTTGAAACTTTCAATAGTCTTCTTGTCCGATTTTTATAGCTACGATAGCTAAGGGTACCTGTCTTTTGATCTCGTCCTTGATGCCTACCACATCCGCATTCGCTGACTGTTGGATGGGCGATGACTACCTCCTCTAACCGTAGAGGTTGAGGAGCCTGTGTTCTGAGACGTTGATCACGTCGTTGATCCGTTCGTTGATATAGCTTATAGCTGTTCTGGTCAAAGTAGCCTGTATCACCCAGTAAGGTAGTAGAATGGGAATTTTTCAAAATAGGTCTTCTTGAAATCTTTGGTAGCTCCCCATAGCTTGAGATGGTACCGGTGGGTAGGGGAAGTTTGGAGACAATGTAACCTTCTTCATTAAGATGTGCTGGGTTGCCAGCTTTTTTGAGCATTTGCATGTGATAGTCACTGACGGGTTTTTCATTCGAACCGATTTTAACTGGATCTGATGCCAGGCAGACCATATGACCGAGCATTACCCACATTTGGTTTCGGTTTTCCACCATTGATCCATACAGGTACGTTGAGCAGCATCTTATCAATCCATTGCATCGTGGGTGCATCGCAGCGTTCTCCGCCGAGGATTTAGTATTTCATTGAGGAGAGATCGTGTTTTTTAACAATAGATCTTCAGGATCTTCATTTTTGATCGCTTGGATGGTTGTTGGAATAGTAAATACAGTCTTGACGCAGTGTTGGCTGATCACTCGCTAAAAATACTTAACATTAGGTGTTTTGATGGGTTTCCACTCGAATAGTATCGTACTGCAACTGTGAATCAACGGCTCATAGACACCATAGAAATATCCAAGGATCTATCTGATGTTTGAGGCGACCTAAAAGGTCCCTTCAGGCTGCATATCGTAGATGTATTCCATGGAGAAGGAGAGTGCTACAGCATAGCTTCCATGGTTTCGAAGTATGCCTTTTGGATTTCCTGTGATTCCGGAGGTGTACAATGGATACAGTGGATGTCTGGCCTCGACTTCTACGCATTTGGTAAGTTGGGCCATCGAAAGCAGGGGTCATAATCTACGTCGTGTGTTTTTTGAGTTTTGAATGTGCCGATCTTTCGGTTGTAAAGAATGACTTTTTCAGGTTTGTGGATGGCTTTGGCGATGGTTTCATCGACTATGGGTTTGTAGGCGGTGAGTTCTACATATTGTATGCCAGTACTGGCTTTGATGATGATTTTGTCCTGAATGTCTTCGATTGGGGTGGCTAATTTATACAGAGCGAATCCATCGAATAGTATTTTGGTTGGATGGCCCCGATACGAGCACAGGCGAGCATATTGGAAACGGCTTGGGGAATCATCGGTATGTAGATGATGACGTGATCTCCTTTTTCACGTCTAGGATTTTAAGTCCTCCAGTGAGTTTTTTTATTTGGTTTTTGACTTGGTTGAAGGTATATTTTTCGATGGTTTGTTTGACGGGAGCATCGTAAATGAGAGCTGTCTGTTCGTCATAGCCGGTCTTTGATGTGCTTGTGTCTAGGTCTAGGTACTAGATATTGAATTTACCATTGGGATACCAACGGTAAAGTCTATGCTCCGTTTTGGGCCAATGCGCTTTAATTCTCAGGGGCCATGAGGTATGTTGGGATTAAGCAGACCAAAATCATTCGGAATCTTTGACACTCTCTTTATATAGGGATTCGTAAGAAGTGGTAGATTCTTTCATGATTATAGCTTGATGATTTAGCTTATTGATGTACAACTTTTTTTATTTTTAGCTTTTCTCTATAGAATTGTTTTTTGTTCATTTGCAGAAGGGGTTTGTCAGAAAGATTAACATTGAGTTCATATGAATGTTCTATTTTTGTTTTTGATAATCGTTAAGCGCTGTGGTGGAAATTTTTTATGGGGTCGCGGTGGGTTTTCTTTTTCTCTTCGCCGTTTCTGATCTTGTTGTAGGAGTGAGTAATGATGCGGTGAATTTTTTAAATTCGGCCATCGGATCGAGGGTAGCTTCTCGTACTGCGATTATGATCTTTGCTAGTGTTGGGATCTTATTCGGTTCACTTTTGTCGAGTGGGATGATGGAAGTGGCGAGAAAGGGTATTTTTGATCCATCTCTTTTTTATTTCTCGGATCTTTTTTTCATCTTCTTAGCGGTGATGATCGCCGATATCATTCTATTGGATGTTTTTAATACATTGGGCTTACCTACTTCGACGACAGTCTCGGTGGTATTTTGTTTATTGGGAGCGGCCTTTAGTATTGCACTGGTCAAGATTGCCTCTCCATTGAGTCAAGAGCCGTTTCATTATTTGGGACGGTACATCAAGGCAGGGCGTACGTTGACGATTATCTCGGGTATTTTTTTATCGATCCTCATCTCGTTTGTCTCTGGTGCTTGGATCCATTATTTCATCCGATGGGTTTTCAGCTTCGATTATGTGAAACGATTGAGACACGTAGGTACGGTATGGGCTGGGATCTCGTTGAGTAGCATGACTTATTTTTTGATTGTAAAGGGTTTTCATAGCACGTTGAAGGGACTCACTTTCGAACAGATCACTGGTTTTTCATGGATTATGAAGAATTTCTTGTATTGGATAGATCAAAATTTTTACCTCTTTTTGTTTCTATTGTTTTTGATTTGGACTTTTGTGGCTTGGATACTGGTTTCTAAGGGGTATGATGTACTCAGACTTGTCGTGCTTTACGGTACTTTTTCTTTGGCGATGGCTTTTGCAGGGAATGATTTGGTGAATTTCATCGGTGTGCCTATTGCTGGTTTTCAATCTTATCAAATCTGGATGGATGCAGGTAGACCAGATTCACATACTTTCACTATGGATGGTTTATCTGGTAATTTACAGACTTCTCCTTTGGTTTTATTTTTTGCTGGGATGATAATGATTTTGACGCTTTGGTTCTCTAGGAAAGTGCGTACGGTTTCGGATACTGAGATTAATTTGGGTAGACAGGATGAGGGGGCTGAAAAATTTTCTTCTAATTATTTGGCTCGAGGTATTGTGAGGAGTTTTCGCCGAGTCGGTAGACGTTTTTTTAGTCTCTTTCCAAAGCGATTTTTGGTACGGGTGGAAAGAAATTTTAAGCAAAATAATCAAGATGAAACTTTGGCTTTTGATTTGGTACGTGCCTCGTCCAATCTAACGATATCAAGTATATTGATCTCTATTGCTACGGCTCAAAAGTTGCCACTCTCGACTACTTTTGTCACCTTCATGGTGGCTATGGGTACTTCACTGTCAGATCGAGCATGGGATCGAGAGACTGCAGTGTATCGGGTGGCTGGTGTATTACAAGTGGTGAGCGGATGGTTTTTGACGGGGCTCATTGCCTTTACGATGACCGCTCTATTTTCTGTGTCTTTGTATTTTCTGGAGGGGTGGGCACTTGTCGGGTTGCTTGGTCTGGTAATTTTCGTTGTTTATAAAAATTATCAAAAACATCAAAAGGTCGAGCGTAAAAAAATCCAGGAGATGCATACGGTTCTAGGGGTCGATGAGTTAACATTAGGTAAGACTTTGAACAAGACTTCTGACTCATTGGGTTTTATGTTTGAGGCGATGGTAAATATTTATCAATATGGTATAGAAGGATTTATCCAGGAAAATGTTAAATTGCTTCAAAGCAATAGGCAACATTATATGGACTTGCAAGAAAACTTCAATGCTACTCACAATGCTCTGATCAAGGTGATCCGAAAGACCAAGGCCAATGAGCCTACTGCTGGGAGAACTTATATCAAGATCTATGACAAGATTCAGGAGATTGTCAATGGGGCAGATATCATTACTGCTCGGAGTCTAGATCACCTTATCAATAGTCATAAGCCGCTCAAATCAAAACAGCTAAAAAATCTCGACCGACTCAAAGGTCTTATGCTCAAACACTTGCGAATTGCTAAAGAGATCATGAGGGATAAAAATTTTCATATGATATCTAATACTCTGGCTGTAAAAAATGAAATTTTGAAGGAGATTGACGAGCAATTGAATTATCAGGTGATGGGCATCGTCCATAAGAAATATGGCAGGAAAAACAGTGTGTTGATGCTCGATCTGCTTCTGAAATCTAAGGATATCGTAGAGAATTCGGAGAAAATCTTATCTTTGTATACTGAGGTTCTCTCGCATTTTCCTGCCGCTGAGTCTGTCATTCATTCCTTGCAAACACCTATCCAAAAGATTAAAGGAGCAGATCGCCATCAGGTTGCATCCTCGTAGATTTGAGAAATCAAACTGTCCTAATACTTAAAATTGACTAGTGTTTGGTCTTTTTTTTTAGGACTTCTATAGCGATGGAAGCATAGGAACGGTAATTGGCTAGGTCGATGATATTGATGCACGGGAATAACCCTTCTTTAGGAGTGTGAAGGGATCTTCTGATTTACGAATGTAAACCTGCATCCAGAGTGGGGTTTCAAAGAGGTCGTCCACTTTCTGAATATGCTTATGAGAACAGCTTGCTCATTTTGCATTCGGAATGATTTTTTTCAATCCGAAGGCCTTTCATCCCACCGGTTTCCATCAAGATGGTGATGCTTTAGAGGGAGGGGATATTTTTCTGCGAAATCGAGCAGGGAAAACTGATTCCTAGTAATGATGGCTTTTTCCTTTGGTCTCTCATCGTCTCAAAGTTTTGGCAAGGGCTTGATGATTGTAGAGGAAAAATCTACTGCTATTTTGGACCTTTTGTTTAATGAGATCAGTGGTCATGTAGATCAAAAAAGACTCTTCTCGCTCGAGATAGGTCGGTAGTAACTAGGATCCTCCAGTCTTTGATTGGTCCGTAAAAATGTTGAAATCCTCTACGAAAGCTTTCTATATAAATGTTCAATTTGGCTACATGGTGTTGGATTTGAGTGTCTGTGGTACCACTATTCGTGAAGATGATCTCTGGCTGAGTTTCGATACCGAGGCATACAGTATGTGTTTTGAAAAAAAAAAAGAGATCGCTAGAAAGGGGATCTCTTTGATTTGATTCAGATCACTTGGATCTTATTGGAGTAGTTAGATGTATTTTTGATAGGGTTGATTCTGAAGGACTTGTTAATGAAATATTTTTAAGGATACGGTACAAAATCCCTCATCCCCATTCGATTAAGAATATTTTATCTTTGAAATCCATTATCAGAACGATATAAGTCTTTTGGCTTATTGAAACCATAGCATGACTTTGGAGCACAAATTACTGTACAAAGAGGTGTTTAGAGTGCTGACTTTTTCAAAAAGAACAGAGCCTGTCAAAATTTGGTGTGATATCACACTGAATCTTTTGTTGATCTCATGGAATAAAAATATGCTTACCGATATAAAAAGTAAAGATTTCAGGAGGCCGAAGATTGCACCCAGAATTCTATTAAATTGGTACATCCATGTGAGCATTAAGCCCCATTCTATCAATTTTCTCAGTAGGTATATTGCTGCTACGATCATAAAGAATGAGATGGTAAAGGAGGCAGTGGTCAGATATTTTTCATTAATCAGCTGCCATTGGCCGAGCTGTGTCGAGACCAATGCAGAAAACCATATGCTACCATAAAGCCCAAAAATCCAAGTAACGATAGAAGCCAATTGTTGGAGCAATCCCATGCGATAACCTCGAGATAGTCCCATCAACAATGGCATGGCGATCAGTGCGTCGATCCAGTTCATTTTATTTTAAGTTGTTTTCGATACCAATCAAACAATCCCTATTTTTGTCCCATGGTGGGGAAATCTCTAGAGGCTCGTAAATGGGATGCTGTGATTGCGCATTTGACAGTGGAGTTCTCTCCGCAAGAAAAAATTTCTTTGAATGGTATACTGTTTCTCATTGGTGTGCAAGAATTGGGTAAAGGTCCTAAAAAATTCAAGAAGGATGATAAAATAAACATCATGCACATTGCTATATGTCGTCTTTTGGAGCCATTTGACTATTATGTCTTCAAGGGTAGGGATACAGAGGGTTGGCCCCACTATGAGTTGAGAGAGTTCTTACCTGCATTGAAACCTGGCGAACAATCTATTTTGATCAAGAAGGCGATCATCCGTTATTTTGATGAGGAGCATATCCTCGATGATACCTTCCGGCGTTTAGAGCAAGAGGAACAAATTTTATATATATGATCGAAAATCTCAATCAATTGCGTAAGGATATTGAGGATTTTCAAGCGAAAAGTTATCGAGAGATTGAGGCTTTCAGGATTAAATATTTGGGAAAGAAAGGGCTCTTAGTTGCTTTGTTTGAAGATTTTAAAAGTGTGTCGGCTGAGGAGAAAAAAAGCATTGGACAGACCATCAACACCTTGAAGAGTGACATTCGCGACAAGATCGATCATGCTAAAAGTCGCTTATCAAAGGAAGATATGTATACCTCATCTCATCAAGATCTCACTAGGCCTGGTAGCTTATCCGAGATAGGATCCCGTCATCCGATTTCCATCGTGAGAAATCGTATCGTGGAGATTTTTAATCGTATCGGTTTCACTAGGGTTGAGGGTCCAGAGATTGAAGACGATTGGCACAATTTCACTGCTTTGAATCTTCCTACTCATCACCCAGCACGAGATATGCAAGACACTTTTTTTATCGAAAAAGATCCGGATATCTTGCTTCGTACACATGCCTCATCGATGCAGATACGTTATATGGAATCATATCGGCCACCTATGCGTATCCTCTCGCCAGGGAGGGTGTATCGCAATGAGGCGATTTCGGCACGCTCGCATTGTATGTTTCATCAGATCGAAGGATTGTATATAGATAAAGAAGTTTCTTTTTCTGGTCTTAAGCAGACCATTCAGTATTTCACTACATCACTCTTTGGTAAGTCGCAAATCCGTTTACGGCCTTCTTATTTTCCATTCACTGAGCCTAGTGCAGAGGTAGATGTCTATTGGGGGTTGGGGAATGATACTGATCATCGCATCACCAAAGGTACTGGTTGGCTTGAGATCATGGGTTGTGGCATGGTAGACCCTCAAGTCTTGCAAAATGTTGGTATAGATCCTGAGGCTTTTTCCGGATTTGCCTTTGGGATGGGTATTGAGCGTATTGCGCTTTTGCTCTATCAGATCGATGATATCCGACTCTACTTTGAAAATGACTTCCGTTTTTTGAAGCAATTTCAAAGTGCTTTTTGAAGGCGGTAGCTATCTCTTAAAAGACTGTTTTTTTCATTGTTTTTTGAAGAGCATCCAGGTATTTCCTGGGTATCTTGTGGTGCATTATCTAGAGTGTGAGGAGAGTTCTCCTCTTCTGAGATCCCTCATAGGTCTATTTCCCCAGGTTTTCCTTCAGATATTTGATTTGTAGTTTCCCCAATTGACCTTTGTTATTGTCGCCCTAAGAATAGAACATGCTGTTTTTGTCTAAGTTGATGGTAAATATTTTATCTATAATAACGCTAGAGATCTCTATTTTTGGTGGAAATATATGATATAGTGCTGTTTTTTTTATCCTGATCTGAAATCGATAAGTAATATAAGATATTTTCATTTTTTAGAAAATAAATAAAATTAGTATCTGTTGCAATGGGGGTGGGTTCACCCCGTTATATCTTTACTATTCATAGTGTTTTGTTTAATAATATTATTATATAATATGATTATTTAAAAATATCAATAACCCCATCTTCAGACCAGATAATACTAACGTCAGAGTCTGTGGTAATAGTGAAAGATTTCTCTCCTGATGGAGTACTTGTCTTTCCAGGTTTGTCAGCTGGATTATTTTGATCTTTGGTTCTCCCTAATTGTCTTCGGATTTATTTTTCCAGGAATAGATCGTTCCGTTTGTGCTCAAGGCAAGAGTAAAGTCAGGGCCTGTAGCGATGGAAGAGATTTTCACTTCTGTTGTGAATTCCATTTTTTGGGTGTATTATTTGGATTATCATTGTTTACAATTCTTCCTATTTTATCATGAGTGTCATCTCCCCAAGAGTAGAGCGTTCCATTTTCCTCTAAAATATAACTATAATTTCCACCTATAGCCAATTGTTTGATACCCTCTAGGAGACATAATGTCCCATTTTTACTTGTGATATAACAAATACTTTCAGTGATTTCGTTGAAGAATAAGGTGCCCTTTAATGGCGGATCTGCATTGAGAAGTAGTCACCTTTTGGGCATGCTCTACGACGGATAGAACTATACCTATTGATCGGTGCACTTATCTCTAGTACCCCTCTAATTTGGCATCTACTTATCCCTACTTGGCTCTATCTAGATATTCCACCCGATCGGTAATGTGAGATAGAGGACAGATTTCTTTTTCATGGTAACCATTTTTTTTGCTGTGTTGTTATCGTTTTGTTTGTAGCGTTTATCGTTTTAAAGAGATTCCAAGACAAATATGGTTTATTCATTGTTCTTCTAATCTTTTGATGCGAAGGCAAGGGGTCTAATTACTGGCCTTGCGTAATGCAGATAGTCTTGATTTTCATCAAAGACAATAGTACCTTTTACAGCAGGGGTTTCTTGAAAGGCCTTTACTTTTCAAATACTATCTACTATTCTGATTACTAGTTATTTTTATGGATTACTATCAAGAGATGCCCCCTACTATATTCAATGCGCCTTGAGCTTCTATTTTGTTCATGGTTACTTAAATGTAAAATTATTTGTATAAATAATATTATTTTAATAATTATGTGTTTTATTTTTAATATAAAATATATTTATTGATATTAATTTTATAATTAAACAATCAGATAGGTTATATTATTATATTTTAATATATAGTTTATTTTTTATTAATAGTGATTTTAATAATGATCTTTAGAGAAGTTTAATTTAAAATGATGATAGTAGGAGATGATTTAGTGACTCCGTAATGAAAACTTATTCACGATTCGATTGAAGTAGTGACTTGTGAGTAGGGAAGGATTATGCTTATTTGGTTGGTTTTCCTAATCGTTGTCTGAGCGCTTCATAGAGGATCATTCCGCAGGCTACCGAGACGTTTAGCGAGCTGATGTTTCCGTACATGGGTAGCTTGAGTTTTTGGTCAGATAAGCGCAAACAGTCGACAGAGAGACCGGCTTGTTCACTACCTAAAATGATGGCACTGGGTATGGTGAAGTCTTCTGTATATGTGAAGTGTTCGGCTTTTTCCGTTGCGGCTAAAATGCGAATACCAGAAATCTTTAAAAATTCAATAGATTTCTTTAAGTCATTTTCTTTACAAATCGGTATTTTAAACAAAGCTCCAGCAGAAGCTTTTACCGCATCGGCACTGATGGATGCTGCATGTCTCATCGGGATGATCACCGCATCTACGCCTGTAGATGCTGCTGTACGTACTATAGCACCGAAGTTGCCTACATCGGTGATGCGGTCTAAGATGAGTAGGAGTGGACTTTTTCCTTGTTCGTAGAGAGATGGGAGTAAGTCTCCGATCCGGTAGAAATCTATCGGAGAGAGAAAAGCAAATACTCCTTGATGGTTTTTTCGTGTTAGACGGTTGAGTTTTTTTGCAGGTACCCAGTGTATCGAAATGTTGTGTTTTTTGACCAGTTCTATGATTTTTTGATAATTAGGCCCTCGGAGTCCTTTTTGTACGAAGAGTTTGTCAATGGTCTTACCGGATCGAATGGCTTCTATTAATGGGTTGACTCCGTAGAGAGAGTTTGTATTTTTTTTAAGGATCATCGAGTGGGGTTTTCGAACCGAAAGTAGGTTTTTTTGCTAAAATAGTAGATGTCTTTGGCTAACGAGCTTTTGTATTTCAAATACGGTTTGGTATAAAGGACTTGGGAAAAAGGGAGGCAGATGGTTGTTTAAGGCCTACATTTAGTCATCACTCCTTGATCAATGGCTTATGAAGTGATGTTTTTTTATTATTCAACGATGTTTATTATTTCATAAGTGTTGAGAGTAGTCCAATAAATAATTGATCTACAACGATGAAGAGATCTATTCTGTATTGATCGTAGATAAAATTGTATCTGATACGAACCACCTCAACTTAACATTTATAAGTAGAGGTGATTGACATGGAATAGCGTTGTTTGGAAGGGTTCTCTACTACCTTTACTGCTGTTGTATTTTTTAGTCGGTTGCGGACTTTTTCAAGATTTCCCACTTCTTTTTTGAATCGTAGTGTCAGACTTTCTCCATGGAACGAATTATAGGAACTTTGATGGCTTTGGAACTGATCTTTAGATGAAAAAGGTCTAAAAATTTTCTTATTTCCAAAAAAAACTTTTATTTTTCTTTGGTATAGAGGTTTGTATCAAAAGTATCTACTTGTGGTATGACTTTTAATGAGAGATTGAAGGAGAAGTGTTTGTTATGATTATTTATACCATAATTACTAAATTATTTCATTGCTTCCATCAGTTCCAATATAGCTGATCTCCCTGGACCGTTGTCACCTTGGTAAGTGGATAGAATGATGCTTTCCCAATTCATATTTTTCATGTAACGGACCTAGGAGCATAAGTGTTATGGCTGAAGAACAGTTGGGATTGGAAATCACTGGCTCTCACTTCTAGATAAAACCGTTTACTGGAGGGACTAAAAGAGGGACTTTTTCATCGTATCGAAAGGCGGATGAATTGTCTATCACATATGATTTTTTTGATAATTTTCCCGTATAGATTTTTGAAAAAAAACTAGATACGCATAAGAAAATTATATCGTAGTCTGAGCAATTTTCTATGGAAAATTTTTTAATGATGTTTTCTATGCCTTTTACTTTTATTTTTTTATCTATTGATTGGCTAGAGGTCATACATTTTATCTCAGTAGCCTTATTGGCCAAAAGTTCAAATATGGTCAATCCGACAACTTCTGTAGCACTAACCATAACGATTTTTTTATAGCTACTTTGATTTTATTATTGTTTTTGAGTTGCGTCTAAAATATGAATAAAAAGTGATAGCTTTAGGGATGGATGATTGAATTATTTTACTTGAATGATTCAATATTTAACAAGATTAATCTATTTTTTTTTATAAATTATAAATTTTATTAACTCAAACATCAGTACCATGAATACTTTTTCTATCATCATCAAAGATACCCTCTCAAATCCTGACCTTTAGGATTGTTGGGTTTTGGTATGACTACTACTTTGTTCAATATTCATAATGTGGGTTTTATGAGCTCAATTCGATGGTTATCGGTATGGGTATTTTTCTGTGAAGGATTGATTAGATCATTGCTGGGATACAAGAATAAAGAAGAATAACACTTTTGGTACTACGGCTTTCACCGTTTGTACACTTTTTTGGTTCAGTCTGGTAGCCTTTTAGCTCATCTCTCAAACGCCTTTTTATAAGGTATATAAGACCAGTTCATTGCCTGCCTGTTGGTATCTGTTTATTTGGGATCTTTTCACTTTGTGTGTGTTTTTTGTTACTTTACGGTTGAATCGTACGCTACAATTGATTTTTTTATATTGACCCTATTTTCTTATTGGATTTTAGCAACTTCACTGAAAACATTGGCTGGGTACGAAGGAATATTTTATTGGTTGTCTATTTTTTATGGCTGTATAACTCAAGTGCTTATTGAAATTTATGGCAAAACCATTTTACCATTGGGATGATCAATGAGGTTAATGATTTAATTCATTTTTGTAAGCCTTTTTAGTGTAATACTTAAGTTAATTTCATTTTTTTCCCGTAAAATGATTAATCATTTTTTTAAAAAAATAAGATAAGATTCTTTTATTGCAGTAAAGTTAAAATTAAACTTATGGATATCAGAACTATGAGGGATAGTACCTCTAATGTTGCGTCTTTAGGATTATTAGGGCTTGGTATGATCCTCATTTTACTCAGTCTTCAAATGAGTGGTCTTTATAAATTCAATATCATGGTCATTGGTACAGGTGTTTTTATGAGAAGCATTGCTCAGTTGATCACTGGTATCCAGTTGTGGAAAAAGGGCCGTACTTTTGATGCGGCGATTTTTATTGCCTATGGATTGATTTGATTTACCTAGGTAAACCAAATGCTTGATCCAATTGAAATATACTGAACTTAAAGCTATTGTCATTACACTAGGATCTTATTTGTTCCTCTGGTGGATTTTTACTTTGTGCATGTTTTTTGGAAGCTTTCGCCCTCCCTGTGTTGTGCAATTGATTTTGCTCTGCTTTAGTCATTTTATATTTCTTATTGGCCACAAGTTTTTTTTACAGGAGATTCTTTTCTAAAAAAATTTCTGGTTATGAAATAATATTTCTGGTGTATCTGTCATTTATTGCACTGTAGTATAAATACTTAATGAAGTATATGATAGGACAATATTCTATTTGTTATGATGTCAGTATGATTCTTTCATTTCGAAATGATCATAAAAATCTAACCAAATGGTTCACTTCATAGACGAATAGTTGGATTGTACACAAGGAAAGCAAAATGCTCAATACTACACAAAGGCTGCCTTCTCCGGATAAATACCTAATTCGTTGACCATGATGACTATATTGACAGTTATAGGATTATTGGCTATCAGACTGATGAAAAATAATTATTCTCGGTTTAGATTGAAAAAAATCAAGACAATAGAGAGGGCGCCAATAGGTAGATAGAATATTTCCAACCCCAGACGATGCATGTAAATTTCCAGTCTGTTTTTAACTGAGAAAAACGAGAAAAGGTCAGTCCGATGAGCATCATGCCTAATACACTCTAGGTCTGCTTGAAATTTTCCAAACCTAAGGGACAATACCTCGTGGAATTCTATTCTAATAAATTCCATCAATAGGACCAGTGTCGTAGCATACAGTATCGGCATACGAAGGATGATTTTCAAACTGTATTTTGCATTGTATTTGCCAGAAGAGGTTCAGGTAAAAATCATAAGAATATTTATTCAAATTCAATTTTATGATGATGAACACAGCCGTAACTACGCTTTTCACATCAAACAATCCTATGACTAAAGGTAGGTCGAAGTAGCCATTATTGCTCTTGCCTCCATCAAATTTCAAGAGATGAGCCTTGGTATCCTTCCCATATGGTATTTCCCAGACGAAAGACCAAATAAGCTATCTTACAGGAAAAGGAGAAAGCCACCAAAGAAAATATAGATAGCTCAATTGAGGTGAAAATTTCATAATCAATATAAGAACACAAAGGGAGTGATCACATATAATAATAGCATGGCTATGCCTTTTGGATGAGCTTAGATTTTTTTACCCCCAAAACCTAATAGCGCGATCCCGATCAAGAAGATCACCCTCAAATAAACTACTTCAATCATGACCTTTAGAGGAAAAAATAATCAAAAGTAAATAATTTTATTCGACCTTTTTTTTTAAAAAAAACCTTTCTTGATAGGTATTGTGCTGTCTCATGTGATGGCTTATGAGGGTGAAATCCTATAAAAAAAAGGCTATCGGTGAAGAAATATTTTTTTTTAAATTGCTCTGGCAAAAATAGTGACTTATGTCCGAATGAAGTGAGTAAGCTCAGACTATCAAAAAGAGAGGTCAATGACCTGACAAAACGAATCATGAGTAAAAAAACTTAAAATTTCACATGCAACAATACCTCGACCTCATTCAAATCGTCCTCGATCAAGGTATACGAAAGAAAGACCGTACGGGTACTGGTACTCGAAGCATTTTTGGTTATCAGATACGTTTCGATCTGCAAGAGAGTTTTCCACTTTTGACAACGAAAAAGTTACATTTACGCTTGATCATCCATGAGTTACTCTGGTTTCTCAAAGGTAGTACCAACATTTCGTATTTGAAAGAAAATAAGGTCTCGATCTGGGATGAATGGGCTGATGAAAATGAGGAATTGGGCCCTATTTATGGTTTTCAATGGCGTAGCTGGCCTACAACAGATGGTAAGCATATTGATCAGATCAGCCGGTTGATTGAACAAATCCGAAAGGATCCTGATTCGCGTCGTCTAATTGTATCGGCTTGGAATGTTGGCATGATTGATCAAATGGCCCTACCGCCTTGTCATGTACTATTTCAATTTTATGTGGCTAAGGGGAAGCTTTCTTTACAACTTTATCAACGGAGTGCAGACCTCTTTTTAGGGGTTCCTTTCAATATAGCTTCCTATGCGTTGTTGCTTAGGATGATGGCTCAAGTGGTGGGGCTTAACCCAGGCGAATTTATCCATACCTTAGGTGATGTACACATCTACGATAATCATATCGAGCAGGTTCAGTTGCAGTTGACTCGGTATCCAAGGCCTTTACCTAAGGTGGACTTAAATTCGGAGGTGGTAAATCTTTTTGATTTTCGATTTGAAGATTTTACATTGAAAGATTATGACCCTCATCCCCATATTAAAGGGTCCGTGGCTGTATGAACACGATTATTTATTTAAAATAATATATGAAAAAGTTTTTATTTTTATTATTATACATTAATAACCTAATTTTCTTTTCAAATGCTCAAGATCAGAAGGAATCTATTTCATCAAAGGTACAAGCATATCATCCTACCCCGGAGAAGGTCAATAATCTGTTTCATACTAAATTAAAACTCCGATTGGATTTACTTAAAAAAGAGCTCTATGGTGAAGAATGGATCACTTTACAACCTCATTTTTACCCTACGGATGTACTTACACTCGATGCCAAGGCTATGTTGATCCATCAGGTGAAGTTGGTTCGTGGGCAAAGTCAATCTCCTTTGAAACATAATTATGATGGAAGATGGTTGAAAATCCGTCTGGATAGGAAATATTCAAAAGATGAGAAGTATACCCTCTATATCTCGTATACAGCCCGTCCAGAGAAGGTAACACAACAGGGCAGCAGAACCATCAAGAAGGCCAAAGGTCTGTATTTCGTTAATCCTACAGGAGAAGATCCTCAAAAACCCACCCAGGTCTGGACTCAAGGTGAGACCGAGTCCAATAGTGTTTGGTTTCCTACCATCGACAGACCCAATCAAAAGACTACTCAGGAGATTTATATTACCGTCCCGGATCGTTTTGTCACCTTGTCCAATGGACTTTTGATCGAGCAAAAAAAAAATATTGATGGCAGTCGTACTGACTATTGGAAAATGGATCTTCTGCATGCGCCCTACCTCTTCTTCATAGGTGTAGGGGAATATGCTGTTGTGAAAGATCAATGGGAGGATGTCCCCCTTCATTACTACGTAGAAAAAAAGTATGAGCCTTATGCCAAGGACCTCTTTGGTAGTACCCCTGAAATGATGGGTTTTTTCTCAAAAATAACTGGTGTGAGATATCCTTGGTGTAAATATGATCAGATCGTTGTGCGTGATTTTGTCAGCGGTGCTATGGAAAATACTACTGCTGTAGTTTACGATGAAAACATCTATCAAACTATTGGTCAACTTGCTGATGGCAATGGTTGGGAAGAGGTTATTGCCCATGAATTGTTTCATCATTGGTTTGGTAATCTTGTCACTACTGAGAGTTGGAGCAATCTCACGCTCAACGAATCTTTTGCTAGTTATGCTCCGTACTTATGGAACGAATACAAATATGGCAAGGATCATACAGAGTTCTATCGCTTCTCCAACTCGATGAAATATTTTTGGTCCAACACTTATGATAAGGATTTGGTCCGTTTTTGCTATAAATCTAGGGAAGACCTTTTTGATGATGTTTCCTATAGTAAAGGGGCTTTGATCCTACACATGTTGCGAAAATATCTCGGAGATGAAGCTTTTTTTACTGGGATGAAAAAGTATCTTACCGATCATCGATTTGGTACAGCTGAGGTCCACCAATGGCGTATGGCTCTAGAGGCCATCAGTGGTAAAGATCTCAACTGGTTTTTCAATCAATGGTATTTTGGACATGGGCATCCTAAGCTCAAATTCAGTCATAACTACGATGATCAACAGCAGAAGGTATCGGTCAAGATCGTACAGACTCAGCAAACTCCTTTATTTGAGTTCCCTTATAGTATAGATGTCTATCAAGAAGATGGTAGTAAAAAATGCTACGATGTCTGGGTGAAAAAGCAAAAGGAAAATGATTTCTCCTTTCCTTCTCCGAGAGCCCCCAGATTGATCCATCCTGATCCGGACCATATCCTCCTTGCTCAGATAAAAGATGAAAAGACTTTGGATGACGATCTCTTTCTCTACGACTGTGCACCTAGATATTTAGATCGTTTTATGGCCATATCCAAGGCGGCCAAAGTACAATTGAGCCATCCTAAGGCTGTTGATTTGCTGGTCAAGGCCCTAGACGATCCTTATGATGACTTTAGGATATTGGCTTTACAATCATTGGATTTGAATAACCTTGAGATACGAAAAAAGGCTCTCTCGATTGTGATCAAGCGTGCTCAAAACGATCCTAAGACTTTGGTACAGGGTTGGGCACTTTCTAAGTTGGCACTGCTCAAGGACAAGGAAAAATATCAACCACTCTTTGAAAAGGGGGTGCAAAGTCCTTCTTATTTTGTCGTCGGTACTTCGTTGAGTGCTTTGCTCGATATCGATCCGCGAAAGGCTTTTGAATGCTCTAGCAAGCTGCAAGAGCAAGATATTCCCTTTGGGCCATTGGAGGAAGTCCTTTTAGAGATTTTCATTCGAAAGGGAGATGAAAAAAACTTACTCTTTGTGGCGGATCATATTGCCAATCATCACCCTAAAATTTTTAAGAAAGATTCTATCCATCAGATGTGTTTGAATAAAGGTTTTCAATGGGTGATATCTAAAAATGATCTACCTTCTACTCAAAAACTTGTTGATGGTTTCTTGGCTTTATTTCAAAAACACAAAGAGATGTCTCCTGATATCAAGGAGGTTGTATTGCCTATCCTCCAAGAGGTATTGGTAGTCAAGCAAAAGCTCCTTCAAGATCAGCCAGACGTGCAATCCCAGTTAGATTACGTCAAGCAAGCGATTATGGTCAGCTCAAGATGTGATAGAGCTCGCTTGTAAGCTAAGTGTTAAAGCTTGTTGAAAAAAAGTTATACATTAGCACTTATTTACGATATTGAAAGTGAGTTTATAAAATTGTTACATTATGGCGATTCCTTCTACTTCTTCAAAAAGTTCTTTACAAGAAGATTCAAACAAATACTTTTTACCTTTGGCTACCGTTACATTGCTTTTTTTCGCCTGGGGTTTTATTACGAGTATGAATGATGTGCTTATCCCCAAGTTGAAGTTAGCATTCGATCTGACTTATTTTCAGTCGATGCTTATTCAGTTTTGTTTTTTCTTCGCTTACTTTATCACATCGGCTATTTACTATCTGCTTTCGGTGAGCCGAGGGGATCCTATTTTGAAGATGGGTTATAAGAATGCGATCGTCATCGGTCTTTTGATCGCTGCTGTGGGGAGTCTGTTGTTTTATCCTGCAGCGAGTCTGCATTCGTATCCACTGTTTTTGGTGGCTTTGTTTATATTAGCTTCCGGTATTACGATTTTGCAAATCGGTGCCAACCCTTATGTCACTTTGTTGGGAAAATCTGAGACAGCTTCTGGTCGGCTCAACCTCACTCAAGCTTTCAATTCGTTGGGCACGACGATAGCACCGTTGATCGGTGGTAATTTGATCTTGGGTACGGCTGCCAGTCAATTGGAAGGGGCTCATGCTATAAAACTACCTTATCTGGTGACAACTATCCTCTTGCTCTTGATGGCTGTGGTCATCAAAATGGCTCGTCTTCCGCGAGTGATTCATGATGAGGAAAAAGAGGGATTAATCTCTAGTGGTAGTTTGATCAAAAAGTATAGACAACTCAAGTATGGTGTTGTTGCCATCTTCATGTACGTAGGGGGTGAGGTCTCTATCGGTAGTTTGATTGTTAATTTTTTGGCTGATACTAATATTGTTGGTATTTCAGAGAGCCAGGCGGCTAAGTTTCTTTCGCTTTATTGGAGTGGGGCGATGATTGGTCGTTTTTTTGGTGCGATTTTCCTTTCTGATACAGCTAGAAAGATCAAATTGGGTTTGATCTTAAGTGTACTTATTGGAGCATTTTATTATTCAGGTTGGATAGCTGATTTCAGCCCTGAAGTCGTGCAATATTTCTGGATGTTGATCCTTTTGAATCTAGGGGCATTTTTTGTTGGGACCAATATGCCTCATCGTACATTGACAGTCTTTTCTTTGTTTGTGGTTCTCTCCTTACTGATCGGGTCTTTGACTTCATCGGATTTAGCCATGTGGTCTGTTATTGGTATTGGACTTTTCAATTCGATCATGTTCCCGACCATTTTCAGTCTTGCTGTAAGAGACTTGCATAGAGATACTTCCCAAGGGGCTTCATTGTTGATCATGGCGATTGTAGGGGGGGCTATCATTCCGCTCATTCAGGGATGGGTAGCCGATGTGACCAATGTACAATACTCCTATCTTGTACCATTGATCTGCTATGTTTATCTGACTTTTTATGGTATCAATGGTTATAAGGAAATGGATGGATGAATCTTTGGGAAGTCATGGAGCTCGTACTTATCGCTGCAGTGGCAGATAATGGTGTTATTGGGAAGGATAATAGTTTAATCTGGCACTTGCCCAATGATTTGAAACGTTTCAAAAGGCTTACTTCAGGTCACCTGATGATCATGGGTCGGAAGACGTTTGAATCTATCGGTAAGCCTTTGCCTTATCGGGAAAATATTGTCATCACAAGAAATCCGCATTATGCAGCCTTAGGGATAAGGACGGCTGTTTCCTTACAAGAAGCTATTGCCTTGGTGAGGAGGCAGACAGAGAAGGTTTTCATCATCGGAGGGGGTGAGGTCTATGTCCAAGCCTTGGATATGGTGAATACTTTGAAAATCACTCGAGTGCATCATTATTTCCTCGGTGATGTGAAATTTCCCGAAATCATTCCTGAACAATGGGAAAAGTCTTTTGAAGTATTTCACACCAAAGATAAGTTTCACCCCTACGATTATAGCTTTATCACTTATAAAAGGAAAAGGTCAGCCCATGAGTAGCCCAGCGATGGCCGCTGAAAGATAGGATGCCAGAGTACCACAGATCAATGCCCGAATGCCTAGTTGGGCCAAGTCTTTTCGGCGTTCCGGGGCTAATTCACCAATCCCACCGATTTGGATGCCTATCGATCCGAAATTAGCAAATCCACATAGGGCAATGCTCAGGATCATGATGGTCTTTGGGGCGAGCTGTTGTGCAATGATGAGTTCTTTTAACTGCAGGTATGCGATGAATTCGTTGATTACCAATTTGGAACCCATCAATGCACCAGCGGCTTCGATATCTTTGCTGGGGATGCCGATCAACCAAGCGAGTCCTAGAAAGATTTTGCCTAAGATGTACTGTAGCTTCAAATCGGGCAGGCCTATGTAAGGGCCAAGCCAGCTTAAAAACATATTTATCAGTGCTACTACGGACATGAATCCAGTAAGCATGACGGCTACATTTAGGGAAATCTTCAGCCCATCGCTGCAGCCATGGGATATAGCATCGATCGTGTTAGTGGTCTCTTTTTTCAACTGGAGTTTTACTGTGCCCTTGGTCTCAGAAATTTCCGTCTCAGGATAGACGATCTTGGAGATGATTAAAGCGCCAGGTGCAGCCATCAGACTGGCCGCCAAGAGATATTCGGCTGGAATACCAAAGCCTATGTAAATGACTATCATTCCTCCGGCGATACAGGCCATGCTACCTGACATGGAAGCGAGTAATTCTGAACGAGTCATGCCTTTTAAATACGGCTTGATCATGATCTGGGCCTCAACCTGGCCGACGAAGGCGCTAGCTACATTAGAGATGGCTTCACTACCGCTGATCCCCATGAGTTTATAGACGATCTTTGCGATGAGTGCTACTATACGTTGCATGATACCCCAGTGATAGGCTAGACTTACTAGGATGCAAATTAGGATGATGGTGGCCATGACGTTGAAGAAAAAGATGAATGCATGGGCTGGACCTAAGGCTTTGGCTAAAACCTCTTGCCGTACCAATACGCCAAATACGAAATCTGCTCCAGCTCTAGCGCTTCCTTCGATGGCATGCGTGATGAAATCACCTAGGTTCTTGAATATTTTCAAGCCAATTTCAGTTTTTAGGATAAATAGTGCGGTGATCCATTGTAGGACCAAACCACTGCCGACAACGCGGTAATTGATCGCCTTTCGATTGTTGGACATAAGGAAGCTTACAATCAATATGGCGATGATACCCAATAAACCAGTCAATCTCTCCATGGTTTTAAAAATTAAATTTATGATTTTCTCCTATCCAATTCTCTTTGGATGTGTGCTGCAAGTTCATAATGTTCGCGATCTACGGCTTGTTTCAGAAGCGTTTCCAGGTGCTTTGAGCTCATTTTCTGTAGGTCTTGTCCCTCTTTATGGAGAATCATTTGTATCTCTTGTGTAGTCACTTCAGTGGTTGGTTGTTCTTGCTCCAAAGGACCTATATTCTCGAGATAGATGCCTGCCTGGTCAAATATTTCTCTTGTAGTATAGATGGGTGCTTCACATCGGATGGCTAAGGCAATGGCATCTGATGTTCTCGAATCGATCTGCTTCTCTCCATCTATCCCTTCAAAAATAATGTAAGAAGAAAATATACCATCGGCTAATTTGTAAATGACTACAGATTTTATCTGAATGTGAAAGGATTTAGATACGTTTACAAAGAGATCGTGGGTGAAAGGCCTTGGCGGCTGTGTATTTTTTTCCAGAGCAGTAGCAATGGATCGTGCTTCTAAACCTCCTATGATGATGGGAAGTTTTATTTGACCCGACTCTTCTTCGAGTAACAAGGCATAGGCACCCGCCTGCATTTGACTGTGAGATATCCCACGTATGATCAATCGTATGAGCTCCATAAAACGAGGTGTAATGATGCTCTTTAAACTCTTTTTTTCTTAGCGAAAGATACGATATTTAAAGTGGATCTTCTTTCATTTGTCGGATTTTTTTTATTAATGTGGGAACTATTTCAAAGGCATCTCCAACGATGCCGTAATCAGCAGATTTAAAAAAGGGTTCTTTTGGATCGTTATTGATCACCACGATGTTTTTCGAGGTGTTTACTCCAGCTAGGGTGCTGAATGGATCCGGAGATACCTCTAGCGATGTAGAGCTTCGGTGCGATGGCTTTGCCCGTCTGCCCGACGTGTTCGTTTATGTGACCGAAAACCCATATCTACTACGGGTTTGGAACAGGCTGTGGCTGCCCCAAGTAATTGGGCCAATTCTTCGATCATCGCCCAATTTTCACTACTTTTCAAGCCGCTGCCGCCTGATACGATGATTTCAGCTTCTTTCAGATCGATTGCTGTTGTGCGTTTTTTGATTTGCTCGATTTTGATCTGAGGGGAGTCTGATTCTTTTATTTTCTCTTCGACCTCTACTCCATCGACAGGATCTTCATGTATACCAAAGCTGTTGGACATCAGTGTGAGGACTTTTCCTTCGCCCTCGACTTGAATTTTCATAAAGGACTTATCTGAGAAACATTTCCTTTTGATGATCAAGGGCGAAAGTGAACTAAGAAGTTCCAAGACATTGGTCACCAAGGTAGCTTGAAGTTGTATGGTCAACTATGCAGCTATACTGCTACCTTCTACCGTATGGGAAAGAATGAAGTATTGGTCTGCTTCAAAGTATGGGAATAGGGTCTTGATCAGTGTATTTGGAGACAAGACTTGAGTTTCATCCAGTTTGATCTTGATCAACTTTGAGGCTCTGTATTTGTATAGGATTTCTGATGGTTCCTGTGAGTTGAGGGCGATTGCTGTGAGTGTCTTACCGGCTATATCGGCCCATCTTTTTGCATAGGAGACTGCTTCTAAGGTATTCTTTTTGTATTCTCCCTGTGAGGTTTCGGTAAAAATGATGATAGACATAGGTTTTGATTTTTAGTGTTGTGCTACCGGAATGGACAGGGCCGATTGGTGATTTTAGCCCTGTCAATATAGTTCATTTTTCTCAATTGGTCTTGTTGGATGATGACTGTTTAATTTTTTTAATGATTCAGTATACCTTACCCAATTTTTTCATTTAAACTATTGCTAATCTATTCACAAAATGAATTTCCATGAGATGAAGGAATATTTTTTATTTCTCGGTGTCAATCAATATTTACGAGAGTATTCTTTGTCCGTGTCCGATTTGAGTCAGCCAGTTGCTGATCTGGATAGCCGGTTCTGAGATCAGGACGCATCACAACCGTTATTTCGCTTCCTGTATTGAGGCTGACCCGCAAGAGGCTGAAATCCTGCTCAAAGTAGTTAATCTTTATCGGAAAAAGGGCTGAACATCTAAGGTTGTCATCCCACTGAACGGTTTGATGCTCAAGAGCGATAATAACCTCAACGAGGTGCTTGGTCTACCCCATTTGAGTAGTAGGAATTTCTGGATAGAAAGGAATAAATTTGAAATGAAGAGGGCTTTTATAGCTCATGATGTGTAGACGGTTCCTTATCGCTTGATTAAAGCAGTAGCTATTGCCCCTGTTAAAGGCTAATATTGAAAGGATCATTCGAATCAGACCGCCTGAGTTGCTCGATGAGGTTGTTAGCGGACTTTACTATGCAGGCTGAGCTAGGTAAAATCTCAGAAGATTTGATCTATTAATGTGCTAGAGAAGGTTTGGTTGAGTTTGGTTGACCTGTGTTGTTTCAAAAAAAAGACCGACCAGTACGGCTGGTAAAAGTCTTGTCAGAATAGGTTATTTCAGATGAAAAAAATGCATGATGACTCTCTACATTTTACTCTCTGAATTTTATCGTTTGCTGTAGGGGAGTGATATTGATGATTCATTGGCGGTTTGGATAACAAAACGATAATGGTGACTTTAGGGCCTTGGTTCTTGTGACGCTGATCTCTTTTGTACCAGCTTTATTTCTGCCTGTATTGGTCAAAATAGCTCTAAACCGGTAGAGTGGGTTCTAAGCTTACGGTCTTGTTGCTCTTTTGCTTGATTTTGAACTGTTTGCTCCTGGCTCTGTTTTAATGAACATAATGTTTATATCGTTGTGCTAAACTTTCTAATCTGGGTATTTTTCTTCTTGCTCAAATCGATTTTGGAGATATGGTTTGCACTTTATCCAGGCGGTACGGTGAGCAAACTGTTTCAAGATTTAGTTCGATTTCGATGATTTTCAATCAGATTGCTTTAATTTTTGGTCTGATCTGTGCCACCTTGCCTTATTCGCTGATCGGCTCTTTTATCTCATGGAGGCGAAGATTTTTAGTCTCTTTGGTCTGGTTTCCTTGTTGACTAGTCAAGAACGTTTACCTGAGGTCGGTTCGATTTTATAGGAATAAAAACTCAAGATTTTGATTGGATTTTGTTCTTTTCCTTGGCGTTGATCCGGCCTGTTTTTGGAAGTTTCAATTTCATATTGCCGGTGCAGGTTGGTATATAAAATGGCGAGTGAGTGTAGGTTTGATCGATGCCTTTATCTGGATAAGGGTGGTGGACATTGGTCTTCTATTTATCTGGGGTAATAGGCCTTTCGATACACCGACCAAAGTTGGTGGATCGTTTCTCTATTGTGCTTATTGGGACCTTTGTTTCTCCTTTCAACGGATTTGATCTTAGCAAGGTGTCATATTCAAGTGGATTTGTTCAGTATGGTTTTGGTGGTCTGCAGATCTTAATCTACCATCTCATGATGCGTTGATATATGGGCACCAATGTGGGTAGACTGGTCTTCTCGCTCCAACACCTTGACCTTACACCGATTATGTCCTTTGCTACTGAGCCTCTCTAGGTTAAGCATCTCTTATATTTGGCCTTCTCTTTTTTACTTACCATGGTCATATCTGTGTTTCTTTATCACTGACCTCATGGTAGGGAAATTGGGTAACCTGAGAAGCAAACTATGCAGATCGGTGATTTCCATCAGATCAGGCGGGCTTCTTCGTGCAGCAGGCGAATCAATTCTTCGGGTTGGTCTTTGTTGACCATCACACAGGCCGGCCGAGGTTGAGGTTTTTCAAAGGTTATGATTTGTGTTTTGGAAAGGGTTTTTGTGGGTGCGATTACACGCAGGGGTTTGTTGCGTGCTTTCATTATGTTGCGCATATTGGGGGATACGAAGATTTTTTTCATCAACCAAGCCTTTTTGTCCGGCTGCGATAAGAGGCAGTTCACAGGAAAGGGTTTTATTACCTGCATCGCTCTCGCATATGCCTTTGATGCGATTTGCTTCGATGAGATTTAGACCTATACAAGCATTGATGAAAGTGTAGTCTAGCAATGCGCTGACCAGGTTCGGAACGATTCCACCATTATAATCGATAGATTCCTTACCCATCAGGATCAGATTGTAGGATGATGTTTTGATGAAATCGGCGATTTGCTAAGCAACATAAGAACTCTCTAAAGGATCCGAATCGATGCGGATAGCTTCATTAGCACCTATGGCTAGGGCTTTTCTTAGTATAGCTTCTGTAGTGACTTTTCCCACGTTGAGCACATCAACTTTGGCGCCAGCCGATTCTTGAAGAGATGATTGCTTTCGTAAGGTAAAACTCATCGTGTGGATTGATGATAAATGAAACACCTATTGGGTCAAAGTGCTTATTGTCAGCGATGAATTGGATCTTGTTTGTGGTACCTGGCACCACACTGAGACAAACTAGTATTTTCATGATAGAGTCTAGATTTTGAGTTCTAATATACTATTTTTTATATTTTTATAAATTGGCCCCTTATTTTTAATAATTTCATACTTTTTAGAAATTACTCTTTTCATGATGTTGTTTGGATCTGTGATCTATTCTTCTTGATTATAATGTTTAAATTATTATTTTTTACAATTTGTATATTATTTGTATCAATAAATTTTTATATATATAATTTTTTTTCCTCCTATTTTATTATTTACTACGAGGCGATTTAAAGTTGTTTATTGATTTGAAATATTTATTTTATTATATGTATTTTTATTAATTTAATATTAAAATTAAATATTATTAAAACTAATAGGATGTATTGTTATTTTTTTACCTAATATAATTCCTTTCATATGGAGGTTTTTTTTAAAGTATAAGGTAATTTTATCAGTTGACAATGGATCGTTAATTACATTCAATGAATGATCAATTAATTTCGTCAATGAATATTCAGTTATATTCATTGCTCCGTGTTAAACCTGTCAATAGACTTTCGGAAGTACCAGGATAAGGAATAATGTATCTAATATGTAAAGTTCAAAGTCCTTCCTCAGGCTATTTACAAGGAACTTCATTCAATGGTTTGCAAGGTTTAGGTTAACCCTCAGGTTATTGGTAAAGAAAGCCCTCAACTTCACCGAATCAGAATCGAGTCTTAGAAAATCTGAAGAATTCTAATATCAGTATATGTGATAGTGAATTACTACAATCTGATAAATTTCAATTATACAATTATATATACTAGTTAATCAATACGGTAAGAAAAATATTTTAATATAATTAAAAATTGACTAGAATTTATTCCCCTCCTCTGAGGAGAAGAAAAAAATGATTATAAAAATATAATATAATAATTCTTATATTTAATTATTATTTATTTAAAATTATCCATAATTATATTTTAAACTATTATACCCCCATTCTAATTCTAGAAACTTATTTTCCAGAAGAAGTGGGGAAATTCACAAAGAAGAGGCATAATCGTAGACGTTACCCAAGATGAAATATTTGTAAATCTTGATACTGTTTTATCTCAAACTGTGACATTGAAATTTATGATCTCTCATATTGCCAACACTGTTTCTCCAGACACATGTGATTTTATAAAAACCGTTCAAGTAGGAGTATATGAGAGTCAATATTTTCTTGCAGAAATTGCTTATTTGATCTTAGTTAGGGTGGGTGTATTAATTATAGGATTTTCTTGAATAATCAGAATCTATCGTTTTTTTTCATGGGTCAGTTGTAATATCAGATAGATGTTTTTCTGAGTTTATCAAAAGTCATCTGTAGATGGTTTTTGAGTGGATGTTTGTATATTTTTACTATCGTCTTTAAGATTGTCCTTTTTTGAGAGTTTTGATATGATGAGTTTGAAAAAGCGGCTAGATTTTACTGAAATGATCAAATCTATGATTTGTAATAGTGTATTATTACTTGTTTGGATGTTGCAAGATCAGTTTATAAAAAGGTAATTGCCTTTTAAAAAATAAGCTATATGTAAAGAAATTCGTAATATATCTTCTTCTGAAGAAACCCCTAAATATTTGCTTTATATGAAAAGAAATATAGATATATGTACATAATGTTCATAATTTATATTATATTTTTGATAGATTTATAATCTATGCAGCACAACATGAGCAACTTGAAAGAGTTGAAATAATAAAAAAACAACGAAAAATCTTAGTATATAAACAGACTGAAGAAGAAAGAGAAAAATTTGGTAAGTATAAAATAAGCAGATTCTTAATTGAGTTACGTAAAGTACTACAAGTATATGAAGAGGAATAAAAAGGAAAAGAGTCTAAGGGGAAAAAGAGCATATACATGAAAGAAGTAGGACATAAGAAAAAAATAATAAAAGATGAAATTTATAAAAGGGTAGCTCATAAATTTAAAAATAAAGCATGACCGGAAATAAAAAATACAGTTCGAGAGGATTTTTTAAAAGCATTTCGTGAAATAAGAAAGTTACATGCTGCATATTTCGAGTTGAAAATAGAAAAAGTATCCAAAGGTAGATATAATAGTGAATTTCTAAAAATACACCTCCAATTGATAAAAAAATATAGAAACGTTCAATAAAACGTAAACTCGAAAAAAATATTCAAATATTTCGTGTTTATTCCTGTATTGATATTCATGGAGTTTTTGCAAAATCAAGATCGTCCTCATGATCAACGACCTTTAGATTAGCAAAATCTAGTCTTTGATTTGATCGATGGAAAAGATACTTACCCCGTTACATGACCGAAATATTAAGAATAAGGAGGATAGGATGAGCAATATTATGGAATCATCCGTAAAATACTCGAAAATTTTATCACTTATAAAAAAACCTCTGATGAAAACAGAAAAAATATATAATTTCAGAAGAAAAAGTTTCACTTTTTCTAATTCATAATTTTGATATAGACCTCGATAAAACATATCATAAATAAATTTTTTTTTTTAAAAAAAACTTATATAATGTAACTTTTATTATAAAAAAAAACATCAAAGGGATCTCATCGAGCCTGCACGATCAAATGTCATTTCAATTTATAAGGAACCAAGACTGTTTCGTCGTCACTTGAAAGTTGTAATATAGATTTTTCTTCGGGGGATTATCTCCTCACTTCTTTTCTCAATCAAGGACAATCTTCTTTTTATCATTTCACTAAATATCTAACGAGTCAGAAAAAAATTGAGGAATTAAAAGCACCGGAAAATATAAACTAGAAGTGTATAATAGAGTAAATAGAATAAATAAAAAAATATTAAAAATATATTAAATACCCACTATAGAGAGAAAGAGATTTTAACATTAGATATGTGTCGTAACTCAGGAGTGTTTATCGATAAAATCAGTGCACAGTGAGAAGAATTAAAAAGGCAACGAGTAGAACTGAAGATTTTGATGAGTTATGAATACGTAGCGGTAAAAATACAATGAACCGATGAACAACAAGAAGCATCTAAAAAAAAAGATAAAATAAGGGTAGAGAATGATACCATTTTTTTCAAGGTAGTAGAAAAAGTTTCAGCTGAATCCGAACGTCATAGATTGAGACAACAATTTGTTGTATCTGAATTTACATCTACAGGATTTTATCTCTCCCTCAACAAAAATCTCAAAATCAATTTAAAACTCAAAAAAAGACTCATACTTACTTAAGATGCTTATAGATACTTATGGCCGTTATATAGACATAGTCGTTATTCTACAGAGCACAAGAATAGCTGTGTGTTGATAAAAAGAAGTATCGTAAGAGAGAAAGAATTTTAAAAAAAGAAAGAATCCCCTCCCTGACTCTGATGGCAGACTGCTTTATGGGTACCCTATGTAGACGATCGCCCCATCAATTCCGTTGCACATATATCCTTTTTGGAGGGGATAAAACTTACGATTTTTTTAAAAAAATTGGGAGAAACCATACATGCCGATTGGTTGAATATGCTCCAAAAAAAATAAATATAAAGACACACCCGATCTTATATTAGAAGGCTGACGCACCATGATCGTAATCTCTCGGGAAAATGCAATCAAGTACAAAGATGAAGATCAAGAAGAGGTACCATATGTTGCTGACAATATCATTAAATTTCGAGATGAATTCAGTGATTTGGACAGAGATTCACTAAGAGACATATGCGCCTAATATGCATATATATATATCTGCTGACTCGAGCACTGATAGACATAACAAGGAGTGTGTTAGCATATGCTGTTTCTCATTATACGGTGTATAATGAACATGGAGTGATTCCATATATCGTTACAAAAAAAAAGAACTAATTATCGATGGTTGGACTCCTTGAAACGAGATGGTATATATGCATTAGCAACTAGAGTAGAAGTGGAATGAAACAAGCGAGATAGACGCAAATCTTTATGCTTGGATCACAAAGAGAAAGATGTGCGGTATCGATGATTGTGATTCTAAAGGTTATCAAAAAATGCTTGAGTATTTTCGTTTATCTGAGAAGTAGCGAAACTTCAATGAAGTGAAGGAGTCGCAATATAAACTTGATCGTGTAAGATTTTCCTTCTTAAAACAACTGTACAAATCCTATGGTGAAGATTTTTAGAAGAAGCTACACTAATACACGTACGTGAAAAACAAAATGATATACCGAACCTACATTTTGGCAAGATTAAAGAAAAAAATGACATACTTCATGTGTCCTGCTTACCATGCAACGGAAACAACCTAAGTAAAATTTTCAAGAAGTGGGGATTTCAGGTGGATGAAGACGTATATTATGATTTGTCTTATTTACACCTTCCCTATCCTAACAACACGATCATATAAAAGCTATTCCCTGAAATTTTTTTATAAGAAGAACAAGATCATTATGATAATTTATTAAAAAAGAGCATGAGAGTAGAAAACTCATAGAGAAGGAATTCGTGTGAATCTTTCATACCCATTGAATTCGAAGAGAAGCAGTCAAAGCTAATTGATCATCAAAAAATTTGACATGATGGGCTTGTATATAGGAGAGTTCGAATTTAACCAAATCATTTAAAGACAGAAAGGTATACTATGATTTGATTATTCTTTCAAAGAAAAGTATACCGGATACACGATAGGGTTGATAGGGTGCAATAGTTTACTGATAGAAGGATCAAATTGAAAATACTCATAGAAGGTCTGCTTGTTTATAAAATTGATTTTTACCTATTATTGTAGTCCTATCGGAGTGATCGTTTTGGGAGAAGCCAACATGGATGATGGGTTGAATATGATCTCCAAGTAAATGTTTGGGTATTATTTTTGCGTAGTAAGGAATTCAAAAACAAGGTAGTATTTCTCTAAACTATTTTAAAAAAATAATTTTTTATTTTAAATTTATTAAACTACCCTCATAGTTTCTCTATTGTGAACGAATTTGTATATAAGAGAATCCTTCCATACGATTTAGTCCTGATGATACAAGCCTCACTTCCATACTTTTTGGATACTTATGTAACGAAAGTATACCGTAAAAATTTTGATATGCATCGTCTGGTACGGTTTTTTCTCACCAATACCCCAGCTTGGGTATTACGATTGATGAGGTGGAGAGACTGTTTAGTAAAGCTCTTAGGGTTGAAAACGATCGAGATAAAAGCACCTCTCAATACGAATAATCCTCATTTTTCTCCAAGGAGTAAATTAGGTCTATTTGGAGTGTACAAATGTCACGATCGTGAGTTGATTATAGATGTTGATGATAAACATTTAAATCTTCGTGTTTCCATTTACCTTAGAGTTATTGAAGTTGGACAAAAGATATGCGTATCAAAACTTGTGTTCTTTCGTTCTGCTTTAGGTAAGATCTATTGGAACTGATCAATCCCTTTTATAGAATTGCAGTGCCGAATACGATGAAAAAAGTTCGCCGATTTTTGATACGATTTGTAAAAAGTTAATAAGCGTTTATGTACATTATTTTCGATACTGAGACTACCGGGCTTCCACAGGACTACAATGCCCCGATTACCGATACGAATAATTGGCCTCGCATGGTGCAACTCGCCTGGCAATGTCATGACGCTTCAGGAGATCTGATCGAAGTCCAGAGTTTTATCGTCAAGCCCGAAGGTTTTGATATACCCTTCAATGCAATGAAGGTTCACGGTATCACCACCGATCGAGCTCAGCAGGAAGGGCATGAACTTCATTTCATTCTCGATCGTTTTGAAAAATCTCTTAAGCAAAGCCGTTTTCTCGTTGGACACAATCTAGAGTTCGACACCAAGATCGTCGGCTGTGAATTCGTCAGAACTGGTCGAGATACACTACAATTACAAAAAACCACCATTGATACTAAGGAGGAGTCCACTGATTATTGTGCCCTACTCGGCGGACTAGGAGGTAAGTTTAAGTGGCCTACGCTGACCGAACTCCATCAAAAACTGTTTGGAGATAGTTTTTCATCTGCCCACAATGCTGCTACTGATGTCGAAGCTACCGCACGTTGTTTTTTAAAGTTGCTCCGTTTAGGGGTGATCTCAGGAGAAAAGTTTGCGATAGATGCTGGCCTACTCAAAACCTTCAGAGAAAAACATCCTGAATCTATCCGTCCGATTGGGCTCAACATTCAAACCATTGACTCCTCAGTAGAGGAAATGAAAAAAAGTAAGATCTCTTCCAATGCACAGAAAGCAACATTTCTTGGACGTAGTTTTTCCCACCTGCATAACCATACTTCTTTTTCCATCCTCTGTGCCACAACTGATGTCAAATCCCTTGTCAACCGTGCTGTAGAGTGGGATATGCCCGCTGTAGGTATCACCGACTATGGTAATATGATGGGAGCCTTTTATTTCATCAATGCCATTCAAGCAGCCAATGTTAAGATTGCCTCACATAATGCCTTTATTGAAAAAGAAGGCTTTGAAAAGTTTCCAAAAAAATTAATCAAGGGGATTATAGGTTGTGAGGTTTTTATTTCGGAGCATTATTTACAGAAAAAATTTACCAAGGACCAGCCCGATAGACGTTACACCCAAGTACTCTTGGCTAAAAATAAAAAGGGCTATCACAATTTGGCCAAGCTTTGTTCTCACGGCTTCATAGACGGCTACTATTCCGGCCTGCCTCGTGTAGGTAAGGATCTAATTGAAAGGAACAAAGAAAATCTCATCGCCTTGAGTGGCGATCTGAATGGCGAGATCCCTCATACGATATTGAACAAAGGTAAGACTGCTGCAGAAGAGGTTTTTCGTTGGTGGAACGAACGTTTTGGGGAAGACTTTTATGTCGAGCTGTTCCGACATGGCCTCGAGGAGGAAGAACACGTCAATGAAGTATTACTCAAACTCGCCAAAAAGTATAATGTGAAATACATCGTGCAAAACAACACCTTTTATCTCGACCAGAAAGATGCCCATGCACATGACATCCTACTCTGTGTACGTGACGGCGAAAAACAAGCTACACCGATAGGCCGAGGAAGAGGATTCCGTTTCGGTTTCCCCAATCAAGAGTTTTATTTTAAGAGCTCAGAGCAGATGGAGACCCTCTTCTCAGATTTACCCGAATCTTTTGACTATTTGGAAGGATTGATCGACAAAGTAGAACCTTATCAACTCTCACAGAAAGTCTTACTTCCCAAGTTTCACATCCCGGAAGCTTTCAAAGATCCGATGGACGAATCCGATGGAGGTAATCGGGGAGAAAACGCCTTTTTGAAGCACCTGACTTACGAGGGAGCCAAAAAATGTTATGGTGAATCACTCACCGGTGTGGTCAAAGAACGGATAGAATTTGAATTAAAAACCATCGAAAAGATTGGATATCCTGGTTATTTCCTCATCGTACAAGACTTCACCTCTCAGGCCCGGGCGATGGATGTCTCAGTAGGGCCAGGACGCGGGTCGGTTGCCGGTTCTGTGGTAGCCTATTGTACAGGAATTACCGATATCGATCCTATTGCGTATGATCTTCTCTTCGAACGTTTTCTTAATCCCGATCGTATTTCCCTTCCCGATATCGACATCGATTTTGACGACCGTGGTCGTGATCGGATCATTGAATGGGTAGTGAACAAATATGGCAGCGATCAAGTAGCACAAATTATCACCTACGGCACCATGGCAGCCAAGTCGGCCATACGTGATACAGCTCGAGTGCTCGAGCTGCCCTTGCCTGAGACCGATCGCATTGCCAAGATGGTACCCAACATTTCGCTCAAGAAACTCCTTTCGGCAGATATTGCCTTTTTGAGGGAAAAACTCAATAGTGATGACATGAAGAATGTATTAGAGCTTAGGAAACTATCAGAAAACAAAAACAATCTAGAAGGGCAAGTACTTCAACAAGCACAGATCATTGAAGGATCGGTACGTAATACGGGTATCCACGCCTGTGGTATCATCATTACTCCTTCAGATCTCAAGGAATATATTCCGGTAGCCGTATCGAAAGACTCTGAATTGCTGGTCACCCAATTCGACAATAATGTAGTAGAAAGCGTTGGTCTACTTAAGATAGATTTTCTTGGATTGAAAACTCTGACCATCATCAAAGATGCTGTGGAACTCGCCAAGCAGAGACAAGATGGGGTGAAGGACCCATACCAATTTCCCCTAGACGACCCTAAGACTTATGAACTTTTTCAAAGAGGAGAAACTGTGGCGATTTTCCAATACGAATCGGTCGGCATGCAAAAATATCTCCGTCAGCTCCAACCAGACAAACTCGATGATCTGATTGCGATGAATGCCCTGTATCGCCCTGGCCCATTACAATACATCCCAAACTTTATCGCTCGCAAGCACGGTAGAGAATCCATCACCTATGATCTGCCCGAAATGGAAGAATTTTTGAAAAACACCTACGGCATCACCGTCTACCAAGAGCAGGTGATGTTGCTGGCTCAAAAACTTGCAGGCTTTAGCAAGGGCGACGCCGACGTCCTGCGAAAAGCTATAGGTAAAAAACAAAAGTATGTTCTCGATAAGATGAAAAATCAATTCCTCGAAGGATCCATGCAAAACGGCTATCCCCAAAAAATCTTAGAAAAGATTTGGCAAGACTGGGAAGCTTTTGCCTCGTATGCTTTCAATAAATCCCATTCGACTTGTTATACCCATATTGCCTTTCAGACGGCTTACCTCAAGGCACACTACCCAGCCGAATACATGGCCGCTGTGCTGAGTAACAACATGCACAATATTAAAGAAGTGACCTTCTTTATGGAAGAATGCCGGCGCATGGGAGTACCTGTCTTGGGATCAGATATCAATGAGAGCGATCACACCTTCACTGTTAATACCCATGGTGCGATCCGCTTTGGTATGGTGGCGATCAAAGGAGTAGGGGAGGCTGCTGCAGAAGCCATCATCCGAGAACGTGAGCAAAACGGTCGATACACCTCCGTATTTGATCTGGTAAAACGCGTCGACCTGCGTACAGCCAACAAAAAGACCTTAGAAAACCTAGCTTTGTCTGGTGCTTTCGACGGTTTCATCGATATCCATCGGGCGCAATACTTCCATGAGGAACACGGCATCAATACTTTAGAAAAAATTATTCGATTTGGTTCCAAATATCAAGAGACCAAAAAGCAAGCACAGACCTCTCTCTTCGGAGATAGTATAGAGATAGAAGTCTTAGAACCCGTCCTACCCCCTTGTGAGCCTTGGCCAGCCATATCCAAGTTGTCTAAAGAAAAAGAAGTCGTGGGCATTTACATCACTTCACATCCCTTAGATGACTACCGATACGAGATTAAATATTTCACCAATATTTCCCTAGATCAACTCAACCAAAATGAGCAAAAGCTTATAGGGCGAGAACTCAATATCTGTGGCATTGTCTCCAAATCCGGAGATAAGACCTCGGCTAAAAGCGGCAAACGTTATGGAATCTTTTCACTAGAAGATTATCAGGGGATCCGGGAGTTTCGACTTTTTGGAGAAGAATATTTAAAATACGAACACCTGCTATCACCCAATACCTTCCTGCATCTAAAGATCGCCATCGATCGATGGCGTGATGGAAAAATACGTATCCAAATCCTACAGATACAGCTCTTGGAAGACGTACTAAAAAACTTTTCCAAAAGTCTCAATCTACAGATCGACTTGAGCGAACTCAATGAAACAACGATCAATCAGCTGGAAAAAGCTGTGACCCGACAAGTAGGCAACAAAAAATTCAACACCTTGCTTTATGATAAGGAACACAAAATCCAACTAAGCTTACCTTCTAAAAAATACCTAATCGACATCGATAAAGAACTTCTAAAAAATCTTGAGGGTATCCCGGGCTTAGCTTTTCAATTGGAATGAACTATTTTTCAGAATGAAGTTGTAATCCCATTAATTTATAATTTTTTCTAATAAATTTTATATATTGAAGTACTTATGTTGGACCAATCCATGATACTTGCTTAAATTTGCCAGGATTTTTTTTTAAATAATTCCAAGATGAAAACTCTAAGATCACAAAACGAACCGGTCCTTTCGAAGATGTCTATTCAAACCAGCGGTTTCGTATAGGCGATGGAGATAAAGGTGAGAGTGGCGCAGGCTGACGATGTTGGATACGCTTCCCTGATCTGCCAGCAAATAGAAGAGTCGGCCAAATTTCGAGGTACAGGCATTGCCAAGAGAGAGCCCGGATACATCAAGACTAAGATAATTAGTGGAAATGCTGTTATTGTCTTTTGTGATGAACAGCTCGCTGGTTTCAGTTATATTGAAATCTTTCAAGAAAAACAGTTTGTAGCCAATTCCGGACTGATCGTATTTCCTGAATTTAGGCAGCAAGGCTTGTCCAAGTTGATCAAACTAGAAATCTTCAAACTCTCACGTGAAAAATTTCCCCAAGCCAAGATCTTCAGCATCACCACCAGCACTTTGGTGCTCAAGATGAATACAGAATTGGGCTTCATTCCCGTAGCTTTCAAGCAGCTCACCCAATCCGATGATTTCTGGAAAGGATGTCAGAGTTGCACCCATTACGACGTGCTCACCAGAAACCAAAGAAAAATGTGTTTATGTACCGGTTTATTATACGACCCCCAGAGTAAAAATCCACCTGCTAAGCTCGTTAGAGGAGACGACATCGTCCTTGCCTATAGTGGTGGGTTAGACACTTCTTATTGTTTGAAATCCCTCATCCAGGAAGGCTATCAGGTACATACGGCTATCATAAATACAGGCGGATTCAGCTCCGAAGAGCTCAAGGCAATCGAGAGCCGAGCTCTGGAGATTGGAGCAAAATCCCATCGAAGCATCGACACCGTTGATGCCTATTATCAACGTTGTGTGAAATACCTAATCTTTGGGAACATCCTCAAAAACGCTACTTATCCGCTCTCGGTCAGCGCTGAACGGATTTTTCAAGCGATTGAGATTGCCCAGTACGCTAAGGAGATTCAAGCTAAAGCCATTGCCCATGGGAGTACCGGTGCCGGAAACGATCAAGTCCGTTTCGATCTGGCCTTTCAAATCCTTTGTCCTGATAAACTTATCATCACCCCGATCAGAGACCGCAAGCTCTCGCGTAAAGAGGAGATCGAGTATTTGAAATCCCATGGTATAAATCTCTCTTGGGAAAAGGCTCAATATTCCATCAACAAAGGGCTTTGGGGTACCAGCGTAGGCGGAGCCGAAACCCTAACCTCCCATCAGGGACTACCTGATGAAGCCTTCCCTACGCCTTTAAACGAGACAGCGAGTAGGAAGGTAGAGTTAGGATTTGAAAAAGGGGAACTTATCACCCTGGATGGGCTGAGAAATAAGCCCGTAGAGAATATCATCAAATTAGAAGGAATCGCCTCGCGCTTTGCTATCGGACGGGACATCCATGTGGGAGATACCATCCTGGGGATCAAAGGTAGGGTCGGTTTTGAGGCTGCCGCTGCCCTGGTCATCATCAAGGCGCATCATCTGCTCGAAAAACACGTCTTGACCAAATGGCAACTCTATTGGAAAGAGCAATTAGCCCAGTGGTACGGCATGCTGCTGCACGAGGCTCAATGCCTTGAACCCGTCATGCGAAATATCGAGGTTTTTTTAGAAGACAGCCAGAAACACGTTAGTGGCAAGGTCACCGTGGCTCTGCATCCTTATAGATTTGAGTTGATTGGAATCCGGTCCGAATTTGATATGATGCAATCTAAGATGGCCCAGTACGGCGAGATGAATCATGCCTGGAGCGCTGAAAACGCCAAGGGCTTCACCAAAATCCTGGGTACTCAGATGAAAATTTATCACAGCTTAGAACAAAATCTTTCCGATGATTGAAATAGGCATCATGGGCGGAGCGGGTTACACCGCTGGTGAGCTGATCAGGCTCCTCATACATCACCCTAAGGTAGTGCTCAGAAACGTCTTGAGCACCACCCAAGCGGGAAAACCCTTCTATGTGGTGCATCAAGATCTATTGGGTGAGACTGATATGAGATTTACAGACACCCTCGATCAAGGGCTTAATGTCGTTTTCCTCTGCCTTGGGCATGGCATGGCCCAAAAAGCTTTAGAAAATATTCCCCAAAGCACAAAAGTTATCGATCTCAGTCAGGACTTCAGACTGGCCGCACAATCCACCTTTGGTGGGAGGACATTCATCTATGGCCTGCCTGAGCAGCAGCGCGACCGGATCAAAATGGCTGAAGCCATCGCTAATCCCGGTTGCTTTGCCACGGCAATCCAATTAGCGTTCTTACCTCTAGCCCATGCACAAGCGCTTAATAGTGATATCCACGTCAGTGCTATCACCGGCGCCACAGGAGCCGGAAGAGGACTTAATGAAAGCATTCATTTCAGTTGGCGGGACAATAATGCCTCGACCTACAAGGTCTTTACCCACCAGCACCTGTATGAGATCAGAGAAAGCCTTGATCATTGCCAAAAACCTTTTCAGCAGGAGATCTATTTTGTGCCCTATCGTGGTAATTTTTCCCGAGGGATCATTGCCACGGTTTATACCGATTCGAACCTTTCCCTTAAGGAAAACAAGACGCTTTACCTTGATTATTACGGAAGTCATCCCTTTGTCCAGCTCTCCGATGAAGTGGTCCATTTGAAACAAGTCATCGGCACCAACAAATGCGTGCTGCACCTGGCCGAACAAAAAGGCAAGCTTATCATCACCAGCGTGATCGATAACCTTCTCAAAGGCGCCTCGGGTCAAGCTGTGCAAAACCTCAATCTCATGTACGCTTGGGAAGAAAGCTGTGGACTGAGACTGAAACCCATCGGATTTTAATCAACACCAACTACGATCGTATGAAACCATTTGATGTATATCCCATTACACCCATAGAACTAGTCAGAGGTGCAGGTGTCTATGTCTTCGACAGAACGGGTCAAGCCTACTTGGACTTTTACGGCGGTCATGCGGTGATCTCTATCAGTCATTCGCATCCCCACTATCTCAGACGTATCAGAGAGCAGATGAGGCGGATTGCCTTTTATTCGAATACTATCCGTATCCCTCAGCAAGAGCAGCTCTCCGAGATGCTAGGTGTTCTCTCAGGTTATGAGGACTATCGGCTCTTTCTGTGCAATTCGGGTGCAGAGGCTGTCGAGAATGCTCTCAAGCTTGCCTCTTTTCACACTCTCAAAAAGAAAGTCATCGCCTTCAAAGGAGCCTTTCATGGGCGCACTAGTGGGTCAGTAGCCATCACCGATAATGAGAGGATCGTTACCCCTTTCAATGCACAACATCAGACCGTCTTTCTCAATTATCATGAGGTGGATCAGTTGGAAGCTTTCCTTCGGACCGAGGATGTTTGTGCTGTGATCACCGAAGGCATACAAGGCGTGGCTGGTATCATTGATCCAGGTGCGGAATTTCTTCGTCTGATACAATCCTTATGTGCTCAATATCGAGTTGTATCCATCTTTGACGAAGTGCAAAGTGGCTACGGCCGTACTGGAGACTTCTTTGCTCATCAAGATGCAGGTGTGAAGCCCGATCTGATCACCGTAGCCAAGGGTATGGGCAATGGTTTTCCCATTGGAGGGGTACTCATTCACCCTAAGTTTGAAGCCTTCCATGGGATGCTTGGAACCACTTTCGGTGGGAATTATTTGGCCTGCGTTGCCGCTATTGCCGTCTTGGAGGTGATTCGAGATGAAGAGTTGTTATTGAATGCCAGGAGGATCGGCGCGCAACTGATCGAAGCCCTGCAAAGAATCCCTGAGATCAAGGAGATCCGGGGTAGGGGATTGATGCTGGGTTTACGTTTTGATTTCCAGATACAAAATTTGAAGAAGATCCTTTTCGAACGAGAAAAGGTTTTTGTCGGAACTGCTTCCGATCCTCATGTCTTGAGGCTGCTCCCGCCGCTCAACATTAGCTCAGATCACGTGCAACTCTTCATCAACAAGCTAAAAACTTCCTTAGAAAACCTCTCGACATGAAGGAAAAAACCGCTACCCTTATTCTCGAAGATGAGACATGCTATGAGGCTTATCACTTTGGCGCAAGCGTATCAGCTGCTGGGGAAGTCGTTTTCAACACAGCGATGACTGGCTATACCGAGAGCCTAACCGATCCCTCCTACAAGGGGCAACTCCTAGTTTATACTTACCCACTTATCGGAAATTATGGCATCCCTGTTTCACCTATTGAAGCCTCTGTACATACCCTGTATGAATCCGATGCACTCCACATTGCTGGTCTGATCGTTTCAGACTATACCCACCGTCCCTATCATTGGAATATGTCCAAAAGCCTTTCCCAATGGCTCGAGCAGCACCACATCCCGGCGCTATACAGCCTTGACACCCGGGCACTAACTCAAAAACTCCGCGAGCAGGGTACGATGCTCGGGAAGATTATCGTCGATGGAGATCTCCCCTTTTACGATCCGAACAAAGAAAACCTCGCCGCCCAGGTGTCTATCAGTAAAAAGACCATCTATGGCGATGGCCAACATAAGGTTTTGCTCGTCGACTATGGGGTGAAGAACAACATCATCCGTTGCTTGCTTCGACGCGATTGTACCGTGATCCGCGTGCCATGGGATTACGACTTCACTCAGGAGGATTATGATGGGCTCTTCCTCTCCAATGGTCCAGGCGATCCGAAGATGTATCAAAAGACTATTGCGCACATTCGAACGGCCTTGCAAGGAGATAAGCCTATCTTTGGTATCTGTTTAGGGAATCAGCTCATTGGCCTGGCTGCTGGAGGCGACACCTACAAACTTAAATACGGCCATAGGAGTCACAACCAACCCGTCTTGATGATGGGGACGAATAGGGCTTTCATCAGCTCGCAAAATCACAGCTATGTCCTCGATTCTAGTGATTTACCCTTTCCATGGAAGATTTTTTTTAAAAATTTGAACGATGAGAGCTGCGAAGGACTGATTCACAGTCAAAAACCATTTTTCTCGGTACAATTCCACCCGGAAGCCTCAGGTGGCCCTACTGACACCGAATTTTTGTTTGATATCTTCCTGGGCTTCATCGAATCCCACAAGGAAGCCAAGCCATTGTCCGTATGAAAATAGATAAAGTGCTCATCATCGGTTCAGGTGCCCTGAAGATCGGCGAAGCCGGTGAATTTGATTACTCCGGAACGCAGGCATTGAAAGCCCTCAAAGAAGAGGGGATCTTCACCATATTGATTAACCCAAACATTGCTACAGTCCAGACCTCCGAGGGTATTGCTGATAAGATCTACTTTTTGCCGATCACCCCTGACTTTGTCAAAGAGGTCATTCAAAAGGAAAAGCCCCAAGGCCTCTTGCTGGCCTTCGGCGGGCAGACTGCGCTGAATTGTGGTATCGCCCTTTTCAAGCAGGGTATTATCGAAAAATACCAGCTGCAGGTCTTGGGTACTCCCATCGAGGCAATCATTCAAAGCGAAGACCGCGACGTTTTTCGAAAAAAACTTACGGAAATACAGGTGAATACCGCGCGGAGCATCGCCGTGGATTCCCTGAAAAAATCACTCTCAGCAGCTGAAAAAATCGGTTTTCCGATCATCGTCCGAACCGCTTATGCTTTGGGAGGTTTGGGAAGCGGTTTTGCCGAGAACATTGATGAATTGAAAACATTGGCCGATAAGGCTCTCTCTTATTCCGATCAGATTCTCATCGAGGAGTCGCTCAAGGGCTGGAAGGAGATCGAATACGAGGTTGTGCGCGATCGTTTCGACAATTGCATTACGGTCTGCAATATGGAGAATTTTGATCCTATCGGGATCCATACCGGTGAGAGCATTGTCGTGGCGCCTTCGCAGACCCTGACCAATGACGAATACCATGAGCTCAGGCAACTCTCGATGCGCATCGCCAAGCACTTTGGCATCGTCGGCGAATGCAATGTACAATTTGCTCTAGCCCCGCATTCGGCGGACTACCGTGTCATCGAGATTAACGCGCGTCTCTCGCGTTCGAGCGCTCTTGCCTCTAAGGCTACGGGTTATCCATTAGCTTTTATCGCGGCTAAGCTCGCTTTAGGTCATGGATTGCATCAGTTGAAAAATGCAGTTACCAAGACGACTTCTGCCTTTTTTGAGCCGGCTTTAGACTATGTCGTTTGCAAGCTGCCGCGCTGGGATCTCAAGAAATTCTACGGCGTCTCGAACAAGATCGGCAGCAGCATGAAGAGTGTCGGCGAGGTGATGGCCATCAGCGGTTCCTTTGAAGAAGCCTTGCAAAAAGGCCTTCGCATGCTCGATATCGGTTGGCAAGGTTTTATCAATCCCCAAAAAAAACCTCTAGATCCTGCGGTGCTCGAAAACTTGCTTAAGGAGCCTACCGATCAAAGAATACAAGCCCTTGAAGCGGCTTTTGAGACCGGGTATACCGTTGAAGAGATCCATAGGCTCACGCAGATCGATCCCTGGTTTTTGTACAAGTTGGAAAATCTACATTATACGAAAAAGGCTTTGACCTCATACGGCAGCTGGGAGGAGATCTCTGATGAATGCCTGAAGAAAGCCAAAAAACAAGGCTTTTCCGATGAGCAGATTGTCGGGCTCTTTGCATCTGGGATGAAAAGTACCGAAGCGGCCCAAGCGCTTAGAACGCAGCGAAAGGACCGAGGTATCCTACCATTCACCCGACAGATCGATACCTTGGCCGCTGAGTATCCAGCCCAGACCAGTTACCTCTATCTAAGTTATCATGCCTCTCGACACGATGTTGCTTACGAACGAGACGGACGGTCGATCATCGTTCTGGGATCGGGCGTCTATCGGATCGGCAGTAGCGTCGAGTTTGATTGGTGTTGTGTGAATGCTCTCGATGCGATCCAAAAGGTAGGCTATCGCACTGTGATGATCAATTGCAATCCTGAGACGGTCAGTACGGACTTTGACGTCTGTGACCGTCTTTATTTCGAGGAACTCAGCCTCGAACGCGTCCTGGACATCATTGAGCTTGAGCAGCCCAAGGGCATTGTGGTCTCGATGGGTGGGCAGGTCCCGAACAATCTAGCCCTAAAGCTGCACCGAAAAGACATCAGCATCCTAGGCACCTCAGCGGTTTCGATTGATGGGGTAGAGAACCGTTATAAGTTTTCTCATGCATTGGATAATCTGGGTATCAGGCAACCGCGTTGGAAGGAACTCTCGGATCTTGCTTCCATTGATCATTTCGTCAAGGAGGTCGGCTATCCGGTATTGATCCGGCCTTCTTATGTGCTCTCAGGTGCAGCGATGCATGTGGTTTTCAATTTTGAGGAGCTCCAGTATTACCTTAATGAAGCTGTGGCACTCTCTCCGGAACATCCGGTAGTGGTGAGCGAATTTATAGAAAACGCTAAAGAGATTGAGTTTGATGCGGTAGCCCGTAGCGGGGAAATCCTCTATCATGCGATCTCTGAACACATCGAATTTGCTGGTGTGCATTCGGGTGATGCTACCCTGGTCTATCCTCCACAAAACATCTACTTATCTACTTTGAAAGAAATGCAACGTACAGCTCAGAAGATCGCAAGGCACTTTGACATTTCTGGGCCGTTTAACATCCAATTTTTATCGAAAAACAATAGGATTCAGGTCATTGAATGTAATCTTCGAGCCTCGCGAAGTTTCCCCTTTGTCTCGAAGGTTTCACACTTCAATATGATTAATCTAGCCACCCAGGTACTCTTGGATGAGAAGTCATTGGAAAAGGAGAGGCTGGACTTTTTTACTATGGACTATCTCGGGATCAAGGCTTCGCAATTTTCCTTTTCTCGGCTGCAGGGGGCTGATCCAGTTCTTGGGGTCGATATGGCCTCTACTGGCGAAGTAGGTTGCTTGGGGTACAGTTTTAACGATGCGATGATGAAGGCCATGCTGGCCGTTGGCTATACCATCCCCCGGAAAAACATCTTGATATCGGGTGGGCCGCAGCGTTCCAAACTTGATCTACTCGAGTCGGTCAAACTCTTGGATCAAAAGGGTTATTCCCTCTTTGCTACCGAAGGTACACACCGTTTTTTGTCGGATAATGGCATCATCTCGACCTACCTACATTGGCCTGATGCACGGAAATTTCCTCAAGTGATTGATTACATCAAAGGGAAAAACTTGGATCTGATTATCAACATCCCAAAAAATCTAAGCAAATCTGAGCTCGATAACGACTACGCCATTCGGCGTGCTGCAGTGGATTTTAACATTCCTCTTCTGACTAATGCACGGCTGGCCAGAGCCTTTATCCGGGCTTTTTGCCAGTCTTCCATTGATGAACTCGATCTGGATGCTTGGGATTCCTATGGTATCAAAAATTTAAAAGCATGAAACAATTTATCAGTGTGGATGATGTCCCCGATTTACATCAATTAATCGAAAAGACCCGAACTGTCAAGAGAACTCCCTTTGCTTTTAAGGACATCGGTCGGGATAAGACCATCGGTTTGGTCTTTTTCAATCCGAGTTTACGCACGCGTCTGAGCAGTCAAAAGGCTGCTTTCAACCTTGGGGCCAGCACTTGGGTTTTGAATATCGATCACGACTCTTGGAAGATCGAGATGGATGACGGTACAGTGATGGAAAACAGCCAAGAGCATATCAAGGAGGCCATTGCCGTGATGAGTCTTTATTGCAACATCCTCGCCGTTCGGACTTTCCCAAGTTTGTTCGACCGGGATTTTGATTATCATGAGGTTTTGTTCAATAAGATAAAATATTACTCCAAGGTTCCGATGGTGAGCCTTGAGAGTGCGACTCTACACCCTTTACAGTCTCTGTCCGATGTGATGACCATTGAAGAGTTGCGGCCGGCCAAAGAGCGAATCAAAATTGTCCTGAGCTGGGCTCCACATGTAAAAGCCCTACCACATTCGGTTCCGAATTCTTTCGCGCAATGGGCTTCCAAGCTGCAGGGGGCTGAATTGGTTATTACCCATCCGGAAGGTTATGCTCTCGATGAGCAGTTTAGCCGAGGAGCTCGTATTATCCATGATCAAGACGAGGCTTTCAAGGGGGCTGATTTCATCTATGCAAAAAATTGGAGCAGTTTTACCGATTATGGAAAGCTGCTTTGTCGTGATACATCTTGGATGATCAGCCGAGAAAAGATGGTTTTGACTGATCGGGCTAAGTTTATGCATTGTCTTCCCGTTCGGCGCAATGTTGTGGTTGAAGATGTCGTACTCGATGGTGAAGAGACTGTTGTTTTGCAACAGGCCGAAAACAGGGTCTTTGCCGCCCAGACGGTTTTTATGGAAATTCTTAAAAACATGATGTAATGATTCAAGTATTGAAGATAGGTGGGAAGCTTATTGAAGATGAAAGTCTACTCCGGGCTTCACTGAAAGCCTTTCATGCGCTTAAAGGCAACAAAGTCTTGATCCATGGTGGTGGGAAGGCTGCCACCACACTTTCTCAAAGATTGGGTATTTATCCACAGCTCATCGATGGCCGGAGGGTCACTGATCAGGAGACACTCGATATCGTCACGATGACCTATGCTGGTTTGATTAATAAGAAGATCGTGGTGCGCTTACAAGCCTTGGGCTGTCATGCCTTGGGACTCTCCGGAGCAGATGCTAACCTGATCCGTTCCATTCGACGACCCGTCCGGGAAATCGATTATGGCCATGTCGGTGATTTAGAGAATGACAGTGTCGATGTGTCCGTATTGGATGCTCTCTTCGAACAGGGTCTTGTCCCGGTCTTATGTGCTCTGACGCACGATGGACGGGGAGGACTCCTCAACACCAATGCCGATACCATCGCTTCGGCTGTGGCTATAAGTTTGGCTAGAGGCTATGAGGTGTCCTTGCATTATGGTTTTGAAAAACGGGGTGTCTTGCGCGACCCAACTGATCAAGATTCTTTTTTTCCCTGGATCGATGAACAATCCTTTCTTAGATTCAAGGAGGAGAAAATCATTACCGATGGGATGATACCCAAGCTTGAAAATGCTTTCAAAACACTCAGATCCGGAGTATCTCAAGTGACTGTGGGACGCCCTGAATCCTTGGCTGATTCGACAAACAGAACGTTACTATGCCTATAGACTTACAAGGCTTGAAAATAGAGGCTATCGAACTACTCAAGCGTTTGGTCAATACACCCTCTATCTCCAGGGAAGAGGATAAGACTGCAGACCTCATCGTGGACTTTTTGGACGGACACGACATCCCAACGAAAAGAAAATTCAATAATGTTTGGACGATCAGTACAAATCATTTTGGAGAAGGGGTACCAACGATCTTGCTCAATTCTCATCACGATACAGTCAGAGCAAGCGAAAATTGGCATACGGATCCTTTTTCGGCTACACTTGAGGGGGACAAGCTCATCGGTCTTGGTAGTAATGATGCAGGGGCTTCAGTTGTATCGTTGATCAGTTCTTTCATCCACCTGAGCCGATTGCCACATCTACCTTACAGGCTTATCTTAGCGATCACTGCTGAGGAGGAAATATCAGGTTCAAAAGGGGTTAGATCCATTTTACCCGAACTGGGTTCCATCGATCTGGGCATTGTTGGTGAGCCGACACAGATGCAAGTAGCCATAGCTGAAAAGGGTTTAATTGTCTTGGATTGCTTGGCCCGAGGGAAGACCGGGCATTCTGCCAGAGATAAGGGTATCAATGCACTTTATATTGCTTTGGATGATATCGAATGGCTGAGAAATTATCGGTTTGAAAAGGTTTCGGATCTTTTAGGGCCTTCGAAACTCATCGTGACGCAGATCCAGGCAGGAATCCAGCATAATGTCGTGCCTGATCTTTGCTCTTTTGTGGTGGATATCCGAACCAATGAACATTACACCAATGAAGAAGTGATCGCATTGATCCGCCAAAAGATCCATTCTGAGATCAGTCCGCGATCCTATCACCTAAACTCATCACGTATCGATCCGGAGCATCTCATCGTCAAAAAAGTCCAATCCTTAGGCATGAAGATCTTTGGATCCCCCACTTTATCGGATCAAAGCATCATGGATTTCCCCACAATAAAAATGGGTCCAGGCGACAGCTTGCGTTCTCATACGCCTGACGAATACGTCTTATGTTCTAAAGTGGAGCAAGGGATTGAATTCTACATCCGGCTTTTGGAGGGTTTCGACTTTTACAACAGATAACGTTTCCCATAAATCCAATTGATATTACCATCGAAAAATAAGATTGATATACCTTGATATTAGATAACTATTTCTATAAATTTGCCAGATTTCAAGGTAAAAAAAGAAAGAAATTATGGTACAAGAAGTAACTGATGTAAACTTTAAGGAAGTAGTTCTCCAGTCGATTAAACCTGTTTTGGTCGATTTTTGGGCCTCTTGGTGTGGACCGTGTGTGGCACTGTCTCCTAGGATCGATGACCTGGCTGAGCAATATGAGGGTAAGGTATTGGTGGTAAAATTGAACGTTGATGACAGTCCAGAGACTTCTGGTAAATACGGTATCCGGAGTATTCCTACCTTATTATTTTTCAAAGGAGGCGAAGAAAAAAGTAGACAAATCGGTATTGCTTCGAAAGAAAATTTGAGCATTAAATTAGAGGCTTTGTTATAAAATACCCCCTATTCTATCGAATAGGGAAAAGGTAGTATATTCGCAACGCTGAAAGGGGTCTGGTAGTTCAGTTGGTTAGAATACGTGCCTGTCACGCACGGGGTCGCGGGTTCGAGTCCCGTCCAGACCGCTAGAGTAAAAATATGAAAATAAGTAGTTTAATCTTATTTTCATTTTTATTTAATGATTCCTCATTATTGAATTTTGAGAAATCCCTTACTTTTTTTTTCTGTAAAAATAGGCCGAATGAAGGTTTTTTTTCTTATATATTTAGTTATAGTAATAATATTTTAGTTGATACAATATGGCGTGGATTTTGATAATATCCTTTCCTTCTTTTTGCGAATAGACCACATCACTGGGCTTAAGGATAAATTTAAATAATTTATTTATAGTTGCAGACTATCTACTCTTCCTAACTTTTTTATTTTCATTTTTAATGAAGTATTTTTTATGGATTTCAACTTTCTACATATAGGATCTTTCTTGATAAATTTAGTGTAATTATAACAAAAAACATAACTAAAATACTCTTATTTAGATAGATTTATTGATGAAATAATACAATCCTATGAATTTATTAAAGTTTTTTATAATTTAACTCTTTACTGGAATAAAGAGGGGTATTCCCTCTCATCATATTAAAGTGAATTTCATATTAATGTATTGAAAAAAGTTGAAAGGTTTTTTATGAAGAAACAACTGTTTTTGTTTTCAATTTTCTTACGTTTTCATTTTATTTTTAAATGAAATGAACAAAAAACTGATTAAAGGTTTCTCTAAAAAGACTAAGGAAGAGAAAGTAAGTTGGGTTGTACAACATTTTTTAGATAATGATCCTGAGGCTCATAAACTTTTACTTACTTATTGGTATGAAGATGTGGCCCTACAAAAGCTGCACGATGAATTCTCCGAAAATACTCTATCAAATTTCTATATGCCTTTTAGCATAGCCCCCAATTTTTTAATCAATGACCAGCTGTATGTTTTACCTATGGTCATCGAGGAAAGTTCAGTGGTAGCAGCTGCATCCAAGTCCGCTAAATTTTGGCTCGAACGTGGCGGTTTTAAGACCCATATACAATCAATGCGAAAACCTGGACAGGTACATTTCCTCATGCATACAACAACTCCTCGACTGGAAAAATTCTTCAAGCAAGTTTTGAAAGAACGTCTTTTCAAAGATACCGAAGAGATTACCAAGAGCATGCGAGTCCGTGGCGGTGGAATCTTAGAAATCACATTGAAAGATAAATCAACCGAATTATCAGATTATTTCCAAATCGAAGCCATATTTGATACCTGCGATGCTATGGGAGCAAATTTTATCAACTCTTGTTTGGAACAATTCACCCAAACCCTCAAGTGGGAGGTAGCTGCAAACGATTATTTTGATGAAGAAGAAAAAAATTCCCTTCAAGTGATCATGTGTATCCTGTCTAACTATACGCCCGAGTGTATTGTCCATGCAGAGATGAGTTGCCAGATCAAGGTACTTGAAGATGACTTTGGTATGACTGCTAAAGAGTTTGCCTCTAAATTTCATCGTGCATCAAATATTGCAGTACTCGAACCCTACCGAGCTGTGACACATAATAAAGGGATTATGAATGGCGTAGATGCGGTAGCCATAGCCACGGGGAACGACTTTCGTGCAATAGAAGCCTGTGCTCATGCATATGCTTGCAAAAGTGGTCGATATACCAGCTTAACTCACTGCGAACTGAAGGATGATCTTTTTCGTTTTTGGATCGACCTACCCATCGCTGTAGGTACTGTAGGTGGTTTAACAACGCTCCATCCGTTAGTAAGACTTTCCTTGAGAATGCTGGGAAATCCTTCAGCTAAAAAATTAATGGAAATCATTGCTGTTTCAGGTTTGGCTCAAAACTTTGCGGCGCTTAGTTCATTGATCACCACTGGGATACAACAAGGTCATATGAAAATGCACCTACTGAATATCCTCAATCAACTTGGGGCTACCGATACAGAAAAAGATCATTTTATGAATTTTTTCAAAGACAAAACTGTCAGCCATCACCTGGTACTGAAGGAATGGAAGAAACTAAAGAGTTGACACAACGAATTCCGTATAATTTAAATAGGAACCAAAATCTATTAAGATGAGATTCTTGAGCTGTAAAAATTATTCATTACTGTAGAGTAGCTCTGTCTTATTCTTATAAACTAGTATAAAGTAAATCAGACAGATCATAAAAAGAACACTAAAATAATAATAGTTAAAATAAAAATATATAAAATAAAATTCTATCTCTACAAATAGAGATCAAAAAAAACATCTAATGGTAGTCTATCCTTTTTAAGAGAAAATATTGAGTCATTTTTTGATGAGCATGGGAGGAAAAACTAAGAGCTTTCAGAAGAAGCAGATGGTTTTATAGATGATAAAAATACATTGAAAAAATAATATTTTTTTTTAAAAAAAAGTTGAATAATATCACTGAGTACATAAATGATTATAGATAAAATAAGTATTAATTAAAAATATATTAAGAAAACTAATTCAAGAAAATAAAGCACTGAAGGAGGAAAAATCCAAACTAGAAGAAGAACTAAAATTCAATGAATCAAAAGTAAGCTTTTGCTAGTGTATAAAACATTTTGATTTTTTCACAACAGTAAAAATTTCCCTAGGCTTAAAGCTCAATACAATATCTAGGTACGGTAAGAACAAGATTTTTATTTAGTTAAATAATTTAAAATAAAAAATTAATATACAAGTAAAATAATCCTTATGATATTCAATATACCATAATAGTGTAGAAAAAATATCATAAAGAAATAAATCCTTCACAATTTTCATATGATAAAATTTGAAAATGGAAAAATCAATATCAATAAAAAAAAATCTATTTCTATCTTATACTCTTCAGAAACTAGTTATCAATAATAGTCTCAATAAAAGAAGCATACAAAATTAAAAGTATATCACTTCAAAAAAATAAACTGAAGATCAAATAGAAACAAGGTCTATCAAGGATAAGCCTACCCAACAGTTGACCTTGAAAAAGGATAGAGTGGAGTAAATAAATCGTATATTATTATTTAATAGTTTTTTAATAAATTATAGCAGGAATAAAAAATACTTTTTTATAAAAAAATATTTTCTAGCTATCATTATTTTGGCTATGCTGAGCCAGTTGCGCCATGGTCTTTACAGGTATTAAGGATAGAATTCAGATCATCTCAACTCTTTCATCTATTACGGTATATGTAATAGGTCTAAAACAATGTAAAACTCTTTTTGTGTATTCGAAGTATAAAGATCCCTAACCATTGTAGATGTAGAATTAAAACTGAGGAGTTATGCAACGAAGTCTTTTGAATTATAAAGATACTTTAATTCTCTCAGTTTTCTAAACTTTTTTGGACTTCTCGGTTGGGGATAGATATTGCAACAGGTGTGGTCATGAAGTACGATATAGAAGAGATTACGATATTTAATTACAAAATAAATAATTATATAAATAATTTTATTTTAAATTAATTTAATATTATAAAATATGTTTTATATTCAAAAAATGAATATTATCATATAAAAAACCGTAAGCTTATCATCACTAAATCAAGGATATATTTTAATATTGATTTCCGTATATCTATTCATAGTAGGGAGAGACGAGAGAGGAATTTTTAGTGTCTCTATAATGTAGTTACGTTGATCTTTTGAAGATCCCATTTGGGATGTATTAGAGTGTCTTTTTTTCGAACATCCTTCAGCGCCTTTAAGACCTAGTAGTTCTTTTTCTTTAACCTAGAGTGTAGTAATAATATTTTCTTAATCTTAAATTTTAAATATTTATTAAAATATAAATATTTAAATTATTTTTATAATAATATTAAAAATATAAATTGAATTTATATTAGAATTAAAGAAGTACTCTTCTTTGATTATGAGACTAAAATGTATAGAATGGAGGTATCTCACATGAGATGGTTTACCTAGTCTATAAAATAATTTTCTTTAAATTCCCCATACAACAAGAAGATTTACCATTTTTTTTAAAAAAGAATCACTACTTGGTGATTTTAAGGACGTGGTTATATTCACTAGAAATACTAAAGATTAAGGGGAAATAACCCATTAATTTTATAAAAAAAATAAATTTAAAATTTTCTTTTTTTCCTCAATAGATACCCCCTCATTGATCCCCTAGAAAATATTTATCATTAAATGGAATAAAATACGAAAATTTAATATTTCTTGTCAATTTACTATTTTCTATTTATAATCAAATAATATGAACACAAGAGATAAACTTGATATATTTTTATTATAAATACAAAATTTTCCCATCTCAATATAAACTATTCTTTATTTCTTATTAAGAAATAAGTATTTTTCAGCTAGAAAAAGTTCTCCAAGATTGGATCATACAGTTTGATTTTATGGATGAGTCGTAACTTAAACAATTTAAACACTATCGGATTGGATGCTTTTCTATACTGTATTATCCCAATTCTTCCAATGTTTCTCTAGATAGCTTTATTCCCATAAACAAATGATTTCTTTCTCTTGCGTTTTACAATAGCACTATCAAGTCTTATATACTAGATGAGTTGTCGATCCTAAATTACTATGTGAGCAAAATCCCCCAAGAAACTTTTCTAAAGATTCAAGATAATAAAATTTTCGGATCAATAGTTTCTATTCGTGATGATCTTCTCACTTGCGTAGTTTTCATGAGATGGGTTTGGGCGTCTCACCGAGACTATAGATTTTCCACCTCCTGATGAGGTCCTATTGCAACTTTTAATTCGGTTGAAGGATCTGACTACGAAGCTCATCATTGATCTAAATGAATTTCTTTCTCTTGAAAAAGACTTACATCGATATAAAACCCTGTCTGAATTTAGTCGTCCAATACAGGTTGGGTACAGCTTACGAGAAGCTTATTATGAGCTCATCTACATCTGTAATATTACACTCAGCATGTTTTTGAAATTTGGAACATTCTGGATCGATCTTAGTAATAACGAAATTAATAAAGGAATCTAGTGATATGTTTTTAACATGATGATCTTATTGAGAAGAAATTTTGTTTGATCCCCAAAAAAATAGAGACATAACCGATTGATTTTGAGATGGAAAACTTTGGGGGGAGGATAAAACGTTTCATTACAGTGCAAATTTTACTGTATCTTAAATAAATCAAAGATAAAAATACTGGTATTTTAGCATTAAGTTTAAAATTACTATACTATGAATGCAAAGTAATTTTTTTTCTATTTCTCTACTCAATTAGTCTTTCCCATAGAAGAAAAATCCCTATCTGGCTGAGATAGAAAAATTAGTACCCCAATGGATTGATCAATATGATTTTTCGCAGGAGGATATCCATGAGAAGTATAAAAAGGAAATGTTTAATATGTTTACTTACTATTCTTCCTCAATACCAATTTAGAGACATTTATTCTAATGAGTAGATGGTGGATTTAGGTTTTTATTTATGATGACTTCTATGGTTCTCATCTTATTGATGAACTTTGATCTACATCAGACCATGCAGTAGAAATACTCCAAAGCAAAGAATCAATTATAGATAATGAATACATTCATTAAATGGCTCTCATACGCGATGAATGTTTTGCCTGTGATTCAATCTCAAAATGAATAGAACGCTTCATTGAGAGTCACAAGTTTTACTTTCATAGTGTGATCATGGAAAGAGCTTATAGCTATCATAATCCTGTATGATATTCTTTTATGAAGGAATACGAAGACATGTGTAGAAAAATAGTAGGCGCATATCCTATAATTAATATTTAGAATTATGTATAGTTTCTATAATTAAATTCGAATATTTATGACGATATTATGAATATAGCTTCCCTATTCAGGTGTATATCTACTGTGCATCGAAAATGGGATATCACAAAGTATTCTATCAGGAGATACATTATTAATGAAAGTATATCAATTATTTAAATATCTCAACAGTAAGATTTCTTACGAAATAGTCTGTGAATTTTTGAACATAGCAATAAAATTTTTTGAAGGCTAGCAAATGGATCTGAATCTTGACAAGTCTATGAAACCTATTTTGGTCGATACCTACAGATGATTATCTATAAGACTGTAGCCTTGATTGGATCATCTCTGAAGATTGAATTCTTCATCGGTCGGAGTTGGTGAACAAGGCATCACAGATCTTTACGAAGTAGGAAAAAATGTTGGTATCGCCTTTCAAATCTAAGATGATTTGCTTTACTTTTATATTAGTACAGAGGAATTTGGAAAAAAAACAAGTCGGGTATAGCTCTGAAAATAAAAAGATTATCCTCCATTTCAAAGCTCTATAAAAAGCCGATGTGAGAGAAGTTGAGAAGAAAGATCTCCTCATGTAATTCATCGATGATCTCATTGCACGGACCAAATGAGAAACCCCATAGACTTTTTTATTCCATGATGATATCAAAGTTTTTCAGCAGTGTTTCAGCTTGTTTTGAGGCATCTTCAGCTGTGTCTCCATCGATGATGAACTATCTTAGTCTATCAAAACTACTCGATACTCCTTGGAAGGTCATCGGTAGGGGCGATGACAGTTGAGCAATCTGCTGACTTTTTGTCCTGGTAACCCCAATTTTTTCAATACGACAACTGCAGTGATCAGCCGATATATCATTAAAGGACAATATTCCGAGTATTTTAGAGGTTTCAATGCTATTGAGTACCGATCCTACACAGTTGGTATTTAGCTTGATGAACTCATCTACCAAAGGAACAGGATTGTCCGGCAAAACTGGGGTAATTTTTTTTTTCTTAATGAGAAATAGACTTCGATAGACTCGCTTGTTAATCAAACGGATAAATTCTGTCCGTGTACCTGAGGCATTGCACTCGAGAAAGATTATGGTTTTCATAGGTCAATGGGATTTTTGAAGATATTTTGATGAGGTTTGGTAATGTTTTTTATCGTCGATAATTTTCTATCTTAGATAAATAATCCTATAAAAATACTTAATATATATATTATAAAATATTATATAAATAAATTTCAAAATATGTCGCATTCAATTTTTTTTAAAAGATCACGACCTTGGTAGTTTTTCATGTCATCTGCTTTGGGTTAGCAATGATTTTCCGGATTAATTTCGATATTTGACTCATTCTGTAAAGTGATATTTTTCATTTAAATCCTTAACGAGAACTATTTTTAATAAAATATATTTATTTTATCTTATTTTTAATAAAATTTCAATACTAGAAAAAATCAGTTCAAAAGATATCAACACTACGATTTGGAAAGCTTGTGATACCTTCCGATGCGTCATCGATGCTGCCCAATATAAGGACTATATCCTGACCATGTTCTTTGTTAAATACCTCTTGGACTTCTGGAAGGAGAGGGAGCATCATTATAAGTAAGAATATGAAGGTGATTTGGCCCATTTAGAAAGGTTTTTGAAGTATGAGTGCTTTAAGGCCCCTACTAAATCTACCTTTTATTATTTCTATAAACATATCGAACATAATGTACTATAATTCCATACTGATGGAAAGATCCGTAAAAAAACGTTGGACAAACTTATCAACATTGCCTTAAAAAAGCTTGAAGAAGCCAGTCCAGGCCGTACTGTAGATAGAAACCTCACCTTGAAGCATTTTCTGAATGACTTTGTGGGTTTTGATTTGCAATCTTCGCACCTGACAGGTAAAGATATCATCGGTGATGCTTACGAATTTCTCATCACCCATTTCGCTAACGATGCATGCAAAAAAGCTAATGAATTCTATACCCTTTTAGAGATCTCAACACTTTTAGCTAAATTAGTTGATCCGTACTCTGGTAACCGTATTTGCGATCCAAATCATGGTTCAGGCTCTTTACTGATCAAAGTTGTCTGAGAAGTTGGAAATATAAACTATAAGCTCTGTGGTCAGGATATCAACGGCAGTATCTTGGCATTGATACGGATGAATATGTTTTTGAATGAGCAGGACGATGCTGATATTGAATGGGGTGATACCCTCGGTGACCTTCGTTTGGTCGAAGGTGATAGCTTGATAAAATTTTATGTTGTAGAATCCAATCCACCTTTTTCTTTGGATAAATAGGGTAGCGATAAAACTTCTTCAGATTGATATAATTGGTATCATCTCGGTATACCCACCAAAAGTAGGTGGGATTATACTTTCATCATCCATATGATTGAGACCGCCTATGAGGATGTCGGTTGAGTATGAGTGATCGTCCCGCATGGAGTGCTTTTCAGGGTCAGCAGCGAGGGAAAAACATGTCTGGATTTGATTAAGGAGAATTTGCTTAATGTTGTGATCGGACTGCCTAATAAGCTCTTTTTTGGTACGGATATTCCGACCGTTGTTTTATATCTTGCTAAATGTTCTTGAGGATTCTGAAAAGGAAGAACTATTAAAATGTAAGGTACTAAATAATAGGAAGTTGAAAAATATCAAGTTAAGGATTCTTTCAATTGAAGGCCAACAAAGGATTGTATTAATTCTTGATGCTCGGTTTTTTTTGGATCAAGTGTTACCAAAAACACCTCACCATCCTTCAATAATAAAAAAATCCTATGCAGAAGCTATTCACAGGTCAGTTGCGCGTAAAGACAGAGAATGAATTTATTTGAAAATAAAAATTAAAGAAAGTATATGAGATGAGCACACCCTCGTTTCTCGAGGATCACATTGCGCAATAGCCCGCCTTTCGTCTGTTTATCATTGCTATCTCAGTTTTCTGATGAAGCATCCCAGAACAGAGGCGGTTGCATTACTCAGGTACTGCTCGATGGTAGTTTGGAGGAGTATTTTGATGAATCAATAAGATCCATTTACAAGGGGCAATCCTATAACTTTACAATAAGTCAATATCCAAGCTGCAATACTCGCTGTACGCCAGTTGCCCATGCAGAATGGATATTTAATAACCAATAATGAGCTTTATGAACTGCTCATCCTCGGTAAAATTTTTCAACAAGACATATTGGGCGATAAGAAAAGCCATTCTATTATGTATACCGATTGGGATGATCCGAAAAACAATGTCTATCATCTCACCGAAGAGTTTACCGTAGTACGAAGTCGAAGGACTAATACCTATTGTCAAGATATCATCCTCTTTGTCAACGACATCCACCTGATCATTATTGAGTGTAAAAGTCCTCGGATCAAAGATCCTATTGAATAAGCTATCGTACAACATCTCCGCAATCAACAAAAGAATGAAATCCGAAGCTTGTATTACTATTCACAGTTCGTATTAGTCTTGTTGGGTACATCAGGATCGTTATGCGATCACTGTTACACTGAAGATGTATTGGAGCGTGTGGTAGGAAGAATTCAAATGTGAAGAAGAGAAGCAAGCCTATGAATAGGCTTTACAGTTGCTCAAAAATGCTCCTTTCTTCCCTAAGATGCAAGGTAAGTTGGTACAGATGAACAAAGCTTTACCTGATTCTGTGGTGGAGTATGAAGCTTCTTTGACTGTCTGATAACAAGACCGTTTGCTCTACAACTTTTACCGACCAGAACGCGTGCTCGATTTGATACGTTATTTCATTTTTTTTGAAGCTCATGTGAAGGTGATCACTCCTTATTAGGAGTATTTTGGTACCAGGATATACTCGATAAGATCATAGACATTTAGCCTGATGAGCGATGTAAAGGAGGTGTTATCTAGCACACCCAGGACAGTGGCAAATCCCTAAACATGGTGAGCCTCGTCTAGTTGATCATCCTGCACTTAGAGATCAAGGAGATCCTCGGCTCTTCTTGGTCACCGATAGGGTTAGTCTCCTTGAGCTGCTCAAGGAGACCTTCCAAACTTGTGGTAAGAAGGTCAAGTAGATCCAATTAGGCTAACACTTGGTTGAGCTCATTTAAACAAAGGATGGGGCTTATCATTACTACAGTTATCAAAAAATTCAAGTCTCCTGTTGGCCAAATACCACAAGCCTTTGAATCCTCTAAGATCTTAGTATTGCTCGACGAGGTTCACCGGAGTCACTACAGTAGTTTCAAGGTCAAGATGCAAAAGTTCTTTCCAAAGTGCTGCTTCATCGCCTTCACCGGTACACCTATGATTAGGAAGGATAAAAACACTTCAACCAGATTTTCCGGTATTATTCATATATATTCCATTATCGATTCCGTGCGCGATGGTGCTGTGGTGTCCTTGTTCTACGAAGGACATCACATGGAAATGTGGGTCAATGAAAAACCTATAGATGATCATTTTGATAGGGTCACTGAGCCTCTGACTGATTATAGCAAGGAGACCTTAAGAAAAAACTCTTCAAGCGTAGTGCCGTATTGCGATCGATGGATTTCATTGAAAGCACAGCTTGGAATATTATCAAATATTTTGACGATCATATCAATGGGACAACTTTTAAACGAAAGTTGGTCCCACTGGACAAACATTTGTCCGTTCGTTATCGTGAATTTTTCAAGAATGTTGGCAAGGTTTCAACCAAGTTGCTTATCTCCCATTCCGATATATAAGAAGGGGAGGACGATGCCTTTGAAAAATCTGATAATACAGTGAAAAAATTTTGGTCTTCTATGCTGGATCGGTATGAAAATAATGATCACTATGAGAGATTTGTGATCAAAGTTTTTAAAGAGCAGAAAGATTACCGATCTGATCATCCTCATCGATAAGTTTTTGACAGGATTTGATGCTCTACTGAATCAAGTTCCTCTACCTTGCTCGTGGTCTCAAGGACCATAGCCTCTTTCAAGCCATCGCTAGGGTAAATCGTGTCTATCCATGTAAAGACTATGGATATATTATCAATTATTATGGAAATTTTAAGAATCCAGATAGCGATTTAAAGATGTATGCCAATGACGATCACGCTTTTGATGATGCAGATTGGGTTAGTACCCTCAAATTGATAAGTAACTCGCTCGATGGGTTACCGTAAGCCCATTCGGAACTATAAGATATTTCAAAAGAGATTAAGAACAAGTACGATAAACCTGTCTATGAATAATTGCTCTCGGATGAACTGATGCGTTACCGTTTTTATGAAAAACCATCTATTTACGCTTGCTTATTGGCCTTGTACTTATTCAGTTTAGACTTTATAAACAGTAAGCTGCAGAGACAGATAGAAAAACACAAAATTGATCTGTCCTTTTTCTTGAATTTGAAGATTTCGGTCAAGCGGCGTTATTCCAACGATATTGATTACAGAGAATATGAACCTCAGGTGAAAAAGCTTATTACAGGCATATCACCTCTAATGGGAATGTATTGCGTCTGACTGATCCGGTGAAGAGCTCAATACAAATAGCCGAGGAGAAAAAGATCGATACTAAGGCGGTCAAATTGGATTATATTGCCAGCTGTACGGTCAGAGCAATTAACCTAAATATGAGTGAAGATCCTCTCTTTTACAAACGGATTTCTGTCCTAATCAAGAAGACCATAGAGGAATATCATCAGTAATGAATCGATGAACCCCAATACCTGCATAGAGTCCGTTCTTTTTAAGAAACCTTTCTCAAGGGCAAGCAAAAAGATTTACCTCGCGATATTTAGAATAATCCATCGGACATCCCATTTTACAACCTAAATGATGAGTTTTTAGAGAAAGAATTTTTAGACCAAGCTAATCGGTCTGATTTCGCTGTAGAAATTGCACATGGCCTTGATGAAGCGATCCGTATCTAACTCTTTGATCAAGGGAAATTCCTGGTCGATTGGCAACGTAATTCCGAACTCGAACGCCGGATGAAAAGTGCCATGGATCGGTTGCTTTTTCATGTCAAGAAACAATACAGCTTGGATATAGATTTTGATCGGATTGACCGTTTGATTGCCGAGAGCGTCGAGATAGTTTTAATCAAATATGTTGAATCGAAATAATAGACTTATGCCATTGGGATGAAATCATGGAAGAAGGGGTAGAGATAATGCCTATCTGTTGACCTTTGTCCGTCAGCAGATCATCTTTGTTCTGTCCTATGAAGAGAGAAAATCCTTGTGGATTAACCCTTCATCCAGACTTGCGCGTGCAGATACAAACCCCTATCACGGCAAAGAACTCTGAGATCATTAAAAAGCTAAAAAACAAGGTTCCCTTGATTATTAGACAGTTGGATTATTTCAATATCTTTTTCCATTTGACACTGCCTAGGTAGTTTGTTAGTGAAAAGATCTATCTGTATCTGGTTGTTAGTAGAGGCTCAAAGTTGTGTCCGATACATGGTCTGCCATGAAGATGACTGCTGGTCGGTTTTTTATCCATATTATGTACACTGCGACCGAAAAATTAAAGGCTCAATTGGGCTTTTGGTATAGGTAAAGGGACGAAATTATATTCAGTGCATTGTTTCAGGAGGCACCACACGGATTTCGAACTTATGAAATCCCTATACCTGATCTCTCCATCCAGCACCACATATCTAAGCGTTAGGGTAGTTGTACACGGATAGATAAAATCACTTTAAATACTGAACTAATCAAAGTCCCTAATGGTATATCCTCTACGTGATCATCCATGAACTTTACCATCTGATTAACTATAATCATAATAATCATATTGCTGCCTTTTTTGAACTGCAATCCTGCATGATGCCCGATTGGGAGCTATGGGAAGATCGCCTTGAGTAGTTGTTCTCTTAAGGTAAGGTAGCCAACCCCCATGTTTAATTGATTAGGTGAGGAATTTTTATTTGGATGATCAATACAATCAAAGTGATCACAGTACTCTGAAGGTCAAGATCCCACCACCCATTCAGACTAGGTATAACCCAATCTTGCTGCGATGGGTAGGCCACCGGGGTGAGCCCCCAATGTATTGTCGCGATATTGAATCCACTTGATTGAATGAGGAGACCAAGATCTCAGAGCCTTTGCCTGAGCAGATCATCATGGTCTGGATAGGTAAGAAACCAAGAAAGCAATCGATCCAGTGGTAAAAATTAGGATTAGCATGGGATTTTGTGACTGGCTGTCCTTGTTATTGTAAGCAGGGCAACTACCATGATGGGTAGTGAAAACATAGTGGCTTTAATCGGGTAGATCTGGTTGGCCAGTTTTCCACCGATATTATTCCCGAAAATCATCCCCAATTATTTCAGTACCAGGATGAAGGCCATGTGATTACTTTCAAACCCACTGGATTTTCTCAGCAGAGGTGTGATGTAACTGAAAGAACCCTCCGGCATTAATAATCTTGACCATCAAGATGATTCAAGATTCAATTTATTTGAATAGCTGTGTGTATTCTTGTGTATTTGATAGTGATATGCTTATCGTGAGCGATTGGATCCAATAGTGCGTACTCAAGACCGTTGAGATCCCGATAAGAATGATCAACATAAAGATGAGCCACTAACTGATGTTGTACCCAATGAAGATGCCTACCGATATCCCAATAATGTTTACCATGGTGAGTCTTGCAAATATTGCTGTCACAATACTAGCCTTCTTACCTTTTTAGCTACTGATTGCTCCCAAGCTAAAAAAAAGCTCTATGCGACACAGGTCAGACAACAAGCGCGTGAGCATCATGAGTTCGTAGGTAGGTGCAAAGGCTGAAAGTTCATTAAATTAAGGTGAATAGGACCATCAAGCTGGTGAGAACCTTTTTCGGATAATAACAATCTGATAGCAAATCAAATACAGGTACGTCGGGTACTACTCTGAAGCGCATAAGTTGAGCTGATATGGCCTGATTTCGGTATACTGGATCTGCAAACCGTCGGCGATATCTGGGAGGATCTCCATTATGACGAATTTGGTCATTCCGATTCCAACCCACCGAACGTTAGGACTAATAATACTTTTCGAATAGATGAGTGTTTAGCTTAAAAATTTGGGCAAAGTAAAAAAAAATCAAAGGACATTAAGGAGTTGGTGGGCTTTATCTGATATATTCTATCTTCGGAGTATTGACAGAAAATTATTCTTAACTGAAAAATCGTCCAATGAATACTTTCCGCAATACAGCCGGCCAATCAAAACGCATCTGAAAGAAAACTAAAAGATCACCATCATAGCGCAAAATCTTCCTTTTATCATGATTGATATCAGTACGTTGTATTCCAATTATTATGACATTATAACCGACGAATCTCCTCACACCATTCAGAAAATATTGTATAGGAGGAATAAGTTCAAGATAATGATAATGATACCGATGATCCAAGCTAAAGACTTCAAAAGTAGTCCATTGGCAAAGCGTCCCATTTTTTGTTTGTCATTAGTGAATGTGATCAGAGGTATGACAGCAAAGCTCAGTTGTAATGAGAGGATCACTTGGCTGAATATAAGTAGTTGAGACGTTCCATTTTCACCGTATACAATAGCCACGATCATTGCAGGTACGATAGCAATCAATCGGGTAATGAGCCTCCGTATCCAAGGTTTTAGACGGATATTAACGAAACCCTCCATGACGATCTGTCCAGCAAGAGTACCTGTCAGCGTAGAGTTTTGACCTGATGCGAGCAAAGCTATTGCAAAGAGCAAACTAGCTAAGCCTGATCCCAACAATGGCATAAGCAATTCGTAAGCATCGGTGATGTCTGCTACATCTGTATGTCCTGTCTTGTGGAAAGCCGCTGCTGAAACGATCAATATCGCTGCGTTGATGAAGAAGGCCAAAGATAGGGACAAAGTGCTGTCGATGGTAGCGTATCTGATCGCCATCTTTTTACCTTTGTTGTTGCGAGGGTAATTACGTGTTTGGATCAAACTTGAATGCAAGTAAAGATTGTGAGGCATCACTGTAGTCCCCAGTATGCCTATAGCGATGTATAGAGTATGGGGATTGGTCACGATCTCAGGGTCAGGGATCAGTCCATTGAGCATAGGTAAGACATCTGGATGAGAGTTAATGATCTCAAAACCAAAACAGATCGAAATAGTTAAAATCAATGTAGCCACTACACCTTCGATATATCGAAAGCCTTTGTATTGAAAGAAAAGGATGATCAGGACATCCAGAGCTGTGATCGCTACACCCCAGGCCATAGGTAGGCCGAAGAGGAGATTTAGCGCTAGTGCCGAGCCGATCACCTCGGCTAGATCACAAGTGGCAATTGCGATTTCGCATAGTATCCATAGGATGAGATTGATCGTAGGCGAATAATGATCTCGGCAAGCTTGAGCCAAGTCGCGCTCAGTCACCACACCCAACTTGATGGATAAGTGCTGTAACAATATAGCGAAGAGATTTGAGATCAAGATGACCGATAGAAGGGTGTATCCAAATTGAGCTCCTCCAGCAATGTCCGTAGCCCAATTGCCTGGGTCCATATATCCTACAGCGATTAATAGTCCTGGTCCGCTGAAGGCAAAGAGCTTTTTCCAAAAGCTGCCTTTTTTTGAGATGGGGACAGATGAAAAAACTTCTGAAAGTGAGGGAGTTTTATTTTCTTTTCGCCAGCCTGTTGTAGAAGTGTTGTCGGACATAAAATTCATAGATTAATCTTACAAAGATATCAATTAAGATGGTGTGCTTTATAAATCAAATAAGGCATGCCTTATTTTGATTTTTTGCAATTGCTTAAATTTGCTTGATAAGAAATCTTATCCGTGATACACTCCCTTTCTGAAGAGAATTATCTCAAAGCCATTTGTCACTTAGAGAACAAAGAGTCTAAAGTATCGCCTGCTATGTTGGCTGAGAAGCTAACGATCAGTCCTGCTTCGGTGGTAGAGATGATTAAAAAATTAGTCGAGAAACAGTGGGTACTTTATGAAAAAAAGCGAGGTATTCGTTTGACGAAAAAAGGTCTAAATATGGCTTTAGAGATCATTCGAGCACATCGACTTTGGGAATTTTTTCTTTCGGAAAAGCTTCTTTATACTTGGGACGAGGTACACGATATTGCCGAGCAGCTTGAGCATATCAAAGCTTCAGATTTACTAAACCGTTTGGAGCATTATCTGGGATATCCTCAATATGATCCACATGGTGATCCTATCCCTCAAGCTGATGGTTTTATGTGGCCGGGTGGTAGGATTCTGCTTTCTGAAGCACAGTTGGGGAGTATCGGTCGGATAGTAGCTGTCAAGTACAGTTCTTCTGATTTTTTACAATACCTGCAGAAGCTTGGTATTGAGATAGGTACTGAGATACAGCTCGTTGACAAAGTCCCTTTTGACGGTTCTGTTGTGATTCGTATCGGGAAAGATCGCCCAGTGAACGTTTCCCGGGAATTTACTGAGAATTTATTGATCAAGGAGCAGTGAATTTTTGAAGATACTCTAAATAGACATTCTCAAAATCGTAGAGAAAAACGAATATTTTTTTTCTATCGAGTTGATTCGTAGCGTAGAGATGATAGTTAATAACTTATTATTCAATGAGAAAGGTTTCTATTTTTTCAGAGGTTTGAAATAATACACCAAATGTATCAAAATGCCCAGTCCTGCACCAGTCAATATATTAGAAGTTCAATATTTGTAATTCGTCACGCGAAAGATAGAAGTAGTTGTAGCGAAAATGTAGCTACTGTGGGCTCAATAGAAATTTGAATCCTTAAATTTTTGGTGTAAAAGTATTGCTCCAGCAATAGTGAATGAGGTATGTACCAAAGGGATGGTGTGGTATAAGGCGTTCCACATCCGGTCGATCGATGTCTGTAATGCGTTTGACTCTCTGAGTGATGCTTCCTATAATAGGCTTTGAGATGATCAAGTATTTCGTCTGATTCGAAACGATATTTTTGTGTTTGATAGCTATGGAATCGGCTAAGTAAGACATTTCGATAAGAGCGTATGGATGTAGTTATCGATATGTATGTTAGTTTTTTCGATATTTTTTTAGAGGTCTTTTTTTTTACCGTGCCGAAATTCAGGATTGTTCCTGAAGCGATGAAGGAGAGTAGTAAAATTTGATTTTTCTACCACCATTTTTTTCAGTTCCTTTAAAGGGGTAAGGTCGAAGTTTGATCGATCATTGCATTTTTGAATCTTTTTATGTATAGGAAGGAAAATTGAAGATTGATAATTAGATGATTAAAAAATATATTCCAAAGAATAGATAACTTTTTATGGAAAGAGGATGGCAGAGACGAAGGTTATTCATGAAATGCCACTGCATTAATCAAAGTCGGGAGTTAGACAAAATTCTTGTTTTATTGTGCTTTATCCAGTATGATCTGGAAGTTTGTCCCAATTCGTTAGAAAGCTTTTTCAGCGTGTATATTTACCACTTATGTTTCACACTGATACCATTGTTGCCTTAGCTACAGCTGGGGGTGCAGCAGCCATTGCCGTGGTCCGTCTCTCAGGGCCTGAGGCTGTTCCGATGGTTGAGAAAATTTTTTATCCTGTTCGATCCAGTAAACGATTGAGAGATCAGCCCACCCATACCATTCATTTGGGTCATTTATCCGATGGGGAAAAAATTCTTGATCAGGTCTTGGTCTCTTTGTTCAGGGCACCGAATTCCTATACGGGTGAAGATGTGGTTGAGATCTTTTGCCATGGTTCCCTATACATTCAGCAGCAACTCTTGCAATGGCTTATTAGCAAAGGGGTTCGTTTGGCCCGTTCTGGTGAATTCACCTTGCGCGCCTTCCTCAACAGTAAGTTGGATCTTTCACAGGCTGAAGCCGTAGCCGACTTGATCGCTTCCGAATCTGAAGCAGCCCATCAGGTTGCTATGAAGCAATTGCGAGGTGGAATTTCTGATCGAATCAAAAAGTTGCGTAAGGAATTGCTTGATTTTGCTTCCCTGATCGAGCTTGAACTAGATTTCACTGAGGAAGATGTAGCTTTTGCTGATCGTTCGGATCTGTATCAGCTTTTGGATAGATTGGAAGAGGATTTGAGGTGCTTGATCGATTCATTTGCTCTAGGTAATGGAGTCAAGCAGGGCATTCCGGTAGTTATCGTTGGAGCTCCCAATGTGGGTAAATCTACCTTGCTCAATGTCTTGTTGAGTGAAGAGCGTGCTATCGTATCAGAGATAGCAGGTACTACGCGGGATGCTATCGAAGGAAAGATTGTTTTGGATGGGATACAGTTTCGTTTTGTTGATACGGCCGGTATTCGCTCAACGGAAGATCAGATTGAGAGCATTGGCATTCAGAAGACTTTCGAAAAGATGGAGCAAGCTCAAGTGATCCTCTATCTCTTCGATTCTGCTGCTTTTGATGAGCGAAAGATCCGTGCTGAGCTCGTTGGACTTCAGGCGCAATACCCTAACAAGAAACTTTTTGCCATTGCCAATAAGTCGGATTTTTCACCGGTTCATTTTCAAGGAGATCCGCCCGAAAACTTTCTCACCATTTCAGCTAAGCAGGCTGGAGGCATCGAGAATTTGAAAAAGGCTTTAGTTGCTTTGATCAATCGTGAAGCTTTGCAAGGACAAGCTGTGATACTCACCCAAGGCAGGCATTACGAAGCCTTACAAAAAGCCCTAGAAGCTGTCTTGTGTGTTCGTCAAGGTTTGGATCAAAATCTATCAGGGGACTTGGTCGCAGTAGAGATCCGTCAAGCCTTACGTCATTTGGGAGAGATCACTGGCGAAGTCACTGCAGATGATCTATTGGGGAATATCTTTTCGCGTTTTTGTATCGGAAAATAGTTCCTCGAATTAATTACCGATAGATGGCTTCTTGTGACTTATGTCTCAGTTCCAGTTGTCGATGGGATTTCCATAACTTCATGTTTTTTTACGCATAAATTTTCTTCATGATGAAAGATTCTAAATGGAAAGAGTATTTTCCATTAGGACGGATTAAAGTTTTATAAGATAGATCGCCGTATTTTAGCCTGTTAAAAGGAAATTATAAATTATTTTGAGATATAGCAGAATAATTTAGATCCTTATCATAGGTATTTTTACCATCGGTACTGGCATTGCTATGGTGCTTGAGGAAATTGTCTACGACCTTCGTATCCATTTTGCTATGGCATGGCAGTTTATTATGATATTTTCTTTCTCCTATGCAATTTTTGCTCCGATAACTGCATCACTAACCACTGAACTTCATCGAAAGATTATTCTGTTGATTGCTTTGGTTTTGCTTGTTTTATGGAATATTATGTCGGCTTTATCCCATACCTTTTTTACAGTGGTATTAGGTCGGGTAATAGCAGCTAGCTGGAGCCTCTTAGTTTACTCCACAGACTTTGGTTGTATCAACTTTGATTATCCCTGAAAATAAAAAAGGTTATGCATTCTCTGTGGTCATGGGAGGGATGACATTAGCTACAACTTTATGGATCCTATTAGAGATTTTTGTTGGTTAATTGTTTGGCTGGTATATGACCTTGTTTAGCGTAGCGGATTTGGATTGCCTACCTATTTTATTTTGTATTGGTTCTTATCTTATTTAGAAGTCTATAAGGTATATACTTTGAAAGATCTATTTTTTATAATAGCTCATAATCCTATATCTTTCACCTTTTTGATCAGCTTTCTAGCTGTTTTATCTGAGTACATGGTTTATAGTTATATCAGTCTGATATTGGGACAGACTCTCTATAAATGCTTGTGTATTTTGCCTATTGCTTTAGTTTGATTTGGTGTTGGAGCTGTTTTGTGAAATGTCCTATTTGGGTATGGAACTGATAAAATTGCTAGGAGCAAGGTGCCTTTGATTTTTGTAATTGTGCAGAGTTTGGTTTTTCTTTTATTGATGTTGGTTTATAATCGGCCAATTTATGTTTGCTTGATCTTTTTTGTTTAGAGTGTCACAAGTTGGATGTACCTGGTGCTAATTCAAGATAGGTTGCTCGGTATTTCAAAATAGTTTAGAGTATTTATTATTTTATTAAACAGTTCTGTTTTGTACTTAGACATGGCAACGGGTAGTTTATTTAGAGTTTTATTTATCTCTTTATTGAATTTAAATTTATTATTTATAGATGATTTATTTACAGGTATTTTAGATATAGTGTTTATTTAATTTTATTATAAGTATAATACTATTAAAGGAAAAAATAATGAAAGAAATTAAAAAATTAATCGTATAGAGGGGTATAGGGGGATTGATTACGGGTATCTGTTTACAACGATTGGTGTATAATCCAGCTTTAATAAATTTATCATAGCTTATGATCTTATCCAAAGCACAAAACTTAATGATATTATTTTTCCCTATATTTCTGATGTTTATTCCACCTCTTTTGGATTCCAAGTTCAATAGTCAATCATAAAAATAGGTTGATATATAGGATCAACCTTCAGAAGATATAAAGTTCTTATTTTTAGAGTTGGTTACTTTTTATTTCATTAAATATGAATTACCTGTAATGAAGTATTCAAAACGAATCTTTCAAAAAATTCAGCCGTTTTCTATTTTGATAAGGTGAATACTGTATTGGAGCATGCGTATAAAAAGATGATATTTTACAGGCTGATTTTAATGCTAAAATGTAACTCATAAAGGTGGTTGAAATAAGTTGTGAATATCTGACTATAGAAGAAATGAATAGGCTGATAAAAATTCCATGTAATGAACCTCTATTAAAATAGAGACTTCTATTTTCAATTTTTATCGGATTGAGGTTTTCCGATATCGAGATGTCAAAATGCTATGGGGTAATAAAACCTATCGGACCAAAAAGATCTGTAACGAGCTATACTGAAATTGATTGGAGTGGTCCTCCAGGTTCAAATATCATCCGTAGATCAAAAAGATCCGAAATAGAACATGCAATCGTCCAATATACAGCCTCGCCGTGTCCGACAAAAAAAACTTATCGCCATTACATCGATGGCGAGAGACTGGATCTGAGGAATAAGCTTAGGATTTAAAAAAATATTCGTAATATAAAAGAAGGAACCCCTACTATTTGTATTTTCTTCAACTTTTCTACGTATACACAATATTTTTTTAAAAAAAATGTAAAAATTTAACTCCTTATACCTTTTATATAAATATAAAATATAAAATTTTATTTTATATAATAAAATATAATATATTTATTATTATAATTAATTAAATTAAAAAAATCATAAATTGTGACAAAGGAAAATTTAGAGTTCCGTTTAGTGAGCCTGCATCTACTTTACAACATTCGTTTTTACCGCAAGTAAATATTTCAATTCAAGTGGATGATATAGAAGTACCTAAAAGCTTACTTCAATAACCGTTACAGAAGTCAAAGCGAAAGTTGAATCGATAGATATCAGAGAATAATATGAACTTGCCAAGTGTTAAATTTAATCTTTCTGCAGCATGTTCAGGTCGTGGTGATACGACTCTATTGCTAAAAGAGAAAAAAGAATTGGAAAGGGTTAAAAAAGAATAAAGAGCAGCTTTTAAGCTTATAAAAGCTAGAAGAATAAAAAATGTTTTATAAAATTATTAAGCATGTTTTAAAAAATAAAACCAAGACCAAACTCAAACTTCAAGTTCCTCAACAGGAAGTGTTCGTAGTCATACGTCTAGAGAATCCTTTTATAGAGATTTCTTGTTGAAAAAAAATAATACAAAAGTTCACTTCTTAAGAAAGAATAACGTGCCCAGAGTTACTTTAATATAAGGTCAAAATACTTCAAGGATTATTATTTAATCTGACGATTAAAGTTAATAGATTTTGTATTATTGTTATATAAATTATTTATTATTTTAATTATAAAAAAATAATTTTACTACATATAAATTACTTTTATTTAGTAAGGTTTATTGCACTGATTAAAGGGTAAGCCTTGCATAGCATCTTCTCATACTCGGCAAGCGAATCCAAGCCTACTATGATTGCTCTACCACTTCCAAAAGGATCTCTGACTTTTTTTATCAAGGTTCGTGTGACGATGTTGAAGCCCATGTAGTCATTGTAGCAATGATATCCGATCGATCCCGTATACCCCCCGTCTTCTCCCCTCGAGCATATCGATGATCTTACAACTCTTCAACTTATATACTCATATGAATGATTTTAAGTGTAATAACACAATAAAGTCATCTAAACCGTGGTAGGCCTCATCTAGCAAGGTATGGATGACTGAGGAGAGTTGGATGACTCTGACGTATTCTATCGCCTTCTACAGCATCTTGACCTGAATACTCCATTTTTGGTTGATATTATCTAAATCATTGCATATCAGATCGATGATCATGATTAATTCGGAATGGTATTTTTCAGTTTTAAGCAATTTGACTTTGATCCGTTCGTTTTCTTTTTTGTCGATGATTTTTTGTCTGGTCCCTTTAATTGGTTCGTTGATGATGAAGTGACTTTTGTCCAATTTCAAAAAATGCTCTAGGAAAGAAGACAAGACTGAGCAGTCACCCAATCGGAGGTATGCGTTGAAGGGTGCTGGATTTATTAATCACAGGATGTGGTACGATTCAAAATCGTCTATATCCAATCGGACGGAAAATTCATTAGTTAAGCAGATCTTTTAAAAGGTGCTATCTTTTAGTTTTTTGAATATTTTTCCGATGCTCTCTATATATCCTGCCTTGTCATATCTCATTCTGAGATCGAGTTTTTCGTCTTTGTCGAAGTTAGCCGATGCCTGATTCAACTTGAAAATTTGCTAGTCGTACTCTTTTTCAGCCAGACGTTTTTTCACCTTATTGATAAATCGTTGATGGCCGTCTTATCTTCACATACAGAGCAGAGCAAACATTGTCCTTTTTCGTGATCGAAAAGGATGAAATAATCGGCTTGCATCATCATACTATCGAGCAGTGCGTATTTATCCCTACGGAGATTTCCTCCATAACCGAGTCAGGCCTTGGCTTCATAATCAAAATATCCCACTAAGTCCCATGTGAAAGGGTATGGGAAATTCTCCAAATCTACTTGCTGAGATTTCAAGATTTCTTGGACGATGGTAAATGGTGAACGTTCACTTACCGTTTTTATGACGTATGAGCCATGGACCTCCCTACAGTAGATGGGAAGTATGTTTTCCTTTCGATTCGATGACCCTGTTTGCGTTCCTCATGATCGAGAGCGATCTGTTTTATCCCGATTTGGTTCGAGTCCAACCAAAAGGTCTAGGGAGCTTTTCTATAGAGCTTGAAAAAAAATAGTATTTCGGGTGTGAGCCAGGGTAGATATATTAAAGTAAAGATGCTTGATAGGAGTGCTTGGATGTGGCAGTAAAGGACTTTTTTGTCTGTTAGATAAATGAAATCTTCAATGATGCGCAGACCGTATTCTGTACCGATGGATTTCGGATTAAACTGTAAATCATAGATGTACGTACCATTGACTTTGATCACTATGGTCAGACCCTCATCAGCCATCTTGATGATAACCTTAACTAGGTCATTGCATGTATCATCGGTTAATATGAATAAATGATAACGAATCGTACGGAATCGGTCAGGCCCTCCTAAAAAATTTGATCTTGGTATTGTTCGATCGGAGAAAATTTCCCATGTATACCCTTAGGATCATACCCTACCGATAGCCAAAAATCGATTTAATCCCCTGGTGGATGAGACAGACCACCAAGATTGGAATCCATTGAAAATAAGTGATGAACTCCTTGTAAATGCTAAAATCAGTTGGATTATTCGAATGCCCAGGCCTTGGTGAGATGACGATTCGATCAAAGACCAAATACTTCATTTCTTTTAAGCTGAGTGTATCGTTTTTTATGACGATGGATTTCTCGTCACAACATTGCTAGAGACTATCGATCAATATGTGGGTGTATGAGTCGTAATCACCTATCAATAAGCATCTCATATTGGATACGGTTGAGGGATTGTTGGCATAAGCCAGTTGTTCGATAAGGAAATTATCGATACCTATACACCAATACTTTAAGTTCTAAAAGTAAAGAATGAAACCCGATACCATATCGATATACATCAAAAACATCGTGTGTCGACGTTACATTTGAGTGGTGAAAAAAATTCTCAACCACTTGAACATTCCCTTTCATCATGTCAAGCTTGGTGTGGCGACGTTTTATGATCCCTTGGATGTGATCAAATAGCCTTGACTTTTAAAGAACATTTGGAAGAACAAAACTTTGAGTGGGTTCTTAGCTAACGGGCCAGACATATTGAGCAGATTAAATACTCTGTAATCTCGCGTGGATACATGACCAGCAAGAAGGTCCTTTTGAAAAGCTTTCCGAGCGTATTGTCCGTAGTTTGCATCAGGATTATAGCAGCCTGAGTAGTTTATTCTCGTAGGTAGAGGACATTACTATAGAAAAACACGCTATCAAGCAGCGCATAGAAAAGTCAAAGAGCTCTTATTTTATGATGAATTGAACTTGAGTGAAATTACCTATCAATTCGCATTATTCTAATGCGCAACACCTCTCATCCCAATTCAAAAAAGTTACCGGTATGACCCCTTCTCAATACAAGCAATTGCCCGATAAACCTCGCAAGGTTTGGATGAGGTAGGTTAGTAAGGTATGAGATTTTTCAAAAATTTTGTAAAATTGGACTTTCCGAGTGGCTTAATTTTGTAAAAATTTAATGCAATGGACCGTACCCAAATCGTGGTCGTAACTGGGATGAGTTGCGCTGCTTGTGCTATTTCAGTTGAGAAAGCTCTCAATGTTCTCGAAGGTGTGCAAGTTCAAGTTAACTTTGCCGACCAGACGGCTCGTATAAGATTTAGAGAGAACGTGGTCCAACCTGAGCATCTCCGTGCAGCTGTCCAAAGGGCAGGTTATGACCTGATATGGAGTACAGCTGATGAGCCCCTTGAGGAGACGGACATCTTTCAGCAAAAAGAATATAAGCGTTTGAAGAAGCAGACGCTTTGGAGCATGGCCTTTACCTTGCCTGTGATCGTCTTAGCGATGTTCTTTTCTGTGAATGTTTTTACACGCGGCTTGATGATGCTTTTGAGCTTTCTGGTGCTTTTTTTCTGGGGAAAGAACTTTTTCATCAAAGCCTGGGCAGGATTTTGTCGGTTGCGTTTCGGTATGGATGCCTTAGTAGCTTTGAGCACTTGCATGGCTTTTTCATACAGTCTTTTCAATACCCTTTTTCCTGAATTCTTAGCACGATATCAAATCCTCCCCCATGTTTATTTTGAGACGACTGCTGTGATCATCACCTTCATCCTATTAGGTAAAACTCTCGAGAGCTGGGCCCGATCCAAGACTTCCCATGCGATCCGAAAGCTTATCGGCTTGCAGGCCAAGGAAGTCACCATCCTTGAACAGGGAAGAGAAGTCTCCAAGCCAATCGAATCTATCCAATCCGGTGAACTGATCCGAGTAAAATCCGGTGAAAAAATTCCGGTCGATGGGAAGGTTGTATCGGGAAGTTTCTATCTCGATGAGAGCATGATAACTGGAGAACCCATTTCAGTTTTGAGGACCGTTGGCGATCGGATTTTTGCCGGTACTATCAATCAAGGAGGAAGTTTTGAGATGGAATCCGAAAAAGTCGGGGCACATACTCTCTTGGCCGGAATCATTCGAGCTGTCCGGCAGGCGCAATCATCCAAAGCCCCTGTGCAGAATTTCGCTGATCGGATCGCTGGGATTTTTGTCCCCATCGTGATATCCATTGCTATATCGACTTTTTTCATTTGGGGGTTTAGTCCGCTTGAGAACGCTTGGCTGATGGGGTTTTCGGCCATGTTCACCGTGCTTATTATCGCATGTCCATGTGCCTTGGGTCTTGCAGTTCCTACTGCACTCATCGCTGCTATAGGCCGAGCTGCCGAGGATGGCATCCTGATCAAGGATGCCGAAAGTTTGGAACGAGTCCATCGCATCGATGCCCTCATCCTGGACAAGACTGGTACTTTGACCCAAGGTAAGCCCAAGGTGAAAGAAATTTTTTGGCCTGATGATGTCGATCCGGCTGGATATGCGGCTATTTTGATCGCCCTTGAAAAGCGTTCTAGCCATCCCTTGGCCCAGGCTGTGCTTGCCCATTTTGATCGATATCCCTCCTTGGATCAAGCGCCTTTCTTTTTCAAGGAGAATCCTGGTAAGGGGGTTCAAGGTCTTTTGGGTGGGAAAAAGTATCGAGCGGGGAGCCTGTCTTGGCTCGATGAAGCCGGTGTAGTTTTTGGTGAATCCTTTTCAGAAAAAATTGATCGTTGGAAGCGACAAGGTTATACTCTGGTGGGCTTCGCCCAGGACCGTTGCTTGTTAGCCATCTTATCGATCGTTGATCCGATCAAGGCAAATGCCAGTGAGGTTGTTGCACAATTGAATAATTTGGGTATTGAGACCCATATGCTCACTGGAGATCACCCTCAGGCAGCCCTTGCTGTGGCTGAGCAAGTCGGTATTCGTCTTTATAGAGCTTCACAATTACCAGCGGATAAGATGGTCTTCATCGAGAAGTTGCAGGGGCAGGGAAAGCTTGTGGCTATGGTCGGTGATGGGATTAACGATGCGCAGGCCCTGGCTCAGGCTGATTTGAGCTTTGCTATAGGGCAAGGATCGGATGTAGCCATCGATGCCGCAGGTATTACTTTGCTCAGTGCAGATCTGAGAAAGATCCCCAAAGCTTTGCATCTCTCTGCTCAGATGATCCGAACGATACGGCAAAATCTCTTTTGGGCATTTATCTATAACGTTGTCGGCATTCCTGTGGCAGCTGGGATTTTGTATCCATTCAATGGGTATCTTCTCAATCCGATGCTCGCTGCTGCAGCTATGGCGATGAGTTCGGTATCTGTCGTTCTAAATAGTCTACGCTTGCGTAGGGCAGTGTTAGGGTTGAATAGGTAAAAGGTTAGGGTTGAGAAATAGAAGAAAAGAATGGTCTTAAAAAAAGCCTTCTTTTTTTTTCATGAGAAATTTCTACTGTACTTCGGAGTTTTTAATCTTGTATCCATGCTTGGGCTTGGATTAGGTCTTCGGTTGTGTCGATCTCAATGTTTATATAATCGGTTTCCAAGACCTTAATCTTCTTGCCGTGTTCCAAAAATCGTAAGCATTCTATCTTTTCGGCCTTTTCGTTTTGTAGTATGGGTAGACGGGAAAAGGCCATCAAGTCTTCCTTGAGGAAGGCATATATACCAATATGTTTGAAATATCTCGGTACGAAATGGATTTCTCTCAGGTAAGGGATAGGGGCTCGTGAGAAGTACAATGCAAAGCCCTCTTTGTCGAAAACGACCTTGACGTAATTGGGATCATTAATTTGATGCGCCGCTTTGATTTCCTGTACGAGTGTAACCAGATCGATTTTTTTTTCGGGATCTTTTTTAAAGGTGTCAAGCAGTCTTTCTAAGGGTTCCCGTTGTACGAAGGGCTCATCTCCCTGAATGTTTACGATGATGTCCGCTTGTAATTGCCCAGCGATCTCTGCGATTCGGTCTGTGCCTGTCTCATGTTTTTTTTGACTTATCAGAGCCTTTCCGTCATAACGGCTGATCTCGTCAAAGATGTGTTGGTTGTCTGTGACGACTAGGACTTCATCAAATAATTTCATCCCTATAGCTGCCTCGTAAGTTCTTCGGATGAGGGTTTTATTACCGAGAAAGGCCATCATTTTTCCAGGAAAACGGCTGGCTTCATAACGGGCCGGTATTACAGCGATGCTTCTCATAGTTTTTCCTCCAAAAATACCCTTTCTCAGGTAATCAGATTGATAATTTCGTGTGAGGACTCGTTTGATGGAGATCGTATACTTTTACCTTATTTTTTTACCAGTGAAACTCGGTGATTTGAGTAAGAAAATACTAGGTTGATGACAGTTATAGAAAGTAAGATATTGGGCATTGGTTTTGATGCAACGGGCTTTTCCTTTTGTATAATTCGTTATGGGAATTTTTTTTTATGCTGACCGTTTTGAGCCAACGTCAGTTTCTTATGATTAACAATTGATAGAGACAGTGCATTATTTCGAAGAACTTCCTATTTGAATTATATTTTTGACCGAGTAGTCCTTTGCTTCGTTAATAAATGGCAAATGTTCGTGTCTCATTGTTTTTACAGTCCTGAGAACGAAGAAGCTCTCCTCGAATTCAATACTTTTTTATTGGAAAATGATCCTTTGTAGAAAAACGACATCCCTCAATACGATTATCATTTGATCTTCAGTTATACAGAGGCATTGATAAATATGTTGAGGAATAAATATACCCGAGTAGAGCTCTCCCATTGTGGAGACTTCTTTGCTTGCCTCAATATCTCCTCGATCTGTTCAGAGAGAGATGCATCTGTCGTTTCACTTCCATCAATTGGATATAGTCATTATGGCCAGTCAAAAGTTGATTCTTCATAATACTTTAGAATACAATCTAAAGGAGAATATTTTGTATTATCTTCTCTTTACTGCTGAACAGTTGAAGATGGATCTTAATGAATTTCCTGTATTTGTCCGTGGTAGGCTAGATCCGCAAGATGAGATCTACGAATTGCTTTACTGTTATGTTCGCTATGCTGAGTTGGAAAAACATATACCGATATTCAAAACCACATCAAAGCTATTACAAGAAAATTATCTTCTTTTATTCTCATTGTAATGCGTATCATCTCAGGAAAATTGAAAGGTCGACGATTTTCAGTCCCTACAGATTTAAGGGTACGTCCTACTACAGACCAAGCGAAGGAGGCCTTGTTCAGTATTTTGAACCACCGGCTCTGCTTTCAAGACGTAAGGATGTTGGATCTGTTTTGCGGTATAGGAAGCATCAGCTATGAATTTGCCTCGAGAGGGGTCCCAAAAATTAATTCTGTAGACATCGACCATCGATGTGTAAAGTATGTACAAGATACGATACAAAGATTTCAAATCACTCAACAGATCCAAGTACTCCGATCGAATGCCTTTGCTTTTTTGGATAAAAATTCTGTTACTCCTTACGATTTAATCTTTGCAGATCCGCCTTATCGAATGTTGTACAAGCAGTTGGATTTACTTCTCAAATTGGCCTTACAATCTCAATGGATCAAACTTAAGGGGCTGATGATTTTGGAACATTCTTTACAACAAAACATTTTCTACCGTCACCCCTATTACAAAGAGACCAGGCAATACGGACAGGTCTGTTTTAGCTTTTTTGAATATCTACCATGAAAAGATAGAATTAATCCTTTTAACTGGATCACAGGGTGATTAAAGCTGAGTGAAGTCGGTATAATTCCTTACCTTTGTAAGGGTTTTCCGGAAAAATTTTGAATAGAAAATCTTCAGCAAGCATCATATTATGTATAAATCCTCTCTTGGCTATCTATTTTTCCGCGAAGTATTCAATAGAGCCAGGTGGAGATACAAACCTTTGATTGATAATTATGTCTGGTCAGGTAGAAGAAAACCAAAATAATTCAGTGCCTTTACTTCATGAAAGGCCCAGATCCAATGGGAATATTGCACCAGAAGATTTTGATTGGGTAGCTTATGAAAGTGGTTTGAGCAGTGAAGAAAAAGAAGAGCATGAAAGGCTTAAGAAAGTTTATACGGAAACTATACCCGATATTCAAGAACTTAATATATACAAGGGTATCGTCACACGTATCACAGATAAAGAAGTCATTGTAGATATTGGATTCAAGGCCGAGTGTGTGATCTCTTCGAACGAATTTAGAGGAACTCCAGATCTGAAGGTAGGAGGTATTATCGAGGCTATGGTGAGCAAACGTGACTATAAAGGACAATGTATATTGTCTTATCATAAAGCCAAAATGTTTAGAAACTGGGAGCGTATCAACCAAGCCTACGAAAATGGAGAAGTTCTCATAGGTTATGTCGTTGCCCGTACAAAAGGAGGTTTGATCGTGGTAGTCCTTGATATTGAGTGCTTTTTACCCGGATCACACATCAATGTAAAGCCTATCAAAGACTATGATCTTTACGTAGGTAAGACCTTGGAAGTCAAAATAGTCAAAATCAATCCTAGCACCAAAAACGTCGTCGTTTCTCATAAAGTATTGATCGAGCGCGATATCGAAGAACAAAGAATGGAATTGGTCGCTAAACTTGAAAAAGGTCAAGTGGTAGAGGGAAGGGTGAAAAATATCACCCCTTATGGGGCTTTTGTCGACCTAGGTGGAGTAGATGCATTACTCCACATCACCGATATGAGCTGGAGGCGTATCGAACATCCTTCGGAAGTAGTGGAATTAGATCAAATAGTAAAACTTGTTGTATTGGGTATCGATAGAGAAAAAAGTCGTGTCCAATTGGGTATGAAACAATTACAACCTCACCCTTGGATCTCATTGAATCCCGACCTTAAAGTCGGAGATAGAATAAAAGGTATCGTTTCGGTACTGACAGACTATGGCGCCTTTATAGAGATACACCCGGGTGTAGAAGGGTTGATTCACGTCAGTGAAATGTCTTGGTCTTCAGATTTGCAATCTGCACAAGACTTTGTACAGGTAGGTGATGAAATAGAAGCCGTCATCTTGGTCTTAGACCGAGATGAGCGAAAATTATCCTTAAGCATTAAGCAATTTACTCCTGATCCTTGGATCGATATCGAAGCAAAGTATCCTGTAGGGTCTAAACAAAAAGGTATTGTCCATAGTTTCACTAATTTTGGTGTCTTTGTAGAATTAGAACCCGGTGTACGTGGTCTGGTCTATACCCCGGATCTCTCATGGGATAAAAAGATCAAGCACTCTTCAGAGTTTTGTAACAAAGGTGATCAGATGGAGACTATTGTCTTGGGCTTGGATGTCAAAATACATCGTCTTCATCTAGGACATAAGCAGTTGACAGAAAATCCTTTGGAAAAATATGAGCAGATCTATGCCATAGGCAGTATCCACCATGGTACAGTTATAGATATTTTTGACAAGGGGGCTATTGTACAATTCGAAGATCAAAAAATAGAAGCTTTTGCTCCGGCACGTTATCTGGAAAGACAAAATAATACCCGTATCAAAAAGGGAGAACAGACTGACTTTAAAGTTATCGAATTCAATAAAGATGTCAGTAGAGTCGTTGTTTCTCATACAGCTACCTTCCGTGATAAAGAGCAAAAACAAATTGATGAACATATGAAAAGGCAAAGAGTTGAAATATCTACTTTAGGAGGCGAGCTAGACGAATTGATCCAATTGAAGAATCAAATGGAAAGAGATAGTAAGAAAAAATCTGAGAAGTAATCGCGATAGATTAAAGAAAGGCTACCATTATAAGGAAGCCTTTTTTATGAGAGAGATGAGTTCACTTATTGCAATATAAGTTTCTTAATATAAAATTCACTTTCCCTTAACAGGTAGATAGATAATGATCTTATTTTGTAATGAAGAGCCATCAGCTCCTTGTGGAAAAATCTCCAAACTATTTGTAGAAACAGTGAATCCATTTTCATGCGCATATTTTTTCAAGTCTCTATAAGCATTGATCAGGTTTTTGTAACAACCTTCGTAAACTGCTTTAAGTACCTTACTCCCCAAAAAAGTTTTGATCTCCATGTCCTCTTCGGTTGGTACTTTTTTATGAATGATGATCCCAGCATAAAAAACTACTTTATCTAATCGTGTATCCCAAGATCTGAAAATCATTGCTGCTGGGCCTATCACCGTGTCGTCGTAGCCCTTATAGTCTCTCAGATAACTCCGTATCTTAGAAGAAGTCTCCAAGAAAGCTGTCTGAATTTCCTCAGGGTTTTCCGAAGTTTCTTGAGACATAGCCAACAACCTGACGTAAGGCATAGGGTAGATTTTCTTTTCGGAAATCGTATATTTTGCCTGGCCACTTGCCTGATGATTTTTCTCAAAAAGTTTTTTCTCCAGCCTATCTAAAGCCATTGTAACGCTGTGGGTGATCTCATCTTTCTGTAGCCAAGAAAATAACTGCAGATAAAAAGGGATCTTCGCTCCTTTGTAAGACCAGTTAACCAAAGTCTTATGATCTTTAGTCGTATTGAAAGACCACACGATTTCAGCAGATTTCCCTGAGACGGTCAATCGTCCTTTAACCTGTTGGTTAGATATAGTCTCGATGATTTCGTACCGGTTAGAGTATTTATCTTTTTCTTGATTGCCCCACTGATATCGACTACCCAATCCGGCTATCGGTCCCTGATAACGCACCTTGGCTCCATCAGGAGGCATCCTTTCCCAATGATACCAAGTACTGAATTTTTGAGTTTCATTGAAGTATTGAAATAATTGATCTACTGGCATATCTATGATCCGTTTATTTTTAACCTCTAACTGCTCAGGTAGGAAAGATATCCCTATAAAAAGTAGGATGAGACCCATAAAAATGAGTATAGCTAGACTTTTATTCATAACAAATATATAACTATTATTAGACTAATATACTAAAAAAAAAGGATACTCATAAAAAAAAATATCTTTGATAGGATATATAAAAAACTATACCAAGTGTTCAAGTAATGTAATGAAAAATCTATTAAGTTCGCTTTGGACTAGGAAAATTATTTCTTGATCGAGTAGTCGACAACAGATTTAACTGGCTAAAAATATCTTCACTTGTCGTTCGTTTTCTGAAGGCCATATCGAGCAAGTAGCGTATACCATCTTGGTACCTGGCTTGAGGATCGGAGGATAATTTTTAGAAGTGTTGATTGTTGTTACCTCAATGTTTATAGAAGTTTTGGCTTGCTTTTCCATTTCATATCGAGTTTACGTCGCAATACACCTAATCCTGAGTAAGGCGGCGTATCGATCAGCAACCGATCTACTGTATGATGAAGGTCCAATATCGCTTGGTTTTCTTCTATCTGAAGAATGATGATGTGGTGTGCTCCGCTTCGCTGAGATTTTTTTTCAATTCTTGCAACTCTCTGTGAGAAAGGTATAGGGTAGTGATGCGTCCTTTATTTTGAGACAAGACTATCCTAGATGAAGGATTTTTCCTCCTACCCCTACATAGGAATCTACGATATGCATACCGAGTTGTATTCCTAAGAAAGGAGCCATGCATTGGGAAGAAGCATCTTAGATTTTAAAGAGACCTTCTCGGAAAGCTTTCGTTGCTTCTACATTGTGTCGTATATTCAATATCAATGCGTAGGGATGACTTTCCACAGGGATAGTCTCTATATTTTCTTCTTTCAAAATATGTTGTAGTCATGACGTATCGGTCTTCAGCGTGTTGGTTTGGAGTACGATGGATGCTTCCCGATTGGTGGCTTTGAGTTCCTCTTTCCAATCCGATCTGAGTTCTTCTTTACCTAATTAATTGAACCAGTTGGGTATGGAGTCTCATATTGGGAGAGGTTGTTCGTTCATCACGAGCCAACTACCGATGAGAAGCCAGAGTTTTTTTTCATTAATGGATGGGATTTTACTGAGCTTTTGGATCAAACGTTTCCACCGGATGATGTCGTAAATGGCTTTTCTCACTGTTACGTGATCGAGACTACCTTATTTTTTGTTTTTTACGATCAGCTTTTCTACAACTTAACCTGCATGCTGATCTTGTGAAAATATTTGTATCAGGCCGTCGAATATGCCTTCCAATACGCTATTATACCATCTCATGTGCTTGAGTCTGTCTGTAGAGGCATTGGATCATCCCGTCGGCCAGACCGATTTTTGGGACATAGATTATTTCAGCTCGGGTCTATTGCATGGTATAGAAGTAGATTTTCAAAGCTGGCAGGATCATATCGACGCGATCCGGTTTCATATGAAAGAGACGTATACACTCTTCGTAGGAGAGTCCCTTGAGGATATTAAGTTGTTCTTGTATGTATTGGATCGTTAGAGGTGTTTTCTCCTTGTACTCCAGAGCATTTGAAAATGTGATTAATGTTGCCACCAGATTCTATTACTGTCACTCCATCCAAAGAGGTTATATATCGTTCGATCTAGAGTTTGATCTCTTGTATTCAAGTACTCTTCTCCGATCAGTTGGTCCAATAGCTTGACCGTTCCGATGGAGAAGGATTGAGAAGTGGTAATCTTATCCTCGGTTAAAGAGGGTGACTTCAGTACTTCCTCCTCCTACGTCTACGTATAGGTAGAATTTGTCTCTTTGTATGTAGTTTTTCAATTTGGTAGCAAAGATGATTTGTGCTTCCTGCACGCCACTGATCACCTCGATTTTTATACCGGAACGTTGTTGTACCAGGTCGATGAGATCTTGACGGTTTTCGGCTTCTCGAATGGCTGAAGTGGCATAGGCTAGATAGTGTTTTACGTTATAAATCTTCATCAACATTTGATAGGATTGTATGGCATCTGCTACGCATGCAATGCTTTCCGGAGAGATCTTTTTTTGAATGAATACTTCTGAATCTAGTCGTATCGGCGCGCGTACCAATGTGGCTTTGTGAAACATGATCTCATCGGTATCTTCGACTATGTTCATGATCAGTAGACGCAGGGAATTTAAGCCCATATCTATAGCGGCATAGTTACTGATCTTTATGAGTAAATGTATTTTCTAAGTAATGTCTGATTTCAGTTTGTGCTCTCAAGGGTAGGACATCGCTTTTTGCAGAGGTCTTTTTGTCGATGTTAGGCCAGAGCCGAGTTTTAATGTTGTCTTGGAAATAGATCTCAAAGATGTCGGTGATCATTTTTTTTAGATCTAAGTCATAGATAGGACAAGCAGCTTCAACACGAAAGTCTAGATTGCGAGGCATCCAGTCTGCCGATGAGATGTACACCAGGTCTTGACCGCCATGGGCAAACCAATATAGGCGGGCGTGCTCTAAAAATTTATCTACTAGGGTGATCGCCCAGATGTTTTCGCTCCAATTAGGGATTTGGGGGATCAGTGAGCAGATGCTCCTGGCCTGTATCCTGATCTTCACACCGGATTGTCCAGCTTGATATAGTCGGTCGATGAGTTCTTTATCACAAAGGTTGTTTACTTTCAAATTGATATAAGCGGGCAGGCCTTTTTGAACGTTTTCAATCTCTTGATCGATTAAGGAGTTGATCTTTGCTCGCATTTGGTTTGGGGCAGTCATTAGATGGGTATAGTGAAAATTCTTATAGTTGGCATCAAAGAAGTCGAAAATTGTTACCACTTCGTCGGTGATGCGTTTGTCGGCTGTAAAGAGTACGAAGTCTGTATAAACCTTGGCTGTTTGTTCGTTGAAGTTGCCTGTTCCGATTACGGCATAGCGTTTGAGTTGTCCTTTGGAGAACCGTTCGATCTGACAGAGCTTGGCATGTACTTTCAGGCCCGGTACGCCTGAGATGATCCGTACGTCGTAACTTTGAAGTTTTTTAGCCCAATAGATATTTTGTGCTTCATCGAAACGGGCACGTAGCTCGATCAGGGCTACGACTTCTTTTCCGTTGCGTGCAGCGTTGATCAAGGCTTTCATCAACCGGGAGTCGTCCGCTACCCGATAGATGGTCATCTTGATAGTTTTGACCCGAGGATCGATAGCAGCTTCACGGAGGAATTTGATTAGGGTTGAGAAATTGTGATATGGTGTATACAATAGCTGGTCTTTGGCATCGATGCTGGTAAAGTAACTTTTCACCTGATCTACTCCCGGTGGAGTAGAAGGGTACAACTTTTCGTACTCAAGATCGGTACGACCTAGATTGGGAAATTCCATGAAATCTCGGCGGTTATGGTATTTCCCTGCCGAACTCATGTTGTCGTATCGGTCCAACTCCATTTTTTCCTTTAGATAGTTGAGTGTATCATAAAGCATGTTTTTGTCGTAGACCAAGCGTACTGGTGTACCTCTTTTGCGTTTTTCTACACTTCGGGCTACTTTTTCTAAAAAACCTTTGGATAGGTCGTTGTCTAGGGAGAGTTCGGCATCGCGAGTGATTTTGATCGCATAGGCTTCGATGCTGTTAAACCGAAAGATCGAGAAGATTTCCTTTAAATGGTATCGTATGATGTCTTCTAGAAAGATCACGTATTGTTTTTCATTGGCCGAAGGCAGCAGTACAAATCTTGAGAAAGTCCCTATCAGTACTTCGAGCAAGGCATATCGTAGTCTTTTTTGTGCACGCCACATCTCCACGATAAAGTAAAAAGTTCCGTCTTTGAGCTCAGGAAATTGATTTAGGTCATTCAAGATATAAGTGATGATGGTGTGGCTCAATTTTTCTTGGAAAAACTCGCAGATGAAAGATTTTTGTGGGGTGGATAACTGGTGCTCGTTGAGAATGAAGATATTTTTTCTTTCCAATTCGTTCAGGATTATATGGTATAAATTTTCATACTCTTCCATTTGATCGTTGACTGCTGTTTTGATCTCGGTCAATAACTCTTCGGCTGTCTGGTCTTGAATGATGTTGTTATGGTTTTTGTTTTTCAACAGGGCTGCCCGTCGTATGGCAGCGTATCGCACTTTGTAGAATTCGTCTAAATTATTTGAAAAAATCCCTAGAAATCGAAGACGTTCTATCAGTGGGACTTGAGGTTCGGCAGCTTCTTGCAGTACACAGGCGTTGAATCGTAACCAACTGATTTCTTTATTGATATAGATTTGTACGGGCTTTTCCATTTTTTGAATCATTTTGTATCAGTCAGATCTTCTTGGGTTCGATGAAAGCTTGCAATGTACTTCGCTGGATTTTTTACCAATCGTTTACATCAAATGTGAGCACAGCTATACTTGGCTGTGGTTACGTTGTCTACAGTTAGGTTACCAAAGGTGTTAACAAAGTCTGTAATGCCTGTCTTGTGTCCGAAGAGGATGGTAGTTTTAAAATGAGGGGCTAAGGTCCGGAAGGCCATTTCAAGTTGGTCTATCGAAAAGATGTATAAAACTTCTTCGATGCGGAGTAGTGAAAAAATATTAAAGGTTTTTGAAAAGATCACCACCGTATGCAAAGTCCTATTAGCTGGGCTTGAGAGCGAGTAATCCGGTATATATCTTTTTCGGTGTAAAAAACCAGCTACCTTGTACGCTCGTTCGACGTCTACGAGGGTCAAGGTGCGATCCCGGTTTTCGAGTTGAGGAACTGGTTCACCCTGAGCATGACGTATCAATATCTTTATCAATTTTCTTGGTTTTGAAAACAATTTAAAAAAAAAGATATTTAAGAGATAGCCCCCTGTATTAAATTACATGAATTTATTATTTTAATATACTAATTTTATTATAACCGTTAACATGTTGATAATAAAATATAAAATTAAGGTGCACACTTTGTGTGTGGCTTGGTTTTAGAAGGAAAAATGTGTCATGTCTGCCTTGAAGACTCATGGTAGTCAGGGTGAAAGAGGGGGGGTCTATTTCCTGTCTATAAGGGATAGGGGCTCGGGTTCCCATCCAGCTTATGGAGTGGGCAGCTTCGCTACAGGTGAAATGTACCGCTTCGGTCAGGTTTTTTGTGCTATCAGGACGACGGCCAGTGCGTCGTTGAATACGTCTCGGGCAGTTGTAGTATATAGCAGCTTTCACGATGCTTTCAGGGATCAATTGGTATGTGTCTTCTTCGAATACTAGGGCTCCTGTGGGTCCTAAAGTGATCACGATATTTTTTACACTTCGTTGGTGGATCAGTTTTGCAACTTTTTTGGCGTCATCTGTGTGGCGATTTTTTATGCCTGAGATCATACGGCTTACTTTTTGTTGGGTATAAATATGTCTACCTGGTTCAATAATTTGGTGATCATTAGGTAGGTAGGTGTAGGATTATGGATGATTTTTCTTCTTTTAAAGATGGTGTATTGGGTTGCGAATTCTGCTCTGGATAGTAGTATTTCCAATTGGATGAGGAGGATCTTTCCTGAGTATATATCATCAAGTAATGTCCTGATATCTGTTTCCTTGAGGGTGGTATTCTCTCCTTAGGTATTACTATAATGTGGTTTCCCCTTTTTTTATCTACGGTGATCAGATCTATACCTGAGTTGGTTGTGTCGCTATACAGTAGCTGGGTGGTGTCGATGTCTTCTTGATTCAATAATTGTGCGGGTTGTTTTCCAAATAGATTTTGACTTAACTTGGAGATGAAACGTACTACGCTTTCCAATCTAGCAGCAGTTATTGCTTGGTTGACTCCTTTTTTTTCGACGGGTTTCATGAAGAAGGAATCGCCCAATACGGTTTTGCCAGGGGAAGGGAGGCGGTTTATCTTGAACGATTATGTCGGTATTTGTGCTACCTATGAGGATCATCTTACCCATGGGCTTAGAGTTTTTTTTTGACTAGGTCGTGTATTTTTTTTGCTTGTGTTTCGGCTTGTATTTCGTCCCACAATGAGATATTGAAGGTCAGGGTGCGGCTCATGATCTCGTCGGATGCGGCGTGGTGTTCTTGTGCATGTCTGAGCAGAATATCTTTAACTTCTTGGTGCAATGGGGCTAGGGTTTTCAATTTTTTCAAATGATCCCAATTGCGCAGGTAGTGCCAATGATTGTCATACCAATAAACGACCCCCCCTAATTGTTCTATTTTCGACGTAGTGTACAGTTTCCGGGCTTGTGTTTCGCTAGGGAGGAAGATACTCAGGAAGGAGGCATTGTCTCCATTGGGATCGGGTAGATGGCGGAATGATACGCCTGAGATAGAGGTCAATTTTTCTTTGATGAGTTGTTTGTTTTTACGTTGGATTTCTAGGATACGTCCGAGTTTTCTAAATTGGGCTAGACCTACGGCTGCGTGTAGCTCAGAGATCCTGAAATTGAGACCGATGAAGGGATGATTTTCTGCACCCCGGTCGTGACCTTGATGATCGTGACCGTGATCGCTGTAGTGGTCTGCTTTGCGGTATAGATTTTCATCATGGGTCAGTACGGCTCCACCTTCGCCACAAGTGATGGTCTTGACATAGTCAAAGGAAAGACAGCCGATATCGCCTATGGTTCCGAGGTACTTCCCTTTGTAGGTAGCTCCTATGGCTTGGCAGGCGTCTTCGAGGAGGTAAAGATCGTGTTTTTTACAGAGTGCTATGAGTAAGTCTAGATCGGCCATGCCTCCGCACATGTGTACGGGCATGATCGCTTTGGTACGAGGGCTGATCTTTTTTTCTACGGCTTGGGGGTCTAGTGTCAGACTGTTGTTGATGTCGGCTAAAATGGGTATGGCACCTACAGTTAAGAGGGCTTCGAAACTGGCGACAAAAGTAAAGGTGGGTATGATCACTTCATCGCCAGTTCCGATGCGTAAGGTATTGAGGGCTGTGATCAGGGCTGTGGTACCGCTCGAGGTGAGTTGGACGTGTTTTATTTGAAATTTTTTTTGGATGGTTTCTTCCAGTGTTTTAGCTTTCCAGTGGCCTTTACGAGCTGCATCGAAATTGTATCGCATTAATACACCTGTAGCCAATACGTCGTTGACTTCTTTACATTCTTCTTCTCCAAAAAGTTCGAATCCCGGCATATTTTTTATGGTTTTTTCTACTTGTTGACAAAAATAGTCAATTGTTGTATGATCTTGTGTACGGTAGAAGTTTCTTTAGATTTTCTGCGTATTTTTCGACTTGTTTTTTTTGTTTAAGGAGTCAGGGTAGGTTCTTTTTTGTATTGGGATATGTTGATATTTGTATCGATTGGGGTTGTTTTTGGTCTTGTAAACTCAGTTTTTCTGTCAGGTTTGAAGTTGGTCTTAGGGTCAGAATAGGATTGTGTTTTTTAAGGAGAGCATGGTGTAGTATATTTTCCTATTTATTGGGTTTAGTTGGGCGTTTATCTTGAAGTTTCCTTCCATTATGAATTTTAGGCCAATGTTTAATGTACCAACGTTCTTGTCGTAAACGGTCAGGCCATTTTTAATGAGGATGTTTCTGCTAAGTATAATTTGTTTGATAAGATCTTTGGTGAAACCTTTTTTTAGTTCGCCACCGTCTTTGTCGATTGATTGTTTTTGAAGGTCTTCGAGTTGGCAGGGTATTAGAATAATCTTGGTAGTTTGTTGGCTTTCTGAGCTGAGTAGTTCTTCAAATTTTGAGAAGACTATTATATGGGTCACTTCTTTAGTAGTAAAATTGACTATCGTTTTTGTATTGGATCTTGAATGACCGACGATGATGCATACACGGGAGTTTTTTTTGATCACTTGGCGGCCATCTTCATAATAAGTTTATTTAAGTTATTTATTTATTTTTATGTATTTTATACTTTATCTTAAAAAAAACAATTATATTTTTATTATTATCATACTTACTATACTGATATAATATGGTTTTTGTTTTTTATTTTTATAAAACATATTAGCTAGTTGGGGTTGATGGATTTCCAGTAGAAAAATTACTTGTGATGGATATTGGATCGATTGAACTTTGTTGAGCACTTTTATCAATTTTTTGTAACCAGCAAATGGTTTTAAGTAATCAGGAAGATGATGGAAATGATTTTTATTTTTATAATAAATTATATTCCAATAATTTTTATCTTTTAATATTAATGATTATATTAATAATATGAATAATATTTTAATAATAATATTTAATTAAATGAATATATTAGGTTTTTATATATATAATGAATATTTTTATAAATTATTTTATTCTCATATTTTTCGTATTTACTTCTTCTTCATCCTGTATATTTTCTAATTGATTAATTTTTTGTTGTAATTTATATTGTCTATTCCAGATTTGATACTGAGTTGTAAACTTTTTAAATAGTCGTTCGTATACGGGGATCAGTTGTTGATTCAAGATATCAATCAAATTGGATTTTCTCTTTGCTGTGATCAGATAATGGATTTCTGGTGATCTGTTTATGATTGAGGCTGAATATATTTGATGAGGATCGAAGTTTGAATATTCTAGCTCTAGGAAGAGTTATATTACATGTAATATTTATAGTTTTTTAGTTAATTATTAAATAATGTATAATATATTGATATGGGATTTTTCTTAGTGATATTGTATGTATTTGACAGCGGATTGATTGTGTAGATTTTCTATAGAGAAGGATCGTGTGCCTTTTTCGTATTTTAGTATACTTTTTTTCCCATAATTGCTCTTTCAGTAATTTTGAGGTTGCAAAAAACAGAGCTTTTTGATCTTGGTGCCATATCTCTGTGCTGTGGTAGTCGATGTTTCCTGAGTAGAGTATTTTTCTTATTGTAGCAGGGGCGGGATTATTCGTCTTGTTTTAAATTTAGTTTTTTTGAAGAATTTTTCAGATAGTCCATAGGGAAGGTTAGGATTGATCACGCACCACATTTCTCGATCGCTATGGCGTATGAGAGGAGATTGGCCGCTGAAGGTGTGTTTTGAGTCATAGCCAACCATTTTTGCGTAAATATTTTGAAGGCTTTTTATTACAGGTATCTGCTTATTTTGAAAAATTTATTGACATGGATCAGTTAAATTTTATGAATATAGAATAAGCCTAGATTTTCTTTGATATTTTTGATGATTTTTGTCTTGATGTATTGTCTTTCTATATCTATATCTGTGGATTTGGATTCTATCTTCTTCAAGAAGAAACGCATTGAAAAATTTAGTTATATCTATGGTTCTTCTATTAAGTATATTAAACTTTAATCCTTATTAAGAAGATTTTTTCCATGAAATGATCGATCATTTCCTCTGTGAGATAGCTGTTGGGTTCGTAGAAAATAAAATGATTTTACCTAGCTAGCTCTCAATCCAAAGTTTGATGTGGTTTATGATCGGAAAATCTTGATCTATCTATCCCTCTATTGGGAAAGATAGATTATTTAATCTAATTGTTTTAATTTCCTCAAATTAATCAAATTATTAATTAATTGTTAAATTTTAATATAAAATAATTTATTATTAATTTAATAATTAATTTTTCTTATTAAGAAGTAGTAAAAAATATAGTAATGATTTTAAATCAATCACGTGATCACCTTTATTCCATTCTTTATGATTGATTATGGGTTGGTCGTTATTATCGATGGGTTTTAAGCTTATATTTAGATTTGTATCTTCTACTAGGTTTATGTGTACTGATGGCTCACGATGTTATATATAAGGAAAGCTTTTAAATGGATTGGGAATAGTTTTATGGTTTTGAGAGAGATTTTCTGTTTCTATCTTGTGAAGAAGGTACAGGAATGAAATAATAGCTTTGATGATTTGTTGAGATATTGCTTTTCAAATAGGCATGGGCATTTGAACTTGAAACCCAAAATACTACCCGTCTTGTTGTGAAAGTATTGTCTGAGGAGCCTAGCTTGTCTTTATTGTATAAAGTTAAACAAAGGTTTTGCGCGGTGATACATTCCACTCTATTCCATTCAATTTATCATTTTTCTTGGTATGTTGGGACTTATTTTGAGATAGTTTGAGCATTTATTATGATGGACTGATAATAATCTTTTCTAATACTTAAAAAACGATTTTTCTTGCTTCGGATACTGAAATAAGATCTATTGACTTTGTCTGTCCCATAAAAGGTGATTTCCTATTGATGGGCCAATTGGTTATTTTCTATTGAAAATAGTAGATCATTTGTCCCTTGATATAATTCTAAATAGTCATTACTTAAATTTAGATGATGTTGAGGAATTATACTTTGTTCGATTTTATAGTTTGCATTGCTTGGTGTGGGTTGTAGTGGGGTTTGAATGTTTACAAATTGGAGGGAGGAAGAGTTATACAGATTTGTATTGATTGATTATTCCCTAATAATCTTCATTATTTTTGATGATGTGCTATTTGAATCTTTTTAGGTCAAACTTTTTTATTACTGTTGTGGGGGATGTGTCTATATTTTGACGAGAGATGAGTGAAAAAAAAAAAGTAGATTTCATCTGTTTACGTTTATGTGAAAGTGTAAAATTTGTATGCCAATTTCCTAATCAATTTTAGTTTTTATTATAACAAATGAAATAAGTACCATTCTCTTGAGGGGTCATCGTTAGGTTTTATGATTTTCCTGATAATGGTTTTCATGAGCTTAAAGCTATATAAATGAAGGTCTTTCTGAATATATTTCGATTTACAAGTCCAATTCCACTGAATTTAACTATTCTGTATTGGTACTGTGAAAAACGTGAGAAGAACTCTTTATTTCTTTTAAGTAATAGTTAGGTATTTCTGAATAAACATTCATAGTGAATCCATTTAAACACTTCTTACTGAATTTATTGATGATTTTGAACTGTATTTCAAAATCATCTGAGCTTGTAGAGTTGATTTTTCATAAGTATTCATCTCGGTTATCTCCACTCTAGCCAATTTGTCTACCTCTTTCTAATAAGGATAAGAGTATGCGTGAATAAATTTGTAGGAGCTGTTTTTTTTATGGTATAGCATCCTGTTGATTCTTTTTTTTCTAAGATCCATTCTTGAGATGTTTTCAGATGATTATATTTATTTTCTCTGATTTTTAAACCACCTTCATCAGGTGCTTCCAGTATTTCTTACTATTTTTGCTGATGATTTTTATAGTGGTTGCCTCTAGGAGGTTGTCCATCATGCAATGTGATAGGTCCATCCATGAGTTCATTTGATTCTATATAACCAATATTGTTGGTCTGTCCCATTACAGTTGTATGTATAAATTTTATGATAATTTGTATTGCTTATCCCTTTTCCTGTGTATTTTATACTACTATTATTGGTAATCTTGTAGTAAGAATGTTCTGGTTTATCTGTATAGACATGTTTTATGTACCAAAGAACGTTTTTATCCTATGAGGGCTATTTAGCGTAAATATCCCCTCTATAAGGGTATGATCTATTGTGAGTTTGCCGTTTGATATAGATCATCTCCTTGTCATCTGCGTCCATGATGCTATAAAAGGGTTTGTCTGATGAGTTCTTTCCTTCAAGGAAAATGAATAAATTTTTGTTCTCTTTTTAAGCCTATGGTGTATTGTTGTACAAGTAAATTAGTATATTATGTTTGTATTTTGTCACCGACAAAATAGGAATTTTGTCATTTTTCTAGGTCTTTTCCATTTTTCTTATTCAAAATCCTAACAAGTTGATTAAGTGTTTTCGAAGGGAAAACTTGAGCAGTAGAAAAATCCGTACAAAAAGTCAGGAATAGTATAAATGTTGATGTAAAAAATGATTTCTTTAAAAGTTACTTTATGTAAATGTGTGTTAAAATTGATTAGCCGTGTAGATATCGAATAAAATTATTAATTTATATATATAAGATTTTGTAAATCTTAGTATATTTTTACCCTACTCAACGAACTTATTGGCATGGTAGGATGAAGATGTCTCAAGGTGTGGAGATACTTCTGGATATAAAGATCTACTCGGTCATGGGGCAGATCGAATGATCCAATGGGTATATTGGAAGATGAAAAAGTGCTTGCATTAGAAAGAATATTTGATCCTCACTTGAGCTTGCCAAAACAAGCCTATCGGATCGGTCGAATAGTAGTGTGTACCGTTTGGTGGTCTGTTGAAATACTAAGTGGACGTATAGCCGGCTTTTCCTGGAGTAAAACCCTTAGCATCGGTAGTGGCTCTTAGTAGGTTGACTGTATAATTGTTTACATTGATCATGTAAGGTTTGCTCGCCCTAATTTCTATTGAGTAGATTTAAGACGTTGAAGATGTCTAAGTTGAATTGAATGGTGGGTTGTTTCTCACTTCCGACTTTGAATTGGAACTCATACATCAGGCAGATATCAAGATTTTGATTTCAAGGGATTTGTGCAGCGTTTCGTTCGGAATAACCACTGCGACGTGTCCTTAGATAAGGATCTTTTTTGATCACTGCATTCAGATCATGTTATTGTTCATCAGCAGAGTAGACGACTTGACTGTCCCTGATTACATTTCTCAGATTGACATCTCCTTTGTCCTGATGGATGTGAACTGGTAAAGCCTTTGATTTGTTGTTGAAGGCATTGGGACTGGCATTGTTGTAGATGGAGCTGTAAGGACTGCCCGAATTGGCCGCATAGAAGAATGCTAGAGAGATTTTGTGGTGTGCATTCCATGTCAAGCCTATATTCGTATATGAGTATGAAGCGGTACCTAAGATCAAAATTCGAATAAGATGATTCAGACGTATTTGGTACTATAGCTGGGTTGACTTCATGATTTGATTGGAATGAATTGAGAATACCGATATTGATCTCTTCAGAGACGCCATATGTGTAGGCACTCATCAAATAGAGCTTTATTTGTCGTTTTCCAAGAGGTTTTTTTTTCGATTTTTAGAAATCTGAGAGGTCAGATTGTATCGCTAATCTTTGCGTGTGTTGGTCAGAAGGTAAATGTTCGAATAGGTCGGATTCAATTTTTTCCTGTATAGACAGTTTTTTTTTGGGACTGAGGGTAGATTTTCAGTCCGATTCTCGAGATTGACCTATTGAAATTTCACATCATAAAGAGTTTTAGTGTACCTCGCTTCGAGGATGAGTTTGAAACCATGCCCTAGTTTGATGTCTGTAGCTAGACTCGAGTACCAAATACTTGGAAGCCTAAACTCATTATTAATGAGGTTGAGCCTCATGAATAGATGAGGCTGTTGTGTACCCGGCGCCAGCTTTCTCTATAGCCTCGAGCAGACGGCTGGGATTCATTACCAATTTATCCCCTTGGGTCTGTAATCGATTACCCTGCAATGATTTCTTGATAAGGTTTAGGTATAGGCGTATCCAAGTAAAACAAAGAGCATCCGTCCAAAAAGATCCCAGTACTTCCATGGAAGATCAACCGGGGATCGCTGGTCACATTTCAGCGGAAAACCAGTTGTGGCGAGAGGCTAGGCTGATCTAGCCAATAGTTGTTGAGCTCTTTTAAATGGGTATGATTAAAAGTAGCCTTATTTGCCTGTTGATGATTCTCTTGCATGTTTTTTAGATCTGTATCAAGGGTAGGTTTCTTGTATATAAATGGATAAACCAGATTGACCATTTGGCTGATTTTAAACCGAGAACACAAGCTGATTTGATCTTGTAGATAGAGGATGAGTAAGTTTACGTTGAAATGTGCGTCAGGTATATCATTGCGGAGCTTTTAGAAATTCTTCTAATCTGGTTTATAGGCATAGACACCACGGATATGGGAGGCCTATCATTGAAAAAATTCTCCAATGAAGCATATTCCAAACGACCGTTCCAGGCATTGATAAAGTTATATCGAATTTCGTAAAACTCATTATGCTTGCCTATGGTGAATTTGTATATTTTTGACCTAATTTAAGTTGTTGGTGAATTCAAAATTCCTTTGCTTCATCTTGTAAATAGCTGCCTCGCTCTAGGTGCCCCACCAAATCTTCCTTCTTCTGATATCGACAAATGGGATAATCCGGCTGAAAAATTCATGATATTTATGTAGATTGATATATTTTAAAATCAGTGTATTGTATAAACTATTACCGAAGTTGCTTTTGAGTTTTCCGACCAGATTGAGGCTTTTTTCCTTCTGGCTGAAATCGGTCAAGGTAAATTGAAAGTTAGTCGCCGAGCGTTATAGATTTTATCCCCGACCACGGGGATAAAGTCCACGGAGTATCAAGCTGTGTTTTTTATTGGTGTACCAATCCAAACGAGTGAATAATTTGTCACTTTTCATCTGGATAGGGTAAGTATTATAGAAGCCCGGATCATATTGATATTTTTCTGTTAAGTGTTTGACAATGCGTTGGTTTGTTCCAATATCTAGGATTGCACCCGAATCGCTCGTATTCTAGAAGGATGGCTCTTGGCGGCGGGTGAGCTTTGCATTGAAGAAAAAGAATAATTTATTTTTCAAGATTAGCCATACTAGACTGGAAGCACTCTGATAATCATAAAATTCCGATTCTAAGCGCAATCTTCTTGCATCAAGACTGCGTCCGACGAGGTATTGGTTGCATCCGTATCAGTAGACCGATCTATGGAAAGTGTTGCTCTCATTTTTACTCACTGCCTTGATGCTCCTTCCGGTGAGGTTACTCAGTTTTATGTCGTAAGGTACCAACTGTACTTTGGACTTCTTGTATGGTCTTTAGGCTGTAAGGATTATTCCCTGTTACCTACCTCAGCTGTAATGGCTTGTCCCATTCCACTATGTCCGCTAAAGAAATTGCTAAAGCTGATGGTATTATTGTTTACATCTCTATTCATCGTAATGTTCTTGTAATGAAATTGCTCCCTGTAAAGAAATTGTTATTGGATTGGGGTATTAGACATGTAAAATCCGAGAGACTTCTCCCTAGCATGGGTAGTGTCTTGAGTTGCTTTTGTCCGATGCTCACTTCTTGGGATTTTTTTCTACTTCTGTTGATCAGAATTTCTTGTAACGCTGTAGATCAGCCTGTCTTCAGCATCAGATCTAAGGGATAATTTTCTCGGAGTGAGAGGTAAGTGTTTTGCACTTCTAGTGGTTGATAACTTATCGGATATATACTGAGGTCGTACGGTCGTCCGTCAGCTTTTAGATTGAATATAGCGAAGTCGCCCATAGCATTAGAGAAAGTTTCGCTCCCGGATTCTGTGGATAAGTGTTTTAGCTTAATCAGGGTGTTAGGGATTTTCCCCATTTTTTATTTCGAAACATGCCGTTGGGTAAAGCGGTGTTTTTTTTGTACCTATGTGTTGAAGACAAACAATGGCAGAAGTACAATAGCCCATAGACGGCTATGAAGATCTTCCATGTAATTTTTGAAGCAAAATAACGATTTAAACATGAATAAATGATTAAATAAATGATGATTTTTTTTTTGTAAATCTACTTGATATTTCTAAAAGGACTGTATTGTAGTAGTTTATCCAAAATTTTCCCTATCTGTTTGGACCTTGTTTCGACAAACGGTATGGTTTTTCTACAGGTAGTGTTTTTAATATATTGACTGTATTGTAAGACAGCTACCGGCTTATACCGAATTTTTGTAGAGAGATAAGTACCGGTTTTATTTTTTAACGGTCTTTATAGTCTGAGTGTATTCTTTGCGATTGGGTAGATCTTTTCGCTGGTGAAACGTAGCCGTACTTTGGGGTATTTTTCCTGTACCATCTCGATGCTAAAGACTGAGTCGGCCAGAAATACCAATTGTCCCTGTTTGTCTCGGGACAAAAAGCGTTGTTTGATGCGTTTGAATTCTTGAAATTCCGGATCCTTTTCGTCATCGGTGTCTATCCAACAAGCTTTGTAGACGGGTAGGGGTTCGTAAGTACATTTGGCTCCGTATTCCTGTTCGAGGCGATATTGGATGACTTCGTATTGTAGCGCACCTACCGTTCCGATAATCTTTCGGCCGCTCTGCTCTAGCGTAAATAATTGGGCTACGCCTTCATTCATCAATTGATCAATACCTTTTTTGAGTTGTTCGGCTTTCATCGGGTTGGCATTTTTGATGTAGCGGAAATGTTCGGGTGAGAAACTCGTAATCCCTTTAAAATGAAGGATTTCCACTTCGGTGAGTGTATCACCAATCTTGAAGTTTCCTGTATCATGTAGCCCAATGATGTCTCCCGGGAAGCTTTGCTCGACAAGTTTTTTTTTATCTGCAAAAAAAGCGCTGGGACTAGCGTATTTGAATTTTTGTCTCAAACGTACGTGTAGATAAGGGGTATTGCGTTTGAAGGTGCCTGAGACGACTTTAACAAAGGCGATACGGTTGCGGTGCTTGGGATCCATATTAGCGTGGATCTTGAAAACAAAGCCGGTAAAGTATTCTTCTTCGGCTCGGACCATTCGTTGGTCACTGGCCTTAGGGCGTGGTGCGGGAGCGATTTCGATGAAGGTATCGAGTAGCTCGCGTATGCCGAAATTATTCAATGCTGAGCCAAAAAATACAGGTTGTAGTTCGGCATTTAAATAAGCTTCATGCTTAAATGAGGGGTAGATCTCTTGAATGATTTGTAAGTTTTCGCGCAATTTTACTGCTACTTCAGTACCTATAGTGTCATCGATTCTTTGATGATGAAGCTCTTTCAATTCGATAGCAGTTTCTATTTTCTGTTTCTTTTCGCCAGCAAAGAATAGAAGATTTTGTTTTCGAAGGTTGTAGATTCCTTGGAAATCAATCCCCATACCGATAGGCCAGGAGAGCGGTACGACGGTCAGGTGGAGTTTTTTTTCAAGTTCATCGAGCAGATCAAAGGTATCTTGTCCTTCTCGGTCGAGTTTATTGATGAATACAATGATGGGGATCTGTCGCATGCGACAGACTTCTACCAGTTTTTCAGTTTGTTCCTCAACACCTTTGGCTGCATCGATTACGATGATGACGCTGTCTACAGCCGTTAGAGTACGAAAGGTATCTTCTGCAAAATCCTTATGCCCCGGTGTGTCGAGAATGTTGATCTTTTTGTTTTGGTATTCAAAGCTTAGTACCGAAGTACTCACCGAGATGCCACGTTGACGTTCGATCTCCATGAAGTCTGATACAGTTGATTTTTTGACCTTGTTACTCTTGACAGCACCGGCTTCTTGTATGGCTCCTCCGAATAGTAAAAATTTTTCCGTCAGCGTCGTTTTACCAGCATCGGGGTGGGAGATGATAGCAAAAGTCCTTCGGCGTGCGATTTCGTCTGTAAAGTTCATCGGTAAGGTCGATTCTTAAATGCCTGCAAAGATAACCGCTTTGTGGCTAGTGAAATTTTTAATGTACTTAGATCCCTATGAAAATTTATTTAGGTAGGTTGGAAAGTTTTTCCAAAAGACGATAGACCAGCTGTTTCATCTTAAAGTGTTGCTGACCCCGGGGGATACTGATGAAACTGATGTAGAGTAAGATGCCGAATAATAAATGGGAAAATGTACACTAAAAACCACTGGATAGGATCTATAAAAAATTTAAAATTAGATGGATATTTTTACTAAAAGAGGGCTTTAAAGTGACGATTGAGCCAATAGGACAGAGGTATAACAAACTCAATTTGAAGTATTGCAGGCTGAAGGGGTATCCCAATGATGCTCAAGTATAGGGTGAGTCCACTGAAAAAGTAGTTTATGGTGGAATAGAGTCTACCGAATATTAACCAGATGATGTTGCCTATGATGTTCATAGTATAATGATTTTTATCGCAGTTTAGCACCTAGTTGTTCTTTGAAAGCTTGTTGCAATTTGACCATGGTTTGATCGATGATCTCATCGGTCAAAGTTTGGTTTTCATCTTCCAGATAAAAACTTAGAGCATAGGATTTTTTGCCTTTGGGTAGGCGACTTCCTTTGTATACGTCAAATAGTTGTATTTTTTTGAGCAAAACTTTTTCTATATTTTTAGCCAGTTGATGGATCTCTTCAAAGGATACATCATGGTCGAGTAATAGGGCTAGATCTCTTCTCGAACCAGGATATCTAGGCAGAGGTTTGAATTGCACTTTGCTTTGTTGGCAGGCTTGTAGGAAGGCTTCCCAATCGATATCAGCAAAAAAAACCTTTTGATTGATGTTAAATTTTTTTGTAAGATCCGTTTTGACTTGGCCCAATTTGATGAGATTTCGACCTTGATATTGGATCGAAAGACTTTCTTCAAATAATGAATGTTTGGAACGGATTTGGACTGGTGCTGTAATGTCAGCGGTTTGTAGGAGTTGTTCGGTGATGCCTTTCAAATAGAAGAAAGAAAGAGGTTTTCTTAGATGTGTTTCATTGTTTTTTTTGTTTGTCACGACGAGAGCCAACCGGTTTTCTTCTAAAAACCCTTGTTTTTTTTTCTGATAAGTTTTGCCCCATTCGAAGAGTTGAAGTTCCGTATTTTTTCTATTGATGTTGTAGGTAATACACTCCAGCATGCTATACAAGAGGCTGGGGCGTAATATCGAAAGGTCTTGACTCAACGGATTGAGTATACTTACCATCTCCATCTCTTGATTTGGGCTGAGGTGGTTTGGTTTGTACAATGAGAGGTTGATGGTCTCGTAAAATCCGTGAGCGATCAATTGTCGGGCGATTTTTTCCTCGATTTTTTCCAGGCTGACGGTAGAGCTTGGACTGATGGATAGGCTCATCTGCTCTGGGATCTGAATACGGTTGTAGCCATAGATTCGTAATGCTTCTTCGATGACATCGGCCTCACGTTGCACATCTACTCGGTATGGAGGGACTGAGAGTTTCAATGATCCTTTGCTATTGGATAAAATATTAATTTCTAGTAATGATAAGATTTCTTTGACCGTTTTTGGTGGGATTTCTTCCCCAAGAAGGCGATTCATTTTTTCGTAGCGTAAGGTAATCTCAAAAGGGCTGATCGGATTGGGGTACAGGTCGATGATGTTTGAAGAGCATTGGCCCCCAGTGAGTTTTTGGATCAATATGGCTGCACGTTGGAGGGCATATAGGGTTTGATTAGGATCTATGCCACGCTCGAATCGGAAAGAGGCCTCAGTATTCAATCCGTGCCTTTTGGCACTTTGACGTATGGTAATCGGGTGAAAGTAGGCACTCTCGAGAAAGATATTTTTAGTGTTTGTTGTGATACCTGAATGTGCGCCACCTAAGATGCCTGCCATGCAGAGCGGTCCTTTAATATTGCAGATCATCAAATCTTCTGCATGTAACTTTCGGTGGATGTGGTCTAACGTCTCAAAAGGAGTATCTGTAGGAAGTGTCTTGATCCATATTTTCCTACCTTTTATTTGATCGGCGTCGAAAGCGTGTAAGGGTTGTCCGAGCTCATGCATGACAAAGTTGGTGATGTCTACCACATTGTTGATTGGGTTCACTTCGATAGCTTTCAAGCGGTTTTTTAACCAGGGAGGTGAAGCGGTTACTTGAACTTGAGAGAAGGTGAGACCGGCGTATCGTAAACATTTTTCAGGGTTTTCGATGATGATTTCGAAAGAGGGCGGCCGCTTGATATCTTTTCTGCAAGCATCTATTGGAGGAGGGATCAACTGGGCTTGGTAACCTCGGATTTTTAGTGCGGCATATAGGTCGCGGGCTACACCATAATGACTCATGGCATCGGCTCGATTGGGTGTAAGTCCAATTTCAATAGTTTCGCCTCCCTCGATGCCTTCAGCCTCTAGACCGATATCAATCATGACTTCTGCAATCTTTTGGAGATCTAGATCTGTGTGGAGGTATGTTTTAAGCCAACTATATGATATTTTCATAGGTTGTTTTTAAGCCTTTGGAGAGATATAGAGGCCATGTGGGCTGAGGAGACTAGCTTAGGTATTGACTACGATAGGCATAACCAACATAAAGACTTCTTCGCCTTTTTTTAACCCATCTACAGGTTTTAAAATTCCTGCTCTGTGAGGCTCAGACATCTCGAGGGTAATGTCTTCAGCATTCAAATGAGAAAGCATCTCGATCAAAAATCTCGAGTTAAATCCGATGGTTATATCGTCTCCTTTATGATCACAGCTTAAGTGTTCGTGTGCTTTGTTCGAAAAGTCGAGATCTTCGGCGGTTATTTTGAGTTGACTATCTACGAGTTGTAAGCAGACTTGGTGTGTGGTTTTGTTTGAAAAGAGTGCTAAACGTTTGATCGAATGGAGGAAACTTGTACGGTTGAGGGTCAATTTCTTATTATTTTCTTTAGGGATGACCGCTTCGTAATTGGGGTAGGTTCCATCGATTAGCCTGCAAATGAGTATTTTATCTTCAAATAAAAATCGGGTATTGGTTTCATTGTATTCGATAGTGATAGTCCCTTCTGTGCTAGACGAAATATTCTTCAATAGATTGAGTGGTTTTTTGGGAATGATAAATCGGGTGGTTTGTTCAGATTTTACGTCTTTTCTGACGTATTTCACTAATTTATGGGCATCTGTACTTACAAAGGTGGCCCCTTCTGGGGTGAGTTCAAAAAATACGCCAGTCATCACTGGACGGAGCTCATCGGTTCCTGTAGCAAACAATGTCTTGTTGATGGCTTCGGAGAGAATGCTGGATGTCAAGGTCACTGTACTAGGGGTATCCAAAGTGGGGGCTTTAGGAAATTCTTCTGCATTTTGCACTGCTAGAGTATAATCTCCCTGCTCGGATACTGTTTTGAGAATATTTTCTTTTTTTTGGATGGATAAGGTAAGAGGTTGTTCGGGGAAGGTCTTTAAGATATCGGTCATTAAGCGTGCCGGGACGGCGACCTTTCCGATTTGATCAGATGTTACAGTCATCTGGGCTGTCATAGTGGTCTCGAGATCCGAGGCTGTTATGGTGAGTTGTTTTTCCTTAAGATCAAATAGAAAATTATTTAAGATAGGGAGTGTATTATTGTTGTTTATCACGCTACTCAAGGCTTGTAATTGTTTTAAGAGTTCAGAGCTGGATACGATAAATTTCATAGATCTTCTTCGTTTGTATTGATTGAGATCGTAAAGGTACTTTTTTGAAAAGTGCTATGGGATTTGATGAGGTAAGATATGAACTAAGACGATCAATATATCGATCTGCTCATTTAGATAACCATGCTGTGCTTCTATTGTAGTAGACGATACTGTTTTTTTTCCAGTATATACCGACAATGAACCGTTATCTTGTATAACTTCATTGTTTTGCAGGACAAGATTGAAACGTTTTTTTTTCTTCAAGGCATCAAAGCAGGGCTTATGGGTGAGATAGAAAAATTCGCCATTTCCAGTTTCAGTATAAAATTTTGGGTAAATATCAGCCACATCGTTTGAATCAGGTAAAAAAAATATGTCTTAAACGAATAGTTTATTGAATTGTGATTATTGTGTAGGGTAACAATATGATCTTCAACACGGAGTTTGAGTAAGACTGAAAAAATGTCGTTGGCAAACTTTCTGATGAAGTATAAGGCTTCTTTGGAGAAGTTATTAAATTTTTCAAGCTGTTTTCTGCACCGATATTGCTAAACATACGATTGGGGTTTAAATTCATAGTTTCTCTCTATTCAGATTGAAGGTCACATTATGTGAGGTATTGTAGGTGTGCATTAATGTAGAGCATCCGTCCATCAAACTGGCTGATGATATATTCATTAGCATCCTTTGAATTGACTTCATTTTGATGAAAGTTGATACAGTTAAATCATTTTACGACAATGTCTTTGGAAAAAAATGGTAATGACAGCATCTTCAAGTTTGAGGTCATATTTTTGAACGTTGATACATGAGACATAACCGTTATATGTTGGTTATATAAAAATAAGGACTTCAATCGTAGCGTGGGGGGGGCTTGAACCCCCGACCTCCGGGTTATGAATCCGACGCTCTAGCCGGCTGAGCTACCACGCCTAAAAAACGCTGCAAAGATAGACTTTACTTTATATAGAGAAATTTTGTTGAGACAGGGATAATTTAAGTGGAATCTTATTACTCATCACTCTCAATTATTATTAATTGTTATTTATTAAGTTGATGTTTAATAATAATTTTATTATAATATTTTAATCATATCTAATCAATTAAAATTTAATAAGAATATATAAAAATGAAATTAATTATTAGTCTTATCGTATGAGGTTCATTAGCCTTCTCCCAAACAAAAGTGAGTATTAATACTGTGCCAATCCTCAAACCATCTTAGATATCCGTGGCAATCTGGTTATATGTAGTGTAAAGTAAGCATTGGGTTTGGATCATTAGCTCTTTATTAAAAAATAAAAATTGTTGAAGTTCTCTATGAGACATTTGATAGAATTGATTAGGAAAGATATACTTAAAAAACATAAAAATCCAATAGAGTCTCCGACTTCCTCTAGATGAGATTTGATATTAGGTTAAAAAAATGAATGATAAAAATAATATTAATATTTACTTTTATTTAAGTATTTATTATTATATAAATGGATGATAATAATTAATATAAGAGAACATAAATATACCTTAGATATTAATGGTGATCTAATCATACGTCAGGTGGAAGATATATAAAAGATATGTCCTTGTATGAGGTAGTTAATGAATTATTTATCAATGATTAGAAAGAAGTAGTCAGTATGTCGATAGCTCGTTTAAAAGAGCTCATTGCTGGATATGATAAGGGGGATAGAATTTTGCAACGGGATCCAATAAATTGTTTTGTGTCTAATTGTGATATGAACAGGGTTACCATTTACAGGTTAAATATTATAAAATATTTATTGGAATATATTATATATATAGTGTAGTATAAATATTAAAATACTAAATTACTTTGTAAGAGATTTTGGATGGTCTGAAATTTAAGAGCTATCCGGAGAGCCACCTCTGTAGGTGATCCAAAATCCGTTAGTGACCACTATCAGTGATGGCGGTTTGTAGATGGGTATCAATGTGAAAATTTTACAATCTATTCATTTATATATGAATAAATATATTATATTTTTAATTAAAAAAAATCTTATTATAATAAATTTATTATATGTAATCTATGCTTGTTGAGTATTTAAAAACGATGATTTTAGAGGATTGAAGAGGATGAAAATTGGAAAAACAATCTTTGACCTAAAGGTTGAAGTGTACTGACAAGAGATGAATGGATAGGCATTCTCCAATTAGAGAATATTTTGAACCTTAGAAAAGATTTTGAATTAAAATTAAGGCTTTCAAAAACGAATGTCCGTACTTCCAAAAATAAAGGTATCATTAAGACTGCTGGTAAATTATTGGACGAAGGATAACTTACAATTTATTCCCTCGTGATCCATAAGCATCAGTTTTCAAGTGAATGTGAATGATACAAGCTTCTCGGAAAGTGGCCTTGCCATCGGGTGCATAAAAGATCAATAGAATTTTTGATGATTACCTCATTAAATTTTTTGAGATGATGAGTTTCTGGATTTCAGTGGTCCCCTCTCCAATGGTACAGAGCTTAGCGTCTCGATAAAATTTTTCTACCGGAAAATTTTTGATATAGCCATATCCACCAAAAATTTGTACTGCCTCGTTGGCGATACGTACGCAAGCCTCCGAGGCATAGTATTTGCACATGGCACTTTCCGTGGTCATCGGCATACCTTTTTGTTTTTTGTAACAAGCTTTGTAGATTAAGAGTTCGGCCGCTTCGATCTCGGTGGCCATCTCGGCCAATTTGAAGGCAATGGCTTGAAATTTTCCGATGGCTTGTCCAAATTGTTCCCTTTCTTGAGCATACTTCAAAGCAACTTCAAAGGCCCCTTTAGCAATCCCTAGCGAAAGTGCTGCGATAGAAACCCTGCCTCCATCTAGGATTTTCATTGCTTGGATAAAACCCTCTCCGACTGCACCCAAGCGGTGGCTGTCGGGGATACGGCAATCGTTGAAGATGAGTTCAGCGGTTTCTGAGGCGCGCATGCCTAATTTATCCAATTTATTTCCACTGGAGAAACCTTTCGTGCCTTTTTCTACGACAAAGGCTGTCATCCCATGATTATTTCCTTTTTCTCCTGTGCGGACGATGACCACACTGATCTCTGCACTAATGGCATGTGTGATGAAGTTTTTGGTTCCGTTGAGTACCCATTCCTCCCCCTCTCTGTGGGCAGTAGTGCTCATATTCTTAGCGTCGGATCCTGTGACGGCTTCAGTAAGACCCCAGGCCCCAATACAAACGCCTGTGGCTAGTTTGGGCAACCATCGTTTTTTTTGTGTCTCATTGGCAAAGGAGAGGATGTGGTTTGTACAAAGAGAGTTGTGTGCTGCTATAGATAGGCTGATGGAAGGATCGACCTTCGAAATCTCTTCGATAAGGCTGACGTATTCAAAATAGGATAATTCGGCTCCACCAAATGCCTCTGGCACGAGGACCCCCATATATCCCATATTGCCCATCTTTTTGAACAGATCGATGGGGAAATGTTGAGTGTCATCCCATTTCATAATGTATGGGCGGATATTTTTTTCAGCAAAATCTCTCACAGATGTGGCGAGTAGTTGTTGAGATTCGGATTTTTCTAGATTCATGAGATGAATTATTTGTTATAATGATAAATATATTTTTCTTCTTTTTTTTTAGAAAACTTCGCAATTATTTAAAATGGACATCTTTTTCTCTATATTCCATAGATTTTTTTTAGCAAAATCCCTCAGATAAAAATGTTTTTTTTTGAACTGGTCTATGGTTGCTTGATTGATCGATATTTTTGAATATATTTTAGATTAACGATCTCAAAACTTGATATGATATTTTCGATAGATGTATCAGGAAGACCATATACTTCATTCAATTGTGCTACGGAAATGAAACTACTTAAATCATTTCTATAAATGACTATTCTGCATGTGAGTTTTTCTTGGACTATGTATTTCAAAAGGGTTTTCCAACCTATCTGCTTGAGGTCTTTTTTAGGTGAAGAGAATGGAATTGCCTTTGGGTCTTTTCGGGGGCTATCGATCCGAATGTAAGGTTTGAGTTGGTTGAATTTTTTATCGCTGATGATAAAGCATTTTTTGATCTGCTCGAGAGATAAAAATACTCCGAGTGATTTCTTATATTTTAAGATGGTAGCTGCTTGCTTGTGGAAAAACCACAGGGCTTCCCAAGTTTTTTGCCTAATCTGGTTAGGGTCGAAAAGATAAATTTTTCCAAGAAGGGACTCTCTTTGTAAGAGAAAATGCCTTTTACTTCGATTGAGCTGTTGTTGTAATTGAAGAAACGCTTTCTTGTCTGTTTGAGAAATCGATGGCCTTTCGTCTTTCAGATAATCTTTAAGAGTATAAAGCCATAAAAAGAGCCTATAGGAGAACAGGATTAAAACTAAAATTCATTTTTATTGTATTTGTGTTATTTTAAAGTAGGATTTCAGGTTTTTCATCCCATGGGATCATCAAGTATTGTTTACCCCCTCGTCTGTTTTTTGCTCAGACTTTGGTCTAGTCGTAAGCACTTTATAGAAAAAGTAACAAGTAAACCCAGCAATCAACGTCTGAACGACAATGACTGTGATAATAGCTTCTCTGGTCATGATTTTAGTTTTTCTTGGATGCGTGATATACGATGACACAAGCAAATATAAAAAGAATAAGTAGAAGAATGTGGGCCAAATGGGTGTAAAATATTTTCTCTTCCAAGCTCTTGTATTGTGCGGGATCTGTATTTTGTACTATTTGTACTCGAAGCTTTAATTGAATAAGTTTCTTGATCAATGAGAAGTTGTCTAGTTTCTAGCCGTGAACGGAGATCAAATGATTGAAAGAGTAATTCCAGTCGTTGTTTTGACATCTGAAAATGGCTCCTAGAAGTATAAAGAGCAATAGATAAGGGGTGATGTACTGTATGAAATATTTTACTATTTTAGGAAGTCGGAGATCAGCATCAAAGTGATTCCTTTCTATTTTTTATTGATCTTCAAAACTCATACAAGGATGATGAATTCTAAGAAATCCAGTATGACAATACTTACCGTCCCGATCCAATAATCGTATTCATCAAATATGCCTTGGTTGAAAAATAAAACTGTAGAAACTCTCATAGCCAGAGTGACGACGCCAAGGACCCAAGCTGTCTTTTTGATTCAAATCCACTGAAATTTTTCTTGAAATAACCCCATCCATGGAGCTCCTAGAGATGTTGAAGATATGATCCGAGCAAAGAATAACAATCCAAACTACAATGAATCACCTAGATGCGACAGAATTATGACCCATTGCTTAAATAGATAATGCATCGTTTGAAGGGCTATACCAAAATCTGTATTTTCTTTAACCCAATCGATATCCCAATAACCCGATGCGATAGGGATAACGATGGCACTTCCTAAGATCATCTTAATAAATTCGTTGGTAAATTCTGCTGAAGTAGCATTCAAAGCCAGATCTTTTTTTCTTCCATATAGGAAACATAGCAGAAGACTGTACCCAATCCTATAGAAATAGAAAAAAATATCTATCCTTCTGCTGCCAACCATATCTTATGATCCCAGATCGTTTGGAATTGGGGTGTCCAAAAAAAAGTTCAATTTGTTCTAAGCACTTCTCTAGCGATGTTTGGCAGTCGCACTAAATGTTACTAATATACAACCTCTTATAAACTGGTAAGGTCTAAAATATCAGGAGTATTGGCATGGCTATTTTGATAATTTTTTCTATACCCCTTAATTCTTTGGAGAGGATATCAATATTTAGTATCAGACAGAGAATATAAAACCTAAGACCTTCGTTAGGGATAGAACTTGTAGAGGCATTGATGTTAATATAATTCTTGAAGAATTGGAATACTTCCGATTGATTCATAACCCAAAAAGATCCGATTAATGAATGCATGGGGTATGAGATCATCCAAGACTCAACATAACCCTAAAAGGCTGATATAGTGATGTTGGTGAAAACCCACAAGGTAGTCACATATTCCCACAAATCTACTTTCTATAAAGTATTGATAATGAAATAATAAATATGGATTTCATGTTTTGAACCCAGTCGGATTAAAAACCATTTGATATAAAGAAGAGGAAGTTTCATGACAAAAAAAAAGACATAGTATAGGGAATGATGAAAGCTCCTCCTTCATTTTCGATGATTTGTATCAAGAAATGTAGAAAATTCCCCAGACCTACAGCGCTTCCTGCAGTAGCTAAGATAAGACCTATTCGAGAACCTCTTCTTTTTTTGTATAAGTATATGAGTTATCACTGTTAGTAGAGTTGCATTAAGATGATTGAGCTTCTTAAGACTAGGTTATTACATTTCTTTCTCTATGTCGTTTTGCAGCTTGATGTACCAATAGACAGACACTTATAAAAAGTATAATGAGAAGTATCCTAGCAAAATTGATCCAAGACATTTTATGTTCCAATTGGGCGATCACGATAGGATCTGTCGACTGAAGGATCCGTTCTTTAAGGCTGGCTTGTGTGATCGTTTTGATCAGAGAAGAATTATCAAGCATCCAACCGTTGCCCGAAGTGAGATTTTTTATAGCAACGATCCAATCGTTGTTGAGCGGTGTGAAGATAGCAGCCAATAAGACTACCAGCAATAGATATGGAGTAATGTATTGGCTGATGTATTTCAATGCTATCGGTAGTTTGATGTCGGCTCCTTCATTGATTTCTTTCCACCCCTTGTCCATGCCGAGTACCCAAACAAAAGCTATAGACTCCAATAAGGCTAATAGTACGATACTTAATGTACCAGCCCAATAGTCGTATTCGTCGAAGACCCCTTGGTTGTAAAACAAGACTGTAGGTATCCCCACGATGAATACGAGTGCACCGAGAACCCAAGCGCTTTTTTCGCGTTTCCATTGAAATCCGTCCCGGAGCATCCCCACCCATGGGGTTCCAAAAGCCAGCGCAGTGGTGATCCCAGCAAAGAATAACAAGCCAAACCAGAATAATCCTCCAAGTGGGGCAAGAATGCTTCCCCATTGCTGGAGTAAATAAGGCATGGTTTGGAAGGCCATACCAAAACCTGCATTTTCTTTGACCCAATTGATACCCAAATAACCCGCTGCAATAGGGATGATGATACCGCTAGCCAAGATTACTTCAGTGAATTCGTTGATAAACCCTGAAGTGAGTGCCCCCAAAGCGATATCTTCTTTGGATTTTATATAAGAGGCATAGCATTGGATTAATCCCATCCCCATCGAAAGCGTAAAGAATATTTGTCCAGCTGCAGCTAGCCATACTTTTGGATCCCAGATCGTCTCAAATTGTGGATTCCACAAAAAATTGAGACCATCCCAAGCATTGGCATCAGGATGCTCAGTAGTAGCACCGCTGGTACCAAGGGTCCATCCTTTGATCGCTAGAGCCAAGGCAAATAGCAATAATAATGGCATACCGATCTTGGCCATTTTTTCTATGCCTTTCAGGCCTTTTGAAAGGATATAAGTATTGAGTAAAATACACAGGATATAGACGACAACAGCTTCGTAAGGGATGAAAGTAGTAGAGACATTGATATTGACATAATTTTCAAAAAACCGGGCTACTTCCGATTGGCTCATGCCTGAGAAGGTACCACTCAAAGAATGCATCACATAGGATATGGTCCAGGATTCTAAATACGAGTAGTAGGCTAGTATGGCGATGTTAGAAAAGATCCCTATGGCTCCGACATACTTCCAGATCTTCCTTCCCTTCCCTAAAGTGTGTATGATGAATGGTGTGTTGTGGTTGCCTGATTTGCCACCTAATCGACCCATGGCCCATTCCATTAAAAATAGGGGGATACCCATCAAAAGAAAACAAATCAAATAGGGGATCAGGAAAGCACCTCCTCCGTTTTGTGCTGCTTGTACCGGAAATCTCAAAAAATTCCCAAAACCTACGGCATTTCCGGACATGGATAGGATGAGGCCTACCCGTGAACCCCAAGACTCTTTTTTACTCATTATTAAAACTTTTAAGTTTAAAGGTAATGGATTGAAAATAAATATCTCGGCAATTATAAATCATTTATAATGAATTCAAAAATAAAAGAACGGAGATTTTAATGTAAATATCATAAGATTAATACTTAAAATATTGATAACCTTATAAATAATATGCTGTAAAAAATAAACTTTTTATAAGTCGAAAACAAAGTTACTCTTGACGAAGATATTATCTTTGATTTGGATAATTAGAGTTAAGATCAGATAAAGGATTATTTTTAGTTCAAAAGTTATAAAAGACAGATAGATGAAAAATAAATGGATTTGAGTTATCTGCATCCCCAGTTTCTCACCAACACGTCTACAGACATCGAAGCCATTACATTCAAGATAGGCTTTTGATTTCTTCAATCATATTTAAGAATGTTTTCTCCAATACTGCAAAATAAATATATTCTTAATATTACAATAGTTCTTTTTCATTTTGAGGAGTGCTTTTGATCCCAATGCATTTTGTGTTTTCAGAACAAGAAGTGAAATTTTTTTAATGATGGTATTCTGTTCAGGGAGTAGTTTTTACAATATGTAGATTATCTCCTCATTCTAATGATTGCCAATATGCTTTCCGTAGAGGTATCTCTATTGGACTAGGACATTTAGAAGTAATAATAGGATAAACTAATTTATTAATATTTTATAATGGTTTTATTTATAATATTTTAATAAAATATTATTATTTCTAATAATCATTAGCTTCTACCGAGAGCTGCTTGAGGAGATCTTTAGAGTCGTCCGTTTCCATCATCAGAGCAAAACGGTTGGAGTGTTTTTCATATAAAGTAGCCAATTGTGAAAAGCGTATCGTATGGAAGGAATGGGGACATAGTCTAAAAAATTTTAGTAATTGGTTGGGTAATGATATGAACTGTTTTTTTCCCCTGCGAGGAATTCATATTCTTTTTTCAATGTTTGAAAATAATCATCAGCCACTGCCTCATTCAGTAAGCTGCCTTGTCCAAGCAAAAGGGCCTCTTTTTATATAGGAGGGCTTTGATAAAAGGCTTGTGATCCAAAGATTGGTCAATGGCTAAAAAGACTTCGGTTTTGATCTTCAGATCAAAACAATAGAGTAACATTTGGAAGAGTACGGTTTCTCAATTATATTGAGTTTTTTCGAGGTGTTGACTGATCTGTATGGTCTTGATTTTGATTCGATTGAGATAAAATTTGACAAAATAATTTTTCAGTTGAAAAGTCTTCAGAAGAATCAAATTCTTTTCATAGGGGATAAATTGAGTGGTTTTCAGAAATACACCTTTGTGTTTTTCCAATAATGTTTTCGATATGTAGTTTCTCACCTCAAGGGTATGTAGTTGTTTTTTGGTGAGATTAAAGATCCAGATCATGTGTAAGATAACATTTTGAAAGGTGTTGTTTTTTGATGCTTATGATTGTACCAATCAGAAGCCTTTACATGCATTTCGATATGCCGAACCCAGATGATGTCTTCAATCTTGGCCTTTGCATGAAGGAAATCATGCTCCGCATCATGATTCCTCATATCAGGTGAGAGGACTTTTATAGGTATTTCTGTATCGTTTTTTAAATCTTGATTAAGCAAAAATTCCATTCTACCAGAGGTAATGTAAAAATTCTTCTTTCATAGACAATTGAATAAGATTGATCTAAAATTAATAATTTTATATATGTCAATGATTGATCGTTGGGAATAGTGTTTATATTTATCAAGGCAGATCGGAGAGTATATCTCGGCCTGTATGGAATAAAACATCTCTATGACTATAATGGTAAGGCTACTGGATTAGGGTTCTAAATAATTTTTTTAGGAAAAATATACTTTGTAGAAAGCCTTCGTTTTACTGCATGTTTTTGGAAAGTGTAGTCCTTGTTAGATTCTGATTTACAGTTTTTTTAATCCATTCCATTTTGTAGAATAAAATTTAGTATTCGTATGACGATAAAATAAGCTATTGGTTTTATTATAAAAATGCTTCGCCCATTTTCATCGCCAATTGCAGTCATTTTTTTTGCATGTGTCTGGACTGTAGATATTTCCTTGAGGACTTATTTTTTGAATCTTATTTTGAATTGCGTGGCGAATCGACCGGAAGAAATTGTTTTTCAGCATATTATTATACCTGCTTTCTCCTATCTATCGATACTCTTTTTGTTACTGGCGTCTATGAGATGCATGATTATTTCGTTTTGATCAGGATATCTTCTAAGATTCGTAGAAGGTTAACTCATACGGATTTTGGTACATTGCTTGGGTAAAGTCACAACTATTATCAGGATCATTTTTCGAGAGGCTTATCCAACAAGTTCAATGATTTTATTAATTATATCCCGGAGCTTTTTCGGATTTTCGTCGATGTGTTTGTAGCTCATATTTTGGTACTTACTGTGGCGATTTATACTTTGTGGCTGGTCAATGTCAATTTCAAATTTTTTATATTGTTTTGGTAGGTATCGTTTTTGATTTTATGTCTATTTTTTCTTCAAACGGCTTGCAACGCTTTCGGATGTATGGTCAGAATTGGGCTCGACCATCACTGGACTAGTAGTTGATATATTGTTCAATATGTTATCAATTCGTTTTCATTTTGCTAAACGAACTTTGGAAAGTTCCTCGTTAGAGCATATGTTGAATCGGTATCTCAAATCTGAGAGTAGGCTTGAGTAGAGTCAATTCTGGATCGTCATTTTTTATAGTCTATCGTTTGTCTTAATGCGGGCTGGCTGGTAATCTCTATCTTTTGATTCAAGGTAGATAGGATGGCTGGATTAGTATATAAGATTTTGTATTGCTGACAATCATCAATGTTGTGATTTTTGATTATTTATGAATGATGACTCGTGAGTTTTTGCACTTTTTTGGGCTATGGGGATAGATCACTCAAGCCTTGCGAACGTTTTTCGCTCTTCTTAAGATTTAGTATAAGGTGGCGGTCAAGCCACTTTTTGACAAAAAAAAGAGAAATTATTTTTGATACGGTTTGATTTCAGTATAAATCTTCCGATGGGATACTCTTTTAAGGCCAATCGGTTTGCATTACCGCTGGACAAAAAGTGGAATTGGTTGGGTATTCAAATGAGAAAAAATCTATTTTTTTTTCAATCTGATTCTCATATTTTTTGATGTGGATTTGGGTCGGATCCTGATCGATGGTCAAAATATCAGCGAAGTCACCCAATACTCGCTACACGAATCCATTGCTATGATCCCACAGGATCCCTTGCTTTTTCACCGGTCTTTGATGGAAAATATCCATTATAGCAGAGTGAAGGCTACAGAGGAGGTCCTGATAGAAGCTGCGAAGAAGACTCATACTTTATGAATTCATTTCGAAGTTTCCACAAGGATATGAGACTCTTGTTGGAAAAAGAGGGATAAAACCCTCAGGCGGACAACACCAACGCATTGCTATAGCTCGTCTCATACTTAAAGATGCACCTATCCTGATTTTAGATGAAGCCACCTCACAATTGGATTTGCTCACCGAGGAGCTTATAGAAGAGTTTTTATGTGGGGGGGGATGGAGAAAAAAAAAACCACCTTGATGATGCACATCGTCTTTCAACGCTTTTGTGTATGGATCGTATCTTTGTCTTTCATCGGGGGAAGATTGTAGAAGATGCTACGCATCAGGAGTTGTTCGATAAAAAAGGTCTTTATAAAATCTTATAGGAACTATAAGTATCTGTTTACTTTCCCTATACAGTTGCATAAAAAAGAAGGGTGATAATTGCTTAAATCAACTGTCGGTTTTTGAGTTTTTTCTAAATTTTCATTCTTCATTCAATCAGGTGTGCTTCCTCATCAGGCTTAAGGTCTTTTTTACGGCTTAGGCGGATAATCTACACATACAAGGCTGGTATGAAAAAGATCATCAAAGCTGCGGTTAATATTATCCCGTAGAATACGATGTAGCAGAGGCTTATCCGGTCTTGTACCCCCAGCACCGATTGTAAACATCAATGATATTACTTCGAGGATGAAGGCTAAAGAGGTCATTAATATTGAATGTAAACGAAGCATATCAGTATATACGGCTGTTATGGCCAACGAATCGCCTTGCTCATAACGGGTTTTACAAAATCCTACAATCAGGATGATATTTTTGTCTATTAACATGATGAGTATCATCAACTTGGTTTGTTCATAAATGCTATTGGTCAGCTTGGTTAAGTATAGCGTCAAAAAATCCACCAATGCTTCAATAGGTACAGATAATAGTAAGGTAAATTATATATACCAGTTATATCATATATGAATAATAAGAGAAAGAAGATGAATAATAGAGAAAGTACTAAAACGAAACTACTCTTATTGCCTGTCTCGATCTCCTGCTTTCTCGTACCGGAAAATTCGTAAGTATAGCCCTGTGGTAAGACCTTTTCGGCTATTTTCATCAGGACCTGTATGGCGTCTCCAGATCTCTTTCCTGTGGGGGTCTTTCTATTGATCTCTACCTAACGCTCTAAATTGTAATAATGGAATGACCGTTCTCCCGTTAGATTCTTTATTACTCAATAGGCTACTCAGTGGGATTATCATTCCCTGTTGGTTTTTCATATGGTATTGTGAGAGTTTGTCAATGTCGTCACAAAAATGACCTTCGGATTGGGCAAAGATTTTAAATATCCTGTTGTACAATGTGAAATCATTAATATAAAATCCACCTAAAAAGGTCTGAAGGGCTAAGTTTAAATCACTGAGATCCAGGCTAATTTTTTTGGATTTTTCCAGGTCGATGATCAGTTCGATCTCTGGATCGCCTGCTTTGAAGCTCGAGAAAAAAATTAGATTTCAGGGCGTTATTGTAGTGCGATTAAGAATTCATTTCTCACTCGATCGACCTCTTGTACGGCTCTCGAAGCTTGTTTGATCACAAAGAAAAATCCTCCTATTGAGCCTAATCCTTCAATTGGAGGTGCTGTGAGTGTCCTGATATTGACTCCGTTGATCTGAGAGACTTCTTTTTTGTATCTGAGCAGTGATCTGTTTGATTTAGCCTGCTGGAGTATTTTATTGAATCCAAGGTTTGGGTATAACGAAAAAAGTTCTAACATTTTAAATGTTTATATTGCTGAGAATATTAAAATTGGATATTGAATAGGTCTTTTTTATAAAAAGGTTTTTGTTTAGAATTTTATCAATTTTTCCCATCACTTTACGAGTCTTTTCTTCAGATGCTGCTGAAGATAATTCCAGGCTGTTAATTGTAAAACCTTTCTCCTCAATGGGAATAAAGGAGGTTGTGAGGGTTTTTCCCAAGAAGCCTGCTCCGATGTAGATTACGATGAGCAGAATGATCATTAGCGGAAAACGTGTGATACTCTTTTGGAGCGTTTTGTCATAGTTGTTAGTCCGTTTCTCAAGGCAGATATTGAATTTGTAGAAGTACTTGTAGAGTTTTTTATCATCTTTATTCATCGGGTTGGGACACATCATCAGAGCGCAAAATCCTGGTTTCAAAATTAGGGATACTAGCGCCAAGATGGATACAAATAAGGCGATAGTAGTGATGATGAATTATTGATACAAATGTCCGATGATATCCCGTATGAAAGCTATATGTGTGAAAATGGTATACAAGATCAGTGCGATGGTAATGACTGGTCTACTGACTTCCTTCATCAATCGCAGTCTGGCTTCCTTAGCTGATGGTTTGTTATGATCGATCTGGTGTTGTACGGATTCAACTATAAGGATACCGATAGCCAAAATTAGTGCGAACAAAGTCAGTGTATTAATCGAAAATCCTAGTAGTGAGAAAAAGGTAAAAGTTTTGATGATCGATACCGGTACAGCGAGTATAAGGATAAGGGGTAGTATGTCAACTTTCTAAGAAGAGAAAGACGACAATCAATACCAATAACAAGGCCTCGATGAAAGTTTTGATCACTCCTTTGATCGAGATATCTACAAATTGAGTTGTCTCGTAGCTGATGCTCCATTGAAGCCCAGACGGAAATTTTTTCTCTAGTTTTTTTTTCATTTCTACCCGAATGAATTTAGCTATTTCGAGTGCATTACCGTAGGGGGGTGAAAGATGTCTAAACCTAAAATGGTCTTCCTATTGATTTTGGACGTCCCTGAGTAAGAAGCTGATCCTAGTTCTATCCTAGAGACATCTTTGAGTTTGGTTAACGTGCCATTTGTGGATTTTGTAAAATGATGATATTTTCAAATTGTTCTAGATGCCTCAAGCGGCCTTGTATTCTACAGTGTATTCAAAGGCTTGTCCTTTGGGTTTGTAGATAGGTGATCTACGGATCAAGTATCAACTTGGGAGTTTTACCAGCTTATTGCTTGAATGATCTCTTGAGGGGTTTTAGGCGGGATATCTTTTGTGGGTTAAGCCAGATTTGTATGACTAAATCCGAGCCACCGAAATTCATCATTCTATTCAATTCTTTGAGCCGTTCCAGGTTGTTTTTAAGGTAAATATTTGTATAATTTTCAAGGAATTTTTTATGATAACGGTTATCAGGTGATAATAAATCGAAGAATTATAAGGTGTTGTTTGAAGGTTTGCTGGTTGATATCCTTGTTAGTTTAACCTCTTCAGATAATAAAGGTTGAGTCAACGATACTCTATTTTAAATATCCAATGCAGTAATGTCAATATGGGTACCGGGTTCAAAACTGATGTTGATTCTGAAACTGCCATTATCTACACTGAAAGATTGGATGTATATTATATTCTGCACCCCATTGATCTGGTTTTTTATTGGAGTGACGATAGTATCTTCTATCGTATAAGAGTTATTTCCTGTGATATTAAATATTGGTGGAGTGATCTCTGAGAATTCTAAGATGGGCAGACTGATATAAAGATCAAACCAATGATCAATAGGAAAAGCGAAAGCACAATTACTGTAATGGGCGTTGTATCAATATTTTGAAAATCATGTTTTTAAAGGTTAAATTCAGTAACTAAGCAATGCAAAAAAGTTTGTATTCAAAAGCTAAATAATTTTAAAGAATGGGGTTTTAGTAGCTAGTTCATCCATTGAATTCTTTGTGGATTTTGGTTTTTACTGTGTCTCCAGGCTTGATCTTTTGAATGCCTTCAACGACATTTTCACTAGCTTATAAGTCACTTCTTACAATATTTTTATTTCTAATGGTTTATTCGAGTTTTATTTTTATTTAAATCAACTTATTGTCTTTGTCTATAATGAAGACAAAGTTTTTAACCAATACTTCACGGATGACTTTTGATTGATCAACAGGAATTTTTTCTTTTTTTCATAAAATCGATTGACTTTTATGATATAATTCATACTCGGTTTGAGTTCATCGTTTGGATTGTAGAAAGCTACACGTATATGGAGTGTACCTCTCTTTATCTTCACTTTGTTATTGATAAAGTCGAGTCGACCGTTTTGCGATTATTCGGCTCCATCAGGGAGATCAGTACGAAAGTACAAATCATGCGGTCTTTTTTGTTCTTGATGAAAATTCTAGCGTAAAATGAGTTATGGATAAAGATATCGGCAAGCATCTCATTTTTCTTGGCCAATGTAGTCAATACGGTTTGGTTGGTAATGATCAGGTTATCTATGCTGGCTTGTGAGATACCATTATAACTGCTGAAGGGTGTCCTTATTATACATGATAGAAATCCTTTTTTATCTTATTTATAGTGGCTCTATCTGCGTCGACTTGGGTTTGGTCTGCTTTTACCTCTGACAGGGCATGATCGAGTTTAATCTTTTCTATCACATTATAAACCCAAAGGTTTTTATAGTGTTTGGTATTTGATCGGGTTTGGTTGAGTTTAGCTTCGGAGATCCGAAGTTCTTCCAAAGTTTGATCATGTGTTGCTTGATAACGATTTTTATCTATAGTATAAAGTGTTTGGATTTTTTTTACGTAAGTGCCTTATTTGAAGAGGATACCTTTGAGTGTTACACTGATGTCGGTCCGTAAATCAATCTATTTACTGGCTGATACCGTTGTTGGAAATACCTCTTCCACAGAAGTTTCTGAATAGACGATTTCTTAAATATCTACCACTACCGGATTTGATAGAGGAAACCCTAAGTTTTTCTTTTTTGCAAGTTTTGCTTAGAAAAAATAGACTGAGTAAAAGGAGTAGACCTTGGGTGTATTTTATTTTCATTTTTGAATATTTTAATAGAGAATCTTCTCTTGTTCTTTATTTAGGTTGATTTTTTGATAATAGATTCGTATAAGGTATTTATATAGTGAGTCTCTGATTATTTCAATTCGTTTTTTGTGTTAAGTATCTCTATGCTTGGTCATATTCCATTCTCGTATTGATATTTAAGTTTATTATAATTTTATATTTTATTTCTTATTCAAAACATTCTCAAATTATTGATCCATCTGATCCTATTCGTATCGGATATTGTTTTTCAAACAATTCATTTGGTTCAAGTCGATTTCTTTACATACCTTAAATTAACTGAGTTGATGTTTTTTTATTAAATCTAGAGAAGATCAGTATTTGAAGTTTCATCTTGATGAAAAAACTAGGTAATAACTTAAAGAAAAAAAAATATTTAAAATCTTGACCTGTTAATAATACTTGATAGCTTTTAAATAGTTATAATGAAGCTGTGGGTATGCTTTTTTGATGTTAATTGTTTGTAATTGGATCAATTACCATTGTTTTTTGTCTAGGGTATATTCGATCCGTTTTTTGTAGAAGGCACTGTCCGTTAGATGAGGTACTATGTCGTTCAATATTTTTTCATTGATCTTCCCTATGATGTTCAAGGTTTGGTCAATATTCATCCCCATTTGAATTTTTAATAGCTTTTCCTGGGTTTCGGTGAGTCTCAAGGTATTTTTATTTTCTACCAGAGTATTGTTGTACAATACCTGTATCTGATTGACATCGACTTTTTCTGCTAAGCTATTCTCATAGTGTAGTTGAGTGTCTATTAATGATTTTTGATCCGACGAATCTTGTTCTTAAGCAATTCAAGCTTTTCTCTGTTGATAATCAAATTATAATAGACTTTTCTTACTACTGTAGTGGTCTCTATTTTTGAATGATTGCTATCATATTGTGATAACTCGCCTTGTAGCTAAGACACTAGGATATCTCTATGATATTTTCTATTATAAAGTACTTACCTGGTATCAATACTTGGTTGTAGTTGCTGTGTAGTGCCCATCTTGAAGACTTGTCCATCGAAAAGTATTTATAGGTATTTGAAGATTGTATTGGTGGGAAAGACTTCCGATGATTTGCGACAGACGGAGACTCTTGATTTCTTTAATCTTTTCTTAGCTGATCGTTTCTTTCAATTGGGCATTGACAAGTTTGATGTAGTTTTTCAATGCATAGTCGATACAAGTTTTTAGATCGAAAGGTTTTTCTTTGGCTTGTATCTATAGCAGGTTGAAAACGATTAAGCCGAAGAGGAGGCAAAAAATGATTGACCCTTTGTCTTGCTTAGATGGATAATGATAAGAGTTTAAAAATAAGATCATTATTTTTTCAGGTGTAAATAAAGTACAAGTCTATAAATAATTTTTTTTATAATATTCTTCACTAATGAATTGATATATAAATACTCATGTTATTTTTAAAGCTGTATGAGTATTTTTTATTATATAATAACTTATTTTATATTATTTAATGATTTTTAATAAGTAGAATATGAAAGTTTTACTTATATTGATTTTTAAATCGTTATATTCGTATAATTGATATTTTTTTTTCAAGTTGACTTGATTAGGGTATGAGAATGGGAGTATAAATGAAGCATTTATTGAATATTTCCCAGCTAATTTTTCATCAGGAATTTCTGAGAGGGTGAGTAAAAAACCTCCTTTTTTGAGAATTTAATAAGATCTTTGGAGTACATCTCCTCCTATAGCATCTAATAGGATATCTATTTCTTTGGTTACTTCTTCAATTTTTTTTTTTTGATGATAGTCGATGACTACATTTATCCCAAGATTTTCAAGTAAGCATGATTACAGCTTCAAGCAGTACCAAAAACCATACCTCCTACTTCTGTAGCTATTTATACAGCAATATAGAGGCTTCTCCAATAAAATTTATCTTTTCTTGGATCAAACAAAAATGAGATTTTCATCTACAACTACATACTCTGCATAGTTTCTCATCTTGTGTAAAGAGTTGATGTATGCGAATAACCGGTTTTCTGCAGAAAAATCTTTGACTTTTCCCCTATTTTCACAACTTCTCCTGCAAGGTCAAATCCAAGTATTACGGGTAATGCCTCGGCTCTTACCAGTCCATATAACCATCGTTTCGTATTTTATAATCGGCAGGGTTTATAGAGAAATCTTTAGTCCGTATGAGTATTTGATTTTCTTTGAAATAAGGAAACTTAACTTCTCTTATGTCAAGTATATCATTAGACCCGAACATATTTATAACTATAGTCTTATATAGATTTTTATTCTTTTTTTTTCATATTAGAAGAATTGATAAATTTATATAAATTTATACAAATTTACTTGCTTTATAGTAAATAATCTTCGTTAAATAATATTTCTTTGCTACAACATCATAAATAGTACTTTATTTAGGCTTTAATGAAGTGATCTATTACTTGACTATCTCTGTCTATATATTCTCGTCATAATGCCTTTTTTTCAACATAGGGACAAATTTCACCTGACCAAAGTCCATTACCTTACAGATTTCTTCATCGATGCGTAATACAGTTTTCATCTTTTGTGTGGATTTAGTTTCTACAGGGATGACCATCAATCCACCGATTTTCAATTGATCTTTCAGGTCTATTGGAATGAAAGGAGCTGCTGCTGTGACAAGAATTTTATCAAATTGGGCAAAACTAGGTAATCCCTTAAATCCATCTCCAAAACTTTGATAACGGGGATAATAAGAGAACTTTTTGAATAAATTTTTCGAGAAGTTAAACAAGGATTTCTGCCTTTCGACAGTGAAGACCGTAGCTCCCATTTCCAGTAGCACAGCCGTTTGATATCCTGAACCTGTACCAACTTCAAGAATAGTATCACCAGATTGTATATCAAGTAATTGACTCTGAAAAGCTACCGTATATGGATTAGAAATCGTTTGTGACGCAGCGATAGGAAAAGCCTTCAATTCATAAGCGTGAGCCTCTAGGGCAGAATCGATAAACAGATGCCTAGGAACTCGGCTCATTGCTTCGAGTACCTTGATATCTTCAATCCCTCTGTAATGAAGCATTTCGATCATTTTTTTTCTCTGACCTTGCTGCTTGAACGAATTTGGTAAAATGGTAATTTTAAATGAGATTTATTGAACGAAATCAGTTCGGTAAAGATAATACCAAGGTTTTGAAATGGTCTTGTTAGTTGCCATTTATCTAAGAAAGTCCATTTGAAATTGTTCAATCGATCTATGATCGGCATCTAAATGAAATCAGAAGATCTACATAAAAATCTATTTTGAACGAACTCAGATGTTTTATTACAATGATAAAAACTGCTTATTTGAGATAGGCTTTTTGTAAGACGGAGGGAAAATTTCAGAAATTACCCAAAGAAATAAATAAATCTATTTAAAATCAGATATCTATACCTTATACTAGCTTAGTAAATATGGATTAAATCCTATGATAAGATACATAATTCTGCCATTTTAAAGGTGGATAATTGGTTTGATAATGAAGAAAATGAAAAACTGAATATTTGCAGATTGTGAAAATCTTTATACATTTGCACTCCGTTATGATGGTCAAGGATATCGAGTAGTTTTCCTTTCGTATAAGCCGGTGTAGCTCAGCTGGCTAGAGCACGTGATTTGTAATCTCGGGGTCGGGGGTTCGAATCCCTTCACCGGCTCAATTTTTTTTAATGAATGGGGAGATACTCAAGTGGCTAACGAGGACAGACTGTAAATCTGTTGGTGTATACCTTCACAGGTTCGAATCCTGTTCTCCCCACACCTCTTCTACACAGAAGCGATGAAGAAATCGCGGGAGTAGCTCAGTTGGTAGAGCGTCAGCCTTCCAAGCTGAATGTCGCGGGTTCAAATCCCGTCTCCCGCTCATTTTAAAAAGTTGGCCGATGTAGCTCAGGGGTAGAGCGCTTCCTTGGTAAGGAAGAGGTCACGGGTTCAATTCCCGTCATTGGCTCGAAGGACCAATAATGTAGAACCCAAAATCAGTAAACTAAAATACAAACTAACGATCATGGCAAAAGAAACATTCAAGCGAGATAAGCCTAACTTTACAAATGGTACTATAGGTCATGTAGATCATGGAAAAACTACCCTTACGGCTGCCATTACAAAGGTTTTATCAGAAAAAGGATTGGCGGAGATTAAACGTTTTGATCAAATCGATAACGCTCCAGAAGAAAAAGCTAGAGGGATCACCATCAATACCTCCCATGTAGAATATCAAACAGAGAAGCGTCATTATACTCACGTAGATTGTCCTGGTCATGCTGACTATATTAAAAATATGGTCACTGGTGCCGCTCAGATGGATGGTGCCATCCTGGTAGTAGCTGCTACAGATGGGTTAATGCCTCAGACCCGTGAGCATGTCTTACTTGGCCGTCAAGTAAACATGCCGGCACTTATTGTTTTTATGAATAAAGTAGATTTGGTAGATGATCCTGAAATATTGGAGTTGGTAGAGATGGAGATACGTGAATTGCTCTCCAAATACGATTATGATGGGGATAATGTACCTATCATCAAGGGCTCTGCATTAGGTGCCCTCAATGGAGAACTCCAATGGGTTGAGAAAATCGACGAATTAATGAAGGCTGTAGACAACTACATGCCTGAGCCTGTTCGTGATATAGATAAGCCCTTTTTGTTACCTGTAGAAGATGTATTTATTATTACGGGTAGAGGTACCGTATGTACAGGCCGTGTCGAGCGAGGGATCTGTAAGACCGGAGATGGTATAGATATCATCGGTATGGGAGCTGAAAATTTAACTTCTACCGTCACGGGAGTAGAAATGCACCGTAAGATCCTAGATAGCGCTCAAGCGGGAGATAATGTGGGTGTATTGCTACGTGGTATCAGCAAGGAGCAAGTCCGTCGCGGTATGGTCATAGCAGCACCAGGGTCCATAACTCCTCATGATAATTTTTCTGCAGAAGTATATATCCTTACAAAGGAAGAAGGAGGTCGTCATACCCCCTTCCATAATAAATATCGTCCTCAATTTTATTTCCGTACAACAGATGTCACGGGAGAGGTACATCTCCCACAAGGTGTAGAGATGGTCATGCCTGGAGATAACGTTTCTATCGAAGTAAAATTGCATCAGCCTGTTGCGCTCAACGAAGGTTTGCGTTTTGCCATTCGTGAAGGTGGACGCACTGTTGGTGCTGGACAAGTGATTAAGATTTTGAAATGACAAAATACCCTCTGAAGGAGAAAAAAATGATTTTTGAAAGGTGTTCTCCACTAAGAATGGCGTCTTGTTTAGCGAATAAAAGAACGGGTGTAGCTCAGTTGGTAGAGCATCGGTCTCCAAAACCGAGGGTCGTGAGTTCGAGTCTTACCGCCCGTGCCAAAACGAAGATCGTTCATGAAAAAAGCTAATTTTTTTACTGGTGTATATGATGAATTTATCCATTACATCACATGGACTAAGTGGAATAAATTGCAATCCTCTACCTTGGTGGTAGCCTTTTCAACGATATTATTGTCTTTAGTCTTGTATGGGATAGATGAGGTATTTATTTGGGCATTGAGACAGTTGTTTTCCCTACACTTTTGAACGATGCTTTAAGATTTGAGAAATGACTTTTCAGAAATCAAAATGAGCCAAGTGAAAAAAAAATGGTATGTCCTGAAAACCATCAGTGGTCAAGAAAATAAGGTTAAATATTATATAGAGAATGAAGTTCAATACATGGAATTTCAGGACTATATAGGTCAAATATTAGTACCCATTGAGAAAGTTGTTCAGATGCGTAATGGCAAAAAGATACAAAAAGAAAAGATCCATTACCCCGGTTATGTAATGGTTGAAGCCAATTTGGAAGGTGAAGTCCTACATATGATCAAAAGTATACCTGGTGTTATCAATTTTTTGAGCGAAGGGAAAGGAGGTATTCCAATCCCTATGCGTAAGGAAGAAGTCAATAAGATGTTGGGGAGAATAGACGAGTTAGCTGAGAGCGATGAAAACATTAATATTCCCTTTGTTATTGGAGAGACTGTAAAAGTCATTGATGGTCCTTTCAACGGATTCAATGGTACGATAGAGAAGATCAATGAGGAGAAAAGAAAGTTAGAACTAGCTGTATTGATCTTTGGTCGTAAGACCCCTTTAGAATTAAATTTCACTCAAATAGAAAAAATTTAACTACTTCCCAAGTATAGATTTTTTTTTAAAAAAAACGAACTAATGGCTAAGAAAATCATTAAAAAATTAAGAATAGAAAAGATAAAAGGTGGGGTAGCCAATCCTTCTCCACCAATAGGACCTATTTTAGGAGGATCTGGGGTAAATATTATGGATTTTTGCAAACAATTCAATGCTCGTACTCAGGACAAACAAGGACAGGTATGTCCTGTAGTCGTCACTGTATATGAGGATAAATCCTTTGAATTTATTGTGCGGAATCCTCCTGTAAGTGTACAACTATTTGAAGCGACAAAACTGAAAAAAGGATCTAAAGAATCAAATCGTACCAAAGTAGCCAAAGTCGATTGGGATCAAATAAAAACCATTGTAGAAAACAAAATGTCGGATCTGAACTGTTTCACACTTGAGTCGGCTATGTCTATGGTAGCCGGTACGGCACGATCTATGGGCATCGAAGTCTCTGGCCCCCCCCCCGTCTATTCATAAAATCCATAGCCATGGCGAAATTAACCAAAAAACAAAAAATAGTATATCAGAAATTTGATCGTACCAAGCAATATACACTGGAGCAAGCCTCTAAATTAGTAAAGGAGATTACTCTCATCCAATTCAATGCTTCGATAGATCTAGCCGTACGATTAGGAGTAGATCCGCGTAAACCCAATCAAATGGTTCGTGGTGTAGTCACCTTACCCAATGGTAATGGAAAAGAAGTATGTATATTGGCTTTGTTGACATCTGATAAAGAAATAGAAGCCCAAGAAGCCGGTGCAAATTACGTAGGATTAGAAGAATATCTTGAGAAGATTAAAAATGGATGGTTAGATTTTGATGTGATCGTGACCATGCCTGCCGTGATGGCTAAGTTAGGTCCTTTAGGGAAGATATTAGGCCCTAGAGGTTTGATGCCCAATCCTAAAATCGGCACAGTGACCATGGAGCCCGGTAAGGCTGTTCGAGAGATCAAATCAGGGAAAATAAATTTCAAAGTAGACCGTTATGGAATCGTCCATGCCTGTATCGGTAAGTCTTTTTTTACCCCTGAACAACTCGAAAGTAACGCTACTGAATTGATCCATACGTTGCATCGTCTAAAACCTTCTGCAGCCAAAGGTATTTATATGAAAAGTATTTATTTGTCAAGTACGATGAGTCCAGGTATTGCAGTTGATCCCAAAAGCGTATAAAAAATTGAGACGATCATGACCAAAGAACAAAAAATAAAAACCGTAGAAGACCTGACTGCTGTATTATCTGAAAACCATACGATCTACTTGACAGATCTCTCTGGTCTAAATGCTCAACAAACCTCTGATTTTAGGAGAGACTGCTTCAATGCGCAGATCAAGTTACAAGTTGTTAAAAACACTTTACTCAAGAAAGCCATGGAAGCAGTGGGGAATAAATCCTTTGATCCATTTTATGATCTGTTGAAAGGCAGCACTTCTCTGATTACTACTGAGGTCAACAATGCTCCAGCGAAAACCATCAAGACTTTCAGGAACAAGGCAAAGCATCAAAAACCTCTCCTTAAGGGGGCCTATACTGAGGAAAGTTTTTATATAGGAGATCAAAATCTCGAGTCTTTGATCAATATCAAGTCTCGAGAAGAACTTACCGGAGAGATCATTGGTTTGTTGCAATCTCCGCTCAAGCGTGTCGTTTTAGCTTTACAATCAAGTGGCCAGAAAGTATCATGTCTTCTTGAAACTTTATTGAAAATATAAGTCTACGTAATCATTCATCAGTAAAACAAATTTAATAAAAAAATCAAGTTTAAAAATGGCAACAGTAGAACAATTAGCAGAGCAGTTAGTAAATTTAACTGTGAAAGATGTTAACGAATTGGCCAATGTCTTGAAAGAAAAACATGGCATTGAACCCGCAACTGCAGTCGCAGTTGCACCTACACTAGGAGGCGTAGCAGAACAGGTGGAAGAAAAATCTACTTTTGATGTTGTTCTCAAATCGGCTGGAGCGGCCAAACTTAAGGTGATCAAGGCAGTCAAAGAACTTATGGGAAAGACCCTTACTGAAGCTAAAGAGTTAGTTGACGCTGCTCCCAAATCTGTATTGAAACAAGGGGCCAACAAAGAGGAAGCAGAAGGTCTGAAAAAACAGTTCGAAGAAACCGGAGCCGAAATAGAATTAACATAATAAGGTTATTGTGGTGGTTTTAAAAAAAATTCAGATTCCCTGATGGGGAATTTTGGGGAATTTGTTTTATTTCTATTTATTTTAATCATTATTTAAAACTCTCACTCAAGTTGACTGCTATAAAAAAAACCTCAGAAAGGATCAACTTTGCCTCAGTCAAAAGGCAAGTTCCATATCCGGATTTTCTTGATATTCAGATTAAGTCTTTTCAAGAATTTTTTCAGTTGGAAACTAGGGCTGAAAATAGGAAAAATGAAGGCTTGTTTAAAGCCTTTATGGAAAATTTTCCTATTTCCGATACGAGAAATAATTTCGTCCTAGAATTCATAGACTATTTCATAGACCCGCCGAGGTATTCCATGGAAGAGTGCATTGAGCGAGGCTTGACTTATAGTGTTCCTCTGAAGGCTAGGCTCAAGCTGTACTGTACAGATCCTGAGCATGAAGACTTTGAGACCGTTTTTCAAGATGTTTATTTGGGTACGTGCCCTTATATGACCACTTCAGGAGCTTTTATTTTCAATGGAGCCGAGCGTGTTGTGGTCTCACAATTACACCGTTCGCCAGGAGTTTTTTTTGGGCAATCTTATCACGCTAATGGCACTAAACTTTATTCTGCCAGGATCATCCCTTTCAAAGGTTCTTGGATTGAGTTTGTTACAGATATCAACAACGTGATGTATGCTTATATCGATCGCAAGAAAAAATTACCGATGACCACACTCTTGCGTGCCATTGGTTACGAACGAGACAAAGATATCTTGAAAATATTTAACTTGGCTGAAGAATTTAAGATTAGCAAATCTACGACTAAAAAAGCATTCGGACGTACCCTTGCTGCTCGGATCTTGAATACTTGGCATGAAGACTTTGTCGATGAAGATACTGGTGAGGTCGTATCGATAGAACGGAATGAAGTTGTCCTTGATCGTGATATCACCTTAGAAAAAGAACATATCGACCAGATCCTTGACTCGGGGGTAAAATCTATCCTTTTGCATAAGGAAGATAATAAGAAGGTTGATTATTCTATTATTCACAATACTCTTCAAAAAGATCCGACTAACTCTGAGAAAGAAGCTGTAGAATACATCTACAGACAGCTGCGAGGTACCGAACCTCCTGATGAAGAAACTGCTCGAGGTGTCATAGAAAAGCTTTTCTTCTCTGATACCAGATATAGCTTAGGAGAGGTTGGACGATATCGATTGAATAAGCGATTGGGTTTGGATATTGATATGGATCATCAAGTCCTGACCAAAGAAGATATCATTGCGATCATAGAGTATTTGAATGAATTATTTAATTCCAAAAAAGAAGTCGATGATATCGATCATCTCTCTAATCGTCGGGTCAGGACCGTTGGCGAACAACTATCTACTCAATTTGGTATAGGTTTAGCCCGTATGTCCCGTACGATTCGTGAACGTATGAATGTACGTGATAATGAGGTATTTACACCTATAGATCTAATCAATTCCAAGACCCTCTCTTCGGTGATTAATTCCTTTTTTGGTACGAATCAATTATCCCAATTCATGGATCAGACTAATCCCCTATCTGAAGTCACCCACAAACGGAGATTGTCTGCATTAGGGCCTGGTGGATTATCTCGAGAACGTGCCGGATTCGAAGTACGTGACGTAAACTATTCGCATTACGGTAGATTGTGTCCAATAGAAACTCCTGAAGGTCCCAATATTGGTTTGATCGCTTCTATGTGCAGTTTTGCTAAAATTAATAATATGGGATTCATTGAGACCCCTTATCAAGTGGTGCGCGATGGGAAGGTAGATTTCTCTTCACCCCCTATCTATCTCAGTGCAGAAGAAGAAGAAGGCAAAGTGATTGCACAAGCTAATGCAATCTTAACTGGAGACGGTAGCTTTGTCACAGACCGTATTATTGCTCGTAAGGATGGAGATTTTCCAGTAGTAGAACCCAAGCAAGTAGATTATATAGATGTCACCCCCAATCAGATTGCCTCGATCTCTGCATCACTGATCCCCTTTCTCGAGCATGATGATGCCAACCGGGCTTTGATGGGGTCCAATATGATGCGTCAAGCCGTCCCCTTGTTACAACCTGAAGCACCTATTGTAGGCACCGGACTAGAAAAATTAGTAGCTAAAGACTCTCGTATTTTGATTAACGCTGAAGGAGACGGTTTGGTCGAATACGTAGATGCCGATCTGATCGGCATTCGTTATGATAGGACTGAAGAAGAAGCCTTGGTAAACTTTGATTCAGAAGTAAAAACCTATAATTTGATCAAATTCAGGAAGACCAATCAAAACACCTGTATTACTCTTAAGCCCATCATCAAAAAAGGCATGCGAGTCATCAAGGGGCAAGTTCTTTGCCAAGGGTATGCCACGGAAAATGGTGAATTGGCACTCGGACGAAATTGTAGAGTAGCCTTTATGCCTTTGAAGGGATATAATTTTGAGGATGCTATTGTGATCAGTGAAAAAGTGATACGCGAAGATTTATTTACCTCTATTCATATCGATGAATACTCCTTAGATGTACGTGATACAAAGCTTGGGATGGAAGAGCTCACCAGTGATATCCCTAATGTGAGCGAAGAAACTACTAAAGAACTCGATGAAAACGGTATTATCCGTATAGGGGCTGAAGTTAAACCTGGAGATATCCTTATCGGTAAGATCACTCCAAAAGGAGAGTCCGATCCCACACCTGAAGAAAAACTCCTCAGGGCCATTTTTGGTGATAAAGCGGGCAATGTCAAAGACGCTTCCTTGAAAGCAGAACCTTCTTTATTTGGCGTAGTGATCGATAAAAAATTGTTTTCCCGCAGCATTAAAGATAAGAAGTCTAGAGCACAAGATAAATTAGAAGTAGAACGCCTCGAGGCAGAGTATAAAAATCATTTCTCCCAGTTGCGAGAGCAATTGTTGGAAAAACTTTTTACTATCTTACAAGGTAAGATCTCTCAAGGTATTTACAATGAGCTCAATGAAGAGATCATACCCAAAGGTATTAAATTCACGCAAAAACTGCTCAGTATGATCGAAGATTATGTCAATATTTCCCTTTCAGGTTGGACATCCGATACACATAAAAATCAATTGGTTGAAGAACTTTTGCACCAATATAGGATCAAGCTTGGAGATCTGCAAGGCGCGTTGAAACGTAAAAAATTCACAGTTACCATAGGTGATGAACTACCCTCAGGTATCGTCAAAATAGCCAAGGTCTATATCGCCAAAAAACGTAAGCTCAAAGTAGGTGATAAAATGGCTGGAAGACATGGTAATAAAGGTATTGTAGCGCGTATCGTAAGAGATGAAGATATGCCATTTTTAGAGGACGGTACTCCAGTAGATATCGTCTTAAATCCATTGGGCGTACCTTCTCGAATGAACATTGGTCAGATCTACGAAACCGTCTTAGGATGGGCTGGTTATGAATTGGACCAGAAATTTGCTACCCCAATATTCGATGGTGCTTCGATAGAACAGATCACTGAATACACCGATAAAGCAGGCCTCCCATGTTTTGGGATGACCTACTTGTATGATGGAGAGACCGGTGAGCGATTCGATCAACCTGCTACTGTAGGTGTGATTTATATGCTTAAACTTGGCCATATGGTCGATGATAAGATGCATGCACGTTCTATTGGCCCCTATTCACTCATCACCCAGCAGCCTCTAGGGGGGAAAGCCCAATTTGGAGGACAACGCTTTGGTGAAATGGAAGTCTGGGCTTTGGAAGCCTTTGGTGCAGCCAACATCTTGCGCGAAATACTTACGGTCAAATCTGATGATGTTGTTGGAAGAGCTAAAACTTTTGAAGCTATCGTTAAAGGGGAATCAATGCCCGAGCTGGGGATGCCCGAATCTTTCAACGTTTTGACCAATGAATTGGCCGGTTTGAGTATCAATCTCAACTTGGAAGAATAACCCAATCCTCTCTTTATTTAGATTCCAATAACAAATTTTGATCACACAGTAAAATGGCGATAAGAATCAATAAAAAAAGCGGAAATTTCAACAAAATCACCATTAGCTTAGCTTCCCCCGAATTGATTTTGAAAGAATCTTATGGAGAAATCCTCAAGCCTGAGACGATCAATTACCGTACTCATAAGCCTGAACGTGATGGACTCTTTTGCGAACGCATTTTTGGTCCAGTGAAGGACTACGAATGTGCCTGTGGTAAGTACAAACGCATTCGCTACAAGGGTATCGTCTGTGACAGATGTGGTGTAGAAGTTACTGAAAAGAAAGTACGTCGCGAACGTATCGGCCATATCAGTCTAGTCGTACCGGTAGTCCATATCTGGTGTTTTCGATCCGCACCCAACAAGATCGGATACCTCTTAGGGTTGCCATCAAAACGCCTCGATATGATCATCTATTATGAGCGTTATGTGGTAGTTCAACCAGGTATAGCCAAACATTCCAATGGTACGACTCTTGAGAGATTAGACTTCCTTACAGAAGAAGAATATCTCGATATCTTGGACTTGCTCCCTCAAGAAAATCAACATTTGGACGATACAGATCCTGATAAGTTCATTGCTAAGATGGGAGCCGATTGTTTGCAAGACCTTTTGAAGCGTCTCAATCTCGACACACTATCTTACGAGTTGCGTCATCAGGCACACCATGAGATTTCCAAGCAACGTCGTACCGAAGCCCTGAAACGTCTGCAGGTGGTAGAAGCTTTCCGCGAAGGGAAGAAAAAAGGAAGTAACCCTGTTTGGATGATTGTCAACGTATTGTCGGTGATACCTCCTGAGTTGCGTCCGTTGGTGCCTTTGGATGGAGGACGTTATGCCACTTCCGATCTGAATGATCTATATCGTCGAGTGCTTCTCCGAAATAACCGTTTGAAACGATTGATAGAAATCAAAGCTCCTGAGGTGATTCTTCGCAATGAAAAACGTATGCTTCAAGAAGCAGTAGACTCCCTCTTTGACAATTCGAGGAAAGTTTCTGCGGTCAAATCCGATGCCAATCGTCCTTTAAAATCCCTATCCGATTCGCTGAAAGGAAAACAAGGGCGTTTTCGACAAAACCTCTTAGGTAAACGTGTAGACTACTCAGCTCGCTCGGTGGTCGTTGTAGGCCCTCAACTGAAACTGCATGAGTGTGGCTTACCTAAAGATATGGCTGCAGAACTTTACAAGCCTTTCGTCATCCGAAAGTTGATCGAGCGAGGGATTGTCAAGACTGTTAAGTCAGCCAAAAAACTCGTCGATAAAAGAGAACCTGTAGTCTGGGATATCTTGGAAAATGTTTTGAAAGGGCACCCTGTCTTATTGAACCGTGCGCCGACTTTGCACAAATTAGGTATCCAAGCCTTTCAACCCATACTCATCGAGGGTAAAGCTATTCAATTACACCCCTTAGTCTGTTCTGCTTTCAATGCTGACTTTGATGGCGACCAAATGGCCGTACACCTACCTCTATCTCCTGAAGCTATCTTAGAGGCCCAGATATTGATGTTGGCCTCTCAAAATATTTTAAATCCAGCCAATGGCTCTCCGATCACCGTTCCTTCACAAGATATGGTGTTGGGGTTGTATTACATGACCAAAGCTATGAAATCTACCCCTGATCGGATAATTAGGGGAGAGGGACTTGTTTTTTCTTCCTCTGAAGAGGTAGAGGTTGCCTACAATCAAAAAATTGTCGAGTTGCATGCTACGATTAAAGTTAAGGTACGTAAAGGTGATGTTTTTGTCGAAGAACTCATTGAGACTACTGTAGGTAGGGTATTATTCAATCAAGTTGTCCCTGAAGCAGTAGGCTATATTAATGAATTATTAACGAAGAAGTCCTTGAGAGAGATCATCGGTAAAATCTTAAGTTTGACTAGCGTACCTATCACTGCTAAGTTTTTAGATGACATCAAAGAGCTAGGTTTTTACAATGCTTTCAGAGGTGGTCTGTCCTTTGGTTTAGGCGATATTATCGTACCTGAAGACAAGAAGCATATGATAGCAGAAGCGATCAAACAGGTAGATATTGTAAAGATGAATTATAATATGGGGTTGATTACCAATAACGAACGTTACAACCAAGTCATAGATATTTGGACTAATACCAATGCCATGCTTACCGAAAAGGTGATGAAACATATGCGTGAGGACAGACAAGGATTCAATCCCGTATACATGATGCTTGACTCCGGAGCACGTGGTTCAAAAGAACAAATTCGCCAGCTCTCAGGTATGCGTGGATTGATGGCTAAGCCCCAAAAGACCGGTTCAGGTGGGGGGGAGATCATTGAGAATCCTATCATATCTAACTTCTTTGTGGGCCTTACTATTCTAGAATATTTCATCTCGACTCATGGTGCCAGAAAAGGTCTGGCCGATACAGCTTTGAAAACTGCAGATGCCGGATATTTAACACGTCGTTTGGTAGATGCAGCCCAGGACGTGATCGTTAGAGAAGACGAGTGTGGTACCTTACGGGGAGTAGAGATCTCTGCACTGAAGAAAAATGAAGAGATCGTAGAATTCTTATCTGACCGTATCCTAGGACGTATCTCTTTGAACGATATTGGTGATCCTACAACAGGAGAATTACTGGTCACAGCTGGTGAAATGATTGATGAGAAAGATGCATATCGGATCGAAGAGGCTAATATTGAGACGGTAAAGGTACGCTCTCCGCTGACCTGCGAATCTAAAATGGGGATTTGTGCCATGTGTTATGGACGCAACTTAGCTACTGGCCAACTTGTACAAAGAGGTGAGGCCATAGGCGTCATCGCTGCACAATCTATCGGTGAGCCCGGTACACAGCTTACACTCCGCACCTTCCACGTTGGAGGTACCGCTGGTAATATTGCAGAATCATCACAGATCCGTGTTAAATATGAGGGTATAGTAGAGTTTGAAGACCTTAGAACCGTCGAGATCGAAAATGATTCAGGTAATAAAGTAGCTGTAGTCGTATCCCGTTCTACAGAGATGAAACTAATCAGCAAAGAAGGCATGATCCTTATGACTAATAACATACCTTATGGCGCTATCCTCTACGTAAGCCATGGGGCTCAAGTCATCAAAGGAGACCTAGCCTGTAAGTGGGACCCTTATAATGCGGTGATCATTGCAGAATTGGCCGGTACTGTGATATATGAACATATAGAACAAGGTCTCACCTATCAAGTAGAGATTGATGAGCAGACCGGTTTTCAAGAAAAAGTAATTTCTGAGGTTAGAAACAAAAAGCTCATCCCTACTTTGAAGATCGTAGACTATCAAGGAGAGGAATTGAAAGTATATAATTTACCTGTAGGCGCTCGCCTGGTTGTTGCAGATGGTGAAAAAATCAAAGTGGGCAAGATTTTGATCAAAGTGCCACGAAAATCAGCTAAATCAGGAGATATCACAGGTGGTTTACCTCGTCTATCCGAGTTGTTTGAGGCACGTAATCCCTCCAATCCGGCTGTCGTTTCTGAAATAGATGGCATCGTGAGTCATGGTAAGATTAAAAGAGGTAATCGTGAGATCATCGTTGAATCTAAGGCCGGTGACCTCAGAAAGTATCTTGTCAAACTTTCTAGTCAGATCCTTGTACAGGAAAACGATTATATCAAAGCTGGAACACCTTTGTCAGACGGAGCCATTACGCCTAATGATATTTTGAACATCAAAGGACCTAGAGCGGTCCAGGAATATTTGGTCAATGAGATTCAAGAAGTCTATCGTCTACAAGGGGTCAAGATCAATGACAAACACTTTGAAGTCATCGTCCGGCAAATGATGCGTAAAGTTGAGATCGATGATGCAGGAGACACTTGTTTCTTAGAAGGCAATATCGAACACAAAGATGATTTTATCGAAGAGAATGAGCGTACCTTCCGCATGAAGGTAGTCGAAGAATCTGGAGATTCTGAACAATTCAAAGCTGGTCAGATCATCACTTTCCGTGAGCTACGTGATGAAAATGCCGTTTTGAAATATAGAGATAAAAAACTGGTAGTCGCTAGAAGTGCTATGCCTGCTACAGCTAGGCCTATTTTGCAGGGTATCACACGAGCAGCATTACAAACTAAATCATTTATCTCAGCAGCATCCTTTCAAGAGACGACAAAAGTCTTGAGCGAAGCAGCCGTGAGTAGTAAGACTGATTATTTAAACGGTTTGAAAGAAAACGTCATTGTAGGACACAAAATCCCTGCAGGTACTGGTTTGAGAGAATACGAAGACATCATTGTAGGATTTAAAGAAGAGTAGTCTCAGTTGGTTAATAAAAATTTATGATGATGAGTAAACAGGTTGAAAATAAGGAAGAATTGGATGTTGAGTTACCCGATCATATTGCCGATGGAGTATATGCTAATATGGGTATTATCAACTATTCTCCGACAGAATTTGTTTTGGATTTCGTCAGTCTTATGCCCGGCATGCCTAAAGCACGTATCAAGTCTCGGGTGATATTGACTCCTCAACATCTCAAGCGCTTGTTGCAGGTGATCAAAGAAAACTTAGACAATTATGAATCTCATTACGGAAAGATAGGAGAGGAACAAAGAATGTTGATCAACTTCAGTCCTTTCAAAGGAGAGGCATGATTTTTTATTTTCACTGATAGATATATTTTACTAGTAACATACCTATAATCAAAGAATATAAACTTGAACTTATACTTATGATTATATAAGTGATAGCAGGTCAAAGTTGTTTATTTTCGATCAGCTTATGTGTTTCCAAGGCTAAAGCTAAGAAGGTGGTGAAACCACCGCAAAACCCAATAATCAAAAGATCTCTACCCATTATTTCAAACCATTTGTACTAATGATTTTATCATCAAATAGCGATCTTTATCGTGGGTTTGGATATGTTGCTGCTTTCCAAAAGGAGTTTGCTTCGTATAAGATTTTTTATCATCTCGACCAATGCTTGAATGAAAAACAGCTTGAGTTGTGATTTATGATAGATGATACTAACTTCTCTTGTGGGCGGGGGGGTCACGAATTTTTTGATTAATTTTTGGTCTGATTCTTCTAAGTTTTCGGCTTGTAATTGAGGTAAAAGTGTGATACCTAGTCCTTCTTTGGCTAATTTTAATAAAGTTTCTAAGCTACCACTTTCAAAATGTACTTTAAGATGAGCTTTCGTTTTTCTATTTTCACATATATTCAATATGTTGCTATGGAAGCAGTGATCTTCTTTAAAAAGTAAAATATCTGTTATATTCAGATCATTGGGATGTAAGATTTCTTTTTTGAATAGGCTATGTGTATTAGGAACGAAGGCTACCAATGGTTCATAATAAAGCGGATGTTCTATGATCATACTGTTCTCGAGAGGGGTTGCAGCGATACCTACATCTAAGGCATTTTCTTTGAGCTCTTGGATCATTTGTTCGGTAGTGGCTTCCCTTATTTTTAGTGTCATTTTAGGGAATTTTTTCAAAAAGTTCATCAGAAATATCGGTAGTAACGTAGGCATTACGGTAGGGATGATACCTAGGGTAAATGTATCTTCTACGCCACCTTTTTCTTCATGGATGATATCTTGGATCTTAAGAAGTTCGTTGAGTGCTATCTTAGCTTGTTCTATGATTTTTCCTCCGATGCGTGTAGGGACAATCGGATGTGAGGTTCGATCTAATAATTCAATTCCTAGTTCTTCTTCCAATTTTTGAACTTGCATGCTTAGGGTGGGTTGTGTGACAAAAGAGCGCTCGGCAGCCGAAGTAAAATTTTTATGTTCGGCTACAGAAAGCAAGTATTGTAGCTGTTTTATAGTCATATATATGTAGAAATATTTTATGAAGCTTGGTAGAATGGATTAGTTTAAAAGCTTGGGTAAATCATTAGATTTGCTTACAAAAATAAATCAAATAGCCGTAAAATGCATCATATAAACATTTTAAACGCCTAAAATTTTATCGAATTGAAATAAAAATATGATTCACACAATTATCATCTGTTACCTGTAGTACTCGAAAAAGGAGAAGGTGTTTTTTTATAGAATGTAGAAGGAAAGAAATATTATGATTTTTTATCATCATATTCTATTGATAATTAATGATATGATCATCCAAAGATCATACAAGCCCTCCAAGATCAGGCTTGGAGATTTACCTTGAATTCCAGGGATTTTTAAAACAATCTGTTTGGCCCATATAAATGATATATTACCCAAGGTCCTCCCGATCAATAGTGTGGCAGAGTCTGTTGAGACAGTTATCAAACTGTGTCGGAAATGGGCCTATGAAAAACGAAAAATATATCAAAACCAGTAGCTCACTGTCGTCTGTCGAGCCAACTTTCATGATCGTACTTCAGGGATTATCTCCTTTTCGTTTGATCCGTAGGCTTATATGCATTATAGCCCCCTATATGCTGGGTTTTGTCGCTGTGGCATATAACGGATTCGAAAGCTTTAGAAAAAGTTTTGGTGAAAAATAAAAATATAGCAGGTTTTCTCATCGAACCTATCCAACGAGAAGCCGGTGTGTTTGTCCCCGATAAAGGCTATTTGAAAAAATACCTGAGATCTATCAAAAGTATCAAGTGCTTTTCATTGCTGATGAAGTCCAGACCGGTATTGCTCTCGTACGGAGAAAACATTGATTTTTGATCATGAAGGGGTCCGTCTAGATGTTCTTATCCTTGGTAAAACGATTTCATGATGGGATATTTATCCAGTGTCGGCCATTTTGGCTGATTTGAATTTATTATGAAAGTATTCCGTCTTAGATAGCATGATTCTCCCTTTCTCGGTGAGAATCCCTTAGCTTGTTCCGTAGCTATGGCAGTATTGGAGATCGTACAGGAAGAAAAACTTACTGATAATGTCCATTGGATCGGGGAGATCTTTCCTCATGAGGTTAGGTAAATTGTCTGAACGTTTCCTCATTATCAAAGAAGTTAGAGGCAAGAGCCTCTTGAATTCGATTGTCATCGATTTAGATCCTAAAAGTACTACTGCTTGAAAAATTATTTAGGATTAAAGAATAATTGCTTGTTGGCTAAACCAACTAATGGCAACATTATCCACTTATACTACTCTTGTTGATCACCTAGTAACAGTTATTTGAATGCATTGGAATCCTCTAAAAAAACCCTGATGAGATTTTGAATGAATGAATGGGGAGGATATTTTCTGGTTATCTGTTCTGAAGGATTTATTTGAAAATAACCTTTGTCTCGTTAAAAAGTACCTTATAAAGTATTTTTTCTTCATTTATGTATCATACTGATCTATAAATAGTTACGTAAAACGAATATAGTCATAGATGCCATTTTTCTATCCGTTGGATTTAAGAAATAGGTCGTTTATCTTACCGGTAAAGCTTCTCAAAAATCCTAGATATTTTTTCAAATAGTTTTTTTCTAGGCTTCAAAATTCCGTTGCATAAAAGAAGTAAATCGATGCACATGCGTTTTAAAACTCATGTTGTTGATAACATAAAGTTGCTGAAAGATATAATTCAAATCCGTAAAATAAGCATTATCTTGAAAATCAGTATCTCTTGTAAAGATAGAGGCTAAAAAACCGAAAAAATTGGCTTCACTATCCTAAGCAAAACCAAATTGATGGCTCATCTTATGCATGACTGTGAAGGGAAAACTGGTGTTTGGGATTTCGAAATTCATCTGTGCTTCCCTTGAAAACGGATTCTAATAACCCGACATGCCTAAATGGGAGAACCGATTGAGAAAATAACGAGACTTTGACTAAAACATTATATGAGTTCAGATGAAAAGGTTCTTGCTCAAGTATAGCAAAATCCATTTGGGTAATCTGCATGATATTTTTTTCTCTTGATTGAGATAAAAAAATCTCCTCTTTATCCTCAGATAATCCCTTACGTAACTGGATATTTTCTTCTTGCAGAAGAAGGCCTGTTACTTCTTTCAAAAATCCTACTAAGAATTTTATTCTATTAAAATATAATTAACTATTTATAATAATTTTACAATAATTAATCCCCAGAGGAGTTGAAAGAAGAAACACGAAAAATTTAAAAAGATCAAAATTGAGTAGAGAATCCACAATCCTCTAATTTTTGCACTGCGTCGGTACCTACTCAGAAACCAAATAAGAAAGAAGAGCACGCCTAAGGTCAATAATAGGTAGAAAAAGTATCCAACCGAAAAGGTAACGTTTCCAAAGGAACTCTTTAAAAAATTACTCACATGAATGTAAAAATACTCATGATACTTATCAGCCTATTCGAGATGTGAACGGATCCATCTGATCAAGAAGATTTCTACAATGAAAAGGATAGCTATCCACCTGTATATCATTCTTTCATGATTAGATTTGATCCAATTGATCCACCTTAAGATAGGATTTTTATCATTATCGACTCGTACAGGGAATTCAATCCCTTTTCCTAAATACCGAGGATTATGAACCGATCCATATTCGTTGTAACTATAGATTAGTATAGTGTCAACTCGTTCATCACCTTGGTTGATCATGCAGATGATCATGAAAAAAAACATCGCATGTGGCCTTTTTCTATCCGATCATAAATGATGATTACCAACGCGTTAATAACAACCATATTGATACAGTCCTTTCATATTTCAAACTTAAGATGGCTTATGAAAATGCCTTTACCTTTACCCGTAGCGAGACTGTAATATTGCATAATTCTGGTAAGATGAATGAGTTCTTTGCTTGCATTATCGACAAGTATAAAAAATTTGAAAAATACTATAACTTTTTCATAGTCGAAGGGACAGATTTTTTCAATAAAGGCAGTCCTTTTATTTTTGATATAAATAACTTCATTGCTAAGGATTTGAATTTTCCTGTTATCTTAGTTGTCAATGAGGAGAATAAATTTCCTCAAGTACTCGCTGATCATATTTTGATCGAACGTAATATCATTCAAGACAAAGACAACAAGATCATCATTATTGTAGTCAATAAGGCTGAGATCCCCCAAGCAGCACTTGGGGTATTTTTTCAGGATAAGGATTTTGGAGCGATCATCTTGAGTGCTATCCCTCCAAAACCTCTCCTAAAAAATCCTACGATGAAGTAACTGAAAAGAGTGCTGAATGCTAAATTGGTTCTTTATGAAAAGGAGGACTTTAATGAGATTGTTATGAAATCTATTGTAAGAGCCATGTAATTGAGTAATTACCTCAATCATATTGATGAATATTGTTTATTATTACTCTTGGTGATCGGGTCGATCTGATCTGTACGACACTCCTGGCAAACATTTTTTCAACTTATTCTCTGACTGTTGGTATCGTCCTTACTAGAGGGATCAATCCTGAAGACAATGTATTGAGGCTCTTCAGAGGTATCCCAGCTCTATTCCCATCATGGTAGATGAGTTCGGTATTTTTGAGAGTACTCATAAAATATAACTTTTTGAATATCAAAATGATATGTCATTTTTGAATAGAAAATCGCTAACTTCCATTCGGAAGTTATTACTCTAAAGATGTTTCAATACAATATGATTCAGAAGAGCCGAATGATTTAAAAACATATCATATGCTTGAATATTTTTTTAAGAATACTATTCTCCGGTCCACCTAGATTTTTTTAGCTGATGGGCTTGGGTAGCTCACCCTGCTAGGTAATCCTAAGAAGATCTGGGCCTAAATGTAACCAATCCGGTGCTCTATTGGGATGAGGATCGTATACAGCTCATTTATCCTATGGAAGTACCATAATATCAAGAGTTTTCTCAGACCCTTTATGATCTGCTAAGGAAAAAAGTATACTTATTAATCAGGATAAATACCTCATTATCAATGCTTCGTATTTTGGTAAGATGATAACCTATAAAGGCCTACCTGATGATATAGTTTCTGTGGTAGTCCATACTACAACTCATATCATCCGTCCAGTAGTCCAGTTCGTCAAGACTCGGCCAGAAGTTGAGACTGTCTCTTCGGTATTCTTTATGCGCTTGAGCGATCGTTTCCTGTTTTATGGTGATTATGCCATCGTGCCTAATCATACTATAGTGGGCTAATTAATGGGTACACGTACTGGAGATCTGGACAGTATAGTCGTTTTTCATGCACTTAGGTCAGATCCTAACTCGGAGAGTTTAGCCGAAATCTTGAATTAAAAGAGTAGAATGTTGTCCATCTCAGGCTATAACGATATGCGCGACATGAGGTAAGCCTATTAACAGGGAGATCCGAAAGCCCAGCTTGCTTATGTGATGTATGTGCACAGGATCAAAAAGTACATCCGTAGTTTTACTGCAATCATGAACGGTCTAGATGAGGTGATTTTCAATAGCGGGATAGGAGAAAATGATGTCCTAGCCCGTCAGCTCATCTGTGCCGATTTAGATTTTTTAGATATTACCTTTGATGAGGAGAAAAATATCTTGAAAACTTCGATGATTCGTAAGATCCAGAAAGATGATACCCCAGTCAAAACCCTTATCATTCCTATTGATGAAGAGTGTCAGATCGTCCTAGATCTTTTTGATACTTTGGGTTTAGAGTGGCTTAGGTGGAGAGCTGTTTAGCTTTGTAAGCTAGCGTCAATATTTCTACTTTTTCATGAAATTATCATAAATCTTCTTGAATTGTTTCAAAATTTTGATAGTATTGAGTTAATAGAAGGAAGGATGATTTCTGGCCTATATGGATTATATATCTTGAGTATAACAAAAATAGTAATGAATGATAACGTATTTTCTCTATCTCCGTATGGAGATGAATAATTTTTTAAATTTTGAATGATTTTCTCTCAATATTCTTTTAAATAATTTATTGAACTAAAAAAGGTTGTTGACCCCTATTTTATAACAATTGTCTGAGGAATTTTTATCTTCTAAGAAAATATGTTGAGCTTCTTGGATCCTATAGAGATTTATAAAATATGTAAAGTTCATATTGATACACTTCTTGAAAAATCGAAAAAAGGCTACCATGCTCAAATATACCTTTTGTTCGATTTCATTCATATTGGGATGATTAATATGATGGGCTACAATCTATTTGTATATCATATCCATACGTTTTTGATCTTTTTCGAAAACGCTATGGATGACGGATCGTCGGATGCAATATGATGACTTCATCTTTTGTAGCTAAATATTGAACTATCTTGAGTAAGGAAGAAATCTTTCAAAAGATTCCAGCGATGATAACTTTTTCAACCTATCGCCTACAGTCTTTTTCACTGTACCAATAAAGGATATGCCATAAGCATCCTTTTTCAAAAAGTATTTTGATCGCTGTAAATTCTGAGGCATTTAGAAAGTCTTCTTCGAGGAAATTTTTCTTCATCTGTATGATCACTTGTTGGCAGTGATCTTGGGTGCCAAAGTTAAAATTTAGATATGGAATGTACGGGTTGATAAATATCAGATCATTCTCTTCGTAGTGCGAAACGTATTCACCTATATACCATATCACACTAACACCTTTCACATATACGATTTCGTATTTGGAATGGTAATTCCAGAATAAATGATCATTTAACTCTATAATCAACATTACTTTGAAAGAAATTACCTGATCCTACATGATATATTATTTATATATTTTCATTATTTGATATATTATATTGAAATACAGGTTTTGTTATCAAAAACCAACAGAATACAAAAGAATGTTATTTTAGGCATGATATCATCCTCATCAATTAATTAACTTAAATAAAATTTTAATAAAGTTTATCATAAAAAAACAATTACTATAACAATTCCTAATAATTATCATCTATTTATCCCTAAAAATCCCTCTGCAGCTATATCAAGTAGTATCCAATTAAATGACCGTTCCAATGAAAAGTCTTTACGAATATTGAGTGAAGAAGATTACAATTCTGGATCCACAACGATTATGTGATCATCAAAAGTGCTGTTCCGACAGAAAATATTAAAAAGTTTTCCAATTCCTTGTAGGAGTTTGAAGAAAAAGATCCCAAAGATCCTGATAACCAGTATGCTCTACCTTGTTCTGATATGAAGATGAAAGAATTTAACAATAGCGGTATGGTAGAGATTTGCAATCATCAATACCTGTTGGATAACTGTCAATATCTAAGAATTTATGAATCCTTTACCGATATATGGTGCACGGATAGACTTTGGGTCACCATTGATCGAACTAATCTGAACTTACTCATGTGCCCCAGTTTCGAATTCAAAGATTTCATCATTAGGATTATGATCCCGATACCAAGCCAAAAAATATTCAAAATATGTTGGTAATTAACGATCATATTAACGAGACTGTAGTCAGTTTCCAATGATTAACAGATCTTTACTGTACCTATGATACTTGGAAGCCCACTCAGATAAAAAAACCGCGATCATTTCAAACCTGATGTCAGTGGTTTTGAGATCCTCAAAGTCAAGATAGATTCCTATAATCTACTGATATTTAACAGTATAAAGATCCATGGTATCCACCCAATACAAGTTGTGACAAGGTATGTATGGCCCAATATATTTTGATGATGCCAGGCTGAAAAAAATAACGAGACCCTGCGTCAGTGGCAGATTTCCTCTTGGTGAGACCGTAAAATCCCTGAAGGTTATTCCTTTTCTGGTGATCCTCGGAGATGGGAAGAGATGAAATATGATCCAACTCAACTGGCCCTTCTGGGTAAAAAATTATTGGGCCTGGAAAAATGATAAAATCCTTATATCATGAGATCGACAGCAGTGATGGATCCATCGCTGTTGTTTATATTTTTGACTTTGGTAAGTTGCTGCACTGGAGGAAGGTCATGGCAGAGGTGAAAGTTGTAGTCTGTGAACTAATGATTTTGTGATCCTGGTGACATGTTTTAGAAGAAGGTCATTAGCCTGGTATATTTATATTTCCTAATATTATTTCATATATTTATTGTAAGTTAATATTAAATATAAATTTAATACCTTGACGATTAACTTCGTTCTGGTATACAGGCTGTTTATTGGCATAAACAATTGCTGTAGGAGCTCTTGATTGTCTGGTAAAAACTATAAACAAGCACAATGGAAAAGCTTTAAAAGAAATTTATTGCGTCTATCGTACAGCAAAATGATATACCTGTTGGTGAAAGTCTGTGATATATGATCCATCGTAAAGAAACAGATGAAATCGATAAATATTTTTTATTATTATGAGTACAAGTGATGGTAGGAGGTGTTTTGATTTGACTAATCAAGTGAGTTTGGATTATACATCGATCGGAAGTATCCTTTCTGATACGATCTCCTGGGATACAAGCATGCTCTTGTATAAGAGCGCATCCGTCAGTTTGTGCGGGGTGGGAAGGTTCTTATTATAAGATTTGCAGTAAAAAAACCAAAAAATGTATAGGGAGTGAAAGTGCTAATTTATATAAATATAAGGTTTCCCCATATGATTGTTTGGATTCGGCCCATAATATTGGCGTATTGGAGCCTAATGAGGTATTAGGAAAGTTACCTGTATTGTCTAGTAATGATTTTTTGCAATTGGCTTATGTGAAGATTATCGATTCAGATTTGTAAAAAGTATTGGAGTACCCTACCTCTAATTATATAGTTCTACAGGTAAGACCAAATGTGATTGAGAAAAAAAGAACAAGAATCGACTTTATAAAAAACATAGAAAATGATTTTTATTATAAAATTATTAATAATAACTCTAAGTTTATGCGTGCGAGTGAATCTTCCGGTGTAGAAAGTGTTGTAGTATCTAGTAAGGGTTATTGATATGATTATTTATGGAAATTTATCAAAAAAGATTTATTTTTTAATATCAGAAACAAGAGTGGTGGAAAATGTTTGGAAAGGAAGTTTTCTTTTACTTATGGTGGACAGATTGTTCAATCCGATTGTGATACAGGACAAGCCTTGCAGAATTGGTATGTAAAACAAAGATTTCTACGATTTGCAGAATCTACATACAGGATAGTTCATTATAATGAGAAAAATCGTCGAAACGTAGTATAAAAAATGAAAATAATCTCATATTTTCTATATGGAAGTTATTGTCGGAAAGTGTATAAAATTGAATACTCATCCCTCAAAAGAATAATAATTACTTGATTTGTAATAATAAATATAACTATTATTTAATATTTTTTTTTACTTTGTAGATATTCAAAACCTATCGTTGTTTCATAGTGGAGATTATGAAATCATTCAACCAGTTTCTAGAGATGACTTTCTCTTAAGAGTCCTCATATGTCATATTTTTATCAAATGGGTGGTATTCAATCATATCAACAATTGAAAATCAATTTTCTTGTAAAAAAGAATAAAGGGATCTTTTTTATATTAAAAATAACCTTATGAATGCTTATCTAAATACAATAAATGACACAAGTAGTATATTATGACTTATCATCATTTCAGGTACAAATATTTCTGATCGAGAGCAATAGTATATCGAATAGGCTGAGAAGTATCATAGGGAATCCCTTATTCCACATATACAGTAGAAATGAGTTAGGTCATCGGTCGCAAGATATTTTCACATCCTATTTAGAATATAGGAACGATAGAGACGATTTTATCAGACAATGGTTGAAATAGTAAGCAACATTTTTATTTTATACCCATAATTCCTTCGAAAAAACGATCAGGAAGATTCATTTCAAAACGAAAAAGTTCGTTCCAGATCAAGTTAATGGTCTTTGGAGACAAATCCTTTGGAGGATTGACAGTACAGTTGTATTTGGAACAGGATGTATCTCTGAGATTTGCAATCTATCTGCTTGATGGTAGCTATTCTATAGTGAAACGTCGAGAAGGGGTCAATAGGTTGAATAGATGAGTTTTGAAAGAATGAAAAACAAGATACGTACAGATGCATGTATTTTATAAATAAAAATACGTAGTAATAAAGTTCTTATAAAAGAAAAGTTGGTTATTTATTTACGGCATGCTTATACTTGGAAAAGAGCACTTCACACCTTTTTTATTTTACTTAAAAGGAGACTTCTTTCACAAGAGATTTTCCTGAGATCTGACTTTTTGTAAGCAAAGGAATTATATTTGCTGCTGAGCCTTTAATCTTTCGATAAAAGCGCAAAAATCTTAAATCTCATGTTGAAACATAATCTCGGTTATCCCCGTATAGGAGTCCAACGTCAGCTTAAAAAAGTTTCAGAACAATATTGGGCAGGTAAAATCACAAGCGAAGAGTTATTTCGTACAGCAACAGAACTTCGGAAAAAACACTGGGAAATCCAGCAGCAAGCTGGTCTGGATCTGATTCCTTGTAATGATTTCAGTTTTTATGATCAGGTGTTGGACATGTCTTTCTTGCTTGGGGTCATTCCCGAACGTTATGCTCCTTTTTCAGCTTCTCGAGGAGTAGACATAGATCTCTATTTTGCCATGGCTAGAGGTTGTCAAAAAGAAAACTTGGATCTCACTGCAATGGAAATGACCAAGTGGTTTGATACTAATTATCACTACATCGTACCCGAATTTACATCAGATCAAGCATTTAGTATTACCTCGACAAAAGTTTTTAATGAATTTGACCAGGCCAAAAAAATGCTCATAAAAATTCCCAAACCTGTATTGATTGGTCCAGTATCCTATCTCTTGTTGGGTAAAGAAAAGGAGTCAGGCTTTCATCGGATTGATTTGATTCAGAAGTTGACTCCGGTTTATATTGAGTTGCTCAAGCGTTTGAAAGATCAAGGTGCTGAATGGGTACAATTTGATGAACCTTTTTTGATTTTAGATTTGACTGAAAAAGAACGAGAAGCCTTTCGATATGCCTATCAAGAAATCAGTAAGGGAAGCCAAGGGATAGAGCTTTTATTGGCCACCTACTTCGGTGGGCTGAATGAAAACATTACTTTAGCTGCGAATCTTCCAGTGAAAGCCTTGCATCTCGATCTAGTAAGAGCCCCCGATCAATTGAATGCTGTGCTTAAAAACATCCCTAAATGGCATATGCTCTCGTTGGGGGTGATCGACGGTCGTAACATCTGGAAGAATAATTATGTCCAGTCTATAAAACAAATTCGCATAGCCAAATCAGCTTTGGGCGAAGATCGTTTAATGATTGCACCGAGTTGCTCTCTTTTGCATGTTCCTTTTGATTTAGAGCTCGAGACTTCTATCCATCCTGAGATCAAAGACCGCATGGCCTTTGCTCGTCAAAAACTCCAAGAGATTGAAGAATTGGAGCAAATTATTAATGGTAATAGACGTTTGTTGGAGCTCAACCGCCAGTCCTGGGAACGCGCAGCGCGGTCTACGCTCATTCACGATCAAGCAGTCAAGCAACGTGTAGCAAATGCTACAGGTCAAGATGTCCGACGTTATAGCCCCTTTGCAACGCGTCAGAAGATCCAACAAGAATATTTTCAATTGCCATTGTTTCCTACTACAACCATCGGCTCCTTTCCTCAGACTTCAGAGATTCGACAATTCAGAGTCCGGCTCAAAAAGGGCGAATGGACCCAGCAACAGTATGATGAAGCCATTGAGCAAGCTATAAAAGATACTATCCGTCGTCAGGAAGAGATCGGTTTGGATGTCTTGGTACATGGTGAGTTTGAGCGCAATGATATGGTCGAATATTTTGGTGAGCAACTTAAAGGTTTCCTTTCCACTCAAAACGGTTGGGTACAGAGCTATGGGAGTCGTTGTGTTAAACCACCAGTCATCTATGGTGATGTGAGTCGCCCGCGGGATATGACCGTCCGTTGGAGCTATTTTGCTCAAAATCAGACCAAGAAATTAATGAAAGGGATGCTTACCGGTCCTGTTACCATTTTGCAATGGTCTTTTGTACGTGATGATCAGCCATATATGCTTACTGCCCAACAAATTGCCTGGGCGATTCGTGATGAGGTACAAGCGTTAGAAAGAGCAGGGATTCATGTCATTCAGATCGACGAGCCAGCCGTCCGAGAAGGTTTACCTTTGAAAAGAAAAGATTGGGATGATTATCTGAGTTGGGCTATCAAAGCCTTCAGAATTGCATCAAGCGGTGTGGGAGACCAGACCCAGATCCACACACACATGTGCTATAGTGAATTCAATGATATTTTAGAACACATCGCCCGTATGGATGCTGATGTGATCACCATCGAAACCTCACGTTCTCAAATGAAACTGTTGGAGGCTTTTGCAAAGTTTAGATACCCTAATGAGATTGGTCCTGGAGTATACGATATTCATTCGCCGAGAGTACCCACTGTAGAGGAGATGTTTCAGTTCCTTGAAAGAGCTGTGAATCATCTACCGGTCAAGAATATTTGGGTCAATCCCGACTGTGGACTCAAAACCCGCAAATGGCCCGAGACGACCGAGGCTCTCAAAAATATGGTACAAGCTGCAAAACAAGCTAGAGAAAAGTGGAGTTAATGCTGTATTTGATCTCTTCGATTGGTAGGTTTTCCCTAAAAAGTACCCATTATTTTTTAGATTATGATAATTTTATGGTTTTAAAATTTTATAATATATATTTTATATATATATAAATAAATTAATGATTTGAATTGTTTTTTATATGATATGAACATAGGTTAAATTTATATAAACTATAATACTTAATATGAATTTAATACGAATGAATTTGATAAAAAATATGTATATGATAAATAGTTGAATATTAATATTTAATCAATATTTAATAATTCATCTCAACCAATTACCTGAGGATACAAAAGAATATGACTGCATATGTGATAAGAAAAGAGGGAGAGTTTGTTGTAGTAAATTTTTAGGCAGGAAATGATTGTATGTGGTTATCCTAGTAGACTCCATCCAAGAACTATCCTAAGCAAAAGTATGAGGATTAAATGATTTAGAAGCTTCATCATGTAGAAGGAGATCTTAAGTATAAGGTCTCTTTTTTATTCCTATTTATTCATTGGTGATGTGCTAATTTGGAGTGAAGGTATATGATGATTTTAATTCCATCAAAGTGTACATCTATCTTGATAGATTTTAAATGAAATAAGATAAGAATAATAATAATTAGTGATCTTTTATTATGATGTTATTTCTTTATATAGTTTTATTAAAAATAAATATTTTATAATCTATTATAAATGATATAATTAAATGAATAAATCAAAAAAAAACTGTAAATCATATATCGAAGACTATTTATCTTCAAGAAATTCATGAAGAGAATGTAGACCAAACACCACTTATAAATAGATTTGAGATATTGAGGTAAGAGAATGAGTTTATTACTAAGATCATGTCGATTCGATAGTTGGAAATTTACATGGAAATTCTATAATTCATGATGTCAAGTTTGAGAAATTACTTAAGCCTACAGTTAAGGTAGAAAAAGTAGCGATGCAAGCCAATATGATTCTCTATGATCAAAAATTTGATGGCAATATAAAAGTGATAGCAGTAGGTTATTATAAAAGTACTCTTATATTAAATTGCTATAAAGTACATAATACACCTGATAAAAAGATTATCAGATTATTCTAAATATATGAATATTATTTTTTTTATAAAAAATTTTATATAATATATTATATTTTAAATAGATAAATGCTAAGTTTTGTATTTTACTAATGACACTATTTCTTTTGATTCTTATTCAGATAAGTTAGTTAAGGAATATCCTAATTTGAGATTCGCTGTTGATTTTAGTAAGATATATAAAGAATATGATAAAATTTTTAATTTTACATAAAATTATTAATATAATATTATAAATCCCATACGTAATGAGAAGGGAAAGATCATTAAGTTTCAGTTAAATGATTTTGGATGTTTTTGGAAAGGATACCGGATGAGAATAAGAGGTGAATTATTTTTTTTTAAAAAAACATTCACCCGATATTTTAAATAAAAAAAACTAAAAACCAATGATATAAGTCAATGAAGTAGCTTGATGTATAAATTAAAACATATGGAGAAAGGATTATCCAGAAAAATTAAAACCTGCCAGAGTGACAGCTTATTTCTTTATTTTTGCCTTTTGCTAGATTTTTAGTCCCATGAATCAGATCAAAGAAATCGAAGAAAAAGTAATAGAAAAGTATTATCAAAAAGAGATATTTCAGCGAATTGTAAAAGAGTCAGGTCATCGGAAGCTCTACATAGAGAGTTATGGCTGTCAGATGAATCTTTCCGATAGTGAGATCGTAGTCTCTATCCTTTCGAACGAAGGGTTCAACACGACACGTAGTTTAGAAGAGGCCGATCTTATTCTAGTAAATACTTGTTCGATCCGTGAAAAAGCTGAGCAGACCGTACGAAGGCGTTTACAACAATTCAATGCCCTAAAAAAGAAGAGGCCAAGTATAATGATTGGCCTATTGGGGTGTATGGCCGAGCGTCTAAAATCCAAGATCTTGGAAGAGGAAAAACTTGTCGATTTGGTTGTGGGGCCTGATGCTTATAGAGACCTCCCCCATTTGATCCAATCGGTAGAAGATGGTTGCAGTGCCGTCAATGTGATCCTCTCCAAAGACGAAACCTATGCAGACATCAGTCCAGTTCGTTTCGGAAGTAATAACGTTAGGGCTTTTGTGACCATTACTCGTGGATGTGACAATATGTGTACCTTTTGTGTAGTGCCCTTCACTAGAGGTCGTGAGCGTAGTCGTGATCCTTATATCATCGTTGAGGAGTGCAAGAACCTTTGGATACAAGGATACAAAGAAGTAACTCTTTTAGGGCAGAATGTCGATTCCTATCTCTGGTATGGTGGGGGCATGAAAAAGGATTTTCATAAGGCTTCAAACATACAAAAGATCATCGCGATACATTTTGCTCAACTCCTCGAGTTGGTAGCTAAAGCTGTCCCCAATATGCGTATTCGTTTCTCTACATCCAACCCTTATGATATGTCGGAGGAAGTTTTGAAGACGATCAGCCAGTATCCCAACATTTGTAAATATATTCATCTACCTGTGCAATCGGGTAGTACCCGTGTGCTCCAGCAGATGAACCGCAAGCATACACGTGAAGAATACCTTGCCTTGATCGATAAGATCCGCCATCTCATCCCAGAATGCGTAATCTCTCACGATATGATTGCCGGTTTTTGTGGCGAAACTGAGCAGGATCATCAAGATACCCTCAGCCTAATGGAGTATGTTCGATACGACTTTGGCTATATGTTTACCTATTCGGTACGGCCAGGTACTCCTGCCGAGAAGCGATTGGTCGACGATGTTCCCGAAGTGGTCAAAAAACGACGATTGCAAGAGATCATTGCCTTACAGAAGAAGCATTCATACTATCGTATGCAACAGAATTTAGGGAAAGTTCAAGAGGTTTTAATTGAGGGTACGTCCAAAAAAAATAGAACGCATTGGTATGGGAGGAACTTACAAAATGCTGTAGTAGTTTTCCCTAAGGGGGCTCATCAAGTAGGCGATTTTGTCCACGTCAAAATCCACCATTGTACCTCGGCTACTTTGATTGGAGAAGCTGTTCGATCTTTATAAAATCATTTTCATTATGGAATCGGTTCAAAGCATCAAACAACGATTTAGGATTATCGGCAATGATCCTACCCTCCATAGAGCCCTGGAAAAAGTCATGCAAGTGGCTCCTACCGATATCTCGGTATTGGTCATAGGAGAAAGTGGTGTAGGGAAAGAATTCATTCCCAAGATCATCCATCAACTCTCAGCTCGGAAACACTATGCTTATATCGCCGTTAATTGCGGGGCTATTCCTGAAGGAACTATCGATAGCGAACTCTTTGGCCACGAAAAGGGGTCCTTCACTGGTGCTACCAATATGCGAAGAGGCTATTTTGAGGTGGCCGATGGCGGTACGATTTTTTTAGATGAAGTCGGTGAATTGCCCTTGTCTACTCAAGTGCGTCTACTACGCGTATTAGAATCAGGCGAATTCATCAAAGTAGGCTCTTCTCAGATACAAAAGACCCATGTACGTATTGTAGCCGCTACTAATCTCAATGTATTAGAAGCCATCCAAAAAGGAAAATTTCGTGACGATCTTTATTACCGTCTCAATACTGTGCAGATCGATATGCCTTCTTTGCGCGCTCGCAAAGGAGATATCGGATTGCTCTTCAAAAAGTTTTCCAATGATTTTGCTGAGAAATATCGGATGCCCGCTATCAGACTTACTGAAAGATCATTGAAATATCTTGAAGATTACTCTTGGCCAGGGAATATTAGACAACTGCGTAATTTCACCGAACAACTCTCCGTCATAGAGGTCGAGCGTGAAATCTCCATAGAGAAACTCAAGGAGTATCTCCTAGAAAATATACCTTCGATCCCTTCTATTGTAACTAAAGAACGTTCGGTACAAGATTTTTCCAATGAGAGAGACTTGCTCTATAAAGTATTGTTCGATATGCGCAGAGATCTGAATGATCTTAAAAGCCTGACCCTACAATTGATGCAAAATCAGGGTAATGTGAATCATTTTGTAGAAAACAATCGTCAATTGGTAAAAAATGTCTTTGGTGAAATATTGCCCTGTTCTGGTGAATCTCCTACACTTGACCCTACTTATCAGCTCAGGCATGCTACCGAACCTGTATTGCCAGCGGAAGACTTTGATTTTGAAGAAGTCTCTGACGAAGCTGCTCAAGGATCCGAATCTTTTTTTTTGCATGAAAAAGAATTAGAATTCATCCAAAAAGCCCTCAAACGTAACCATGGTAAACGCAAGATCGCAGCTAAAGAGTTAGGCATCTCAGAGCGGACTTTGTACAGAAAGATTAAACAGTATGGCTTACAGTAAAAAAATCTACAGATATAAGTTTATCCTATTTTCTCTTGGATTTTTTTTAAATGCTTGTTCCTATAGCTTTTCTGGAGGTGGAGCTACCCTCAGTAAAGAAATCAAGATGATACAGATCGAACAATTTCTCAACAATACGATTTCTCCAAATACTTCTTTGGCTCCTGATTTCACCAAAAAACTTCAAAATATTTTTCGTGATCGTACCTCGTTGATTGCTGTAGAGAATGACGGTGATCTCGTACTAGAAGGTGAATTCACTCAATGCGACACCGAAGTTATCAATATTAGCAACGATCGATCACAAGGTAATCGATTGATAGTAAAGGTCAAAGTTCGATATAGGAATAAAAAACAACCTACCAAATATTTTGAACAAGAGTTTGAGACTTTCGAGGATTTTGGTAGTGACGAAACCCTATCACTCATCGAGCCACGTTTAATCCCATTGATAGTCGAAAGGTTGACCAATGAAGTATTCAATAAAGTTTATAATGATTGGTAATGAAAGGGGAGGTATTAAATAGATTGAACTCCTTCATCAAATCCCCTTTTGATTTGATAAAGGAAGACACTTATCTACTGCAAGAGGCCTTACAAGAATTTCCCTATTTTCAATCCATTAGGATGCTTTATCTCAAGGGGCTCAAAAGACTCTAAATTCACAAGAATATCAAAAAATAATCAAGCAAACTCATACATATTATAAATATAAATATATCACACTAAATTATATTAAAAAAAGTAAGAAATTTATACTGAAGTATTCAAAAAAAAAACATGGGTTTTGCAAGAAGGTCAGTGAGATGAGCCATCCCATGAAGCTCCTGAGCCCTTGGGTTCGGTCGCTCCTTTTGAAATAAGTCTCAAATACGCTTTACACAGTCAATACACCTTTTGTGATTGGCTCAAACTGTTCAAAGTTCAACCCATTGAAAAAGTCCCGGTAAGCCACAAACATGATAGAGTAGAAAAATTAAAAAGCATAGAACAATTTCTTCGCAGCTATAGTGGCCCTCAATCCCTCTAAGGACACCAAAGATCCTGTTCATACTACCAGATATGGTGTTCTAGAAAATGAAGACTTTATGACAGAAACATTAGATCAGATCTATGTAAAACAAAAAAAATACCCCAAAACCATCAAGGCATACAAAATATTGAGCTTGAAATATTCGGAAAAAAGTGATTCCTTTGCCGATCAGATCTGCGCCATAAAAAACGAAATGGAAAATCAATAAACCATATGGGAACGTACATATTCTTAGCCGTACTCCTCGTACTGATATGTCTGCTTTTGCTCACGGTGATCATGGTACAAAATCCCAAAGGAGGGGGGCTTTCTCAAACCTTTGGCGGGCAGGTCTCCCAGATGTTTGGAGTACAACGTACCAATGACTTTCTAGAAAAGACTACTTGGGTTTTGGCTATTGCCATATTCATACTGATCCTGCTCTCAAACTACATCTTGAAGATCAAATAACAAGACAGTAATAAGAAATGTTTTAGCTTTCCCCTTGCTTTAGAAAAGGAGAGTATCCCAATTCACTTAGGACTTATACGATAAAGGGAGCATTTTTTACCCTGCTCTACTTTTTTATAGTGTCAGTCAAGTAGTTTAAATGCCATAATGTCACTTTTTATTACAGGTCAGGTATAAACTTTCGTTCGTTTATAATTTGGCATATTTTTAGCTAAGGATAGATAGTAATAGAGAAAACTTTGCAACTAAAAATTTATTAACATTATGACAGAAGTAAAAATTAAACCTTTGGCAGATCGGGTACTTATAGAACCCGCACCTGCAGAAAGCAAGACCGCTTCAGGTATCATCATACCTGATACTGCTAAAGAAAAACCCCAAAAAGGGAAAGTAGTTGCTGTCGGACCTGGAAAAAAAGATGAATCTATGAGTGTTGAAGTAGGCAACGAAGTATTGTATGGTAAGTATTCGGGTACTGAGTTGAAATGGGAAAATAAAGACTACCTCATCATGCGTGAGTCTGACATCATTGCAATTCTATAATCTAAAAAAATAAACTAAATTAAATCCAAAAAAATAAAAGAATTATGGCAAAAGATATCAAGTTTGACATTGATGCAAGAGATAAATTAAAAAGAGGCGTTGATGCTTTGGCTAATGCTGTTAAAGTGACTTTGGGTCCAAAAGGCCGTAATGTAGTCTTACAAAAATCTTTTGGCACCCCCCATGTGACTAAAGATGGTGTCTCGGTAGCCAAAGAGATCGAGCTAGAAGATGCTATCGAAAATCTCGGAGCTCAAATGGTCAAAGAGGTCGCATCGAAAACCAATGATGTAGCAGGTGATGGTACAACTACAGCCACTGTTTTGGCTCAAGCTATCGTACGTGAAGGCCTCAAGAACGTAGCTGCTGGTGCCAATCCTATGGATCTAAAACGTGGTATAGACAAAGCTGTAGAAGCAGTAGTAGTTGATCTGAAAAAACAATCCAAAGAAGTTGGTGGGAGTAATGAAAAGATCAAACAAGTGGCCTCTATATCAGCTAATAATGATCCAGCCATAGGGGATCTTATTGTACGAGCTTTTAATAGAGTAGGCAAAGAAGGTGTGATCACTGTAGAAGAAGCCAAGGGTATGGAAACCACTGTAGATGTTGTAGAAGGGATGCAATTTGATCGTGGTTATCAATCTCCTTATTTTGTCACCAATGCCGAGAAGATGATCATTGAATTTGATAACCCATACATCTTGCTCTATGATAAAAAGATCTCTTCTATGAAAGATCTTCTTCCTGTCTTAGAGCCTGTAGCACAATCTGGTAAACCCTTGTTGATCATCGCCGAAGAAGTAGAAGGAGAAGCCTTAGCTACATTGGTAGTCAATAAGATCCGAGGTGCATTGAAAGTAGCTGCAGTGAAAGCCCCTGGATTTGGCGATAGGAGAAAAGCCATGTTGGAAGACATTGCTATCCTTACAGGAGGTACACTGATCTCCGGAGAGACTGGACATAAGATAGAAGATACAAAGCTCGACATGCTTGGACGAGCAGATAGAGTTACTATCGATAAAGATAATACTACTATCGTCGACGGAGCAGGAGACAAAGTGAGGATTAAAACACGTGTCAATGAGATCAAAAATCAAATTGAAAACACTACTTCCGATTATGATAAAGAAAAACTTCAAGAACGCTTGGCTAAATTAGCTGGAGGTGTAGCAGTCCTTTACATAGGAGCTGCATCTGAAGTAGAGATGAAAGAGAAGAAAGACCGTGTAAATGATGCTTTGAATGCTACTCGCGCTGCCGTAGAAGAAGGTATCGTAGCAGGTGGAGGAGTAGCCCTAGTACGTGCTACTAAATCTCTCGATGGCATTAAAGGAGATAACACCGATCAAGATACTGGTATCCAGATCATAAAACGTTCTTTAGAAGAGCCTTTGCGCCAAATCGTCACCAATGCTGGTGAAGAAGGATCTGTGATAGTAGCCAAGGTGATAGAAAGCAAAGACGATTTTGGATACGATGCTAAAGTAGGTCAATATAGAAATATGATCGCAGAAGGTATCATCGACCCGACCAAAGTCACCCGCGTAGCATTGGAAAATGCTGGATCAGTAGCTGGTATGCTATTGACTACTGAATGTGTGATCACTGAAATCAAAAAAGACGAACCTGCTGTACCTCCAATGCCCGGAGGTGGAATGGGTGGTATGATGTAATTTATTTTTGTTTCGTAGTACTTATTTTTAACTCTACAAAAAAAAGCCCCCTAATTTAGGGGGCTTTTAATACGAAAAATTCTTGATACTACTAAGAAAATACTTAAGAAAATATAGTACACTCAACCAAGCACAACAACATCAAAAGTTAGTTTCTTACAGTTAACCCAGTATGAGAACAATTACTTCATTAATAAACTTGAAAATAAGCTAAATTTTATTCGGTTAATACCTCTCGTCTTGTTCCTTCTCTCAAGTAGATCGTGTGAAGAGATTACTTTTGCATCATGGTTTATTTACAAAACGTCTCCTTTCATTTTGCTGGAGATTATTTATTTGAAACAATTTCCTATCGCATACAACGCGGAGATCGTATTGGACTGATCGGTAGGAATGGGGCGGGCAAGTCTACCATGTTGAAGCTTTTAGCTTTGACGCTCAAACCGTCAGAAGGCCAAATCGCTTACGAGGGTGAGGTCAGTGTAGGATTTCTTCGGCAGGATATTAATCTTCAAAAAGGCTGTACTGTATGGCAAGAGGCTGAAAAAGCTTTCGGCAGAATCAAGAAGATCGAGGCTCAGCTTGAAAATGTCAACCGAATGTTGGCCGAGCGTACCAACTACGAGAGCGCAACTTATCAAAAACTGATCGAGCAATTGGCTCATCATACTGAGCAATATAATCTACTGGGCGGTTATACCATGGCTGAAGAAATCGAAAAAGTTTTGATCGGGTTGGGATTCCGAAAGAAAGACTTTTTGCTGCTTACTGAAATCTTTTCTAGTGGATGGCGTATGCGCATCGAATTGGCCAAATTATTGTTGCAAAGGAATGACTTACTGTTGCTTGATGAGCCGACCAACCATTTAGATATCGATAGTATTCTATGGTTAGAGGATTTTTTGAGAAACTATTCCGGAGCAGTTGTTTTGGTCTCTCATGATAAGCAATTTTTAGATCAAGTGACCAATCGTACCATAGAGATCGCGCATCAAAGTATTCAGGATTATAAATGCAATTTATCCAAATTCCTAAACCTCAGCGAAATACGTCGTGATAAGCTTCTGCAGTCGAAAAAAAATCAAGAAAAACAGATCAAGCACATTGAACAACTCATCGAGAGATTCCGTTACAAACCCTCAAAGGCATCTTTTGCTCAGAGTCTGATCAAACGACTGGAAAAATTGGACCGTATTGAAGCCGAAGAGAAAGATGTCCGGCAGATGAACATCCGTTTTGTTCCCTCGATCACGCCAGGAAAGGTTGTCTTAGAAATCGTAGATGTTTCGAAAAAATTTGCAGAAAAAACGGTTTTTTTAGAGGTATCTTTTTCTGTAGCTCGGGCTGAGAAGATCGCTTTCGTTGGACAGAATGGACAAGGAAAATCTACACTAGCTAAGATTATAGTTGGACAACTCCCTCATCAAGGTACGATCAGGTTAGGTCACAATGTACAATTGGGTTATTTTGCTCAAGATCAGTCTGAATTCTTGGTCGCTGAGAATACTGTGCTTGAAGAAGCTGAAGATATTTCAACGGAAGAGACACACAAGAAGGTGCGTGATCTATTGGGAGCTTTTTTATTCAACGGTGATGAGGTGTATAAGAAAGTCAAAATGCTCTCTGGAGGTGAGCGAAATCGCCTGGCCCTATGTAAACTCTTATTGCAACCCTTCAATGTCTTGATTATGGATGAGCCGACAAATCACCTCGATATGCGTTCGAAGAAAATACTCAAAGACGCTTTGAAAAATTATGAGGGTACCTTGATTATCGTCTCTCATGATCGGGATTTTTTGCAAGGTCTGGTCGATAAGATGTATGAGTTCCGCCATGGACGAGTCAAGGCGTTTTTGGGAGGTATTGACGAATATCTTGAGAGTAGAAAGGTACAAGGGTTCCGTCAAATCGAACGTACAGACCCTTCGGTTGTGTATTCGAAACTGTCCTCAAAACATCCGATTCGCTCTCGTCAAAAAAAAGCTAACCAGTTCAAAAAAAAGATTGCTAATCTCGAATACGAGATCCAGGCATTGGAAAAAAGTATAGCATCCATAGAACAAGATTTTATTGGTGGGCAACCCTATCAAGAAACCCTTCGCACATATGAACTTCAAAAGAAACAATTGGATGAAAAGATGATCCAATGGGAAAAATTTGAACAAGAATGGGAGAAGTCGTGATGATCAAGTATGATGACAATCGCCCAGAAGATCACACAGGATCCATATCGATCGTTAGTTTGATCGTACGGTAGGCCTCTATGGTATAAAAATTCAACAAAACTTTTTGATAAATCTCCGGATTTGGTGCAATGTGTGCAACTCAGGCCGGATCTTGATCAAGATATTCTTCAAGTATTCATTTCTGATCTTTCCAATTGATGTGGCTTATTCCCCAAGAAAATCTTATTGAAAGTATATCTATAATTGCCCCTCTATATGTTGTTTATCAGTAAATAGATTAATAAAATTTTTTATAAAAGTAAATAAAATTAGTTTATAATAGGGTGGTTAAATGAATGTTTTCATTTGATCAGTATCATTTAATACATGGTTTTGTAGTCATATTGGATGAATCTTTCTAAGATCGGGTTGGAAACTTTGGATCTATACCTTGTCCTGTGTTTTTCTCCTACCTTTCCCTTCTACTACTTGAATCAATATTTGGAATGCAGGTTTGTATGCATGAAAATCTGAATGAGAAATCAATTAGTTAATATAAATCAATATAATTAACACAAACTATTTAAAATAAATGAATTTTGTTACAATACTTATATATATAATTATATTGACCTTTTAGGCTTCAAAAGCAGTGATTAATTTTTCATAGGCAATCTTTCTACGTATGGTGTCAGTGTTCAATCCTGGCTATTTTGGCCTTTGGAAAATAAAGATGGGTTTTTTCCTCTATCTGATCAGAACCAAATCCTATGGTATTGAGATCATTATTTTTGTAGGTAAAGCAAAATTTTGATTTGGCGTGTGCATGTCCGTAGTAGTGACACATTATCACGAATTTGGTCTAATGATAGGTCAAAGAAACATCGAAATATGAAGATTATGTGATATGTACACAACTTTTTCATTGAAAAATATGGAATAACCGTTCAGGTTTTGAAAGAATATTAACTTTTTTCTCTTCAAGTGCTTGTTGTATGGAATCGATTAGTCTTCACCTAAAGAGGTCTTATATCTGTTTCTTGCGGTAAGCTTCTTTGAGGCTGATGGTCTGGTTCAGTGGCGTGGTACACTTTTCCATAACGTTGATTCGAATTTACCTAACCGTATTTACCACTCTGTGTATTGTGATAACTATCGAGTGAAGGTATTGCAGAGCCTAATACTTTTTGGCACCTTTCGTTTTGGTATAGATCACTGCTGCATCGCGTACATGATAGTATGATGCTCTGTTTGGTTGTTTGAAGGCGGTTTCATGTTCTTCATCCACAATGACTAGACCTATCTTTTGCAGAGGTAAGAATAAGGCCGATCGTCCTTCTAAGATAATCGGATAAGATTTTTGTAATACTTTTTACCAGAGTTTGATCCGTTGATTTTGATCGTATTTGGAATGGTATAGTCTGATTTGGTCTCCAAAATATTTACTCAATTAGGAAATGAGTTAGGTAGTCAGGTTGATCTCTGGTAACAGATAGAGTACCTTACGTTTCTGAGACAAGATTTTTTGGATGAGTTGGACGTAGATTTTGGTTTTTCTGCTGGAGGTGACTCCATGCAAGACGACTATGTTTTTGGTTTCAAACTGTGTCCGGATCTCTTGATAAGCTGTTTCTTGAGTACTCGTCAACATATGAGTAGTCTCTACTTCTAAATTGCTAGAATATAAAAAGCGATTGACGGTCAAGAGATAGATTTCCAAGATGTTTTTTTTGGATCAAAATCTTCAAGATGGACTAGAGATGGGATATTTGCTGAGCAAGTGTTTCAATTTTATGGGTTTCTGCAACTATACTTTCAAATAGAAAAAGGTCAGCAGGAATTCCCTCTGCTTGATGGATTTCTTCAATGCATCGAAGATATAAGCTTGTCGTGCTTGTTTTTTTTTTATTTGAGGATGCAGTAAAACATGAGATTCTCGTTTGGTTTGGTATTTTTCAATAAACCGTTGCTCGAATTGTATTTAGTTGTTGTCTAGAAATTTTCATTTCCGTTGAAATGGCATTTAAAAATCCCATGATCGAGGCAATTTCCTGTATGCTGATGCTGCTTTGTCTTTCTAAAGTTTCCCAGATCAGAAATTATTTATCGGAGAGTGCATCAGTATCGACTGTTGCCTTGATTTTGGCTTTGATGCGTGTTTCGTTTTCGAGTTTTAATTCCGTAGGTAGAGCTGTTTTATAGATTTGCCTGATGCTGCACATATAGTAGTCGTTATCCATTTCTAGAATACCAATTGGATCTTTGTCACTATAGGGGTCTCATCAAGGATTTGATAGATTCCTTTGGTCTTGTAAAGATCTGGTGTTTAATGATGTTTTCGGTAGATGATGTCTGTATAGAGTTTATCACTACCAAAGGAGTAGCTCTATCTTTATACCTTCTACTACTATTTGGAAGGATTCCTCGCTCAACTGATAGGTAAAGAAGCCTTCTAGGGGGGGGCAGAGGCAATATCAAATCGACGTAATGGGATGAATTCATAAAATAGAGGGGTTTTCAGAGGGGATAAATGTAAAATTTTCTTTATTGATGAAATTTGTACGAAGTAGATGGGTAGTAGTGGCTTATATTGAATTTTTAGTTCTTTTCCTCATCTCTTGTTTGTTCAGTTTTAGCTCATTAGTAATCTGGCCAGTCACTGAAGTATTTTCTTGATCCCTGTGGGTCAAGTAGGAGATGTTTTATATTAAGGGATTGTAGATTAGGTATTTAGTGTCATTGTATTCGAATCTACCTAGGAGGAAAGTGATGTGGCCAATCGTGCTATACAATTAACCAAACCAGAGTTGTGGACTCTTTTTTTTCGAGTTGTTTTTTTTCGGTTAAATCTTTGATTATCTGGCAACTCTCTTCGTTTTGTGTACTGAAGAAGACTGCAATTTTGTCGTGATATTGTATGATATAATGCAACGCCTCATTTGTAGTCATGGTCTGTAGCAGCTTTATCGGTTTATATCTGGTCTTTGTATCCCATGGCTTTGGATCGTGTGTGTTCTTTTTCCATTGTAATAAGCGTTGCGGACCAATTTGTAGTCGATATAGTATGAGTCATTTAAAGTTTGTTTGTGGTTTTTTTTGAGGTAATCTAGGCGGTTTTAGCGCTTACATTTGTAGCGTGTTGAAAATGATACAACGTTGGCTGGTTGTACTGGTGCATCATCACCTTGATTAGGTTGTCTACTGCGTCTTGTATTCAACTTTCTTCGGCATCGATCAAGATAGGGATGTTTTGTTCGAAAGCTTTTTGATAAATATCTTTAAATTGGTTTTTTATATATTCCTAAGCCGAACTTTTTTCAGGGTTCAATGGCATTTTTTTCTCTACTTTTCCGTAGAGATTTATTTTCCTAAAGCCTTTGAACTTGAATAAGATAAAAGGTATAATACTTTGATTTTTAGTAAAATAGATATTTTCCAATAATTCTTGATAGAAGTGGTCAAAATCTTTTCTTCTGACTGGCCTTCTATAGCATATTTTAGGACACTTTGAACACTGTATCAGTGAAGTTTATGGATTAGTAGGGCGCATTCTTGCTTGCGCTCTTCTTCATAGAAATGTTTGAAGGCGGTTTTTCGAATGATGTAAAAGGTAAAGAAGATTCTAGTTGACCAATCGCCTCACTAAGGCAGTGCTTAAACGTGCCAACCAGGGTTTTTTGATCCATTTGAAGAGGAAATAAGCGTTACGTAATTCCTAATCTGATTTGGCTTGGAAGGCTGTTTGCATATCGTTGAAGAGGTTGAGTTGCTTCACATGCCTTGCGTTTAGCCGGCTCATATAGACAATAAATTTCCTTACTTTCGTTTTGAAATCTATTACTGATGGAAGTTTTAGGCACAAACTCTCCCATGATTCGTTTTGGGGAAAACGCTTATAAAGTCTTAGACAATTATCTACTTGATTGTTGTGAATTGTCGAGGATCTTTATCCTGGTAGATGAACATACCAAGGTCTGTTGCTTACCTCATCTATTATTGAACGTTGGTTCTTTGGTGCAAGCCCGACTCATTGAGATTACTGCAAGGGAGGAGTATAAAAATATCTCCACTTGTATCCAGATTTGGAAGGCACTTGAGGTAGCCGGGGCCGATAGGAAGAGTCTGTTGATAAATCTTGGAGGGGGAGTCATCACTGATATGGGGGGATTTGCTGCTTCGGTTTTCAAACGTGGAATCCGTTTCATCCATATCCCTACCACTTTACTTGGGATGGTCGATGCCTCTATTGGAGGAAAGACTGGTATCGATTTGGATGGTTTGAAAAATGAGATTGGTCTTTTCCGTCAGCCTGAGTTGCTCATTATTGATTCTTATTACCTCAATACATTACCAGTAAGAGAGATGTGTTCTGGCATGGCTGAACTCATCAAGCATGGGCTCATCGCTGATGCAGATCTTTGGATGGCGATGAAAGATGTCATAGCACATCCTCCGGAAAATTGGCAGGAGTTGATCCGTCGTTCGGTTTTCATCAAAGATGAGATCGTCCAAAGAGATTTTACTGAAAAGGGATTGCGGAAAATCCTCAATTTCGGGCATACCGTAGGGCATGCTATTGAGACTTATTTTATGAATAGTGATACCCCATTGTTGCACGGTGAAGCCATCGTATTGGGGATGATCTGTGAAGCCTGGCTTTCTTACCAACTCAACGGTCTGCCTGAAGATCAATACAAAGAGATCGCTACTACTCTTTCAAGACACTATCCTATGAGAGAAATCTCCATATCGGACTTGAAACAACTCTTGGAAATCATGCGGCATGACAAGAAAAATCAGCATGGACAGATCCGTTTCTCTTTGTTAAAATTCATAGGGGAGTGTTCTTATAATTATGAATTGGAGGATGATTGGATCGAGGAAAGTTTGTATCAACTTAAAAACTTTCTTACGCCGGATGATTCCGTTAGGATATTTTAAGTTTTTTCTACATCTTGCTGGCTTGCTTGATGAGCATTCAAAAAAAAAGAATGGTCTATCTTTACATATTTTAGTTTTTAAATGATAAAATGATCGAAGGAGAGAAACTCATTCCCATCAATATTGAAGACGAGATGAAATCATCCTACATCGATTACTCGATGTCGGTAATTGTTTCAAGAGCATTGCCCGATGTGAGAGATGGCCTCAAACCTGTGCATAGACGGGCACTCTATGGGATGTACGAATTGGGAGTTCTATCGAACCGTCCGTATAAGAAATCTGCCCGTATCGTCGGGGAAGTTTTAGGTAAATTTCACCCTCATGGAGACAATACTGTTTATGATACCATTGTGCGGATGGCTCAAGGCTGGTCACTTCGTTATAAACTGATCGATGGGCAAGGAAATTTCGGTTCGCTTGATAATGATCCACCTGCGGCGATGCGTTATACCGAAGTCCGTCTCGAAAAGATTTCCGAAGAAATGCTCTTGGATATTGAAAAAAATACTGTAGACATGCAGCTCAACTTCGATGATACCTTAGAAGAGCCTACCGTACTCCCTACACGCATTCCCAATCTTTTGATTAATGGTGTATCCGGGATCGCTGTAGGTATGGCCACTAATATGGCTCCTCACAACTTGAAAGAATCTATCGATGTCATTTGTACCTATATCGACGATATGGCTATCGATGTCGATGGCCTGATGCGATACATCAAGGCGCCTGATTTCCCTACAGGAGGGGTTATTTACGGATATCAGGGAGTCAGAGACGCCTTCCACACTGGGCGTGGACGTATTGTGCTCCGTGCCAAAGTACATTTTGAGGAAGTCCGTGGACGGGAATGCATTATCGTCGATGAGATCCCTTATCAAGTGAATAAGGAAAATATGGTCAATGATATCAAAAGGCTCATCGAAGATAAAAAACTCGAAGGTCTCTATGAGGTCAAAGATGAGTCCGGTCGTCAAGGTATACGTATTGTTTACTTCCTCAAGAACGATGCTGTCCCCAATGTCGTGTTGAATAAGCTCTACAAGTATACCCCGCTGCAAACTTATTTCAATGTAAACAATATCGCCTTGGTCAAGGGTCGGCCTACTCAGTTGAACCTCAAAGATCTTATTAGGCATTTTGTCGACCATCGACATGAAGTAATTGTCCGTCGTGCACAATACGAATTGTGTAAAGCCAAAGAACGAGCTCATATCCTTGAAGGGTTACTCATCGCCTTGGACCATTTTGATACCGTGATCCGATTGATCAAGACTTCAGTCAATCCTGATGAAGCACGAGAAGGCTTGATAACTACCTTCAACTTGTCAGAAGTCCAAGCACGTGCTATCCTCGATATGCGTTTGCAGCGCCTTACTGGACTCGAGCGTGAAAAGATCAAAGAAGAATACGAAGAAATACAAAAGACGATTGCATATTTGAATGATGTATTATCCCAAGAATCACTCCGTATGCAGATCATCAAAAATGAACTGCTTGAGATTAAAGAGAAATATAGCGATAAGCGCCGTACGGAAATTGACTATTCCGGTGGTGAGGTTACCATAGAAGACCTGATAGCAGATGAGCAAGTCGTGTTGACTATATCACATGCAGGATACATCAAGCGTACGCCTCTGTCCGAATACAAGCGTCAAGCCCGCGGCGGTGTGGGAAACAGAGGCGCTACCACACGTGATGAAGATTTCCTCGAACATCTGCTTGTGGCTACTAATCATCAATGCATGCTCTTTTTCACAGAAAGAGGTAAATGCTTCTGGATGCGGGTATTTGAGATTCCAGAAGGCTCAAAGTTGTCTAAAGGTCGAGCCATACAAAATCTGATCAATGTCGAACAAGGAGATAAAGTTCGTGCCTATATATTGACCGGTGACTTGAGCGATACCGAATACATCAATAGCCATTATGTAGTTATGATCACTAAGCGAGGCATCATCAAAAGGACCTTGCTTGAACAATATTCCCGACCGCGGAGATACGGTATTAATGCCACCATCATCCGTGAAGGAGACACCCTGCTTGAGGCTAATCTCACTCGGGGAAACAGTGATATCCTCATCGCTGTGAAAAGCGGAAAAGCCATCCGTTTCTCTGAAAAAAAAGTACGTTTGATGGGCCGAATGGCTTCTGGTGTACGGAGCATCACCTTAGCCGATGCAAAAGATACCGTCATCGGTATGATCTGTATCGATGAGGATGAGAAAGAAAGAGAAGACGTCTTGGTCGTTTCTGAGAAAGGTTTTGGAAAACGATCTAATCTAGAAGATTACCGTGTCACCAATCGTGGTGGTAAGGGAGTCAAGACGATCAACATCACTGAGAAGACTAGTGGACTGATTGCTATCAATAATGTATCGGATCAAAACGATTTGATGATCATCAATAAATCTGGTGTGCTCATTCGCATGTCCATCTCAGAGCTCCGTGTGATGGGACGTGCCACTCAAGGCGTCAAATTGATTAACCTAAAGGACAATGACGAGATTGCAGCCGTGGCTAAAGTGCCACATGAGCAAGTATTATAGTAACTTCCTAAAAATCAGATATATGATTTCCTATAAAGCCCTGAATCATCTACCGACCCCCCCCTATTATCCAAACTTTCCCAAATCGAAAGAAACCCTGTGGTTTATGTGGTGAAAAATAAAAAGACTAAGGAGAGAGCATATTACTACACCAGAGAGATTACCGGTAACTATAGACGGGTCCGATACACCAAGACTTCGAGCTAATCCTATTACCCAAGTATATAGGATTTTCCTATTCCATAGGATCCAAAATGTAACTAATTCAGCCAATAAGTAGGTTTAGAAGGATTACACAAACAAAATCGATTTACCAAATCGAATTTTTTTTAAAGACTTATCAATTGATGTAAGCAGCCGGTACGACTGATACCAGACAATATTATTTCTCTGCGCTCTCTTACCATTGGGATGAAAATAAAGATAAAGAACTGACCATTTATCAAAAATTGATTAAAATGAGGTATACCGGTCTCAATGCAAACAACAAAGAAATATGCTTCTTAACCTATATAATTATATAGGAAGCTTCCTCTACGAAAAAAAGATTATCAAAAATACTTAACTTATGTTAAAAAAGTCCTAGAAAAACCTCCATCCTACTAAAACTTGAACCATCTTTTGGGTAATCTCTATTTGAAAACCGGAGACAATGACCAATACATCGATTTACTCAAACAAAACATTCAAAAAGATCCCAATAATTCAGTTTATCACTTCAATTTAGAAGCAATGCTCTCCAGAAAAAACAAGGCTATGAAAGTGAATTCGAGGCAGCTTACAGAAAATTTATCGAATTGAAACCTGATTATATAGAAGATTATCTGAATCTATCTTAACTCATTACCACCCTAGACAAGGAACATTTGGATGCGTTTCAAAAAAAAATGGGACATCTAAAAAAAAATAGAGATACCATTAAGACCCAAAAACTTCTTCAAGTACGTAAAATGATCTATCAAAAAATATAACATATATTGGAAAAGGACTTGAGTATCTCACCTGAGAATCTTGATGTCCTATAAGGGTTGAAAACTATCCATGTTATCCTGGAAGTGAATGATAAACTTAAGACGATTGAGTAAAAAATCCAATCATTTCAATCTGCTGCAGATTGATTAAATAAAAAGTTATACTTGGATTAAATTTCCCTCTTTTATGTGTTATAAAATTAGTATTTCAATCTTTCAAGAGTTCCCACTTTAATTAACTCTTATTTAAGAAGAAATAAAACGAAATACTCTAAAAAGAAAGAGGCCATATTTTTCCGAAAATTCAGTATTGATTAATAATTTTAGAAGATCCGTTGTTTAATAACTGGTCAATCTGAGACTTTATTATCCTTTTGAAACGAAGCATTTATTACGTCTTAAGGGTATATTATTGAGTTAAGTATATACTTTTAAATAAATTATTTTTTTAATTATTTTATTTAAAATAATTATATTTAATTAATAAATTTTATTAAATATATTTTTTTTTAAAAAAATGTAATTTTCATTTTTTGGTAAAAAAAATAACTTTGTTATTAATAAAATTATATAATTAATTATTGTTATTTATAACTTTTATATATTGATTTGTATTTAACTGTTTATTATATTTGTTCTTACGGAAGGGTTAAAAATCACAAGCTATGCAGTTAGATTCTTACTTAACCTCATATACTGAGGAAGACATCCGATCTCTTGATTGGAACGAGCATATTCGCCTACGACCTGGGATGTATATTGGTAAGCTTGGAGATGGTAGCGCGCCTGATGACGGTATTTATATTCTGATCAAAGAGATCATTGACAATGCCGTAGACGAGTTTGTCATGGGAAAAGGAAAAATTATCGAGCTCACTATCAAAGAAGATACCGTTCATGTGAGAGATTACGGCCGAGGGATCCCTTTGGGAAAAGTAGTTGAGGCCGTTGCTAAGATGAACACTGGAGGAAAATACGATTCTTGTGCCTTCAAAAAATCTATTGGTCTCAATGGTGTAGGTACCAAGGTAGTCAATACCCTTTCAGCTCACTTCAATATACGCTCTATCAGAGAAAAAAAATCTGTCAACGCTTCCTTCAAAAGAGGGATTTTGGTCGAAAAAAAAGAAGAGTCATCTAATGGTTTCCCTAATGGGACGATGGTCAGCTTTAGTCCAGATCCTGAAATTTTTGGACCTTTTACCTTCCACTTTGAGTATATCGAGCAGATGCTCAAAAATTATGTCTGCCTCAATTCGGGTCTGATTATCCTATTGAATGGTAAAAAGTTTTATTCTGAAAATGGCTTGAGGGACTTTTTGGAAGAAGCTATTAACGAAGAGATGGCTCATCCGATCATCCATCTCAAAGGAGATGATATAGAGTTGGCCTTTACCTATAGTCTCCGCCCCTATAACGAACGATATTTTTCGTTCGTCAATGGGCAACATACCACCCAAGGCGGTACACATCAAGCAATCTTTCGAGAATCTTTTGTCAAGACTATTCGTGAATTTTTCAATAAGAATTATGATTCAGCTGACATTCGTAAAGCACTTATCGCAGCCCTCAGTATCAAGGTGATCGAACCCATATTTGACTCACAGACCAAAACCAAACTCGGATCAAATAATATGGGACCAGATCTACCCTCTATTCGATCTTTTGTCTTGGGTTTTGTAAAAAATCAGTTGGACAATTTTCTGCATCGCACACCGAATATCGCTGAGAAGATCCAACAACGCATCCTCCTTTCAGGAGAGGAACGCAAAGAGTTCGCTGGTGTCCAAAAGATTGCTAGAGAACGAGCCAAGAAAGTCGGCTTGCACAACAAAAAACTTCGTGACTGCCGTCAGCATTACAACAATTCGAGAGTCTCACGTAGAGAAGAGACCACGTTATTCATTACAGAAGGAGACTCCGCCAGTGGATCTATCACAAAAAGTCGAGATGTGGAGGTTCAAGCAATCTTCAGCCTGCGAGGTAAGCCCTTGAACACTTATAACCTTACCAAGAAGATTGTTTATGAAAATGAAGAGTTCAATCTCTTGCAAGCAGCCTTAAATATTGAAAATGAGTTGGAAGGTTTGCGTTATAATCGAGTGGTTTTAGCCACAGATGCCGATGTCGATGGGCTTCATATCCGTTTGTTGATGATCACTTTTTTTTTGCAGTTTTTTCCCGAATTGGTTCAAAAAGGACATCTCTACATACTACAGACTCCACTGTTCCGTGTACGCAATAAAAAAGAAAACGTCTATTGCTATACAGAGGCTGAACGCCTCGATGCGCTGAGCCGTTTGGGAAAAAATCCAGAGATTACCCGTTTCAAAGGATTAGGAGAAATTTCCCCTGACGAGTTCAAATATTTCATCGGTAATGAAATGCGAATTGATCCAGTAATTGTGCCCAAGGATACTGACGTTAAAAAGCTGTTGGAGTTTTATATGGGAAAAAACACACCTGATCGGCAAGCCTTCATTATAGATCGGTTGAAGACAGAGCAGGATTTTCATGAAATGAGTGCTTATTGATAGGGGGATAAATAATGATTCGGATGTTTACTTGTTGTATGTCATCCTATTTCTAGGAAGTGCATTTTTTATCTTGTATCCATTACATATTTGTATTTTATATTTATTATTGAATTTTATTTTCCGTTTTGATTATTTTATTTCATTGTATAGGTGACCAACATGTCGTTTATGATAACGAAGGAGAGGTCATCAATATCAAGACATGTGAAGCTTTTCTCTTAAAGTTTTTCCCTTACATGTAGAGTTCTACCAAATTCCACAAAGATAAATTGCTTGGGTTTAGGGTAGAGAATTATTTCATTAAAAAGACATTGATTCTTACCTTGCGCAGTAAAAGAGTCAGGTCGGGTTATATTAAATTAAGGTATAACGTGACCTATCTCAATCAAAAGGAAGTTAGGAATTTGATTAATTCTTTTAAGAATTCGATAAAACGATCGGCAGATTTGAATACGAATGCCTCCATACGTTGAACAACTCAAAAAAATATCTAGGATGTACGAAGAATGGTTTCTCGATTACGCTTCGTATGTCATTCTTGAACGAGCCATACCCTCCATTTATGATGGTCTGAAGCCTGTGCAAAGGCGAGTGATGCATTCGCTCTGGGAGCTTGAAGATGAGCGCTACAATAAGGTGGCTAATGTTGTGGGGAATACAATGAAGTACCATCCGCATGGGGATATCTCTATCACAGACGCTATGGTACAGCTCGGACAAAAAGAACTCCTGATCGATACCCAAGGTAACTGGGGGAATATTTTCACTGGAGACAATGCTGCTGCTGCTCGTTATATTGAGGCACGTCTCAGTCCATTTGCTTTGGAAGTGATCTTCAATCCCAAAACTACCCCATGGAAAGTCTCTTATGATGGGAGGAACAAAGAACCCGTTTATCTACCGGTCAAATTTCCTATCCTCCTAGTCCAGGGTGTCGAAGGAATTGCTGTAGGGCTATCGACCAAGATTTTGCCGCATAATTTCAATGAACTCATCGAGGCTTCTATCCGTCATCTCAAAGGGATGACCTTTGAACTGTATCCTGACTTCCAGACCGGTGGTATGATCGATATATCACAATACAATGATGGACAGAGAGGTAGCAAGGTATTGGTACGTGCCAAGATTACTCAGTGCGATCGTAATACATTGCTCATTGATGAGATCCCCTTTGATACGACAACTGCTTCATTGATGGAGTCGATTTACAAGGCCGCTACAAAGGGCAAACTTAAGATCCGAAAAGTTGATGATAATACAGCTGAAAAAGCTGAGATCCTCATCCGACTGGGGCCCGAAGTCTCTCCAGAAAAAACGATTGATGCCCTCTATGCCTTCACTGATTGTGAATTGTCCATATCACCTTTGGCCTGTGTCATCGATGAGGAAAAGCCTTTTTTTTTGGGCGTATCTGATATTTTGAAAAAAAATACAGATCATACAGTCGCTTTACTCAAGCAAGAATTGGAGATCGTCCTAGAGGAGTTGCAAGAAGCTTGGCACTTTTCTTCTTTAGAGCGGATTTTCATCGAGCAACGTATCTATCGGAAGATTGAAGAACAGAAAACTTGGGAAACTGTAGTACAAGCCATCGTCGAAGGCTTAAGCCCACACACCAATCACTTATTACGAAAGGTGACTGAAGAAGATATCGTCAAGCTCACCGAGATACGCATTCGAAAGATCTCACGCTTTGATTTGGATAAATCTCAACAACACATTAAATGCATAGAAGGGAAGATGCAGCAAGTGAAACATCATCTAGAACATTTGATCGAATATGTCATTGCACACTTCAAGAACCTCCAAAAAAAATATGGAAAAGGAAGAGAACGGAAGACCGAAATTCAGATCTTTGAAAACATCGATACTGTCCAAGTGGCTATACCCAATACCAAACTCTATGTCGATCGCGAGGAAGGCTTCATCGGTACTATGCTCAAAAAAGAAGAATTCGCTTTTGAATGCTCAGACATCGATGATATCATCGTCTTCCGAAGAGATGGAGTGATGCTCATCACCAAAGTGTCTGATAAAGTTTTTGTAGGGAAAGACATCATTTACCTAGGTGTCTGGAAAAAAAGAGACCAATGTACCATCTATAATCTAATCTATCGTGATAGTAAGAAAGGCGGTGTTTTTATGAAGCGTTTTGCTGTTACTGGGCTCATACGAGATCACGAATATCTCCTCATCCAGGAAAAGAAAGACTCTGAGGTGCTCTATTTTTCAGCCAATCTCAATGGAGAAGCTGAAGAGGTGACCATCTATTTGAAAGCTAATCCACGCTTGAAAAAATTGAGGTTTATTCTAGATTTGTCTCAATTTGCTATCAAAGGAAAAAATGCTAAAGGCAACTTGGTGAGCAAGTATCCAGTGAAAAATATCGAATTCAGACGTAAGGGTACTTCTACGCTCCCATCGCGTAAAATTTGGTTCGATGAACGTATACAAAAGCTCAATACAGAAGGACGAGGACAATACCTTGGTGAATTTTCTGGAGAGGACAAAATACTCAGCATAAGCTCTTTAGGACTAGCTCAACTGACTTATTTTGATTTGGAACAAACTTTTCATAAAAATCTATTGATCATAGAAAAATGGTTACCCGAAAAACCCATCTCCTGTATCTATTTTCATGGGGTGAAAAATCGATATTTTATTAAACGTTTTTTGATGAAAGACCGATTGGGAATTCAAAGATTTTTTACCTTATATGACAAGAAGTCCTTCATAGAATATGTCTCTACAGATCATCGGCCAGTGGTTCTTCCTATAAGTGCTAAAGAAAAAAGTCGTGATCAAATCCTCCATTTGGAGGAATTTGTTGTCGTGAAGGGTATTCAAGCTCAAGGTAATCTACTCTCGCGAAAGGTAATCCAGCGTATCGATATTCTTAAACCTTTGCCTTTGGAAAGTTTCATTGAACCTCAGGATATTCCTATCATTCAAGAAAATTCCTCAAATTGGTCCGATGAAACAAGAAGGGGTCTCTTTCAGGAGGGAATACAGGGTACTTTGAATTTGTAAAAAATAGACTATGAACATTAATACTGTCGTATGGGTCATTCTCATCATCACTTTGATTATCAGCATAAAAGGATTCGATGATTATGCATTTTTTGAACGTTATAAATTCAAGATCAGCAGCATTTTGAAGGGTAATCAATATGATCGTCTATTCACCTCTGGTTTTTTGCACGTTGGTTGGGTACATTTGCTTTTTAACATGGTCACGCTCTATTTTTTTGGCAATTCATTGATTTATGCATTCTCTGTACAGATTTTTATGATTATCTATCTCGGTGCGATCTTGTCCGGGAGTCTTGCTACTTTGTATTTCAGCCGGAAAGATTCTCAATACAGTGCGGTCGGTGCATCCGGTGGAGTTAGTGGGGTGATCTATTCAGCTATTGTACTCACACCTCAGCTCGAATTATTTATTTTTCCTTTACCTATACTCATTCCAGGATGGATTTTTGCCATTGTCTACATGTATTACTCGATCTTCGGTATGCAAAATCAATGGGGAAACCTAGGTCACAGTGCTCACTTGGGTGGGGCAATATTTGGATTGCTCATTACGGTTCTTCTCAGACCAGAACTTATTTTTGTTCATGGCTTGTACATCATTCTGATGCTTGTCCCCATAGTCTATGTAATCTTCACTGAGATCAGAGGGGGATAAACCCTCAGTATTATAAGGACGAATGGGTATAATGCTTTACTTCATTTGAATGGCTATTGGATTTGTAATATAACTTGGTTAACAGGTTGATTTCTATAGGTTAGATCAGTAGATTATTGATTTTTACGAAAAAATTAACGAAATGTTCCCGTTGTACATGGTCGTCCAGATGGACTTGAATTACCCATGCCTCGTAGAGGAAATCTTTTTTTATCTAAACTTTGGTGCAGTTCGTATTGGTAACATCCTTTTTCTTGTAGCGTTATGAGTATCAATTATTTCAGAATGGATTTAGTTTCTTCTGTTTTATATGGTTTTCTAGTGATTTTTATAATTATGATTAACATATAGACTAAGTTTTTTGATTTTGAATTTTTAGATTGATTCTTTCCCCTAAAAGAGGATTGATTTTGTTTTGTCCTACAGATTTAAAAATAACTTTTATTTTCCATTTTTCAGAATTTTTCAGTTGTGGATGAAATGTTTAAACAGAAGGTGTTAAATTTATGACCTGTTGGGATATTTATATGGAAATAAGCTCTATAGTCTTATTGTGATCAACTGTTGAAAAAAAAATAAAATAAATGGATAAATCAATAGAATAACCATTCTCTTCTGTATCAGTTATTTTACTATGGGTTTGTTTGATGATGATGGTTTGTGATCAAGAAGTTTATTCAACCTCACGTCTTGATAAGGTCTTGTAACGTAAGGAATTGAATGGTTATACAACAGAATATTATAAACCTTTTACCTATCTTTTAAATGAGGGGGCAATTTTTGTGATGGATATTGATCTAGTGACTGATTTTGTCGATTCCTTGGGTGTCAAACTCAAATTTATAAAGACTACTTAGCTTACACTGTTGAAGAATTTCAAGGCTTTTTGTGACACTCCTGTAGGAGGGATCTCTATCACGTCTGATCGATAAAAGGAAATCCTTTTTACTGAACCGATCATATCCGGAGGCAACACTCCTATCATGTGTTATGATGATGATACCAAGCACTAAAGCTTGAGTATATTAATCGGACAGGCGTGAGGCTGATCGTCAATCCAGATGGGACCAACGAGCGCTTTGATCGAAAGAACCTTTCATGGACTCAGTTGAGGGTTTTTCCTGATAATACGAAGATCTTCCCTGAGATAGCCGAAGATCGTTCCGATGTGATAGTGACTGATTCGTTCGAGATTCTGTTGCAGCAAAGGTTGGACAAAAATCCCTGTGTAGTACGTCCTGACCAACCGTTTACTCATATGGAAAATCCCTATATCTTATTGTATGAAAATCTGAAGTTCAAGACTCGTATAGACTTATGGTTGCAGTCAAAAAAAAGCTAATGAAGATTTTGAGCGCATTAAGAAAAAATAATTAAATAGATCGGGTTTTGATCTACCATTGAAAATTGACCAATGATGACTTTTCCCTCTTGGGAAATTGTTTTACCTTTCGTCTGTGATCCAGGCGAAATTCAGTAAGCAACGTTTTCATTTCAAGCGTCCTGCCGGTACGTCTCGGGGTGTGATGTTCGAGAAGGAGAGTTATTTCATTATGCTCGAGCAAGAGGGTCGTTCAGGACTTGGGGAATGTAGCCTTTTGAGAGGCTTGAGTGTGGACGATGTGCTTGATTATGAGCAAAAATTGTATTGGATTTGTCAGCATATCAACGAAGAAAAACCTCAGCTTTATGAGGCTCTTCTCACCTATCCGTCGATCTACTTTGGTCTTGAGCAGGCTTTTTTGAGTCTTGAACGTGATTCGTCTATTTTATTCCCATCGGATTTTACTGATGGAAAGGCCGGTATTTTGATCAACGGATTGATTTGGATGGGTTCAATTGATTTCATGCAGAAGCAACTGCATCAGAAAATATCACAGGATTTTGCTTGTATCAAAATCAAGATTGGTGCCCTCTCATTCGAGGAAGAATATCGATTCCTGAAGGTAGTCCGTCAGGCATATCCAAAGATTGAGCTGCGTGTTGATGCTAATGGGGCTTTTTTGCCTGATGAAGCTCTCGAGAAGTTGGGGCGGCTTGCTGCGCTTGGAATCCACTCTATTGAGCAACCCATACGTGTCGGTCAATGCGAGGCCATGGCGATGCTTTGTCTGCAAACGCCTTTACCTATCGCTTTGGATGAGGAGCTCATCGATATCTTTGACTCGCAGACTAGGGAGAAATTTTTGGATACTATCAACCCTCAATACCTTATCTTGAAGCCCAGTCTTTGCGGTGGATTTCAAGGTGCTCAAGACTGGATCAAGGCAGCTGAAAGACGTGGTATCGGTTGGTGGGTCACCTCGGCTCTAGAGAGCAATGTGGGCTTGAGTGCCATCGCTCAATGGACGTATGGCTTGGGTAATTCCTTACCTCAGGGATTGGGAACTGGAGCACTTTACACTAATAATGTTCTATCGCCTTTGGTTATGAAGGGGGATCGGATTTGGTACGATTCGACTCAAACATGGGATCTTAGTGTTTTAAATCAAAAATAGATGTGGCTTGATTTCACAGAGGGAAGACCAGACTTGGATCGTCTCGAATTTTTTTTTTCAAAAGATTGGCAACAGGCGGTATTGGCCTTTTTGAGGCAATGGTATGATCAATATCCTGTGCTCTCAGTGTATAGCTCAGGTACGACCAGTAGCCTACGGATGTTTTCTGTGAAAAAGGCTCATATGGTTTCTAGTGCTCGGATGACGGCCGACTTTTTCGGTTTGAAATCTGGTAGTCGTGCTCTTTTGTGTCTCTCTCCTGACTATATTGCCGCGAAGATGCTTTTGGTCCGTGCTGCTGTGCTGGGCTGGCAATTATGTTGTGTACCACCTTCGTCTCAGCCTTTGAAGGGGTTTGATGCATCTTTTGATTTCGTCCCGATGGTGCCTTTGCAGCTAGCTGAGAGCTTGGCCGATTTGGGTAGGGTGAAAATCCTTTTGATTGGCGGAGCACTGATTTCCTCAAGACTTGAGGAGGCATTACAGCTTTGTCCAACGGCTTGTTATTCTTCTTATGGGATGACCGAGACCCTAAGCCACGTTGCCTTAAGACGGATCAATGGAACAGATCGGGAACAGTATTTTCGGACGTTGCCTGGTATAGACCTCAGTCTTGATGAGCGTGGTTGTCTGAGAATTTTTGCTCCAGAACTGATGGATGCCCCCTTGCAGACTCAAGATCTAGTTGAATTAGTCTCTGAGGATCAATTTATATGGTTGGGTCGTTATGATTATTTGATCAATAGTGGGGGTATCAAGATAATTCCTGAGCAGTGGGAGGAGCGGTTTCGTCCGTTTGTTAGTACGTCTTTTTTTATCGCTGCGCTTCCTGATGAAATATTAGGACAAAAGATTGCTTTATTTGTTGAGGGTAAGCCCACTTCATTAGAAATTCCCGAGATGCTCTTTGTCGGTAAAGACAGGTTTTGCAAACCTCGGGAGATTTGTTTTGTTCCACAGTTTTTGTGGACTTCCTCAGGAAAAATCCGACGAGAGAAGACGCTTCAAAAGTTCATTGAAGGCCGGTTTTTTTAGATTGCTAAAATTGGGACTGTAGGTTTTGTTTCAAAACGGCTAAAAATTCTTCTGTATTGAGGTAATCTTTTCTCATGGTGTCTTTTCCATGGATGAGCAGGGCGAGGTCTTTGGTCATTTGGCCATCTTCTACAGTTTTGATACACACCTTCTCGAGTGTATCACAGAAGTTTTTCAAAACTTTGTTGGCGTCAAGTTTGGCCCGATGCTTGAGTCCACCAGTCCAAGCAAAGATTGATGCGATGGGATTGGTCGAGGTCTCTTTGCCTTTTTGATGCAATCTATAATGTCGGGTGACAGTACCATGGGGAGCCTCGGCCTCGAGCGTCAAGCCATCGGGGGTGAGCAAGGACGAGGTCATCAGACCAAGTGAACCGAAGCCTTGGGCTACACTGTCGGATTGTACATCGCCATCATAGTTTTTGCAAGCCCAAACAAACCCCCCATTCCATTTCAGTGCGGCAGCAACCATATCGTCGATCAGACGGTGTTCGTAGGTGAGGCCTTGCGTTTCAAATCTTGATTGGAATTCATTTTCGTAGACTTCTTGAAAAACGTCTTTGAAGTGGCCATCATAAGCCTTTAGTATGGTGTTTTTTGTCGAGAGGTAGAGTGGCCATTTTTTAGTTAAGGCTTGATTGAAGCATGAGCGTGCAAAACCGTAAATCGAAGCATCAGTATTGTACATACCTAGGGCTATCCCTGGTCCATCGAAGTAATAGATATCATGCCTTTGGGGGGTGCCATTTTCTGGGGTAAAAGTCATCGTGAGGTGCCCTTTTCCTGGGATGAGAAAGTCAGTGGCTTTGTATTGATCGGCATGAGCATGGCGTCCAATGCAGATCGGCTGGGTCCAGCCGGGTACGAGACAGGGTACGTTTTTGATGATGATTGGCTCCCGAAAGACTGTGCCGCCGAGGATGTTTCGTATGGTACCGTTGGGTGATTTCCACATCTTCTTCAGGCTAAATTCTTTTACACGAGCCTCGTCGGGGGTGATGGTAGCACATTTGATACCTACGTGATATTTTTTGATGGCCTCTGCTGCTTTAATAGTGACTTGGTCATCAGTAGTATTACGATGATTGATACCTAGATCAAAATACTGAATCTTAAGTTTGAGGTAAGGTAGGATAAGTTGCTCTTTAATCGACTTCCAGATGATGCGGGTCATTTCGTCCCCGTCCATTTCTACTACAGGATTTGTTACGTTGATCTTCTTCATGTGTATTGAGAGGTTAGAAATTTTCAAAGGTATAAAATATATCGAAAGTTGTTTGATTGGAGGAAATATCTGTCTAAAATGATGATTGATGCGTTCTGTTTGGTCTATGGATAATGTCTACATTTGCAACACAACTATTTAGAAAATTAATCATTATGGCAAATATTTTATTCAAAGGTAATGAGGTGCATATTAGTGGGGTATTTTTGCAATTGGGAGATATAGCTCCTGATTTTGAGTTAGTTAAGGTAGATCTTTCTAGGAGCAAACTGACTGATTTTAGGGGCCATCAGGTGATCTTGAACATTTTTCCAAGTATTGATACGGGGGTATGTGCTGCTTCTGTACGGCGATTCAATCAAGAAGCTGCTTCATTAGATCGGACTGTAGTGTTGTGTATTTCTAAGGATCTACCTTTTGCACAGAGTCGTTTTTGTGGGGCTGAGGACATCGACCGGGTCGTCATGCTTTCGGATTTTAGGTGTGGAGGTATTGGACAGGCTTATGGAGTGAAGATAACTGATGGGCCTTTGTGCGGTCTTTTGGCACGGGCAGTAGTAGTTATTGATGAGCGTGGTAAAGTGATTCATACTGAGTTGGTCAGAGAGATTACACAAGAGCCAGATTATCAAGCGGCTTTAGCGAAATTGAAAGGGTATATCCCTGTGGTTTAGTTGTTTAGATTATGAATCAGCGGTTGCGTTTCAGGATTTTTTGTTTAGGATAGAGTCTTATGGTTGATCGTTGATGCAACGGATATAAAAATTAGAGTCTTTATTTTGATCGCCGAATATTTTAGATTAAGGAGGGGGGGGATTCCGCTGGTCATTACAGGAGTAGATGACGAAGGTAGGGCCATGGAAGAGCCGTGTTCTTTAACAAACAGCTTGACTATTAGAATCCTAATAGGTTATCATTATTTTCCTTATATGTTTTTTTTGCGATATGAAATTTGTTATCCCAAGCTTTCTTTCAGTCTTCGATGTATTCCATCCATTAGTTGGAATGTAGTTATTCTACTGTCAGTAGAATAGGGGTTGTTTTTGTACTTTGTTTTTTTCCATAGACTATTGTTACTTGATTTTTTAACCACTCTCGATCGTTTGAATCGCTGAGAGGTGTCCCTATGATTTTCTCATACCATGGTGTATCCTGGGATCGGTATCTGAACTGGTGGGTTTGCTTGGTGTGGTGTATGTTTGGGCTTGTGCACATTACCCCCCCCCTCGCCAAAATGCCTCCATTGATATTTATCGCCGTAGTCTTCTTATTCTTTAGTCTTATTGAATGGCTCCTAAATTGTGATCTAGCCAGAGTCTTTTGGAACAATTTTTGTGATTGACCTCTATTATTTTATATTCGAGTCCAGCACAGTATATTGATTAATATTATTAAGAATTATTTATATATTCCCCTGTTAAAAAACTCTTTTTCAATTAGCTTTGAATCTATATGGATATTTAGTTTCTTTGCTAGTATAACGTATCTTATCAGAATTTGATGATGATAATTTTAGATATTTGATAGAGATTCTCCATAATTTGCCATCCGCGTCGATCGACTACTAGATCATCGGTAGCTTTAGAAGGTGTTATATCTCAGATTCTGAATATATCGTTGATCTCGAGTGTTTCTTTAGATGACATATTATTGATCCCTACATTGCTCGATTGTCCTAGTGCTATTGAATTTATGGCTGTGAGAGTGGGTAGTGATAGTCTTTTCATCATTTTCTTTTTTATTTGATTAGAATGTTAAATAACGGATAGGTACTATATTATTTGCTTTGCGGATGTTGTAAAAATGTTTGAAATATAGAGATTATGTACATTGTTCAATAATTATATTGTCGAATCTGTTTTTTATGTTTTTATCTTTATTAATTCTAACTATTTGATATTCATTGAAATGATTTCCCTTTGGAAGGGGGTACTTTCGATATGCGTATACTTTCATTTACATCGAATGTTGTAGTGGATTTTTCATTAAGAGGAAAGTTGATACTCATTTTTCTGTTGTGATTTTCATTTGATACTCTTTGTTCCTAGGAGACGTGACATATAGGAGCGAGGAGAAATAGTAGGATTATTTTTTATATTATATAGGATATTATTTTATTATTCATATAGGTAAATTTATATAATTTTTAATTATAAAATAACATAATCATTAAATTAATAAATAAATATTTTTTTAATATTGATTTGAATACTAAACTAGTATTTAAAAAATATATAAATTCATTTTTTTTGTTAAATTATATTATTTTGAATTCCGTTTTGTATGATGTAAATTAAAATGTTGTATTTTTTGATTAGAGGTTTTATCGTTGGTCTTTGATACAGCGGATGAATCTATGGGTTATGGGGTCGAATGGATTGTATATCGTACCGTTACTATCATCGCCTTGATGATAAAAATCTTCTTCATATTTGTTGTGGCGTAAATAGAATTACTAGTGAACTCTAGTTTTAGACGGTCTTTTTGTATTATATGGTTGAATTTTTCAGGTTTAGGTACGCGGCATTCTTCAGGACAGGAGTTGTTTTTAAAGTTGGGATTGTTCCAAAGATTTGGAACATCTTTTGAGAGCCAATTTCTATTACTAAATTTCCCAGTGATTTGTTGTCCATCCTAAGTTTTTCTCTCAAAAAGGTTGGCACTATATGCTTATTTTCTATGGTTTATTGTGATTATATTCATTAATATAATGGAACCAATTGGTAGTGAGTAAAAATTGGATTTATACTTCACATTCTTATTTAATGGATCCTAGATTATGGTTTAGTCAGAGTCTGTAGCTAAATTTATATTTTATGTTTATGATTCTTATCATTTTGTATTGTAATTCGTTTCAGTAGATTGTTTTTCCTTTTTTAGGAATAGCAATGGAACGGTCTCTTAGATCGTTCTGCTTACAGTTTGTTTTGACGCTAGAGCAGCGTTTAGGTTGCGGATTGTTTATTAATATAAGTTCATTTATTAATTCTCCATAGAGATTTTCCATAGTTTTCCAGTAAGTATCGATCACTATCACCTTGTTTGTGGCTTTGTTGGTTAGTTTTAGTACTTTAAAGTTTCCGTTGACATCAAGTATTTTGTGAGGATCTTTGGTGTTGATGCTTATATAACCCTCTTTTTGTTCGATTTCTCCTGAGGCACTAAGGTTTATCAGTATTAGAATGGTCAGTAGGTATAATTTTTAATCGGTGATTTTTATTTAATATTAATAGTTTTTAATATTATATTAGTAAATTTTTATTATGGATGTACTAGATTTTATATCTATTGGGTTTTGATATAGCGGATGAGTCTGGAGGATATTTTGAGAGTACAATCAATCAGAGCACTCTCTATCTCATTAAGATGAGAGAAAACTTTGTTAGTTTCTGTTGTGACCTGGTCTTTATTAAGGGTTATACGTAGTTCTTGATCCTTATTGGTCTCTGTTAAGTTTTTGAATTCTTCAGGTTTGGGTACACGCCATCCTATGGGATAGGAATTGTTTTTATACTCTGATGGGTTCCAAAGGCTTGTGTAGTCCTTGAAGAGTAAATTATTTTTAGAAAATCCTCTACTTATTCATTTCCTGTCCAAAGGGTTTCCTTGACGAGAATCAGGAGTATTAGTTTGTTAATCGTATTTTTCAGTTTTTTTTACATTGATGTCCCTCACTGAAATCTCTCCATTGGAATCGTCATCCGATGGAAGATGACTCTGTATTGGTCTATGCATTGTATGATTAAGAGATGCCTCATAGATTACGGTATAGCCAGATTGTTTCACTTCCATTTTTTTTTATGATTTTTATTATTCCATACTGTAAATCATCCTAATATTTTTTTTCAGGATTATCAGCATTAGAATAGGTGGTAGCAATTCCGGTTAGTTCTGTGTCATTACAATTCTCTTGAATACAGTTGATAGATTTTAGAGACCAAAACTGGTCAGTTAGATTTTTAGTAAGAGTTCTATATAAGAAACCATCTTCGTCATTTATCACTACATTGTCTAAGAGTTTGGATTGGTTTGCTTTTTGTATTCTCATGATTCCATTGATATTAAGCGTTGTTTGAGGATTTTTGCTATTGATGCATAGATGGCTTTTTTTTGGTTGTTCTGTTCTGAAGTACTAAGGCTTATCAGTGTGAAAATGATCAATAGGTATAGTTTTTCATATTAACATTTTATTTTTGTATATGATTGTGATGTGAAAATAAATATTTATTTATCATGGGATTATATTTTTAGCGGATTTTGATACAGTGGATGAGTTTGGGAGATATTGGGAGGGTATTATCAATCATATCATCCCTCTATATCATTCATAGAATAGAAAACTTTATTCATATCTGTTCTGACATAATAAACCCATTCGCTTAACAATAGTCTATTCTTGTTGGTCTCATCTAGGTCTGTAAATTTTTCAGGTGTGAGTATCCATCATCTTATGGTAGCAGGGATTGTTTTTATAGTTGGTTGCTTTCCAAAATTTTGAATCATTTTTGAAGAGCTAATTCTTATTAGGGAAGTTTCCATCTATCCGTTTCCCATCCCAAGGATTTCCTTGACGAGGAGTAGAAATAATTACTTGTTGATTGTATTTTTTAGTATTTTAGAATTATCCCCTATCGTTATTTTTCTCCCATTAATATTAATCTTTATTTAATAAAAATATAGATCACAAATCGTTTTCTATTCAGAATCTTTTGCTTCTGTCTTTGTTTTTGATCTTTGTTATATCATATGATAGTCTCCCCCAACAGATCTTGTTTTTTGATTGTCGCCATTAGCATAGGCAGTAGTAATGCCAGTTAGTTCTGTTCCGTTTTTACAGCTTTCTTTATTACAGTTTGCGGGTTATGGGATGGATAGATTAAGATCTATATCAAAACTTTTCACAAGGGGGTTCCTGTTTTTTGGGCTCTTAGGATGTAGTGTTTATTGGGATTAAACTCGGTAATTTGTTTGATGTCTTGTACACGTATTTTTTCATTGATATCTAGTATTGCGAGAGGTTTTTTAGAAGGAGGGGTGATCCTCACTTTTCCCTTGTAAGTTATTTAGTTTACCTTGACCCAAAACGATCCAGAGGAAGATAAAGAGAAATAGTAAACTTATTTTTTCATATTCATTTATAGTTTATATGTTTTATGATTTTGATTGGTTAACTTATCTAATATGACATTAATTTTATAAAAAAACAATTTTATTATATATTAATAATTATACGTTATTCAAATATTTTTTTATTATTTAAAGAATATACTCATTAAATATAAGATTTTTAGTGATATAATCATTTTTAAAAATGATTATAAATTAATTATTATTAAATTATTGATTTTTATTATACTTTATAAACACTTTCTCTCCTATATTTTAAGTTATTTATTTAATTTGAATTATTTTTTTACTATTACAATGGGTGTTGTTTGTTCAGAATGACGAGTATTGTCCCGTCTTATCGGACAAGATAAGTGAAATTTTTTCTTGGTCTCCTTGTTTTTTATGGACTGAGTTATTTCAATGGTTTACTTAAATTTATTAAATTTGCAGGCTTTTTATATCCTGATCACAAGCTTTTATGCAGACCAAGCAGCTTCGTAATGTAGCGATCATCGCTCACGTAGACCATGGTAAGACCACTTTAGTGGATAAAATTTTACATACCTGTGAACTTTTCCAAGAACATCAAGTTGTTGGAGAGCTGATTCTTGATAATAATGATCTCGAGCGCGAACGTGGTATTACTATTGTATCGAAAAATGTGGCTGTCAATTACAAGGGTACGAAGATCAACATCATCGATACCCCTGGCCATGCTGATTTTGGGGGAGAGGTTGAGCGCGTGCTGAAAATGGCTGATGGTGTTCTATTGCTCGTTGATGCTTTCGAGGGGCCTATGCCACAAACCCGTTTTGTTACTCAAAAGGCGCTTGCTTTAGGCCTAAAACCTATTGTGGTCATCAATAAAATTGATAAGGAGAATTGTCAACCGGAACTTGTCTATGAACAGGTTTTTGAACTTTTCTTTCACTTAGATGCTACTGAAGAGCAAATTGATTTCCCTGTGCTATATGGTTCTTCCAAACAAGGATGGATGAGTACCGATTGGAAACAACCTACTCAAAATATGACCACTCTTTTGGATGTGATTCTTGAGTGTATCCCCGCACCTGAAGTGAATCCGGGTGCATTACAATTGCAAATCACTTCACTTGATTACAATTCCTTTGTTGGACGTATCGCTGTCGGGCGTGTTGTGCGTGGGTTGATCCGAGAAAACATGTCTGTAGCTTTGATCGATCGATCAGGAAGACTCAATCGGTCACGGATCAAAGAGCTTTATACTTTCGATGGATTGGGTAAGGTCAAAGTGCAACAGGTTTCTTGTGGAGACATTTGTGCTGTGGTTGGTCTTGAGACATTTAACATTGGGGATACTATTGCCGATGCGGAGCAACCTGAGGTTTTGCCTCATATTCAGGTAGATGAACCTACTATGAATATGCTTTTTACGATCAACAATTCTCCCTTTTATGGGAAGGAGGGCAAGTTTTTAACCTCGGGCCATCTACAGAATCGTTTAATGAAAGAAACTGAAAAAAACCTTGCTCTGAGAGTTGAATCTACCGATTCACCTGAGGATTTTCTCGTCTACGGTCGTGGGGTACTTCACCTATCGATCTTGATTGAGGAGATGCGTCGCGAAGGCTATGAGCTTCAGGTTGGACAGCCTCGAGTGATTTTAAAAGAAATCGAAGGGCGTAAACATGAGCCTATAGAGATCCTTACCATTGATCTGCCTGAGGCCTATTCGGGAAAGATTATCGAATTGGTCACCTTGCGCAAAGGTGAGTTGCTCACTATGGAAACCAAAGGAGACCTCCAACATCTCGGGTTTCGCATTCCTGCTCGTGGGATGATTGGATTGAGAACACATCTCTTGACTGCTTCAGCTGGTGAGGCGGTTATTTCTCATCGTTTTGATGCTTATGAACCCTGGAAAGGCGAGATCCCTACCCGATCGCTTGGTGTGTTGATCTCGATGGATAAAGGTGTAACCACGGCTTATCGCATCGATAAATTGCAAGATCGTGGTAAATTTTTTATTGCTCCAGGTGAATCGGTTTATAAAGGTATGATCGTTGGTGAACATTCTAGAGAAAATGATCTTACAGTAAATATCATTGAGGGTAAGCAACTTACTAATTTTCGTACTACTTCTAAAGATGATGCAGCTAAGATTACTCCTCCGGTTCGTTTTTCTCTTGAGGAAGCACTCGAGTACATCCAATCGGATGAATACGTTGAGGTCACCCCAGACAATATCCGACTCCGTAAAATCATTCTGAAAGAAAATGAACGTTTAACTACTCAAAAACGTCGATCAAAATAGTTCCTCTGAAGAAAGGATTTTCATTATTTTGATTTTTCATTTCTTCGTAAATATTTTCATTTTGTGTTTCCCTCGTTTATTTATATCTATGTAAGTGAGTTCATTTTTAGGAATTTTTGGAAATGATCGATTCGATTTTGGGGCGGGTTCTATAAGAAATATCTTATCTCTTTAGATAGTACCTCTTTGATCTCTTCTTCAATATTATTGGAAATAACTGAGAACTATTCAGGATAATTTTGTATATTCACCTTATTTATTGTGATGGGGGGGGGTGGTGAGAGTTCCTAAGGATTGATTTTTGATTCATCTGTTTTTTTTTCATAAATTAGTTTAGGTTTACTACATTTAAATGACTGAAGCAATCGTTCAATAATATTAATCCTCTGGACATTGATTTTTGCTATGGTATAATTACGTTAAAATTATTATAATTTATAATATATATAAATAATAGTATAATATTTTAGTGATGTATTTTATTTAAAGGTCTAATCGAATCCGTCAATAGCTTATCCAAGGGAAAAATGCTACATCTTTACCGTTTGAATTGGAAAAATTTTGATCCCTATGCTAAGATCTCCATTTCTGACATCCTTGCTCGATAATGATTTTTATAAATTCACTATGCAGAATGCGGTGGTAAAGCTTTTCCCTTACGCCTGTGCTCGTTATGAGTTTATCAATCGTGGGGGACATGCTTTTCCAAAGGGGTTTAGCGAAATGCTTAGAACTATCCTCGATACGATGGTACAATTGAAACTTACGACCGAAGAGCAACATTATTTAGAGGAACATTGCCCTTATCTCGATCCGACCTATTTGGATTTTTTGAGAGGTTATCGTTATGACCCTGCTGAGGTGAAGATTGTTCAAAAAGGAGAGGACCTTAAGGTATTTATTGAGGGCCTTTGGTATCGTACGATCCTTTGGGAAGTACCATTAATGGCGGTGATCTCTGAATTGTATTATAGATTGACGGATGCCCAGCGTCTCTCAGATGCTGAAGTAGTAGCCATCACTCAAGAGAAGATTTATAGGTATAAGGCTATGAAAGTCCCTATAGCTGAATTCGGTACGCGTCGTAGGTATTCTTACGAAGTACATCAATTGGTGCTGAAAACTTTGAAAGAGGAGGGAAAAGATTGTTTTATCGGGAGTAGTAATATCCATTTGGCCCATTATTTTGATGTAAAACCTATTGGCACTCATGCTCATGAGTGGTTTATGTTTCATGGGGCCAAGTATGGTTTTAAGATGGCCAATCGCTTGGCACTAGAACATTGGACTGAGGTCTACCGTGGCGATCTGGGTATTGCTCTCTCTGATACCTATACTACGCTTGTTTTTTTTGAGAGTTTTGATAAAAAATTTGCTAAGCTCTTCGATGGGATACGTCATGATAGTGGTGATCCTATTGCTTTTGCTCAGGTGGCGATACAACATTATCAATGTTTTAAGATCGATCCGTTGAGTAAGACGATTATTTTTTCTGATAGTCTAAATCCGGATAAGGTAGCTCGTATTGCGGCTTTTTGCCGGGGTAAGATCGGTATGTCTTTCGGTATTGGTACCAATTTCACGAATGATGTGGGGCTTCCAGTGATGAATATCGTTGTTAAGATGGTCGAAGCTTTACCTGAAAGGGAGCAATGGACACCTGTGGTTAAACTTTCGGATGTGCCAGAGAAGTGTTCAGGCGATCCGGCCATGGTTAAGCTGGCCGAGAAATTTCTACACATCCGCTGAAATTGAGCGGTCATTTTTTTCCGTACATCTCCTCATAGAGTGCATAATATTTCTTTTGAATGATCTTCCGTCGTAGTTTCAAAGTAGGTGTCAAATGTCCGCTTTGTATGCTCCATATCTCTGGAGTAAGGGCAAATTTTTTGATTCGTTCCCACTGTCCAAGTGTTTGGTTGTGTGTTTCGATCTCTTGGCTAATCCGCTCGATGATTTCGACTTGTAAGATGAGTTTCTTATCACTTTGAGGGACTGAAAGACCTTTTCGTTCCATCCAATCCCGTAAAAAGGAAAAATCAGGTTGTATCAAAGCGCAAGGCATTTTTTCACCCTCACCAACGACCATGATTTGCTCGATGAAGTGTGATTTTTTGAATAGATTTTCTAAGATCTGTGGAGCGATGTATTTGCCACCAGATGTTTTAAATATTTCTTTTTTGCGATCCGTGATGCTGAGAAAGCCGTTTTTTAAAGCACCGATATCGCCGGTGAGGAAATAGCCTTCGGGGTCAAATGATTTAGCTGTCCTCTCAGGATTTTTGAAATAGCCTTTCATGACATTAGGCCCTTTGATACAGATCTCGCCATCTTTAGCGATCTTCAGTTTGATACCTTTGATCGGTTTACCCACGGTGCCTACCTTTAGATCGGCTGGTCGCAAGCCGTTTACAGCAATTACTGGAGCAGTTTCGGTCAGGCCATAACCTTCGATGATCGGTAGGCCAATAGCGTGAAAAAATCGATTGAGTTGTGGTGAAAGGGCAGCACTTCCCAATATGATAGCCTGAATCTTTCCACCGAGTGCTTGATAGTATCTTTTGAAGATCAATAGGTCGGCTAATCGGTGTTGGAGATTAGTTTTTTGATAGGGTTCGTATCGTTCGGCGAGCTTGATAGACCATCTGAATAGGTTTCTTTTTAGCCAGGTTCCTTTAGTACCTTCAGTATAAATCTTTTCGAGTAGGCGGGGTACAGCGGTCATGATGTGAGGTTGAATCTCTCGAGCATTTTCCTCAATACTCTCTAGGCTTTCGGAGAAATAGATTGAAATCCCATGATATTGATAGAAGTAGAGGATCATCCTTTCGAAAATATGACAGCAGGGTAGAAAGCTCAAGGCCCTTCTTATGCTTGTGCCGGACAGTCTTTCTGAAGATGCATAGATGTTGCTCAGAATATTTTGATGGGAGAGCATTACACCTTTAGGAGTACCTGTAGTGCCCGAGGTATAAATCAATGTAACGATGTCGTTGGCCTGTATAGAGGATTTAATCTGCTCGAGCTCTCTTTGAAGGTTTTCGTCCCGACCGAGTGTTAAGAGGTTTTTCCAATTCGGTACACCTGGTACCGTATCGAAGCAATAGATCTCCCTTAAAGAGAGTATCTCATCTTTAAATGGTTGAATCTTTTCATAAAGCGTCTGATCTGATACAAAGCAGTAGATTGCTTTGGTCTGTTGGAAGATATATTGGTTGTCCTCATCCGAATTGGTTGGATAGATCGGTACACTGATGGCTCCGACTTGTTGTAGCCCGATGTCTAAGATATTCCATTCGCTACGATTGGTCGAGGAGATTATGATGACGTGGTCTCCTTTCTTTAGGTTGAGTCGGAGTAAGCCACGGCTGACGATATGAGTCAATTCGATATAGTTTTGTGTAGAAATATTTTCCCAATATCCATTGGTCTTGGTCACTAAAGCATCCTCGAGTGGATGGGTTACCAACTGATAGGGTAAGATGTCGAATAAGCGATGGATTTCTTTAGAATTCACGTAGCTTTGTTTTTTGATTTCTTAAAAGATACAAGAAAATCATGAAAGTATTCTTACTAATGTTTGGGTAAGAATTACTCATGGTGATGAGAAAAATTGTTATTTTATCTGACGCTGGTATCAGTACTGAGAATGGGGTGAAGATTTTTAGGGATACTGGGGGCTTTGGAAAGGGTATGATGTGATAGAGGTGGATTCACCCGAAGGTTGATAAAAAAATCCTCGGTTGGTTCTCGATTTTTACAACACACGTTGTAAGTGGTTTAATTAGTTTATAACAAATAATTTACATAATAATTTAAAAACATTTAAACAAGATTTTGAAGTTTTTATCATCAATCAGAATGTTTATGACTTGCATGAACGTACTGGTTCGATATATATTTTTCATCTCCATGATGAATCGCTCTGGGTATGAAGAGAATTCGATAAAAATTTGGTTTACGATTGGGCTGATGACCTTCAGTTTGGTGATTTGGCTGATGATGGAGCCCCCAACTACGGCCACATATTGTTTAGTTTGGCAAGACTGTTCCGATGATGGATCAAGTTTATTGAGATCAATGTCCAGGTCGATGTATTTTCGATCATTGGTATCTCAATGCGGATTTATCCTCTTGCTTCCTTGTTTGGGCACATTTCATATGAAAATCCGATCTTTTTTGTTGATTTGTAAAAATTAATGACGCAAGAGGGGACAAAACCTGCGTTTCATTCCAACGACCACTTCTGAGGGGATGCGCCAGTTGAGAGAGATTTTGTTAAAAGATTTTTCGTCCAATCTATGAGCCTGATCAAGAATACTTATAAATATTCTATTGGTAAAAAATGGAGGAGTTTTATCTATGCTCTATTCGGTTTGAGGGATTTTTCTCGTGAAGAACACAATCTATGGTTTTATTTTAGAGGTGTTCTCGGTAGCTTGGTCTTGGGTTTTATTTTTAATATCAATCGCTATGAGTGGTTGGTGCAGTTGGTGGTCACTGCTTTGATCTGTAGTGTTGAATTGATGAATACAGTTGTAGAAAATGTAGTATACTTGGTCTCTCTTTGATTTTCACCCCCTAGCAAAAAACGCTAAGGATCTAGCCTCGGAAGCAGTTTTGATCGCTGCTTTAGGAGGATTGATAGTTTTTTATTGATCTATGGGACAATATTTTTATCACTTGTTTGATGCATAGATTTTGTCTATGTGTTTTTAGGAAGACTTTGTGGACTTTATTTCATTCTCATGATTTCTAAATCCCTGAGCAGTTTCTCAGCTGTTTTGAGAGGTTTCTGTCCGGGTTTCTACTGGTGATAAGATACCTCATTTGTTATCGAAGCTATATTGATATTCCTAGAAAAATCATAGGTAGCTGCGAACAATTTTTCTTCACTAGGATTTGCCTATTTTTCCTTTTTGGATAATGCCTATTGACACAATAGGCACTATTTTTACCCAATTAAACTTTTTAATCCCTTCTTTATATATGATAATAATTGAACACTTTTTTGTGTAAATTATTTTTTAATATGTTTATTTTTGTATATTGTTTTTATAATCATTAATTAATTTAATTTTTATTAAGTTTAATAGATGAACTGATCAACATATTTTATTATAAGAATGATGAAAGTAGCAATTTTTATCGAGAAGGACTTCATCATGTTGAGCGAAAAACCTATACCCGAAGTGGGCCCTTTGGATGCATTTATCCGCTTTACCATAACGATCATTTGCTGTACGGATGTTCATATCCTCAATGTGAATATCCTGTGAAAAAGAATTAACCATTAGGTCATGAGCCTGTTGGTGTTATCAAAAAAATTGGTATGGCTGTGAGGGGTTATCACGAAGGGCAACATCTCATTTCAAATGAGATCACGTCTTGTGGGTATAACCATGCTTCTTTGGCTGGAGGTGGTTCCCAATGTGGACAACACCACAAACATGGTTATAAAGCCTTGGTTGGGTGATGTTTTGGAAATACTCTTGATGGGCTTTAGGCTGAATATCTTCTCGCGCATGAGAAGATGGTCAATCTGGTGCATATTTCTGATCATATAACTGATAAACAGTTTTTTATATATCCAGATATCATGTCTACCGATTTTACTGGTGCTGAGGAGAATAATATCCGTATGGCGATACGGTGATCGTCTTTTCGCAAGGGACAGGTTTCAGGTTGCTGTAATGATTATCACAATAGATGAAGTTCCTGGACGGCTTGAATTATTCAAAAAGATAGGGCGCTTATATATGATCAACTTCAAAGAGAAAGATGTTATCGAAGAACTGATGAGGCTTATAGATAACCGTGGAGTAGATGCAGTCATCGAAGCTTTAGGCACACAGACGACCTTTGAACAAGCACTTCAAGTGCTTCCTCCTGGTGGAGGAATGATCTCGAGTTTAGGCGTGTATTCTACTGATCTAAAGATTCTTTTGGGAACTTTTGGTATTGGTTTGGCTGAGAAGAAGATCATCATCTCGCTTTGACCAGGGAGGGGGGGAGGAACGTATGCGTTGTTTGATGAGGTTTGTCATTTTAGGTTGGATCGATCTGAACTCTATGGTCACACATCGCTTTAAACTCAAAGAGATCGAGTAGGTTTATGAGCTCTTTTCCAACCAGCGCGATGGGGTGATTAAAACAGATATCACACCTTGAGAAGATTTTTTTGAATAAGCTTTCTCGAAAGGGAATTTTTGTTTTAAATTTTATCACGAATTCATCTTTTTATAAGAAGATGCTTCCTTAAATTCAAATGGGCCTTGAATGGACAGGGATTTATTTAGCCAATTCTGTCAAGAATAAAATGATCATGGTATGTAGCTATAAGATTATCACTACAAGGGTAATAAAGATACCGAACATCCATTTGATTAATTCGTTTTTAGACTTGGAGCTATGTCTTCTTTTAATTCTGTCCCTGATGCTGGATAAATTCCATTTTGTACCTAGATGAGTCTATTTATTCTCTATCTTGCTTTTTACCTCAATAGGGTATTTTTCTTCGACGTAGATAATAAAGACTTCGGCAACTTCCGTCTTCATCCTTTCTAAGAAGATGCTATATACCCTCTGGAGATGGAAGTAATGATCATAGTATTTAGGCGCTTTTCTATCAGCTATAAAGATAAAAAATAATCCCTTGCATCGGCCTCTTCCATGGGTTATAAGAAGAAAGAACTGAAACTATGAAATTGCACTTCATTTCACATTGACTTAAGAATCCTCGACTAATATTTTTGTATTGAAAAGATAAAAGTGGGTCATATAAATAGATTTAGCAAGTTATTTAAGAGAACAGATATATCCTGATAGTTTAAAAACAATTAGAGTAATCTATATACATCACAGGGTCTGAAGAAAACCCTATCATCATGCTAACCGGATTACTAATAAAATAAAAAATCTCCTTGCGTTTTTGATCCTTCCAGAGATTGTGATCTTTTCCACCCTTGAGCCCTTACGTTGAAGTGGATCAAGAAATACATCTTTATCGATTGGGAATTTACTCAGATGGATCACCGTCTTGATCACTTTAGATACCCTTTTAGACCTATACAAAGCCTTTAAAAATCAAACCTTATCCTCCTTTTTCATGGGGAATGATCATCGAAAATTCATCAAGATATAGTCTTTGATTTGAGCTTTGACGATGGATTTGCCTGATTGGAGTTCATAATGCTTGGTACAGGGGTTTTACTTCTCCTTTGGGGTAATTGTGATAGGCACTTTGATAAAACTTAAGACTGACTTGGTCGCTTCTCATATCTGTAGATGGCTCTCGGGGCCCTATACTATATCTAGGTTGTATGCGTTTTGTGGGGCCCTCTTTGACATGGGCGCCCACTTACCTTTCAGGACACCCCCTTTCTGTATCATTACCCTTAAGGATGATCACGTAATGGTAACCCGATACCTTGCCAACTAAGGCCTTATGCAATTGGTCGATATCTGAGGTTTTGAAGTCTTTGTCTTCTTTCGTAGCGTTACAGTGTAAGACGATGTAATGAATACTTCTCATCAAATGGATGTATTTCTTAGCTTTGTTTTATCAGAAGCTAAAAGCGTCATATATTTTTTACTTCTGGACCGTTTTGTGTCTGTCTGTTTGTATGGATATTATTTTAGTTTTGAGGTATATAAGTTTTTTTTTCACTTTTATTTGATACCTCTTTTCTCATTGAGTTTGTGGAGTTTTTTTCACTAGTTATTGAAGAATCAGATTGGTCACAGTGGCTAGGTTTTCAAGGATTGAAACCGATTCTCTCAGTATGATGCCGATGACCTCATAACGGGTAAAGAAGTCCTATACTTATGGATGCTCACTTGATAGGGTATAATTCTTCAAGATGTGGTAGAGGATCAGGGCTAAGGAATAAATGATGAATTTCTCGATGATGGCTTCTTACCCTGAAGAAGGATAAGATTTTCTTTTTGAAGGATTTGTAGAGATCTGAGAGGGTATCTAGATCGATCAATATGGTGATCCATTCGATTAATTTCCAGTTGGAAAAGATGTATTTCTCGATCCATTTCAACGTAAGAACTCCCAGGTTGAAAGAACCACAATTTCTGCTAGAGATCAAAAACCTAATGAGACTTTTTTTATTAGAAATTTAATTAGAACAGGTGGTTTTATTTAATAATTATTAACGATCAGCTGTTTCTCTCTTGTGTACTTGAATATTTTTTTTACAGGTTTACCACTCAGGATAGTTCTTTGTTTAATCCATGTATTTTTTGAAGTGCCCGAAGAGTTCACGTTGTTGCTTGCGGTAGTGGTGGTAAAGCTGGTCTTTTTTCTGAAATTTACTGGAAAGGAAAAGTCGTCCATCTTTTGTATAAAGCCGAAGGAGGTATCAACGATATTGGATTTGAGGAGGTAATGTGCATAAGCGAATTGAGACAAAACTGGCTTCAATCCGATCAGCTATACCCTATTATTCCCTTGTTGGTAAGTAAAATCCTTCAATAGCATCAATACCCTTTCATTTGTGAAACCTCAGAGTAAAAAGTAATAAAACTCGTCGCATACAATGGGATTGAAATCGAATATTTTTGAATCGTTAATATATTGATATAAGACATCAGCTAGCCATCTTTTATCCAAGTTGATAAAAGCAGATAGTTCTACTTTATTAATCAATCATACCGTCATCACCTAAGGAATGTTGTTTGATCCCCCAATTCCCTAAGGGGTTGACCCCTTTATGGAAATCGATAAAAAATTCTTTAACAGCCTTTCTATCTTTTCGGGGTCTTTGTCCCTAACTGTATTGTAAAGCGCATTGACTACTCTGAGTATTCCACAGAGGTATTACCAGATTGCCGCTGATATAATCGATCAGTTAAGGGGGACTTTTTTAAGGCCTTGCGGATGTAATTGACCGCACTGCTTTCAAAATATTGATACTTATCGGCTTTATTTGAGTGGTAATCGTATCGATCTTGAGTAAGCCCTCGGGATTGTACTTATCCCAATATTATTTTATGATCAACTTAGATTTTAAGCTTTATATACCTGATAGATTTTAATTCATTTAATGAATTTATATTTACTTTTATAACCCTCGAAATCTTGATGTTTGATGTATGTGATGTTCTAAAAATCATGATTAATCACTGAAGAATAGTATATATCTATCTTGTTTTCAATATTGGCTATAAGACTACCGAATCGAGGAGCGAACGTGGATAAACGAAATGTTTATCCAGAGTGAAAAATTTGATCTATCTTTTGTAATGTTACCAATTTTGAGCCAAATCTATCTAGCCTTGGATGATCTCCAGATTGGGATTGAAAAAATCAAAGATTTTGATTTGGTATTTTTCATCTGCTTACCCAAGCCCTTGTCCGAGTAATGGATCTTATTGATTAAGTTCGTATCATTGCGTTTACCTAATCTACAGCTGTGATAAGGTAATATGGTAAAGTTCTCCTTCTGCTAGAAGGTATTAAAATTAATATGGATGAAGGTACATTGATACTGTGAGTTAGCTAAAACTCGGTGGTTTTCTTCCATCTTTTGGTACTTTTCTATCATACCTTCTAGAACTTCTTCGAGTTCTTCCCTATAAAATTGACTTTTGTACTTAAACTCATTGAGTTGATCTTTCAATGCTTTGAGCGCTTGGTCTATAGTTTCTTGATCTTCTTTGATGGTTTTAATCATAACCTTTTCTACGCTAAGCCCTCAACCATTAGACAGTAGGTAATGACCATCATACAAGGGGTTTTCATTAATCTCTTTGACCGCATCGCCTACTTTGATCTACTCACCTTTGGTCACTACAATGATCATACCACTACCGTCGGCTAAGGATAGATCGAAATCTTTGGTCAGATGAAATATTTCTTTGGCTTTCTTAAAAAATTTGTTTGATATTTATGATTTTGTTAATTTTCGTATCAATGTAAGAATTCTTCTATCAAACTTGGGTGTCTTTCAAGGAATTCAAAGAGTTCAGGATGCTCTTCGAGATAAGCCTTTATATAGCCTGATAGGATATCACTAGATTTGAATAGGATTTCGGTAGCTTCGGGCATGTCTACCACATCCGAGGCGATGAAGTATTCCAATTGATATACTTCTACTTGTATCTGTTTCTTTCTGAGTTACTTGGTGGCTTTTTCTACTCGAGCATTGAATACGATCTAATTGTCAAAGATATCTGCATTGTGTTCAGCCATATTGAGTATGTAATCCACACATTATGATGACCTTACCATTGACTTGATCTTTTTTTTTATAATGGGATCTAGGTGTAGGTTGGTTGTGACTTTTTTTTGCCTTCTGTATCTCGAAACACTTCGAAGCATTTATATTGCACCACAGAAAGTTGCCTAAAAAATGGTTGCACAAAACAGGATACCCAAAGCGACATTTGATCTCTTGTTCTTAAGCATTGCCTGCTTGGGTCAAGGCATGCAAAAAATCAAGCGTAAAAAAGCCTTTGTTCTTATCGATGCCTTTTTATAGAATCACTACATTGCGAATGATACCCACGACTTTGTCTATCTTCAAAGGCCTCATGTTGTCTGTGGCTTGGGATTTGTAATGCATCGATCTACAAAAGTTGATTCAAAAATAAATATTTAAGTCTTCGAGACGATTAAATAATTTTTTAATGAGACTTTTAATTGTGTATATATTAGATTTGTTATATATTTGTAGGGAAAAGATCTATTGAGAATGCCTATTTATAATGAGCTATTGAAGTTGCTAAAAAAAGATGAATAGTATTTATATAAGCATGGGGTATATCATGATCAATATAACCATTCGAAGAAAAAAGTGCTTATCATTTCCCCTAGACATGGTAAATAAATAGCCAAAGGGACGTTGAAAAACATTTTAAAGCTTGCTCAATTGAAAAAATAATGTATCTAATGGAATTAACAGCGATTATAGAAAAAAAAAGTACAGGATTTTCAGGTTATTTTAAAGAAATAGATAGCTTAACAACAGTAGGGGACACTATTGAGGAGATAAAGGCTAACTTCCGGGAGTTATTGAATGAATACATTTCTTACTTGGAGGAAGAAGGCAAGGAAACTTTAGAATGGAAGAAGAGTATCATAAATTATGTCATAGATATAGAGCAACTTTTCGATTATTATAAGGTGATCAACAAAACTGCTTTTGCCAAGTACATAGGGATCAACCCGATTTTATTTAGGCAGTATACCAAAAAACTTGTACCCATATCAGACCAAAGGATGCGTAAGATTACTGAGGGTATACATAGATTAGCTGATGAATTAAATACTGTCGTATTATACTGATTCGGCATAATCTTGGTCTTGTCTATAGATGAATTTTAGAGCTCATATTCTTTCTTTTTTCATGGAGAAAAACCACTAAGAAGAGAGTCTTTTTATGATTTGAAATACAGCATGATAACTGAGTTTATACTCTTCTCCTATGGCTGAACAAATACAGGTCTTACATTTCTCATTGCTTTGTCTGTACATCCTATCAGATTTCAATATCTCTAATCCAATAATTTGAAAGAATGCCATTTTTGGCGAAGGTTTTGACTTTCTTGATGTTATCTTTCAGTATTTGGTATCTCATACTATTGTTTTTTAGGGTATTATTCTTCAGGGTTTTCTAACTTCTTTTTCAAGAACCATCCGTATAGGGTACAGACTATTCCACTGTGTATGAGCTGATCGACTTTGATTCAGGTCAAATACTATTTATGTTGGACTTTTAGGGATACCTCTCGGATTGATACGTGCTCTTTCGGCGGCGATCTTTTCTACCAAGGGGTCTTCCCTGCTATGAAGAAGGTTTCTAGGGGGGTTGTAGACTACTATGGCGGCTTGGTAGGCATTGATCAGTGTTTGGTCTATGGCTACCGCTTTACTTGAGGTGGTCTATTTACCTAGGAGTTTAGCGAGTTGATCAGCGGATCTAGCGGCCATGCTCAAGCGAATTTGTTGTTTGCTTTGTTCGATCTGAACGGACATCAAGGTGTATTTTTTTTCTATCTTGGCTTTGTCGAGGCCTAATTACTCGGCTGTGGTAAGTTCTTCTTGTTTTTCTGTACTCTAGCTCTTCTTGGCGTAATCTGAATTGGGCCTTTCTCCTTTCAGGCGTCGGATCTCAAATCGGTTCTCCTAATGGGCTCTCTTTTGAACTGCTTCCTCTTTACGGTCTTTTTCGTTTAGGCTAGTTCGGGCTCTGATTGTCTCTTGATGGAGCTTGAGTTTTTGTATTTCGTAGTCTTAATGCCCTAGTAATCCATCTTTTCTTTTATTTCAAGTTTATTTTGGTAGAGGATTTTTTTTCTTTTTAGTTGACCAATTCGGTTATGAGTGTCTTGCTTTTTTCTAGGCGACTTTAGTTTTGTGATTACCATAGTTTGGGCTCTTTGTTGGCGCCGGCTATAGTATGCTCAGAGAGTTTTTGTATATAATCTTTGTCTAACTTGAGTTACTTGAGCTGATATTCTTCTTTGAGTAGCTTGTTAGAGGTATGCTTTTGCTTGAGGATGTCTTGTTATTTCTCATAGGCTTTTTTAGATCGATGCCTTGGCCTCTAAGGTTTGATTAATGTTCTCGTTCTCTAGTCTGTAGATCCCTAGTTCTGTCTCTATCGCTTTATGGTGGCTTCTATGGTTTTTTGAGCTGCTTCAATTTGGGTTTTAGTCGTGTCTTTGCTTCCTCTTGGATAGGCGTTCTTTTTCTGATACTGATATGTCTTTGAATTTGAGTTGTAGGACTGATATTTTTTCTTGATTTACGGCAAGCTTTCTTGATGGCTTGATCTGTTCTAGGTTGGTCTCTTGGAGTATCTTTTTAAATTGTTGGGATTTGACGACTTTCTTCCTTGATCTCTTCTGTGATGCATTTGATTTATTTTTTTACTTTGCTTAGCATGTCGATGACTTCTTGGTTGAATGATCGTATCTTGCTGATGGCTTGGCATTTTCTTTTTCCATCTCCCGAATCTCCCCAGCTTATTTACTATTGCTGGTGGACTCTATCCAGGCTTTTTGCAGCTTAAGTACGTTTATGCTGAAACTGTTCAGACTATTCTAAAAACTACTGTGAAACGGTCGAAGATTCGTCCTTTAATGAAGTCTCAACCGGCTTTGAGTTGTTTTTTGAATCCTTCCCAGTCTTTTCCTGGTTTTTCACTAGCTTCTATCAATACTTTGGTTATGGTGATGCATCGATTTTTGATAACTTCGAAGGCTGCCTTCAAACCGGTCAGCTTTTTCAAACCAGTCTATAGCTTTTTTGGATTTGCTTAATCCCACCACTAAGGCGTATAGTTTTATGATGATCAATCCTATACCTGTTAGAGGTATGACTTATTTTATAGAGTTTCAAGTCGGACGAGAGCTTGCTGGTGGTTGCTGTAGCTAGGCCTTGAATCCCCTTGTAAGTCTCTCGGTGGATTTTTTGTACTGATGAGCTCTTGCCATGTGAATTTAATCTAGCCTGAAAGGTGGGAAAAGGCTATTCTGAGAGGACTGAGCAAAAGGGTCATCTTGGTTTTCAGATTATTAAAAATATTTTTTTGTTAAAAAATCCTTTGATCGACTTGGTGTAATTACTGATCTTGAGCCTGTTTTTTTTTCGTAGGTTGATACTTGTCCTTTGACCTTTGCTGCTGTGTCTGCTCCTTCTTTGGTGCTTGTGTCTAGTATGTTGCATACTTTGATTAGCTATTGGGTCTTCTCGCGTAATTCTTGTACGGTTGAGTGACTTTTTTATTTTTTCTTGCGCTCTTCGATGGTTATGTAAGTAGTTATGGATTGGCTCTGGACCCTGTATTATTTCTTTAGGTTTTGGATTTATTCTTGGTTTTCTAAGAAGGTTTTGACTTGTCTTTCTTTGGCATGAGCTAGACCTACGTTTTTTTCTTTAGCTCGGTGTTGGCTAGCTAGAGGGTTTCAAGCTGCTTTTTGGTCTCTGTTGTGTCTTTTAAAAGCATTTGGAAGTCGATCTTTATTTTGAATAATTCAACCTTTTTCATGGGTATTCCGATCGTTTATATATTACCGGCTTGTTTATAAAGACTTTCCAAACTACTCTTTTTATACTCTATCTAATTACTAATGAGTCCCTTGATATTTGCTAGCTTTTTGAGTATTTTGTTTTAATTACTTCTTATCATACGTCTTATTGGTATGCTTTGATCATGAGGGGATACTGTTGAGGCGGTGAGTTTAAAGGAAACTACGACATTAGTTATTAAATTAAACTTATCGTTTTCATAGTGCTGTTTGAACTAGAAAAAATGACCTTTTTAATCGAATTTTTTTTGCATTGATAAAAAAGTATTATTTCATTAAAATTTAATTTTTATCTAATATGAATATCTAAGAATTTATTTAGATTTTGAAAATACAGCATCTATTTTTCAGAAATTTTGAACTCCCTATCTTCAGAGGCCTTTATATAGTTTCCATAACTAAAGTCCTCTTGACCTCGAATTTTTTCGAAGTTCTCCTGATACTTTTGTTTAGATCTCGGAAATCAGTAGCTTCCGAAAAGCTTAGATCTTTTATCAATAATGAGAGCAGTAGAAGATTCCAACGTAGGTTATCTATAAGATAATATTAAAACCTTTCGGTGGTTTAGGAGGCGTATATTTAAGACTTTTTAAGGTAGGGGTTGTGTTTTTATCCAATGCATTATTTATTACATCACCATCTAAAGTTTAATTATTAATTGATAATAAAATAAATATAATATTAAAATATTATATTTACTATAACCTATCGTATAAAAATATATTTAATCTATGATTAATACTAATTCAAATCTTAATCTATTTTTATCAATTTACATTTAACCGGCTAATCTGAAATATAATCATCTACTTTGTTCAGATGGAATTATCCTTTCAACCACTTCATATATTTTAGTATAAATTGATATATATATATATAATATAAATATCATTTAATAAAATTTATACCTTGTTCGTTTTGAAGTCATTAAAATACTTCTGTAGCTTATTGTAATACTTGTCTATACGGCCATGGAATGAAAGCTTCTCGTCAAATATCAGAAAGGGACTTCTGTATTGCTCCATTGCCTATTACTATTATTCGTATGTCTATTTCTGTACTTAAGGCTATTTCTCTTATCTACTCGAAGTAGTCTTTTCTCGGTCTTTTTTTCGAAAGGTTTGGATGGATTACTGTTTTCCCTGATTTCAAATATGAAGATACAAGGAAATTAGTCATCTTCCGATGCTTCGAAGAGCGACTCGAAGATTACCTTCTCGTTCGATAAGTTTTCATCATCATTGAGGACAAACTCTCTTGTTTGCTTGCATAGTCCTCGTCTTTTTAGTATTTCATAAGGATTTTTCAGCTATAGTTATTCAAAGTGTATTTTTGGCTGATCGCCCTGATATACTTTCCGATCCAGTCCTTGACGTATTTGACTTCTAAGAGGTCTTGCATAGTGATAGATTCCACTACATTTTTTTACTTGAAAGTTCAAGATAAACCAGTTGCAGATCTCTTGAAAAAAAAACATATAACAATTCAGATATTTTTTAATGTAGTTGGTGAGGCTTACATATTTTTCTTATTTAACTTTAAGGAAATAATAATAATATATTTTATGTAATAATTTCTATAGTATAGTACTTGGAAAAGATCCTCATTAAAATCAAGTTCATCAAGATAATCCTTCGTATATTTTATTCCAGAATATCTATTTTTCAGTGTAAATCCTTTCTTGATATTAAATTTTTCCCTGTAGAAGAAAAATCGTGGGTTATATATGCTTCGAATGTACTCAAATCGTTCTTTACTAAGAAGAAAGATAAAAAGGTACGTCCTTAATGTGATATTATGACGAAGTTCAAAATCTTTCCAAGCCAATTTTCAGAAACCTTGAACTCTCCATCTTCCCAATGGTTGCCTTGTTGAGGCAGAGAAAGATAGAGACCTTCCCACTCAAGATCTCTTTTAGGATGACGGTAAATCACTCTACTTTCAGGAGCCTTTGTACTTTCATCGGTAGGTAGATAATCCTTAGAAGGAGACATAACGAGATTTTTAAAATCCTCGTTTTCAGGAGGATCATTCTGACCTATGTGTCTGTATTGTGATCCATGCTTGTCTGTTATATGCGACTAGAATTCTGAGAGATAGACCAAGCGAGGTGAAGGTGATCACTAGTATAGGAGAGTCAAGTTTGATGCCATTGTCATATCTAAACTTGATATTAGCACCGTAGTTGTTGATGTTATAGATATATTTATTTATTTTATTGAATGAGTTAATAAAATCATTAATAATGAGACCTATAGGGATAGGAATTGAGTACTTATGAGGTCTAGTGTACGAGTGATTTTATTTAATACCACTTAATCGTCTTTTATGAAGAAATCTAAATTGAGCTAACCCTCAGGGTCTTTGTCTATTCTTCCGTGATAGTATTCATGACCTTGGCCTTCGCTTATGCCCTTTTTACCGACGAGGACATAGACCGAATACTCTTTAAATTTTTCGATTGCAAAAACATCCTTTGATGCACTACAATCATAGAATGTCTCGGTAAGGCATCTCAAAAGTCTGTTGCCCTTTGGTTTATCAAGGGTAGAGATGATCTCACCGCCATTCCTTGAGGAAGTCTATTGAGATAATCGGCTATCGCTTTACTTTTTTTTTACTGTCACTTCAGATGAAGAATGCATTTAGCTCTTGACGTCCCTCTTTTATAGTATCTACCATATACCATCCAAAAGAATGAATATCAGTCATATCCTCAAACCAAGAAAAACACCTCCTTATTGAAATGTATTTTATCTCTCTATCTATCCACTTGATTTGAACTTCTTTGTAAAGAACAACAGATTTAGGAAATCCCTTGAAAATATTTTCCTTTTTGATCAGGTACAGGTAAAATAAATCAGCCCCTTCTGGCCAAGGATCTTTCTCTTCGAGTTATAAAAAAACACACACAAATAGATGGATATTTTAATAGATGGGAACACCTTCGAATCAGATTTCTAGTACAAACTTCCGGCCGTAATAATAAGGATTATACGAAATGTCTTAATGAAATTGCTTAAAGAATCCCTTGACTGCTTCCGATAGGTCAAAGTCGTACGTACCCCTTAGCATCAGGCATGATACCAAAATGAGCGATAGGAGTAGTTTTGCTCTGCTCTTCGCTGGTGTAGATCAAGATTTCTTTCTTTTGAAGCCCTTGTCCGTATTTGAAGAGGATCCAATTCTCATCCATGGTGTAGTCCCAATCGGAAAGGGTTTTTCTTACTTAGGTTTTTGATTAATATAATTTAATTATATTTTATTTTAAATTAGATTTTCTAATCTTAACATTATCATAAAGAAGTATTTAATTAATATTAATTCATATAAACTAATTTCATCTATGATTTTTATTTTCTCTTCTAAAAAATGATCTCCTCAATCTGATAGCATTCCCAGGTGGTTTTTTTCTCTATGGGCCTTAAGGCCTTTTTGAACGATTTTTCTGACAATCAAGTAAGCTCTTAAGTTGACTTGACCTTCATTACTTAAACCCAGTTTTCTTCTGACCCAAGATTTGATCTTCTCTTATGAAGGATATTTTCCATGACTTCGATCCCACTCAACGTATTCGGAGTAGTGTACCGTGTAGAGGGTGATCCTATCACGCACCCTATAGCTGATCTCTTGCTGTATTCCTATGGGAAATTTACCTGTGTCTTTGATACTTTTCCGTTTATAATACGAGATGATAGGGGTTTTAAAAATCTTTATACTTTTTTATAAATACATTTTATTTCCAATTCTTATAAAATAAGTTAATTTTTTTAATACTAACTGTAATTTACAAGTACATATATATTTGTATTAATGGAATTGAATACTTCTTCTTACTAAAGATTATAAACGATCAGCCCGTGATAAGTGTTGAATTCTCCTACAGACTCTTGAACTTCTTTATAGAGTGGGATTAAATGATGGTTTTGTTTGTATTAATATTCTGGGTAGAATAAGCTTGATATGATACTATAGAGCATCTTATAATAAATCCTATAGTATTCGATACTTCCGTAAGAATTTACCAGGCCTTGGCAACTGATGGGTAAGAGTAATAAATATCTTCTTTTTGGTTCATCAGCTTCCTCGAATAGGTCTTGGAGGTTTTGCTAATGCCTGTTACCATAGATAAAGCTAACTTAACATTTCTGACAGAGCTCTTGAAAATATTCTATGATCTTCATTTTAATATTTGGTGTAATTCATTTGAAATAGAGTTTTGTCCTTTTCCAAAACCAATTCATTGAAGATTAAACAATAGTTCACTTACCCTACTGGTTCCTATCTCAAAACATCTCCTTGGACCAAGTGGTTAATCAGTTCAAATATATCATGATGGTTCAATCGATCTATTTCGGATTATTTTTTTTATAATCGGATGGATTATATAGTTGATTTATATTAATTTAATAAATAATATATAATATACATTATATTCACTTGAGCGAAAAAACTAAAAACCCCGAACCCATTTAAAGAATTTTGTATCCACTTGAAAACATATCGAGAAGAGCTCTTCAATGGCTGATAGACCTTTAGAATGATCTATTTCCATCAAGACGACTATTTTTGAATAAGGTAAGAAAACCAAAATTTCTTCTTTGGGAGGTATTTTCTCTCAAAGAGAAACCACCGATAATCAAGACCGAAGTAGTTTTAATCTACTTTAATAATAAATTGATAATTTCATATTAAGGATGATTGAAATATTTTCTGAATCTCATCTTTTGTATGGCTTTCATACCCATTCAATAGATTTGAGTTGTTCCGTAGCTCTATTTTTGAGTCTTTCCACCGAAGATGTATCTAGTGACGTCGATGCCGTGATTGAATGTCTCGATGGGTCTATTCAATGGACGATCTTTCTTGTCGATATCCCCCAAACACAATTTCTGAGTTCTCGAATGAATTCCACACTATTTTGAGTCACCTTGAAAGGCCTTTGATTCATTAGATAAATGCCAAATTGTAACACTATTATGGCCTTTACTTGTTCCCTTGAGTGAAAAACCATATGAATTGATTTCTGCAATACTTTTGGGTTCAGAGCTGTCGGTAATAATTCAATTATTGTGACCTATACCTTTCAATTTGAGTAGATCAGCGATATCCTTGTTTAAAAGCTCTTTTTGATATATCTGTTGATGGTGGATATAAGTGTCATCGTATTTTCACAGACTTACCACCTCTGTAGAATCATTTGTATAGCCAAAATGTCAAGGACCGTGACCCAACAGTTAGCCTACTCAGGTATGCCCTCTATCTGTGTCCATTTTTGAAATACGACCCCTTCGACATTCCGATTTCGACCAAGCCATAGATATGCGCCTCCACATTTTATTATTCCTATTGGATTCAATAGAGGTAATGATGCTCTCAGAGATCAAGTATTTCTCCTTGTATTGATTGTTATGATAAGTTAAATTGATGAAATTGGCTTATTCTATATTCATTAATTCAGTATGTGCTAAAAATCTGCATGCAGGGTTAAAAATCTAAATACACCTTTGCTGAAGTCCTGATAGAAAGCTCTCGAAAGGCTTCATAAGGTATATTATTTACCTTATTAATAAATAAGGTATTACATCTAGCATCCCGTAGTTTCTCAGGAGTATCAGTAGATAAAAATTTAAATATCTACTACTTCAAGGTGTAAGTGTGATGAGTCTTATTGTAATGTTCTCTATCATTTTTTCTCCTTCCTTATCGATGACGATGTGTATGGGATGCTCGGAAGAACTAACCTCATGTTGTATCTTATAAGTTTCCACTAGGTTGTGGTAATATTTTAAGATAAAAAGACCTAGAGAGGACGATCTCCTCCTGATCCGTCTTGCGCGTGATGATGTTCTTACATTTTAAGAATACCTTTTTTATGGCTTGATAAACAAACTTATCACTACTATTTTTTTTAGCATTCTAGAAAACCATTGAGGATAAACCCACCAGGACAAACACACCTCAGAGAGGTAAAAATAATCCTTATTGATCATTTTAAGATTCTGATCTATCATAGATAAAACCTTTTTTCTGCCTCACTTTTGAGCGTTTTTATTTCTTTTAGGCACTGGTATATTTTCTAGGATTTTAAGTAGGCGTCGATGGCTCAACGAGCTTGCTCAAAGTTATAACATACCTCTAGGTTCCATTCTTAATGACTCAAACGCTCCAATGGGTTCGCTGTTGATTTGTTGTAAGCTTGTTGATGTAGATCTTTAGCCCTATTCCTAAGCCAGTATCTCCATACCCACCTAGTAGGGGGTAACATCAGGGTTGGGTAATCCTTTTCGTAGTCTACATACGGTTTAGCCAGATAACAATCAAAAGGGCTGCGTTTGCCCTCGTTGTGTGCGGATGAAAGTAGAACAGTCTTGGATAAGCCCTATCCAAATAGTCGCATACGGCCATATGTAAATCTTGCTATTGACTGAGATATTAGTAAAATGGGTTCACAGGGGATATGATATCTATGTAAATATTAATAATTTTATACATAATACAATAATAATTAATATACTATTTACCGGAAGTTATTCATTGGGTTGTTAGTAAAAAATAGATTTTAAAATATTTAATTAATATAATTAAAAATTACAATACCTCTTTAATGAATAAATTTAGAGTAAATTGCCTTGAACTTTATAGGTAATTCTATCTCCACTTGTGATCCATCTTGACCACCACTCTAAAAAGGTCTTCTTTTAAACACTGAGAGGCTTACCTACCCCTTTGTATGGATTCAATATGATGGCCTTTATGAGCTTTGTGATTTTTACTTCTACTTGTTTTTGATAGGACTTTTTCTAGTACTCAATGCCTGCTAAGGCATTAGAGGAATATTCTATTTCTATAAATCCACCAAGGCTATTTTGACTCCTTTACCAGATTTGAATTTTTCTTCTCCTTGTTTGATTTTAACTACAAATTCGAGGTCGTAACGTAGCTTGGAAGAATCTCTCATTTCTATTTTTAATTCCTTGGCTAACTCTAATAGAAAACCTAAATTCCTTTTTATTAAGTTTTTTAATATCAACCCCATAACAATTGAACGATCTGTTGATTTACCATTTGACATCTTGTTTTGAGATGATATTTGACTTAAAAAAAGATATGGAATTTGGTAGCTATTGGTCCTTATTGATCCCCTATAGATCCAAAGCTTGAAAAAGGTGTCTTTTAGTGTTTATTTATGTTCAATAGTTATGTAGGGATGATTTTTCCCTGTGATGTTTTTTTGATGACTCATTTACTTTTACTCTTAATTGGCTGTTTAGTAATTTCTGCATCAGACCTTTTCTTGTTATTGAAAAGTGGTAAGATTTTTTTTGGTAAAAAATAGGCTTCGTTCCTGGCTAAATTCAAAACTTTTGATATCTCAATTTGTTCTTGCATTGAGGGAACTGGTACATCCAATTTTATGATTTCCTTTTTTGAAATATAGCATATGATGGCCCCTTGTGCAAGAGATCTAATTTTTGATTGGAACAGCCCACTCATTAAAATAATGGTAAGCAAAGACCAGATTCGATACATTAAAATTGTATAACCTGAAGCCAAGAAAAAACGGTTAAGATAAAGCTCCTTCATATGATCTAATAACATACCTACTATCCCTACTCAGTCTTTTCGTTTAGAAGAAAATATAAAGAAAATATCTCCGTATTTGACTCTATTTTGTCTTTCACTTTCATCGATACGTACATAATCGAAATGACTCTTATAGATAACGTCATGATTAGAAACCGATCTATACGATATACAGGGTTTGCCTGTTCCGAAGTCTTTTTGTTTTTCCCTATCAATCCTGTATACGTATATTCGATATTTTTCAATCTTATTTCTCCGCACTGTTGTTTCCTCTGAAGAGCTTTTATCTAAAGACTTTTTTACGCCTGTTAAATCCTATAATTAGTGTTGTACCTTGGCAATAAACTTTACCCCAAATGTTGAGCAAACATATTATCTTAAGTTGTTCGATCATCGGGAGGGATGGGGGGGGATTTTAAGATGTTCGAGATCTGCCTTTAGAAAGGCATAGCAGTCAAGCTTTGTCAAAAATCATATGATAATAAAGATATTCTACCTCACTCCTTTCGAAATAATCCCTTCAATTCTTTGACTTAAAGCCATGGGAACAATATTGATGGCCATTCTACCACTTATTGTACTAATACATAATAGTAAATAATTTATAGGTAAGATATTTAAATATTAACTTTTTAAAATATTATCTTTGATATTTGTATTTATTTTTATTAAATATTTATCTCTATTTAAATCTGTTATCTCTCTGGAGATACACGAGTTGATATCTCCATCCCAGTAATCATCATTTGTAGTCTCAGGTCTCCCATCAAAAATAATTTATGCTATAGATGAAATTGTTTTCACCTCCCATTTTCTGCAATCTGGACTAGAAAAGTATATTTATAAGTAGTTTTATTGTCCTCAATACTCATTTTTACAGTGTTTTCAAAATCTAAGTTTTTTCATGTATTGAGCTAGTTTGCCATCTAACTGAGCTATCTCATCTTTTAAACGGTTGATCTCCTTTTGTGTGTCTCGGATGTCTACAGGCCCTTCCTCATTAAAGGTGTCGACCGTAGTAAGGGATGTTTAGGTTGCAATCCATTCTCTCGCATCTCCTTCAGCGTAGCGCGGTAGGAGTATTTATCCTCTAGTATGCGACTTTCATCAGTATATAAGGACTCAGCTGCTTTGAAAATTTTGTAAATGCGTACGACATGATCGATATCTTACTTTCGGAGATGATTTTGATTTTTCCAGTTTTGGTATTCTCTGCTGTCATCAATGAAGAGCACATTAGTATTGCCCCTTTGCCTTTGTTGAAGATCAATAAGGCTACTGAGATATTTGTATTTAAAAAAAAAAAGGACAATAAGTAGAACGATGATTGTTTCAAGTAGGTTTTCTTCTATCAGTAACTGCAATCTTTCCATCGCTTTTACCTCTGAAGAGTACGCTATGGGGTACAATTACCGCAGCACCCCCGATATCTTCTTCTAGGGTTTCTACGATATGGATAATGAAGGCATAATCTACTTTACTCTTTAGTGGTATACCTTTATTATAACAGTTGAAGGAATCTGAAGAAGTGTTTTCTGCATCCCATTTGTCGAGTAAAAAGGGTGGGTTTACTACGATGATCTGGAATCTCATCAGTTTGTCATCTTCGAGAAAGTAGGGATTGTTGAGCGTATCACCCCATTGAATGATGGCTAGATGCTATTCGTATAGAAACATATTCATCCGTTCCATTCACCAAGTGCTTCCATTGAGTTCTTGATTGTAAAGAATTAGGTCTTTATTTCCACCTTGACGGGCTGCCTTGATCAACAATGACCCTAAACCATAGTCCGGATCGCAAATACGGTTGTCATTCTGATGATTGACTACTTGAGATAATAGACTGTAGACTTTTGAAGTGGTGTAAAACTCTTCGCCTTTCTTGCCTGTTCCATTGGAGAAATATTCCATGATAAATTTGTAAGTATCACCGATCAGCTCACTACTTTGAGATGGAAGCCTTATAGGTCTAATCACTTGAAATCTTCTAGGAAATTTTTCAAACGTCGGTTGAGTTCTGTGATGAGGGCCTATCTGGGTTTGGTTATTGAAGTCTACGTTGCAGGATACTCCGATAAGTTTGGCTTGGTTGGCTTGTTCGAAGACTTTGAAGGCTTGGTTGATCTTTGATCCGATGTCTTTTGCTTGAGGTTGCTCAAAAAGGTATTTAAAGGTGTAGATATATGAGAACTTGAAACGTTCATTCAAATATTCATTTTCCTTCGACAGGTCTGAGAGGTACTTGAGAAAGAATATAGTCAGAATGTAATCTTTACTATTGAGAGGGGGCTATGACGGCTCTGAAGTTTTCTGTTGCTTCCCAAATAATGATATACATTATATTTTTATTTAATTTGTATTTATTTTTTCTATATTCATTGTGCTATTCGCTATTCCTAGAGGTTTTTGGGATTGATTTTTCTGTAGATTATTTTTTATGATTTTAGATTCCTATACCACCTATAGAGACTACTTTTTGAGTTTTTTTTTTCTTCTTCTTGTGCGATTTTATCAAGGAGATGAATTTTTATTCATATGACTTTCTTTTTCTATCGACTCATAATCAAAGTGGTCTTCTTGTATCTGCTTGAGCATCCTTTGTACTTGGTCCATTTCTATTCTGAAGGCATGTTAGCTCTTCGATGTTTTGTACACGATAGAGGATTTATTTTTGTAGATCTTAGAGGTATATTTCTAGAGATTTAGTAAGAATTTATGATTTCTTACATCTCTTTTTGTACTAGAGAGCTTACACTCTTTGTCAGGTGGGGACGATGAGATCGAATACCGATAGGTTCATAAACTTCATTCCTGATAAGCTTACAGCGTAGACGGTTGTAAAATAACCTCCTGTTGTGGTGTTTTTTGCACATGAAATCGGCTTGGTTTATACAACTTTAACTTTGACATCTCTCGTCCTACTCTTGCATATCATAGTACTTGGGACGGTAACGAAACAGAACGATGTCGGCATTTTGCTCGATGTTTCTTGAGTTAAACAACTCTGAGAGTATGGAATATTTGAAACTTTCTCGGCTCTCTCATGCTCATGAGAGTTGTGAAATGGGATGATGAGTAACTTGAGTTCTTTAGCTAATGTTTTAAAATTGTGTGATATACTCAAAATTTCTTATTTTATATTAGAGGATTTGGTGCTCATTAATTTCAGGTAATTTACCATTACTATTTGAATGTTTTTCAACTTTTCAGTTTCTTATCTTTGATTCTTAATTGTATTGGGTCCAGATCGGGGTATCGTCGATATAAAGAGGGATATTCTTGATTTTATTGAATATGCGTTTTATATTTACTGCTTATATCCCTGTCTTACGTATTTTTTGTAAGGGTACATCGCTCTGATAAGAGATCAATCGCATGGCCAATTGTTCTTTACTCATATCTAGGAAAAAGAAAGCTACCCGGAAAGCCTAGCCCAGCAGCAAAACAGGTCTTTTGTATGGCTAATTCCGTTTTACTCATCCCGAGATGGGATGCTAGGATAATTAAATCGAATTTTTTCCAACCGAAGATGTTCTTGTTGATCATTTCTATGTTCGAAGGGATTTCTTTCTGATGTCTTTCTTGCAACTTTGTAGCACGTCGTATTACTTAGCTGATTATTAGGTAAATAATCATGAATTTACTTAGACTCGAGGTATTTGGAAAGCTTGTTTATCTACTTTTAGGCTTCTTCTATGAGATCAAAGGAGTCTTTATCTGCTTGTTTGGATGCTTTGATCAACTTAAAGTCTATTCATCTGTAAGTGCGCTTGATATAATACTGTTGTATGATCTGATAATGATATTTTAAATGTGACAGGATACTATATTTTGTATCAGATGTACTAGATAATAATCTAAACCTATTTGAAATAGTTTATTGCCTTTCTCCGAAAGTTCGTTCAAGGTGTGTAGATCGATGCTTTCCTCTTGTGAATACATCTCTTTTAGGGTTTGGTAAAGCTGGCATAAGGTCCTTTTGTAGAGAGGTTTATTCTTTCCGAAAAATTTTAATACCTTTTCTATAACATGAGTATCTACGATATAGTCCCCTAAGATGGATTGCTTAATCTTCGGGGTCCATAGCTTGGAAATTTTTGAAGGCTCATCAGAGCTTACGACAATAGATTTGTTGCTATCAAATTTATTTTTATCTAGTTTTTTATCTTTTTATTACTATATATCAAACTATTTATGTATTTACCTAAACCTGCATATAGTTGCTTGGCACTTTTGTCCTACCAAGTTCCTTGCTCCTATTGTTTTAAATCTCATTACTCACAAAAATGTTTGAAATCATTTTTCTGAAGCTCATATGCGTACTTGATCAGGAAATTCTTCGAAGGTGATATCTCCTGATTTTAATCTTGTCAAGAGCCTCGAATGGCTACTGGTTTTTTTCTTCTGGAGTTTTTGAAAGTAGGGGGTATTTTATTTTGTTCATTTTGGTATACATTTTTCGAGTTATTGTATACAAAAACCCTGTTTTTTTTTCGTCAATAATTTTGTATTTTTTGTCTATTTTCATTTATCTCTACCTTTTGATAGCCCCCAAAAAATATTCTTTGAATACTGGCAGAGTTCAGGATAAGATGCTCTTCAAACAACGTCTTCTCAAAAAAATCTACTTGAATGGCCTTTTTGATGATTTCTTGTGCGACGAACTCTAATACCCTTGTCAATTAATTAGAAATATCAAAACCAATTTCTCATGCCAACCAATGTAATACCTTTGTTCTCGATAAATATTACATAGCAGGTAAAGTAGCACTGATATACTATTGGCACCGCACAATCACGCATGATTTTATAACCTTATGGTCGAAGAAAAATCTACATTAAATAAAAAGTAATCTATGCCTTGTTTGTTTGAATGATCCTTTTACATTAGAATATTTTATTCCTTCTTTCTTAGCTGCTGCATAGGCTTGGTGCTGATCTTTCTGATCTTCTCATTGATGAATTTTCTGTCCCTTTTAGTCCAAACGATCATCATACTGGTTTCTATCTTACCTTCTTCATCGGTATAGGTCTAGATTCTGGTCTTGGTGTAGCCTTTGTTTTGATAATCATAATAAAGCAGCCAAGCGTAGTTTTGCTTGCATTGGATTTTTTTTTAGTGTAATAGTTTATTTAAAATCACCCCGCTCATGCTGAGTTCTTTGACGATCTGATTGGCTGTATAAGTGCCATTGCTTTGTAGTACTTGGTCGTAATGGGCTACCTTCTGGGCTTGTTTTTCTAATACTTCACTTTGTGGGTTTACGTGCTTTTGAAGGATACCGAAGGCTTGTAATAGTACAGTTTTTCTTGATTATTACCTATAGGGGTCTATCCTTGGGTTAATAGCTCTTTTATTTTGACGTTGCACCTAGGGCAAAGGTTGATTTTAGCCGTCTGGAAAACTCTAGGGATACGTCTTCATCAAATCAGATACTTTATTCTGAACTCCTTCCATTTTCGATTATAATTAGCTGATAATTATCGATAGAATTTTTATTTTTTCGTTGATCATCATGTATTAGTAAAAATTACTAAATGAATTCTTTTTTTTTCAAAAAGTCTTTGGGGGATTTTCAGAAAGGCTTAGCCATTTCTGTAGCGTTGATCATAACGTTGCTGTTGCCTGATTCGAAGATGATGGCATTGTCTTGATAATTGAAGGGTTGATTTTTCATGCTTTGTTGATTTTGTCTCTATTCATCGATCATTTGTTTTTTTTATTTAGCTAGGTAGCCCATAACAAAACGACTATAGACACGGTGAATATGATGGCTGATAGGATTGTTTTTGCTTGCATGATTTTTGCTTGTTATTCTTCTTTTTCAATATAGGTCCAAGGTTCTTTTTTTCGCCTGTGAATTTGTAGGGTCTCATTTTAATTTCTGTGGTCGGTATGAGGTTGGGTTTTATTCTTTGACTAGGTTGCGTATTTATTGAACTGTTTTGGTTTTTTTAAATTGGATTATTCTTTATATCAACTTTAATAACCAGTGGATTTGATCAACTAATTCTTTTTCTTTGGCGCATATGTGTTTGCTTAATTTTTTTAGTGGTTTTCGTAGATACTCAGCAGTTTTTTTTCTATTAAAATCCTTTAAATTTTGAATTCCTTGCGTATTGTACTGATTTGATTTATGGTATCTAGGTCTTCTATAGTGATTATTTTTATCCTTCTGGTTTATTGGGTTAGGGATTCAAGGGTAGATCTGTGTTTCTGGAATCTGCTAAGAGTTTTTTTTATGGCATTCCCCATTTGCTGATTTATATGGGGTCAGGCTTTAGTATTAATTTTGTTATGGAATTTATAATCATTGTATTTTTATTAATCTTGACGTGATTTCTTCTGGGCTGAAAGAGATTATTGGAGTTTTCGTTTTGAGTATTTTCAATAAGTCACCGATGATTTGAGCGGCTTTTTTAAGTCTACTTTTCAGATCTTTTTGTAGGGACTCAGAGGCTTGGCATTCGATCAGGGCAAGTGTTGGGATTGTTTCGATCATTCGTGAATTGTAGCTGATAAAAAGCACTTTTCCCTACCTATATATAACATGTTGAGTTGGGTCTGGATGTAGTATTCGAAACGGTTTTTTTCTATCCAGTACTCTGAATATTATTTAGTTAGACGATAGGAGATTTTTATATAATATCTCGAGACCCAAGGGTATTTGATTTTATCAAATACCCTTGGGCTCATCGCATCGGGTGGGGCTCCATTATAGTGGTTGTAGCTGGTATTGTGGAATTTTTAAATTGAGGTACTCTATATCAGGGGTATAGTTTTCCTTTAATAGTACTTCTGCTAGGGACTCGTGGGATTTGCCCCATTCAGTGGCTTTGCTGTAGAATTTTTCTACAGCTGGTTCTCCGGTGAGTAGCTCGGTTATTTTTTCGTGGATGTAGGTCAGGGTGTTTTGATTAAATATTTTATCTTTGTTTCTCCCGCTTTTCATCAGCTTCCAGCCTTCTGAAGCGGTGATCCTGCCCAGTCGGTTCTGGGCGCATTCTTCTTAGGTCAGGATTTTAGTTTACATGTAAATAAGCGTTTTGGTTCTTTTGGTCGTTTTGTTTTTTGAATTCTATATTTTGTTGGAAGGTATTGATCGTCTCGGATGATTCATCGTTTGTGCTCTTTCACTTGCTGCCTCTCCTGTTGTACCATCCTTCAGTTTTGGCCATATTCTATGATAATTGTACTGTCTTGTAACTCTTCGCCTGTAGAGAACTCTACGGAACAGATTTTCAGCCATAATCATTGGTATTTTCTTTTCCTATTATTTCGAATTTAAGGAGGCTGAGTCTTTTACTTGAATTCAATATTCCTATAATAAAACTACTCGACTATGAAGGCTTTCCTTGTATGATATGTTTTTTTTCATAACGGCTAGCGGACTCAGTTGTAACTTCTGGGAGATCTTGAGGACTACCATGATGTTTTGTGTGTTGCCCTAGTAACTTGTTGAAATCATATTCAAACAGCTGAACATCTGGACTATGTATTGGAAGTATTTAAAGCTGGATCGATCTGAGAAAATTGACTCTCTGTATTTTATTATTTCTACTTCTCGATCTAACTGGGAAAGTTCTTTTTCTTCATCGAAACTTTTCCTTAGGGTTGCTAACCCGATAAGAATTCTTGGAAAACTTTCTTGTGTATTTTCTTTCTTTGATAAAATTTTTATATTTTTAATATTAGTTATCTATTGTTTTAGGTTTTTAATTTTTGTTTTTTAGGCTCTTTGACGCTGATTTCTATATTGTACTTACTGGCTATTGTTACCTTTGAATTTTTACCTGAGAGATCTCGGATTTTTTTATATCTTATTACTTTAACTAGTTGATATATAATTAAATATATCACTATCTCTCCAGCGGTATAGGGTGCTTTTTAAGTATTTTACCGCTTCTCCTAAGGAGGGTACTATCTCATTGTTGTTTACCTTGAAATTATGTAGACATTGGTTAACTTTCTCGTCGATCAATTCGCCTGTCTTTTTTATTAATTTTTTAGGAGTGAAATTGATGAATTGTATGGTCCTTATGATTTCTTCTTATTTAATGGGTGTAATTGGCTCTAGAGTTTTTTTGTTTTTTTATGCAGTGTACCCCAAAGGTGATCTGCTATTCTGAAATGGGTCATTTCCTCAAGATTTTTGATAAATTTAGATAATCACTTTCCAGCTTTGCATTTATTGAGCTCTTCGAAATGCTTCTTATAGAAGATGAGAACCAACTGTATACTATCGTAATAGTATCAATATAAAATACTTTTTTAGGGTTGAAATGAATGATCTCTCCTAGAGTATTTTAATCTTCAAATTAGGATTTGTTCAGGCAAATGATATTACCTTCTATACTATTTGAAATAGCCTAGTGTCTTCATATTTATTTAGGTTTTGATTCTTTGATTAGCGCTTCTTAAAGAATCTTGTAGCCGCTGCAACGCTTGGTTTCCTCGATGAATTGCTCTAGCTTTTCGAGGGCTTAGGTGGTATTGAGCTCTATGATTCTTTCTTGAGAAACTTTTTTGAAACCCTCATCGTTGTTTTTTTTATAGACACAGATTTGGTATATAACTGTACCGATCTAGATAAAAACCTGGGCAGTATGTTCAATTTTATAAATCTTAAAATATTATATGTGATTTATTAATATACTTAATATATATTATTTTAATTTTATTTCTTTTTAGGAGTTATAGGGTATACTACCTTGCAAATCTTTTGATGCCATCAAGGAGTTTTTCTAATGCTTCTTTACTCTCTTTAACACTGATCTCTAATGTTTTGTGGCGTATCTGCTGGAATTTTTCTTTACTCACCGGGTTTTGGTCTTCATAAACTAGTTTATGAGTTAGCATCATAATATTATAACTATATATGTATAACTAAATTATTATCAATTAATAAAGATGTATATTTTTGCTCATATATGAATAATCTTACTTTCTTTAGTTCAGATTCCTCTCTCTTTATGGTCTGATAGCAAAGGAGGCTTTGGTGATAGTATTTTCTGTCCTTTAGTTTGATTTTCTTACTCTAGGGCTATGACAGAGAAGGCACTCAAGTGAACAATCTTTTCGTTGATTTGATCGAAGGTTTCTTGGGCAATCCGTAGGTATTTTTCTCTTTGCTCGGCTTAGTTGTGAATGGTGTACCAATGGCTGTTTTATATAACCTTAAGCTTATTGAGTATGTACCGCCTCTCCTTTTGTAGGTGTTGTAACTCCCGCCGGGTAGCTTCTTTACTCATACAACGATCTTCTCTAGTGAGTTGGATCGAAAAATCTTTATGTATTGCTGATTTCATCAGGTTTTTGGTTTTAATACATTTGTTTCTTTCTTAGTTTTGCTAGGGAGCTTCTTACCTTGTTTTTTAGGTGGGCTTGGTGCTATTTTTTGTATATCTCCACTTTCAATGCGGCGCTAGTAAGTCTTGAGTCCTATTATGGTACAGAATTTAAAAAACCTCTCCATTTGTAGATTGTCTATAATGTCAGGAGTTACCCCGAGCATCTGGACCGCTTCTACTCTGGTTACTAAGTCCTATTTCATCTGTATTGTGTTTTTTGGTGATTTTTTCTTGACTACTTAGTGCTCTTCTTATGTCAATATGGGGGGCACATCATACTCAAGTTCTGGACATTGAGAGATGTATATCTTCTATGTTATAGTTTTTGAATTTGGTTTTGATGAGACCTTCCCCAAAAGAATTTTCAGTAAAATGGGTCTTACCTTTGTCCCAATCTTCTTGAGTATATTTACTCCAATATTTGGACTTATCACCAATAGCATATTCGATGTCCTTAAGTTCAAAATAGTCAACGTTTTTTATATCCTCAACAACTTAATTCACTAGTGTTTGTATTATTGATCTTTGTGTTTCCATTTTATCCTCTTATCTCAAGTGATTTACCTCTTTCTTAGTATCATTACTAGAATGAGTATTAACATAGAGATAAATCTAGATAATATATTTTTAAATATAAAAGAAAATAATATCATTAACCGAAAATAAATAAATTAATAAATATTTTTTTTTAAAAAAAAGGCATAGATTATGGTAATTTTACAAGAAAGAATAAAGAAATACCTATAAATCCCGATGAATTAATAATATATCATCTAATTATCCTGAAGTCAACCCCGAATGGCTAATAATAGGCTGTGGCGAGATGTTACGTCTTGTGAAGGGGGAGGAGGTTCGGAAGAGAGTTTAGAGGAATTTCAGATGATGTATGGAAAAAGTCAAGAAATAAAACCTCTTCCTTGCATTGTTTGCGAAGAGAAAGAGAAGACGATACAACTACAGAAAAAGCAATCTGAAGTCCGCGAACGCATGCTTTCCGACAAAAATAAACAAATCGAGGAGAAAAAATCCAACTTAGAATGAGTTATCGCATCAAAGGATTAGATAATAGAAGTTTATAAAGAATTACTTGATGAGCTTCAAGTCAAACTGGGTATAGAAAAAATAAGTACGTTCTTCTGAAGATGATTTATCTAGAAAAAAAATCTCCTACTAAAAACAGGTTTGGCTATCGATGAAAGAAATAAAAAATTAAACGATTTCCTTTCCCAGGAAGATTTCAAATATTTTTACAGAGAATTAGATAAAAAGATAGAATTAGAAGAAGAGTTAAAAAAATTAATCATTCAAAATCATATATATATATATAAAATATTAAATTAACGATTCTTCTTAGTAAATATTAATATTATGAAGAATTTATTAGTTAGAGTACCCCGATCTTTTTACCTTAGATCTTCATATTTTTGATTTACTAAGGAATTGAGCATTTCAATTCTACCACTTACACTTACAGGAGTTGTAAACAAAAAGTTATCTAAAATTCTGTAGAAGGCTTTAAATCTCTTCTTACAATCAAAAAGATTAATTAGATTTAGAAATCTCCATACCTTTTGCAAAGGAATATATGAAAATTTATTATATCAATATATTAAGTCTCTTAAATATTAAAAAATTCGATAATTGAAAAAGAGGCTTATCTATTTGTGTATTGATGATGATCTTGTTATTATATAGTAAAGTTTTTTTAGCTCTTTTGAGGTCATGCTTAAGATCCGACTTATCTAAGCATATAGGAGAAAACAATAGTAATCTACTGCTGGGAAATTGAAGTAATGCCTAGAGTAGCTCATTATTTCATTTCAATTATTTGATGGACAAGACTTATTATATTCTGTCTTACAATAGAGAAAAATCTTCTCCAAATTGGTTTAGTTAGTATGTAGGGCCTTCATCATTGAGCAATGTAAGTAGAAAGAGTAATCTCGGAAGAGATAATACCTTTCCTTGGACTGGTAGCGTCACACGAAGAAAAGTTACTCTAATTCAGTATTTTAGAAAGATCACAACATCTCTTCAGCTGAGCGCACAATAAGTGAAGATGTGAACGTTTTAACCTTTTTGATGACTAATATCATCCTGCAAGCTCCTCGTAACAATCTCATAACTTATCCTTTATTAGAAGATTATATGCGGGGTCTGGTTAGAAATGGTAAAGAGGTCTATGTAGTGATGAGTTTATATGTAAGCTGTGGGTTAGGGAGTGAGGGATAGAGAGATGCATAATTAACCAAGGTCGTATCAGGAGGGGGTGCTAAAAATGATTTGGAAGGTACTCGTTGTACTACTCAATGGAGATAACGATTTACAAGGTATCACTGCTGAGAATCGTGTCATATCAGTGGATATAAACCAAATGATAATTCAATCAACCCTGATTGGCTAACTTATATCACTACCGTAGATACCATTGAAGAAGCCACAGAGTTTGATATCATGTGTGTATCTAATATCCCAGAATAGGTTTTAGAAGATTCTTGAAGCGCATAAAGATGAAAGATAGTAGAATTCCTTATACTGATCTGATAGATGGGGGGATTCAAAACCAAGCACTAGTCAATCTATATCCCTACATAAAAGTTTGTTTTCCCTTCTATCCTTTTGAAGAATCATCTCAGGTATAAAGATTCGTATATTTGTTAATCCAAAGAAGGATCTAAGATTACAAGTTGGCATCTCAGACTTCATAAGTAAAAATAATAATTCTTCTCTGATTTTTGAAGAATTCAAGAATGAAAATGGCATCATTTTTTTTGGTGACCGTTTGACTTTAATGAAAATGTTAGGATATAAAGAAATGAAAGGCTTCAATAAAGTCATTGATTGAACTATAAAAGCATGTATTACCCTAAACATTTCTCATTTTGATAATTTCAAAGAAGAAAGATGTTATATAAATGTTAATGAAGAAAAAGATTTCAAATTAAGTCGATTTGCTTGTTATTTGACGGTAATGAATGCTGATCCTAAAAAAGAACAAATAATCTTAGTAAAAACCTAATTTAAAGAATAAATAAGAAAGTTCAAATTATAAATTAATAATAATTAATAAATTGATATAATTTTAATAATAAATAAAATTGGAAAATAAATCACCGATGTTCAATCCTAAAGAATTTGGGGTAGAGAATTTTACAATATTCAATAATATGGGTTATATAGGGTTATATAATATCTACAATTTTCAGTTAGCTAAACAAAGAGGAGTCCAATCGAAAGATTTAATAGAATATATGGGGCTACTGAATTAGTAGCTAATCTATTCTGAATCACAAAAACCGAGAAATAATAAGAAATTTTCAGATAAATGGACAAAAAAAATTAAAAAAAGACCTAATAGAAAGTAGTGGAAGAACTGAGAACAATCGTTGAGAAAAAAACAGGGAAAACCCTAGAATAATTTCACTTAGAAAGTAAAACACCTGAAATAGAGAAAAATATAAGAGACAGCTCTAAAAAGATGATCAGATAAGAGAAAGAGGAAAAGTAATAATTTGTAATAGTGTTTATTGAAAACCTTTCGTTTACTGGGGGATTATACAAGAATAAATCCCGTACATCTTTAGAGTCAAATCTGAAGCAATGCCCATTACAAAGATCAAAACCTTCATTACGGAAATGTATATCGTATACTTATCCAAAAGATAGGAAATAATGGGACTAAAATCCTAACGAATTACTTGGATGATACTATACCAGCCCACAGATCGAGTATAAAATTAAATATCTGTCCACCAAAGAAGATGTGGCTAACCTAGAAACCAAGCTTACCGAGAAGATCAATCATCTAGAGACTCCTCAAAGTACCCCAGACCAAAGAAAAGATACTAGAACAGAAGTCAGGCTGATCAAGATCATTCTAAAAGTGTAGATCAAGCTGGAAAAAATTTTCAAAGTACAGACAAACTGAATCATTAGCATACTCATCATCGTCCTACCGAACATTTTGGACCGGTTCTTCAGATGCTGAAATCATTCAAGTGAGTTTTTCAGCGCTATTTGTTTACGTTTTCTAAAAGTTCCCTAAATCTCTTAAGAAAGTTATATTATTATGTAATCAAACGGATAATTTTTAATAAATATTTATATTTCTCTTTATAAGAAGCTTTTCCGTTATAGATAGAATGTGTATTCTGACAGGTATGGCCTATAAGATCATACCTACATCATTCCTTAACCTCAAAATCTTACTCATTCTAATGATGAGTATACCGAGGTGTCTTGCTCGAAACGTAGTTCTCGACGCCATTTTTTTTTGTACTATTCTCGAAATTGTCTGTTGTAATTCCTAAAGAACGTTGAATAGTTTTTACTCTTGAATATAGATAAAAGATAAGGATGGCTCTTGTATTTATAATAATCCAAAATCTCTTTAGCCTCTGGATAAATTACATTACCAATATATTCACTTGTTTCATAATTAAAATAGTGAAATTTTATCCTATTCATTTTGATATATTTATCATAATGTATATTATTAATATTGAACAGATCAACCCCGCCAAATAAGAATTACAGTAAAGAATAATTCTGAAGATCAAAAAAAAAACTAATAATTCTCCCTTTCCTTTTGGTGGGATTGTTTGAAATGTCAGACGTATTTTTTCAGGTTCTATGAACTTATTCTGTTTCTTTTCGATTTTGATCATGACCCTTACTAAAGGGTCGTAGATCAGTGATAATTTTATAAAAAGCTTTTCGTTATAAATATCAGCTAAAGTGCTCAAATAATTATGAATAGAATTATTTTTTTACGCTTGTCGACATTTTATTGATTTTAAAGCTATTCATCAATGATCTATAGAAATGAGTAAAAGGTAAGGAGCCTAGATTATAAAATCTAATGATTAGTGATGACCTCAGCTATGAATTTTCCCATTCGAAGGCTACTTCATATAAGGCTTGGTATTCGGGAATGATTAGGGATTGGTAAATCAGTACGGTGATCCCACTGACTTTCGTCAGTATAAAATCCAGTATTTTTCCTTTTCTTTTTTCCTTGCGTTCGCAAATGATTTTGACTGGAAATCTTTTTTTAGTTACCCTGTTTGATTTATAGAATGTTATTCTGATTGTCATTCGGACAATTTTTTCTGAAAAAGTTAAGAACTTTCTCAAAAAATAGAAGATAAATAGGGAATAAAAAGGTAGAATTCAGAATATAGATAACTTATTTTTACTATTTTACCTCTGTGACCACGGCAGGATTCGAACCTGCGACCGACTGCTTAGAAGGCAGTTGCTCTATCCAGCTGAGCTACGTGGCCTATTCATCAAGACCATGCAAATGATCTTGTCGGGATGGCAGGATTTGAACCTGCGACCTCCTGGTCCCAAACCAGGCGCGATGACCGGACTACGCTACATCCCGTCTATATGCGGAGAGTGTGGGATTCGAACCCACGCGACAGTTTCCTGCCGACAGTTTAGCAAACTGCTCCGTTAACCACTCTGGCAACTCTCCTATGAGGGGCAGAATAGGTTTGCAAATGTAAATAGATCTTTTTAATAAACAAGTTATCTTGTGTATAGATCGAGAAGGAATAAATACTTTTGAATATAATTGGTGAATTGATATATAAATAGATTTTAATCAGGGTATTTTATTCTAGTATAATGGAGTATGATCAATTTTTATTGAGTATGTTTTTTATTCTTTTTATTTCTTTAAGTGTAAGTTTTTAATTGAAAATTAATTTTCTTTCTTTTGTTTGTTTATCGTAGTCTCTACGAGACTTCCCAAATCCTTATTAGAAGGATTTTTTTATGCTTTTTGATGAAGCCTCTATAGCATCATATATCATGACAATAGCTGTTTCCTTGGAAACAGGGTTTGGGACCTGCATAACGGAACACTTCTTTATCTACCTTTTTGTTAGGATATTATTTTTTATATTTTTTATGAAAGTAGTATACTAGTGTGTCACCGTGATGTGTGCGTATGAAGTCGATGACTCGATCAGGTAAGTGGTATTCTTTGGGTAATTTAATTCCTAAAGGGACATGATTTAAAACGGTTTGAGCACTTTCTTCTGGGGTAAGGTTTTCATGAGGGTTAATCATATTTTGTTGATTTTGTGAGAAATATATAGTATGTTCTATTTTTTCAATGCCGTGATAGATTGCTTCTATCTTTGTCAATAAAGGATTTACTCCTGTTTCTAAAGCGTCCTCTTCTGTTAGACTAGCTATTGTAAGGGCATGTTGTAGTGTTCCTGGTCCTTTTTGAGATAATATTCTCAAAATTGACATTTTAGTATCGGAGAGTTTTAATAAGGAAAGATCCAAAATGGGTTTAAATAATTTTTCAAGAATATATATTAATTATTGTTTTAAAAAGATCAATATACTTTTTAAAAAAAAATGTATAGATAATTGTATATGATGTTTTTGTCTAATGTTTCTTCACAGGTTAGTATTAGTCTGAAATAGGTTATCATATAGACGAATATTGCTTTTCCTACCGCAATAATTAAATTGGTTCTTGTATAGATTGTTTTTTATATGATTAATAATGTAATATATTCATATTATTTTTAATAAAAAAACTTATTAACGATAATCGATAAAAGAAGGAGATTTACTACATGATTGATAATATTAAAATCAAAGTTGAAAAATACTTGGATAATAATAGGTAGAATACAAATATTTATTAAATATAAAAAATAAAGATAATTATCAAAATCTTTTATAATCAGTAGAGCTGTTAAGAGAATATTTGACATTATAAACACAAAATTTCGATTGTTATTTTATATTTTTACTTAAAAATAAAATAAATATAATAAAAAAATCAATGAAATTATGTTTATTAATGAGAGATATTCTACAGTTAAATAACATATATTTTTAATAGTAATAATATAATGAATTTATTATTACTTATATTATATGATTAATAAAATTATATTTTATTTATAAATAGTTATTATTCTCTAGAAATTGCATTAATTTTTAATTAAGAAATTTCTTCATTGATTTTTTATTATAATAAATACTAGATGGAAAGTGTATTTTTTAATAATTAATTATAAATACTACTGAATGGGATTTAAGCCTGGGATTAATTCATCGATAAGCGTGTTTACTTTATCAGATATATAGATCATACTATAAGGGACGGTATATAATATCCCATCATTATATTTTATAATAATAATATTATTATTTTTTAAATTAAATTGAATAGTATAAGGGTTGATGTAGCTGTATTTGTAAATGGTATAGATAATAAAATTGCTTTTATCGATAAGTGTTTTCTCTTTTTGAACAAATATGGTCTTCTTGAATTCATCGATTATATTGGGAAGAATATTTTTGTCTTTATTGAAAAAATATTTTTTATTATCTATTCCTCGTTTTACCTCTTTATTGTATTCCTTACAAAAGACAGCGAAGGATTTACCTACGTCGGCAGTTGGTTGCGCCCTCAATATCTGCTCTACTACCAATTCGTCAACCACCTGATGCTAGGCGAAGAGATAGAACTATATTTCCCCGCTCGAGTAAAATTAACTAAATGTTGCCATAAATCTACTAAAGAGGCCTTTGAATAATCTCTAAGCGAGAGGGATAGTTTTTTTGCTAGGGAATAAGCTATCAAAGTGAGAGGTTTTTTGAAAGGATCAGAACTTTTTTAGATTTTGATGGAATTCTTTTGAAGATGCTCATGAGGAGGTTCATCATTTAGTTGGACTGGTCCATGGGTTATCTTTGATACGGAATCGCCAAGGAATGCTTTTGTAAGGTTCTGTAATGTTTAGTCCTACTCGCGGTGAAGCGATGATTTGGTTTTCGGGGATGATTATTCCTCGATCTTCTATCCAGATGACCTCACCGGTAAGTGTAGTTTTGTTGTGTTGTAGCTCTATGCCTAGGGCTTCAGTGAGTAGCCCCGGTCCAGCAGTAAGATTTCTTTTCAACCGGTCCATTTGACGCCTCATCAACATGATATCTATGCCTTCTACCGGTTCTAAGCCCCGTATCAGTATAGCATGGGCTACATCTTTTTTATGGGTTACGATATTGAAGAGCTTGTATACCCCATAGATCAGATAGACGTATGCAGTACCTCCTTGGTAAAACATGGCTTCGGTTCGGTTGGTCCTCTTATTATCAAAAGCATGAGAGCCATAGTCTTCGGGGGCTTTATAGGCTTCGGTCTCTACGATCATCCCACAAGTATATTTCCCATCGATCTGAGTACAGAGAAATTTTCCCAGGAATGCCTGTGCTAAGGATATCACGTCCTCTTGAGTATAAAAAGATTGACTAATCATCTGTTTTTTATAGATTTAATCTATTTTTTTCCATAAAAAATTTATGATATCAATTTTACTTCTTTTATCGATGCTGGATATTTTCTCCTTGGCTATTGATTAAAAAATCATGAAAGAGGGAGCGTATCAATGTTGGTTGGGTAGGTAAAAGTAAATCCTTTAGGAATGTTTTTTTTTTAAAAAAAAAAGAAAATGAGTTTTAAAGTCTTCTCCGAAGAAGAGTATGTACGGTAAAGGAGTATCGATTTTTGATGGTAAATGATCCTTTGAAATGAAATAACCTTTGGCGGTAAATTTCTCCAATCAAAAACCCTTACCTAATTTGTCTAAAGTAGATTTTTTTAAGCATTCTGTCTTAGTCTTATTTTTTAATGAGCCCGGTCGGGAGGAAACATTGAAGAATATGAAGAGTTGATCATGATGAAGAGGAGATAAAGGTATTATTTTTAATAATTCAAGAAATTTGATCATCAAATGGCTACTATATCCACTACCTATTTATAATGTATTTTTATCTATACCTAATCTCAAAAATAATAAAATGATAAAAATAAACCTACTTCCTTGAAAAAAATATAGGAATGGATCGAATATATTTAGATAATGCGGCTACCACTCCAATAAGGGATGAAGTAGTAGAAGTGATGATGAGTGCTTTGAAGAAGTCTATTGGAAATCCATCTTCTCCACATCAATTTGGGAGAGAAGTACGCGCACTCATTGAGGAATCCAGGATCTCAGTAGCACGGCGACTCAATGCACTCCCCTCTGAAATTATTTTCACCTCAGGAGGTACGGAGGCGAATAATCTCATCTTACGATCTGCTGTACGAGATTTAAAAATTAGGCATATCGTCACTTCGCCCTTGGAGCACAAGGCTGTTTTGGAGACGGTTTTGGATCTGTCCCATCGTATGCGAGTGATGGTAGAATTGGTCCGGCTGAAGGAAAAAGGAGTGATCGATTTAGAAGACTTGGATCAAAAATTACAAAATACCTCTCTTCCCACCTTAGTGACTCTTATGTATGCCAATAACGAGATTGGCAATCTTTTGGATGTAGAAAATATTGAGGTGATTTGTAAAAAATATAGCGTTTATTTTCATTCGGATACCGTACAAGCAGTTGGTCATTATCCATTGAATATGATTCAATTACCTTTTCATTTTGCTTCTGCGAGTGCTCATAAATTTCACGGGCCAGCGGGAGTAGGTTTTGCCTTCATTCGTAAGGCAATGGGCTTAAGGTCGATCCTTACCGGAGGATATCAAGAGCGGAGTATGCGTGCTGGCACGGAGAATACCAGTGGGATCATAGGTTTAGCCAAAGCTTTAGATTTGGCCTGTCTTCATTTGGAAGAAGATAAAAAGCGGATAGAAGCGCTCAAATCATATTGTATTTCGTCGCTCAAGCAAGCCCTTCCTTATGTTGTTTTCAATGGACTCTCAGATAATATGGCACAGAGCATTTATACGGTATTAAATATTTCGTTGCCCATCAAGGATGACTTGCTCGGTTTTGAGTTGGATCTGAAAGGCATTGCCGTCTCGCAAGGGAGTGCTTGTAATTCGGGTTCGGGTAAGAGCTCTTATGTCATCGATGCGGTATCCAATCCAGAACAAGTAGAAAATACTACTTCTTTGAGAATATCTTTTGGTATATTTAATCAGAAAAAAGATATTGATGCTTTGGTCTTGACTTTGAAGGATTTGATGACACAAAAAGGATTTTGATTCATACCTATAGAGGAGCTTTGCATCGAAAAGGAGTAAATTCATTTCAATTTTTTATAGTAGTATAACTTATATCAATGGAATAGGTGAGGATGGAAAATTTTAATAAGATCTTTCAAGAATTTATCACATCGTACTGTATCCTTCTCGAAATAATCATTCGCATTCCGAAGATTTTTTCCGTTTTATAGACGAATAGGACATTTGCATTTGAAAGGCTTTGAAAAGTGTATAACTCCTGTTTTTGGAAGTAAATATAGCACGTTGTTCTATATTGATGATATAGATCTAGAAATCAATTGAATGATATTTTTTATATACCGTTTCAAAAGAAAGAGCCATCTACGAAGATTTTACCATCAGAAATTTACAAAAATTCATTGTACATGATACCAGTGAATACTATAGGTAAGTCCAGTTGAACTTGATTCAACTTCTGATCCTCTAGCTAATTTCTTTCAATTAAAGCAAAAAGTATATCAGCTTTAGATTACCGGTCAAAAAAAGTTCTAATGAATTTGATCCATTTGGATTTTCCTAATGAATCTTCTTAAAGATACTCATCGACTAAAATCACCGGAATACCCATTCGTTCCAATTGTTCATGAGCTTTCAAATAATTGACATTGTGTTATATCTGATCACTACACCAGGGCTTAGAGTGACGATATTTTCTACGTCCAAGACATTATTTGTACTCACCTTTTTGATCGATTCTCTTTGGTGGACTACGTTGAATGCATCATCATAATAACGGTCTTCATCCGTATCCTAACGATCCTGTCTTGTAAGTCCAGCATTTTTTAAAAAACCAAGATGCTCATAGCAGTGATCACACAGCTTTGTGCCATCAAATAAATAAAAGCACGTTTACCCTATAAGACATAAATATTTTGATCTTTTGTGTGGATTTCCTGCGAGGCATTTTTATAAAAAAGAAACCCTTTGCATAGCGAATATTTATATCCTTTTGGTGATAAGCATGATGCGAAGCTTTTTCCGAGTAAGATGCCTTATGAGAAGATGATTTGCAACCCTACAAAAAGAGCGTAAAACATCACAAGCATATAAGGAATCTCATTCTAATTTAGAATTCAAAACATGAAGATAAAAAAACAATAGTAATAGTCATAACTGATATCGATGAGATTCGATCCGAATATAAAATTAAACATGTTTTTTGAAAATCCGACATAAAGATATAGCTTTGTAGCCAATATGGTCCCATCCATGTAAAAAATCGAATCTATGCTAGAAAACGTATATGAAACCATGATAGTAATCACACCGGTTTTGTCTGATGCTCAGTATCAGGATGTGGCAGGGGAATACGAAAGTTTTTTAAAAAATAATGATGCCCAAATCAGGCATAAAGAGCGTTGGGGATTGAAACGTTTAGCTTACACCATAAAAAAAAAACAAAGTGGTTGGTATAGTTTGTTAGAATACGAGGTAGCACCCAGCTTGATTTCTGAACTCGAATTGAGATTAGAACGTGATGAACGTGTAATATGTTTCATTACAGTCAAATTAGATAAAGATGCAATCAAATATACCGAAAAAAGAAGGAAAGAAATGCAACTTAAAAAAGAAAAACAACTTAATTGAGAAAATACTACGGTCTAGTCAATAAACAACATGTGTAATGGTATTAGACGATCTAACAAAGCAAGTCAAGCAAGGAGGTGAAAATGAATTACGTTACCTTTCACCTTTGAAACTGGAGACTAAGCCCGAAAAAAAACATGATTTTTTTAAAGAGCGAGGTATTAAATATATTGATTATAAAGATCCAGTATTCTTAAAAAAGTTCCTCAATGCCCAAGGAAAAATCCTACCACGCCATCTTACAGGTACTTCACTAAAAAATCAAAAAAAGTTGGCTACCGCCATCAAAAGAGCTAGGCATATTGGCCTTTTACCCTTTATGACCGATGAATTCAAGTAAACATTGAGATGAAAAACCTTAAAAATGAGGATTATTTTAAAAAAAGATATAGAAAATTTAGGTTTTAAATACGATGAGTTAAACGTTAAACCCGGTCATGCTAGGAATTATCTCATCCCTCAAGGTTATGCCATTGCTGCCTCACCCAGTGCACTCAAAGAGCTCAATGAAGTATTGAAGCAACGTGCCAAAAAAGAAGAAGCCTTGATCAATAAAGCTAAGCAAATAGCTAAAGGGCTCAATCTCTTAAACTTGAAAATATCTACCAAAGCAGGTAGAGGGGGTAAACTGTTTGGATCGGTCTATAATCAAGATCTGACCGAAGCTCTGGCAAAAGAAGGTATTCAGATCGATAAAAAGCTTATACGTATCGTTGGTAGTACCATCAAAACTACAGGAAAATACCAAGCCAGCATACGCCTGCATCGTCAGTTAGAAGCCCAACTCTTTTTTGAAGTGGTAGCTACTACTACCGAATCCAAGAAAAAAGATTAAAATATTTATCAAAAGCATATCTTTGGTAAGATAAGTATTTGTAAATCCAGTCATGATGTGAGGCCTATAATATATCGTTTTATTGTTTACTTTCATTACTATTTATCAAAGGACCCATTAAATCTGACAAGAAGGAAAGCCTCTTGTAACTAGAGAATTATATAAAAATCTCCTTGAAAATAGAGCGATGAGTGATATTTTGACTTAGATATTTTACGTACAATCTTTTGTTGCAGCTTATAAATCCATCTACTGTGGACCTGAATTCAAATACTACAGAGTATGAGGTATCATCCTACCTTAGGGCTATATTAAAGTAGATCTTATGGGGAAAGAACATTATGGTTTTCCAGCCTAAACTTGTGATAATTTGCATGCGATTACTGATTCCTACGAATTCAGTCAAAATGTTGATAACCTTCTTGAAAAGATAGATGCTGAATCGCTATTGGTTTTGAAAAGGTAGAAAATATGGCCCCTATTTACCAAAAGGGAATTATATCTCTGGGTAGACATGCAAAAAGCAATCTCAAAGAATTCCTTTTTCAAAGGAGAAGGTTTGCGGATCTTCTATCAAAAATATCTCTCTCGCACCTATACGGAATGAGAGTGGAATGGCATCATTAATGAGATATAATATATTGATTATAAACCTAGTAATATCTATCACCTTCAGTTCAAACGCAAACTAATCAAGAAACTGTCTAGTCAGGAAGCTCATTACATCTACGAATTGCTCAAGGTCGAAACGATCCTTAGTCAATGATATGGTAGAGTAAGCTAGTAGTAAAACAAATGAAAAATTTCGTATGACAACACTTATTTGAAAAAGATTTTATGTTTTTTGTTACATATTTTTTAATATAAAAAGACCATGAAAACATTTATTTTATCCTTGTTACTTTTGATCGGTATTGTCGTCTGTAAAAAGGAAAAATAATTCTCCCCCAATCACTCAGAAGGGGGCTTTAGTCTATCTTCATTACCAATCTAATAATGTCACCATAGGATGTTTATTGGATAATACTATCATCTCATTTAGAGTAGATTGATATGAAGAAATGGTAGTCGATATTGAAAAATATCTTAAGCCAGAACGCCAGTTCTTCGGTTTTTGTAGGATGACTGTAGACCGAGGCATTAAGCTCAATCTCTTGCAAGGTGCATATAAAGATTTCGGAGAAGCTGATTACAATGTGTTTAACGAATCTTACGATAGAGAAGATATGATGATGCGATTGTTCTGATTCAAACTTCAAGATGATCATCTGGTTGAGTTACCGGGTCAACAAGATCTGACTGAGGAGAATGGAAATAAGTTGCTATTATTCATACTAGTACAAAAACCACAAATTCCTGTTAAAAAATAGATCGATTTGTGGATCGAAAGGAAGAAATACGAGCATCTAATTTTGTAAGAAAAATAAGCCTTTAGACTTTTCTTTAGCGACATTTCTTTTGAAGAGAAATTCTCAATGGCTAAAGATCCTATGATGAGAAAAAATACAATATTCTGATTACTAATATAGTAAGACCTATAACGTTAAAATCAAACCTGAGCTGTACGAAAATTATTCAAATCAAGCAGGACATTATACTTATCAGCTACTCAAGATCGATATGGTCTTTTCTCGATAGAGGCTACTTGATTCGTTAAGAGGGGAAGGGGATTAGGGTATTCTCAGTTTTTTACTGATGTTACAGCTTAAAGTTGCTATCCTAGGGCTGTCCATTAAATTTACTTATCGATTGATTTGAAAAAGATATAGAAACTATAGCAGAGTATGAAGAGATAAATGGTATTGATATGGAGGATCCGATAAGTTTTTTTTTCCATTGGATCATTATGATCGATCGTTGGATAAATCCTAGTGATCCTGCTTATGGATAAGGCTATGTTAGATACTGAAATGCAGAAAAGACACCTTGATATGTTTTGTGATTACTATTTTGGTTCGTTTTTTTCATGGGATCTGGATTATGTAAAAAAAGGTCAACGATCATGGCCAAATAATCTGAAAAAAGAAGAATAAGTTTTGATCGATCATTTAACCAATCGACCTAGTCGATTGGTTGGGTATGGGTAAAATTTTCGTCCCCATACACAAGAGTGGATCGATCATATCGCTTATAATGTCAACTTGTTCTCAATGAAATCATCCAAATTATCAATCTGATCATCATACTATTGCCGTTGACGATTTCCATGTGAGCATGTTGCCTACAACTGATGTATATTTTTATGATTGTCACTTGGCTGGATAGAGTTATTTTTTTTTGATAATTTGCAGTTGTCCGGTTTGTGGTCAGGTACACTAATTTATATCCTTGGACAAAAACAAGACAGTGGTTGGTTTTTGGTGCTCATGACCGACTATATAGGTTAGGTTGAGATTCGTGGTATAGCACGTGCAGATGCTACATGTATCTATACATGGGTATAGATAGCGAAAGCTAGGTTAGTGACGATTATTCATACATAAACTACTCTAGTCGATGAGGTGGGCGATTTTTGCTATCAACCTATGCTGGGGTAGTATTTCCAGCTGATGAGACTCTGTCGAAGATCAAAATAATGTTACCTGTAGTAGATGTAAATCGTAATGTGATGATTTAATATGGGTCTTCTGCTTCGAAGTATATAACAGTGATACCGCTTCTTGTATCTACGCCTCACCAATTTTCTAACCTCATGAGTACTTTGATCGGACAGCCTTATGGTTGGGGTGGCATGTATTTCTATAGTGATTGTTCGGCTGAGTTGAAGAGTATTTTCACACTCTTTGGGATATACTTGCTTCGACATTCTTCGGAACAAGTAACCATTGATAAAATGGTAAATCAGTCGACTGCTTCACCTGAGCAAAAACTTTCCTACTTAATGGAGCAGGGTAAATCGATTTTGACACTCGTCTATATTGGTGACCATATTATTATGTATGTCGGCGACGTCCTCAATCGAAACAAAACAGGGACCTCTATAATGATGACTTACCAAAATCTGTGGGGGGGAACTCTCAGTCAGCCTGTGAGACGCGCTGTCATGGGTTAAGCTATTTTTTCTCTATGTTGTTGTAATATCCTGAATACATGATTTTAAACTAGTTGACGTCTAAGAAATATTTTCAGATCTGTTATTTGGACGAATTTCCTAATGAGAATCATTCTATCGAACAATAACTGATAACGATCAAATCAGCTGGTCGGCCCTCACATGACTTTCATTTCAAAAGGGGGATGACTTTAATTATTCCTTTTTGATGCACTCAGATGGAATGGTGGCATGTTTTTATTTTTTTATCCTCTCACGCATTGTGATGAGAAATACTTAGCACTTTTGTTATATTTGCTTATTAAGTATTTGAAACCTATGAAAAACTCTGATAATATTTTCAGAGCGGTGATCTCTCATGCCAAGGCCTATGGTTTTGTATTCTCTTCCAGCGAGATTTATGACGGGTTGAGTGCTGTTTATGATTATGGCCAGTATGGTGTGGTCCTCAAGAATAATATCAAGGAATATTGGTGGAAAGCCATGGTACAATTGCATGAAAATATTGTTGGTATTGATGCTGCCATTTTCATGCATCCAACTACCTGGAAGGCTTCTGGCCATGTCGATGCATTCAGTGATCCTTTGATCGATAACAAGGACAGCAAACGTCGTTATCGGAGTGATGTTTTGATCGAGGAGTATGCTGAAAGGCTTCAGGAGAAAATTGAGAAAGAAGTTGATAAGGCTCGAAAGCGTATTGGAACGGCTTTTAATGAGGCACAATTCCTAACTACACATCCTAAGGTGATAACTTACCGCACCGAGAAAGAAGAAATCCTTACACGTATGTCCCGTTCGTTGGAGGCGGGTGATCTGGCAGATGTCAAAGCTTTGATCGATGAGTTGGGTATCACTGATCCGGATACTGGATCAAAAAATTGGACGAATGTTCGGCAATTCAATTTGATGTTTCAGACTCAATTAGGATCTCTGGGAGAGGGTGCTACGGATTTGTATTTACGTCCGGAGACGGCTCAGGGCATTTTTGTTAATTTCTCCAATGTGCAGAAGACGGGTAGAATGAAAATCCCATTTGGAATCGCACAGATAGGCAAAGCTTTTCGCAATGAGATCATTGCTCGGCAGTTCACTTTTCGCATGCGTGAGTTTGAACAGATGGAGATGCAGTTTTTTGTGACCCCTGGTCAAGAGATGAAGTGGTATACGTATTGGAAAGAGGCCCGTTTAAAGTGGCATTTGGCTTTAGGATTGGGTGTAGGAAAATATCGTTTTCACGATCATGAGAAGCTTTCCCATTATGCCAATGCTGCTACAGATATTGAGTTTCGTTTTCCATTTGGATTTAAGGAATTGGAGGGGATCCATTCTCGTACTGATTTTGATCTGAAGCGTCATGAAGCGTATTCGCGGAAAAAGCTGCAATATTTTGATTCGGATCAGGAACAGCATTATATCCCTTATGTAGTGGAGACTTCGGTGGGCTTGGATCGTATGTTTTTGGCTGTGTTTGCTTCAGCTTTTGAGGAGGAATCACTTGAAAATGGTATAACCCGTCTGCTATTGAGGTTGCCTCCGGCTTTGGCTCCGGTCAAGGCTGCTATCTTGCCTTTGGTTAAAAAAAATGGTTTACCTGAAATGGCTGAGAAGATTTTCCATATGCTCAGATTGGATCATCAATTGATCTATGAGGAGAAAGAGTCTATTGGGAAACGTTATCGTCGTCAGGATGCTATTGGAACACCGATTTGTATCACTGTAGATCATGAGAGTCTGCAGGATCAATTTGTGACGGTACGTTTCAGAGATACTATGGAACAAAAAAGAGTTCCGATAAAGACACTCAGTGAATTGATAGAAGCCGAGACAGGCATGAGAAGACTTTTAAAAGCTCTTTTGTAATTCATGATGTGAGAACCCGGTCTTTTTGGGAGGATGCGATGTACTGTGCAGTGCAAGGGGAGTACAGTGTAATCGTGTCTCGGGTATTATTTATGATATAAATCCTTCTTGGAAGGGTATGAATAGTCCTGCTGGAGGGAGATCTCTAGGGAGGTTGTAAAGTAATTTTTTCACATGGAATCAGTAGTAGTTTTTGTTTTTATCATGGGTTATTTGGCTATTACTTTGGAGCATCCTTTACGCTTGGACAAGACTGTACCGGCCTTGATCATGGCTACACTTTGTTGGGCTCTGATCGCATTAGGCGGCTTGCCGGTTTTTGAGGTAAATCCTGGCTTGAAGAAATTGGAAAATGCCGATATGCAGCAACTATTGCTCCATCATTTGGGTAAGACTGCTGAGATCTTGATTTTTTTGATCGGTGCGATGACCATCGTAGAGATCGTCGATATGCATTTGGGCTTTGACGCTTTGAAAGCTATGGTGAAGACCCGAAGTAAGCGTAAGTTGTTGTGGGTTTTGAGTGGATTGGCCTTTTTTTTATCGGCTGTGATTGATAACCTCACGGCTACCATCGTCTTGATCACTTTGCTCAAAAAGTTGGTCACTCGTCGTGAAGATCGTCTCTACTATACTGGGCTTCTCGTCATAGCAGCTAATGCCGGTGGGGCGTGGTCTCCTATCGGGGATGTCACTACTACCATGTTGTGGATTGCCAATAAGGTCACTCCACTCAATCTTATTAAACATATTTTTATCCCTTCTGTGTTGTGCATGGTCGTCCCCACATTGATCGTCTCCTTTTTACCAGCTTTCAGAGGGAACTTATGGATGGATAGATCTGAGTTGCCCGACCAAAAGTTTAAGAGTAGTGTTTTGATGTTGTATCTGGGTTTGGGGGTGATATTGTTCGTACCGGTATTCAAGACGCTGACGAATCTACCGCCTTATATGGGGATGATGTTTGCTTTGGGGTTGGTCTGGATGGTGGCAAACTACACTAACCCTCTAAGGGAGAAGGAAAAAATCCCTCATAGATTTTCTGTACATGAAGCTTTGGGCCGTATCGAATTGTCCAGTATCTTGTTTTTTTTAGGCATACTTTTGGCCGTGAGTACTTTAGAATCTTTAGGGAAGTTGTTTCACTTTGCAGAATGGATCAATGGTGCAGTCCCCTCGCGGGAGATGGTTGTTATGATCTTAGGTGTTGCTTCTGCCATTATTGACAATGTTCCTTTGGTAGCTGCTGGTATTGGGATGTTTTCTGAGCCTATTGATCATGAGGTATGGCATTTTATTGCTTACGCAGCTGGTACTGGCGGTAGTATGCTCATTATAGGCTCTGCAGCGGGTGTAGCCGCTATGGGTATAGAAAGGATTAATTTCTTCTGGTATCTAAAGAAGATCAGCTGGTTGGCTGTGTTGGGGTATTTGGTCGGCTGCATATATATCATCTGGTTGAATAGTGCTTTTAAAAGCGTATAGACTGCTTGTGTATTGTAAGTATTTAGGTCAGAGGTTTAGATCTTAGAAGATGTATCATCCATCATCGATCAATTTTTGAGCTACTGTTTCTCTGAGTTGAATTACGTTGGAATGGTGGTGTTTTTTGTAATGCTTCAGTCTAATTAAGAGCATGAATTGCTCGTCCTCTCTAGATAGGTATAGAATGATTTCACCCTCCATCTCGGCTGACTTTTTGTATCGTTTAGAAGAGTTCTAGCTGTGTCATGGCGATGCATTCTTGTTTTTTTTGATGGTGATTGCGAAGTGTTTTTCTGTCCGAAGCAGGACGGATTCGTACAGATAGATCCAAATGATGATATTTACCAGTTTGATTAGGAGTTGTTGGTGAGTTTCCAGTTGCTCTTCAAAATTTTCTATAGCTTTACCGGCGATGAGAAGGATAAGGTTTTTGATCAACGTTTTTTCTTCGAAGAAGTGTTCTGTCTGATTCGATGTTTCAAAGGAAGGGATGCTGATTAGTTCATTGGCTACGAATTTGATGAAAGTAATCAAATCCAATGTTCCTTTTTGAGTCTTGCGCAGCAGTATACCTACGATTATCAAGTGATTTATCTTATTCGTACCATCGAAGATATGGGTGATGCGTGCATCGTGCCAGACTGCTTCCATCGATGTGTTTTCGAAAACACCCATATCGCCGTGGATTTGAAGGAATTCGTCTATGATGTATCGTAGAATTTTGAGTAAAATACTTTTAATAGGGTGCCTTATACGTCGTATTCTTCTAGTCTTTTTAATCTGGTTTCGGGTTCACTGCTCCCCTGATTGCGATAGGTTTCAATCACTTTTTCGATATCGTAGGCTGTTCGATACAACCTGATTCTTCAGACTTAACATTGAGTTTCCATCTTGGCTAATTTGTATTGCTCCGAAGTTTGGAGATCCAACGGCTGAATTGCTTGCGCTTGTTGGCGTGTTGGATAGCCTGGGTGATCACTCATCTTTGAGTATTTAGACAGTCTACTCTTAGTTTGATACGGTCAGTATTTAAGATATTGACAGCGATTTTAAATCTACCATTGTATTGGCCTAATAGGTTTTCTACGGGTACTCCTGTCTCGTTGAAAAATACTTGCTTGGTAGAGGGAGCTCCGAATGTTCAATTTGTTTTCTTCTTACTCTAGGGTGACCCCATTATTCGACGATGAAGGTTTGTGATGTTTTTCTCTGTTTCGATGTGGTCAAATATGCTCTATACCCGTGCAAATCCAGTATTGGATATCCATATCTTTTTTTTTCGGTGATCTTGTAATATTTGTCATCTTCGATGAGTATGGCTTTGGTTTTGACCGAGTTGGTATCTGAACCTGCTTTGGGTTCTGTCAGGCAGTATGTATCAAACCTTTTACTGGTAGTCAGTTTGGGTAGATGCTTTTGTTTTTATTTCTCAGTTCCGTAGAGTTCTATTGATAGGGTTCCTATATCTGTGTGTGCTTCAAAATCAATCTCTAATACACCTCTAGCTCCTGATAAGAAATCGCAGATAGGATATTTGATACGAAATCCATTTTGGATCCCACGTATTTTTGGTGCACTCCGATATGTCCATTGTGTCGATTTTTTTTTCATGATTTCTTCGGTGATGGCATAATCCTTTTTTTGAATCAGTCTTTCTGAGGCTATACCTCGCGATCGATAAATTTCGTGCTTGTTTGTTCCATTATTTGTTGTGATTCATTGAGGTCTTCTTGGCTAAAGATCTCTTGGTAGAAAGTTTCTTTGATCAAGAATTTTCTGCCTTTTGTTCTTGAGTTTATCACGACTTTGGTTTGATTATAACAATTCAAAAACCGAGGCAACTCCTTATCTCATACCTACAAACATGGTGACTAAGCCGTATTTGTTACCCTTCCGTTTTTATTTAGTGGAATAGTTATACACTGATTTTGGTACCAGTGCAGCTTAGAAAATACCCTAATGCGATGGCTCCACAGTTAATGTTGATGATCTCGGTATTGAAATTTAGTTCTCGGATGATGACCAGTGACTGGGCATGGAAGATTTCGTTGAGTTCGATCAGTTTGATGTCTGATAATTTCAATCCGGCAGCTTTGACAGTTTTAGATACGGTATAGACCGGTGTCCCATACCCATGATACATAGCTCTGTCTTGCTAAGGTGTAGGAACGCAATATAGTGCAATGTGGGGGGAGAGTTGGAGTTTTTTAACGATGGTTTCTGAAGCGATGAGTAAGAAAGCTACTCCGTCGAATGTTTAGAAATTATTTTCTGCTGTGATGGATCTTTCGGTAGCGAAGACGAGTTTTAGTCGCGCCAACGCTTTGATGGAAGTATATCAGCTCGTGGGACTTTTTCGGTATCCATGGGATAGGATTCGCTGGTGCGTTGGTCTTTTTCGTCTAGATAGCTGTATGAGATTTCTAGAGAAATGATCTGTGCGTAAACCGGTCTTCTCGGATGGCTTGTAGTTTTTTTTTGATGCGATTGATAGGTAAAATAGTCTTGTCCCCTTCTCTCGATACTTCACATTGATCAGCTACTTCTTCGTCTGCGAATCCTATCCCCTAGTAGTGATCAATATAGTTTTGTAAAAGGTCGTAGTATTATGGTTTGGTTCTATAACCGCTTATCGTAACGTGTGATATACTCTCTATATCGCTGGCCATAATGCAATCGATATCATACCAATTCGGACCTTAGCTGTACCGATGGTGATGGATTTTGATCCCGAGACGCAATAGCAGTTTACAATCATGCCTGGCACTTTGTCGGTATTGAATCCCATCAAGGAGATGAATCGAACTACGTTTAGTCCTTGTTCAGATTCGGAGATGGGATTATCTACGATGAGATCGTCGAGGTGGTTTTTATCGAGTTGAGGGATGATTTTCATCAGGTGTTGAAGGACTTTAGCAGTCATTTTATACGGCCTGGTTAAGCGCAACTTGCCAAGGGGAGCTTTTCCGACAGCGGTTCTATAAGCTGTGATGATCTAAGATTCTTTAATTTCTTTGGGTTTTTATAGGTTTTTTATAGTGATTAATTTCTGAAGAGTTTTCCTGTTTTGAGCATGTGTTGGATGCGTTCTAGTTTTTTTTACCCAAAGTGATAGGAATGCTTCATGTCGAGATTGGGTAGATATTGTTTACTGATAAAAACTGGTTTGGAAAGTTCTCCTTCACTCATAAAATAGGCGAATTTGTTGATGATTTTTGATCGTGTTTAGAGATGTACCGATCGGTAAGTAGTCCGTCTGTAGTGACTAGGAACATACCAAGGGCTTGTTGGACTAAGATATTGATTTCTTGCGGTATTGAATGGGTATAACCTTATTGTTCGAATAATTTTGTGTGTGATTTGGCCAGTATGATTTGATATTCTTGATGAACGGTGATGAGGTCTTGCCCTATTTGAAAGATTTTCATATCATAGGATTCGTACTCTGATCTACTGACTTTGGCCATGGCGATGGTCAAAAACTTTTTCTGATTCGATTGAATTTTACATCATTTTTTTCTAAACTTTATCCAGTGCCTAATGTGAACTCTTTGGTTCCACCTTTGGCTGGGATCAGTCCTACTCCGAATTCTACCAAACTTATGTAGGTAGGTTTCGGCTGCAGTAACGAATTTGCAGGCATGTAGGATGATCTTGTATCTATCCATAAGATTCATGCTATTTGCTGCGACTATGATAGGTATCGCGGAATATCTAATGTGCATCAGGATGTTTTGAAAGGTTTGGATGGTATCGTTTGAGTTCATCCCATTCCTATTCTACAGTCATCATTATGATCATAGGCTAGGTTGGCTCCGGCTAAGAAATGGGTCTCTAGATTGGCGATAACTAGTCCTTCGAAGTCTTTTTTGGCTAGGTCGATGGCTTTGTGGATACCTTCTATTACTTTTCCTTTAATGGTGTTCATCTTTGAATGGAATTCAAGGTTTTGAGGATAGCATCCTCAAGTTATTAGATGACTACACCTGCGTTTTCCCACATAATTTTAACTGGTTGCATATGGTCTAAGATGATGTATATTTTTACTCTTGCTATGGTAGTATAGTGTTGGTGGACTGGAGCATAATAGAGGTTTTTTCTTTCGGAATAAATCTAATAAAAGGTCCCCCAATCTCTTTTACTAACATATCTTCTACCCATTGTGCTAGAGGGTAGCCTTCTGTTTGGATGATTTGATATCCTTTTTCTAACCTAGAGCGTGTCCCATATTTGGAAAGTGCATTGCTTCCAACTGGAAGTCTGCATATTATGGCATCATTGATTCTGTAGATCTTATCAGAAATATCGCCGATACGATGAAAGAAACTCCTGAAGAGGGGGCTATTGTTTTTCGATAAAAATCTTCATACTTATCTTGATTCTCGATGAGGATTTTGAATCGGACTGAAATTTTCTCATCTATTTTATTTTTTTTTATAACTTATATATAAAACTTTTAATATAGGCGATATTTCAAAGTATTTAAATCCAAGGGTAAGATCTTGGTAAAGTCTTCTTGATTTTTAATTTTTATAAAATACTTATATATTTTCACATATTAATAAGTTATTTTTAAATAAAGTTTAGTAATTGAAAACTTTGTTTTTACTCATCGTTTTGTATCGATTAAAATTGGCCATTGGCTACATGAGCCAAAATATCTAACCAATGATATCCATGGTACGGAAGGTAGCTGATTTGCTCCATCCAATGATGGGGCTGTTAAATTGGTTGATTTCCTCAATCCTCAGCTTTAGATCTTTTACCATGTGGAATAGGTTCATGAGATGCTCAAGAGTCCAATACGGTTGGCGATGAAGGCCGGGGTATCTTTTTGCACAATACGGTGGTTTTCCTTAGAAATTGAGATCCGTAATCCATCAAAAAGCAGATGATTTCAGGTACTGTTTAAGTGGTTAGGATAATTTCGAGTGGTTTGAGATATCGTGAAGGATTGAAAAAGTGAGCCCCATAATTTTTTTTTTCTGAAATCTGTCTGATCTTCCTACAGTCATGAAGTGAATGGAGTTGAAGTATTTGATCTGATGAGCGTACCCAGCCTTACGGTAGAACCCGACATTTTCAAAAAGAGATTTTTGATATCTAGGTGTTCCACTACAGCTTCGACGATACAGTCTGCATATTTGATATAGTGAATATTGTCTTCAAAATTTCTTATTTGTATCCTTTGACTGAAGTCTTGATGATAAGAAGGAGGAAGGGTTGATCAAATCGCTTTTTTAAAGTTGTTGTTGACAATATAGTTGTGTACAATGGGACTTTTGCTGTTAGGTTTTTTTTGGGGTAGAATTCGGGGAGGAATCTTTACTTGAAATATCTAAGAGTAATACTTGAACGCCTATATTGGTAAAATGATACGCAATTCCTGCTCCCATGATGCTAGATCCTAGAATGGCTACTCTTTTTATGTTTCGTTTTTTCATCACTTTGATAAAGGTTTAGTTTTTTGAGTTCATCCATTGGATATCTTCCATGGTTTGATGAGGTAAGGTTGTAGTCGTTATATCATTTTTGAGACCGAGTTCTGATGGAACATGCTTTTTTTTTGGATTCCTAGTGATGATATTTTTTATTAATATAGCTCACTTATAAGTGATTAGAATAAATGTAATGAAAAACATCATGTATACAAGCTAGTGTTTATAGGGCTATGTTACTTAAGTTTGAAGTGACAAGAGATTTTGTCATCGTTTATTTCGGAACTAAATAGGATCTATGGTATAGATGACTTTTTATCCTCTTTTTTTTAAAAATTTTGGTAGAAAATAAGGAATTTATTTAAGTAATCAAGGAATTTAATAAATGTTCCAAAACATGAACATAGATAAAATTGTCGGTTGAATCTTTTATCGAGAAGTAGGCACTGCTTAATCGAATTTTTTAGGCTTTTGTTTGTGTTTTGTAATTAATTCCTTCGATTATTGAGTAGTGAAATGAAGTACAATAACTGAGCCAAAGCACCTAAAGCGGCTACAATATAGGTCATCGCTGCCCATTGGAGAGCATCTTTTGCGTTACAGTATTCTTGAGAAGTCACGATATTATCATTTTTGAGCCAAGCCAATGCACGGCGGCTGGCATCAAATTCTACCGGAAGAGTGATCAACGAAAAGAGCACTGCCATGGCAAAAAGGCTGATGCCAAACTGGAGGATAAAAGTATTTTCGCCACCAGAACTATAAAAAACTGCCAACCCCGTCATAATGGCAATATTTGTAAATATTGAACTAATATTAACCACAGGAACTAGTTGAGAGCGTAATTTAAGCATATTGTACCCTACTTGATGTTGCACAGCATGACCACATTCGTGGGCTGCTACAGCTGCTGCTGTTGCATTTTTTTGAGAATATACCTCTTGACTGAGGTTAACTGTTTTATTTAATGGGTTGTAATGGTCTGTCAATTGGCCTTCTACAGATACCACTTTCACATCATATATCCCGTTGTATCTGAGCATTTTTTCTGCGACTTCTTTTCCACTCATGCCATTTTGTAGAAACAACTGGGCATACTTGTGGAACTTACTTTTTAAGGTATTGCTCACGAGCCAGCTGATAAAAAAAGTAATACCAATAATTAAATAATAAGGAGAGGTCATGATCTATTAGGTTTTCTATCTTTGTCGAGATTATAGGCAAAAGTATGCTAAAATTTATAGTCTAGAAAAGGAAATTCTGTTCTGAGAAAATATTTTAGTATAATTTTAGCCGAATTCAACCCATAAAACATTTCAACATCATGAAAAAATTACTGTTAACAACAGGTCTTTTGATCTTCACTTTGTTTATGACTGCTCAAACGATAGGGCAAAAGGTGGGGGAAACGGTGGATAAAACTATTGATGAGACCAAAAAAATTTTCAAGGAGATGCAGTATGGTGTCAAGACCGGTGTAAATATCTCCAACATCACCGGGATGTATAAATCTTCTTCTGTTGTAGGTTTTTATGCTGGAGTGTATGGTAGATATAATCTTGATGAGAATATGGTCATCCAACCTGAGCTTTTGATATCACGTCAAGGTTCTAAACTTACCTCACTCAATAATAAATTAAGAGAGACGATCGTTAATACGTATCTGAATATCCCAATCATGTTTGGATATCATGTAGTGAAAGGTATTCATTTAGAAGCAGGGCCTCAATTTGGATTTGCTTTGAGCAAAGATAAGTTTTCCAACTACAATGGAAATGAGGATTTGAAAGCTAATACTTTTAATTTTAATTTAGCTATAGGTCTATACTATAATGTGGGAAGATATTTTGACCTATCGAATTTGTATCTTACAAGTCGTTATACTATTGATCTAACCGATGTATACAAGGGAATAAAAATTGCTTCCAACAAAAAATCAGTCTTTCAGATAGGTTTGGCATATGCTTTCTGACCATGTATTGAAAACGTAAAAAGCCTTGACTTCACTCAAGGCTTTTTCATTAACTAATCGTCTGACAATGAGATTGTTTTCTGAGGAAAGTTTATCTTCATATAGGATTTAAAAAGTAAAAAAATCAATAATGAAAAAACCACTTATTTTGAGCGTTTTGGTTTTGTTTTTACTTGTTGATCAAGTGAGAGGAGAATTTATCCGTACGACTAGAGAGAGTTATTTTGGCTTGAAAAATGGGCTAAATTATTCTGGTATTATTGGATTGAATAGTACTTATACTTTTGGTTTTCATACCGTGGTATATACTGGGTATATGATCGATGATAATTTAGCTACTCAGCTTAAGTTGCTCTTCTCAATGCAAGGTGTAAGGGGGGGTAAATCTGATCCAGGAAAAAAGGTAAGTCTGAATAATTCATATTTGGCATTACCTGTCATGTTTAAATATTATGTGACCGAAGGATTCAGTTTACAGACAGGCCCTCAGATTGGACTTTCCATAGGTAAGAAAGAATCCAATCTGATCAAGATAGGGACAAAAGACCACATTCAAAGCTAGGAAGGTTAAGAAAGATAACACTTCAGTTAGTTTATTATTTAAGCTTAATTCTTTTGATTTTGGTATAGTTGTGGGTTTGGGCTATGATATTGATAAAAAAAGGATGTAGTCTTTAATAAAAATTTATTCTTTCAAATAGGAGTGAGTTATATATTCTATTTTTTCATTTTTTTTTTACAGAAGAGTCTTGAATCATTCCAAGTTTTTTTGAAGAAAATATTCATTTATAGAGATTGGCGAGGAGGTTTTTATATTAATATATCAAAGTAATGACTTAAACTTACCGATCAACTTATTAACTCAATATTATGAAAAATTATCATCTACTATTACTCTTGCGATGGTTTTGTTGGCAGACTCAGTAAAAGGGTAAATAAATTCTTTAAACAAGAGCTCAATCCATCTGTAGGTCAATTTTATTTTAGTCTTAATGCTGGGATAAATATGGCCAAAATAATATAGTTAGAACAAACTAAAGATGACCGTTGGTCTTCTAGCCCAGTTTTTGGTGTGAATGGTGAGTTGTACATATGGTATATGATCAGTGAGGATCTCGGCATCCAATCAAAGGAATTGCTCTCTATGCAAGGGAATCAATCATCTATTAATCGAAAAATTAAAAAAAGTAAATAGACTATCAAAAATATTTAAATTAATGTAATTATTTTGTTATAATATATTTAATCAATAGAGATTTATTTATATATTTTACCATAATTTATTTTTCTATCGTAAAGTATTTGAAAATAAACTGATTCATATACATTTAATAAGTATAAGTAAAATATATTTGATTTTGGTTTGGTAGGAAATATTGGTTATTGTTTCGATAGAAATTGGAGTGTAAACCTTTATTATAATTACGGTCTGATCTAGTGTCTAGTCTATACGTTTTGATCTCTTACGATTGTAATCGATTTAAAAACCATATTCAAAGATGCTTTTTATTGTAAATATTTTATAATCCTTAAATTAAATCTAAATATTATATTAATAATTCAAGATTTATATAGATTATCGTAGGATTTATATAGAATTTTTAATCATTTATTCATATTATCTTCTTCTATTTTCTTTATTTTTATAGGGTGGTCTTGAAAATTAAAACACCCTTGAAATATAACTTTACCTCTATCGCGAGCATTCTATTACTGAGTATATTCTTTTTCTTGATGTATCATCATGTAAAGGTTTTATCTGAAATGAGGGCTCTCTAAGGAGATCTTTATCAATGTTGTCAATATGAAGAAATTGATCCTTTTAATGAAGGATGGAATGATCTTTATTTTTTCAGATATTGGTCTTTTGATAAGATAGGTTTGGAACAAATCCGGTTTGGATAAAGCTTTTCCGGTACAATTTTATCATGATGAGTTGATCATTCATAAGATACACGAACCTCTTCCTGAGGAGGGAGAGTTAGATACTGCATGTTGTATGAAGTGATTGAACGTAACTTCTTGTTTGATCGCTTTGGGCTCTTCTAGGGAGAAATGTGTCTTTAGGTTTTAGTAGTATTTTTCATTACCGTGCCTTTGTGTTTAGGTATTGCATTGGCCTCATGTGCGCCTTTGTATGCTGGGATTATCTCTGGGATGCTAGCTGGTTATAGTTATCTGTTTTTGAACTGGTTACCCCTCAATGTGGATAGTTCAGTTGATTGATTTACAGATATTTTGGTTATATCTATTACTGATTTGAAAGATTTCGATGTTTTCTTATGTGCAGTGTTGATTACTGGATTATTTCAATTTTTGCTTGGCATATTGCTGGAAGAATTCATTTCGAGTTATATTTATTCGAATATGATTGAAGGGATATTACTCACTATTGGGATCATTATTCTCATGAAGCAGATCCCTTATTTGGTTGCTTTTGATCTGAAAGATGCTGTGGAATTCATGTTGCTCAAGAGTGGGATTGTTTCCATCACGCATGCGTTTAACTATATCAAACTAGGAATATTTATCATAGGACTCGTTTTTCTAGCTATTTTGATCGTTTTGGAGCAGCCTTTTATAAAAAAATTGAACACGATCCCAGCAGCACTAGTAATAGTCATAGTAGGTGTTTTGATAAATAAATTGTTCTTATAAATGGATAATATATTAATTATCAGATAAATGTCTTACTTGATAAATCTTTCCATAGCTCCCGACGTGGGAAACTTTTAAAACAATTCACCTTGCCCAACCTGGCAGGACTCAAAAATCCTTAATGTCTGGCAAACGGTTTTTATCATCTCTGTAGTATCCTCTATTGATAGGTTGTTTTCTATTGAGGCTATCGACAAGTTGGATCCGTATAAGCGATATATTCCTACCGATCTGAAGTTGCGTGCATAAGGTATAGGTAATGTATTCAGTTCGATTTTGGATGGTTTGCCCATCAACTTTCGGTCATCGTACGTTTATCGGCCAATTTGAATGCTGGTGCTCGTACCAAATTAGCTGCTATCACTCACGGAGTATTGCTATTGTTGTCTGTGGATTTGATTCTCAGTTTACTCAAAAAAATCATATTAGCTTCTTTGGCTGTAGTACTCATCATGGTAGGGTATAAAGCTTTGTAAGCCTTCTATTTTCGTACACATGTGGAAAGGATGGGTTGGCTTTCCTCAATTCATTCCCTTTATCATCATGCTCATCGCTGTAGTATGTACCAATTTACTCAAAGGTCTGGCGATCGGTATGGTGGTGAGTATTTTGTTTATGCTTCGTCAAAATATGAGGATTCTTTTTTATTATAAGCGGATGACCTATTCTCATGGCGATATCATTCGTATCACCCTGGCTCAAGAAGTCTCTTTTTTGAATAAGGCTAGCATCAAGAAGACCTTGTAGAATATCCCTAAAAATGCTAATCTTATCATCGATGTTAGCCGTACGGCATAGATTGATTTTCATGTGTTAGATTTGTTGAAGGAGTTTAGAGACTTTAGGGCCGAGATTAAAAATATAAAAGTCTCTTTCATCGGATTTAAAAACATCTACCGTATCGAAAATACTTCCAAATCTGATATTGTACCTCCGGAACTCTTATCGATCAATGAAAAACCTAATCATTCTTCGGGTAAGTAGAGAAAATTGATTAGAGAGTTGGAGCAAAATAGTAAGAAACTAAAGCATTAAAGAAATAAACTCATGAGACATCATGGAGAAATATTTAGATCTAAAGTGACTCCAAAGGATTCGTTACAATATTTGAAAGAAGATAATTTTCTTTTTATTAATTCATTAAAGTATGCTCATGACCATTTATGTATGATTATAATAATACTTCTGAAGAAAAATGACCTTTTTTTCATATAGTGAGTTGTATGGATTCACGTACCTCGGCCAAATTGATCTTTGACAAGGATTAGGTGATATATTTAGCATACGTTTTGAAGGTAATATTATCTATATTAATAGATTAGGTTATTTTGGTTTGTCTGTAAGATAGCTGAATCTAAACCGATCCTCATTACTAGACACTACCAAGTGTGGTGCAATAAAAAGTGCTTGTGATGACGTTTAATTAGACAATCTGACCAAACTGATATCCCATATCAGGGCAGCGCTAGAAGCAGAGAAATTGTCACTAAAAATAGAACTTCTACAAATCCCGAATTCGTAGAGAGGATTTATGATTTGCACTTGTATTAAAGTTTGAAAGATCTCTTGCAAAATAGTCAAGTTCTGAAAAAGATGATAAAAAGGGTGAAGTATGGATCCTACTGGATAAGTATGAGGTCGAAATCAGCCATGTTATATTTTATGAAGAATATTGAATTTTTAATAAAATATTAAATAATTATTTAATTAAATTAATTATTGTATTTATATTAAATTCTTGTCATAATATTATGAGTGTTTTTTTCAATTTGTAAAATTTTTATTTATCGTTCTAGTTGTCTGTATGACCTTCTCTTGTAGCAATGAGCTGTTTCCTTTCAAATATGATGTAGGTAATATCCATCAAGAGGTGAGGAGATAAATGATCTCAGTCACTTGGTGTGAAGGTTGTCCGGTTGCTTTGGAGAATTTGGTTACCTTAAGTTGTTTTATTATGATTTTGATAACTAGAACCATATGGCCACCCTCATCGTGCACAAGGATCTGTAAGCAGATGTTGTGGAGGCATTCATAGAAATTTATTCTCAAGAATTTCCCATACAGAGTATGGGACTATCTTCTGAGTTCGGAGGAGATGACAATGTCTTAATGGCTGTCAACAATACCTTCTCTTTCAATTTTAGATCAGTGACAGGATGGAAAAAATACTCGAATCATGCATACAGTTGGTCTATCGATCTCAATCTATTGATTAATCCTTATATCAAAGAGGATGTGATATTACCTCCCTAAGGGAAGGACCTATTTGGATTGATCTAAAATTGATCCAAGGGTGCTTTCCATTCCGATGCTAACAGGTTTCTTACATGGTTGTTGTAGCGCCGCGACCTATTGCGCTGTTTAGTAATAGTAGATCAGGCTGGTGGGGCCAATTTTTCCCCTATCAGTTATTTTAACCTCTTCAGTATTCGGCTACCTATCTTGGTTTTCTCGCCCTCGAATCGGATGTGTACTGCTACACTCAAGTATACCCAATAAAATCTCCTTGAAGTGCATGAGGTGGTAGTTCACATAGTGAGTTACGAGATCATTCATCAGGTTTCCCTTTCGATCGGAGAATATGAAAAAGGTGTGGATGAATTTCAAAAGGTAGGTTTCATAGCCGTCCCATCCTATCGGGTCCGTCCTTCTAGGGTGGATGAGAATCCAATAGCCTTCGAATACAAGGTTTGATCTCGGCTCATCCCTTTTTGTGAATAAGATGGAGTAGTCCATTTTGTCCTTTGTAAGATTCTATGCATCCATACCAAAGAATCAATTTTGAATAATAAAGGCCTATTTAATCCTAAAAAAATGAATTGGGTCCGTCCGTTTAGGTAGTTTGTCGTATGGCCGTGTCACGCCTGACATAATCTTTAGTCTACCTAGTCCTTTGACTGGGCAAGGAATGGATGTGAGTTAGTTTTCCGATAGGATTATCGTAGTGCTGTGCTCATCGGAAATGATCTGAATTAACTTGCTTTCATAGAAGAGTTACCCTGAGTCCAGGAAACCATAACCTTCTCCACATTATTTAGATTTTTCAAAAATTCGTTTAGAGGAGGACTTGCACCGAGTAGCCCATTTTTTTTTACAAAAGGGCTTGATCCTGGAAACTTGTTTAACCCTTTTACAGAAATTGTGACCCGATTACCCTCATACTCGCATAAAAAGGATAATGGTGATCGAGGAGATCAAGGTCGTTCAAGTGATGATCGAGTCCATTGCCTCGCGGAATCGCCCTCTCTATCTATCGTGCTAGGATGTAGGCATTGCTTGCACAGGGTAGAGTGGCGTATAGCAATGCGATTTTTGTTATTAGACATTTATTTTCTAGTAAATTGATTACTAGTGGCTTGCGGAGAGGTAGGACGAGGAGTTTTAATCTATAGTGTAGAGGGTAGCCTTGACTTGTATCGAGGCAGGATCAGATTGAGTTTGACGTTTACCGAGAGTAGGCTCAAGAATGTGGCTGCATTGCTTAGTAATGCATGAAAAAACTCAAAGCCCCTGAGAATCGGATCTCCCCAAGACATTACAGATTAATCCTATTGGTGACCAGAGGATCAGTTGGTTTTACAACAAGGTTTCGATCATTGAGAGGAAGCCTTTTTTATTGCCTTCTCCGTAATGGTTTATCACCATTACGCTGAATATATTGGTCAGTATGATGATTATATAGGCGATGAAGACTCCTGAGAGTATCAGTTCTACATCGTCGTATAGAGGGCACCTGCTATGGCAAAGGGTACATACGAGTTGTAGCGCATGCCGCCTTGAAAGATCGAGGTAAATAGATCGTTCGGTATTTTGATCAGTCTCCACAAGAGGAGGATTAGTCCGGCAACGAGTAACGGAGCCCCTATTGTGGTAGTCAAGCTAGAAGCAGTCTTGGTTCCCGAAAAATTTGCTCAACTCATTTTGAGAATCACTAACGCTGGGAAAAACGGATAGTAGGTGAACTTTTCAGCGACTATTCAAAAAAAAGACCTCTTTTACAAAACGGAGTTTGAGTATCTAGTCTGTGATGATGAGCTGAAAATCGGTAGAATGGTTAGGAAAATCCTATGTATTTTTGAAGTTTTAATTATTTGTAAAATATAAAATCATTTATTTTAAATCTTCGGTAATATTTTATAACTTATTTTAACAATCAACTAATAGACTCTTAAAAGAAACCTTCTAAAATCAATCATTTATGAATCATTTTTTTATCCAGTCTATAGACTACAAGCAGCTCCGCGATTTGGAATAGTAATGCCTCTTACATCACGCCGTAGGCCCACGGCCTATAGAATTAGTGAGCACAATCAGCAAAATAGGATAAGATGATTTGTTATAATTCAGTTACTTATAATATCATCTGGATCAATCCGACGATGCTGGGTTTTTCTATCCTTTATCCTGAAGGATAGGATTGCTTGAAAAACACCGCACAAAAACATTTTAGAGACACCTAAATTACTTATCAATCTCCTCAATCATGATATCATGCATCAGATCTTCCTCTCGAGCATTGGCTACGATCAGAAAACCAGCGAGTTTGAGAAGTTGGGTTTTAAAGCTGCCCAATCGGATAAAATACAACCACCTAGGATGGTGGGAGTAAACTTGCTTTTGGATGCTGAGTTAAAGATATCATCTCGTTGGAGCAAGAGGCTGGTTAGGTCAATCTCGTTCTTTGTGAAGTTCTGTGGATCCATGTTGATAAGGACGTTTTAGATGAAAATAGCTTTACCAATTTCAGAAAATTGAATTTTGTAGGCGTTTTGAAAAACTACTAGTGTATGTGTATGACCGATCCTTCTCTTTTTTAGGGAACTCCACCTATGAGTATTAAGATCATCAAAGTAGACTATATCCCTGAGGTGATACGGTACAGCCCAGTATTCACAGGGACTGATTTGGCTCTCTTGGCCAATCTCGAGGCGCTCCCTACTACTGAAGAGATCGCTGAATTTTCTATGCAAATGGATCTTTCGGCTATGCATTCTGACCGAGTACTGCATAAGTTGTCTCATGTCTATCCTCAAGAGGGTAATGTCAAAGATGCCTGAATGACACACTGTTGTAGACTGAAGATGGTTTGATTGACGGGGTATGAGTTTAGTTGAGATGAGAAAAGAGCTTCCTTATACAGGGGAGCTTTTTTTATTGATGTTTGATCCATTGGTGTATCTACTCGTGTTCGATGAAACATTCTCGCAGGATTACGCGCAAAGCTGTGTAGACGGGTACAACTAAAATCACTTCTAAAATATTGAACAGAATCCTTCTGATGACTATATCCAAAAAGATCTCTACGGGGTGTGAGTTCACGCTTTTGGAACATATGATCAGGTTGGATGAAAAAAAATTGTTGATTCTCTAAGCACTGATATAGTAGAGTAGGATCCAAAGCACCATATGGATGGTTTCCAGGAAATCGTTCCAACTCTGCATCAGACTTATCATCGAGAGCAGGCCAAAGACGTCACCACCGACCCAAATGTCCCAGATAAGAGATGGCGTTGAGCAGGGCCACAAAGCAATGCGGTGATCAATACGTTGTCAATCTCCAAACAGAGGAGTATGACCATGTACAATACAAATATGATGGTCAATTGCAAGATGATGCTCAGGAAATACCTATTTAGCAATTCTTTAATCTGTAGCTAGGTATGGGTGTATTTTTCCTTTTTGTCTAGCGGGCATATAGAAAACGCTAAGCGAATGAAAAACTTTTGATATTTCATAAAGAAAAAGGTCAGAAATAATATAAAAAAATATTTATAAAGAAAATTTACATGGTTATGATGAAAGTATTGAGGTATTTGTTTAACGATTCGTAATTGATGGTTAAAAAATTTTTATCCTGTCAAGATCTGTGAATAGGTGTATCCCGTAACCCTTCAGCCAAGCATTGATAAAGTATATTCTCTGATGACGTTTTATTTGAGTTGTGGTGTTGTTGAGCAGGGATAAATCTTTGGCTTGATTGATGATCATTAGAATGATCAGACTGATGAGGCCTATCATTGTAGAGATGAATAAAAACATGATGAGTTTCATGATCAAGGCGGTGGACAACCTCAGTCGCATGTGCAAAACCGAACGATAGGTCTTTTAATCAATGTTAAGGTTATAGCAAAAGTGATATATAAAAATACTTTCCGGATTTCTCAAATAAAATAACTAGCCAGTACAAGGATTGTTATTCCGAAAGTGTTTTTCATAATCCCTCTGGAGATGAGGTTGTTTATGGTAGACTTAGAGGGTGATTTCGTGGCTGTTCATTGGATGTCTACAGAACGCTTGTTGTCGGTAGTGGGAAGGAATCTGGATATATTTTTTCTAAATATTCTGGCCCAATGAAAGTAGAAATAATCTATGGTTCATCAGTTTTTTTTATGATGTTTTTTAGACGTCTTATCTTCTGTTACGATAAAGAGGTCTTCGTTGTCGTGTTTCATATGGAAACGCTCTCGGGCCAATTTTTCCAAATAGTCTGGGTCTGTATGTATCTTTTCAAGTTGATCTTTTTCTATGGCGATCTCTTTTTTCAGATACTCCTGTTCAGATTGTATTTTATGAATATCTTGCTCAAGTTTCCAATGTACCATAAAAGAATTCGTATCAAAAAACATCATCCATAGGGTGAAAGAGATCCCCATCCAAAAATATTTATTTCTCAAAAGAGGATACTTTTGGACATGTTCCTCATTTTCTTCTGCATCAGATTTTTCCATGGAATTTTACTATCTGGTATAGATAAATTTACGATTCATTTTTTGTTTTGATCTTGTTTCGGATGACTGATTTCAGAATATTGATCGCTACGTCATTTTGACGCATGTTTGGGATGATGATGTCTGCATAAGATTTTGTTGGTTCGATGAATTGCTCATGCATTGGCTTGAGGGTTTCTTGGTAGCGACGCAGCACCTCATCGAGGTCTCTTCCACGTTCGACAATGTCTCTTTTGATGCGTCGAATCAGGCGTTCGTCAGCATCGGCATGGATGAAGATTTTCATATCGAAAAGGTCTCTCAAAGAAGGATGGGTGAAGACCAATATCCCCTCGACAATGATCACTTGATGGGGTTGAATGTGGGTGAAATCTCCTGTACGTGTATGAGTGATGAAGGAGTAGACTGGCTGATCGACGGCTTGACCGGATTTGAGTGCTTTGAGGTGCTCGACCAGTAGGTCAAAATCGATTGATCGTGGATGATCAAAATTGATCTTTTTTCTCTCTTCGAAAGAGAGGTGTTTATTGTCATGATAATAATGATCCTGTGCCAGGATGATGATGTCTTCTTGTGGGAGATCAATCAGAATTTTATTCACTACGGTGGTTTTTCCTGATCCTGTTCCTCCACCGACGCCTATAATGAGCATATGAAAAGATTTATCATGAGAATTTAGTAAAATTTATCGATATGATCGTGCCCATTTTGAAGGGGTCTGATGGTTAAGGTGTTTTTTTAATGACTTGGACAATACATTGAGGGTTTGCCGTTTTGTAACCTTTTCGGGCTAATGCTTTTGCAATTTTTGCTTGGTTTCATGATAGACGGTTCAATAGTTTTCTGTTTGTAAGTAGGGCATAGCGATCATTTCTATTGCATTCTTGTCGGTTTCCTCTACACTTATACAGTGGGTGCCAGGTTCTTTCATTATGAAGGCATCTTTGTCGAGTATTTATCGCATGATTTGCTTTTTTTTTTCAATCTCTGATCTATAACGAATTGCGAAAAAGATATCAACTCTAGAACCAAGTTCTAGAGAGAAATTTTTGATTTCCTCATAGGGTCATCTTCGCATTGGGGATGATCAGTGTACGGTTTTGTCGATCAGACAGTATGGTTACAAATAGAGAGATTTCTTTGACTGTGCCCATCACTCCATTGGTTTCGATAAAATCTACCACCCTAAAAGGTTTAAATATCAGCAATATGATACCTGAGATTAGACTACCTAATGATCTATCGAAAGCATTTCCTATGGATAATAAAACACCTACTAAAATTAGTATAAAAGAGATGGTTTGTATCTCAATCAGTTCTGCTACAGAGATGAAGAGTAAATTATTCAGGCTGAAATTGATCATCGTGGCAAAAAAGGGTGTGAGTGTAGGGTCCATTTTGCTTCTGTCTAATTTTTTTTTACTCCATCGGCTCAGATAACCGATCAGACACAAGCTGAGAAAGAGTAGTATGTTTACCCCCACAAGCTTGGGTAACCAACTACTGATAGTAGTTAATACGATTTTGATATATTCCATAAAAAGATATTTTTTGATATGAAAGGTGGAAATTAATCAATTTTTCAAGTCGCTCTTCGTAAAATTTCCATATTGTTTCGTTTGGTGATGGAGCTATGATCTTCAAAGGTTCTTTACGAATCGTATGTATCAGATATAAACTTTGTGTATGAAGACATATGTTATGATCAATATTGGGTCTATCTGCTCCGTATTTGACCTCGCCTTTGATCGGCCAATCTATGATTGAGAGTTGGCTCTTGATTTGGTGTTGTTGTCCAGTATGTAGGTAGATTTGTGGGAGGTAGTAGTACTTGAGTATGGTTAAGATTTCATAGTCCAACACGACTTTCTTGCTTTCTGACTTTTCTGTATCGTAGGATGTTGATTGTTTTTTTTGTGAATTCCTCACCAAGTAATGGATCAAGGTACCCTTGTCTTTTGAAAGGTAGTTTTTCACCAATGCCCAATAGATTTTTTCCCATTGATGGGTTTGAAGAATCTTGTTCAAGCGCTCTAGGGTTTTACTTCTCTGAGCAAAAGGGATAAGGCTACTCCTAGTCCAGTTCAGTTGCTGTCTTGTACCGAGGAAGACTTCTCGCTTTCTCTGATATTTTTCTTTCAGCAGGTAGTTTTTGATAAATTCCCTCAAAGGGATATCACTGGTTTTGTCTCCTTGTACGATGTCTGAAGGGCATTTGTTTACTGCGATCAGATGGTTGTTTTCATAAAGGATTTTTAGATGGTTTTGAGTGCTACGTTTGGTATTGTTCGGTCTCATTTGGAAAGTTTTCCTTTTTTACATCTTCAATGTATTGCTTGACTGCTTGATTGATCTGTTCATGTAGATTGAGGTAACGTCGGACGAATTTGGGTTGAAAATCTTTATTCATCCCAAGCAGGTCGTGGATAACTAAAACTTGTCCATCGACAGCCTTCCCAGCACCGATGCCTATCGTAGGTATTGTGATTGAGGTGGTGACCTTTGCAGCCAGCTGTGTCGGTATCTTTTCTAGGACTAAAGCAAAACAACCTGCCTCAACCAAGATTTGTGCATCGTGTAAAAGTTTTTCGGCTTCTATCTCTGTTTGGGCTATGAGGGCATAAGTACCGAATTGATGTATCGATTGAGGGGTGAGCCCTAGGTGCCCCATCACAGGGATTCCTGCAGTAGTGATTTTTTCTATTGTCTTTTTGATTCTTATTCCGCCTTCTAACTTTACCCCATGTACACCGGTTTTTTTCATCATTCGGACGGCTGACTCAAAAGCTTTTTCAGGGCTGGTTTGATAGCTACCAAACGGCAAATCTGCAATCACCAATGCACGTTTCGCAGCTCGGGCTACAGCACTTGCATGGTAGATCATCTGATCCAGAGTGATTGGTATAGTGGTCACATGGCCTGCCATCATATTGGCTGCAGAGTCTCCTACCAATAGAATATCAATTCCTGCCTCGTCGAGAAGCGTAGCCATTGAATGATCATAAGCGGTCAATACAGTAATCTTTTCGCCTTGGTATTTTTTCTTTCTAATAACTTCTGTATGGACTCGGGTGGTTTTTTTAAAATGATTGTTCATCAGGTGAAATGAATACTGAGCAAAGATATGGGTTTTATTGATACTTTTGCTTCTATTTCTGAAAATTTTTTCATTATGAATATAAGTGTTATAGGTACTGGATACGTAGGTTTGGTCACGGGAACTTGTCTGGCAGATCGGGGTAATAATGTCATTTGTGTAGATATTGATGAACAAAAAGTAAAACGGATGAAGAATGGGGAAGTTCCTATTTATGAACCCCGGCTCGAGGAAATTTTTAAAGAGAATATTGACGCAAAACGCCTTTATTTCACTACTGAGTTGAAGATGGCTGTTGATGCTTCTACAATCATTTTTTTAGCTTTACCCACTCCTTTAGGTGAAGATGGTTCGGCAGATATTACTGATGTGCTTAATGTAGCTGAAGCTTTGGGTAAGATTATCAATAGTTATAAGGTGATCGTCAACAAGAGTACCGTTCCGGTAGGCACAGCTGAAAGGGTTCGAAAAGTTATCATCCAAAATGCTAAGGTACCTTTTGATGTGGTTTCCAATCCTGAGTTTTTAAGAGAGGGTTTTGCCGTAGAAGATTTTAAAAGGCCTAACAGGATCATCATAGGTGCTAGAACAGAAAAGGCCATCAAGTTGATGAAAAATATTTATAAACCTTATACCGATGTTGGTACTCCATTGTTGATCATGGATGAAAGATCAGCTGAGCTGACCAAGTATGCTGCTAATGCTTTTCTAGCGACCAAAATTACCTTTATGAATGAGGTGGCTAATTTTTCTGAATGCGTTGGGGCAGATATTGATAAAGTACGTTTGGGGATGGGTCATGATGAGCGCATTGGGCATAGGTTTTTATTTCCAGGTATAGGTTATGGTGGCAGTTGTTTCCCTAAGGATGTCAGGGCCTTAATCTACTCAGGCAAACAACAGGAGTATGATTTTCGTGTTTTGAAAGCTGTAGAAGCTGTCAATGAAGCCCAAAAGACCATCTTGGTCAAAAAGATCCATAGATATTTCGATGGACAATTAACCGCTAAGAAGATCGCCTTTTGGGGGTTGGCTTTTAAACCCAATACAGATGATATTCGAGAGGCTTCCTCGCTCAATATGATCGAAAGGCTTTTGCAGGCTGGTGCAACGCTCTCAGTTTTTGATCCTGTGGCTATGCAGAATGTAGAAAGGTGTTTTGGAGATAAGATCCAATATGCTCGGGATATGTACGAGGTGTTAGATGGTGCAGATGCCTTGATCATTGCTACGGAATGGTCTGAATTTCATCAACCTGATTTTGAATTGGTAGCTTCACGATTAAAAAACAAAGCGATCTTTGATGGTAGGAATATTTTGGACCCTAAGGAAATCACTTCTCTAGGATTTTACTATGAAGGAATAGGAAAAGCTTTCAGATCGGGTAGACATTAAAGCTGTCCAGAAGTAGACCGTCCGTTCCTTTGGGATTTACTTTTATTCTGATGATAGGTACATTTTTCGTGATGAAAAATAAGAGATACATAACCCAATAGTCCAGACCGTGATCGTGGTCAGTAAAAAGTCATTTATTGTAAATTTCACAGGGAAGGCAGTAGTTTCATTGATGGTTATCCAGGCATATTTGTATTGGATGAAGGCCAAGGTGTATCCTTCTAAAATACCTACGATCCATCCTATCAAGGTAATGGTCAATCCTGTGTAAATAAAAATCTTTTTCAACCCGAGAATGGTTAAGCCTAAGCTACAGAGTGTATAGTTCTGTTCTCTTTTATCTAATTTTAGTATAGTGATGGCTCCTATCAGATTAAAAGAGGTGATCAACGTGACGAGGCTCAATATGAGGTAGATGATGAAATTTTCGGTATTCATTATTTTGAACAAGGTTTCTTGTTGTTCGGCACGTGTTTTCACAATATATCCGGGGCCTAATATTTTGATCAATGCATTTTTCACTACATCGATGTTGACTTGTGAAACTACTTTAAGTTCCAAGGCATAGATGTTACTGCCCTTGTTAATCAATTCTTGTACAAAAGAAAGATGACCATATACGTATCTCTCGTTGACCTCCTCGAGAATATTGAAAATCCCTATTGCGATGGCATTTTTTTGGATGAAAGATGCTTTAATGATCTGCCCCTTTCCTGGCCTAGGCACAAAAATCTTTATTGGGTTTTGCCAGTCTTCCAAAACTAAAGAAAGGTGTTGAGCTACCTTAATACCGGCTATAATACCCCCCGGATCGCTTGATGAGATGGGATTACCTAAAACAATATGCTGTTGGAAGTTAATGACCTTTTCGTAGTTTATGTCTACCCCTTTCAAATAAGCTAAATGATCACGCTCTCGATATCGTAGATAGACCTTCTCTTCGATGGTCTGTGAAAGGGCTTCTACCCCTTGTACTGTATGTATTTTCTGAAGTAAATCCTCATTGACAGAGAAATCCTTTCCATTTGAAGGTAAGATTTTGATGTCAGGATTGATGCTTTGATAAATATTGATATTTAAGTCTTTAAGTCCTGAGAATACGACTAGGATTACACATAATGCCATCGTGGCTATGCTCAATCCTCCTATAGCGATCAGTGTAATGATATTAACGGCATTGGTATTTTTTCTTGATAAAAAATATCTCCTTGCTATGTAAAAAGAGATATGCAATGTGCTTATTTCATAAGGTTTTGTCCTTCTCCCCTGAGTTCTTTTTCTATTTTTTCGATGTATTCCAATGAATCGTCTATACGAAAATCCAGCTCAGGGAATTTCCGAAACTGGTACCTAAGTTCCTTAGCCAGTAGTTTTTTGTAGTGATTGGATCGGGTACGTATTATCTCGAAGAGATGGGCCTTTTCTTCTGGTGGGAAAAAACGAATGTAAATCCTTGCCAGCCCTAAATCAGTGGTGACATGTACTTGAATTACGCTAATCAACAGGCAGCTTTGATCACAACTTAGCTCACGACGAATCAACTCTGCTAGTTCTTTACGAATCAGTGCTGCAGCCTTTTTTTGTCGAATGGTCTCCATGTTTGCAAATATAGGCCAACGAAAAAAAATCCCAACAGTTAACCAACCAAGCGATTGATATGTTTAATCTTGTCATTCAAGTCAAAGAGGGATGCTTTTCGGATGTTAAAATACCAAGTATGGATACCAAGTTGAGCTGCTGCTGTAATATTTTCTGCTAAATCGTCGATAAAAAGGCTTTCATTTGGAGAGATCTGATTTTCGTTTAATATCATTTCATATAAGATTCTGTGAGGTTTTTTCATACCTATCTCATGAGAAAAGTATAATTGATCGAATTGATTTTCAAATGTTTTGTAGAGGGACCCCATCTGGATTTGAATGGCTTCCATGTGTAAAGTATTCATATTGCTTAGTAGGAATATTCGGTGATGGTTTCTGGTCCAACGTAAGATTTCAAGATTTCTTTCATCGAAAAAGCCTAGTAAGGCATGCCATGCTTTTCGAATCTTTTGTGGATTTCCTAGAGGGGTATGTTTCTGTATGGCCGAGATGAAATCATCCGTGCTGATCTGTCCAACCTCATAGATCGAAAAGACTTCCTTCAATTGTTTTGGAGCATAAAAAAGTCCCAATTTGATGAACTCAAATCGCATTCGTTTTATTTTTAATGGGATTAGGACATTCCCGAGGTCAAAAATGACGTTCTTGATCATGATGATTGCAAGCTAACGAACTTTATTGTAAAATTGTAAATCCTTTTAGGTCCCATAGCTCAGTTGGTTAGAGCACCTGACTCATAATCAGGGGGTCGCTGGTTCAAGCCCAGCTGGGACCACAGGCCTCTTATATTTTTGATCTATAATGATTTGTAAAAGATCGATCCAATCTTTTTGTAATGTTTTATGGATGGCTTACTATCTTTTCCACTCCTTTATGATTCAGAAAATGATATATCTGTTACGGGTGTATACTAAAAAGAAAGTTAATACAAGTTTTCCTAGAATAAAAAACCTTCATAAGGGGCCCATCCAGTCAGAAAAGATGTATTATGCGATCATTTTGAATAGAAGTTTCACTGTTCTACTGGTCATCATAAAATATTAGATATGGAGGGATTGTTTTAATTTCAGGTGATGTGTTCGAATTTATTTAATAAATATTAAAATTTCTTGTACTATGAAAAATATACCGTTTTGTGAATAATCTTCTATTTTCACGTGATTTATGTTTTCTCTACTTTATTAAAAATTGAATAATAGAAGAAGATTCTTATATAGAAATGTTTTTTATATTACATTAATTTAATAAAAATTAAAACTTATTTATAAGTGAATGAATTTTGAATTATATTTATCTTATTATTTAATGTGGAAAATTAAAATCATGAAAACTAAGTTTTATTTTCTTTTCGATATCCATCATAACCTCTTATAATAAGGACCGAGTAGAAGATATTTAAGGTATTTATATCACTCCCAGACCTCCGGTATGTTTTGATAAGACTGTTTACCGTCAGTCAGAAGGAAGTAAATACCTAATCAGAATAGAAGAAGCTCCAGAAGATGGTAAATTTGAAATTTCAGGTAGAATGGTTTGGGACTACAATTATCGAAAGGTGAGATAGAGGACATGTCAGTTGTTTGATTACAAGCATCTATAGAAGCAATGAACGTGGGGAATATTATGAACGTACAATAACCAGAGATATCCCACCATCGCAATCACAATATGGAATAGCGCATGTAGATTTTATAAAAGAACAGGTTAATATTAAAAAAAGAATAAGTGATACGATTGATAACATTAAAAATGATATAACCTATTGTTTACATGCTATTTACCTCAATTATATCATCGTCCTCTTCAAGTCTTATAGAGCTGCTAGCAAAGGTTAATAACAATGAGAGTCTGATCGTTATGGGCATAACTTTTGCGTCTCTATTTAGAGACATCTATGGTGTGATTTAGTGTAAATACAATTTCAATATCATTCATAATATTCTTTATTTCAATTAATTGACTTACTACTTCGATGATTTTATTATTACTCAATTCTCAGACAATTCATACTGGTAGTTTGGGCATTGATAAAAAGCTGAGTTATGGCGTAGACTTAGTTAATTTCCAATCATTTGATCTCATTGTTTTCACTGTAGATCTAGTCAACAACAAAGTTGAGAAGATGAAGGATTGGATGTGTGTCTTTGGACGATTGAAAGCCGCTTATGGAGTTTTTCTGTATTGGGTAATTATTAGTATGGTGATTATGTCATTTACTCAAATCCATCGGTTAAAACTAATAATCTAAAAGCTTTACATATCGTCTATAAAAAATTAGGGTTTGAATTGCTGTGGAATTAAATCCGATTGATCGAAAAAGAAGGAGAATCTATTCATATTGTTGACTAGAAAATTGGGAACTGCTTCCTTTTCCACAACATGGCGATCTGGGTTGCACTATGGAAAATGTCCTTCATAATGTTTTCAAAATCCTTCTTTCTCATGATCTTAGCCATTTTGATACTCAAGTCAAACAATATTCTTAAAAGATCCACCTCACGCTATTGAGTCATATTCATGACATTCAGTTCAGTATCGAGATACCGGGATGGATCAAATGGAGTCCTATGAAATATCGTTATTCTAAATGGGTAGGACTTTATGAAGAGCAGGGGAGTACCTCTACCTCAACAACGGATTTGCTTGGCTAGTTTTTCCAGGCAGAGTGACTATCTAGTCAGAGATTACTGTGTTGGAATTGTGTAAAAAAAAAAGGATATTTATCTTAATGAGAAAGAGATTAATAAAATATTCGTATTAGATTTATCCAGAAAACTTCATCCCTCACTGATACAAAGACTATGTAGGTATCAGCGCATGTTGTCTCTTTCCCTTCTTCCTTCATTACCCATTGATTTTGATTATCACAACAGGGTAGGAGGAGAGATTTTTACCATAGGCCTCTTGGTGTAATTCCAGACTGATGTCGTGTTGTACTCTGTAGGTGTGATCTTGTAATATTAGAATGTATAGGTGTGGGGGGTCTCTGATTCTGATCTTTCTGGGTAGTATTGATTATTGATATTTTTTACACCCGATTGTACTTTTATAGAAACTATCAATCCCGGAACAAGATCTGCTCAATATTTTTTTATTTGATAAATAAATGCAAGAATATTGATTACATATAGGATGGATGCATTGCGTTCCGTATGTTATTAAATAATAATATTATATTTTTTATAACAAAACCTATTGCAATAGTACAGTAATAAAAATGATTATTTTATTATAATATTTTAAAAGCACTCTATTGAGACATAAAATAAACTAGAAAATGAACACAAAAGAAATATTCAGAGATATATATCTATAAAAATTATTAAACATTTGATATTTAGCCACATATTGGTATCTATGGGCTTTTTATAAGGCCAAGATCCTACTAATTCTCAAGAATCTCAGAGATGTAAAAATGCCCTAAACATAGATTATGAAGAAAAAAAATGACTATTTAATTCATATATCAAAGATATAATAGATAGGTTATAATCAAGATGTAATCAATGACATACTCAAAGATTGTAATCGATTACAGTTCTGAAAAGAAAAACGCCCTAACATCCTTGGTATTCAAAATACAGACAGAAGCTAAAATGAGACAGGTAAATATTCATAAGGATCAGAGAGAGTTAAGTGACAATCAGATAAGGATCTGAGGAGAATAAAAGAAAAATGCAAGGTGGGTCAGGAAAATGAATCTGAGAGGTTAATAATAATTATAACGCTTGATAATGTTGAAATAAAATGTATCCAAATTTATATAGCTAACACCAAAATTATAAATCAAAAAAAAGTATGGTATTAAATTTATTGCTAATAGAGTGAAGTATAACCAATTGATCATTATGTGATTTATCTATTTGGTAATTTTATTGTATCACTACATGGAGAGCAATATCCTACCTTTAGAAGAATATTGTGTAGTTTATAAAAATATGGGAAAGCAAGAGAGAAAAACTTAAGCGATGAAGAGAGATAACTATTTGGTAAATTAATATTGTCCATAGTAGTTTCACAAAATCAAGATTATCAATAAATCATTGTATTGTCAATACAACTTAATAAATGATCAAGAAACCTTACCAACTTCTTTAGACCATATATCAAAGATATAATGGGTAGATTGGTATATTTTAGATAAAATCTATAAGATACTTAATAACTTCCTCGATTTTATAAAAAAAAAATATAAAAAATCAAGAAGCAAGAAGAATAAAGTAAAAACGAGAAAGAGGAAAAGAGACCAAAACTAGCATTTCTGGATGGAATCATAAAATTTAATAAGAAAGAATTAGCAACCCTCGACTCATATTAAAGCATATTAAATAAATACTATTATTCTGATAATTCATATAAAAATAACGAACTATTATAATAACATATAAATAGATAGGATAAGTTTTTTTTCAAAAAGGAAGGGATCATTATAGAAAGGTAATGGAATATAAAACATTAGGAGAATAAGAGGATGCGGCCGTAAAGATACAGCAAACGATGAAGCCAATAAAAACGATCGAAAAAAATAAAATAACGATTGAAAATGGTATCGGTTTTCTTAAAGTAACAAAAAATATCGGTCAGAGTTGAACTTAGCAGATTGAGATAACAATTTTTTATCTCTGACTTCACCCCTACAAGTTTTTATCTTCTACCCAATATAACTCTTAGAATCAATCTAAAATTCTAAAAATGCAATCATTTACCCAAACTACTTATAGATACCTATGGTCGTCTCGGATATTATTGTTCTTTATAAGACAAAGATGGTTGTAAGAAAGAGGAAATGAATCAAAATATTTTTTTTTTTTCAAGAGAAAAATTAATAGAAGGAGAAAACATTTTTTCTCATTCTTTTCTTTGGAGGACTGCTTTACATACGTTATACAGATGATCACCCTTCAAACTCTGAAGGCGTATATATCCTTTTTGGATGGGATGAAACTCATCTCTTTTTTTTAAAAAAAAATTCTGAGAAATCACACATACCGAATTGCTGAAAATACTCCAAAAAGATAAATATAAAGATGCTCCTGATGTAAAACTAGAAGAGAAACGAACTACGGATCATAGTCTCGCGTGACAACGCTATTAAATATAAAAACGGAAGATTCAAGGAGGAGTGCTTCGTGCTGCGGATAATATCATCAGATTCCAGGTCGAATTTAGTGGTTTACATGGATCAAGTGACAAATACCTAGCTAATACACATAAGTATCTGATGACACAAATACCAAATCCAAATGATTTCATCATGTTAGTAGATGCGTATTCTCATCGCATGAATTATAATGAAAATATCTCTATTATATAATATAATTATAATGAAATGGCTCATCGTCGATGCTTATATAACATGGCATGAAACGGATCATATGCATCAATAGATAGAATGGAGATGGAATGCAATAGGAGAAATAGATTTAAATCTTTATGTATAAATTACAAAGAAAAAGACAGGAAACCTTGATAATTATGACTCCGAATATTATCGAAGAATTTCTGAATACTTTCGTTTACCATACAATACATGGAATTTTAATCAAATAAACCATTTACAATATGATCTTAATGATATAAGGCTTTCATTTTTCAAGTAGTTGTACAAAGCTTATGGTGAGGATTTTTATAAAAGACTGCATAAATATCTACATAATATCTAAGGGACATAGTTGTCAGTTGGGACACGAATCCTGTTAAATACAAAGCTAATAATGACAAAGGCTCATGAAGAAAAGATGAGATATTTTATGCTAGTAGTTTGTCACGAGGGTGGAAACACTCTACACAAAATTTTTCAACACTGTGGACTAATATCCGAATAAAATGAATATATATATATTAAAAATAAACACATTAAAACCAACTAATTCCGATAATAAAATCGAGAAAATCAATATCTATTTTCAGAAATATCGATGATAATCTGAAATCAGATGTACATGTAGAAATCAATGAAGAGAGCATCTACACTCTGATCAATATCAATTTTATTGAAAAAGAAGAGGTAAAAATTAAATTCTTGGTTAAAGAATTTGATATCATAGATCACTTGTGTATAGAAAATTGTGAATTTGAAGAAATTATTAAAGGCAAAAAATGTATATAATGGCTCAAGTATTCTTTTAAAGAAAAACGCATTGGATATTATAGAGTAGAGAGAGACGATGGATTGACCGACAGAAAGATTCGTTTAAAAATCCTTATAGAGGACAAAGTACACCTCTCTATGAAACCGATCATAAGATAATATTAAATCATTGATAATAATCGTTCTGAAAAGATAACTTATACCGTCAACGGTCAAAATATCTTGCTAAGATTATTCAATTTGACTTCTTTAAAGTACTTCAATTCGACTCAAGAACGTTTTAGGATAATTTTTTATTTCAAAACAAGATTATATTAAATTCCATTGAGTAAAAATAGTATTTATTAACTTGTTATAATTTTTATTTTTATTACACACAAATATTTGATATAACTGAATTTTTCAACTCTGTACCCGGTTCGAAACCAAAATCTATGATTATATATGGATTTTCTCGGTTCCTATTGGTATTTTATCAGAATTTCTGAAATATTCTAAAGTATCGTAAAGACCCAATCAATATCAATTATTACTTCATTTGTTTCTCAAATATAGTGTAATTATGCTGAGAGTTTATTTTTTAATCAGAGGCCTAAAAAATTCTTCACCCATCTATTTAAGATTTTTAATGACAGGAAGTTAAACGTTTTTATCAAGACGGGTCTTTTGATTAACCTAAAACATTGGGGCAAGAAAAAACAATATTTAATAAATTTGGTGTAAGCCAATCAAAGAGATTTCATCAATGCCACTTTATATAAACTATCGGCTTATCTTCTTGAAAGAATTAATAAAGACTATGTTAAGGTAGTCTCAATTGACAATGGATGGACTCGGAAAGCTGTAATGGAATTTTTCTATCAGACTAAAGAAGAGAGCTTACTTTTACTGACTATGCTAAAAAGTATATTTCCCCCAATTTTATAAAAAAAAGAAAAAGAAAACGGGCTTTCTATCTGTACGATAGTACGATATAAAGTAGCTCTAAACAAGCTCAAGAATTTTGAGAGTTTCAAAGGAATTAGATTGAATTTTAGCGACATCAATCTAAAATTTTATCATGAATTTTTAGATTATCTTATTCATCAAGAAAAATTGAGGCTTGTTACGGCAGGAACACACATAAAAAATGTGAAAGTATTTTGTCGCAATGTCAAACTAGAGGGTTACGATGTTCATAAAACCTAGATCATTCCAATTTCTTCTCTCCTTCTTTGGAGAGCAAAAGCATTTATCTCAATAACGAAAAGATCAATAAGATATTTGTTTTGGATCTAGCAGGTAACGATCGATTGGAGAACACTCGATACAACACTATCATAGGTTTTCGCACCGGATTGCGTGTGAGTGATTTTTTACAGCTTGATACTGATCATATCAAAAGAACTTTATCTAATTGAAGATTAATAAAATAGGTCATGAGTCATTATCTTCCTTCATCCCAAGTGAAGGAGATTTTAGAAAAACAAGGAAATATTCTGTGAAAGATATCTAACCAAAAATTTAACCTGTATTTTAAAGAGGTATACCAATTAGGTGGTATAGTGAAAGAAGTTGATGGGGATTTGATGAATCCTCAAAATCAATGGAAAGAAGAGAGAATTTTTCCAAATATGAATTAGTGAGTTCACACACCTATCACAGGTCATTTATTACAAACCTTTACAGCAAATTACCCAACCTATCAATCATACTAATCACTGTGTAGAAAACAGAAAATCAGTTTTTAGAGTATATCAAAATTACTCTGATGAAGTATGCTGAAAAGCTCAAAGTCCTTTGGGGTGGTATGTATGCAAAAGAAAGTTTATATCCTTCGTGAGAGATCTTTCAAAGAATCAAACTTATGCGACTATGATCATTACACCTCAAATATCTTGACGTTAATGGCTTATTTGTATTTTGGAGGGAAGGACTTTTAGTAAAAAAAAAGGAGTTTTATCAGGATATACAATGGCTTATACAAATCATCCTTGATTGAATCGATTTAAGAAAGTTTTGCCTCCTTGTAAAGTGATTGATTTTTATTTGAAAGTCGTATATGAAGATGCCCAGAAAATTGGATATTATTTTGATGGAACAAAAATTAAATTACATACTCATCATGAGATTATACCCGTGACACAAGAGTAAGTAGTCTATGAAAAAGACCACTTAGAAAACAAGCTTTTAAAAAGAGCCCCCTTCTTGATTATTCTTATTAAAGAAAAAAAATCCTTGATATACATATTTTATTTACTCTTATAGAGGGGGAATAGAAAATTGAAAAAAAGATCAAGATAAGTTGAGAGTAAAAAAAACGTTTTTTTTACTGTATTTGATACCTACTCAGGAATGACCTTGCTTAAAATCATAGGTTCAGTAACCGAGTGAGATTCTTACGAAGGGCGGGGAAGAGGTATTCATAAGTAAAATATAAATTAACAATAATATATATTATAAATAAATCTCAAAATAACAATATACTTATAACTAATAACAAATATTATTGAAAATAAATTTATCACCATCCAGCAGAAACTCAGAAAGAAATCATTAATCAAAGGTGGTTTGTAAATCTTATCTGTAATAGTTATAATTTAATCTGATAATTGCTAGGAAAAACTGTCAGTTAAACTCTGAGGCAATATCTGAAGAAGGTAAGGATCCGTTAACAGGTTTTGTACTTCTAAATTTAAGTATTTCGGATTTTTCATTGAGGGTTTCCAATAGTTTTTCTCTGGCTAAATGTTTGGAAGCTTTAAAGGTTTGTATTGAGGTCTTGCGTAGTAATGTTTTCCCGAATGAGTTTTTTCATTGTTATAATAGAAAAGCTAATTATTCAAATCTATCTGAAGTTCTTCGATACTTCGATAAATATTTCTTCTAAATCAATATATTTTAATATAATGTATACTATTGATTTAAAAGTATTAAAGAGGGTATATTCACGATAATAGAACAAAAAATCATTTTTCTCTTCTTTTTCATCCACCAAGCTTTGATCTGATTTCTTACCTTACTTGGGATAAAAAAATAGATTTGAGACCTTGTTTTGAGTTATTTCGTTTTTGATATATCAATCGACTAACACAACTACGTCTTAGTAGTAAATCTCACTTAAATTGTCAAGGATTTAGAAAATAGCTCGTATGAATCACGACTATATTTCATATTTGACCCTGTCTTATAGTATTACGGGCATTTTTCTACTGTATAAATTCGGTATGATTACACAGAAATAGGTTTTTCATCATCCTTTCGAATTATTAATTTTAATATAGTTAATTAACTATTTTTAAATTACTATTCACCACTTTATTTTTCACCGGCTTCTATGATCCCAGTATGATGGTCATGCAGTGCTTTGCTTGCGTATTTGATCTTCCTGTATTTTTTTGGATCTTCCAATCCCGATATTTTTCCAATCTGTATTTCTAGCATTTGATCTTTTATAGCCAACATTGCGTCCTTCATTTTTACCACCTCATACTTCTCCAAAATCAACCGATCCAGGTTAATCTTAAAATCCTCGATCTGACGTTCCAAGGTTTCGATTTCCTTGTCTCTTCCAACAATGATATGCTCAAACAAAATTTCTTTTCTGATAATGACACGTTCGAAACTGGCTATTTGTTCTTTAATGACATGTTCGAAGTTGACCTTTTTCCTTTCAATTTGCCTATCTTTATTAGCCAGGCGAGACTCCAGGCTATCTATTACATACTCCTTCTCTTCCATAATCTGTTCATGGCTTTGTTTTTTGTTCCATCAGATCATTTTTTAATTTTTCTATTATGAAATCATTTTCCTTGCTGTCACTGGTATGAGTTATAATCTTTTGTTTATGAACACTCATTCCTGTCTCTTGATCTGCATAAGATTTTCCAAATCTTGAGGAGCCTCATCCTTGACATCAATTGGACGGAGTATCGGTCCTTTTCCTGTAATGAGCCATTTCGGATTGATATCTGGTAATTAGCTTACTATAATTCTCAATTATATTACTACTTACATCCCATTTAACGGCTTTTTGTTTACCAAAACAGCCATTACTTACTCCTATAAATCTAGAGATTTTATATATAATAAGTTTTTCATATTGATATATTTTATATATTCTTTCAATTATATATATAAAAAAAGTATTATAAATTTATATTATTAAAAATAGAATGATAATTACCTTAATTAAATGGTATAAACAGATCAAAAGGTTGTAGATGTTGTTTGACATGTCCAACCTTACAAGTTAAGAAAAGAAGATAAAGAGCTCGTTACAAGCTAGGGGTTCGATCAAATATTGGGAGTATCAAAGACTATGATCGATATCTATAAAGGAAAAGGCTATATAAGCCCAGTCTTTATCCGAGAAGGAAGGGTTTATTTCAGGAAAGATCAGGTGCAGACCATCAGATGGCTTCGTCTGGCACGGTTAAAGAAGAAACAGAAGAAATTCCAGGATAAAGCAGTTGATCGAATAAAAGACTTAAAATCAGAAATAATAAATAAATAAGATTGTTATAGGAAAAACAAGACTAATAAAGAGCAAGGAATTCATTCAAATCATTGAAGTTCTAAGGAATGCCATGCCTTTGGATTGGATAGGGATCGATGGATACATTTCTTTAAGTACAGGGATGAGCAGTATAAGCAAGACAGCATGGAATTTTATAGCATGGATATTTTCGAGATAGTGTTCTCATCCACCAGCTGGATCTATTTTCAGGTCAGAGGCAGGTCTTATGATCGGGTCGGTGGACTAAGGATTGATATGAGCCGTTGCACTATAGAGAAGATTGTATTTCTTCCTGAGGATAATTCCTTAGTTCTGAGATATGAAGAAATGAAATTCCTCGAATAAGCATTAATCTATAAAGATAGAGGTGGTGTATAAATAACTCCATTGAATAAGAAAAAACCGATAGAAGGTGCTAACCCTGAAGATTTTGGAAACACTGATAAAAAGTGTCAGAAGGAACTAGTCTAAAAAAAGAAAGATGAAGAAATGGGGAAATTTAACTAAAAAATGTAAAGGCCAGGAAGGGGTGCAAGGAGAAGTAGTTTATTAAAGCCATAACAGTTATGAATCATCTAATGGAAAGCATTTTAGAGAAGCTGCATCATCTAATGGGGTAAAAAAACCTCACCCTGCAAAAGGATCATAAGAGTTACAAACCTTAAGATTAGAAAGATAACGGGATTTATCGCAAATTAAGACTATAGAAAGATCTCATTGGTACGTCATCCATGAGTATCCTCAAAGGAGAAAGAAAGACCTTAAAGCAGCCAAGAATCCTTTTATAGGGTCTGCACTGGTATAAGTGGATCTGACACAATGCTTTACCGTCGGAATCCACAAACAAAGGAAGCCCTCTTCTTCAAATAGCGTCAATGTAGTCGTCTTTATATTTTGGTAATGAATGAAATAGATCCAGAGAAATACTTCCTGTGCGTATTGGGTTCAGATCTGATCTACAAGAGCGAAGGCTCATGAGTCCATAGAAGTCCCGTAAAAGTCATCCTAATACTATTGAACTCGATCCTTTAGAGACTAAGCAAACCCCTGAAAGTCTGCTAAAAATTCTCAAAGTGTTCATGGGCTACTATGCCATTTAACCCTAAAAAAATAAGCACATGAAGACAAGATATTTCTAGAATAAAGATCATGATATCATATGTCTGATCTCTAAATGTGGAGAAGCTGTGAGGCTGACCAGCTTCAATCAATAAGAGATGAGATTATCGGTTCCGTTGAGGATTGAAGAGAGGTAGGTAGAAGAAGTGAGTATCTGGAAGGTGAAAGGGAGATTAATTAAGCATAGGCTAAAGAACGCATCGATAATTTCATCGAAGAGATCAAGGAACTTACTGATTACAAGTCCCTTGATGGAGTAGATTTCATCCCAGTTCGATCCCCAAGCAATTCATAGTGTAACCAATCAAAATCAATGAGTCATGCTAGAAATAGAATTTTCATTAGGTTATTTCAAAGGACCAGAAATGAATATCATTTGTTTGATCAAGGAAGAGCCGGAAGAAAAATACACCCTGAGGAAAGTTATCCGATTCAATTCTGAAGGAATGACCCTCTCTCAGCTCTATCATAAGAATATATGAGAGGTAGAGGCTTTCTATAAAGAACACTATGAGAAATTAGATCGCTATGAGGTTTGTTCTTACATAGAAGAGTTTGAGAGAGAATTTGAAGAAATTACCGAATATAGAAATCATTATAAGAGATGAGAAATTAAAGGAATCGATGAATCAGATACAATTTATCGAAAAGACCCAAATGAGTTCCTAAAGGAACTCTTACAGATGATTGATAAGCGATTTGGTGAACACTTAAAAAAGTTCAAAAGGGAGAGTAAAATGATATTCTCACAAATGATATACTCACAGTAGAAGAGACGGCTTATTATTTAAATGTAGCCAAAAGCACACTCTACCGCTAGAGGAGGTCAGGATACTCAAGAATCACTATGTAGGCAATAATGTGCGCTATAAGAGATCTGAGTTGCTTATATATTAATAGTTTAAGAGAATTGGAAAAAAGGCTCATCCTCATAGGATAAAAAATAGGAAGAAGAAATTAAGATTAAAAAGATAAAAATCATGGATATACCTCACTTAGAACAAGTCACAATAGAAGAAGGTCCTCTGTTCGAAGGAGAGGTTTCATCGAAAGTGATACCCCAAACAGAGTAAAAAGATCAAGAAGTAAAAAGCCCTTCTGAAAGTTATCAGGAAACCCAAATGAGCCTAAGTTTAGCAAGGGATATTTTCTGATCGTTTGAGCTTTGAACATGCTTTGAGGGTGGTCCAGATGCTAAGTCGATTGGATATGGTACCACAATCCTATCAAGACAATGTACAAAACGTGATGGTGGAACTAGAGATCTCTCATAGGTCTGGGGTATTGCCCCTTATAGTGTGATGTAGAATCTTCGTATGATCCAGGGTAAACTCTCATACTCGGGTACCTTTATCATAGGAGTACTCAATACCATAAGAGATTCAACGCTCTTGAGTTCGAGCTATCCGGACAGGGCGATGATTACAACTCTAGGGTCTGTGCTCTGGAACGCTCCACGGGCAAGAAATTGGAAGGAAGCAGGATAATTCTAGATATGGCCGCCAAGGTTGAGGGCTGGTATGGTAAGAGTAGAAGTAAATGGAAAGCATGCCAGAGCAGATGTTTAAATATCGAGCTACGAGTTTCTTCTACCAGATCTATCCTCCCGATATCTTTATGATGATGTACACCTCTGATGAGGCTAGGGATATGAATAGCATTACTACAATAGATATACAGAAGAGAAAACAATCCAGCCATAAAACCTCAGGAGATTTATAAAACGGTTTAATAACCCACTGCTATGGAAACACTACAAACAATCATAGTAAATCTAAAAGAGTGGTAGGGATAACGACTAGAAAAGATCACTGTCTCAGAAGCATGAAAGTTCATGAAGAGTGGCCGAGGTAAGGAAAATTATTTATTACAGATAGCCCTAAGCTATATTCACGAGAAGATGACCGAGTTGCTCACAGGGGGGGGCATGCCTTGAAACAACTCTCAAGTAAGGTCATCGAATGGGGTAAGGAGCAGGAGTTACAATTGGCCTGATCTTTGTTCGATAGACTTAATGAGATCATGGAGTATTACGGAGGGTAATGCCTGAGATTCTTCCCCTATAATGCCTATAGTAAGCATCACCCGATGCCTTGATAAAAATCTATCTTATTAAGATTAAATGTCCGTATTTCTCTCGGATCCATCTCGAGCATCTTTTAGAGACTTTTGAGGATGAATCGAGCAATGGATTAAGAAACATCGTTTTGAATACTATACCTAGGTGCAATTCGACATGATCTGTACAGAGAAGTAGAAAAACCTCTTTGTGAGCTATGATACTTGGATGATCGAAGAGAAGAAAAAATTGGTTTTGATAGAAGTATCCCGAGAATAATCCTTCACTTGAGAGTTGCTCGAGCAACTTAAAGCAGCCTCAGGGATCATTGTAAACGCTCTGAAAAAGCTGGAAGAAGTAGGAGACTACGTTTAAACATAAACATGACGAAGATGGAATATTTAATTAGAGTGCTCCTATGTATTTTGATAGGTCTGAGTATGTTTTGCTTTTATAAGTTTCATAAAGATTAGAAAACAAGCCTACCATCATCAATGTATGATGTAAAGAAAGTAAAATTTGATAAAAAATATTTAAAATAAATTATACTAAATAAACAATTCAGTTATGAAGGTAATCCTATCACATTTCAATCAGAAAATGGCAGTATGATGGTTAATGCAAGACAGATGGGAAGATATTTTAGAAAGAGAGCATCAAATTGGTTATACAATAAAAACGCTAAAGATTTTATTGCAGCATATCGCGAGTTATTAAAAATACAATCAACTGATATATTGGTAGTTAACTATTTAAATAATGGAGACACCTGGTTTTACGAGGACATACCTTTAGAGTTCCCCGGATGCCTCAGTTCGTTTTTTCCGTATGATGCAATTCTAAAGATTAAGGAGCTTTTGATCCAGGGGGATGCTTCCATAGGGAGTAATAATCAAAATGCTTTCATATTACAAGCATTCAAGATGTTTTAGCAAAGAGTGAATCGCCAAAGTGAAGAACTTAAAAAGTAGGCCTCAAAAGTGAAATACTATGATATGGTTTTATAAAGCTGCTCAACGTATACCACTAACAATATATATAATTTATTGGTCATGATTGATGTAACTTTAAAAAATAGCTTACATGAGAGAAAACTGCAATACAAACATGGGGAAGTCTGGATGCTCTAAAACGCCTACTAAGATAAGGACCACACCAAAATCAAGACGCATGTCTTTACCGATCTCGAAGGCAAGACAAAGACGCGAATGATGACGGTGTGGACTGAAATCGGCTGGAAGTTTATCCATGAGGAGTTAGAGAGGCAGCTAGAGTCTTAAAAAAAGCATAGGTATTCTGATGAATCTCTGAGGAGAAGCTTTTAGTGAATTTTTGAATGAAAAAATATCTAATTATGAGAGAATTAACCATTAACCACAATACTTAACCCTGCACTACCTCTCGTTTGGTGGTCTGGAAGTTTGGTAAGGAGCAGAAGAATGTTTTAAGGGCTATATAAAAAATTGAATGTAGCGAAGAATTCACTCAGTTTAATTTTGATCTTAGTGAGTATGAAGATCTAATAGGTAGAAGATTACCACAATACATTATCACTCGTAACAGGTTTTCATTTTTGGTAATGGGATTCATAGGTAAGGGAGTAGCCTGATTCAAGGAAGAATTCATCAAAGTTTTTAACGCTATGGAAGCTATGCTTAAAATGATCACTTCCTTTAAACTTTCATGTATGAATATTCTAAAAATGGCCTTAGAGAGTTAACAAGAACATATGAAACTTTAAAAAGAGAATAATATATTTCAACCGAAAGCTCAACTCATGGAAAAGATGTTCGATGCAGATGAGAAGATACCCATAGTCCAGGTGACCAAAATCTTGGTCACCTGGACTATGGGGGGCATCTTTTTAATAAACTTCAAGATCCCGATCTATTTCATTAAGGATCGACTGTGTCCGTATTAGGAATACATTGATAGGGACTATTTCCTCTTGAAGGAGAAGTTCATCGATAGGAGTGCTCATGAAGGCTTTATGCTATTCAAGATCTTGTTGATACAGAATGGACTCTGTTTTCTATCAAAGCTCTTAGGGGTAGTGGAGAGAAGTAAGGAAATGAACGAGATAGCTTAATCAAATCCATGTAAAACCATGAAAAAACGTGAAAAATATTTTGATCGGTCTTTGGTTGGGGATCCTTCTTAATTGAATCTTTCTTCTATAGCACAAGGAAAAATCCTATTTAAAAACCCAAGGAGCTCCTCTTTGAGTTCATTGTGGGTCTTACCTCTCTTATGGTATGGCCCATTTTTCTCACAATTGGAGTGATCTATATGCTGAATTCTCGCTATAGGGATTAAGCAATAATTTTTGAAATGACTCAATTCCGACCAAGTTCTCTTTAAAAGGAGAAAAAAAGCTTCATAATGAAGGATTCAATGAAGGAAAAAAACAGAAAAAAATGGAGTATTTGATCTTAGCGCTGGTCTTACTTGTTCTATAGAACACCTGGATGGTTACACGGGATGGAAAAGATAGATAAGGGGGATTGATTGTATTAGAACGGATTGTAAGGAAATATTCAAGTATGAATAGTTTTATTCAGTTATAGAGAGAATTCTTCAAGATTAAAGAATGGAGAGATGGCCGAAATATTAGCGACGCCGAAGCCATGCTTTATATGATTAGTAAGGTATAATTCGAGGTGAAGATCGAGCTGGTAAAGTGGAAATACATCCACATGTAAGTCGGTGAATTGGTTTCCTCTGAAAGGTTTTTAGTTGAAAAATGGAGTTGGGATAAAATGAAAATAGCTAGACTCTTCAGGAGAATGCTAGTTAAGGACATATCTCTCGAAGAGTATAGAAAGGTGTAAACCTGATCAAAATAAAGCGTTTGATCATTCGTAGACCTTTTGAGGCAGGAAACGAGATAGAAAAAAATGGAATAATCCTATTGATATAAGCGAGTTAACTTACTATTTTGATAATAAAATGAGGTAATAAATAAGACAGGAAACGAGGTAAGCATGACTCAGAGAAAAGTCACTTCTTAATAATAAGTGAGAAAAACAAAAATAACGAGAATAAGAGGAGAGAAAATCCTCCTACCCCCCTTTTTTTGGAAAATTAGAATCTTTTGATTCAGTAAAAAATCCAAAAAGGAAGAGTTGTCCTTAAGTATTGAAAGAGAAGAAAAAGAAAAAAGTTGCACGAAAAAAGAAAAAGAAGAACAAGGTGATTTAAACCCCTCTGACGGTCTGAATGGAGATCTAGGAAAAATTGGTATGACCAGAGAGAAAAAAAACTATCAGATAGGCTCCTAATAGCCTTAAAATAATATCTAGGTGGAGAGGGTCAATCCAGTAAGTCGCTATAAGAGGATAAGAGAGGTTTTTCCGGGGTACCCCTATCAAAGAAAAACGATTTTGGGAGGTACATTATCTTTTTGTATCTAAAAAGTTCATTAAGCATGGTCCTTGTCGAATCGATACAAGGTGGAGTGAACATGTTTTCAAGTATAAAAGGATTCTTTCAGAATAGATAACTTTAAACACCTTGTACAAACTATCTCAAGATCAGAGAATAGAGTGATCTCCATCATCGAACAATCTATAGTCAATGGTCGGAAGGGGCTCTTTGAATTGAAAAACAACAGCCTAGAGCAAGGAACTTTTTTCCCCCTACCCTCGAGAAGCTACGATCGGACAGGATTCTTTTTGTGGATTTTGCCATGAAGTACGTCTCACACTTCACAAGGGATGATTTCGAATAGTTCTATTCCTAATAGGATCTCTCGCAAGAATCACAGGGAGTCCGCGAAGAGAAAGGGAAAAAGTAGTTTTTGCCAGGTTTAGAGAAGTACTTAAACAGTGTGATCGAAAAAAAAGAAATTAAAAAATACTATAACAAGATGCTATTGATATCAAAAAAATCGACCATATACAAACTCGACTAATACTTTGATCTGGATGAGTCCATCGACCATCAAAGAGGCTATTTTGGTGGCTTGCTTGATAAATACACGCTCCATATGGATGATTATCGAGAGCTTCCGGCAGCTCAATCCATTCTAATACAAGGATAAATGTTCTGATTTATTCTAGCTTGAAAGAGATGTATTCCGAAAATGTCCCCATCGACTTGAACACTGTGAGTTAACATTTTTGTAAAAGAGGACTACTTGAGGAAGTTGGGGGGGGGCTATCGCTTGATGGGGCTCTTTCATAAGGTAATTTCGAGTGCATATTTTGAATACTATTATCGTATTCTCTTGCAATACTTTGTCAAGCGTAGTTGTAGAGATATGGTTTTTGAAATACTGAAGATAACCGAAAATAATGAAATGGATTATTTCGATATGTTCGAGCAGGCACAAAGCAAATTTGAAGAGATATCTAAAGGTCTAGATACACATCCTATCGATGAGTATTGGTCCATAGTGATAGAGGGTGTGCGTAAAGCATGCAACATCAATAAGGGAGGACCAAAGCGTCCTCCCATCGAGCATAGAAATGGTCAATAACAACATTTTCGGTTGGTAGAAATCAGATCTGGTGATCTTGTCCTCACAGCCTGGTATGGGTAAGATGGATCTAACTTTGCAAGAGGCCTGTTTTGTTGCAGATTCAGGCTTTCCGGTAGTCTTTTTTTTCCATTGAAATGAGTTAAGAGCAACATGGCCATGCATCTGGTATCATATCAGAGTAATGTGCCCTTGCAAAAGATCCACCACTCAGGACTGAAAGAAATGGATATCAACCGCATATTTGATACCATCAAGAAGGTTCCCGTTCTACATTGACGATACGGCAGATTTAGACCTCCTACAATTGCGTATCAAGGCCAAACATCTACAAAGAGAAAAAGGAATTCAGATGATTGTTTTGGATTATCTACAGCTCGTTCATGCCAAAAGGAACAACAGAGAATAAGAGATCTCGGGAATATCGAGAAGTCTCAAGATGTTGGCCAAAGAGCTTTATGTATCCGTGATATTTTTTTCGCAGCTCTCACTGGATGTAGAGATACGAGGGGTGGTATCAAGCCTCCACAACTTTCAGATTTTCGTAACTCAGGGACCATAAAACAAAACGTCGATATCGTATTGTTTTTGTATAGGCTGTAGTATTATGATCATCATTAGTGGGATCAGAGATATGAAAATCAAAGCTGCGTAGGTCAAGCTGATCTCATGTGTGAGAAGCACCGTAACGGAGTTTTTTTTACAATAGAGTGCACTGACACTTCTCACATATGAAGTTCATGAATTTATCGGTATTTGATCCTATCAGCTCCTCCTGGTAAGGGGTAACATTAAGAAGATGAAGGAATGAGAAAGCTTAGTGAGATTTTGGAAATCTATCTGGAAGGTTTGGAAGAGTAAATTCTCTATCATGTCCAGCGGATGGAAGAGCTGCATACCTGCGACTGGAGATGGACAAAACACAAAGCATGCTGCATAAAATAGAACAAAGGTGCTTTTCGTATGACTGAGAAGAGAGAGAAAGCTCGATGAGTGACATCATCGTAAAGTTACCTCGATGCCTATCCAAGAAAAGGAGATTTTTATTGAGATTTTACATTAAACCCAGAAGATTATTTATCGATCTTTAAGATATATTTTTTTTTTAAAATTATATATAATTTGTATGGAAAATTATATATCTATAGATAGATATATGAGATACAATATATTACAAAATACGAAAATGCGGTAACAGATAGGAAGAACACTTTGTATATGAGATTGACCGAGATCTCGGTCGATCATTTTTTGATAGAATTGTAGTAATTTAGGCAGGCAATCCGAAAGAGGAGTGCTTAGAGATAGTTCTGAAATTTTAAATTAATGATAATTATGAGGTTTTTAAATGTTTTTCTTGCAGCATTTTTGATCATGTCCTGTAATGATACTGATAATAAATATGGAAATAAGTTAGATGATCTTTTTAAAAAAGATGAAAATGAGCAAAATAGTGATCAAAAATTAGTACAGTGTTTCACACTTGATAATCTTAAGAAGGAATGCCTGATAGGGAAGTGGAAAATCAAGTCTGCTAAACAGGGTGAAAAAAATCAAACTCTAGAGGATTTAATTTTGACCGCCCCTCAAAAAATTCAATCACTTGATCTTAAATCTGATAAAATATCGGGGAAAATTTTCCTTGTTAAGGCAGATGCCATTGCATTGAGAGATAATGCATTGGAAATACCTCAGACTACTTATAGCTTTGAGGAAGGAAGTAAAAAGATCAGTTTCAATGGGCCAAGTGGAATTCCTATGAATCTGATAGTCAAGTTATTTAAAAACAAAGAAATGACTCTGGAACTCTCAGGAAAGACAATAGGGATTCCTGCTAAAGATTACGTATTAGAAACTGTTTGGAGCAAGGAATGAAATTCTGTTTTTTTTAATTAATTTTTTTATCCACCCTTATATTTTTATTAAGGACGCATTTTTTAGAGCCGCCGATCGTAAGTTTGGCGGTTTTTTTTACTCTACTGCTGGAAGAATAACCCAGGAGAAAGAAAGAAAGTCCTCATATAAATATAAACGATTGATAATAATTAAAGTGAGATTCTTCCATTTTAATAATAGTTAAATGGTTTCATCTAGGAATTTTGGTTTGTAACCTGGTACATAATTATGTTTAGTAGTAGTTGTAAAGATATTGAGTGTGATGCATTCAATGAACTCAAAATTGAGCTGATCACTTAGGTGTAAGTGGGCTAAATAATTGATAATGAGTGAATCGGTAAAATATCGGATCGATGATAATCAATTGATTACGAAATAATCAATATCTCTAGGTAAGAAGAAATTCATGGGAAATTCTCTAAAGCTAAAATCGTTCTTAACTTTGCCCCTCATTTTAAAATAGTCGAATTTGACCATTTTGGTGAGACGGAGGAAATGATCAAAAATTAACGATTTCATCGATGAATTATCGTAAAAAATGAGTGATAAATCGTATAAAAAAAAATAATTCATGCAATATTAGTAATAATACCATTAATCAAAATTTGATACCTTATCTTCAGAAGAGATAACACCTTATTGTATCCTTATGCTTATGATTTTATCTGATGTATGAGTCACGAAAAAAATAGATTCGACTGATATTGTGATGGTTATATCCATTTATTTTGAATCTAATGTTGGGCCAGCAAACGAACCACCTAAAAAATCATATAAGTATTTTATATATAATTTTTAGTTAAAATATTTAAGTATGAATAAAACCAGTAAACGAACCACCTATGGATCAGTGAAATATCTATTTATTCATTGATAAATAACTAATTATTAACCAAGTATTTTAAAAACCGAATTACCTCCAGAGAAATTAAAGAGAAAAGTCCTCTTCTTCCCCTCTCTTGAGGTTTTCCTCTAGAAACCCCTTTCTTAATCCCTCTCTATTATCACCTAAAAAGAAAACTTCTACAAAAGAAAAATCCCTCTTCATTACTCAATTCAAAAGAAAAGAAAAAGAAAAGAAGAGCTGCAGTGTTTTAAGGACTCAGGATCGCATGGAATACGCTCTTTACTAATTCTTTCTATTTACTTTCTGAAGAAAGTCTACCGAATAGGCTATAAATAACTTTAAAATAGATTCTACATCACAGATAAAAACCCTGAAAATAATTTCCAATTCATATCAAGGAAAAAATATACGAATAACTATTGGATAATTATTTATGTTATATTTTTCATTATTAGTTATTTAATATTTTATTATTTATATATATTCACTTAATAAATAGATGGATTTTTTTGTTTCAGTGAATTTATTTAATAAATATTCAAGTTATTAACAATATTTATATATAATTTTGTGTGACTATCTTGACTCGCGAGACGTTGGCGTATTCTACTTTTATCACCATAACAAGGCCAGAAGGATTCCTTTTGAGCGCTATTTATCCAAAGTCATGCGCTTAATAGAGGTCTACCTGATCTTATGTTGCCGCTCTCTAAGGGCTAATATACCGGTCTTGGGATAGAAATTAAAATAAAGATAAATAAAATTATAAAAATTTAAAATAAATATATATAAAACTTCAAGAACACTGATATAAAGTAAAATTATATTATGATTTCGATGAGTACAAAGAATTAATTAATAAATATTTATGAGAATAATCAAAATGTTTCATTACAAGGAAATAAGAATCCTCAGAAGTGGACCAAGGAGCCGGCTCTAGAGTTTATATCCGAGATTGATGGATGTATTGATGTATTGATAAAGGGACGTATTGTCATATTGGTAGAGTTGTGCTGATGGCCCTGAGAAGATGAAAGAGAAATATCCTGAAATATTTTGTCAAGAGAGATTCATCTGGAATTATTTCACCCAGAAGTTTAGTGATGATTAAGTTGTTTCAAACGCTATAAAAAAGGTGGAGATTCTTGTCGATGGTAAGATAGTGGAGGATATGCTAATAGGAGAGATCAAGAACGTGCCAATTCTCATATTTTACCTAAAGAACAAGCAATAGCTATAAGCATAAAATTGAGCAAGATATCAACTTAAACGATTTACTCCCGATCGAAAAATGGTTAGAAATGACAAGAGATGATATAGGTTAAACCTCCATACTAAGAATTATATACTAAAAGCAATCCCATCATTTTCTTTACCGGTGGAAGAGGTTTAGGAAAATCCTTTTCTGTGGCTACTTTTCGTGAATATTTATCCTTCGAGAAAGGGCATATTATTCTCTTTATGCGTTATACCATAACCTCACCTTAGCTTTCCATTATCCCTAATTTTGTTCAAAAGATCCGCTTGGATGTCATGCATCGGTATTTTGAGATGAACAAAAAAGAGATCAAAAATAATTTTCCCAGTTCTTAAATATGGTTTAAATGGATTAATGCCCCCTTGGGGAATCAGATGATGCATTTAAAGCCCATTACGGGTCTAAACACCTTTGTAAGGAATAAGATGAAGGAATAGGTATCTGAAGGAAACTTTCATATCATGAAGCTGATTATCAAGTAGAAATTATCTAAGAATAGGATCATCTTGATGATGAACCCCACCGAGTAATCGAGATCATTTTATTTATCGAAAATATATTAAGGATACTCATGAGCTGGTAGAGATGAATGGGGTATCGGTAGAGGTTTTCACCCATACTGAGTGTATCATTATCACACTACTTATTTGGATAATTTGGAGTATTTCTAGCAGAAGTTTCTGAAAGAGGTGGCTTATATGAAAAAGTAAGCCCTAGAAAAGTACGCCTATCGCATCATAAGGTAGTGGAAAAATAAGGATACAAGGGCCCGTATTTAACAACTGATGATTGATGAATGGAGGTACCTCAAGAGAGGCCCAATTCTTGGGTTATGGACCTGGATTTCGATTACAGTCAAGATTCTACGCCCCTTATTGGTCTTTATCGATACAATAATGAGCATATTTTTAATGAGAAGATTCATTAAAAGGATCTTTTGAATTCGTAGATCATTCAGCTGATGAAAATCTTGGCGATGGATAGAAATGATCTCATTGTAGCGGATTCTTCAAAACCGAAAAGCATAGATGAGGTCAATAGCTATAGGTTTTTCATCAAGTTGGCTATCAATAGAATGGATAGTATCTCCTTCGGGTTGGATTTGATGATGTAAAAGCCCATAAGACTAATGAAACATTCGGTGAATCTTATCCGAGAGTTAATAAATTATATCTGGCCCACTGATAAAGCAGGCAAACCGATAAATAGACCTGTGGATGTTTTTAACCACGTTATTGACGCGGGGAAGTATATCATATTAGATTATTTAATAAAGTATTTTAAAAATGCATTCAAAATAAAACATAACCCCGAGGAGTTGGTGTTTTTTAAAAATTCGAAAATTGATGGAAAATATAGATATTGAGGCCTTCTACGAAAAGATGCACTCAAGGTAGAAAGAACAAATATCACAATACGTCAAGGAGTATGGAGGAGATAGAAATATGTGTCCTTCTTAGGTAGGTATGTATACCTACAAATTGGTCAGCAAGGAGGGGGGCAAGGATTTGATCTTTGTGGAAAAGATTCTCCGCTATCCTTTCAGCAGAAGATCGTGAGAACGGGCGTATCGTTTCTTTTTGGAAAACCGGTGCAAAGAATTTCCGATGAAGAGGGTGAATCCTTTTCCCTGATGGATGAACTTTGGATAGAAAATCACCTAGATTATCTCTTGATGATCTTTTATGAAAAAGCGCAATGGAAATTGGAATTATGTTGGTATTCTTTGAAAAGAGTAACCGATCGGACGAGATTGAGATCAAGACCCTTGTTTTATCAAGTGAAAATGGGAAACTTTACCCCTACTATGATCCATACAGTGACATGTAAGCCTTCGGCTGGGATTTTGAAGAGGTTCGTGAAGATAAGAAGAAAAGTTATCTCTATGTCTTTACTGATAACTTTTGTATATTCATCTTAAATGGGAATCAAGAAAACTGGATATTGGATGAGGAAAAAGCAAGTTGAACCTTTTTAAAAAGATCCATGTGGTCTACCTATCTCAAGAATATCCCGAATGGTGGAGCGTGAAAAATCTTATTAACTGGAGCAAGGCTTTGCATCAGGTAATATCACAAGGCATAGCAAGAACTGTCAAAGCCCTATGAGTTCTATTCAAAGAGGAGGTGGTCTCAGATACGAAAAAATACGAGGGCGTTATACGAAATCTCTCCGATGCCTTCTCCTTATTGCAAATGAAGATCAAAGGTCCATAGGAGAAGAAAAGCTAGAAAATTTTCAGGATCAAATTAAAAATCATCAAGAGCGGATCAAACAATTTGGTTATCTCTCCGAAGCAGAAATGAGAGTCAGGAAAACCTACGTTTGAGGCTTTTTTTAAAGGAGGATGAGGCGGGACCACTGATTAGAATAAGGTAAGGGAATTTGAAAAACAAAGCTAAGAGGAACAAGAAAAGATGTTAGCCAATCAAGAGCGTTATAAAGAGTTCCTGACTTCCACGAGCAAGAACATCGTCGTAGATCACCTGATGGATGCCATGGAAAAAGGTAAAGAGTTCATGAGGTCATTGCAGGAAAGTTTTGATCAAATGATTTGTGAAGTTTTTATTCACAAGATCAAAACGGATCTGATCGAAAAACAGATGCAGAAATTTTTCATTGATTCAATTATTATACAGAGAGTGGATCGAAAATTGAAACATAGCAGATTAGGAAGTTATAGAATTACTATAAATATATGGAAGAGTGCGCGAAGTCGGCTATGGATTGATACGGAAAGGTGATGGAGTACTCTAGTATTTCTGGAGGCTTCACCAAAAAGAGCAAAAAGGAATACCTCTCGGGATAGATCAAAAACGTCACAAAAAGACTTGCAAGCAAACTTGAAGACCTGCTGTACAATATGCGCGTATCTGGAAATTAGAGCATAAAGTTTTCTCCAGCGTATGGAGAAGCATCTCTCTGGCATCGATAGCCATACGACCTATTTAAAAACTTTAAGTTCGATAAGTCAGTCTTTAACGAATATCGAGACTCATTTAATACATCCATTATAAAGATCAACTGAAAGGATATTCTAGATTTGGGTTTGAAGATGATCGGTTACGAAGACCTTTTAAACCTACTTGAAGGGTAGAACTATCTATTATGATTAGGGTGATCAGATAGGGCCCATTTTAAATGAAGAAGACATTTTTTTAATCGAAATAACTTTTGAGTGGATTTTTCTATAAAAAAGAGGCTTTTACAAAGACTCGTAGTGAGATCAAAAAGTATATTGCTATATCCAACGGAACTTCATCGCGTTGGGAACTATTGAGTGAGTGGGGTAGTACATTTTGATAATGTACAAGCCTTTATAAAATACCGATTCCGAGGTATTGCTATAGGGGCTGACAGGGGGTATAATATCTTCCACTTGAAGATTGATGCTTAGCAAATAAGCTCATTTTGGCCTTGCTATAATACTAATGAGGGCAAGGAGATAGCTAATCTCAAGAGATTTCCTCAAGGTAAAAGTTTTATTTTAACCACCTTCAATGAATCCCAAACTAATAGATTGATCTTAGTCTTATCCGAGGCCCTTTATGATTACGGACCTCAAGGGAGGTTTTTTTGTTTGGATCGGAATGTTTTCAATGGCGCTCTCGGCATATCTCTTAATAGGAATTAAAGGCATAGGAGAAGGTAAAGGCTTTGAGTATTATCGTGAGGAAGTCCCATCGGATCCTGAGACTTGACTGCTGGTAGTATTTTTATACCCAATGCAATGATATTCTCTTCTACCCCCATTGATGTAGCCGATAGTTTTAGTTTAATCATCGGATATCTCTTGGAATAATGTAAATTCTATTTGCATGTTAAAATTATTTATAATAATATAAAAGTTAATATCTTAAAGATATAAAATATTTAAAAATTATATTTATGAAAAACTAGTCATTTTAGAACTATTCTTAGAGAAGCCTCTATGAAAGCATTCAAAAAACCTAAGGACCTTAAAAAGTAGTAGATAAAGAAGGTCTATCCATAGATAGCTATTCTATAAAGGGGAACTTTCATCTCATCTTGGATGATTTTAGAGAAGATCATACTACCACCTTAAAAAAAAAGAGCCTACGAAGCCTTTATAAATACAAGGAATGTATTAATATACTAGATAAATTTAATATTCATATTAAATTATTAATATTTACTATTGTATATTAAATATTGATCAAAATATAGAAGCATTTAAATTGCTAATGTCCTGTTTAGAGATGAGAACCATTTCTTACAAAGGCTATACCTATAAAGTTTATTTAACTCAAAGGGTTCAGGTTCAAATCCTTAAAAGATATATGACTCAGATGAACTTTTCACTCCATGTCAATGATAAAACCAAGACCATAAGATGATTCTATACAGAGTAGATTAGGAGCTCATTAAAATTCAAGTAGATGATCAGAGCTGATTTAGGTAGAGCTTGATTGGAGAATAATTTGTCTTTTTGATGTTTTCTCTTGAAAGTCACCTGGAGTTTCTTCCATAGGATCATGTGTGCTGCACAATGGAAAGAGGTATATCTTAAAGAGCGCTCCTCAGGTCTAGAAGGTGAATGCCGTTCACTATGATCATCAGCTAAGTTTTAAGAGCGATTTGAGCAAACTTTATGATGTGTCATTTCTCTTGGGTGGCAAGAGTGAATTTTTCTTCTATGACTATGCGAGTAAATTTTTATATCTGATCATAGAAAATTTAAAGAGGGTTTATTTACCTCAAAGCTACCAAATGGGTGATGTCCCATAAACACCGGTAAAAACCTACTCTTCTCAGATTAAAATACTTACCAATCCATCCCCAGTAGATATGCAGGAGATTTTCACTTGAATAGGACTGGGTAGGAGACACCTTAAAGCTCTCTCAAGCGGTGGGCAAGGACACGGGGGGTCTTGTTCTCGAATTTAGAAACTGTCTGCATGGTATAGAATATTTTAGGTATGACACAAAGGATTGATCACCAGTTTGTACCCCTATGGAGGTAAGAAAAATATTATTTCAAGCTATCGTTATGGCGCAGAGCGTTTGCAGCTCTCGGAAAGTTTCTTGGAAAAGAACACTTTAAGATTTGGAATCATCTAGATAGTCAAGACATTTGAGAGATTTACTCCCACAGGGAAGAGAAGGTAACAGTCATAGATTCAAAAAATCCATTGATATTCAGTGACGATATAATCAACTTTGATTTGAACGAATAATTGATCCAGGAAGTTATCTCAAAGGTAACCTTTAATAACTAACATTTTTTAGGTTATTAACTAAAAATAAATGTCTATCATACCGATAGGAAAGAATCCTATCTTGTGTGGTATGAAGATGAAAAAGGAACTAAGGGGGCTCGATAAATATTTTAAGATCAAAGTGGGAGATACCTATATCATTCATGATATTATGATGCCTGAAGTGTATGTAAAAAAGGTGGAAAAATCGCTAGGCAAGAAAGCTCAGGAATATCTTGATAGGTATAGACAGCCTAAGGTGGAATACAGAGTCATCTCAGATTACGTATGGCTTAGAAAAACAAGGTGGAACTCTCTGTAGGTGATATCTTTACCTTAAAAGAAGAAGATTTTAATCTTGAGATTAAAACACGTCTTACAAACATCAACCAGAATCTGTCCAACCTCCTACGACTATGATATAACCATTACCAATGAGGTCAGTGTGTGTGTCTAATCGGCAGCTTTCGTTTGCTCACAAAGAGAACTCAGAAATAGAATCGAGATAGAGGCCGTAGAGCGGCCAAACACTATAACAAAAAAAGAAATAATCTGCGGGGAAATCAAAAGAAAAGTCTTTGACCCGGATGGGTACTTTGATACAAAAAACATTAAGCTCCCCATAGAAGACTAGCATTCTTTCGGTTGGAAAGAAGGGTTAATAGCTTATATTATAGATAATCTAATTATTGATCCTAATTATCTATTCAACAAGAATGAAGTTATGTTTAGTGAATGTAAATTAATATACTTTACTATCACTGATGAGGCAAGACAATGGATTTTACCACACTTTTCGGTGGATTTATCCGATGACTGGCAGGCTTATTACGTCTACACCAGATGCTCAAAAGAAAGCTAAGGTGGGGTGTTTTTTGTAAGTTCGGAACAATTCAAAACATAAAGAGATAAGCTAAATTACTACTTTCTCATCGGGTATGCAGTAAGAACCTGCAAAATCGAAGGCTAAAGAAGCTCTCCTAAGACCTCTGTGGTCGTACGTTCGCTGAAGGAGAAAAAAGATATAGAAAAATACCGATTTGGGGTTGGTATCAGATACCGTTTCCCATATTCAGAGCCCCGGCTTATCTTCCAAACTGGATAGTTTAATAGGTATTCAAATCCTGTGTTAGAGACTATAGTTTAAAAGATAGGTTTCTTAAATTTTAAATCAAAACTTATGAAATTCATTGAAATTTATATAGAAAAAGGCATATTTTTTACTGATCTTCCTCAAGATACAGGCATCATACAGCCATATATAAGAATGATAAAAAAGGTATTGAAAGATTCCTCAAGAAGTTTGATCACGAGAGCATCACTGTGCTTTGGAAGCTACAGGAAATTACAATTTCCTATTTTTGGATATACTCACAGAGAGGAAAATATCCATATCACTGATCAACCATAAACAAAGTAAACACTTTTCCAGTATGATGCTAGCAGTGAACAAAACAGACAAGATAGACGCTCAGCTTATTGCCCTTTATGGGAAAAGATGCATCCTCCTCTTTATAAAATGACAGAAAAAAGTAGAGAAACCTTAAAGTAACAAAAAGCCCTGCTTTCTCAAATGAAAAAAACAACGGACCATCTCCTACAATATTCAAGAATCTTTCAATGTATTTCTCCAGGTGGATGCTTTAGCATTAAAGACTTTAAAACAGAACATAACCTTTATTGAAAAGCGTATAGAAATACTAGATAAGAAAATGATCTTTATATCCTAAGAATCATTTAATGAGCTTTATAAAATAATTACTTCAATCAAAGGCATCGGAAATAGAATCGCTCTAGAGATTATCTTAGCTATGTCGGGTGGAAAAATATTTCCAAAGAGCTAAGTAGTTCTTTAAGTACATTTGTATATTCTTCAGTTATGAAGTTGTAATAGTAACAATTTAATCTGATAATCACGAATAAAAAAGTAAGTTTTTTTTTAAAAAAAGATTAAATTATGATAACACAATAAAAAATCATCAAGAACAAATTAGGGGTATTGGAATTAGCCCAATACTTAGGTAAGTGTATCGAAAGCCTGTAAGGTAATTGCTTATTCGAGAGACAGTTTTTATCGATTCAAGGAACTCTATTACTAAGAAGGAGAATTGGCTTTACAAGAGATATCAAGAAGGAAGCCAATACTGAAAAACAAAATAGAAGAAGCTCTGGAAAAGGCTGTGGTATCTATAGCGATAGAAAATCCTATCTTAGGACAATTTCGAGTAGGCAATGAGTTGAGGAAACAAGGATGGAGCATATCTCCAGAGGAATAAGAGATATTTAGGCTACGTTATAATCTACATACTTTCAAACATCAACTTAAAGCCTTAGAGGTAAAATCAGCGCAAGAAGGTATTATAATAATATAGGATCAAGTATTTGATTTATAAATAGTTAAATAATATAAGAAAGTATATGGAGAGATTGAAACACACCATCCGTGTTATTTAAGCCCCCAGGACACCTATTATGTAGTCAATATCAAAGGAGTAGGACATATCTACCAATAAACCTTTATAGATACCTATTCCAAGGTAGCATTCGTTAAACTCTACGATAGGAAAAATTATTGATAGCGGCAGATTTTCTTAATGATCTTATGGTGCTTTTCTTTGAAAAGTACCAACTTCTTCTGCTTAGAGTTGCTCATTGATAGAGGAACTAAATATTGCGGGCAAGAGAGTAACACGAATATCAACTTTATCTAACATAGAAGACATAAAACATAGCAAGACCAAGAACAAATTTTCCCAAACTAATGATATTTGTGAGCGTTTTTACAGAACCATGCAGGATAATTTTTATACCATTGCATTTAGAAAAAAGATTTATTGAAGTATCGAGGAACTTCAGATAGATTTGAATAATTGGCTCTTCTATTATAAGAATAAAAGAACTCATTCGGGAATATATTGCTACGGAAAGACCATAATTCAAATTTTTGAACCTTCCAAACATTTAGCCAGAGAAAAATTATTAAAAATCCTCAATGAAAATCCAGAAATACTTCAATTTGGAAGTACGGAGCTCGTTAACAGATCCTTATCCTATTCATAGGATAAAAAGCATTACTTCAGAATCTAATTGATAGTTTTTTCCTACCAATTCCCAGATTAAACTGTGATTATTACATATGAGCAATCAGGATCCTCTATAAGGAAAAAAGGACATATCAAACTATCATGGAGACCCAAAACTGCGTTCTCTCCTCTATATAACCTTTTGGTCAGCTATATATTTTAATAACGCTTGCAAAGAGTTTTTCAAAGACTAAAGCCAGATGGAAATCTTAGAAGGTAGCTTTCATGACTGTAGTTAATAAACTCATTCGACAAGTTTTTGACATCATTAAAAATAATACTATTTATCTTAATGGATTCCCCCTAATTACCCAATAAATATTTTGTATTCCTATTATTTTTTAACATAGTTTATGATAAAAGTTTACTGATCCAGGTGAGTGAAAGAAAGAGGAAAATAGAAGAACTCAGGAATTTTTTGCGCAACGATTGAGCGAATTAACAAAACACCTTAATTAAAAAACTATTTTTCAATGATATAAAATTATTCCCTGTACCCGGGGCGGGAATCGAACCCGCACGATATTGCTATCACTGGATTTTGAGTCCAGTGCGTCTACCAATTCCACCACCCGGGTAATTGGTGGTAAATATACTTTTTCTATCTAAAACATTTTGTCTCTCAGCCCTGGTACGTTGCTGGACAAAAAATCCATCTACCTTTAAGGTCTTGATTTGAAAGCTGGAAGCTTTGTTACAACTATTGGATCTTTCACTGCAGATCGATGGCCGAGCTGTTTTGAGGGATATTTTTTTAACATTGAAGCAGGGGGAAAACGCTTGGTGTACTGGACGAATCAGGCTTAGGAAAATCGATGAAACCTTGGCTATCACAGGGCTATTGCTTGTAAAAATGGTAGTTTCATGAACTGTTCTCTATCAACAAGGTAAGAGAAAACAACCTCTTCAAGATCTCTGAAAAGGAGAGGAGGACTCTTTACGGATGTGATATGACCATAATTTTCAGGGGTCTATGAGTTTATTGAATCCTGTTTTCAAGTGTGGAGAGCAAGTGCTTGAAGTCTTACATACGCATCAAAACCTTTCAATCAAAGAAGTAAAAAGAGAAGTACTTAATTTACTAGAAAAAGTCAAACTTCTTACTCTGGAACAGATATTTCATATTTATCTGCATGAACTTTTATAGGGTGAGGCAGTAGCAACGGGTTATGATCGCAATGGTTTTGTCTTGTTGTCCTAGATTGATCATCGCAGATGAGAGGATACAACAGCTTTGGATACAATGGTATAACGAGAGATTTTAGATCTGTTCAAGGCCTTTCAGAAAAAGATGAGATCAGTCTGATTTTTATCTTTTAGGACCTTGGTCTGATTGTCCAGGTTTCCGATCGTGTTCTGGTGATGTGTGAAGGTGTGATTATTGAAATTGAATCATTGACACAGATCTTCGATCATTCTCAACATCCTTATATCCGTGCCTTGATCATCTGTAGAATCCGTTTAGATCAACGTTTGAAAAGGCTCCTCACAATAGGTGAATACTTTTTGAAAGCTACTTTGTAATTTGAGGTTTATATACAGGCAGAACGTGCTTTTTGACATCAAAGGATTTATACTACTACACTTTTTTTATCGGTATATCAACTCAATGTTTTATTCAGAAAGAAGAAGACTTTTTCAGATACTGTAGTAAAAGTTTTAGATCGAATGAGTTTTAAAATCTATAAGAGTGAAACTTTATTCTTGGTAGATGAGTCGGGTAGCGGCAAGACGACCTTGGGGAGAGCTTTGCTTCTGCTGTAAAAAGTTGAGTCAGGACGTATCCTTTTCAATGGGTAAGACTATGATCGACTTAGGATCCGATCGACACAATGTTTATCGAAAACAGATGGAGATCATTTTTCAAAATCCTTATTCCAGTTTGAATTTGCCTTTGACTATAGGAGAAGCTATAACTGATCCCATCCGTGTGCATCAGATTTGACTACATCCTAAGGAATGCAAGGAAAAATTACTTTACCTTTTGGTAAAGGTAGCTTTATAACCAACACATCATGATTATTATCCTCATGATTTTCCGAAGGGCAACGACAACGTATCAATATTCCTAGAGCCTTGTCGCTCGAACCTGAATTTGTCGTTTATGATGAATCGGTTTGTATCCTAGATGTATCAGTACAATCCATGGTACTGAATCTTCTGAATGATCTAAAAACTAAGTTTATTGACCTATATATTCATCTCCCATGATTGGATTGATGGTGATGAATAAGAGGTTAGATTGAACAGATCGATGAAGCCGATTATCTGTATCGATTCCCGCAGAAAGCTTACATTAGCTCGTTGATCGATGCAGCACCTAAGGATGGTTAATCATCGTAATTTACCTTGCTTTTTTTGTTCAATTTCTGATCGATATTGGTCGACGGATTTTCTTTTGTAGTTGAATTTTTTTGGTTCTCACTCTCCTCGAATAGGCTATCGTAATCATAAGATCCGCAGTCATCCCATTGAAAAGAGATATTGGCAGGTTTATTAAATGTTTCGCTTTGTTGATAACCCAATTTTTTGTCTTGGTACACCTCGGACATGTAATAGGCCCATATCGGTAGGGCCATACTGGCGCCTTGCCCCAGCCTGAGGTTTTGGAAATGAGCAAAACGGTCTTCCCATCCTACCCATACGGTAGTAGTGAGATTAGGAACTAAACCGACAAACCAACCATCTGCATGCTCATTAGTTGTACCTGTTTTTCCAGCTACTTCTCCAGTGATACCATATCTGTGTACGCGTCTGGCCGTACCATTGTTTACCACGTCCTGCATTAATTTCAACATGATGTAGGCCACTTCTTCGCTGAGCACTTCCCTGCTCATAGGGGTATGTTCTTTGAGCGTTTTTCCATGTTTATCTTCGATCCTGATCAGTAGAGTAGGCTTGACGTATACACCATAATTAGTGAATGTATTGAAAGCTCCTGTCACCTCGTAGAGGGTTAAGTCTGCTGATCCTAGAGCGATAGAGAGATTTTCTGGGATAGGTGAGTAAATCCCCATCTCCTTAGCTAAGTTGATCACTGGGCGTGGGGTAGTCATGGAGATCAGACGGGCAGAGATGGTATTGACTGATCGACCTAAAGCTTCTTTCAGGGTGAGCGATCCACCATATTTACCATCGGCATTCCTAGGGCTCCATTTCCCTGCAGTGAAACGTTCGTTCGAAATGCTTGTACAAGGGTTGTAGTGCAACTGATTGATGGCTGTAGCATATACGATTGGCTTGAAGGCAGAGCCTACTTGGCGCCGGGTCTGGGCGACGTGATCGTATTGGAAGTGATTAAAATCGATCCCACCTACCCAGGCTTTGATATATCCGGTAGAAGGTTCCATCGATAGCATACCAGCCTGTATGATGCTTTTTTGATAGCCGATAAAATCCCATGGAGACATCAAGCTATTTTTGTTTCCCTCCCAGGTGAATATTTTTAAAAGTTCTGGTTGTTTGAATGAAGTGATGATCTCGGCTTCGGTCATTCCTTTTTGTTTGAGTTCTTGATAGCGTTGTGTCCTGCGCATGGTTGCTAGGAATATTCGTTCTCTCTTTTCGGAGGAAATGCCTGAGAAGGGAGCAGTTTTATTGTTCTTTTGTAAAGTATTAAAAAGAGGTTGTAGCGTGCTGAGATGCTTTTTTACTGCAGCTTCTGCGTGGCGTTGCATCCGGGCATCGAGCGTAGTGTAAATCTTCAAACCGCTAGAGTATAGATTGATTTTTTGTCCAGTTTTTTCTTCATATTCGTCTAAGTCCTGTTGCACTTCTTTTCTCAGGAATTCGGTATAATAGGTTAACAGTCCGAAATTTTGTCTTTGTAACTTGAAGTTGATCTTTATGAGTTTTGTCAATGCTTTTTTATAGGTTGGTGAGTCTATGAATTCGTATTTTTTCATCTGAAATAATACGAGATTCCGTTGTTTTTGAGCCTTTTCAGGGTGGAGTTTAGGATTATATAGTGATGGGTTTTCGAGCATACCTACTAAAATAGCACACTCTCCCAGGTCGAGATCAGAAGTACTCTTGTTAAAATAAGTCTGCGCAGCCGTCTCAATACCTTTGGCATTGAAAAGAAAATCAAATTTATTGAAATACATAGCGATGATCTCTTCTTTGGTGTAACGCTTCTCCAATTCTACGGCCAAGACCCACTCGAGGAGCTTTTGATGTAATCTTTGCAATTTGTTTTTGGCCGATCGGCCGGTAAAGAGCAATTTGGCCAATTGTTGAGAGATGGTACTCCCTCCTCCCTTGCGTCCCAATAGAGAAACTGCTCTTAGAAAAGATTTTCCATCGATACCTGAATGTTCTCTAAAACGAATGTCTTCTTTAGCGATTAGGGCATTGACCAGGTTTTGTGGTAGTTTTTTATAGGTGACAAGGGTACGATTTTCGGAAAAGAATTTCCCCAATAGTTCACCATGAACGTCGTATACCTCTGAGCCCACTTCCATCGAAGGGTTTTCGATATCTTCAGTACTGGGCAAAGTCCCGATCCAACCCTTGGAAGCGGTAAAGAAAATGGCCGAAACCCCAATGATACCTATGAAAAAAATAACCCAAAAGATTAAGATGAATTTTCGTTCGGATGATCTCGACTTTTTACTTTTTCTTTTGGAAGGGGTGAGATGGAAGATAAAAGATTTTTTCATGTGTTGGGATGTTGGGGGAGGTCTATGATGAGTGAGAAGTCTTCGAGACCTTGGAGCGTATCTCTGCGCATCCCTTGCAGAACTATGATCTTGTAATGTCCACTGTCTTTCAAGACAACTTTCTTTTTGAATCGGAGGAGGATCTCTTTTGTAGGACCTAATCCTATACCTTTCCAACGGCCGTTTTTATAAGCCAATTCATATTGTACAGTGTCACGTGTACTTGTCCCATCAGGGTATTGGATTTCGACAAATAAAAAAATATTGCTGAATTCATAGGAATCATTGTGTCTCAGGACGAATAAAAAATCTTGCATTTCTTGTGGCGTGTCGATGTTGAAATCAAATACGGCTGGCTTGTTTTTAGGCCATGTCCCATTAAATCTTTCGACCCCTTTAAAAATCGATTGTTTATTTTGACAAGAAATGATCATAAGGGTCCATATACAGACGAATAAAGGAAGAATTTTTTGAAAAATTACTTGCTTAGACATTTTTCGAAGGAGATATTTTCTTCTTCGAAAAATGACGGGTCAGAGTATGACCTTTGGTTATATCTTGAAATATCGGTTCGAGCAGATCGGGTTGATTATTCATAGAAAATTGTTCCAAAGGTGGGACTTTCTTCCCCTGTTGATTGTACAGGATGATTTCTTGAACCTTTTTAACGCTCAGTTTGTACCAAGTGGTTGATTCTTTGGCGTAAGTAAACCACATTTCTTTTTTAAACACATCGATTTTCATACATTGGGCAGTACCTTTTTCTGTGTGCAATTTGCTATTGGCATCTGGGAAATCTTTGATCACTTCCAGATAAGTATCTAATTCGTAATTTAGGCAACACTTGAGCTTACCACATTGACCAGCAAGTTTTTGAGTGTTGATCGAGAGCTGTTGATACCTGGCGGCTGTGGTATTGACACTTCTGAAGTTGGTCAACCAAGTAGAGCAACAGAGTTCTCGACCACAGGAGCCTATCCCTCCCACCTTTGCTGCTTCTTGTCTATAACCTATCTGGCGCATTTCGATTTTTACATTGAATTTTTGAGCCAATATTTTGATGAGCTGGCGGAAATCTACCCTATCTACTGCTGTATAGTAAAAAATAGCCTTCCCACCATCACCCTGATATTCTACATCACATAATTTCATCGAGATCCCCAGTTCTTTGATAATTTCTTTAGACTTGCTGATGGTTTGAGGCTCTTTTTCCTTGGAAATTTTCCATTTTTTGAGATCTTTTTCTGAGGCTTTTCTGTAAATCTTTTTGGCATTTTTTGCTTGAGGTGAAACCTTTTTGTTACGCATCTGTACTCGTACCAGCTCACCTATCATAGTCACCATGCCTATATCATGCCCCGGTAGGGCTTCTACGGCAATCCAATCACCTGTTTGTAATGGTAACTTCTGTGAATTTTTGTAAAAACCTTTTCGGTCGTTTTTGAATCGGACTTCTACATAATTGAATACCTCTGAATAAGGAGGTCGTATGTTATATAACCAATTGATTACATTTAGCTTACCACATTGTTCTCGGTTGCAATTTCCTCTTTGTTTGCATCCCCCCTTTTTGTCATTTTCCTTAGCACAATTATTACATTCTTCTGTCATATTCCCAAGGTTTAAAGTGCAAAAATAAGACTTTTACATCAAGGATTCGATAAGGTTCTCAGCACATGGAGGGCTCATTGGATCATCTATTTTTTTGTAGTCCTTTTTTTCTTACTTTTAATGCTTATTAACTTTCTTATGAAGGAACGTATTGCTGTATTTCCCGGATCATTTGATCCAATCACTCTGGGTCATAATGATATTATTACGAGAGCTTTACCCTTATTTGACTGTATCATCATCGCCATTGGGAAAAACGCCAAAAAGGGATACATGTTCTCACTCGAGAAACGTGAACAATGGATCAAAGAGGCCTATGAATCTCATCCCAAGATAGTGGTCGAGACTTACGAAGGTCTTACCGTAGCGTTTTGTAAGGAAAAAGATGCTCAATTTATCCTGAGAGGCTTGAGGAATCCAGCCGATTTTGAGTTTGAGAAAGCCATTGCTCATACTAATCGTGCACTGACTAACGAGGGGATTGAGACGGTCTTTTTATTGACATCTTCGGGTAAGTCTTATATCAGCTCGGGTATCGTACGCGATGTAGTGAGAAATGGTGGCGACTACACTTTATTGGTACCTGCTTCGGTACGAATTTGATCGATTATTTTGGAATGGAGGTTAGGCTCTTTTTCTAAAGAGCTATTCGAACCAGGAGGTATGTCATCGAGACGTCATCTGGTACAACGGAAGAAAGATCAGGAAAACGCTTCTTTGCATACGGCTGCTGCTGCCATTATAGTATGGTCGATATCTTCAGCAGTAAGCGCATCGCAGACGAACCAAGTCTCGAAAGGCGAGGGCGGTAAATAGACTCCTTGTTTGAGCATACCGTGGAAAAATTTCTTGAAATGTGCATTATCAGCCCCTTGTGCCGTTTCAAAATCTTTCACTGCTTCAGTGGTGAAAGATAATGAAAGCATCGAACCACAACGGTTGATCGAATGTGGAATACTAGCAGTTGATAATACTCTTGATAGTTCTCGATGAAGGTATTCGGTCTTATTGTGAAGGCTTTTAAAGATAGCAGGCTGGTCGTTCAACGTCTTTAGCAATTCATACCCAGCGCACATAGCTAGGGGATTACCCGAGAGTGTACCGGACTGATAGACTGGTCCATCTGGTGCTAGTTGCGCCATAATCTCCTGACGTGCAGCAAATGCCCCTACTGGCAAGCCACCGCCGATTATTTTACCGAAAGTGACGATATCAGCTTGGATCCCAAAATATTCTTGTGCACCACCCCTAGCCAATCGGAAACCTGTCATTACTTCATCGAAAATCAGCAAGATGTTTTCGGTACTGCAGAAGTTTCGCAAACCTTTTAAAAAATTTTCTTTAGGGGGAATGCAGCCCATATTTCCGGCTACAGGCTCAATGATGATCGCTGCAATTGTCCCCCTATGTTTGCCTATCAATTTTTGGATACTTTCGAGATCATTATAACGGGCTAATAAAGTATCTTTTACTGCACCCTGAGTAACTCCTGGACTGTTGGGTATGTCAAAAGTAGCTGCACCACTTCCGGCCATGATCAAGAAGGCATCAGCATGTCCGTGATAACAACCGGCGAATTTGATGATTTTTTCCTGTCCTGTATAGCCTCGAGCCAATCGTACAGCACTCATACAAGCCTCTGTTCCAGAGTTTACCATTCGGACTTTATCAACGCCTGGTACTATATCTATGATCAAAGAGGCCATTTGGGTTTCTAGAGTTGTTGGAGCACCATAAGAGGTGCCTTTTTGGATCTGCTCGGTCAGAGCACGTACGACAGGTGGATAAGCATGTCCCATGATCATTGGCCCCCATGAGTTGATGTAATCAATGTATCGATGGCCATCTTCATCGAAAAGATAAGCTCCACAAGCTTCTTTGATAAAAAGTGGTACACCGCCTATATTTTTAAAGGACCTGACTGGAGAGTTAACCCCTCCAGGGATATATTGTTGTGCCTCTTGAAAGAGGGCGCTACTACGTTGGTATCGGGTCATCATGTTTTTTCTTTTCTTCCTTGCAGATACAAAATATCGCCTGGCCGGGTTTGTTCGCCGGGTTCCATGCGGTTATGATAATACAGCTCTTCGAGCCTTATCCCGGTCTTTTGTGAGATGATGTACATGTCTTCTCCTTCAATTACCTTATAAAATCGAATTACTCCAGAATGATTTTTCTTCTCCAAAAAAAGACATTGACCAGGTAGGAGAAAGCGATCAAAGGACAAATCGTTGTAACGCATCAGACGTTCTATGGAGATGCTATAAGTCTCAGAGATTTGTCTAAGCGTTTCTTTCTCTCGTACGATGATGTATTTCAGCCCATCATTCTCATGATAACGAATGCGTTCTTGTGATGAAAGATGATTTTGTAAACCCTGTGGGGGGGTTAAATTTACGGTCTTATCGGAATATGGATTGAATTTATTGGATTTATGATATGAATTAGCTACCATATCATTATCCGATTTGGTTAAACCCATATTAACTAAAAGATGGTCTATCCGATTTTCTAATCCTTGAGCCTGTTCTCTATCAAATCGCCAGAGGCGATACGTTTCTATCTGTGCGATCAGTCGTTCGGCATAGTCCTTAGCCGTAGCATAGCCTGCTTTTTTAAGTACTCTGGCCCAGGCTTTGTAGTCATCTCTAGATAAGGAAAAGAGTTTGGCATAGCGCGATTTCTTGAGAAATTTAGAATGGTCTAGAAAGGAGTGCCAAGGTGTATCATACTTGCGAAAGCATTCTCCACGACGGTCATCATCATAGTGAAAGACTGCCCCTGACCAGTTTTTACCACATTTGATGCCAAAATGATTATTGGCTATTTGAGCCAATGGACTATGGCCATAGGATGATTCCAAGATCCCTTGTCCGAGTTTGATACTGGCTGGGATCCCTGAGCGTTCCATCTCCCGGACGGCAATAGGAGCAAACTTTTTTAGATACCCCACTACGTCCTTTTGAGAAAAACCGTTCCAATACAGAGAAAGAAATAAAATCCATCCTAACGTTTTTTTCATCTGAGTTGAGTATTTTTATCGTTACACCACTTTTGATCCATATCTGCTATACCCTGTAGGTAACCAGTATTGAGGGCCAATATTCGGGAAACTTTATTAAAATAACCTTTTCGAATCATATCGAGGAGGTTGTACATAATCTTGCCAGTCTAGATAGATTCAAATGGATTTACGTACCTCGTTTGAAACTGTCGATAAAATTAATCAATCCTATCGATACCTTAGTAAATCCATTGAAATGATACTCTTCGATCAAATGATAATTATTTTTTTTCATTTTATTTTGAAATGATCGATTGAAAAAATACTGATTCCTTCAAAATCGGGAATCCCAATACCGTCTAATGGCTTCCTGAACGCCTAAGTAATTCACAAAATGTACCTCCGGTACCCATAGGTATACAGAGATGATCATATGATGAAGCATTTTCATTGAGGATTTCTTCGAAACCTTTCAAAATCAAAGTATTGCTACCACATTCTGGGAGGATATAGCTTTTAGGATACTTATTTTGCAAATTTTGGATAAAGTCGTCTGTATTTCTACAATGATACTGTAATCTATCTAAGAATCGAAAATTCATATCAAGACGGGCCGCTGTATGAAGTGTGTTGTTATGATAAAGGTTTTTTGAAAGGTTTCGTCCGATCTCTTTATCACGGATGAGCCTCAAGATTGAGATACTTAAGAGATGTCCGGTGTAGGCTGTAGCCAAGATGTGATTAGAATAAACCCCTACAAAAGTGAAGATTTTTCGTGCATTCTAATATTGATCTCTATAAAATTGTAGCGCATTTTGTAAAACTTGTTTCCTGAGATGAAGAGATGGATAAAGTTGAACTGCCTTATAGTTAAAACACCTCCTTTTGTTTACAACTCGTCAAGAAGCAGTAATTGGATTGGAGCTGATAGGATTAGAGGTAACATAATGCTTGGAGTTTTATTAAGTGAAAAGATTCCACAATATCCCCGCTTGGATGATCGGACCTGTGCTGGGATAACCCGGTACTACAAAATAATCGTTGCCCATAAAAATCGAATTGAAATGTTGGAAACGAAGGTAAAACTTCATACGATACACCTCAAAATTGAGGAAATAGTCCAAAAAAGGATATCCGCCGATGCTTTGCCGAAGTACCCCATCTTGCAAGGGAGTCAAAGTGAATTCATTCAAAACTGGGAAAAATGCTCTCGATTTGAATTGACTGAAATAATTCAAAGTTACCCCTGTTTGTACAAATAGATTTCTATCAAAAAGCTGATCTTCATAATACAAGGAATTTCGAAGGATAAAAGTAGGGAATGGGAGCACTTCCTTGCCAGAATTGACCTTTTGATATTGTAAGGTATTGTCCAATCTAAGTTTCCAGAACTTAAAGATGGTTTGGGCACGGATATCAAAAAGGTTCAAATTTTTATTGTACTGCTCGGGTTTGCCATCTGGAGCGAAATAGGTATAATGACCGACATTGTATATATTGAAATATAAGTTAATGTATTGATCTGATAGAAGGTATAAGTGTATGGATTGGGTTTTGATTTTTTTGAAATTGGGATTGTAGTAATTGTAATCCTTGTAAAAACTCCGGTAGGCTATCGTGTTGAAAGTAGGTGGTACTGTGTTGATCGCAAATTGGCCGCCCACCTGGAATTCTTGAAAAAGACGGACTTCCGCCTGAGCATTCAGGGTAAAAGCATTACCTGATTTTTTACCCAGAGTATATCGCCCCTCCCCCTTGAGTAAGACTAGATCGCTGTATTGATAATGAGTATTGCCTATAGCTGATAGAATGTTCTCCCTTATCTTTTGTGGTACAATCGATGCGACGTTTATCCCTCCGGCAGGAAACTTATAACTCACCTTATCATAAGCTACACCTGCTTCTATCCAAAGCTTTTTATTGAAATCAAGAGATACGGTAAGTTTATTTTTAAAATGAGTGTAGTCACTCTGGTCTTTTCTAGCCTCGTTGGGATAGGCTACTCCAAAAAAATCCTCAACCTGGTTCTCTTGATAAAGGTATTTTTTGGTTTCGTATTGTAACCGATGAGTAAAGAGTAAAGGCTTGTAAATGGTCGAATCATTCTTATGAATGGTAAATAATCCTAGCGATTGGCCTAAGTACCACCTTTGGATACCAAATTGACTATCGGCCGAATTCAGTCGAACCGCTATGCTTTGTGTGAACCTATTGGAGGTCTTGTTCTTTTGAAAGTTTTCAATATCCTTGAGACCACCGTTTTCCTCGTTATTGATATCTTGCCTGATGTAATGAGCCCATACCTTGTAGTGCTGATCACGTGTAAGGTAATTGATCGTGGATAGAAAGAAATTATTGGAGGCCAGTTGTCGAGCATATCGACCCGTCGAACGCAAGCCCCTGTATTGAAGCGAATAGTTGAATTGTTTGCTTGGACTATGAGTGAAAAGGAATTGAAGCATTTGCCCGAGAAACATACCGCTTTCGTAGAAAAATTGCGTAGTCGGAGTCTTTACATCAAAGTACCGGATCTCTTTGTCCGGGAAATAATTATATAGTTTAGTTGAGAAGCCCATATCAGGGATTAAACTGATCCTAGGATGGTAGACTAGTGGGTTAAACGGTTGCCCAATATTAGGAAAAGGTAATAAACCGAAGTTATCTTTTTGACGATAATTATGATCGTAATATGTATTTATAGATAGTTTATTATTAAAACATTGAGGCGCTTGTCCTTCTTTCCAATAGTAGTAGTCTTCAGGAGTAGGATTGTAGATTTGTAGAGTATTTTGCTCTTTATCAGATTTTACCTTTTCTTTTTTTCCATCTTTTTCTTTATCGGGTTTATTTTCTTCCTCCTTTGCACCTTTTCCAGATTTGGTATCTTGTGCTATAGATATCAATGAAAGGCAGTATAGAAAAAAAAAAGGATATAAAAAAGAGCGCTGTTTCATCTGATTAGGATTGATAGACAAAGGTAGTTTAATTTGAAAAGGGATTGGTCAGGTAAATATCTATAGATTTTAAGAGATGGGTAACTCAATGTCTTTGGATGTTAAAGTAAATCTCACCCCACTCCCGTTTTTTTTATTATCAAATCGTGAAATATTTGGAATAAAAGTTTCGAACTATATTTTTTTGATTAAATCAAATATTTTTTACATTTAAATTTTTTAGTTTTAATTAAAATTATAAAATTAAATCATTCATATAAAATATGATATTTATAATAATATGTAATATATTTATGTTAATATACTAATATTATATTCTAATTAATAGAAGAGAATAAAGAAGGTATTTTATAATTATTAATATATAAAGTAATAAATATAAAATTATTTTTAATAAAACTCAATATCTATTATGTAGTTGTAAATAAAACAATCATATGCTTTCCTCTTGAAATGTCAGGAAATAATAAATAAAGTTCTAAAAATAGTATTGTGATGATTTTATGGAAGGGTGTTTGTGGGTCCACAATATATCAAAATTATAAGAAAATTATTACTAACCTATGTTTAGTAGGATTTTTTGGTCTCTTTTTTTTCTCTACCTGGGTTGTACCCTTCTTATTTATTTTGTCATATTTCTTTACCATAGAGAGGAGCTTTTTTCTTTTTTAAGTTTAAGAAAGCGTTTTTTGAGACCTATATAAGTTGATTATATAGCTGAGTAGTAAATACTCCGTAGAGCAACTTTACCTCGGCTGGTCTGTTAGGAGGAGCTAGAGATTATAGCTATCCTTTTCAAGATATGCCTAACTTTCATTCATCGATCATAACGGATTCTGAAATACAAAAAACTAATACACATCAAGATATAGAGATAATAAGCCATTATCCCTGAAGTTTAACTGAAGAAAATGAGATATCACAGTACAAGAGACTATATTAGATGAGGAGATTGAAAGAAATTTATCCATCTTAAACGAAGGACTAGATGAGCATTCATAGAGGTAAGAACATCTACAGAAACTCAATATTTTTTTTTTGAGAAAAAAATAAGGCTTATCAATGGGAAAATAAAGCCCTTAAAAACCAAGCGAGTTAAGTCTAATGAAAATAATCCACTTGAAGATGTTAGTGTAGATGAATTGCTAAATATCAGTAGATAAAACCTTAATTCTATAAAAATTAAAATATTATAAAAAATGAAATCATATAGTTTTATAAAAAAAAAATTAAATCAGTTGTATTAATCTATGAAATCTCTGTAGTGAATAAAATTTTTACTCAGAATTCTTCAGGTGGTAATCAACAAGTATAAAATACTATTTGTAACGCTACGGGTAATATAAATAGTTATTTTTACCCTGCTATACACCTAATGTATGGAAATCACTTCCATCATTGAACTGATAGGCGGTATAAAGGTTTATTTCAAATGAAATTCTGATGATCCAATATACAGAAAGTAGCTGCAGGATGGTTTGGAGTATGTATTTTTTATTGGTGGTTGTTACGGTATTGAAGACCTTTTTGGTATTGGTACTTAATTGATTGACATAAAATATATCACGTTAACCTATCAATAAAAGCATAGGTAAGTAGGTAGAGTTCAAAAGACTGAAGGCCCAGTATATTTTTGTATGAGAGGGAGCTTAATGGGGGCTTTTATTTCTTGTTATGTATATCGTTGGGATTAATCCCAATGTCTGTCTGGTTTCTGTGTTTGTTTTAGCCACGCTTCTATTTTATTTTGTGTTTTCTATCAATAAGAAATATGATCAACACAGTTTAATGAAACTGATCACTAAGGGGAAACGGTCTCGATTTATCATCAATCTCGGTTATTGTAAATTAGGATTATATTTTTTTTTGAGGATACTTTGAATAAACATCTCATGAGGAAAGTATTTAAAGTATCTGAGTTAGAGAAAAGTTGTCCTTATTAGCTATGAAAGATGTTTGTATCATCAGTAAGTACGCTGATATCAACATAGTTTTTTAGGTAGACCTGTTTGAGGTGTTTACGTTCTCTGAGCAAAACTATGAAAATTTGCATCAAGCAAAGCTTAAAGCTATTCGTATGCTTTCTCAGTTTTTCATTGTGTATAAATAAGACTGGTTTCTTGAGGAGAAATATACCCCGATGTTGCTAAGGATGAATTGAGTTTTCTTTCTCATTCATTTGAGCGGACTTTTCTTAATCATTATTGTTATTTATTTATTACTAAGTGTTTAACTGAATGTATGTGGACTATCAGTCTATTTATCTCTTTGAGTAGAGGACAGATCATCCCTAAAGATATGCTTGATAAGGACCTGATCGAGAACTTTATTGAAAATGCAGCAAAGTTTGAGCGTATACTTATCGATAGTGACATTTCAAGCTCAAGAGACTTTTGCATGAAGAGATCATCGGTACTAAGGAAAGGGTTGGTATACTTGAAAAATATCTCTCGGTCACGCAGAGAAATCAACCCGGTCTAGAGGATATGGATTTTTCTAATGGGTTTAAGATGGGATCAAAATCCTTTAATTTTTTTATTATATCGGATCTTGATAAACTCCCTTCCGAGGTGAGTACCGATCGGACTTATGACCGTTTGAGTACGGATAAAAATAAGTGCTGTTTGGGATTTTTCTTTGCCTTGGGATTATTTCTTTCATCTAATCATATTTACAATCAGTACATCTTCATCAATAATCATCAGTCCAATTTGAAGAAATTCGAAAAAGTGGTTTGAAATCCCAACTCGATTTTCCTCTATAGTCGTGAGAATGCTATCAAAAAAGAGTTGGTGTATCGATATCTTAATAAAATCATCACTTTTGGTTTGTTTTCATTATGGGCTCATTGCAATGTGTTTATTTACTCTGAGAGAAAAAAGAAATTGAAGACTTTTTACAATCTTACTAGTTTGATATCACAATACTATGTAATATAATCCTGGGCACAATATGATCGATGCTCCAGTGCTTTTATGGACAGGTATTCCGGGTAATGCCGGAGATTTTCCTTCGGAAAAGAGCTTTTATATCTTTTCCGAGCAAGCGGTCTGTTTTTTTTAATAATGAGACGAACTATCAGTCATTCTTGAGTTCATTTGACATCAAAATGATCGACTGAAGTAGTGGGAAACTTATCCACGTAGAATATCTCTGACAAATCGATAAAGCGTGGAATTATTACCAATAGAAATAAGTTTGTCTTAGGGCCTTCTGGAAGTGCTAAATCTTTCTTCACCAATTATATGGTACGGAAATATTATGAGTAAGGTACACATGTCTTGTTGGTCTATACGGGTAATTCTTATCTTGCCATTTTCCGGTTGATTCAAAATAAGACACGTTACCAAGACGAAGTATACTATACCTATGCCGAGGAAAACCTCATAGCATTCAATCCATTTTTTATCCATGATGGAGTATTCGATATCGAAAAGAAGTTGAGTATCAAAACTCTGATCATGATGATTTGGAAGAGAGAAAATGAATTACCCACACGAGATGAAGAAGTAGCCCTATCCAATGCGGTAAACCACTACTTGTACTTTGTCAAGGAAAAAACTAAGTTGTTCTTTAATATTTTTTATGGATTTTTAAATATTAAATACAGAAAAAATGCTTAGGAGGAAGAATGTACGTGAAAAAGATTTTGATATCAATAATTTTTTAAATGTTTTAGAGCCCTATTATCAGGGTAGTGAGTATGAGTACCTTTTGAATTCGGACAAGAAATTGGATCTTTTGAACAAACCTTTCATCGTCTTCGAAATCAATAATATCAAGGATTATAAGATCCTCTTTCCAGTGGTTACCCTCATCATCATGGAAACCTTCATCAATAAAATGCGTCATTTGAAAAGTCTACGTAAGCTGATTCTGATAAAAGAGACTTGGAAGGCTATTGCCAGAGAAAGTATAGCTGAGTATATTAAGTATTTCTTTAAAATAGTCAGGAAATTTTTTAATAAAGGTAGTGGTTACTCAAGAAGTTGATGACATCATCAACAATTCGATCGTTAAGCATACCATTATTAATAATTCCGATTGAAAAATTTTACTCGATCAGCGCAAGTACATGAATAAATTTGAAGAAATCCAACGTTTTTTAGCTCTGATTGACAAAGAAAAATACCAGATTCTTTCGGTTAATCTGGATAATCACCCACATCGCAAATACAAAAAAGTTTGGATCGGTTTAAGTGGCAGTAAAAGAGCCATCTATGCCACTGAAGTATCTCCTGAAGAATACTATGCTTAAACTACTCAGGAGACCGAAAAATTTAACCTTCTTAACCTAGTGGAGAAAAAAGGAGAAGACATTGAGCTAGCCATACGTGAGATGCTCGAAGTAGAAAAAGATAATTAATAAAATCTAGAATTAGAACATAAAAAAAAGTTTATGATTATAAGAAGCGTTCTGTTATTAACTATTTATATAATAGGTTTCTCCAATACGTAACAAGTCAACCCCAACATACAAATCCAACTCAGTACTATAGCTTAGCAACAATATATCATCCAGCAACTTATATTGATCAACCAGAATCTTTCAACTCTGAATGAGATTTATAGAAGCTAGATTTTATAAGTTAGGCTGATAAGATCACTTCAAATGGACTTTTAGGAAATTCAAACACTATCAATCAGAAATTGAATGTGATCAAAACGAGATTAGGTAATTTGGATAAGTCAGTGTATATCGATAGGAAAAAGTAAGCTAATCTTTATAGCATTGGAATATGCTTAGAAAGACTGATTAGAAACTCCCAAATTGTGATGTAATTAATAAAGGGAGGAAGTGAAGGCTATAAAGACAAATATGCTAGTATATATTATAAAGCTAATACTATTAAAAATTATTTGATAATATAAATTTTAAGAAATATTTTAAAATAACTATTCAAGATAGGATCCATATCATTAATAAAGTATATGATATTATTTCAAAGAGTAAGGAAAAACTCAAAAGAAATTTTTTTGTACTAAAAAACTGAAAATTATAATATATATTTATATATATATAATAATTATTTGAAATAAATTAAAATAATATAATTAATTTAACTTAAATCACTGGATCTGGGTGGTTGATTTTTTAGATAGAAAGCATATATGCAGAAATGACTATCCACTTTAATGTATTTAATAACGTAACCCGTTCTATAGAAACTTGGCTGTTTTGTTTTACATTTTCTTTCGTGTATGGAAGCAAATACCTAATGCAGAATTCATCAATTTCTTTCTGTTAGTTCGTCCATTTTTGATGAGGTTTTGTATTCTAATATCCCTAACTATTATTACGACAATCAATGGAATTATATAAAATTTTATAAATTTTTTCAAAAAAACTATTAAAATATTCGTATGAATATTATTATTACTGTAATTCTTTTGATTATCATTGGTATCAAGTGATGAAAAACTTGAATGTGTGTTTAAAAATTTAAGTTTCGAACTCATGAAGATCATTACTAAGGTAGTTTAGTTAGGGTTAAACATAATGCAAATATTCTTTTTGATCATATTGGTCATGTTAGGACCTATTATATTTAGATTATCTATATTAGATTTTTTTTGATGTAATTTATTGGAATTATTGAAGAAATATGTCAGTATTTATCTCTTACTAACGATTAGTAATATATTATACCCTATGACAATCAGGATGTCTTAATTAACTTTTTCGGGGCCTCTTGGTTTATGGTCTTAGTGTTTTTAGTTATATCCATATTTTGCTATTTAAAAATCCCTGAAATTTCAAGTTAGGTAGTTGAAGTTGCAGGTGGTATTGGTTTTGAAAACAGTTGTGGTAGTAGTGGTGTTGGATATGTCGGGGGTAAGTTAAGGTAATTACTCCAAGGAGGTTATGGTGCTATAAAAAAATGGATTTTTCAAAAGTATAGGTAGGGTAATGAATTTATTGATAATATTAAAATAATGCAACTGTGTTCAAAATTTTAAAAAAACATCCACACAACCTTTAAGTAGATTAGGTTATTTTTTATAGTCTTTGTCTTGTTGGTCAGTATGATTTGTATTTATACTGTTTGTTTTTTATATTGTGTGGCACAAAAGTCTAGGGAGAAGATCTATGTACTTGACCAAGGGAATCCTTTACTTTTAGCTCTGTCTCAAGACGTCAGTCAAAATAGACCTGTCGAGGCTCGAGACAATGTGAAGCATTTTTATGAGTTGTTCTTAATTCTATCAATTGATTATAATTAGATTAAACAAAATGTAGAGTGTATCCCATATCTCTGTAATGAGAGTGCTGCCTAGGAGTTTAAAACCTGAAAAAATCTAATTATTATAACCAGTTGATCTCTGGAAACATTAGTCAAAGTGTCAGATTGGACAGTGTTGAGGTTAATTTTGATAACGGTTGTTACTATGCTAATACTTATTTTATACAGATGCTTATGAGGACTACTTTGGTTACTGAGAGAAATCTAGTCACTAAGTATTGGTTTATGGATATATCACCTTCGGATAATAATCTCCATGGGTTTTTAATGGAAAAATGGCAGATACTCGAAAATAATGAAATCAAGTCTTATCCTAGATAAAACAAAGGATAAAGAAGAAGCTATATTCGGAGAAGAGATTCAGTTGAAGGAACAATCCCCTATAGCTTATACCAAAGAGAGGATGAAGCGCTATATCGAATGATAAGATAAAAAAAAACTCTCTCATAAATAGAAGCTCGCTGTTTTATGGCTATTTATAGCCTTTTATGGTCTGTGTTTGTTTTTTTTACCTATGATATCTTTGTAAGCGATCGTCTGGTACAAAAAAAAATACAATACTATTCAGTCTATAATAAAGCCGTTATAAATGAAACAGAAAACAGAAGTATCCCAAAAAGAGTCTCAAGACTGCTTAAAATTTGATGAGGTAAAAGTTGATAAGTGTCAAAACCATAAATATTGATTATAAAAATTAATATTATGTATCATAAATACCGAATATACACAAAAATTACTTCAAAAAATAAAATACCCTTGATTTTATATATTTTTATCACTTCTGTAGCTTGTCTATTGTTTTGATTGTTTGATGGAGATATAGAGGTAGAGCATCAAGGATAATGAAGTAACTCTAACAATCTCAATATGAGGATTCCTTCTTCGTTGAATGTTAGCATTGAAAGGAGTAAGATTAATGCTTACTTGAATTCAAATTCAGGTGAAGAAAAAGAACAATAAATAAAAAATCTCCTGGATTGTGATCTCGAAAGCACTTGTATCGATGGTCCTGAATCATCCGTTGTAAATGATAATAAATTCAATGTGAAGAGTACTGGGATGATTTATTCTCTTTATTTTTAACAAACTGTCCCTTCGAAGTAGTCTATAAAAAAAAATAAGAAAGAAGAAGATGAATTTACCCAACAGTTGAATGTATTGTATTAAAATGAAGGGATAATTTTACGTGATGATACTCATCCCTCTTTTGCTCAATCCTCTTTTGACAATGAAAGAGTACATCACTCTCTTGCATTGACGGAAAAAAAACATAAATGATAGTGCTATTCCTCAAGTAATAGATTCTGACCAATCGTCCAATCATCCGTATGGAAATTTCGATGCGGGTACTTTAAGAAGGGCTGTAGAAAAAGACTTCAGAAAAGTCTATATCAGAGATCTATGAAATCTCAATTAAAAAAAAAACAAATAGGTACCCTTGTACAAGCTGATCTTATGGGCTTATTTACTCAAGAGATTCTTATCATTAGGAATTGATTTTACACTATTTTAAAATCTCATAATCAGGATCATACGAATAGTATTATCGGTTTCGTTGTACATCAAGATCAAATCTTAGTAGATGGATTCAATCTGAAGTTGTGTACACTCTCCGATATTAATGTAAATGCCAAGATCACCCTTAAAAATAATTTTATATACGGTGTAGCCAGTCTTTCCTACGAATGCCTCAATATCGAGATATTTAATATCAGGTATAAAAATGATATTCTTCCATTTTGTCTAGACGTTTACGATCAAGATGAGTTGAAAGGCATTTACATCCCAGGAGCCAAAACTATAGGGAAAAGAGGGAGAGAAGTTTTGCACCAAGTAGTAGATGGGATACAACCAGCTAATATTGATGAATTTCAATAGGATGGATCTGCTATCATAACTATGCACACTACAACTACAGGACAATATTTAACATTGGAATGATTTAGGAAGATATCAATATTACAAAATTCTTTATTATTAGTTGTATTTTTAAAATAAAGTTCTATTTACAAGATAATCATAGTATGTATTTTAAAAAAAATGATGAATATATGAATTTTATAATAATGGAAAAAGTATTCCACTTGTTTATGACTTGTCCAGTTTTACTGTTTTCACATTTCATCTTGTCTCAGAACAGCATCCGTTCAAGGATAGTCATCGCCTCAAATCCTTTCAGCTCGAAGTGGTCTATGAACAAGACCGTCAATCTGATCTTTCCGGCCGCGCTATACAAGTAGTAGAACTTGATAGTTCCGATATTATCGCCGATAAATTTGAAGGTATAGAAAATGTTCTAAGAATTAAATCTAATACTCGAGATGGTTTTCCAGAAACCAACCTAAGAGCGATCACCAAGGATGGAAAATATTTTTTTATGTGAATTATGCAGAGGATCTATCTGTGCTTAGCTATTAGCTTAGTGGAAATGATTTCACTGGAGTGAGTAAGAAATTTTTTCTCGAAAATGCTGATACCACCACCTCATCCGTTACTTTTTAAGAAGTACAGATGAATCAAGGTATATGATTCAATATAGGCAAAAGATCATAGAAAAAAGCACTAGATCAATTACCTAGGTATGAAAGCATTTGAAATGGTATTTACTTTGAAATAATTATATATCATTTAAAATATGATTTTTATTCATTTAAGATAAAAAATAATTTATACATTAATTAAGATATCAATTTCATTAAATTTTACATCAGAGATAAGAAGGAGCTCAGTCACATGACTCTTCAAGAGATTGAAGTCCTATTACTATATACCTATCCTGAAGTATATACCGTCAAAGGAAAAGAAAGGCAGAATGTGGTTTTTGTGTTACAAAAATTCACCATTCCAAATGACAAGATTCTCGAAGTAGAAATATTTGATAAAATTGAGATAGGTATCTACGGTTTCATTTAAACAATGCTGATATTATTAACGCAAAAGAGATCAGGTGATGAGAAGTTTAATCCTCATGCTTTTGCGACCCTTTCGATCGCCCACTTTGCAAGCAAAGTGATACCTATCAGGACAATGGGGGTATAGGTCTCCGACGAATTTATCGACGATTTGAAACTCTTCAAAAAAGAATCTGGTTTTGGATATCATCTAAATATTTTTTTTAGATATATTGAGAATAGAAATCGGTGGATATATGGGGTTAGTTTCAGTGAAAAACATTATCAAATAGAAGGTAGAGTTATATCCGATTAATCAATACATAGCAGATGTTTCTTTTTTTGTTTCCTTTTGTAAGTGATCGTGATAAAAATATTGTCCTCAGGACAAGGATCGGCCTCAATGAAGGCTGTAAACAATTTAGTGATAAGGTAAATATTGTCTTGAAAAAAAAAGTTACAACCGAAGGGTCATCTTGATAGATTTCTATATGGAGGCTCCGTAGGGTTGGAGATAGGACTCTTCTTGACTAATTATTGAATCTTTCTCATCAATGCTCGAGAGCGCTATTTAATGAAATCATTCTTTGATAATTTTTATTTTAACCTGAGTATAATGATGAGATATATTTTGGATTATTAAAAAATCTTAGTTTTTTATATTAAAATTTGTTAATAAATTAATTATAATATTTTTCATTATTAAATGAATACTCTTTTTTTAGGAAAAAAGATTAAAGATAAAAAATGTAAGAACTTAAAGAATCAAATCAATCGCAACCTCTAAGTAAGAAAGATCAAAAACAAGAAGGCTTAGTACTCGTATCGGGGCTTAAGTTTTTGTTAATACATTTATCAAGCCTATTTCTAAACTTGCAGGTAAGATGAACTTATCTCTCGTTGAGACTGTATTTGAAATACTTAAAAATCTTCTCAAGGAAGAATTTAAAGTAGATAAAGCAGAAGTATCGGAAATGTCTGAGCCAAGACGTGAGGAAAATCTGAGCATGCAATGAGACCAAAGCAAGTAGTTGATCCTGTACATTAGAATCATACCCAATCGGTAAAGAAAAGAACAACTCATATCAACTCGGAACGGAAAACAGTGGAGAATAGAAATATCACAATTATAGATCGTAAACTGCTTTTCAAAAATAAAAGGCATGTTCCTGACCATGGAAGAAATTTCAATTAAGTAAAAATTCCCCTCAGTTTTTTTGTTGGATGGCCAACATTTCGCGATCCATTGATTAATACCCATAAACTGGTCTTGGGTCAAAAGAAGCTAACTTTGTAAGTTATATAATTTAATTTTCCTTTAAGTATTTTGATTATATTCGGAGTAAGCACTGAGTATTTGGGTTTTTCGCAGCCACATTGATTGGCGTATTGTAGTGTCAGGTGTAGTACTTATTCGAGAATTATTGTGCATAATAAGTGAAAGGTTCAATGGAAAGGACTATACATCCATACATCAAGTGAGATCAAACATTTGAAAAGCTTTTTTGATCGCTTATATTTGACCTTTTGAAGAAGAAGCTTCTCATGAAAGGAAATTATTTAGACAAGCTCAACAAAGTCCAATATCAAGCTGTAACCAAGACCGAAGGGCCTATGATGATTATTGCTGGAGCAGGTTCGGGTAAGACCCACGTGCTTACTCATCGTATGGTACATTTGATGGAAAAAGGTGTAGACGCTTTCAATATTTTGGCTTTGACTTTCACCAATAAAGCCGCTCGTGAAATGAAGGAGCGTATTGCGCAGTTGCTTGGAAAAACCGAAGTAAAAAATCTTTGGATGGGTACCTTTCACTCGATTTTTGCACGATTTTTACGCATCGATGGGGTGCATTTAGGCTATCCGTTTAATTATACGATCTATGATCAGCAGGATACCGAGAGTGTTATCAAAAAGGTACTCGAAGACCTGCAGCTTGACAAGGAACTTTACAAACCCAAGCAGGTTTTGGGACGGATCTCTCAATACAAAAACAATTTGATCACAGTGCGGTCCTACCATGAGGATCAACAGTTACAAGAAAAGGATGTTGCTGCTATGCGGCCTAAAATGGGCGAGGTCTATCGTGCCTATGTAGAACGTTGTTTCAAGGCTGGTGCGATGGATTTTGACGATTTATTGCTACGTACCAATGAGCTTTTGACCCGATTTCCTAAAATACTCCACAAATATCAGGAGCGTTTCAGATATATTTTAGTAGACGAGTATCAAGATACCAATCATTCTCAGCACCTCATCGTCAAGGATTTGGCTTCACGATATAGGAATCTTTGCATAGTAGGAGATGACGCTCAGAGCATTTACGCTTTTCGTGGGGCAAACATCCGTAATATCTTGAATTTTCAAACAGATTATTCCGATGCGGAGATCTTCCGTCTTGAGCAGAACTACCGCTCTACCGACCACATCGTGCAGGCGGCCAATAGTGTCATCTCCTACAATAGAGATCAGCTTGAGAAGAAGGTTTGGACACAGAATGAGAGTGGAGATAAAATCAAAATCTATTGTGCTATCTCTGATGGTGAGGAGGGGGATTTTGTAGCTAATACGCTCTCTGAAATCAAGATGCGGGAGGCAAGACCTAATAAAGATTTTGCTATCCTTTACCGTACGAATTCTCAGTCGCGTGCTATGGAAGAAGCTCTTCGTAAAAGAGATATACCTTATCGCTTCTATGGTGGTATCTCATTTTATCAACGTAAGGAGATCAAAGATTTATTGGCTTACCTTCGTTTGCTCGTCAATCCGTATGACGAAGAGGCATTATTGCGCATCATCAATTATCCGGTCAGAGGGTTGGGGCAGATTACTATCAATAAATTGCTTGTAACGGCTGCGGCACAAAGTAAGACTATACATGAACTTTTGGAAGATCTCTCTTCTTATCATGACCAACTCCAGTTTTCCAAAGGTACCCTGTCCAAGCTGCAAGAATTCATACTAATGATCCAACGCTTCCGGCTTAAGTTGGAAGAAGGTGCCTATACTGTGGCGAAAGAAGTTGCCGTGATCTCTGGTTTGGTCAAGTTGTTTCGCGAAGACAATAGCTCAGAGGGAATTTCTCGTTATGAAAATATCCAAGAATTCCTCAGCAGTATTCAGTCCTATGTAGAGGAACAACGTCAGTTGGAAGGTGCTAATTATTCATTAGCCGATTTTTTGGAAAATGTCGCCTTAGCTACTGATGCTGACAAGGTAGATCAGGCAGATACTGATAAGGTTTCTTTGATGACGATCCACCTATCTAAGGGGCTAGAGTTTCCTATGGTTTTCATCGTCGGTTTGGAAGAAAATCTTTTCCCATCGATGCTTAGTCTCAGTTCTCGGGCTGATTTAGAAGAAGAACGTCGCCTGTTTTATGTGGCCTTGACTCGTGCTCAAAAGCGAGTTTTACTCAGCTATGCTGTTACGCGTTACCGTTGGGGTAAGCTTATCGATAGTGAGCCAAGCCGTTTTATCGAAGAGATCGATGTGCAATGTCTCGACTGGGGATTGGAGTTATCTGATATAATCAGTCCTTCTGGATTGAGATCTTTTTTGTTTGATCGAGTTTCAGTTTGTGGACCACAAAAGACGCCTGTGTTCCCTTTCTCTAGTCTGTCTAGAAAGAAAATGAAACCCTTACAAGCCAATCCATCACAGCAGGAAGATCCACATGCTATTTTATTGTCCGACTTGCGAGAAGGTATGAAGGTGTCTCATGTCCGATTTGGTAGAGGTGAGGTGATCGATATACAGGGGCGTGATCAGGATAAGATAGCCTTGATTCGATTTCAACAAGTGGGTGAGAAGAAGCTTCTGTTACGATTTGCTAAACTCAATATTATTTCATCATGAGAAAAAAGACTTTTATTACTGGAGCTACTGCAGGTATTGGTGAGGCCTGTGCTGAACGTTTTGCTCAGGGAGGCTATGATCTGATCCTTTCTGGACGTAGAGAAGATCGTTTAGAAAAACTCAAGCAAAGGCTAGAAGAGAACTATGAGGTCCGAATCAAAACACTTTGCTTCGACATACGTGACCGTACTGCAGTTTTTTGCGCTGTAGTTTCACTTGAAACCGAGTGGCAATCTATCGATGTGTTGGTCAATAATGCTGGTCTAGCGCTAGGGATGGATCTCTTTCCTGTAACGGATCTTGCTGATTGGGATGCGATGATTGACACCAACGTCAAAGGGTTTTTGTATGTAACTAAAGCGATATTGCCTCGTATGATAGACAGAAAAAAGGGACATATTATTAATATAGGGTCTATTTCCGGCAAAGATGTCTATGAGAAAGCGAGCATTTATTGTGCCACCAAACACGCTGTGGATGCTCTAAACAAAGCTTTACGTATTGATTTACTCAAATATCGTATCAAGGTGACAGCTATAAATCCTGGTGCTACAGAGACTGAGTTTTCTCAGGTACGTTTCCGGGGAGACACTCAACGTGCCAAGTCAGTCTATGAAGGTTATCAACCGCTCAACCCTACCGATGTAGCTGATGTGATTTACTATACGACTACTTTACCAGAGCATGTTTGTATCAATGACCTGGTAGTGACCCCATTAGCAGAAGCCAATATTTTTTATTTGAATAAAGATCGATGATCTTTTAGATAACTTGTGATGGATATCGAAGTCCGGTAAAATTTTTATACTCAGAAACTGATTTGTGCAGTATGTTTGGTTTTGTTTCTAATCAAGTGGATCGGCCTGGTATCTGACCCAGGCGGTAGCTGTATTGACTGATAATCTTAAAAGTATTACCAATGTGATGAGTAGCTTCATAGGCTTGTATTGTTTGTATTTTTCAGGCTTGTCTAGAGATCTCAATCATCTGTATGGTCATGGGAAAAAGCCGAATTCATTTCGTAAATGATTAAAGGTCTGCTCATCGTTCATAGAGGCCGATGTCCACTTGAGATATTCGGGTAAAATGTTGAGATGTTTAGATTTGGGGATCATTTTGCTTGTTGGGATAGCGGCGGTCAATTATCCCGTTGGCTATTTACTAACGCAATATATGGATAAAAAAAACTATTCAATTGAACTGATAACTAGTAAAATATATCTATACATATACCTATTTGAATATTGAATTAGTTATAGGGTTGGTCTTGCTTTACTTGACGGATTGGATGTAATCATAGCTATCATCTTTGCTGATCTTATAAACTGCTCTAAGGATTTTGAGGAGATCTATATCCGCTATCATGAATGAGTTTGATCAATTGATGATCAGGTAATTGTTCAATTATTTAGAGGGTCATAAAAAAAAACAATTGAATGGACTTGCACGACCTAAAGATCATCCAATATGGAACTCCTCTGTACGTTGATTATCATTTGACAGTGCCTTGGTTCACGGTAAGGGAGGCTCATGACGAGATGGATACATTAGTAGTATTGGTCAGAGAAAAATTTGGTCGATAAATAGAGTTTTTGCACATATAAATCACTGTAATTCAAAACATTGTAATTTGTTTACTAAGGAAGATTATGCAGTGAGGGAGGCAGTTTTCAGGAAAAAGATTCTCTGGACACTGTACAATATCCACCAAGACAGCAGGCATGATTTGGCTTGTAAAGAAGTTCAAGAGTTTTGAAATCCGGTGTAGAGTCTTTCATGGTTTTGAATAAAATGTTATTTTTGAATTAATTTTTCACCCTTTAAATCATCATGGAATATAATACGGAGCGTCCAAAGATGATCATATCCGAATATGGACGCAACATTCACAAGATGATCAGCCATGCTATACAGATAAAAGATAGGGCTGATCGTAGCTATTGTGCTTGGAGTATCATCAAAGTGATGGGCGATTTGAATCCACATTTGAGAGATGTACCAGATTTTCAACACAAGCTTTGGGACCAACTCTTCATCATGTCAGGTTTTCAATTGGATGTCGACTCGCCTTTTCAAAGGCCTGAGCCCAACCAGTTTCAAATACCGCCCAAAAGGATGGTATATCCCGATCGTTTGAGAGAATTCCGTTACTATGGAAAGATTATCAAAGACTTGATACTGGTAGCGATAGATTGTACCGAGGAAGACAAAAAAGAAGGTTTGATCTATGCCATTGCCAATACGATGAAAAAAAGTTATCTCAAATGGAACAAAGACACTGTAGAGGACGATGTGATCTTTAATGATCTGAAAAAATTATCTGAAGGTAAGCTAAATTTACCCACTCACAAAGATCCTTTGGTTGATATTGAGAATGTTTTAAACCCTGCTAGAAGGAAGAATAAGAATCAAGTTTTTTATTCCAACAATAAAAAGAAGAGGTTTATTAACGGAAATGGCAACATTTAAGATAAAAGGAGGTCGTCGTTTGAAAGGGGAAATCCTCCCACAAGGGGCTAAAAATGAGGCTTTACAAGTACTATCTGCTGTGCTCTTGAGTCCTGAGCAGGTAAGGATTAAAAATATTCCGAAGATCGAAGATGTCAAGCGCTTAACGCATATTCTGGTTCATCTTGGGGTGAAACAACAAGAAAATGGAAAGGGTGACTATACTTTCCAAGCAGACGATCTTCATCTTGAATACCTAGATACACAGGAGTTTCGTGAAGAAGGAGCTTCTATACGTGGTTCAATCATGATTATCGGTCCTTTGCTCGCCCGTTTTGGTAAGGCTTATATACCTCAGCCCGGTGGCGATAAGATTGGTCGTAGGCGTTTGGATACCCATTTTCAAGGATTTATCACTTTGGGTGCCCATTTTTATTATGATAAGGAGTACTGTTTTTATAGCTTGGAGGCCCCTAAAGGTCTGGTAGGACAGTATATACTTTTGGAAGAAGCCTCGATCACTGGTACGGCTAATATCCTTATGGCAGCTGTATTAGCTCAGGGGAAAACCATCATCTATAACGCTGCCTGTGAGCCCTATATTCAGCAACTATGTAAGATGCTCAATCGTATGGGAGCCCGGATTGAAGGTGTTGGATCCAATCTACTCACTATCATAGGTGTAAAGAGGTTGGGTGGATGTGAGCATACGCTCTTGCCTGATATGATCGAGATCGGCAGTTGGATCGGATTGGCTGCCATCACCCGTTCTGAGCTCACGATCAAGGCAGTTAGTTGGGAAAATTTAGGGATCATCCCAGAGACTTTTAGGAAATTGGGTATTCTTTTCGAAAGACAGGGAGATGATATTTACATCCCTTCACAAGAGCATTACCGGGTACAAAAGTTTATCGCCGGTTCTATTCTGACCATTTCAGATGCTCCTTGGCCGGGTCTTACTCCTGATTTATTGAGTGTACTTTTAGTCGTAGCCACTCAGGGAAAAGGCAGTGTTTTGATCCATCAAAAAATGTTTGAAAGCCGCCTATTCTTCGTTGATAAGCTCATCGAAATGGGAGCACAGATCATCCTATGCGATCCACATCGAGCTACAGTCATTGGCTTAAATCATCGCTTTTCTTTACGGGGGACTACATTGAGCTCACCAGATATTCGGGCTGGTATCTCCCTTCTGATTGCTGCCTTATCAGCTCAAGGTTCCAGCCTTATTCATAACATCGAACAGATTGACAGAGGGTATGAAAATATCGAACAGCGCCTTTGTTCGTTAGGTGCAGATATTGTCCGTATGTAAGAAGATATTTGAATGCTATGGTTTTTACAAAGCGCAATTTTTGATAGATACAGTACAAGGGAATTCCAATGAAGCGACTCAGGCTTGGTTTTTTTTCACCCTTTTGGGGATTGCTCACCGAAGTAGGTATATTAACTAATCTGATTATTCCCATCGTGTTTTTCATTGGTTTATACATATTTTTCGAACGGATTTTTATCATCCGTACCTCATCCAGGATAAACCTGCATTTTACAAACCATATTACGGATATGGTCTATGGAGGTAAGTTTGAGGCTATTCTAGAATATTATCAAAACAATCCTATTCCTAAGAATAGATGATCGAGAAAGGTTTGGAACAGATAGGCCGTCCGTTGAGCGACATCACTCAGGCAATGCAAGATACCGGTAAACTCGAGATCTATTAATTAGAAAAAGGCGTTCCTGTCTTGGCGATAATTTCTGAGACAGCCCTAATTTTGTTTTTTTGGGGGTACGGTGATTGGGATGATTACGGCTTTTTATCAGATTACCCAGACAATTACGCAGGTTAATCTCCAGGTGTTGGCTTCCGGTATTTATACGGCAATGAATACAACACAGCTAGGCTCGTAGCAGGGACTTGTATCTATATCTTTTATAATCTTTTAGTCATTAAGATCGATATAGTTTCCCACCGCATGGGAGTTTGTGACCACGTTATTTTCTCGATATGATCAATAAACCCATTTTATGATGGATCTAAGAGATAATAACCGTATCAATGCCGAGTTCAGTATGTCTTCGATGACAGATATTGTTTTCCTCTTGCTCATCTTTTTCATTCTCACCTCCTCGAGGAGGATGACCTATTCCATTGATCTGGTCCTGAACCATTCTGATGGCGCTCAAGTGAAAGAAAATTTACCCTCCGTATCAGTAGTTAAGTATTAAAAGGGATGGACGATATTATATCAATCGAGATGAGGTCGATCGAAGTGGGGTTGAATGTATTTTGAAGGAAAGGTTTCAAAACATTTTAGAGCTTCACTTGATCATACGCCCGAGCAAGGTGTCCCGATAGGAGCAAGTGGTGGAAACACTTAACATTGCTAATAGGTACCATACAAAACTGTTTTAGCTACCGAACCCATCCGATGAATGAGACTCCTGACATACAAGCTCGAGTGAAGAGTATTGTCATTACGCTGGTTTTGGTAATCTTGCTCTTATACCTTATGTTTTATGTGAAGTTTTTTGTAGTCATACCTTTAACTGAAGAAGTGATTACATCCGTTTTATTGATGAGCATCAAGGGACCACTTCTCCTTCTGAAACTATTATATCAGAAAAAATTATTACCTTAACGCAGGATATTACTCAGCCAGAATAAGTCCTAGCTAAGTCTGTTCCAAAGGAAGACGCCGTTCCTGTACCTGGAGAAAAAAGGTACTTACCCAAGATTTTAATGAGGCGATTGTCTTGAAAAAAGGTGTAAAGAAAAACAAGAAGGCAGTCGGCCAACCTAAAAGAGAAGTTAGGTCTCAAAAAATCATCGACCTGAAAAAGTCAACCAAGAACAATGCGGTTGAGAAGTCTAGTGAAAGTCGTGTGTTGAAAAATTAGACTATCGGGCTAAGCATGCTCTAGAACGTACCCTCAAAGGAAAAACCGCTGGTACTAACCAAAATGGCGAAATTGTCGTAAGACAGTCAGATGGAGACCAACGTTTAAGTGCCAATACAGGCAAAGAGGTTTTCTCTTCCAGAGAAAATTACCAACTCAGTGGGAGGAGGGTATTACAAAACCCTTCACCAGATTAATCTCTGTGATCAGAGAAGGTATAGTGGTAGTCAGGGTCATTATCGATAGGTTGGATAAGGTTGTCAAAGTAGTTTCAGGAGTCAAGGGAACGAGACCAACACAGCAGCTTGTCTGTGAATGGATCAGATAAAAAGGAAAGCTGCTATGAAAACGCTTTGGGAAGCCCGTTTCCAAAGCACCTATCTGGTAGATGGGTAAGATCATTTACTATTTCCGTATTAAATGACCGGTAAAATTTCTATGTATTTTCTCTGTAGTATTATCTGAAAATTTCTATGAATTATTCTGAGTCTCTCCAATGGCTTTTGGACCACTTACCGATGTATCAGAAACAAGGTAAAGGTGCTTATCGAACTGGTTTAGATCGCATAGAATCCTTGTGTATTCATTTAGGTCAACCCCAACATTCTTTTCGAAGCATTCATATCGGAGGTACCAATGGTAAAGGGTCTACAGTGCATATGTTAGCTTCGATCTTGCAAGAGGTAGGTTATCGAGTAGGCCTGTTTACTTCACCACATCTGAAAGATTTTCGTGAACGCATCCGTTGTAATGGTAGCCCGATAGAAGAGAGTTTTATTGTGACATTCGTTGCCCAGCATAAAAATTTTTTGGAGCAGGGTGGATTTTCTTTTTTTGAGATGAATACGGCCTTGGCCTTTGACTATTTTAAAGAAAAAGGAGTAGATATTGTGGTAGTTGAGGTGGGGATGGGTGGTCGTTTGGATTCTACCAATGTCATCCTCCCGATGGTTTCGGTCATCACTCATATCGGCTGGGATCATATGGAATTTTTGGGTGATACGCTCGCTCAGATTGCTCGTGAGAAGGCCGGTATCATCAAATCCAGCAGGCCAGTGGTCATTGGTCCGTCTATAGCTGATACTCAATCAGTCTTTTTAGAGGTGGCTCGAGAGAAAAAGGCACCGATTTATTTTGTCGAAGGAAAACAAGAATTTTTCTATGAGATGCCTTTGCAAGGAGATTGTCAAGCATTGAATCAAAGTACTGTCTTGAAGACGGTGGAAGTATTGCGCAGTTTGGATGTACATATTTCTGAAGAAGCTTTGATGACAGGTTTTCAAAATATATTAACCAACACCCATTTACAAGGACGTTGGCAATACTTACAGGAGATGCCAAAGATCATTTGTGATATAGCCCACAATCAGGACAGCATCCGTTGGGTAGTACGACAATTATCCCATGAGTCGTATGAGAATTTGCATCTGGTTTTAGGTTTCGTTCAGGGAAGAGATGTGTTGCAACTCTTGTCTTATTTTCCTATTGATGCTTTTTATTATTTTTGTCAGCCTGATCTGCCCCGACGGTTCTCTATCGAAATATTGGAAGAGATTACAGGAAGATTTTATGAGAAATCAGCATATTTTCTCACGGTAACACAAGCTTTTTTAGCTGCTAAAAAACAGGCTGGAAAGAAGGATGTGATTTTTGTAGGAGGAAGTACTTTTGTCGTATCAGAAGTCTTATGATAATATGAAGATATATTTGGGGATTTTAAAAAAACTATTATATTTGCATACGCAATCATTTGGGCGATTAGCTCAGTTGGTTCAGAGCACCTGCCTTACAAGCAGGGGGTCACTGGTTCGAACCCAGTATCGCCCACCACTTTAGAATGGTGGTAGTGAGCTATTTATATTATGAGCTTTTCTTTTTTTTTCGAAAAATTTCCTAGCTTTTTCTGGTAAAATCGCCCGAATGAGGATTAGAATAAAATTTTATAAATCAGACTGTTTAAACAAATGTGGGTCAGTAAAAATCATTTAAGAACACAAGGAAAAAAGCATCAGAGAAAAGTAGTTTAAAAAAATACATTTTTGGTCCCTCTGACGGTTCAAGACTTTTTGGATTGTTACAATATAAAAAAAATTAAAAAACCTTTTATGAATCTAATAGGAATAAAAAAATACTCAAGCTAATCAATAGATTCATTACCTCCTTCACCTCAGAACCATTTAAAGGATGTTTAGGTCTTATGGAAGCGCTAGTAAATCAACAATATGTCTTTTTATTACAAAACCCTCATCAGTGAGAAAAAAAGTCTCCATCCTTCTCTTAAGCCTTTTCCTATAAAAAGTTTTTATTGATCATCGGTTGAGCATGGTTGCCGAAAAACTAGTAATATTACATTCTCTATTAAGCCATAGAACCTCTGAATATAGAACTTATTGTCACCATACATACAAAACTCTAGAAAATACAGCGATGCAGTTTTGAATATCAAATCTTCCAAAAAGAGAATACTATGAATAAAACGTCACTCTATGAGACTATCAGAAAAAAAAATAAAGCCATCCAAAGTAGTCTTTTTCCCGAATAAAAAGTAACTATGAATAAAGCAAAATCAAATAAACTTGAAAGATTAAGAAATATAGGTTATAAATAATATTTTTTAAATTAAAAACAATAAAATATTAATATATAATAATTAAAAATAAATATAAAAGCACCATTACAAGAAAACCTATCTGTTTGTATACAGATACAAGGGAAGCAGAGTGGCTAACGGTGCTCATGAGATCTCTATCGAAATCATAGAAAAAAGCTATAATAGGAGCATAGTGAACTTGTTAAACTTATATCTTCCTATTTCTAATAATTGGTTTGTTCTCAATTTATGTACTGATTAATTCTTGCAAGGAATTAAAATGGATTCACTTTTTATTTAATAGATCTACTAGTGTCACCAATTGGCGTATACTGCGGCCCAATCTGTCAAGTTTCCATACCATTAGCATGTTTCTTTCATCCACTAGATCTATCCAGACCGATCCATTATGATTGAGCGATCCTATTCATTTGGTAACATACCTCAATCCGATGATTTTTTTTAAAAAATCAATCTAAAATTAAATCATTGAATAGTAATTAAAATTTCTTTTATTAATATTTGTATATTAATAATAATATTTTATATATTTACGTATAAAAAAATAAATTTTAATAAATAACTTTATGTTGATCCCTTTTTAAAAAAAGCTCTCTCGGATTTATTTAACTTTGTCTTTTCAAATCAAATAAAAAGCAAGGATGGTAAAAAAAACTATACTCGAGGAGGCGTTAAAAGAAAAATTCTACGGAGCACGACTTAGTCTTCAACAAGACAAAAGTAGCTGAGTAGGATGACTTTTCTCTCTAGAAACATACAAAGGTGTGGAGACCTGTTCCAACCCCAACATAGGGTAAATACGAGTATAAATCATTAAAAAAGAGTTCTATAAAAAAATGATTTAAATTAAACCAATCCCAAATACTTTTGGGACTCTCTCTGGAACAAGTTCAAAACTTACTCAGAAAGAGTAGACAAGTGTAGCATCTTGATTTTATTAGTAAGTGTACCACTTTGTTATCTCTACAAGATACTTCCTTAAGAAAAAAAAACATTCCTCTTATTTTTTGTATGGTATTATTTTTATTTTAAACATATTTTTTTCAATTTCTTTATTTGTTTAGCACTAAAAATCTTATCAACTTGTTGTTTTTCTCTGCAAGCGATGCTATAGCCCATGAATCGGTATATTCAACCTGAACTATTGGTGAATGACTTTGTATTCGCTGGACTGAGGTGCTGGGATCCTAAAGAATGATCAATAACTCTACATGCTTCTCATAGCAGATTTGGGGTTTTATCCCCTATGAAAGTATGGAGACTATTATCAGGATCGGGCATAAAAAGGCCAACCTGAGACAGGGCCTTGACGGTGGGGTGACTATGGTAAGGTAGAATTAATACTGATCTGTATATCAATCAACTATATCTACCTACTTTTCCACCAGATATTGGACCTTTACTTTATCCACAGTGAGTGGTTTGGAAATGTTTGTCATCTTGTTTTTTCTCTTGTATTTTTTTCTGGATCCTTCCCATGAATTGGAATATGTTTTTTTGACCACAACAAAAAGTGGCTTCATATTTATATCGCTTGGCTCTTGATGATGTTTAGCCTCAGATCATCAGCATTCTGATAGTATACTTTGGGATCATTACAGTAGAAAAGGCTTACTGCTTTATAGTTCCTTTTGTCCCTTCTACTTACCCTCTGTAGGGTGGCCAGTAGTTTGTATATATCAACGAACCAGCAAGACCTCAAGTGCATGATCCAATTTCTCTCTCAGGGATTTAGCTCAGCTTTTGATGTGACTGGATCCTGGTGGGGATCATTTTGTTTATGTGGTTTGTGGTACCAATCCTATCTCCCGAGATCATCCATACCACGCTCTTGCAAGAAGGTTTATTTTCTCATTACTTACAATTGGTATATAAGGTCTTCACGTTTTTGACCTGTCTTATTTTTATTATACTCCTTCTCTGCTGGCTGGTATCTTGCATATGATTTTGGCGCCCGTACATCTCCTTGTTTATCCTGACCGTCTGCTTCGTTCGATATCCATCCTTATAAAGACTTGGGCTACTATATAAATGCTAGTAGGTCTAATGGCCTGTACTCAGACGTGGAGAGAACGAAAATATTCTCTCTTAGAAATGATACATTATGATTAATTTGAGAGAGAAGATACCCAACGATAATGGCACATCCTCAGTGTCCAAGAAACCTTATTTTACAGAAAACTTGATAAGAAAGTAAAAAAATCTTTACTTGGGTTGAGAGATGACCGATGAACACTAAAGAAAGGGGTAAAAGAAAGAGTCCAACAAACCTATAAAGATAGATATCAAATGAAGTGGGATTTATACGTCATAGGGACAACTCGAAGATGATAAATTAAAAATCCGAGAACTCTAAAAAGAAGTCAAGGAAGAATATGAGGAAGTAAAAAAAAATTTAAAAAAAAAGAAAGAAAAAATCAAGAATAATTGATCTACAGGTTCATTCATAGAATGAATTAAAGCAAATCATAAATTGGTATCGACTAAGATCAATTCTTTTCTTTACTCGAGCCTCTACAATGAATTTTATCTTTAACATATATATGTGGGGAGAAAACTTATTTCGAAATAAAGGCTAGCAGAAGAGCTTAAAATGATTTTGAATAACTTGTTTTATACATGGTACACCGACCTATTCTAATCTTTCTTTTTTTTGTACTTTTGATAAAATTGATAATTACATAAACTAAGCCATTCACTCCTATGGGAGTAGTTTCTTCTTGACCTTGATCACAACAGCGTTGCTAATATCAGCTAGCAGCAGTGAAAAAATCCTCACCTCGGATAAATACATCTACAGCGACAAAATAAAAACCGACAAGGTTCCTTACATTCCTAAATGGGCCTGGGCATTGGTGGCCTTTAATATTGTTTACTTCAGGTGAAGGTATAGAAGGGTATGTATGGGGTGGATTTAATCCTTTTCCTACTTCATTGCAGGTAGGGCGCAAGGAACTCTCTAAGTGGTAAGCTAGATTTTTCGTTAAAGGCTTCTATAATGATAGAAAAATCTAACCCTCATGTGAAGGAAGAAAAGAAAAAAGTAATTAATATCTTTTGATATTTGGTTGAGAAGATTTCAGATTCTATGCTTGTAAAAAAAAATCATTTTCAGCATATTGTTATTTTATGAAGTGGAGCTGGCGGGAATCGAACCCGCGTCCAAACAAGTAATCTATAAGATTTCTACATACTTAGCCGGGCTTAACTTTTCGATCGTGAACTTAAGAGCACGGCGCCTTATTTACGACTTAGCCTCGTTTGGTTTCGGAAGGCTTTAGAGGCATGGACTTTCCTATCCTTAACTTTTCCGGTACCCCTGTATCAGATGCTATAAGGCAATGCTTCTGAGGGATATCCCGCTTCTACACTTGGTGTAGGCGTGGCTTGATATGTACTCGATTTCGATATCAGGCAGCGAGAGCGTAGTTATTTTCGCCGTTTATGGTTTGTAAGGCTAGATTTACGTGCTTACCTCACTTTGCACGGTATGCTTACTTATACATTGACCTTGGTGTCAAATCCAATTCAGCCCCGTATTTTCAATTCAATGAATTTAAACTTGAGCAGTAGCAGACAGGGATGCAAATATACATTATTTACCCATGATAAGGTGGGAAAACATACCTTTGATGCCAAAGATTAAGTGTTTTTATTTATTGAGTATATTTTGTAAAAAAAAGGAGGAAAAGTATTTCTCTGACCTGTTCTAGAATGAGCAAAAAATTCCCTAAATCTGTGAGGTATTCTTTAAGTGTTGTCTTAGGTATAGCTAGTGCAGCCTTTGGCTTAGAGAGTTTTTTGGTCCCTAATTCTTTTATTGATGGTGGTATTACGGGGATATCTTTATTGCTCGATACGATTACTCCTTGGAAGTTGCAATTCTTTTTAGTGTCTTTGAATATACCATTCATCATATTGGGATACAGTCAGATAGGTAAAGATTTTGCAGTGAAAACTTTTATTGCAATTTTGGGATTGGCCTTGATATTAATTTTTGTCCATTTTCCTTTGATCACTAATGATAAGTTGTTGGCAGCAGTCTTTGGTGGGTTTTTTCTCGGTGTTGGCATTGGGTTAGCTATTCGTGGAGGTGCTGTTTTGGACGGGACAGAGGTTTTTGCCATTTATCTGAGTAAGAAGATAGGTTTTTCTGTCAGTGACATCATTATGATGATCAACGTCGTGATATTTCTGGTAGCTGCTTTTGTGCTTTCTGTAGAATCTGCTTTGTATTCTATACTCACTTATTTGCTAGCAGCTAAGACTATTGATTTTGTTATTGATGGTCTGGAAGAATATACCAACGTGACGATCGTGACTGAAAAGTCTATCGAAATGCATCAAATGATCGTCCAAAAACTCGGTTGGGGTGTGACGATTTACAGCGGTAAGAGTGGATATTCTTTGAAAGATTTGGAGATCTTATGTATCGTCATCACCCGCTTGGAGATTGCCCGGTTGAAAAACGAGATCGAACAAATAGATCCACATGCATTTGTCATCACTCAGAGCGTCAAAGATGTCCGTGGTGGTATGGTCAAAAAAAAAGCATTTCATTAAAATCCTTTTTCATCTTGTAATGTTTCAGAAAGTAAGGTGTCTATGAAATCGTACTAAATCAAAAAGGGATCAATGAACTGGATGACTTCCTTATTTTTTTGCTGATTTTTCTTCTATGATATGCTCAGGAAAAAAGTATTAAAATCACAGAATAATTGTTGGATAAAGAACCTTCTACGTTGCTCCTGTATATCAGTCTGGAGTTGAGAAATGATCAAAATAAGGTTGTTACTGGAGGGTTGAGCAATGAGTAAGGTGTTTTTCCATTAGTCCATTTGGGTAAGAGTATTTATGTATTTGAAGTAGCTTTTTCAGATTTTAAGATCTACCGAAAGACCGTCATGTTGGATTCTGGTACATTGAATCCGGGTAAGATTTATTTGCAAATCGATCAACCCTTGAAGGAAGTCGTCAAGATGGGCGAGTGTACCACTATCGTGAATAAGATAGCCCCCCCCGCGTAAGTAGTTCATGTGGGTAAAGATCTGATCTTAGCTGGTTTCTAATACCATTGATGTGCTTAATAATCTACCTTCCCTACGCGTAGACCGGCAAAGTTGTCAGGTGAATCTTCGCGGCAATTTCAATGTACTGGTGTTGGTCGATGAAAAACCATCGAATATTCCTCTCGATCAATTCTTAAAATACTTGTATTCCAATACCATCGACAAGATTGAGATTATCACCAACCATTCGGTCAAATATAATCTAGAGGGTAATTCAGGTATTTTGAATATCATCCTCAAAAAAGACCGACAGAAAGGTTATTATATCAGTCTAAACATTGGTTGAGAATATGGCGAGAGGATGCGTTATAGTAACTCCCTCAATGAGAATTTCAATAGGAGTAATTTAAATTTATTCACCTATTATATTACAAACTTTTATAAGTAAATATTTCTCATGCGAATAGACTACCTATCGGATCGTATGAATAAAAAAGCAAGTACTTTTCAGAAAATCTGCCTTATATGGTTAAAGCAAGCTTTGACTACTATATCAACGATGAGAGGTATTTTGACTGTCTCCACCTTACAAAATATATCTTCAAGTAAGCCTACAGAGTCTGTCCTGTTGAATCATTAAGACACTAACTGTGGTGTAGGAAAGAGAATGGTAAAATTTGAGTACAAAGGATTACAACCAAGACTATACCCTAAATTTTAAACATGATTTTGATAAAAATGGGCACGAGTTAGTTCTCAATTCGGTCTAGTTTTATTCACGGAATATTATAAATAGGTTGGCAAGTGAATTTTTGATTCGGGAAAATATTAGCTCAAAAAAAAACAACCTCTTCAAGTCTAATTGGATTATACTCTTCCTTTTCAGAGAAGGCCAAATTAGAGATAGCTCCTCAATATCGCCGCAGAAATTTCAATACATACTATGTTTCTATCTTATTGGAAGGTAATCAATTTGACTTTTCTTGAGACATTTATTCCTCTTAATCTGACTTATGCAAGTAGATTGGGTAACAGGGGTTGGAAGTTGGGCTTACGGGGTGAATACGTTAAAGAACAGGGTCTATCAGGTAGAAATGTTTGTTTAGAAAAGAGTTATTTTTTCCTGTATCCTTCGGCACATCTCACCTATGATTTGACTCCAAAGAACCAATTTTCATTGAATTACAGCCGACTGGTAATCCGTCCTAGTATGTTTCAGATTAATCTAAGTCCGCTTTCAACTTTTCAACGTAAAGCAAGTCGGTAATTCTAATCTAAAACCTGAATATACCCATTCAATTGAGTAGGTATATTTGTATCGGTTTGCAAAAGGAGATATCAGTCCAGTCTATTTTACCATTTGACGCGTGATGTGATTAAATAGGTTCTGAAGGAAGACTTACAAGGTCCCAATGTTCTGGTATGGGGTTATGGTAATTATACTCAAAGTTCATCTTATGGATTGGAAATCAATAGCACTTTTCCTCTTTGAAAATGGTATTCTTTGAATGGTGGTTTTGAATTCTACAGCTCTCAACAGAGAGATCTTGAAGGACCACAGATATAATTTTTTTCATAATATGGTCTGCGCGTTTTGCAGCATGAATTTAAACTCCCGAAAGGGATCGTCTTACAGCTCTCTGGACTATACTTTTTGCATCAAGACTTTCTGCATGCTAATGTAGCACTTATGGTAAAAGTAGACTTGGTTCTATGTAAAACATATTTTAATGGAAAGGGGAGTATTAGTTTTTAATTTAACGATTTATTTAGAACCTTTTATCAACGAATCAACGTTGTACGGCCCTTCAGGGAATACCTTCATATGTTGGTTTTTTTTTATAATTTTAACGATAAGTACAGGAAATGGGAGATCAGTCGAGACAAGAACAAGAAAAAATCTATAAATATTGAAATTTAATAAATAATCCATCGAAGTATTTTTGAAACGACATATTCTATACAGATCGATCTACAAGTGGATGAATCAGAATTTGTATCCTACGCTGAGTAGGAGCATTGATGGACGGTTTTCCATCGAAAAATTTGAGTTTGTCCTCCTTTGCACAAAGAGGATCCCCACTTTGGATAGACCTCTTTCCCAACGTATATCAAGGGTAAATTTTGAAATATCTACTCCAATGCAGAACTGTAAGCCCATGTTGAAGATGTCGGATTTGTAATTTTTGACTTCATCCAAGATGGCTTTGCCGTCTAGATTGACGGAGAATACAGGACCTGCATAGAGGTGTAACAAGTAGAATATCCGAGTACCTACTAATAGAGGGAGATCCAATCTGAAAATTTTCGATTGGAAAGTACTCCCTTCTTTTGATTTGTATTCGTGAGAGAAATGGCTGAATACCAACTCAGGTTGTAGATAAGTCAATGGAAGTCTGATCCGAGCAAATCCACCGATTTGCCAACCGATATTGCCATGACCATTGTCGTCGTACACTTTTCCAACGTCTTGAGAGACTTTAGATAACTTCCCCTGAAAATTGTAAAACATACCTCCTCTGATCCCATAAGAGATGGTCTGGCAAGTACCCCAAATGCCAAAGCATAAGATAATTATGGAAAAATTGAGTTTTTTCATATATTGATAGGCTTGAATTCGTTTTTCAAAAGACTATGGCGGATCCTTTGAAATAAGTTGGAAGAGTATACAAAATCGATTACTACTTGATTGTCTGTATTCAAAATTTCTGTAGCATTACCCTCCCATGCTTTAAAACCATCTTTGAGAAAAATGATCTTTTCTCCGATCTCCATGACCGAATTCATATCATGGGTATTGATGATGGTCGTGGTATTGTATTCTCGAGTGAGCTCATGGATGAGGTTGTCGATCACGATGGCCGTCTTAGGATCCAATCCTGAGTTAGGCTCGTCACAGAATAAAAATTTAGGATTATTCACGATAGCACGAGCAATAGCCACGCGTTTTTGCATACCACCAGAGAGTTCCGAGGGATATTTGTGATGTGCTTCTTTTAGCCTGACCCGTTCCAATACCTGGTCTACTTTGTTCTTCATCTCGTGTTCGGATTGGTGGGTAAACATCGTCAAGGGGAATAAGATATTTTCCGCTACAGTCATCGAGTCAAATAAAGCACTTCCCTGAAAGACTGTACCAATCTTTGCCCGGAGAGCCTTCCGCCGATAAAAATCCATATCCCGATTATTGATCCCCTCATAAAATATCTCTCCAAAGGAAGGCTCTATCAAGCCCAAAAGGCATTTGAGAAAAACGGTTTTACCCGAGCCACTTTGCCCAATGATCAGATTGGTTTTACCTTGCTCGAAAGCTACAGAGATGCCCTTGAGCACCTCGATCTCCTGAAAAGATTTTTTTAGATTATGTACCTCTATCATCAGCTAAGCATTATTTGGGTAATCAATAAGTCTAGTACGATGATCAATATACAAGTCCACACCACAGCCTGGGTGCTCGCCTTACCTACTTCCAGAGAACCACCTTTGACAAAATATCCAAAGTAGGCTGGGATCGTGGCGATTATAAAGGAAAAGACGATGGTCTTCACAATACAATACCAATAAAAAAACAATGTATTTTGCATCTGGATCCCTATGATGTATTCTGCACTAGACCAGTTACCGGTGACCTCTCCAGAGATCCATCCACCAAAGAGGCCCAAAGATAAGCTGATCAGGATCAATAAGGGATTGAAAAGTACACAGGCGATGATTTTGGGTAGGATCAAAAAAGAAGCCGAATTAACCCCCATGACCTCCAAAGCATCGATCTGTTCAGTAGTACGCATAGTACCAATGCTCGAAGCGATGAATGATCCCACCTTCCCAGCCAGGATAATTGAAATCATTGTCGGAGAAAACTCCAAGATCAAGATCATTTTCGTAGCGTGACCAATGTAATCGTTGGGTATGGGCAATGCTGAACCTTTGATATTGTTGTACATCTGTATGGCTACCACTGCCCCCATAAATATCGATATAAATACTACAATTCCTAATGAACTGGATCCTAAGTCATTGATATCACGTAGTATCATCTTAGTATAAATCCTACTTTTTTCCGGTTTTTTGAAAACTTTGCTCAATAGTAAAAAGTATCGGCCAATATTTTTTAGTGTAGGCATGCCTGCTCTTATCCCTTGGCTAAGGTAATTTTTTTACATCAATCTAGCAGTTATTCAGATAAACCAATTGAGATGAATCATGCCCAATCTCTCTAAACCGGAATGGTCGGATGATTTTCTTAGAGGGAGTCTCTTGTCTCCTTATTATCATTAAATTTGTTTGGCAAAAAGCTATGGTTTTACAAGATAGAATATTGAAAGAAGCTTTTACTTTCGATGATGTATTGCTTGTACCCTCGCGTTCTGAAGTCACCCCATCTGAAGTATCTCTCAAAACAGCTTTGACACCTGAGATCGTATTGAATGTACCCGTCGTGAGTGCTGCGATGGATACGGTAACCGAATCTTCTTTGGCCACAGCGATGGCTAGAGAAGGCGGACTCGGTTTTATTCATAAAAACATGAGTCTGAGGGATCAGGAAGAAAAAGTCGATAGGGTCAAACGGAGTGAAAATGGTATGGTCGATGATCCTATCACCCTCTCCAGGCATTCTACGCTTCAAGAAGCCTATCAGCTCATGATGCACTATCGCATTTCAGGACTTCCAGTAATCGAGGAAGACCGTACCTTGGTAGGGATCATCACCAACCGGGATATTAAGTACCGGATCGATATGGATACCCCTGTAGAAGATGTGATGACCAAAGAAGGCTTGGTGACTTCAGGAAGAGATACCACTCTAGAAGAAGCCAAGGACATCTTACTCAAAGCTCGGATAGAAAAACTCCCTATTGTAGACAAGCAGGCTAAGTTGGTTGGTTTGATCACCATCAGAGATATTGATAACCTGATCGAATATCCGCATGCTTGCAAAGATGCTCGTGGCCGTTTACGCGTGGGGGCTGCGGTAGGAGTAGGCGAAGACACAATGGACCGTATAGAAGCTTTGGTCAAAGTAGGCGTAGACATCATTACTGTAGATTCTGCCCATGGACATGCCATTGGAGTTTTAGATATGATCAAAGCGATTCGTTATGCCTTCCCAAAATTGGCATTGGTCGGGGGAAACATCGTCACAGCGGAAGCGGGCAAAGACCTTATAGAAGCAGGTGCTACCATCCTTAAAGTTGGAGTAGGTCCGGGTTCTATCTGTACCACTCGTGTAGTAGCTGGTGTGGGAGTACCTCAAATCACTGCTATCAACGAAGTGTATGAATACGCTAAGGACAAGAATGTTGCCGTCATCGCCGATGGCGGAATCAAATTTTCCGGTGATATCGTTAAGGCGATTGCTGCAGGTGCCTCTTGTGTGATGATTGGTAGTTTGTTAGCCGGTACAGACGAGGCCCCTGGTGAAGAAGTTATTTTCCAAGGTAGAAAATTCAAAACTTATGTAGGTATGGGGTCCTTAGCTGCGATGAAACGCGGCAGTAAAGACCGTTATTTTCAGACTAATACCAAAAAGATTGTCCCAGAAGGTATTGAAGCACGAGTTCCCTACAAAGGACGGCTCAAAGATATGATTTATCAGCTTTGTGGAGGTTTGTGTGCCGGAATGGGCTACTGTGGCACCTCTACTATATCCGATTTGATGACCCATGGAAAATTTGTCCGAATCACCAACTCCGGTTTACAAGAAAGCCATCCTCATGACGTGATTATCACCAAAGAAGCTCCTAATTATTATAATTGATTTTTTAGTTTTAGATTTGTTTAGCTTTTAAAAAAAAGGACGATGAAAAGCATATATCTCAGCAGTGTCTTTGTGGCTATGGTTTCTTTATCTTCTTGTAAAACTATAGCCATAGCACTGATCAACCCTTTGGGGAAAGATGGTGTGACAGGTCAAGTGAAATTTGTACAAGAAAGAAATGGTAAGGTATATATGACAACCGTCATCAATGGTTCAAAGTCTGGTGTACGAGCCATGCACATCCATGAAAAAGGAGATTGTAGTACTCCAGACGGCACCTCTGCCGGTGGTCATTGGAATCCGCTCAATCACAAGCACGGAAAGTGGGGTAAGGATGAATTTCACAAAGGAGATATAGGGAACGTATGGATGAATGTTCAAGGTAAAGGATTTTACGGCCTGGTTACTGATAAGTGGTGTGTAGGTTGCCCTGATGTCACGAAAAATATTGTAGGTAAAGCCATCATCGTACATGAAAAAGTAGACAATTTCATTACCCAACCTACCGGTGCTGCTGGTTCTAGAAAAGGATGCGGTGTGATCCGGATCAAATGATTTCTTTGAAATAAGCCAATGCTAGTATCTGTTCTAATCTATGAAAAGATTTCCAAAGTTTAATCTTATCAAGAAGTCTTTTGTAGATTATATCATGGCAGTATTGTGGATCGGTGTAGGGGTATTCCTTTTGTTGGGAAAGTACCTTGGATAGGAATCCACAAGGTCATTGATAGGGTTGTAGTCAAAGTCTATGCGTTACATTGCGTAATGTACGGTTTTTGTGGCGCATGTACGGAGGCTATAGAAGAGATCCGTATCCGAGATGAAATATTTTTTAACCGTAATCATATAAAAAGCTACGTTTTCGTCCTAGTCATCGTGCTAGGAGTAAGTTGCCGGTCTGAGAAGAAAAGCTTTCTGCGATGGAGATAGATACCCTGACTTCCGGTACCATACAGATCAGCGTAGATGAGTCCTTCAGGCCAGTCATACAAGAAGTAGATCAAATTATTTATCTCTCAAAATCCCCAATCCTAGATCATTATTCATTATAAACCCGAAGCCGAATGCTTAAAGGGTCTGATGCCTGATAGCATCCGTATGATCATTGTGACTCAAGGTTTGATCCCATAAGAAGAAGATCTAATGAAAGCCTAACTCTTTTAAGTACCTAGATATTATGATGAGTTAACCTACGATGCCATCGCTGTGATCCTACACCAACAGGCCCGAGAGTATGTTTTTTCCATGGCTGCTTTGCGTAATATTTTAGAGAGAAGACAGACGACTCGGGATTTCAAGCCGTCATGGATGGTATATGAGTTACTGGTACAGTGCTTTATCTTATAGATGTGGTCCTATAATGCAAGTCATTGGTTGCAAATATGGTAGGAGCTAAAGATAGTCAGGAAGTGATCGATTATATAGCTTCACATTCTAAAGCTCCAGGCTTTATCGGTTTAAATTGTATCGGAGATCAGGATGATCCCGAGAAATTAGCTTTTTTTTAAAAGAATCAAAGTAGCTAATTTAGAATGCAGTTCTTGTGAGGAGAAGATTTAGGTGAAGTCTTATCAAGCTAATTTTGCGTTGAAAAGGTACCCTCTGATACGGTCATTGTACTATATCGTCAAAGAAAATTATGATGGTTTGGGGAGTGGCTTTTCCAATTTCATGTGATATAAAAAAGGGCAGCTCATCTTTAGGCGAGCCTATCTGATGCAGGATCAGATATTTTTCCAAGTACGGAAGAAGGCCATACTTTGCAATCATGGAAAACGACTAATAATTGAAAATCAATATTATACTATAAAAAGAGTTCATTACTCACTTTCGATTTTGTTTTTTTGATCCTACATCTTTTCAGTTCACAAGAGCTTGACAAGGAAAGCGTTTTTTTTACTACGGACGTTACAATAGAGCTAGAGAAAGCTTTCAGAAGATCTTAGATCAGCAACCTATGGAAGAAAAAGTTCTCTATTAGCTGGGGTAGGTTTACTTAGAGAAGAAAAACTTTCTGGAGGCCATATCATTATATCAAAAATCCTTGTCGTCCGACTCCAAGCTTCTGTTAATATGAATCGGTAAGGTCTATATCGATCTATTGGAAAACAAACCCACTAAAGCAAAAAAAAAATACCTTTGAAGAGGCTCTGATCCGATCCGGAGGAAAAGATGTAGAATTTTTCAATACCATAGCCCGTGCTCAGATCAAAGCGAAGAAAGGCTATGTCCAATACTCCTTGCAAAAGCTCCAAAAAGCTACTCAATTGAGGAGATTTAAAGATCCTTAGACTTACATCTTGATGGGAGACGTTCATAAAAAACTGTCCAAATATGAAGATACTCCTCTCTTATCGCAAAATATTGGAGATCTGATTCCAAATATGCTGCACCCAGATACAAATAAACTAACCTCTATGCCCCATAAAAGAACAAGTAAGTCTTCCTATTCAAGCTGGATAAAGCTTTACAACTCGAACCCAACTATGCACCGGTTTACTATGCACGTTATGCCTACTGGTTTTATCACAACATCGACAAAGCCAAAAAAAATTATAAAAAAATATTTTAGCCTGACCGACATTACCGATGATGTTAATTATGAAAAGGCTAGCATTACCTTTGTAGCCAAACAATACGATGAAGCCATCCGTACAGCTAAAAATCATCTTGAAAAGATTATGAATAATTCCAATTCATTATTTTACATACTATTATATTATACTTATAATACCCTAAATAATTCAATCAATACCAAGGCTGCTATTGAACAATATTTTACTTGGCAAGCTGAAGAAAATCTCATCGCTAAAGATCACCTACTCAAGGCTAAATTCCTGTTGAAATTTCCTGATAATGAAAAAGCTGTTGCTCAAAGTTTTGACGAATCCATAGCGTTTGAGTCTGATCCGGATGGTCAACAAACTTTCATGGAAGAGATCCATCAGGTCGCTAAAAATGCTAAAGCTTATTTGATGGAAACCTTATAGCGGGGTAAGTTGTATTAAGCCAAGAAAAACCCTAGCAATCTAGATCTTTAATATTGGGGGTGGTGGGGGTATGCTGCCTATCAAGCGGGAGATTATTAGCAAGTTTGGGATATCTTCAAGAAGTATATCGAAAAACACTTTGTGGAAATCTTTGAGCTGTTCGTAGTGGACCAAGTCCTAGATCCAGAAATGAAAGAAGCTTCAGCCGTGCCTTATTATGAAAATCTTGTAGAACTATCTAAGCTGGCCGATATGATCCAATGGAAATCCACTATCACAGCAGCATTGTATTATTTGGCAGTCTATTCGGACCAGATCAAGAATGATCGTACCACTGTAATAGATACCTCACACATCTGTTGGAGATCGATCCAGAAAATCAAAAGGCTATAGAATTCTTATAATTGTTTTTAAAAAAAAATTGAGAGGATGAATGATCCGGTGGTCAGACTAAAGTTTATAGAAAATAATAAATTTTTGATTCAAGTTTGTCGCAGTTGTTTTTTTTCCTTACAATTGGCGAGAATTTGCATTGTATTACTTGAGAAATAAAATTGATAACTTATTATTATGTCTAAAAAAAAACAAGATCAAGCAATAGTTTTCGGTATGAAAGATATTCATTATCAAATATCAAAGAATAGTAGTAATATCATTGCTTTTGTCGCTCCGGCGGTTTGTATCATATTGGGGTATGTCATTTGGCGATTCATATTTGGAAATCCTTTAGGTTTTTCTAAGCCGGATGATAGCAGTTGGTTCTGGCCGCAACATAGAGGCCCGTTGGGGCCTTGGCATCGCATGTACGAAGGCGGTATCATCGTACCAGGATTGATTGGTCTCTTACTGATGGTACTGGTCTTTTCTATAGAAAGATATCTGACTATTTCAAAAGCTACAGGAAAAGGCTCTAATTCCAATTTTGTCCGTCAAGTACAATACCATTTAGCCCAAAAAGACGTAGAATCTGCTCTGGCCGAATGTGATCGGCAAAAAGGTTCTGTAGGCAATGTCATGCGGGTAGGATTGCTTCGCTATAAGGAAATGATCATCGAAAAAGAATTAACTACCGAACAGAAGATAATGGCTATACAAAAAGAAATGGAGGAGGCCACAGCCTTAGAACTCCCCATGATGCAAAAAAATTTGGTTTTCTTATCCACTATCACTTCTTTAGCTACATTGATCGCCCTTTTGGGTACAGTGATTGGGATGATCCGTTCGTTTTCCGCTTTGGGAGAAAGTGGTGTAGCTGGTGGTTCAGAATTGGCCGTCGGGATTTCTGAGGCGTTGTACAATACCGCTACAGGGATTGCTACCTCAGCTTTTGCCTTGATCACGTACAACATCTTTACGACTAAGATCGATTCGATTACCTATGCTATTGATGAATCAGGGTTTACATTGACGCAGAGCTTCGTTTCGTTATACAAATAACGATAAAGAATTTTTTATAAATGTCTAAAGTTAAGATACCACGTAAAAGCACTTGGATAGATATGACAGCTTTTGTGGATGTGGTATTTTTGATATTGTCATTCTTCATGTTGGCTACTAAATTTAAGCCTGAAGAGATCGTTCCGATCGCTACGCCCGATTCAGTATCTTCTCAACAGATTGAAGAGAAGAATTCCTTCATGGTACTGATGGACAAGGAAGGGAGAGTATTTATTCAGGTGGATCCTGAGATGCGTGAACCACTCATAGAAAACCTCAATAAAACACGTAATCTTGGACTCACATATAAGGAGATCAAAAATTTTAAGTCCACAGGTAATGTAGGGGTTTCCTTCCAGCAACTCAAGCCTTTTTTGGCCCTTTCGCTCGAAGATCAGAAAAATTTCAATCAGAGAGGTATATTGATCGATTCTTTAGGTGGAGAATTAGCTTTGTGGATACGGGATGTCAGAGCTTTGACAGCTAATAAACAGATCAATTGGTTTATCAAGGGTGATAATCAGACCTGTTACACGATGTTTAGAGACGTGTTGATGGCCTTCAAAAAAAATGATCTAAATAAATTTCACCTGGTAACCAATCCGATACAACCCCCTGTAGGTACAGCATTGTATGAGAAAAATTTGCAGAAAGAAGGATATGATTGATCCTTTCTATTAATGAATTAAAAAATCAAGCATATGGCTGATATCGATATACAAGAAGGAAGTAATCATAAAAAAATAGGCGTCAAGAAAGTTAAAAAATTATCTACACGAATAGATATGACCCCAATGGTGGATCTGGTTTTTTTGCTCATCACTTTTTTTATTTTCACCACAACCATGTCTCAGTCTACCTCCATGGACCTCTTTCTACCGAAGAATACTCAGAACGAACAGGAAGAAACTAAGGTAAAAAACTCTGGAGCCTTTACTATTCTATTGGGTAAGTCCGATCAGATCTATTACTACGAAGGTATGTATCCCTTAGCGATGAAGACGACTAATTTTAAAAAGATCCGAGACCTTGTCATCGATAAAAAGATGCGGACGCCCTCAAAAAAATTGATTATCATCATCAAGCCCACTATTGATGCCACTTACAAAAACATGGTAGATATCATCGACGAAATGACCATCAATCAAATAGAACGTTATGCCATGCTGGATATCACCCCACAAGAGTATGAGCTTGTACAAAAAATTCAAATAAGCAACAACATCCAGTAAGTGATATTAGGGGGGGGGGGGGGTAAGAAATTTTCAAAATACGAAAAGATCAGATGCAAGCTAATAAAATACTCGAATCCGACTTTCTAGACATTCTTTTCGAGAAAAGAAATAAGTCTTATGGAGCCTATGAATTGAGACGGAAGTATGCTCGTAGATTGACATACGCCCTTTTGCTCTCTGCAATATTACCGACTCTGGGAGTATTTTTTTTCCTTTTATTCCCCAATGACAAGGTGTATAAAAAGGACAAATTGAAAATAAAAGAAATCAAGCTCGAAGATATCAAAATAGACGAACTCAAATTCATCGAGCTCCCTTCTTCGCCCCCATCTCTACCCCCGAAAGAAATCCCCAAGCAGGCTTTAGAAAAGTTCACTCTACCTAAAGTGGTTTCCGATCATGAAGTTAAGCCTGAGGATATCCCCCCAAAACAAGAGGATTTAAAAAATCAACCCATAGGTATTCAGGAAGTGGAGGGCATTAAAGATGCAGATATCCCGCCGCTTCCACCCATAAATACAGGTCAGGGCGTAGTACAAATCCACAAGGTAGATAACAAATCGTTGACCAACGTAGATATACCAGCTAAATATCCCGGCAATTGGAATTCCTTTTTAAGAGATAAACTTAATTATTCCGAATATGCTCAAGAGGTAGGAATACAAGGCTCTGTGATAGTCCGTTTTGTGGTAGATATCGATGGTAGAGTGAGTGACGTGAGAGCCATTTCAGGGCCTAAGGAATTGAGAGAGGAGGCCGAAAATGCTATAAAGAAGAGTGAAAAATGGATCCCCGCTGAACAAAACGGTAGACTGGTGAAGGCTTATAAAAAACAGATGATTATCTTTCACTTGAAAGAATGAAAGGATGATTTTTTAGATATGAATGAGAGCTGCGTGAAAACGCGGTTTTTTTTTTATATTTTAAAACGTCCTTTTAAAGATACGGTTTTCCTGAGTAATTTTTTTTAAAAAAATTCAGACATTAGAGGAAATACGTTTTTTTATAAAAATCAACATTAAAATTATTGTATAAAAATAATATTATATATTTTATCATAAATTTATATTTATCTGAATTTTTATTTGGATTTGATATTTTGATTATTTTGGGGTTCAATCTTTCCATCAAAGCATTTTTGGATACATCACCATGGTTTCATTGTATATTTATCATATCTATGGCGTTGTGGGCTACGGTCATTGGTGCTCTTTTGGATGGATGTTATCCGATAAGATTGACTAGAAAAAGGTCTTTTTTTTTGGATCGGAATATTGTATTTTTTCTCTACCATAGGTTCTGACATCGTTCCAGAACCGTATAGCTTTTCCTTTTGTCGATTTATTGAAGGGTTCGGTTTCGGTGCATTTTTAGTAGCGGAACCTAGTTATATATCAGAGATATTCAATACTGATAATCGTGGATGCTTGGTGACTTTGTTTCGGTTTAATATCGTCTTTGAGGTCCTTCTGGCGTACATCTTCAATTATCTGTTGAATGTGGGTTTTGTAGGGAGATAATGTTTAGTGTTTAATGATAAGGATAGAAGCTTTTCCTGGCAGTCTCTATACGCTCATGGTATTGGGTCTGGATGAATAGCTTACGTTGGTTGATCGTTAAAAAGAAGGACATTCAAAAAGTCAGAAGGGTTTTAGCGTGCATCTATGATGTAGATACGACTGATGAGATGATCCATAAGATTGATCGTGACAATCAGATCCAAAAGAGTGAGAATATTTTTACTAAAAAGTACCATTCCCCATTGTATTGGCTTTTTTGCTGCCATTTTTCAACCAATTATCTATGGTTAATTTTGCCCTTTATTATGCACCAGAGATTTTAGAAATAGCTGGTTTGGCTACGAAAAATTCTTTCTACAGTTCGATCTATATTGGGCTATCCAATCTGGTACCTACGCTCATCGGTGTATGTATCTGATCGACAGTCTGGGTAGAATACAGTTTATGTTAATTAGCTATTTCGAATATATCATCAGCCTATTCATGATCGCTCACGTCTTTTATCTACAACGAATCCTGCATGGTTGTTAATTTTTATTTTGATATATACATTATAACATTCTATATAACAATTTATTATAATATAGATACCCGTATCGGTGATTTTCCTTACGAGGTTAGAACCAATGGTCAGAATTTTGACTCTGGGATATATTGAATATTTGCCGCATTGATCACTTTAGTAGGTCTAGTTTTTGTCTATATTTTTAAGAACAATCCCTATCTGATATTCATCTTCTTTGGATTTATGATAGTTTTTCAGCTCTTTTTACGCTCTTCATCATACCTGATACTACATAAGGTTCTCTAGAATATCTAAAAAAATTAGTTAAACAAGACAAATGAATATAAGATGATGACGACTGTTTCTATTTTTATTACCAGTGTTGTATACGGATGAGTACACTCAAAATCCCCGATGAGGAAAGATCATCAATGAAGTAGAAAAATTTCTCATCTGAAGAATGATATCCTTTTTATAAATTCAATAAATTATTAAATATCAATTTAAAAACCATTCTTATGAAAGTGAAATCTACCGCGACGATGATCTCCAATAATTATAAGGGATTAGCAAATCCGTCTGCTACTTTGGGCAACTTCACATTCAATGACTCTTACAATAGAGCTCCTTTTCGGGTATTGAGTGAGGAAGATTGTCAAATTTTGGAAACACAATAGCTATGTGATCGTCAAAAATACTGTTCCGATAGAGAATACTAAAAGATTGCAGATTTCTTGTTGGAATTTGAAGAAAAAGATCCCAATGATCCAGAGACTTGATATACTCCGCCTCATGATCAGATAAAAATGAAAGAACTCACCAATAGTAATATGATCGAGATCTACAATCACTAATATTCTGTGGGACAACCTCCAGTTTTCGAGGATCTATGATGCATTTAGAGACATCTGGGATACTGAAAAACTTTGGGTATTGATCCCACCCCCCCCCGGGGGGGGGTCTGAATTTACCTATGCGTCCCGGTTTTGAATTCAAATATTTTATTCAATTGGATTATGATCTATAAGCCAAGTTAAAAAACATAAAATATACACTTTAATTTAACTATAAAAGTTATAAAAACGCAGGAGGGTTTCAGTGTATCCCAAGGCTTTATCGTACTTATGATACTTGGAAGCCTCACCCAACCGGAAGATCGTGATCATTTCAAGCCTGATATTACCAGCTTTAGAATTGTCAAAGTCAAGATGAATACCGGTGATTTTTTGATATTTAACAGTAACGTACCTTACGGTATCTGACCCAGATATAAATAATAACAAAGTGCATATGGCCCAATACATCTCTATGGTTCCGGATGAGAAATACAATGAGGTCATAAACCAATATAGAATATCTCTGTGGAGAGATTGCAAGAAAGGTAGAAGATTATGGTTTTGTAAGTGGCCCCAGGCGATGGGAAGAGATAAAATATGAGACCCTTGTATTGAGTTTCATTGGGTAGAAAATTATTCGAGTTGGATTGCTAGTAATTTGAAGTAGAAAAGACTACATTCTGAGGGTGGTCTTTTCCGGTCAATATATGGTCATATGATACGATGTAATGAGTTTTTTTTGATTTCTCATTTTATCCTTAATTTCTATCTAGGATTTGGGCCCTACTTAAAAAATTCTCAATAGATAGAGATGGTTTGAATCTTTGTGTCGGAGGATCGGGAAATGGACTTTTTTTTAAAAACAATCGATTTAAGAAGGCCAGTATTTGGTAAGTGTAGCAGCTGAAGAAAATTAACCTCAACCCCTCAACATTTTTTTTACTTTCAGAATCCCATCGCAGAGCCGGTCGATCTCTTCAAGAGTGTTATATACGGCAAAGCTGGCACGCACTGTCCCAGGGATATTTAAAAAACGCATCAATGGTTGTGCGCAATGATGTCCGGTTCGTCCGGCTATACCCAAACGATCCAATATACTGCCTACATCAAAAGGATGCGCGTCAGCTAGGTTGAATGAAATGATACTTGAACATGGTGTATGATGTGCATACAAGCAAATTCCATCGATAAGACTCAGGCATTCAATAGCTGTATTGAGAAGCTGTGTCTCGTATGTTTTGATTTGGTCGATGCCCACTTGCTCGATGAAGTTGATCGCAGCAGTCCAGGTAATGATACCCTCAATATGTGGTGTACCTGCCTCGAAGCAAAATGGAAGATCTGCATAAGTGGTCTTTTCGAAAGTTACTTCTTTAATCATTTCTCCACCCCCTTGATAAGGCGGGAGCTTTTTTAAAAGCGTTTCTTTTCCATAAAGAGCACCCACACCTGTCGGGCCGTACATCTTATGAGCTGAGAAGGTATAGAAGTCTGCATCAAGCTCCTGTACGTCTACCGCCATATGACATGGTGCTTGCGCTCCGTCAACCAAAACCCAGGCATTGTATTCGTGAGCTTTCCGGATGAATTCCCTGATAGGATTTACGACTCCTAAAGCATTAGAAATGTGATTGATTGCTACGATTTTGATCTTTTCTGAAAGCAGTGTTTCAAAAACATCCCATTGTAGAACCCCCTCCTGATTGATCGGGATCACCTTGAGTGTGGCTCCTGTTCGCTGGCATAGCATCTGCCAAGGAACGATATTTGAGTGATGCTCTAGTTGTGATACAATGATTTCGTCTTCAGCCTGGATCAGGTCTGTCATACCTGAAGCTACTAGATTGATGGACTCTGTCGTACCCCGTGTAAAAATGATTTCGTGTGGATGTGCCGCATGGATAAATTGCTGAATGCGTTCTCTACTATATTCTGTTGCAGTGGTAGCCAATTGGCTGATATAGTGTACCCCGCGGTGTACATTGGCATTGATCGTCGTGTAATAATTTTCTATAGCTTGGATGACTTGTCGTGGTTTTTGAGTAGTAGCTGCATTGTCGAGATAGACCCACAGCTGGTTGTAAACTTTTTGCGCTAAGATGGGGAATTGTTCTCGAATCTCACGGATCTCTTGTTGTGACAACATAAACCCTTATAATTCAAATTTGAGATCTACATTCAACTTGTTGCTGATCATCTTGTGGATGTGGTTTTTCAACTGAGGTATGCTGATATCTTCCAAGATTTCTTCAGCAAAAGCAAATAGCAATAAGGCTCTGGCCTCTTTCTCAGGGATACCTCGTGCACGGAGATAAAACAAAGCTGATGGGTTGAGCTGTCCCACTGTACAACCGTGTGAGCATTTAACGTCGTCAGCGAAAATTTCCAGTTGTGGTTTGGTATCAATGCAAGCCTCTTTAGAGAGTAATATGTTGTTGTTTTGCTGAAAGGCGTTGGTTTTTTGAGCATTACTGTGTACCATGATCTTTCCATTGAAGACCCCTTTGGTCTTGCCACCAAAGATGCCTTTGTACATTTCGTGGCTTTCGCAATGTGGATGTAAGTGGTCTACTAGGGTATGATGGTCTATCAGTTCCTCTCCCCCGATGATGGTAAGACTCTTCAGATGAGAGGAAACCCCTGACCCACGATGGTAAAAATTTAAGTTGTTCCGTACGAACTTTCCTTGGAAGGAGAAGGTATTGACGGAGCAAAGGCTGTTTTGATCCTGTACTAGAAAGGTATGATCGATCAGAGATGCTCCTGTCCTATCGTCTTGTATCTTGATATATTCTATTTGGCTGTTAGTTGCTGCATATACTTCAGTGACCGAATTACTCAAGACTGTATGGTCACTCAGACATTGATGCCGCTCGATGATTTGTACATGTGATCCTTCGCTAACTACGATCAGATTCCTTGGATGCAACATCACTTGAGCAGTGGTACCAGTTGAGAGGTAAAGGATTTGGATGGGTTTTTCTACTAAGGTGTTTTTCGGGATGTAGATGTATGCACCATCTTGCGCAAAAGCTGTATTGAGGGAACTCAGGGCGTCGTCCTGAGGGGCTATCTTACCATAATAGTTCTCGATGACTGCTCCGTGTTTTGGCTGAGAAAGCGCATTAGAAAGTACACAAATATCCTTACCGTAATGTGTCGTTTCAGAAAGCCAGGAGCTATACACTCCATCGACAAAAATGAGCCGAAAAGTGTCAAGGTCATCCAAGAGATAGCATTGGATATCTTTGTGCTCTACCGAGGTTTTTTGAATAGTGAAAAGGCTATAATCATACTTGAGTATAGGCATCAGATTGGTGTATTTCCATTCCTCTTCCTTTATTGTGGGGAATCCCTTCTTCTCAAAGATGTCGATAGCCTCACAACGGAGACGGTGTACGTACTTGTTGACTGGGATGGCCTGATCCTGTTGAGCGATATACGAAGAGACGATTTTCTCTTTCAATTCCATACTATGATTGTTCTGATGAAGTCAAGCAGTCTTTATCTCTTTTTTGATCCAATCATACCCTTTCTCCTCAAGTTCAAAAGCTAATGTGCTATCACCAGATTTGACGATTTTGCCCTGATATAAGACATGGACACGATCCGGGACGATGTACTCGAGTAGACGTTGATAATGGGTGATGATCAATACGGCATTGTTCTTATTCTTCAAAGCATTGACCCCTTGAGCCACGATGCGGAGTGCATCGATATCCAAACCCGAATCAGTCTCGTCGAGTATGGCTAATTTGGGCTCGAGCATAGTCATTTGAAAAATTTCGTTGCGTTTTTTTTCCCCACCAGAAAACCCTTCGTTTAACGAACGGGAAAGAAAATTTTTATCGATGCCTAAATGGGCGGCTTTTTCTCGGATTTTTTTCAGCATTTCTGCTGCAGGCATATTTTCCAGACCCCTGGCTTTGCGTGAAGCATTGACGGCGGTACGGATGAAGTTAGTCACTGATATCCCGGGGATCTCTACTGGGTATTGGAAAGAGAGGAAGATCCCCAAGTGTGCACGTTCTTCTGGAGAGAGCTTCAAGATATTTTCTCCTTCGAAACGGATAGTCCCTCGAGTGACTTCATATTCTTCTTTCCCAGCGATCATTGAGGATAAAGTACTTTTGCCCGATCCATTCGGTCCCATGATGGCATGTACTTCCCCTGGTTTAATCTCCAGATCGATTCCTTTCAGGATATCTTTATCTTCTACCGAGGCGTATAAATTATTAATTTTTAACATGATTGCTTTCTCACGAATATTTTCTTTTTTCTTTCTAAGACCATATTTAAATGATATTTCAACCTACAGACCCTTCCAGGGAGATCTCTAAAAGCTTCTGAGCCTCTACAGCAAATTCCATTGGTAACTTATTGAGCACGTCTCGACTGAAACCATTAACAATAAGGGCTACAGCTTTTTCCGTATCGATCCCTCGCTGATTGCAATAAAAGATCTGATCTTCTCCAATCTTTGATGTGGAGGCCTCATGTTCGACTTGAGCCGAAGAGTTTTTGACCTCGATGTATGGGAAGGTATGAGCTCCACAATGATTACCCATGAGCAACGAATCGCATTGGGAAAAATTACGAGCATTCTCTGCTTTGGAAGAGATCTTAACCAAACCACGATAACTATTTTGTGCCTTACCGGCTGATATACCTTTGGAGATGATGGTACTCTTGGTATTTTTTCCGATGTGGATCATCTTAGTACCGGTATCGGCCTGTTGGAAGTCTTTAGTCAGGGTAATTGAATAGAATTCGCCTATCGAATTATCGCCTTTCAGGATGCAGGAAGGATATTTCCAAGTAATGGCTGAGCCGGTTTCAACCTGTGTCCAAGAGATTTTTGCGTGTTTCTCGCACAAGCCACGTTTGGTGACAAAATTGAATACACCGCCCTTGCCTTGTTTGTCGCCAGGAAACCAGTTTTGGACTGTCGAGTATTTAATCTCGGCACCTTCCAAAGCGATGAGTTCGACCACTGCGGCATGCAATTGGTTTTCATCACGTTGAGGAGCCGTACAGCCCTCGAGATAACTAACATACCCCCTCTCATCTACGATGACTAGTGTACGCTCGAATTGACCTGTACCCCCTTCATTGATACGGAAGTAGGTCGATAGTTCCATCGGACAACACACTCCCTTTGGGATATAACAGAAAGATCCATCTGAAAATACGGCCGAGTTAAGTGCCGCATAAAAATTGTCTTGCCTGGGGACTACTGTACCGATGTATTTCCTTACCAATTCGGGATGTTGTTGTATAGCCTCACTGATCGAGCAAAAGATGACGCCTTTTTCTGCTAAGGTTTCTCTGAAGGTAGTGGCTACCGAGACTGAATCCATCACCACGTCTATGGCTACGCCTGAAAGTCGTTTTTGCTCCTCGAGCGAAATCCCCAATTTATTGAAGGTTTCGAGCAATTCGGGATCGACCTCATCAAGGCTGTTGAATTGTTTTTTTTTCTTTGGAGCAGCGTAGTAGCTGATCTCTTGGAAACTGGGTTTTTTGTATTTCACATTAGCCCAACTTGGCTCACTTAATTGTTGCCAAGTGTAGAAGGCTTTTAAGCGCCATTGGCACATCCAATCGGGTTCATTTTTCTTTTGAGAAAGAGCGCGGATGACTCCTTCATCAAGCCCTTTGGGAAAACGCTCTGATTCGATATTTGTATAAAAGCCATACCTATACTCAGATTCGGTAACCTTTCTGAGTAATTTTTCGTCTTTGCTCATCATTCAATCTCTTCTTCCTTTTTCCTTGATTCGATAGGCTTTATCAGATCTCATCGAGAGGGGAGGTTTCTGCTAATCACGAGGAAAAACTCTCTCCACAACCGCAGGTACGCGTAGCATTGGGATTATTGAAGTAGAAACCTTTACCATTGAGTCCGCCAGAATATTCTAATTTGGTCCCAGCCAGGTAAAGAAAATGTTTTTTATGGACTAAGATTTTGACATGCCCATCCTCAAAAAGTTTATCTTCCTCTCCTTGTTGTTGGTCAAAAGAAAGGTCGTAGGATAAACCGGAACACCCTCCACTTCTCACTCCAAAACGGACGAAAGAGGCTTCAGGAGAAAGGCCTTCTTCTCTCATCAGATCGACGATCTTTTCTTTGGCTGTGTCAGATATGTAAACCATGATGAATAAGTTTTTTGAGCCACAAAGATACCAACTATTCATGAGTTGTGATCATGTTTTTTTTTTAATGGAGGGATGGTTTGAACTGATTATAAACAATAATTTCTTTATCCTTTTTTTTGTGAAATTGATCTACTGGACAAGAAAAATCTTAATACAAAGATGAGAGTTACATTTGGATTTTAGTAGAGAATATTAATTTGTTAGAGACTTAAAATCAAACAAATGGATTTATTCAATCTTCAAAAAATTAAAATATATATATTATGATGTAGGCAGCTATTGTAAAAGAGCTTAGTGATATTAGTAGACTCAAAGTTGAACGTATAAAAATTCCATCGCCGGATGATAATGAGGTATTAATAAAAGTAAAATCCCCCTCTGTAAACCTCATCGATTGGAAAATATTAAAATATAGTAATCTTAAAGAGTAAAAGCTTTCTTCTCCTTTGATATTTGGGATAGATGTTGCTGTAGAGGTACTAAAATTAGGAAAAAAAGCAAAAGATTTATTCTATCGGAGATTGTGTGTTTGATTATATAAGTAAAATGGGAGGATATTCAGAATACGTTGCAGAACAATAAAGTGAACTATGTCTAATGCCAGAGGAAATGAGTTTCTTTGAATCGGCAGCTCCACTAACGGTAGGTATAACAATCTACTACATCTTTATAGTGCTATGCTAAGATCCAATCTATATAAAAAATATTGATAAATCCTGGTTTAGATGGTGTAGCTAGCATAGCTGTTCAACTTTCTAAATATCATGGGGCATAAATAATTTGGAACATCTTCAATATATAATCATCAGTTTTTAAAATAATTAGGGGGTAGATATCTCTATCGACTATAATCGAGAAAGATTCAAAGAAGTAGCAAAAGAAGAAGATATACTATTGGATGGGATAGGGAGTATATCCCAGGAAGGATTCTATTGCACCTTAAAAAAAAGGTATATATGTTGATGTTTATCAATAATATACCAAACTATGAATCACTTTCCATACATGTTGCTCATATTTAAGCTTTACCATCTCGAGAAATTTTGAAAAAACTCTCTGCTTTGTATAGAAAAAAATTGCGAATTATCATAAGTACTATATTTCCATTGAAGGGTATTAGAAAAGCATATAAATTAAGTGAGTCTAATCATCTAAGAGATAAAATTATTATAGATATTTAAAGATATTGATGTTATAATAATGATAAATCATTAATTAGGAATATCAAGATAATATTTATGCATGATTCATTAAAATATTATATATAATTATTAATAAAATTATATTATTTATATAAATTTTATATATGTATTTAACTTATCAAATTCAATTATTATGAGTATTTCAAATACTAAAAAGTTTTTGATAAAAGCGAGAATTGTATCGATAAATATAAGTTTACAAAGGTTAAAAAAATAAAAATTAACTATTTTTACAAGCTTCTATCATAGGTATTGCTGTATTAGAGAGTTTCATTCTTACAGGATTTCAATAATGCGAAATCAAAGGAAGCTATTAGATCTGTATGATTCCATACTTGACCTTTTTGAATTCATATTTAAAACTTTATTTTTTAGGGAATAGATTAACCAGTATCCAAGAGGATACCAAAAATAATGATATTTTATAGATGGGAATACTATATCGATATAATATGGTTAAGAAAATTGTTTCCATTTTGGAATAATGCTGACACCACCTAAACATAGAAGAAATAAACGAAATAAAACATCTGTATCAATGTAGCCATATATGCGTTGGGTGAGAAGTTGTAGGGATATCTCTATCACTATTAGATAGACCCCTAGCTTTTTAAATCGATAGATAAGATATCCGCCAAGAGCTCCTATTATGTTTAATAACAAAAGCATCGAAAAGTAATGCTTCGGTAGATTGAACCCACTCAAAGTATTTTTTTCACCTCTCAACCCAGGTATCACTACATACATGATGTACCATATATTGATCATTACTAGTAATATAATGATGATTTTTAATCCAGAGGATTTTTTCATATTGGGATTTAAAGAATTCATAAATTGATTGTTTATTCAAAATAAGAAATCATATCCCTTCAAGCTCATTTTTTGTGTTTTTATTCATTAAACCTTTATAGTTTATCTGATTTATCTCTCTGAAGAGTTGATGCTTTTTCCTGTTTCGATGATTAGTTGTGAGTTAAATGTTTTTTTCCAAAAATTTTATTAATCCAATTATCTATTTAATATGTTTTCATATAATATTTGAAGTTGAGTAATAATATTTTTTTTTAGTAGAGAATTGAAACTTACTGGATGTCTTTTTACATATCGTTTCAAACGTTCTTTAGTATAAGCTATAATCTCATTATAATCATAAGCTAAGTTAGAAACTTCATTATATTTAAAACATAAAAGTCTATATTTTTATGTTTAATTATTTTAGAATGGTTTATTTTGATTATACTATAAAAAATAATGTTTACAACACACCCCGATGGGGTTACGAAAGACCTTGCAAAATACTTTTAACTGTTTAAAATAAGCTTGATTTCTATTCAAAAGATTTTGTAAAATTATTTTTATATCACATTCGACATTTTTATATAGATTGATGTATTTGATGGGTAAAATTCATGTTTCTTTAAAAGGTTGATCTTTTATTTTTTATCGATCAATATTTTGAGTAATTTTCCATCAAATACAAAAATAATTATACTTGTACCTGAGGCTACTTTAAAATAGTCTTTTTTTCTTCAATGTTCATTTTTTTTTACATGAAGCTATTCGAGAATACTAAGTAATAATCTATTTTCATCATTGATGACTTCTTCCATACAGATAGTAGATTCGGTACGAAGGACTCCTTTGATTTCACCAATCTTTGAGATGACTTCTCTAGCATCGGAAGGATCTTTAGCAATGATTCTACAGGAGAGATTATATTTCCCAGAGGTAATGTAGAGTTGTACAATGTTAGGAATTTTTGCTAATTCTTCTTTGACTATTTTGGTTTCACGTGAGTTTGAAAGGATCCCAACAAATGCGATTAGATGATAATCTAATGCTTTATAATTGATTTTTAGCGTATTACCAGTGATGATGCCAGCATCTTCGAGTTTTTTATCTCTCACATGGATGGTTCCGGTAGAGCATTGTATAGTTTTAGCGATCTCAGTGAAAGGTGTACGAGCATTTTCAGTAAGGCTTGTTAAGATTTTTTTATCGATCTCGTCTAGATAATACTTTGAAGTCATAAATTTACGTTATTTAGTAATTTTTTATTTATGGTGTAAAAGTATTAAAAAATTAGGAATAAAAAAAACTTCTTAATTTTTAGTGTATTAGGCTTATGTTATAGACATATATTTTATTTCTCTCTGAGATTTTTTTTACTTTTATCTCTTTTGGATTTGAATAGGATATTTATTTTTTTTAAAAAAAACTATTAAATGAAGTGGTATAAATTACCCCACCTCCATAATTTTGTGAGGAAAATGTAGCTGAGTGAATATTTTCTCTGCCAAATGTATTTGGTCGGGAGAATAAAGTTAATTTTAAGGTTTTGTCTACTCGTTGGCTGATGTCCATATTAAGTTGGATTTCTCCAGTGAAAGGACTACTTTGTTTGCTTACTGTATTAAATGGAACTCCTACGATGCCTTTGATCGAAAAGCGCCGGTTAATATTGTAAGATATGAAAGATCTGAAACTACTTGAGGAGTTGGTATCTCTATTGCCTTCGATGTATTCGAAATTTACGTTTAATGCATCATTGATACTTGATAGGATTTTTCCTAACTGTTTGAGTGCTAAATCATAAGTAGAAGAAGTCCAAAGCTCACTTCCTATGTTTTTGGTGTTGATAAAAAATTTACCTAACAAGAGTATGGAACCGAATTGTGTGAGTCTTTCGTCTTGGGTATTGAGTTTTTGGATCAGTTGTTGTTTGATATTTTCACTAGTGTTTGGAAAATCGATATTGAGTTCTAATTCTGGATGAGATAGTTGACTAGAAATATTGATTTTTAGCTCTGTAATAAGATTTTGGGGTGTTTTCGATGAGTTGGGTAAATTGATGTATTCTCCTACATTGGAAACTGATTTAGGATAAAAAGCGGTCAGATTTAGGTTAGCATTGGTGGCAGATCCTGTCCAGGTAATAGATCCACCCGTTTTGATTTGGAATTGTTTGTCCAGTTTTAGAAAGGGGATCTGTTCGCTGGAGAAGTGATAAGATCCCTTTGTGGTATTATATTTCCCCGTCATTTCTATATTACCTTCAGACCTCATTTTAAATGAGATATTTCCCGTTCCTTTGGCCTGGATAAAATTATCTGAATAAGGGTCTAGGATGAGTTGTACTTCGGTATTTTCAGTGATGTCGGTCTCTATGCTGATAGAGAGTCCTTTTCGGGTATTTTTATTTTTAGGCTGTTTTGCAGGAGACTTGGTTAGTTCAGTAGTATCTTGAGTATTGAAATTCACAAAGCGAATAAATTTGTTATTTTCAGTCATAGATTGGGATCCTTTTGTGTTGATGAATAATCGTGAAAAGTTTGTAATTTCCCCTTCTCTTATGCTGATGTCTAGATTATCAGATTCTCCTGAGATCTCTATTTTACCCTTCGCAAAAACTGTTCCGTAGAATAAATTATTATGTATTGAGGTTGTGTTGAGTGCTAAGAGATTTTTTGTATCTATTGATAGCGCTAAAGTCCATTTAGTGAATTTTTCATTAAGGATTGCACCACTGATGTATCCTTGGGTATTGTATTGTGTGTCTTTGAGACGGAAGTCTTTTAAAATGAAAGTCTCTGGATTGATCAGAATCGAAGGTATTCCTATGAGTTCGTAGTCTGTATTGAGTTGGTTTACTTTCATCCCAACCTCTTTCAAACGGAGTTCTCCTTGGTAAATCGGACGATCAAAATCTCCGGTGATTTTGATATTACCCTCAGCAGTACCCCTTATATTGTTAAATGTATTTCCTAGTAATATTTGTAAAAATTTTATTGATAGTTTTTTAGCGTTTAGATCTAAATCTAATTGTATTTTTTTTTGAGAAATGTTATCGATGTTTCCGGCTACTGTCAGGATGTCGATCTGTTCGTTTTTCAAAGTACTATTGAGTCGATAAAGCCTATTTTTTTCGTTATAAGAAGTATTGACATTCAGATCGCCCAGTACGATATTATTAAGGGCTAATTGGTTTACTTTCATATCAATTTTAGGATTGAGGTCATTTCCTGAATTTTCGATAAAGAAATCCCCGTGGGCTATACCATCTATAATTAGACCTTCTTCTTTGGCAGGGATTGCTTGTTTAAGTTGTACTTGATTAAAAGTACCTTGTACCATTTTGTAAATATTTCCGATTATATCAGTTGAAATGGTGATGTTTTGTGTTTTTGAAGTGAATGTCAATTTATTTATGGTGTATCTTTTCTTTTTTAAATCAATTTTGGCTAGATTAGAATGGTAGTTGTTTTGATCATTTATCCACCAGTCGTAGCCATTGATTGTGATACGTGAACGTTGTAGACCAATGATAAAGGTGCTTTCTCTGCTGTTCCAGTTACCGGATTTGTAAAAATTCAGATCGACTTCTTGTTCGGAGTCGGCCAAAGTGACTAAAAATTTGGTCTTGATTAATAGGAGATTGTTTTCTTGTTTTGTACTGAGGTCAATGTTTTTGAAAGTGATCCCTTGGATTATAGCATTATCGATTTTGAAAGCTATTTTTTTTTCAGAGGAGGTATTGATATTGAGGTGTGCGTTGTGGATAGTGTGCTCGTTGATTTGGGCTTTTTGGATCTCTATATCGAAGTTGATGGCATCGTTTATTAATTGACCTTGTAGGCGGCTGTCGGATAAGATTTTCACGCTTTGTTCAAAGGGTTCTATGAAACGGTGGGTAAGTATCAAATCGAAAGCGATGGATTGGTTTGGTGTGATCGGATGGTATTTTTTTCCATTGAGCACACGATTTACTCCATTTTCCAGAAGTTTGGTCAATTCAAACCATTTAAAATTTCCACGAAAAAAGCCTTGGACCATTTCAGGTGCTGAGAGGGTGATCTCTCGATCTTTTTCACTTAAGATCTTTGATTCGATGGAGATTTTTGAGAAGTCAAATTTTTTCTTTGGTATTTCATAAGTTGTATTCGTTAGGTAGATATTGCCTTGCAGATGGTCTATGTCTGTTCCTTGGATATTGATCTCGAGGTTTGTACTGAGAAGGGATTTTTCATGTTCGCTCAATCCCATGGCCTTCAAGTCGATGTGCTCAATCTTGGTTTTAGCTTGGATGAGCCATTCTTTAGGGGTAAAGTTGACTTTTCCATCAAAATCTAGTTTAACTTGATGGTCTTTTATAAAAAATTGTCCTTCGAATGATCTTTGACCTAGATGACCATCGACTTGGACCTTGCTGATCTTACGGTTATAGAGTACCAATTGATCAAACGTTCCGATGAGTTGTAATTGTAATGCGTCCAATGAAAAACCTTCCCCCTCAAAACGGAATGTACCACCTACGGATTGAAGGTCTTTGTTTTTCGTAAGCATGGATAGATCGATATTTCTGGAAGAAAGTACTCCTTTATATTGTGGGACTTTACTAGTGTAGTTGTCTAGTTGAATATCGGTATTGACAGTCCCTATGGTACTACTGCTGAGATCTCCTTCGGATGTGATTGTTTCGGATGTGATGATCAGAGCGCCATAATACCTCATATTGCCATAATTTTTCAGAAAAGTTGGAATCTTTCGGCTGATGAAACTTGGAAGCAGAGCAGTGGCTGCTGTATAGGAGGTTTCGATGATGCCGTCTTTTTTTTGATTGATTTTAAATTTTTTCTCGTCGGTGATATGTGAAAGCACAATTTGATTGGCTTGGATTTTATTTTTTCTACTTTCTAGATGGATGTCCGATAGGATGAGTTGGTTTCCCAGTTGGCCGTGTATCTTCCCCTGTAATTTGATCACAGCTTTTGAATCCCAGTTGTTGACAAACAATTGCAGGTCTTCAAATCCTAGACGAGAGCCTTTTTTGAACTCGGCTTGAATATCGATTTTGTTGATGAATTTTTCCAAATCCTTAGGTTGATTATAGTGAAAGGCTATGTGGCCTTTGATCATACTTCGAGAAGTTTGTAAGTTGAGGTTATGAGTCTGTAGACGGTTGGTGGTGAATGTGAAATTGGTCGAGAGTCCATCAACACGAAAATCTTTTTTTCTCAATCTCCCGATTGATTTTAAGGAACGTATATCGGCTTCGATTGTACTGCCTTTCACTCGGAAATTTTCTATCCAAGCATCCAATGAATTTATTGCGAGTATCAAGCTATCTTTCTCGTTGAGGTTTTGATCGTTGATCAGTAGATGACCTCTTTTGATTTCGAAATCACTTTTTAAGACAATTTTGGAAGAGGTCGTGGTGTCTTTTTTTGAAAACTTGTTGATAAATCGACTCATATTGCTTATGCTGTCTCCCCGGTAAGTCGTGATGAAAATCTCAGGCTGATCAAGCACGAGTTTTTTAATCTTAATGTTTCGGAGATTAAAAAATAGGTGTAATAAATCAATTTGCCCTTTGATATGAGGGATTGAAATCAGCGTATTTTTGTAATCATCGACAGCTTTGACATGGTAGAGCTGAATATTTCCTAGGAAATCGATATCTACACTCTCTACCAAAAGCATTGTACCGAAGCTTTCATTGAGCTTAGTTAGGATGAGTTGTGTAATTTTGGTTTGTATGATTGGAGTATTGATGGCGATAAGGATTCCACCTACGAGCAATAGAGCAATCAAAGTGAAGTATCTTAGTAATTTGAAGGCACCCTTGAGTAGGAATCGGAATAGAGATAAAAACCATCGAAAGATCTGCGGCACTTAAATATCCTTATTTTTGCTTTCAATGAAACACCTCCCCATCATCTTAGGTATAGAATCTTCTTGTGATGATACGGCTGCAGCTCTCATCCAAAACGGCCATGTCTTATCTAACATCATCATCTCTCAGAAGATCCATCAAAAATATGGTGGTGTCGTGCCTGAGCTAGCTTCTAGATCACATCAGAGAAACATCATCCCAGTGGTTGATCGAGCCGTTTCGCTAGCAAATATAATGCAAAATCAAATCGATGCCATAGCTTTTACTCGTGGACCTGGTCTCATGGGATCTCTATTGGTTGGGACTTCTTTTGCTAAGTCTTTGGCTATGGCTTTGGGGGTTCCGTTGATTGGAGTCCACCATATGCAGGCACACGTTTTGATACATTTCATCAAGGGGGTTCATCGGTATCCACCTCGGTTTCCTTTCTTGTGTTTGACTGTTAGTGGTGGGCATACTCAGATCGTCCGAGTAGACGATTTTTTTGAGATGACTGTCTTGGGTCATACGATAGACGATGCAGCTGGAGAAGCTTTTGATAAGATGGCTAAGATCTTAGGTTTGGATTATCCTGGTGGCCCCTTGATCAATCGTTATGCACGGAATGGTGATCCGAGAAAGTTTATTTTTTCAAAACCTAAAGTCGAAGGGTTGGATTTCAGTTTCAGTGGGCTCAAGACACATATCCTGTATTTTATCCGGGATGGGTTGAAATCCGATCCTGGATTTGTACGAGAGCAATTGCCCGATTTGTGTGCTGCTGTGCAATGGACAATTGTGCAAATATTGTTGGAAAAAGTAGAGCGTGCTGTAGAAAAGACTGGAGTGAGGTATATAGCTTTAGCTGGAGGTGTTTCAGCTAATACAGAGTTGCGCAAACAGTTTTCTCGAGTTGCTGCTGAAAAATCTTGGCAGATATACCTTCCCAAAATCGAATACACTACAGATAATGCAGCGATGATCGCTATGGTGGGACAACTCAAATATGAACGTCAGTGGTTTGATCCACTGGATATCACCCCTTTTTCCCGATATGATAGGATATCATTATAAAACTATTTTTTCTAGAAAAGGTCATATTTACAGTCATTTGTTTAGGTATGGAAGAAAGCGATCATTTTATAAAGGTCTTGCGGATGCAAATTGACAATGAAGTGTATCTAACTAATGGATAGGGTAACATGTGGATGGATTTGATCAAAGTTCGATCATCAAAAAAAAGAGTGAGTGGTGGCCCCTCTAGCACATCATTCAGCCTATGAATGATCGGACTTATCGGGTACATATAGGCATTGCTTCAACGAAATCTGTCGACCGTTTTGAATGGTTTTTAGAGAAAGCTACTGAAATTAGGATAACCAAATAACCCCTTTATTTTACAAGTATTCTGAATGGAGAAAGTTCAATATAAGTCCTGGGTAGATAATCATTAGTTTAGCAGTGAAGCAATCGGTTAAAGCATATCTTCCTATTTTGAATGACCCCTTGATTTATCGGGACTTTATGTCATTTCACATAAAAAAAATTAAACAAAGATTCATAGTGCATTGTGATACGAATTTTGAGCGGTAGTCTTTGAAGAAGTATGTTGAGTTAAAGACAGGTCTTTATATGATCTTGATCGGTCTGGAATGCGATTTTTCTTCCAAGGAAATCGATTTGGCTTTGGTTTGGCAAGGTGTAGGGTTGGGAAAAGTCCGTATGATGACATAAAAATATAGTGAACAGTCCATTACATACTTTAATCTTGTATTTTAAGTATAGAGTAAGAAGGCTTGAGGAATTTTAGAGAGATGTTTCGTACCTCTTTTGAGGTAAGTTGAAAACGTATCTCAAGATTTCCTTGTCTATCGAATAGAAGGTTTGATTGCGTCGAGACATCATAAGTTGAGCCGTCTCGCAGGCTTTTTCAAAATTGAAAAGATCACTTTTTTGTATCCCACCCCAAGTGAAGGAGGGGATGTGTTTAGGTGGGAAACCGTATCCGAATACATTGGCCGACACACCGACTACTGAACCTGTATTGAATTGGGTATTGATAGCTGATTTGGAATGATCTCCCATAAAAAGCCCACAGGATTTTAGCTTTTTCGAGACAGTCTGCCCAGCTGTATAATTCCACATATAGACCTCCGAATAATTGTTTTTCAAATTGGAGGTGTTGGTGCCAGCACCCAGATTGCACCATTGCCCCAACACAGAATTGCCTAAAAATCCATCGTGGGCCTTATTAGAATAGGAAAACAATATAGAGTTGTTGATCTCGCCTCCTACCTTGCAATAGGGGCCGATGGTCGTAGCACCATAAATTTTAGTACCCATCTTCAGTATAGCACCTTCACATAGTGCTAGTCCGCCGCGGATAAGGCAGCCTTCCATGATCTGGGTTTTTTTTCCAATGTATATAGGGCTGGATTGGGCATTGAGTATAGCATATTCTACATTAGCGCTTTCTTCGATAAAGATGTCTTTGCCTGTGACACGGTTGCTTTTACTCAGGGGAGCAGATTTTCGGTCTTGGGTCAAGAGTTTAAAATCCTGTTTGAGAGCTATGATATTTTGTTGGAAGATATCCCATGGATGTTCAATGTGGATCAGATCATAAGGATAAGGGATTTCTTTTATGGGGGTTGGGTAAGAGATCTTGGAAGGATTTTCAAAAAGGGCGATGATCGTTTTTCCTTTCGTTAATGTTTGGTTTTCTTCTAGTGAATGGATTGCTTGGATCAAGTTTTTTGTTGGGAGGAAGGTCGGATTGATAGAGATGTAGGGGTCCTTTTCTGAGGGGGGGGGGTACTTCTTCTCTAAGTGAGCTTGTGTAATTGTAAAGGTTTTCGTTTTCAGTAAATGCTCCCATTTTTCTCTCAGGGTGAGTATACCTATACGGATCTCTGCTGTTGGTCGGGTGAATGTAAGTGGAAGTAAAGTATCCCATTCAGGGCCGTCAGCCAATATAAAATTCATGAAGAAATGTTTTTTTTTAGTAAGCCGGAACGACTTTTTAAAAAATGATTAGAAACCGATGAAAACCAATTACTTTTCCTTTTCAAATTTTGCGTACTTGCTCTTAAATTTTTCTATTCGACCAGCTGTGTCTACATATTTCACTTTCCCGGTAAAAAAGGGGTGGGAGGAGCTTGAGATTTCCATCTTATACAAAGGGTATTCTTTTCCCTCTATTTCTATGGTATCCTTGATTTTGACGGTTGACTTGCATATGAATATCTCTTCATTACTCATGTCTTTGAAAGCTACTATTCGGTAATTATCTGGATGGATTCCCTTTTTCATTCTAATATGATTGGTGTAATGATAGAGGATAAAGGTAATGATATTTTTTATCTTTAGAGAACTCGCTTTTAAGGTAGAATGGGCTTATCGGGGGAGGGTATAGGTTTTGGGAAACGGTAGATCATAGCATTGGTATTCATCCCTGCGCCTAGGGATGCCATTAGGATAGTGTCTCCAGACTTGAGTTCATGGGGGGGCATTTTCCCTTTGAGGATTCTGTCAAGTAAGGTGGGTACAGTGGCTACAGAGGAGTTGCCTAATTTTTGAATACTCATTGGCATGAGGTTTGCGCAAGTTTTTTCATCGTTTGGATGATCGTAGTAGCTTAGAAACCGTTTTAAGATGGCATGATCCATCTTAGCATTGGCTTGGTGGATGAGAATTTTTTTAATTTCTTTGAGTTGCAACTGAGATTTGTCGAGGAGTTTTTTCAATATCAGGGGTATTACAGTCAAAGCGTACTCGTATATTCTCCTACCATTCATACTGATGTTGACCATAGATTCTGTATAATCGGAATTCAAAGAAAGACCATTGAATAGGTAATGCAACTCTTTACCGTTGTCTGATTGAGAGTCGTAATGAAGAATTCCGATATCTTGGTCTGTCTCTACAGCTGATAGTATAGCTACTCCAGCTCCGTCTGAAAATATCATCGCATTGCGATCATAAGGATCCACCATTTTAGAGAGAGTATCAGATCCGGTGATGAGTATGTGTTGTGCATGGCCTCCTTTGAGGAGCTGATCGGCTAGGATTAATCCTTCGATCCAGCCTGGACAACCAAAGATCATATCATAGGGGCGACAACGGTTATTTTTTATACCAAGTTTGTTTTTTACTCTGGAAGCAATGGCAGGCATCATATCGGATTGATGTGAGATCGGATGGATGTCTCCATAGTTGTGTGCTGCGATGATGTAGTCGAGTTGCTCTTTATCGATCTGACTTTCGCTCAAGGCTCTTTGTGAGGCAATGGTAGCAATGTCTGAGCTAGAGAGGTCATCGCTCACATACCTCCGCTCTTCTATTTCTGTGATCTCTTGGAATTTTTGAATTATCTCTTTATTGGATTTATTGATTTTTAATCCCTTATTATCATAAAATTTATGATTCAAAAAATCACTATTTTTTATGATTCTTTTTGGTAGATAATGGCCAGTGGCTTGGATGATTGATCGGATCATTTTTATTGGGCTTGGTAGAAAGCGATTGCAAAGTAAAACAATTTTGTTTGAAACGCATTGTTGAGGAGATACTGGTCAGGTATTTATTTTTGAATAGATCGCTGGCAATAGGTAAGCTTGGATAATTTTTTATTTTTGTCACAAATTATTTTATATTGAAGATAAAAGTAAAACCTTATAAAAATTCCACTTTGAGCAAGAAGAAACAGGTTGAGTATATGTTTGATCGTATTTCTTCAAGGTATGATCTACTCAACCATATTTTATCTTTCGGAATTGATCTCAGCTGGCGTAGAAAGGCGGTAGATTTATTGCATAGATTTTCTCCGGATGAGCTTTTAGATCTAGCTACGGGTACGGGAGATCTAGCTATTATGGCAGCAAGAAGAGTGTTGGACTTAAATGTGGTGGGTTTGGATTGTTCTGAGAAAATGTTGGAAATAGCTCAAAAAAAAATATTAAGTAGAGGTTTGGAAGAACGTGTGAGCGTCATGCGCGGGGATTCAGAAGCTATACCTTTTGAAGTAGAAAGTTTTGATGCGGTGACTGTAGCTTTTGGTGTGCGTAACTTTGAGCAAATTGAAAATGGTTTGAAAGAAATCCATCGGGTACTCAAGCCTGACGGAGTTATGATAATTTTAGAATTTTCTCACCCTAAAGGGGCTTTTGTGAAATTTGTGTACCATCTTTATTCTCATTATATGGCGTTCATGGGGCGGGTATTTTCTAAAGATGTTGCTGCTTATGATTATTTACAACGATCTGTAATGGCTTTTCCTCATGGTGTCCAAATGAAAAATATATTGAAGTCTTGTGGATTTTTGAGACCACATGCCTTGTCATTTACTTTTGGTATTGCTTCTATTTATATAGCTATAAAGCGTTAAGGGAAACTTAATCCTAATAGTTGTAAAAATTCACACATCAGCTTGGGGTGAGTTGCCCAAGCTGGAACAGTGATGAGTGTGCCGTTTGTCACTGTATTCTTCAATGCTACTTCTACGAATTGTCCTCCAGTTACTTTTACTTCAGGTTTGACTGTGAGATAGGTAGTGAGTTTCTTTTCTTGGACTACTTGGGCTGTCTTCAGGATTTGAGGACCATGGTAAATGGCAGCTCTTGGCTGGTTTTTTTTGAAAAAGTTCCGCATGATATCTAGTATGTGAGGGGTCAGTCGTAGGTATTCAGTAGACTCTCCACCCGGTGAGAATAATTTAATGTAATCTTCGGTTTTTATTTGATCAAAATCATAGGTGAGTATGAAATTATGGCCACACTTTTCTGTATAGATTTAATCTCCTCCAAAGTCATGTACATCCGTTTTTACAATTCACTTTTTTCTTGCTTGGACATACAGTATGGACTTCAAAATCTATCATTTCTAGCATTTGAAAGGGTACCATCACCTCATAGTCTTTTGTAAAGTCTCTTCAGTAAGCGGTAATATTTTTTTCATAGAAAAAAGTATTTAAGTCTTTCTAGGATAAAATTAGTTTAAAGTGTAAAATAAATATTATTTAAAGGTTTATCTATATTTCTTCAGGCTATTTTATTTAACGGGATAGGGTGAAGGTATTCATTGGTATGCTTTTATAGATGGTAGGTCAGTCATTATGAATGTGTGTTTCGATATAAAATCCTTCATGATTTCGGATGTTGATCACACTACCATCTTCAAATATCCAATATTGCCCTTTGATGCCCATCAGTTTCTTTTCAAAGTCTTTTATTTCCTTCAAATGAAGGATCTGGATTTTATCGGGGTAGTTTTCTACCGGATAATGGAGGTGAGTGATGTCGTCCTCTTGGATGAAATGATCTTGAGTTTCTTGGGGAAAAAATTCTTTCAAATGGTATTTCATCGCAAGGAGGTCTGTATCAGGGATTTTTTTTCTAATCATAGCTCTATAGTCAGTTTTGTCAGAAACCTTTTCTTTGAGTGCTTCTTCTACGATGCCGGCCAGATAACGGTTAGGTGTACGAGCTATTTTTATCGCTTGTATAGCGCCTTGGTCGATCCATCGGGTAGGGATTTGTATCTCTCTCGTGACACCTATTTTTAGACTACCTGTGATGGCCAAGTATACGATGTGAGGTTGTAGTTCGAAAGATTTTTCCCATTCGAGGTCGCGTTGTTTGATATTTAGGTGTGCGGTACTGAGTTCGGGTCGTAGTACACTGGGATTGATTTGAGGTAAGGTGAAAAAGCATTTTTTACAATAGCCTTGGCGGTAGATAGGGGTATCATATCTGCAGTGAATGCATTCGTAATGCAGATGTATTAATCGAATTTTTTTTCTGATGATTGGATTCATGTATAAGAAATCATCTTGTAGATTCAAGTAATATTGCATGGGTTTTGTATATTCACTTTTCATTTTTGTAAGTAATCCTTCGAATCGCATAGAAATTTAATTTTCGCTAACTTTACACGTTAAACTAAGTCTTTTATGGTAAAAACTCTGATGAACTCGATCTATAGATTTTTTATGAAACGACGTCTTGATCAGATGCAGTATTTTATTGATCATCCCGTAGAAGTTCAAAATCGTTTAATGTTGGATCTTGTCTATACTGCTAGAGATACCCAAATCGGCCGGAAGCATGGATTTCGAGAAATCAAGAGATATGAAGATTTTGCCAGTAGATTACCTTTGTGTAAATATGAGGACTTATGTCCTTCTATTGAGAAGATGCGTAGAGGAGAAGCTAATGTTTTGTGGCCAGGCAAGATTAGATGGTTTGCTAAATCATCCGGAACAACTAACGCTAAAAGCAAATATATACCTATCACCGAATCTTGCTTGGATCAGTGCCATTATAAAGCAGGAAAGGATCTATTTACCATCTATACGCATAATCATCCAGATACAAAAATTTTTGCAGGGAAAAACCTACGTTTAGGAGGTAGCTATAGGTTATATGATTATGGTACTTTATATGGAGATGTATCCTCGATATTGGTAGAAAACTTACCATTGTGGGCTGATTGGAGAGGTACTCCTAGTAAGAAGGTGGTTTTGATGAGTGCCTGGGAATCAAAACTTAAAGCCATTGTTAGAGAAGTGATCAAGCAAGATGTACGTACCTTAGTTGGTGTACCCTCTTGGATGTTGGTATTATTGAGTAAGGTTCTGGAAATTTCTCAAAAGAAATATATAGATGAAGTATGGCCCAATTTGGAAGTCTTTTTTCATGGTGGAGTGAGTTTTAAGCCTTATATAGAGCAATATAAAAATATTTTTCGTAAAGAGATCAATTATTACGATACATATAATGCATCAGAAGGTTTTTTTGCTATACAAGATCAAAAGTATTCAAAAGAGCTTTTGCTTTTATTGAATCATGGTATATTTTATGAGTTCATTCCTATGGATGAGTTTGATAGTGAATTCCCCCCTGTCTTCTCCATTAAAAAAATACAATTGAATCGAAATTATGCTATGGTTATTTCTACTAACACAGGTTTATGGAGGTATATCATTGGAGATACTGTAAAGTTTACTCATCTTTTTCCTTATCGTATTGTCATATCTGGTAGGACGAAACATTTTATCAATACTTTCGGGGAGGAGTTGATCGTTGAAAATGCAGAGGAGGCTTTGAGTAAGGCGTGTAAAGGGACAGATGCTATTGTTCGTGAGTATACAGCAGGGCCTATTTATATGACAGAAAGATCTTCCGGTGCTCATGAATGGATTATTGAATTTGAAAAAAAACCTACCGATATGAGTGTTTTTTGTAATATCTTAGACAATACATTGCAGTCTTTAAATTCAGACTATGAAGCAAAACGATATAATAATATAACATTGCTCCCACCGATTATCCGAATAGCTAGAAAAGGGCTTTTTTATGATTGGTTTAAGTCATGTCGCAAGTTAGGTGGACAAAATAAGGTACCTCGTTTAGCTAACGATCGTACTTATCTGGATCTTTTGCTCCAGATGAATCAAAGTGTTTTTTTTAAAAAAACGCCCAATTAATTATTTAAATTTATAAAAGTTTATTTTATATAGAATTAAGTATAAATAATCCCATATTTAATTGGATTAATATAAATCTATACACAAGGAGTTTCATCTTGAATATAAAAAAATGGCCAGAGATCCTGTATCTCGACCTTGTTCATTTTTTTAATACGACCTTTTGAGGTTCTTAGTTCTTTTTTATTGTTTATAGAAATGAATTGACACCTAAATAGATGTTGGTTAGGTCAATACAAAATTTGATAGCTATTCCTGTTTTTAACATTATTTATGTATTTAAATTGACCTATGGTTGTATGTAAAAAGAATTTATTGGACAATCTATAAGAGAATCCAGATGTTAAGCCTATACTCCAAGTGAAACGCCCGTTCTTCCCTGGTTTTCAGGAAAGTGTTTTTTCTATTTTTTAGCCCCCAATTGAAATTGGTGTTTAGTTCTAAGGAAGGTATAAAATGATGGTCTGTTCTCCAATATTTTCTTACAAAAGGTGTTGTGGGAAATATAGTTATGGTGTTTGGTCTCTTTCATATACTCTTATTGTTGTATTCAAACCTTCTTAATTGTAGTACCTAAAGTCATTTTTTGAGAAAGTTTGTAGTTGAACTCAGGTCTTAGGTTGATGCAGCAAACGAAGGTATTTTTTCTATCATGTTAGGTAATTTTCATATCATCTGTTTTGACTGTTGTAGTCTTGTTATTCCATCCAAAAACTGCTTCTAATTGTAGATAAGGGGCAAAACTACTACTATCTAAATAGAAATATTTTCTTATAAAAGGATCTATAGTGAAGGTATTACTGGTCGTTTTGGTTGAATTATTTCTAGGTTTGAAACTAGTTCTTGTAAAACCGAAGATACTCCCTACAGCCCAATCATTGGCTATGAAATAACTAAAACCTTTTTTGATAGACAAGCTGTTCAATTTATCATAAATAATCACCTATAGGGACAGCATCTATCTATCTTTACTGTACTGTTTTTTCCATAGATATACCCTAAGGTACCGGTGATGAATTTATCTCCTTTTTTTTTAAGATTTGATCGGCCAAATTTATAAAAAAAAGCAATTCTCAATATATGATTAATGTCATGTTTTTTAATCTAATTTTGATATACATTCATTTATGTAAATTTTTTATGGTTTTTCCAAGCTGTTTTATCGGATTTTCCTTTCCTGTATGGTATTTATCCCCTTCTGAAGGGGTAAAGAATCTCACTTACATGATTGATGGGGCTATTATTTTTATTAAATTCATTCTATGAATATTTAAACATTTATGGCATTGAAGAAGTGTTTTTTTATGTATAATGTGTTTGTTTGTTTTCTTTACCTTGATTTCTTATGTTCAAAGAGAGAATAGAGGTTTGGAAATGAAATATATAGCCCTAAAAGTGTGTTCACAAGATGACTTTTATCAATATCTAAACGCGGGATGGAAAAAAGCACTGTTATCCCCCCCTGATAAAGGTAAATGGGGTATTTTTTTTGCTTTTCGTGAAAGCAATACTATTCGTAAATTGGGTGTCTTGAAAAGAGCTGTTGAATAAAAACATTTACAAGGTTCTGATGAGTAGAAAGTTAATAATTATTGATATAACTACTCGTGATGCGCAAGGGATTTCGCACATTTAACCTCTTTTTGTAAAAGATTGATGTTGTCAATGATCTCCATTACCTTCAATAATATCTGATTGAAAATCTGCCGTATGGAATGAATGCGTTATTTCGTATATATACGCCACGTTTACATGTAAAGATAATAAATCAACGCTGCATTTTAGGCTCTGTCGATTGGGATTTAAAGCACGATTATTATTAAAAATTTGATTTGGTCTCTAAGGAGAAGATCTGCAAATACAGGCTTATGTGGACAAAATGCTACAATATCTTTATCGGGATAATGTTACAGTCATTTTTAAATCCAAATTCATTGTTATTTTAGAGACTAAGTTGGTCAAAGCAATATTGTCTAAAAAAGAGCTCCGGAATCCCAAAAAGATTTATAACCTTTATACGGTGAAGGTGTTGAGCAACTTGACCTCAGTGATAGATTGCAGTACTTATTTTACTGAACTAGATTTAAAAAATCTCGAAAAAGTCATCATAAATGAGCTTCAATATTTAAGAACTTTAGATGAGGTTTTAAGGACAACTTCTATAAATGAGGTTGAATATTTTTTTTCTCATGTATTAAATAATAAAGCAAATATATTTTCATCAGAGTTATAACGTTCTAATTTTGATTTTTATTCAAAAGTAATTAAAGGCATCTCTAAAATGCAATCGCTTGAAAGGCTTGCTCTATACGAAGTAAATCCTATCGGAAAGCTTTATATCAAAGAAGTATTTCCTACACAATCCAAAAAAGATATGCAGGAACTGGTCCAATATTTAGTAGCCTCTTATCGGTAACGCATCAAAAATCTATCTTGAATGAATGATGCTACTAAAAAGACTTCTTTAGACAAGTTGGTAAATCCACTGTAAAGATCGGCTATTCCAATGAGGGTAATTAGAAATATTATAACACTTTTGACATCTAACCAAAATTTTTGAATGTATTTATTTAAGCAATTACATCAATCTAAAAAAATGGATTTTTTAAGAAAATGTAAAAAAAATTAGCTGATCTGTAAACAAGAAAAAGTGATGGATGAGTCCTCAACTGGTCAATACCAATTATTCTCACTAAACAATGAAATTGTTTTTCAGGCGGCTATCTTTCAATCTCTTTTTTATGATTTTCAGAGAAATGTAGCCATGAATTTTGATGGCATAGATTGCGTGATTGGTTATGAGATATCTCGTGGATTCGATAATTGCGGTTCGCAGTTTGATGACGATGATAATTTCAGAAACCGGTGGTAGTCTGACGACAAAAATATTTTTATATCTCGCCAGAGTCTTAGTCAAATAATATGATAATTATACCCATCCACCTAATATAGAAATCAATGGAAATATTAGTTTGAGAGAAAATATTGCAGACCTAGGTAGCATAAAAGTAGCCTATGATATCTTACAAACGTATTTGAAAGACAAAGGAACTCTAGGTTTGATAGGCGGTTTAACCCCGTCAAAACGATTTTTTTATCTCTTAGGTCACTATTTAGTGGACAAATCTTAAAGATAATGTTTTGATATACCAGATCAAAACAGATTTTCATACCCCTGGTAAATATCGATCCATAAGCTCTGTAAAAAAAAAAACATCGACACTTTTCATGAAATCTTCAATGTAAAAGAAGGAGATAGGATGTATAAATCTCCTGAATCGAGGATAAAATCATACAGATTGATTCAATTTGAATATATAAGTAGAAAAAAATGATTTTTGTAAATCAAAGATATACTCCGATGGATTCTATGAAAGAATAGAATATTTGAGCGATGCTAGCAAATCTAACGAGACGTTCTCTAAAAGATCATAACCTATAAAAGAGAAATGATGGCTGGAAGGTTTTAGATAAGATAAGAAACCGATCCGATGAAGTGAAATATGTAAGTTGGACTTATAAGTAAAAGTTGATGTAAAATATGTTAGGTATCAAAATAGTTTTTATTATCATCTTGATCATAGTGTCCATCACAAATCAAAAGAATATATCTTTTTTATGAATTTTCAATAAAATGTAGAAAATCCCAATCATATGTTAAAATTTTTTCCCCAGCTTGTCAAGATCATCCGTCAGCCCGATACGGCGCTTTTAGACGTTCGTGAGTCCTTGGAGCTGTTTAGAGATGGAAGGATAGAACGCGCCATACACATCCCAATGGCCTCTGTGCCTCATTATCTTGAGGAAATCAGAGCGATGAAAAGATCTTTTGTCGTCTTTTGCAAAAAAGGAGGTCGCTCTGCAAAGGTCCAAGAATATCTTGTCCAACAAGGTATTAAAGAGGTGTATAACGGAGGTGGATACGAAAATATCAAATCCATTTTGGAATATTCTATCTGATGGATTGCTGAAGCAAAAATATTTACTAAATTTGCAGACGCCAATCCAATAAAACTATTCAAAGAAAAAAAGCATGTATTTAAGTGCGGAGATAAAGAAAAATATTTTTTCAAAATATGGAAAATCCGAAGCTGATACAGGGACTACCAAAGGGCAAGTTGCTTTGTTTACTTTCCGGATCAATCATCTGAGTCAACACCTCAAGATTCATAAAAAAGATTTCAATACTGAACGGGCATTGATCAAGCTTGTAGGAAAGAGAAAAAAACTGCTCAAATACATTGAAAAAAATGATATAAACAGTTACAGAGAAACTATCAAGGAGCTAGGGATCAGAAAATAATTCAGTGCAGTTATCAAGCAAAAAATGGGGGCAATACAATGTCCCTTTTTTATTTAAAAAGTCACTACAATAAAAAACGAATTATAGATATGATATTAGAAGTAATAAAAGAGAGTATAGCATTAGAAGACGGTCGTACCATCTCCATAGAGACCGGGCAGTTGGCTAGACAAGCTGACGGTGCTGTTGTAGTACGCATGGGTGATACTATGTTGTTAGCCACTGTAGTGGCTGAAAAAGAAGCCAAAGAGGGGGTTGATTTTCTCCCGTTGACGGTAGATTATAGAGAGAAATATGCAGCTGGTGGAAAGATACCCGGAGGATTTATCAAACGTGAAGGTAGACCTTCTGATGAAGAGATTCTTACTATGCGATTGGTAGATAGAGTATTGCGTCCATTTTTCCCAAATTATTTTTATCGAGAGGTCCAAGTGATGATTTCGCTCCTTTCCTACGATAGGAATGTATTGCCGGATGGTTTAGCTGGTTTGGCATCCTCGACGGCTCTAGCCATATCAGGTATCCCTTTTGATGGGATAATATCAGAAGTACGTATCGTACGTATAGATGGGCAATTTGTGATCAATCCTGGGCTTGATCAAGTCAAGCAAGCAGATATGGATTTAGTGGTGGGTGCTTCTAAAGATTCCATTATCATGGTTGAGGGTGAGATGAAAGAAGTTTCCGAGGCAGAAATGATTCAAGCCATCCAAAAGGCCCATGAAGCGATAAAATCACAGATAGATGCTCAAATCCGCCTGATTAAAAGATGTCCTTCTAAATCCGAACAATCTGTTATGGACGCATCACTTGATGAGGATTTAAGAGAAAGGATCTCTGAGTTTGCTTATAAAAAGATCTATCAAGTATCTAAAAAATTTACTGAGAAACAGAGACGTTCGAATGATTATGAGGAGATTCTTAAAGCTTTCAAATCCGAATTTTCAGAGAAGGAACTTCAAGAAAAGGAGGTAATTATAGATAAATATTACGCAGAAGTCAAAAAAGAGGCTATCCGTAAGATGATCTTTGAAGAAGGGTTTCGTTTAGATGGCCGTACTTCCGAACAGATCCGTCCAATATGGAGCCAAGTAGATTATCTACCTGGTGTACATGGTTCGGCTCTTTTCACTCGAGGAGAGACCCAGTCTTTGGCTACAGTTACTTTGGGCTCTTCGATCGATGCCAATCGGATTGATAACGCGATCATGAAAGATCAGGAAAAATTTTACTTGCATTATAATTTTCCGCCCTTTTCTACTGGAGAGATACGTCCCATACGTGGGGTGTCACGGCGTGAGATAGGACATGGTAATCTAGCCCAACGCGCCTTGAAAAACATTATTCCTACCGAAGTGCCATATACTATACGTATAGTATCTGATATTTTAGAATCTAATGGTTCCTCTTCTATGGCTACCGTATGTGCTGGTACATTAGCTTTGATGGATACTGGTATTCCGATCAAAAATCCTGTTTCAGGAATTGCTATGGGATTGATCACTGATCAGGCTACAGGCCGATGGGTGGTACTCTCAGATATTCTGGGTGATGAAGATCATCTGGGTGATATGGACTTTAAAGTCACTGGTACCGAAAACGGTATTACAGCCTGTCAGATGGACATCAAGATCAGTGGCTTGACCTATGAGATCTTGGAAAAAGCTTTATCCCAGGCACGAGAAGGTCGTTTGTATATCTTGAAAAAGATGCTTGAGACTTTGGCCGAGCCTCGTAAGCAACTCAAGCCTAATGCACCAAAGATCTTCACTTTTGATATTCCTAAGGATTTTATAGGTGCAGTGATTGGACCTGGTGGGAAGGTTATCCAAGAAATTCAATCCGATACAGATACCAATATTGTCATCGAAGAAAAGGGAGATCTTGGTCTCATCGAGATCTTGGGTAAAGATTATGCTAAAATAGACCAAGCAGTCAATCGTATTAAGGCAATTGTCTTTATCCCCCAGGTGGGTGATGTTTATAAAGTCAAGGTCAAGTCGATTAAAGAATTTGGGGCCTTTGTCGAGCTTGCTAAAGGAGTAGAGGGCTTGCTTCATATTTCTGAAATTGCACATAAGAGGTTGAACAAAGTCGAAGATGCCTTACAATTGGGGGATGAGATAGAAGTCAAATTATTGCAAATAGACAAAAAAAGCGGTAAAATGAAATTATCTCGAAAAGTGCTTTTACCTCATCCAAAAATTATCTATTAATGATTTTTTTTTAGATAAAAGATCATAAAGTATTGATTTTTGGTCAATTTGCTATGTTGGCGTTTAAATGCTTACTGCAAAGTGTGACATTTTTAAAAGAAATTACGTATATGGAGGTGTTGTTTAACCGAGAACCCTAATTAAAAAATATGAGACAGCTGAAGATTACTAAGCAGGTCACCAATCGTGAATGCGAGTCCTTAGACAAGTATCTACATGAAATTGGGAAGATCGATCTACTCAGCCCAGAAGAAGAGGTTGAATATGCTCGAAGAGCCCGAGGAGGAGACCTTGAAGCAATAGAAATACTTGTTAAAGCTAATTTACGTTTTGTTGTTTCTGTAGCTAAACAGTATCAAAACCAAGGTTTGAGTTTATGTGACCTGATCAATGAAGGTAATTTAGGTCTGATCAAAGGTATTCTTCGTTTTGATGAGACTAGAGGATTTAAGTGTATCTCTTATTGTGTCTGGTGGATTCGTCAATCCATTTTGCAAGCTATAGGAGAGCAAGCACGGCTTGTACGGAATCCTACCAATAAAATAGCGTTGGCTACCAAGATCCACAAGGCTCAAGCACACCTAGAGCAAGAGTTTCAAAGATCACCTTCTATCAAAGAGATTGCCGATTTCTTAGAAATGAATGAGAAAGATGTAGGAGAAGTTATTAAAAATTCAGGTAGGCATGTCTCTATGGATGCTCCTTTGGTAGAAGGAGAGGATTCCAATCTTTATGATGTGATCCGTTCTGATGAATCCCCTCGTCCTGATGGAGATCTTGAACGAGAATCTCTTTGTAAAGATATTGATAGGGTTTTAGAAACGCTTACAGAGCGCGAGTGTCTTGTAATACGATTGCATTATGGTTTGGATGGTTGTCCACCGATGACTTTAGAAGAAGTGGGGGAAGAGTGCGGATTGACCCGTGAGCGTGTCAGGCAAATCCTAGGTACTGCTTTGAAAAGACTCAAGCATTCTTCTCGTAGCAGTATATTAGTTTCCTACTTAGCATCGTAAACCTGAAAAACACCTATTAGGTTGTGACCTTTTTTGATGGTTATTTTTTTTTTAAAAAAAGTCTTTCGCATGATGGAAGACTTTGTTTATTAAAGATTTTACCCTAATGAGGAGTTTTATGAGCCGAATTGGTGAAGTATATCAATGTCCGATAGACTTTATGCACGGGTAATCCCATCACATTGAAATGTGAACCGTGTATTTCTGAAATACCGATGTGACCAAGCCATTCTTGTATACCATAAGCACCAGCCTTCTCCAAGGTTGGGTAATTTTCTATGTAATAATGGATTTCTTCTTCAGTTAAATACTCAAAACGTACTTGGCTCGTATCGGAGAACTGTTCCTTTCTAAACAAAGATCGGATACAGACTGAAGTGATCACCTCATGTGTTTTTCCTGATAGATTTTGGAGCATAGTAAAGGCTTCTTTTTTGGTTTGAGGTTTTTCCAATGCTTTTTTTTCAAGCCAGATGATGGTATCTGCAGCGATGACGATTTCGTTTTCACCTAAAGGGAAAGACATTGCCTTGAGTTCTGAGAGGTAGTTGGTAATCTCTTGATGTTTGAGATGTACTGGATATATCTCTTCAACCCGGGTAGGATGTACTGAGAATGGAATATCTAGTCCGGCTAGCAACTTCTGTCTTGCTCGTGAGGCTGAAGCCAATATGATGTGATAATTTTCTAAACCTATGCGGTACATTTCAGCCGGAGATTATATGAGGGATTTCTATCCAGTTTTCCTGGACTTTAAGTGTTTGTTCAATCACATCTCGTACGCAACCTTTCCCACCTTTTTTTGGAGAAATGTATTTTGATATGGCTTTCACTTCTGCTACAGCATCTTTTGGTGCACATGGAAGAGCTACAGCTTGCATCACCTCGATATCTAGGATGTCATCTCCCATATATAATATCTTATGAGAAGGGATCTGTTCAGAGGTGCAATAAGTTTTAAATCTTTCTATTTTGTTGTCAATATTTAGGTAGATATGATGTATACCCAGTTCTTTTAAGCGACGAAAGACCATCAAGTCTGTCCCTCCAGTGATGATACAAAAGTTGTAACCTTTTTCTTTAGCCAATCGTATGGCATAGCCATCTTTTGCAGACATGTGCCGTACCAATCTTCCATTGGGAAATAGACTAAGTACACCGTTGGTCAATACTCCATCAACGTCGAATATGAAAGTATTGATGTCATTCATTATGGTTTTGTAATTATTCATAAGTAGTGGTTATAGATCTAATGATGAGCCGGTATTTTTTTCTTTTTTTTAGTCGTGGAGCAATTTAAGATGTTTGGTAATATTTTTTTGATCCCTTCTGATGGCTGACTCGTCTGTGCTTAATAAGAATTGAGAAGATTTATTTTTTCAGCGGTTTCCAGAATTAGCGGTTTGAGAACTTGAAAGGGGAGTCTTTCCTGTTGGTGGATTTGCTGGCTGATGTGGTAAAAATACTTAATAAAATTACATATCCATACGGCTGATAGATAAGCTTGAGCACGTTGATCGGAATTACCTGTATGATATATACCAGAGATCTTCTTGGTGATGTTCTTCAGCAGGACGAGATCTTTTTCTTCCTTAACTTCGATCAAAAAAAGGATTTGACTGTAGTCTATATTTTTTTCACGGATGAAGGTTTGCAAAGTGTAAAACACTCCTTTGCGGTATTTTTCTTTGAGGCTACTCATAAGGGTGCTACCCGAGGTGTGTATGACTAAGGTGTCTTCGAAAGGGATGAGGTAAGAAACTTCTTCTATAGCTTCATCACTTGTGAAAATGATGTAAAGATTTACCTTTTCGATTTTTGAGATTTCTATTGTGAAAGAAACGTATTGTGATTGAGTTAATTGTATGGTGTTTTTTGGATACGATTGTAGATTTAGAAAAGATTGATGTTCCTCTTTGATAGGGATTTGATTAGATAGAAAGCTACATGGACTACACCTAGGATTACCGTCTTTTTTACCTATCCAGATTGATCCGAAAGGGAGGTATCTTTTTTTTAGAGAGATAGTTATCGGCATACATCATTTTATTGTATAGAGGCTCAGGTATTTTTAAAATTCCAAACCATTTTTGAGAGTAGAGGTTTTTTCTATTTCCTCGTTCTTGCTTTGAGATGTAGGGAGAACTGAAGTAGTTTCGTTTTCTTCTTGCTCTATGATGAATCGAAGCATTTCATCAAATGTTTCTCAAAATTTCGAGAAGTCTTCCTTGTACAAAGGTAACTGATATCTTTTATACTAAGGGCTGCCTTCTTCAGAAAAGTATTTTTTTATCATCGGTGATGGTTAGGTAGTGATCTCTTAATTCGCGTTTTTTTAACATTAAAAAAGAAAGTGTGATTGCCTGTCCTTAGAATATGGGAGTAAACCTCATTCCTTTCCAATAGATTTTTTTTTCTCCCATGCCTCTCATTGTTGATGAAAGCCTTATTGGATAAACCTAAAAAAATCTTATCCAACTAATTTTTTTCTTTCCGATTGCTCGTAATACCATTGTAAATAATACCCTTTCTGGGTAATTAGGCTTTGGTGATCACCTTGTTCTATAATCTTTCCTTTTTCCAATACGATGATCATGTCTGCACCTTTGACATAAGAAACCTCATGGGTGATGGTGATGATAGTGCGGTCTTTGGCGGCGTTTTGTAGATGATGACGTATCGATTGTTTGGTTTGTTGATCTATTGCTGAAAGACTGTCATCAAAGATCAGGATTTGAGGGTTTTTGATTAGAACTCGAGCAATGGATATTCGTTGTTTTTGTCCGCCGGATAGGGTCACACCTCGTTCGCCCAAGATGGTCTCATAGCCTTTTTTGAAGCTTAAAATATCTTCTTCTACCCTAGCCTTTTTAGCAGCATCGATGACCTTTTCGAGTGTTGTAGGCATTGCACCTAGAGCGATATTGTTATGGATGGAATCCGAAAAAAGAAAAGATTCCTGTGGGACATAACCGATGCTTTTTCTCAGATCATAGAGGTGTAACTCTTTTAGAGGCCGGTCATCGATAAAAATTTCCCCTTCGGTAGGATCGTACAGACGGGGAATCAATTGTACGATAGTGCTTTTTCCTGAGCCTGTTGCACCTATGATAGCTAAATTTTTTCCTTTTTCTATGGTAAAAGATAAATCTTTTAGGGCTTGAATACCTGTATTGGCGTATACCAAACTGACATTTTTAAAAGTAATCTTCCCCTGTATTTTTGAGTGTTTACCGCTTTGATTGCTGATCTCAGGGCTTTCTTTTAGAAATGCGTCAATACGTTTTTGCGAAACCTTGGCCCGTTGTATAGTAGAAACCACCCACCCTAGGGTGATGAATGGCCAGATCAAAATGTTAATGTATATAAAGAATTCAGCAAGAGTACCAATGTCTTTCACCATACCTTCGAAGTAACGTTTGCCACCGATGTAAAGGATCAGTAGCTGACTTGTACCAGTTAAAAGGATCATCATGCTCGATAATAGGGTACTGAATATAGTCAACTGTAAGTTTTTATTTTGATAAATTCTTATACTTTCTTTATAATTTTTATAAAAATAAGTTTCAACTACAAAGGATTTTAGAATATGAATTCCAGAAAATGTATCTTGTATGAAGGAAGATATTAATGATTGATGGGTTTGGACCTCCTGACTTTTTTTGTTGATAGTACTACTCAGGTAATAGATGCTTATAAAAAGTAATGGGATAGGTAATAGAACATAAAAGGTGAGTATCGGATCAATTCGTAACATTTGTAAGATCACGAAGCAAGTCAATATGAAAAGATTTATAAGATACATGATTCCTGGTCCGAGATACTGCCTAACGAGTGAGACGTCTTCGGTAAGACGATTGATAAGATCTCCGGTTGAATTTCTCTTATAAAAGGCAGGGGATAACTTTTGATAATGGGCATAGATTTCGTTTTTCATATCGAATTCGATCATCCTAGAGGTAGTAATGATGAGCTGCCGCATGTAATATCGGATGATCCCTCCTATTATCGGTACTGTGATGATAATGCTCCCATATCGGATGATGTCTTTTTTTAAAGCATAAGGTATAAAGCCTTTTTCGAACTGTGAGAGGATTTCTTTGATTATATTGATGGTTCTACCTATATAAGGGATAGGTAGTATTATGAGTAGATTAGAAATAACCATCAGCATACCCCCAAAAAGAAAACGCCATCTATACGGGCGTAAGTAAATATTGAGGGATCGTAGTGCATCCATATCCAGCAAAAATAAATACTTTTTACCAGGGCTTTTATTTATATACCTTTGCAAGGGAATTTTGACACTATGAAACCATTTGATCTTTGAAAATGTCGGTAAGACGTCGTTTTAGAGTGAGAGCCATGCAGTTTTTGTATGCGCAGTATATATCTGGCTTAGATTGCAATATTGTAGAACGCAATATGTTGCAAAGTATTGATAAGATATACGATCTGTACATTTGTCTTTTGAATTTAGTCTTGTCGTTCAGAAATAGAGCCTTACAAAAAATAGAGGCGGAAAAAGAGAGAAAATTTGTCATCTTTGGGAATTTTAGTTCTAATAGAAAGTTTGCTGATAATGCACTCTTAGAAATCCTTTCAAAAAATGTTTACCTCTCAGATTATAGTGCGAAAAATCAACAACTCACTTGGCAAGAATACATGAGTTATGTGATTCTGTTATTTGAAGAATTGCAGCACTGGCCATACTATAAAGAATATGTGATACAAGAAGAGTCTTCTTTTGAAGAAGATAAAGATTTTATTTTGAAATGCTATGAAACACATATCAAACCTCATAAAAAGCTTCGTGAATGGTTTGAAGATCAATATATCACTTGGGTAGATGATCTAGAGATAGCTCATAGCATGACGTACGATACGTTGAAATTTATCAAGGCTACTACACCGGTTCATTTTCGTTTATATAGTATTTATAAAGATAAAGAAGATAAGATCTTTATTATCACATTATATAGGAAAACAATCTCTCATTGTGAGAACTTCAATGAACTGATCCGTAGTGTGGCAACCAATTGGGACTTGGATCGGATGGCTATCTTAGACAAAATCGTCCTACAAATGGCTCTATGTGAGTTTCTCTATTTTCCAACGATCCCTCCTAAAGTCACAATGAATGAGTATATTGAAATCACTAAAATCTATTCCACAAGCAAAAGCAAGATATTCATTAATGGTATACTAGATCAATTGTTTAAGGTATTAAACAAGCAAGAAAAGATCCTTAAAATAGGTAAAGGCTTAATGTAATTTGGTGTATTTGTACTACATTGCAAGGTTTAAGGCCATAATGTATATGAAGAAGAAGATTTTTATACTTAAGTGAAATGTTTTATGCTTGTCATGATAGGGACAACCTATTCCAAATCTTCCTCAAGGATTTCAGATCAAGAAGGAGATCATAATGAACAAAATTTTAGATCAGCACCTAACGAACTTCCAGTAATGACCTTCATTGAGGCTTCATTTAATTTTGATATTACTTCACAAGAACAGAAGATTAGTCATATTTTCCGCTTCAGAAACACTGGTATATCTCCCATGCTCATTTATGATGTAAAAGGATCATGGGGGTGCACGATTCCCAATCATTCTAAGGAGCTTATCATGCCTGGTTACTTAGTGGAGGTGAAAGTGACATTTGATTCAGAAGACCGTATGTGTTTTCAAGAAAAATCCTCATCCTCTTTACTAATATGTTGAAAAAAAAAGAAATACTTCATATTAAAACTTTTGTGAAACTATTGAGAAAATAAATTGTTACTCTATGACTTCTATACTTATCATTTTACAAGCGCAACAACATCCTTTGGCAAGTACGATATGGATGCTTGTCTTAATGTTTTTGATATTTTACTTTTTCATGGTACGGCCACAATTAAGGAGGCAAAAATTGGAAAAGAAATTTCAGCAAAACCTTAAAAAAGGAGATCAAGTAGTGACCAATGGTGGTATGCATGCTAAAATCGTTGAGCTTACCAATGACTTATGTATTATAGAAACTTCAGCTGGAAGAATTAAATTTGAACGTAGCGCTATCTCTAGAGATATAACCCAGTTGCGTTACACACAAAACACAGGACCTCTTAAAAAAGAAAAAGATCAAGAAGTGGGGAAATAATACTTGATTTAAAAATATATTTAATATATTTTATATATTTGATTTGTAATTAGGTATATAAATGATGGAAGAAGAATTAAGTGAAAAATTTATGATTTTTAATAAGTATTTCCTAAAGGATATTTTAGTATATTTATTTTTTACTTTTTCTTTCTGGTTATTTATCAAGTTTTCAAAGGAATATGTAAAGAGAATTGCTTATGAAATCAAGTATATAAACTTGCCCCTAAAAAACATTTTATAAAAAATCAGAAAATAAGCTCTTTATACGGCAATGTACTATGGATTATGTTTTGTTGATGAACAAAATATTAGGTTGTAACGCACTTCAAATAGATGTTAGTGAAGTCATAAACACAGATAGTAAAAAGGCTTTCTGGATGCCTGAAAAACATATTCAGAAATTAAGTGAAAAAATAAGTCGTCAATTGATTATGAATATTACCTCTGATATCACTTGGTTGCCATTATCTGATATGGTATCAAAAACCGTTAGGGTAAAACCTGATATAGACTTTGAATATAAAGAAGAGTTTAGAGAAAAAAGTCGATTAATATTAAGCCTAAGACGATCTAACTTGTTGATTCTGTTAAATTTTTGAATACTTTAGATCAGTTATTTACAGAAAATGGATTAGAAGAGAATTAAACCAGGATACACTTAAGATTTTGAATTTGATTCTACCTTATGAACTGAAATCTAATACCCTTAAGGTAGAGGATTCGATTGGAAGTAGAACGTTCTACTGAGAAATTCATTGAAGTACCTATAGAAGAAATTTTTAATCTACCAAAAGGTTTCTAAGTATAGATGGTACCAGAGAGAGAGTAAGGCTTTTTTTGAAGTGAATTATGAAAAATATCCTAAAGTTTCTCGTTCTGATTTTTCATTAGCATGAATACAGAACAGTTTAAGGTAGGAATTATTCACTTAGTATTATTACTGAAGAAATTTCTTTTTTTTTTGTAAAAAAAATATCACAATATTTCCGTATAAAGTTGAAGTAATTGCATTAATTATATCGCAATAATAATATTCAATCAATATGTATATAGTAGGACTTACTGGAGGTATAGGAGCTGGAAAGAGTACCATATCAATCTTATTTTCTCAAAAAGATCTTCCTATATATAATTCAGATTTATCTGCTAAAATACTTATGGAACAGGTAGTTCCACTCAAAAAAGATATCATAAAAAGTTTTGGTAGACAAGTCGATCGTTCTGGGCAATTAGATATGAAATATCTTTCTCAAAGAGTTTTCAAAGATGCCTCTGCTTTGAGACGATTGAATGCTCTAGTCCATCCCTGGGTCTTATCAGATTTTAGAAGCTGGATGTGTCATCATAAGGCGCCTTATTGTATCAAAGAAACTGCTATATTGTTTGAGAGTGGAACCCATTTGATGTGTGATTTAGTCATTACAATAACAGCTCCACTAGGCGAAAGGATCAAGCGTATTATGCAAAGAGATCAGGTCAGTCAAGCTCAAGTACTCGAACGTGTAAAAAATCAATGGACAGATCAAGAAAAACACAGTCGTTCGGACATTATTATTGAGAACATTGGAGATACTAAAGTCTTAGAAGAAACCATAGAAAGAGTCCATAAACAAATTTTGAGAATGCTTCGAAGGAAAGCATTACTGTTATGAAAAATATGGCTAGAAAAGGATTTGTTAAGTATTTGGTTGTATTGATGAGCATATCTCTTATAGGAATCATTATTATACAGTTTTATTTACTCAAGCAAGCATTAAATACCAGTGAAGAAACCTTCTCTAGAAATGTAACAAAAGCTTTGACTGAAGCTACCGAAAAGTTGAGAAAACAAGAAAGTATTCTTTATTTTAAGAAATTTCAAGGCTTTTTTGGCTCCATGAAAAAAAAGGCTTTAAAAAAGAATTTAAACTTTAAAGGTGAAGTAATAGATTCAGCTACTCAAAAAAAATATGTTTATTGTCAAAGTTATACTATAGAAGATATATATTTACCTATATATCAGATTAATGACAAAATAAAATACACATTAAATATAGTGAATTTGGGTTCTTATAGGGGAAGATTTCAAGAAAGTCTCAAAAAAGAAAAACAAGATATAGAGAAAATACCCCAATACCTATCTCGATCTAAAGCTACTTCCATTAAGAAAGGTGCTTTTACTTTAGATCGTTACATAAGGATCATAAGCAATGAAATACCTATCGGGAAGCGTATCCGACCTGAATCGATCGAATCTGCACTCAATGTAGAGTTTAAAAATCAAAAAATAAAACCCCGTTACGAATTTGCTGTTTTAAATAAAAACCGTTGCCCTACACCAATGAGGTCCAAAGGTTATAAGGAACAAGAAGGAAAATATGAACAAGAATTGTACCTCGATGAAGAATATCAGCCCACCTATTTTCTCTCAGTTTATTTTCCCCGAAAAAGTATAACTATTCTCAACTCCATATTTGGTATTATTATCCTTTCGGTCATTGTGATCTTTGTTATATTGGGTGTTTATGCCACATTTTTATTTTATATGGATCGGCAGAAAAAGATATCCGAGATGAAAAATGACTTCATTAACAATATGACGCATGAATTCAAAACCCCTATTGCTACGATCAACATAGTGACTGATATCTTGAAAAATCCCATAGTCAATACAAACCCTAAAAAAGTAGAACAGTATGCTACTCTTATCAAGGATGAAAATGTACGTATGGAGAATCAAATAGAAATGGTTTTAAGAATGGTAAAGTTGGATCACAATCAATTAGAATTAGATTTCAAAGATGTCAACATCAATGATCTAGTATCTAAAACCGTTGAACGTATTCGATTGGTAGTAGAAAAACGACAAGGTAAAATTTCCGAAACTTATCATTCTCCATCGGTTCAAATACACGTAGATCCAATTTATTTCGAAAGTGCGATCTTGAATATCTTAGACAATGCTAATAAATACTCTTTAGATCCTCCAGAGATCAATGTTTGTACATTTATAAAGGAGGAAAGCGTTTTCATACAGATACAAGATAAAGGTATGGGCATGTCTAGACAAGTACAACAAAAGATATTTGAACGATTTTTCAGGGCCGAAGGTGGCAACTTACACAACGTAAGGGGACATGGGTTGGGTCTACCATATGTTAAAAAAATAGTATATTTGCATAAAGCTTCTATTTTTATTGAAAGCGAAAGAGAAAAAGGTAGCAAATTTACCATACAGGTACCTTTAAATAATTAATAAATTAACATATGAATGAAGAGAGAAAACCTAAGTTATTACTAGTAGAAGATGATCGGAATCTTGGTGGTGTACTGACCGACTATCTAAAGATGAATAACTATGATGTCACCTATGCCATAGATGGAGAGGAAGCATTCAGACGTTTCAAGGAAGACAAATATGACCTATGCATCTGTGATGTGATGATGCCAAAAAAAGACGGTTTCACCTTGGCTAGAGAGCTCAAGAGCATACGGACAGATCTTCCGATCATCTTTTTGACAGCTAAAAATATGAAAGAAGATGTAAAACAAGGATATAGCCTTGGTGCAGCTGATTATATTACAAAGCCTTTTGATACGGAAATTCTCCTCTATAAGGTGAGAGCCGTTTTGCAGATCAATTTAGATAACAATAATAAGACTGAACAAGAAATCTTTAAAATAGGAAAGTTTATTTTTAATTCAAGGTTAAGAATTCTTCGTCGTGACGATACTGGAGAAAGGTATAAATTATCACCCAAAGAATGTGGTTTATTAAAATGTCTTTGTATAAATATGAATGATTTATTACCTAGACATCAAGCTCTTATGACTGTGTGGGGAAATGATAATTTCTTTACTAGTAGAAGTATGGATGTATATGTGGCTAAATGTAGGTGCTATTTAAAAAGTGATGTTTGTGTCAAGATTGAAAATATTCATGGAGAAGGTTTTATATTGATAGTTTTAGAAGAAGATTGTCTTGAATTAGAAAAGGTACAGAAAAATCAACACAATCCGATCGAAGAACAACATGATCAGAACGAGGGGGGGGATCATAAAAAGACGGAAAAAGAACGTAAGAAAAAGAAACCGTCATACTTATAAGGTAAAAAAAAACTTATTCCGAAAAAAAATCTTAAATCTTTTTCTATAAAGTGATGTTTTTATCTAGAAGTAAATGAAAAAAAAGTTTAGCCTCAGTTTCTAATACCTCAATGAAAGTACCATTAGAGCGATGAGGGGGAGTATTCAATATCTCGTTAAAACTTTACCCGTGGAGGATGGATCCATTGTAATCTAGTTCTTTCAAAATCTGATAATATGAGGTAATATACATAAAGGTTCTCCCATCCTCGATAGGAGATACCAAGGAATATTTTCTCGATGTGAAAGATCTTTTTTTAGCCCACTATATATATTGGATAATTTAGATCTAAAATAACGAGGTAAGAATTAATCACTAAAATGTCTTTTCCCAATTATTTATATGGAGGAAAGGTACTTCTTGATTAGATATCATAAACCTCCATATATCAATCTATTTAAATACTAATAGGCCTACTGAATAGTAGAGCCCCTGTTTTTTTTTATTGAACACATCCTTGTGAACATATTCCAAAAAATCTTGTGATAATTTCTAGAGTTTATTTCTATTACATGAATGTCTTTCAAAAAATCTCCTCACTATTTTTCCCATTTCTTTTCGCCTAGCATCTTGTGAATAAGAGGATAGGACTTTGGTAAACTATCTGATATAAGTGTAAAATCATCCTTCTATATTGAGACATTTTTTTTAAATTTTTGCACTAGATTTTTACCGTTACGGCAATATTTTCCAAAATCGTTTTGAATTTTTCGAGTATAAGATTGGAGTGTAAGATTTAATCCATTGAGATTTTGTGATGTATTCAAACCGACACATCTTCATCGGTTAATTCTTTCAGATTAGGAATCTTGAAATCTCTTTCTAGTAATACCGGTATTGGCTCTATCTTTTTGAGTACCCATTCATAGATTTTATATACATCCAAGATGTATGGGCTGGTCATGGGTATTGATGATTAGGCTTTTGGATACTTTTTTATGGCTAACTATGTGGAGATATCCTGCTGTTTGTAAGGGTATTTTCAAAAGAAATTTTTGGGATTGTATTTGTGATTGAATCCATTTACATAGACATTATTCATATTCAATAACAAACTATAATCTAAATCTAATACAATTTCTCGGATGAAATTCGCTTGATCCATTTCCGTAGCCACAGGTGTGTAATAAAAGACGTTTTCTAGTATAAGATGATCGCTCTAATATATCTTGTACTGTTTTGATCCATGCTACGATATATTTGATGGTATCTTCTCTAAATGGGATAGGTAGTAAATCATATAAGTGAGCATTTTCTGTTTTGCTTTAATTCAAATATTCCGAATAGATCGTGATTTGGAATTCATCTAAGAAAGCCTTGATTTTTTTTATAAACTCGATCTCCAAATCATCCGGACTATCTATAGACACACACAGACCATGCCTATAGATAGGTTATTTTTCAGCTACTCACTTATTCCCATTTAATTTTCAGGAGCTAGTTCTAGGAAAGATGGCCGGTTTTCTTCAAGCTCCAACAAATCATGGACTATCTCACGTATTAATCCTTAACTAATATCTTGTAAATAAAATATTTTTATATTTTGAGTTCCTTAAAAAAGGAACCCTCCTCCAGAGAGGAGAGCTACAAATCTAGGTTAAAAAAATAAAAGTAATTATAACTTTTAAAAAGATGAATTTGTATTTTCAAACTAATAATAGAATTAGAACATGCCAACAAAAAAGATGAAAACTGCCAAACTTGCTGGTGCATTATTGACAACTGTGTTGGCCTTTATGAAATAAGCTACAACTTCATCGTTATTTTCAACTTAGGATTTAGGATCTGCTGCTAAACTCAGGACACAATTATTGGGAGAAGGAGATCTTCTCATTTCTACTATAAATACACGTTTAGAGTTGAATTGCGAACAGGAAAAATGTGGAGAAGGTAAGTGTGATGGTAAGGAAGAGAAAAAATATCAAAAGTCTTTGAAGAAGAGCATTTCTTCAAGAGAGATAAAAGAAGAGGGTAAAATTAAGAAAAAACAAGACACGTCTTCTGCAGAAAAGAAGACAAAGGCTGCTAAAAAAATGATAATCATTTGATCACGTGATATTTAAAATGATCCTTATTAGAAAGTACTCTTTTTTATAATGACTTCTCACTTTGACTTTTCTGCAGTCTATAGGTGATCAACTCTGATATAGAGATGATTTTCATTTGAAATCTCTCAGCGATCCCTATTAGGTCGGGTAAACGCGCCATTGTTCCATTCTCATTGAGGATCTCCACGATTACTCCACCAGGAACGCAGCCTGCCATCTGAGTCAATTCGACAGCTGCTTCAGTATGTCCAGGACGTTCTAGAACGCCACCTTTTTTTGCTCGTAAAGGAAAGACGTGTCCAGGTTTGTTGAATGACTTTGGTCCGATCCGTTCGTCGACTAAGGCTCGTATGGTCTTGGCTCGATCTGCAGCCGAAATACCTGTACTGACCCCTTGTTCTCGAAGATCTACTGATACGGTGAAGGCGGTCCCTTTAGTGGTTGTACTGTTGGTGACCATCAATGGTAGACTTAATGCATCGCAACGCTTCTCAGGTAGAGGTACACAAACCAAACCTCGTCCATGAGTGATGATGAAATTGATAATCTCAGGTGTCACCTTTTCTGCTGCAACGATGAAGTCGCCTTCGTTTTCGCGTTGTTCATCATCGACGATAATGGCTATTTTTCCAGTGCGAATCTCTTTGATAACCTCTTCTATGGAATTTAATTTTATAATTGTGTCTTTCATGATCCTCATTAGTATATTTTATGAATTTTATTTTATTTTCTTAAGTTTCCTCCAGAGTATTTTCAATATTGAATAGTGGCCTAAATGTATCACAGGGGTATCTTTCATCGTTTTATAAGTAATCCATAGGCCTATCGGCAACATGATGATGTTAGGTAACCAGGCTCCCAACCATGGTGATATCTGTCCTTTTTCTGCTACATTTTGGCTGATGGTAAGTATGGTATAATAGATAATGAATATGATCAATGCAATGATCACTGGTAATCCCATCCCTCCTTTTCGGATAATGGCCCCTAAGGGTGCTCCGATGAAGAACATCACGATACAAGTAATGGCAAATGAAAATTTGCGTTGTAATTCCAATTCGTATTTGGCTAGATATTTTTTTTGCTCGTTTAATTTTTCTTGGATATAGAGTATTTCTGTGAAATCTTTCAGTTGGTTTTGGGTATTTTCCAGTACATGTTTTTTGTCTATGAAAGGTAGATTATTAAAATCATTTATATTAATAGGGGTAATGTTTTTTTCTCCTTCTTTTGTTGGTGAGTGTTTAGGCGAAAAAGTTGCATAACTTTGCTTTTGAAATTTGGTATGATCCTCTCGCTTTTCTTGTTTTATCGTTTTTATCCGTTCGATAAGTTTTTGAGTATTGAGCATACTGTAATTGTCCTTGAAGTTCTCTTCTTCCAGATTTTGATCCATCAATGAGGGGATCTCAAAATATTGGATCAAGGTATCAAATTTTGTGATTTGATAAGGTTGTTTTTGTTGTTCATTGTAGTCTTGGCTGTTTCTATTTTCCGTGTAGACTGTGCCATTGAATAGTTCTAGGCGAATGTAGCGAGGATCTTCAGCTGGTGTCAACAAACCTCTTTTGGCTAGAATAGTATTTTGGGCTTCGTAAATATTTTTGCTATGTCGAATGAATATACCTTCGAGACGGTCTTTATTTTTACCGATTTTTTTATCGATCTTCATCAGTACGTTTGGGATGCTGTGAATGAAGGTTCCAATGGTGAAGTTCAATGTTGGTTGTGTCCTTGAGATGTTATATGCGAGGTTTTTCCCCTTTCTTTGGGCTGCTGGTACCGCATGATCGGAAAAGAAATATAATCCTATAGCCATGGCTATTGTAAGTAAAAAGAGAGGTTTCATCATTTGCCAAAGCGATATTCCAGTAGATTTCATTGCAGCTAATTCGTAGTGTTCTCCAAGTGTTCCGTAGGTCATGATAGAGGTCAGTAATACGGCGATGGGTGTCACCAGTGGGACGAGCGAGAGTCCGAAATAAAATAATAGTTTTGAAATAGTGAAGGCATCTAGGCCCTTGCCCGTAAATTCATTGAGCTTGCTCCAAAAAAATTGTATAATGAAGATAAAAAAAAGCGTACTGAAGATCGCCAAAAAAGGGCTGATAAACAGACGGATGATATAGAGATTAAGTTTTTTAGACATTAATCTAAGGTAGTGATTATATGATCAGGATAATTTTTTGGATCAAATCTTAGCAAAGAGGCCTCTACCTTGGTCCAAGGGATTTGCTTACGTATCGTTATAGTAATAGTGTTGTTGTTCTTTCCTATTTCAATCACTTGATACAAGGTGTAATCGGTAGTGTTGATTCCTACTAATAAGTATTCTGCAGATTTTTTGTCTTTCGGATCCAGTCGAATAAATTGGATGTTTTTCTTATCGATCTTTTTCAGGGTAGCTTTTGTAAGAGCATAGTTTTTGTCATAGGTAGCGAGTATTTGGATAGGGGACAGGAGATTTTCGCTATTTTTTATGTTTGATATAGTGACTTCTTTGTCTTTTTTCGAAATGGTGTAAATCTTACTCCCATCGCAGATTTGAATAATATCTATGAGTGTTAGACGGTACTTTTCTCCTGAAACGTACAAAGTACCTTCTTCAGTACCTTGAGTGTATTCTTGGGGATAATTCCATTGATAGGTGAACTTTAAAGCGAGTTCTTTATAATTCTTGATCTTTTCGTAAGCCTTATCCAATAGTTTTTTAACGATATTCTGCTGGTTTTGAGCTGTAGAGAGGAGGCTTACGAGAAAGAAAATACATAGAAAAATGGATTTTCTCATATGGTTGAAAAGTTTAAAACTTAGACTTTTTTATGGATTACGGATTTAATGTTTGTTCGTCACTCATGAGTACTTGTCGGGCTTTGCTACCTTCGAAAGGACCTAGGATGCCATTATTTTCCAGCTGATCGACGATCTTCGCTGCACGATTGAATCCTATAGAAAGCTTGCGTTGCAATATGGAAGCGGATCCTTGTTGTGTGGTAATCACGATACGTGCTGCCTCTTCGAAGAGCGGGTCTCGTTCACTAGATTCTTCAGAAAATTTCAACCTGTTGTTCTGTTGCTCAGGTTGAGGAAGCTGAAACTCTTTGAAAGATGGGTCTTGCGGGATTTTTTGATAGAAATCGATTAGCTTCTCCACATTATTTGTATCGATAAAAGGGCATTGTAAGCGGATCAGCTCGTTGCCGTTGGAGAAGAGCATATCTCCTTTTCCGATCAATTGGTCAGCACCTGCAGCGTCTAATATAGTTCTAGAGTCCACTTTAGAGCTGACCCTAAACGCGATACGTGCTGGGAAGTTTGCTTTGATTGTACCGGTAATGACGTTGACTGAAGGACGTTGTGTGGCGATGATCAGATGGATACCTATAGCACGAGCCAACTGAGCCAGACGTGCGATGTACACTTCGATTTCTCTACCGGCTGTCATAATCAGGTCGGAAAATTCGTCGATAATCAATACGATATATGGTAGGTGCTCTTGTTTGGAATGAGACCTTTCGTTGTATTCTTTGATATTCCTTACGGAAGCCTTTTTGAGCAAATCGTACCGATGGTCCATCTCTCTGCAGAGTGAGTTGAGCGCATCCTTGGCTTGAGTCGTATCGGTGATGATAGCTTCTTCAGCATCAGGGAGCTTAGCTAGGTAATGTTTTTCGATCTTTTTATAGAGAGATAGTTCAACTTTTTTCGGATCGATCATCACAAATTTTAAGTCTTGTGGTTTCTTTTTATGAAGTAGTGCTACGATGATAGCATTCAATCCTACCGACTTACCTTGTCCGGTGGCTCCTGCCATGAGTAGGTGGGGCATTTTGGCTAGGTCTGTGACGAAAGTTTCATTAGAAATGGTTTTACCTAATACGATGGGCAATTCCATTTTTGTTTTTTGAAAACGTTGTGATGAGAGTACCGTTCGCATATAAACGGTAGTTGGTTTGCTGTTGGGCACTTCAATCCCAATGGTACCTTTTCCTGGTATTGGGGCGATGATGCGTATACCTAGAGCAGATAGACTCAAGGCGATATCGTCTTCGAGATTTTTGATTTTTGAGATGCGTATGCCTGCCTCAGGGATGATCTCATAGAGGGTGACACTGGGGCCTATTGTTGCTTTGATTTTTTCGATGCTTATTTTATAGTGGCCAAGTGTCTCGATAATCTTGTCTTTGTTGGCTTCTAATTCTTTTTGATTGATAGCAATCTCATGATGATGGTCTGCTGGGAGTTGCATAAGATCTGGACTGGGCATAGGGAAGGAGGATGAGACTTTCACAGGGGTATTTTCCTGTACTCTAAATTCTTGCCTATCGTATTTTTTGTTAATATCGGCTTTAGGATTTTTAATAATCATTTCCACGAGGTGTGGCTTATCTGTGGAGGTAATTTTGCTCGGTTGAGGGCTATTTTTTCTATAGATCGGTTCGTGAGGGAGAGGAGGAACTATTTTGAGTTCGGGTTCTAATATTTTTTCCCATACAGCTGAGGCATTATTACGTTGAAGTGATGGGGTTGAGGAAGTGCTTTCGTTGCTTTGAGAGAGGGTAAATCCTTCTATTTTTGGATGATTTTGGGTGGTGGGTTGAAACGGATTGTTGGAGTTTTTTCGAGAACTTATTTCCCTCAACTGATCTGGGGTGATCCTAAATACTATGGTACTGTAGAGTAATGCACTGGTCAAGATGCTCATGCCTACGCCTGTTTTTCCAATGAGATGGGTAAGAAAATCATAAGTTTCAAATCCAAATATACCACTTAATACTCCATCGTTGGGAAAGGTAAAGGCCAAACTGATGGGGATCCATACTACAAAAAAAAGACTGTGGAATATGAATTTTTTGATATTAATCCATCGCCATCGGAATAAGATTTTCAGCCCAATAAAAAAAAGGAATAAAGGCAATAGAAATATACTGATTCCTATTCCATGGTGCATTAAATATTCCCCTGCCATGGCACCTACTTTACCTAAGATATTTTCGACTTTTGTCTCTTTACTAAGTAGGTCATAAGATTGACTTTGATCTTGTTTCCAGTGGATCAGAAAAGAAAGAAAACTTAGACACAACCCAATGCTACTACTGATCAACAGTAGACTAAAAATCGTTTTGATGACATTGATGTTTTTTTCTTTAGAAGATACGATTTTGGGATTTATAATCATGATGTTATACACTAAATCACTAAGAATGCTAGGACACAAAAGTACGAATTTGTAGAAAGTGGTTTTTACCCTGAAAAAATAAAGAGGTAGATTAACGTTTTTTTAAAAAAATATATTTTCCTGAATTTGGAGTATCATATGATAATAATTATTTATGTATAGTAAGTATTTACGAATAAAATAGCTATTATTTTTTTTTTCACTTTTATTGTTTTCCAACTTAGTACAGAGAATAAACCCCGTATCAGGATCATTGCTACAGAAGGTTCCATTGTGGGGGTGAGTCAATCGAAAACCGGATCCAATTATGAAGCAGGTCAGATAGGTGTGAATTAACTCATTCAATCAGTCCTTGAGATACAATACTTAGCAGTGATTTCGGTAGAGCAACTGATAAAGATAGGTTCTCAAGACCATGAGTGACCAGATATGGTTGCGGTTGGATTAGTATATCCAAGGATTACTTGATAGAGATCAATACGATGGCATCATAATCAAACACGGTGTGGATACAATGGAAGAGACTGTTTAGTTTTTAAATCTTATCATTCACAGCAAGAAACCTATAGTCTTATTGGGTATTATGGTGTCTTATAATACGTTGAGTACCGATGGACCGATAAATCTTTACAATGTTGTTGTGACTGCTTCGGCTCCCGAATCGAAAGGGAGAGTGTGTTGGTAGCGATGAATGATGTAGTATTAGGAGCGCGTGATGTGACAAAAAATCATACCAAAGGGATCTAAACTTTCCGATCGATCAATTTTGGTTTTTTTTGAATACCTTTATAATGGGAAAATGTATTATACAAGTACTCCTCAAAGACTTCATACTTATCAATCTGAATTTGATGTTAACGAATTAAAATTTTTCCCAAGATAAGCATAATTTACGACTATTTTAATTCTTTTGTAGCTCCTGTCAAAGCTCTGATGGATGAAAAATTTGAAAGCATTGTTCATGCTGAAATAGGTAATGGCAATATTTATAAAAAAGTTTTTGACTATTTGATCCAGGCACAAAAAAAAAGGTATTCAAGTGGTGCCGTTCGTCTAGAGTACCAGGTGGTGCCACTACCTTGGAGGAAGAGGTAGATGATTCTCGATATCATTTTATCGTTATTGAAACATTAAATCCCAAAAAATCCAGGATATTGTTGATGTTGGAATTGACTAAAACCAAGGACTGAAAAGAAATAAAAGGATATTTTTATAAATATTAATAAATATATCATTAATTTTTTTAACCATTAATCCATGAAAAAAAGAGAATTTTTATATTTGTATGTTTAAATCCATGGCTATAATATCCACGCATGCTCAAACACAACAGCAAGATCTGACGTAGAGACCTTTAATGCAGAGACTCGGCCCTTATTGAGAATTGACTTTATCAAGTCAATATGTACATGAATTTCCGAACCAATTGGAATTCGTCTATTTCAAAAATCAATTATTAAGGTTCTCACTTTGCTGTAGATCAATTGTGATTGAAGATGTTGGGTAATATCAATGACTTTATCAGTTTATCGACTCAAACAATACCTCAATAGTAGCGCAGGTCCCGGATCGAATTCTATCGATGCAACTTTCCACAGCTATAGATTTTGCTTTTATATCTTATAAGTTTAGCGATCGATTGTCTGTCATCTCCAATAAATAAGGTATAGCACCTGATAATATCGATTTTGATTATAATCCTATTTATATTTATTAATATTCTAATATCCCCCAAAATATGAATGTCTTCTATACAAGAGTCAATATTGTATATAAACTGCTAAAGATCATGAGATTCAATTTCAGGTAGTAAACAATTCTAATGACAGATTGCTCGAAGTATACGGCTATGAGGAAGAAATCAAAGAAGGAGATCCTGGGATAAGGAAGAAAAGGTATGTTTCCTTTATAAGGAAATATTTTAAAGAGCAAGAGATTGAGTCGGCCAAGATTCCTTTGAGATATTTCTTAAACTGGAATGGTAATCTTTTTAGGGTAAGGTACAAACGCGTTGGTTTTACCCAATATTTCAAGGGAATAAAAAGAATTATTGTAAATTTTTAACCCTAGGTACTCAATTCAATTCTCGTCCTGTGACCATAGAAGTCGATTATATACGTAGTTATGAAGACCTTGATCTTGAGAAGTATGGTACAGGTTTTCAGGTGATTGACTGGAAAAAAAATAAGCTGATCGCTACTAATTTATCGTACAACATTTATTTTATCAAAGTGAAATGGTAACTTCTTTCCAAAATGGAATCTATTCATTAAGGGCACCTATGAGACAGTCTGTTTTAAAGATGTGCCTATTGAGACGAAGGTTTTTAGAAAGTCCTATATCTATTTTGGAGGATTTGAATACATGCATATAAAGAATTCGGATAATATGAGGTTGTATTTGTTCTATAAGGGTAATAAGACAATCCGTACCCGATGAGAGATCTCATTACAAATACTCTATTACATCTCTTTGAGGTTGATCTATCGTCTAAAGATGTTGTGATGTTCTGATCAATGTTTTTAAAAAGGCTACCTCGAGAGAGCAGCTTTTTCTGTCTTTGGATCTGAAGACAGGTTTACTGATTCTTCTAAAACATCATGCTGATGCAGTTTATGATGGTCTTTTTCAATTCAGTTCTAGAAGTGATGATATCGATGAAACCTTGTTCTAGGAGAAATTCCGCTGTTTGAAAACCTTCTGGAAGGTCTTTACCAATAGTCTCCTTAATTACACGTGGACCGGCGAATCCAATCAATGCGCCAGGCTCGGCGATGTTGACATCGCCGAGTAGAGCGTAGGAGGCTGTTACCCCACCTGTTGTGGGATCTGTGAGTACTGAAATATAAGGGAGGCATGCTTCGGAGAGTTGAGTAAGCCTGGCTACAGTCTTTGCCATTTGCATCAAAGAAAATGATGCTTCCATCATACGTGCCCCACCAGATTTGGAGACGAGTACATAGGGCAACTTTTTTTCCAAGCAGTAGCCGATTGCCCTGGAGATTTTCTCACCGGCTACTGATCCCATCGATCCACCGATGAATGAGAAATCCATGCAAGAGATGACTACCTCTTGAGTATCCATCTTCCCTACAGCAGTTCGGATAGCATCGTGAAGGCCAGTTTTTTTACGTGCTTCTTTGATTCGATCAGTATACTTCTTAGAGTCTGTCCACTTCAAGGGGTCTTTGCTGAGTATTTTGGTATCAAGTTCTTTAAACTTGCCGTTGTTGAAGAGTATTTCAAAGTATTCTTTGCTATTAATCCTGACGTGGTAGCCATCTTCAGGACTGACGTAGGCATTTTGTTTGAGTTCTTCGGTATCGATGATTTTCCCGCTAGGTGTCCTATACCAAAGTCCTTTGGGTAGGTCTTTGCGCTCTTCGGTTGGGGTGGTGATATTTTTCTTTTTTCTCAGAAACCAGGCCATATTGACACTTTGTAAAATAAAAAACCTTGCTGGGAAAATCCGAGGCAAGTTTAAAACAAAATGGTTGACTTTTAGATTAACCTAGGGTATTGACATTATTTAAATCTTCAAATGCTTGTTTTAAACGGGCTTTGAAAGTGTTTTCACCTTCACGGAGCCATACCCTGGGATCATAATACTTCTTATTAGATTGATTGAGATCTTCAGGGTTGCCGATTTGATCTTGTAGAAAATCTTTTTTTTGCTTCATATAGTCTTGGATTCCAGTCATGAAAGCGTACTGTAGATCGGTATCGATATTCATTTTGACCACGCCGTAATTGATAGCTTCACGGATTTCTTCTAGAGAAGAGCCGGATCCGCCATGAAATACAAAGTGAATGGGTTTTTTAGGGGTATGAAATTTTTCCTGAACGTATCGTTGGGAGTTGTCCAAGATATTTGGACGAAGACTGACATTACCTGGCTTGTATACCCCGTGGATATTTCCAAAAGCGGCTGCTATGGTGAAGTTAGGACTGATCTCTCTCAATTTTTCATAAGCATAGGCTACCTCCCTTGGTTGGGTATAGAGTTTAGTATTATCTACCTCAGTGTTATCTACGCCATCTTCTTCACCGCCAGTAATGCCTAGCTCGATCTCTAATGTCATCTCGATTTTGTTCATCCTTTCAAAGTATTGCCGACAAGTTTGAATGTTTTCCTCTAAGGGCTCTTCGGAGAAGTCGAGCATATGGGAGCTGAAGAGCGTTTTACCGAAGTGTTTGTAATGTTCTTCATTCACTGTAAGTAGGCCATTGATCCAGGGTAGGAGTTTTTTTGTACAATGATCCGTATGGAGGATCACTGTGGCGCCGTAGGCTTCAGCTAATTCCTGAATGTGATAGGCAGCAGTTTTAGCACCAGATATAGCAGCACGTTGATGGTCATTATTAAGACTCTTCCCTGCATGGAAGGCTGCCCCTCCGTTGGAGAGCTGGATGATGATGGGTGAATGGATTGAAGTAGCTGTCTCCATAGCTGTATTAATCGTATTGGATCCGGTGACATTCACTGCTGGTAGCGCGAAGCAATTTTCTTTAGCATATTGCAATATTTCGCTAACAAGGCTACCTGTGGCTATGCCGGCGGGAAATTTTCTAGACATGGGTTTAAATTGTTTCAAATGACCTAAGCAAATATAACGATAATCTTTCGTTAAAAGGGATAGCCTATGCCGAAGTTCACTATAGTCTGATCAAAACCTAGTTTGTTGAGTCGCCAACGTTCTCTAATAGGTTTTGCCGGATCATGGAGTTTATAGGCTAAGTCTATCCTTGCGATAAGGAATTTGAAGTCGTAACGGAAACCAATACCTCCGCCTAGAGCGAGTTGTTTGTAAAACGTATTCCACTGAAATCTGCCCGGGTCGGCAGTGTCTTCTCCTTTCAATGACCAAATGTTGCCTGCGTCGAGGAAGAGGGAACCAAAAAGGTTGAATATCATCTTAAATCGGTATTCGGCATTGAGAATGAGTTTCAGATCGGAGAAGGATAAGTCTCGTGAATAGTTACTTACATTTCCAGGTCCTAGATCGTAGGCTTGCCACGCCCGGATATCATTAGAGCCACCGCCAAAGTAGCTTCGATCGAAAGGTAGTTGGTCAGAATTACCGTAGGGGAAAGCTGCTCCGATGGAGATACGTGTAGCGAAGGTCTGATTGGAACTGAAATGCCAATATTTCCTCAGATCCAGATTGATCTTGATAAATTGAGAATAAGGAACATCAAATAATTTGAATATCTCTTTCTTACCTATTTTTTTACGTCGGAAGGATAGGGGTTTACTGAGCCAGGAAAGGAGATTTCCGGTGGTCTCCAACTTCCCTCGGAACAGGATAGGATTTTTTTTGATCTTATCGAGGGTTTGGTTGTATTCATGACTGTAGGAAATGGAGTGGATCAGATAGTCGTTGATGATGCGTGTCCTCCGGCTTTGCATCTTGAGGTATTGTTTTAAAATATTTCTATCGATGTTGCTCTGATTAATAGTGGCCATTTTCAAGGCTTCGACGTAGGTGGAGTTATTATTTTCTAGGCAATGCTTTTCTCTTCCTGGTTGCCATTCATCGTATGCTTTGCAAAAGGCGTCTCTAGTAGCTCTGTCATTATCGTAGAAGTCGAAGTAACGATTTTTTTCTAGGTTTTCTATGAAGTGCAAATTGATCAGTTCAAATTTTTGTTTTTCAAGTGGTGTAGTGTTCCATTTATAATCTAATATAACTGAAAAATTGAGTCTACCGATTCCGATGTTTTTTTGCATGTTGAACCGGCTTTTGATGGTAGATCGAGGGTTGTAATATTTTGGGATGAGCCGTTCGGTATTGAAGGGTAGGAGGAAGTGCGGAAAGTTGAGTTTGGCTTGTGCAGCTGTTTCCCAAGCATTGAAGAAACCGTTTATTTTATTGGAGGTTTTTTTGATTGAAACAAGGTTACCTTTGAGAGATAATTCGAGGTTTTCTGCTCCTCCGAAAAGATTTCGTGTCATTAGGCTGATACCAGGGCTGATCCCTAGGTTGCTGAAGTCTGATACAGACGCCTCGAAAGAGAGTTGTAACTCATATTTTTTCAGTGGACTTAAAAGGATGTTCGCATTGAGAAGCGCTTTCGGATTGGAGGGGTCTGACGGGATTTCTTCGACCTTAAATCCACTGATATTGAAATTTTGTAAGGCGTATAAATTTCTCTTTGTAGTTATAATATCCTTGTTTCGATATAAATCTCCTGGATGGATGACGATGGCGTCGGTGATGGCTTTTGGCTTATATTTCAAAGTGGAAGGGAGGATCAGTTGATATCCTTGGTGTGTGATCACATTTGTAGGGATGGTGTGATCTGTTTTGAACGTTATCTCGACTGTGTTGAAATGGTACTTTTTGTTTGAATAGTTTTTTTTTACCTCGTCATTTATGATTTTTTTTTTATTTACATTCATCCGTACATTTATCTGATGGTTACCTACAGTAGAATCTATTTCGAAAATAATATCTTCATTTGATAAGTTGAATTTGTAATAGCCGTTATTTTCGTAGAGGTTTTCTATGCGTTCGAGTTCAGCTTTGAAAGCTTCTTCGTTGAATATTTTTCTTTTCTTTATCTGACTCAGTTGAAGGTTTTTTTGGAATATTTTTTCCAGCTCAGGATCTTTAAAATGGTATGATATTGAACGGATGGAATATGGGTCGCCAGTATCGATATTATAAATGATTTTTCCTTTTTTATTTTTCAAACTAAGATCGATGCTGGTGACCGCATTAAAGAATCCTTTAGAATGATAGTACTGGTCGATGTTTTTAGCTGAGATTGTTGTAGCAGACGAGTCGATGATGATCGGTTTTTCTCCGTTTTTGAAAAAGAATTTATCCCACCAAATGTTTTTACCTATGTATTCACTCAATTCGTATTTGAGTAATAAGCTATCTAAAGTTTCTTTTTCCTTCCCGGATCGATAAGCTTCAGCAATGGAAAAATATACTGTAAAGACTTCGTCGAGTTTTGGATCGGATTGGTTGTAGAGAATTAGCCCTAACGGTAACAGGCCAAATATTTTTTTATTGGGTCGTTGTACTACTTTCTCGTCTAGATTAGAAAATAAAGCCCTTCGTCCATTGGTTTTGAAAATATTTTTAGTGAGCAAGTGTTTTTCTTTTGGTACTTTTCTCGTTATGCTGCACGAATTGAGGAAAAAGATGGATAGTAGGAATAGTGATACTCTTGCGAAGAAATGGCTTTTCATAAGCTGAAATTGCTACAAATATATATATTATCGAGGTATATGACGTCCGATTGATACGCTTGTTGCATATTTAAAAAATATATATAGAGATACATGGGCTTTTTTTTCATTGAAGGGATCAAATCGATTTAGGAGTTCTTGTAGAGTGCTTTTGAAGTCAAGCACTTCTTTATGTATAGTAGAGTCTTTATCCTCTCTTGGGGCGCAAGGAAATTGTCCTTATCAACTTACCATTGAATGCACGCTTGAGTAGATCAGCTTTTTGAATACCACCAACAAGGCTCTGGTATTGTGTTTTTTGCTTGCTGTGCAACGGCCTAAGATCGGTTGTGGATAGGTAATCGCCTTAGATGATCTAAGCGATCCGGTCAATCTTGGCACGATCTTCCGTTTGACCGATTAATTTACCATCTTGAAGGTCTTGTCTTTTCCTTATACCGTAGATGTGTATAATCCAAAGGTGATCCAAGCTTCGATGGACTCCTTTACCTATCTATCCTTGCTGGTTTAAGTATCTGTATATTGTTATTTTTCCATCCGGTTGGTATCCTCTTGATGGGAGCTGAGCATCATAAGATTTTTTCGGCTTTGCAAACTACTTTATCTACAAGGTAAATATCCAGAGATTGTATCCTGGTTCTACTGTGGAGAGTTTGAATGTACCCATGGCTACGACCATTCTTTTGAATGAGTTGTGACGTCCGATGGATCAAACTTGATTTTTCGTTGAGAGAAAATTTTGTACATTGATTATATGGAGGTTTAATTTTTTCTAATGTAGAATCACATAAAACCAAAATCATTTAAATTTGTCTACTCTCTATGGGATGATCAGAAAACTATTGAAATGGAAGATAATTAGGTGGCTCTTTTTTTTATATCGGTCAAACCTCATGGGGGCTAATCTATGTATCATTAATTATAGTACTGGTAATACCCAGTTGCAAGACGGTAGGAAAAGACCTGCTTACTTGATGAGTTGGTTGAAGTGCTATAGGTTAAAGGTTTTGGATGGAATTTGGGTATTTTGACTCATGCAGATATTGAGGGGTCTCTATACTGAAAAGTTGAGGAACCTGAAAAAAAAGTATATGGAGGGTTGGAGAATGAAAATCGGATGGTCGACTTAGTTAACTATTACATTTTTAATACTGGTAGTAGAGCTCCTTCTGTCGAGACTTCTTTGCATGGCATTTTTCCATTCAAATAACATCGATCACTTATATTCTGATTCCCTGATCGTCATAGCTACTGCAAAAGATGCTCAATACTTCACTCAAGAGATATGAGGGTACCATAGGATGGATCCCTTGACAAATGACTGGCTTTGACATGAGTTTGCAGATGGAAAAATATTTAGAGAAGTATCCCAACAGCTGGGGTGTTGTATTAGGTACTCAGGTTATTCACTTGGTGAATAGCGTTATATCAATATTATCTCAACACTTTGAAGGTCATAGAGCGGACTTTTGAGTAGATTATTGAAAAACCTCATTATCAGGGGAAAGTTTTCAGAGAACTGAAAATCCAAAGTTTGACAAAAAAAAGAAAGGCTTAAAAAATCCGCTGTATTGTCTTCTGTGCTTAGGGAGATATTCGCTTCTGAAAGCAGGATGATCAGCCATTTTACCGATGATGATGTGGCCTTAGAATTTATCAACAGCTATAACCTTGAGTGATTGGATGCGATGGGTATTTCCTGTCCGGATCATTTCTTACGTATGAAAATTCAATCCTTGATCTTATTATTTGATTTTTATAAAAATATTTTTTATATTATGATGATTTTAAAAAATTTAAGATCTATATTTGAATCATATTGTAAAATCTATAGTGCTTATTACGAAAGTTGTAAGCGTTCGGATAGTTCGGCCATGCGTGATCCTGATCCAGTCATTCTCCTCTATTTAGGAGATAGAGGATGTTCAGCTTTGCCAAGAATATAAAGACTTGTCCGCGTTGCTGCCAAGTTTTACATCAATGGGATCCATGTCATACGTGGGGCAGATGCCATCAGCTAGTATACTGCATTGTCCAAATAAGCGGCTTTTGATATCGAATATTGTTCGCTCGAAGAGGACAAATTGAAATGCTTGGCCAACCCTAAAGTATTGGCCGATAGGATAGCATTGATTACCTGTATTGTTGGTGAGATCGGCAGAGCTATTATCGATTAATTGGTTACTGAATGAAACAATGTCGTATTGATGGATATTATCGAAAGTCGTTTAAAAGAGGTCCATAGCAGCTATCCTAAAGATGTTGCTATCTGGACTGTTTATGATGTGCCTAATCCGACGTTGATAGCGGCTAATTATGAGAAGGTGTGTTTGGATTTTTGCGGACTGAATATCGTCGTATACACTACTGGTTTGTTTATTATCTAAACTAGTGGAAGATACTTCGAGAAAAGATTGGGCTTTACTCCAAGATATACTTATGAAATCCTAGTTTGAATTATCTAAACAGGATATAGCATTCCTTTACAAGCAAGGTTTAGGTTGAGATCTGATCCATATTACTAGAAAAATGGTTTAGTTTTTGGCCCGAATAACATCGGTTATGGTACGGCCAAGGCGACCCAACAGCATATGAGCCAGTTTTTGGCTGCTGAGGTGGTTCTGGAGAAAATCTATATCAATACGATCAATCCTGATGCAGTGATCTTCGGTAGCAATATTTGGTAAGGTGATTAGGCTAATGGACGTGCTGAAGCTTACGGCATCACTGTGGATAAATTACCTGAGTATTATACCAAGAGAAACCTCCTATACGAGATCATCTTATTTCAAGATATCGACAAAAAGCAGTCTTTGCTTTTGTCGCGATTTTGAATAAGAGTACTGGCAATATGTTCAATGTCGATGAGGGTATAGCTGTTGCCTTTCCTCGTTGAGGTTTCAATGAGACTAAAAAATGTCTTTGCTATGAAAATCGAGAAGGATCGGATCTCAGAGATCAATAAGAGTGGTTAATTTATCTATTAAAATGCTTTTAATTTCTTGTCGAAAGATCTTCAAAACAAGGATTGTGTACTTTCTGATATTCTTTATAATATTTTAAACTTTTAAATAGTTATACCTAGTTGGGCTTTTGGTGTTGGATGGACTCGTTTCGGTCGATTTTCTTATAGAATCGAGGCGATTTCTTTGGAATGAAAATTAGATTACATTAGGTATCCTGCATCGGCTCAATGCTTTGGTTGCGGTGTTTTTTTTGCATATCCCATGATGTTTTATAATGATCTACAGTAGATCAGAGAACGGTCTATTTCGTATAGCATCCGCTTCGATGCGATGAATTCTAATACCTTTCAAGACCCAGCCAGCTGTAAAAAAAAAGTTGTCAATTCGGTTTATTGAGCTATCTCAGTTAGATTGTGATGGATCAATCCGTACAACATAACCTTGAGGTAATGGCTCTGGTGGACTAGTTGGGATCGAAAAGTTTAACGGTTTGGTTGGCTGATGGGCTTCCTTCTCTGGATAAACTCATTTTCAAAAAGCTTTGCAAAACACCTAAGAGATTCTTTGTTAGATCCATTAGACCTTATCTGATGGTTGGAATCTTTTTATCGAGTACAAGCCTTATGATCTTTACTTTTATAGCATGGTCATATAGGATTGGGGTATTTTCTTAATACTGACTGAGGGCTATGGCGAGAATATTTTTTGTATGGTCGACTTTGGGTATCACTCACCCAATACCAATATCGAGCAGATCTTAGGTATCTTGATGTTGAGATTCTGATTGAGCGGTTTTCATTTTAATGATAGCAAATACGGGAATGATGATTTAATAGTGGAGCCTATCAAATCATATATATTATTTTTGATTTTCAACGAGTTGGTATATGGTATGCAAAACAATCCTCAAAATATACTTTTGGCCTGGATGATCGATGTGAGTCATAATCTGAAGGATTTTTTGGAAGATCTTTTGTAATCTCTTGAGGTAGCCAGTATCGTTTATGACCAGGCATTATTGATCGACTGAAAAGCGTTAGAATCAGCACAGCAGACTTTGGACGTTATTCTGGAACAAGAGATTCTTTAAGGGGCTTATCGTACCAATGTATAACCTTTGGTTTACGAAGCGCGGAGGTGGGTCGGGGTTTTGTATTGGATTCTATCGGTTCCTATAGAGGGCTGAAGATTCGTGAGTATTTGATCTGAAAGAGAGGGAGACATTCCATCACTACGACTTTGTAACATTTGAAAAGATAGATAATATCAATACAATAGCTGTATTCGACATCGGAAAGACTAATAAAAAATTTTTCCTTTTTGATGAGGATTATCAAGAGGCACATCGGGAGTATATTCGTTTGAATGAGATTGAAGATGAGAATGGTCATCAACCCACAGAGGATTTAGAAATGCTTCAGGGTTGGGCTCAAGGAACGTTTTCAGGAGATTTTGAACTTGGAAAAATTTATTATCAAGACGATCGATTTTTCTACTTACAGTGAGAGTTTTGTCCATTTGGATGTTCACTGGAAAGTGATTATATCGTTTTATTATTATACTAAGCCTTTGCCTGAAGGTCTTAATGCGATGTTTTATGAGGCTTATGGAGATCCGCTTTCGTTTTCTGTAGAGAGACCGGTTTACTGTAGTTTGGGATGTTCAATTCAGGTATTCAACTTTATTGATTGAAGAAAAGGTATTCTGCTGTTTTTTAACATATCAGGTATTCCCTACATTTTCTACAGTACTTATCCTACCTTTTCAAGGGTATCCCTGTGACTGACTATACGAGTTTCGATCCTCATTCAGCTTTGTGGAGTTATCCAAAACATCGTTATCACGATTAGGTTTACCAGGAGGTCGTTGTTGAGAAGTTGGCTCTCATCATATCGACCCATACCAGAATCAATATAGATTATTTGGGTAAAAAGATGAAGATCAGTGGAGAGGTATACATGACAGTTTTTTGGCTTTGTTACCTTTGCTTCTGATCGAACGAAAACCGTTTTTATTAATTTCCATGAATACTTAGAGTTTCTTTTTGAATTTATTTGGAACGAGACGGCTCACATCGGATGAATTGATGGATAATTATTTAAATTATATAAAGATCGATTGGATTCCGCTCAAGTCGGTACAGTTTTTTATTGGGAATGAATAATGGACTAATATTCAAAGTATTGAAGTGTTTTATGGGAAAGTTTAGAGGTATCATCGCGACATTCATTTTGATCCAGAGAGATGAAAATTATTTCAATTTTGAGAGTATTGGAATCAAGCATGATAAGGCGTTCCAGACTGATTGGGCTTCTTTCCCGGATTTTGAGACGGTTTTTCACCAGTTGATGATCGAGTTGATTCGGCTTCAATTGAAAACTATATAGATGGCTCTGAGTGATACGGCTATCAAGAAGATTTATATCGATGGGGCTTTACCAGCTACTATACCTTTTTTAAGCTCATGGCTTACTATTTCAAAGATTTTAAGATTCGGATGAGTACCTTTCCGTTAGAATCTTCTCTAGGTGCTGCTATGGTGATTTCGGATCGGAAGCTTCATTCGAATTTTTGAAGGAGAATTATAAGTTGGAAAATTTGATCCTGTTGATACTTTAGGACTAGTTTGTTCTGATAGAAAAATTTATAATCCATTTGATCCAGTGCAAACTCTTGATGGATTTCTTTTTTTGAAAATTATATAGGATATTTTTATAGACATTCATGAGATAATAAAAGATTCTTTATTATCCGGTAGTCTGATATCAGCAATAGAAGAATAAAATATTTTTATCTTGAAGTAGGGTATAGTGAAATAAAATATTTTTTTCATTGTTCTAATTTATTCTCTGTGTGATATTATCTTGATGACTGTAGTGATATTGGGTATTGTAAATTTGATCAGTAACAGCATTTTGACCATGGTTTTACTTGCTACAAATGGGTGTATTTTTCTATTTTGGTATGCGAATTATTCCTTTAAAAGTTCTTTATCCTCTTCGATTTATATAGATATTTATGAGGGTAAATAGGTTATGTCAACTATTAAGAAAGATAGTTCTGGATACTTTAGCCATTACCTTGTTGAATCTACACGTTTATTTGAATATGGTAATCATCATCGGTGGAATAGAAGGCATCTTGTCCTATGGATAAAAGATCAACTTTTTGATCGGATCCTTATTCGTGTTATGTACATGTTTTTTTTTCGGATAGGCTATGGTGCTCGATTGTTGATCCTTATTCTTAGGAATAAAGTGATGTTGGTGATATTAGAGATCGTCGTTGGACTGATCATGTTATTAATCATTATAGATTTGGACCGGTTTAAAATGGATAAAATAAGATGAAGTTGCTCATCGATAATCACTTTCATATCGACTCTCTCGAATGGATGGCGCTTTCAATTTATCACAAGGTTTTAGTATGGCCGCTGTTCGTTCTAATCATTCGACAGAGTGCTTGTAATCGAGAATTTTGACTATAATTCCTGTCACGATCGGAACGATAAAATATTTAGGTGACAGTTAATCCGTATTCCCAATGACTTTGCGATAGAAATCTCTTCGACCATGGGGAGTTGACAGAGCTCAATAACCTTTTAAAATCTATTAAAATACCTTTTTTTTTAGCCAGTACAAAGCGTATATCTACATAATGTTGGCAGGTGTGTTTCAACACAGGTTTCTGACCTATAGAGATCTTGATTAGGTTTTTGTACATATCGATACCATAGGATTTCTCCACCAGATGTGAAGCGATATAACCACTTCTAGGGTGTGTAGACAATTTTATCAGTTTGAATCCTTTTTTGTCACACCAGCCTGCTTCCAGATGGAAAGCACAATAGTCAAACCTCAATTCTTTGACAATAGCTTCTGTACTCCTGAGGATCTCTTGCTGAATTGCTTCAGGGAAGTTCGATTTGAATGATGTGAAAGTATTCCAAGAAAAAAGCTCCCTGATCCGTTTGTCGGTGCCCCCTATGATCATCACTTCACCACCAGCTACGAAATCTTCTACGATGCCCCCCTTCGATGTATTCTTCCAGAATTAATTCAGCACTGAATTATTTAAACATCTTATCATAAGAAGTCTTAATAATCCAACTAAATTACTCAAAGGTCTTCTTTGCTTCTTTAAAGTTTTTGAGTTTGAAAATCTTTTTATTATCTGAATCACCCGTAGGTTTAAGAATAGTCGGAAAACCGCTCTATTCCAAACTAGAGGAAAGTTCTTCAAAATGTTTTACCTGTTTAAATCTAAGAATTAGCGTCTGATAATTTTACAAAGCGGCTTTCATCTCATATTTATTCCTTATCCTGACTGCTTCCTCAACAAGAGGGCCAGGTAAGCCGATCGTCTGGGCGATATGAGCACAAAGCGGCAGATCCATCTTGGTGATTAAAGGTACTCCAACGATTTTAATTTTTTAGCCAATTGTAATACCTCCTGAAGTGAAACTTGATGATCAAATACGTCTACTTTGACAAAAATCATCGAGGAGTTCACCTAAATATGGAGAGGTCTCTTTATTCGTTAATAGTAAAGATCTTCCTCAATTAAGAAGGGTGCATAGGTTTTTTTTTGAAGTTTTCTAAAATTGATGAGCAGTGGGTATTCTTTTTAGATTTTCATGAGGCCTATAAGTTTAGCATAAAGTATACTGAAGAGGTAAAGTAAAAACGGATATTCATAAAAACGATTTAACTCTCAAAAGTAAATAAGAAAAAAAGTATCGGAGTAAACAAAATCAGTTCTAGTGATATGTCTTGACTTCCCGTAGTGGTAGCAAAAATCAAGATATTAGCTGTGATAGGAAACAACGGCATCAGTGCAAGTACTTTTGATTCTATTTGGTTCAAGTAATCCAATCCAGCTTACTCCGATAAGTAAGTTCTCTGCGATAATGCACACTATTTTAAAAAAAAAGACATACTGAGTAAAAGATTAATTTTCTTCCACGCCATATAGCGTATCAACGTATATGTTTTACTCATACCTAAAAGTTATACCAAAACCGAAGTAATGGATACAACCCCTCTTAAGATAACACTCAGCCCAACCCGTAACCCATTAGAACTTCTTTAAATCCGAAGAGATGAATGAGGAGTCCCAGTCAGATCAAGTATAGAGAAGGAATCTTTGACAATTTACGAAGTGGATGACTCCTTTTGCCTTGATCCGAAACGATGAGCAAGAATCCCAGTGTATTCTCAAAGAATATCCCCCGAAGCCTAATGAGTACCAGTATACCTTGACCTCCATAAAACGTTTGTACAATGGGGATACCAAACTAACCGATATTGAAATACCCCAAAGCGTAACGCAAGATACCCGATAAAAGCAGACCACGAAACCAGCTTGTAAAAAACCCTGCAACGATCATCATCAACACACGGACCAAAAAGAATAAACAGATCAACACCAAAAATGATCGAATCTTCGAGTACAAAGTCCCTTTTAACACTACTAAAAGCACAAATAGATAGAACAACATCTTCGCTACCTAGACAGTAGGGAGGTGACACTTACATCTGGTTACATGTTCGCCGAACATATACAGACAGGCGAGCAATAATTTGAATATGATATCAGCATTCATTAAGCAAAGGTTAAAATTTTAATTTTACAACTCAGACGATCTCAGCTTTATAGCAAAAGACCTTAGAACCATTTTTTCATGAGAGATTGATGACAATTTGTTTTGGGAAATTATTTTTTTGAAGGACTTTTCTCCGCTATAATTCATTTGCCTGAATTCTTCTACACAATCAATACGATGAGCAGGATGAGAAACATGCTACCTAAAACTATCGAAAGACTCAGGTGTTCGCCGAGCAATAAAATACCAAAGACAATCTCAAAGATAGGCTTCTAATACTAAAAATAAACTACTCTTATTCGAGTCCATCTTTTCCAATCCTTTTTTTTCCAAAAATGATTAACCAACCAACTAGCAATACCTAGGTAGATGACAGCCATGAGACTACGTAGGTTGATCTTTGTATCCCCCACAACTGAAAAGCACAAGGAAGGTACAGTACTACAGTCCCTAGTACGATCATCATCGTGGTGAAGATGGTTGAAGAATTTTTTTATAAGACTTTTTGATAATTTCACCCATACAGCTACGAAAACGATCGAAAGAAAAATCAGGAAACATCCTCAATAATCAATCTTTTTAGAAAAGTAAATGATGATCGTAATTCCAATCAGGGAGAGGTGCTAGCCGATGTATTTCTTCGTCTTATACTTTCTTTGAAAAAGAAATGAACGACTACATTGACGACTAGCGGCTTAAAATCGATGATGATCACCGTCGATGAAGCCGAGGTATAAATCAAACCGAGGAATTGCAATAAAAAAAATCCCCTAGATCATTAAAGCAGCAATGAGAAACTACGACTACAAATTTCCCCTTAATTTAATATCCTTCTGTAAATCAGAAATCTTGAAAGGACGAACAAAGCAGTAATAACAAATCGCAACACTATAGCCTTGAACGAATCAAAACTGATAAATGCGTATTTGTCCACATTGAAAGAAATCCCTCATAAGAAAGAAGTTGACAATAGATAGAAATAATTCCACTTAGGATTGGTCATACTTATCGGGTGCTCAACGGAGCTAATTTAAACAAAATCCATTTCAATGCAAGAGTGCATTAGACCCCACTCAGAGAGCTAAAACCAGAAAAAAGGATATACTTAAGTTCAAAAACTTTGATACATCTTCAATCGTTTGCATTCCAATCATCCATAAGATTATGCCGATCTCCTATGATCCGATGTACCTCGATGTGGCGGATCTCAGAAAAAATCCCAATAAAAGATTCCAAAATTTGTCTTTGAATATTTAGACAGCGGTTGCAATGATGACGTCAATTTGAACAAAAATGTTTCAGATCTTCGAGAGATTTGAGCTCTGCTCGTATTATTTGAGCAAGCACAGCGGATCGGACCTACGTGCAAAGCTGTTCGGTCATATCTATGATGCTCCCTTTGGTATAGCCTCTATCGGCTTACAAGGTTTAATGTGATCCAAGGTACCGAAGATCCTGACCAAATTAGTTTTTGATCACAACATATCTTTCATTCTGAGTAACGTGATGATGAGCAGAGTTGAACGCATCGGCGAGCTTACGGAAGGGTGCTCCTGGTTTTAGCTTTATCATCCTATAGAAAACAGACTGAGAAATAAGTTCATCAAAAGAACTTAAATAGCGCAATATCCCGTTCCGGTGAACCTACCAGGTGTACCGAATTTTGGATATTTTACCAGAAAAATCCGCAATGAACTGTTCATACCATCCAAAATATCAACCCAAAACATCTTACAGATACTGGGAAAACCCCATTGAACTTTACAGACTTGTTCCACAGGTAACCGAATTTTGAGATTTTAAAGTCCTGTATACCTAAGGAATTGGATTTGAAATGTTTGGGTCAATTCATGAATCAGACCTTTTCCAGAAGACTTAATGAAGAAAAGATCACCCGATCCGCGAGCTGTGGAAAGGAAAACTTATTCTGAAAGGTCTGTTCAGTAGGGCGGACGTCGAAAAAGCGATCCACTTGGGTATCGATGGGATCATCGTATTCAATCATGATGGCCGTCAGCTCGATGCAGGCCAATCTATCATAAAATCCTTGATAAAAATTAGCACCAAATACCGTGACCAGCTCATCGTGATGATGGATGGTGGGATATGTTTAGATCCTGACATAGCTCGGACGATGACCAGTGCTGCAGCATTTACCTTTATGGGTCGACCCATCATGTATGGAGTGTCAATCTTAGATAGTAAAGGTGTGGTATCATACCATCCATTTCGATTTTGAAAATCTAATTGCAACAGGTCATGGAGGAACTTTGTTGTAAAAAGGTCGAAGACCTTCTTCATCAATTGATTCATTAAAACAGAAGTTTATGAACCGTTATTAAGAACTTATTATTGAATCACCTAGACAAGATGAATTTGAAAGAGAAGCCCTCCCGAAATCAAAATTGAAAGGTTGGAAAAGTTTTTTTTTGGGAATGTATATTGGGGATCATGTTGCAGATACCGAATTCATGATCGGACCTCTGTTTCTGACTATCAGTCTGAGAGCTTTTAATCTAATCGTTAGCCTTCTTATCGAAAATCTCTTAGCTGTATTGAGTTGGCGGTTTTTGACGGCTGAGATTATTGTAAAATATCGTTACACTCTTTAATTTCATCTAGAAAAGATCCGTGATAAAAAATTGGCCATCTGATACAATCTCGCTAACGGTATCCTGTTTTCTTTCTTGGCTGGGTTGATGATTACGATCTCTACCACAGCTATTGGTGTACCTTTTGATATACCGAGTCTCACCAACACATTGCCCAATAGTCTGATTTGGATTGTGATCGTCCTGATTATATCATAACGCGGTTATGAGATTGTATCCAAAGCGACTAACTAGATATCCTCGCCATACTGGCTTTTTTAGCTTGTGGTGTGATGTCTTGAATGGATTGGGTGTTGAGAATTTTTCTGAATTCTGAGCGATTTGGAGTGGGGGAACCGGCCATTTATCTTTGATGCCTTGTTTTTTTTTAACATTGTTACCGTTCTCTTGGCTGAATGGATTACAGCCAATCCGACGATCTATCGGGTGGGATTGGCTTTTCAAGCTGTGTTTCCAAATACTTTTACCTTTTGGGTGATGATCATTTCCGGTGCTTTGGTTACTGTGGTTGTCCTTTTTCCGACTATTGCGATGAAATTGTTGGATTTTGTAGTGCTCTATGGTTTTATTTTGCCTCCTATCGGAGTAATCATTGCATTTGAATATTTTTTAGTGAAAGATTTGACTCAGTAAAATTTTTTACTAAAAAGACTAGACCCTTATTCAATAAGGCTATATTTTCTGCCAGGGCAATCAATTTTATCCCGTGTTATATGATTTCTGTAAAGTTGGACGTTTTCCTGTCCTTCATGGTCCTACCTTCTTGAATTATTTTCAGTTTATCTTTCTGATTTTTAGCAAATATCAAAAATAGTAGTGAATCAAAAGTTGCTCTTATCTTAACAGGCCAATCTGTATACCTGATCATTTTGACGTTTTACAGATATTCAAAGATTCCGAGATCTTCATAAGAATTTATTTAATCTCAAATCGTCTAGTCCCTTATCTTTGTTGGAATGTTGACCCCAGCTGCTTTAAAGATATACAATGCATCGGCCGGATCGGGCAAGACTTACACCTTGGTCTACGAATATCTCTCGGTATTGCTTCAAGATGAAGATTTGTATCGCTTCAAGCGCATTTTAGCTGTAACTTTTACCAATAAGGCTGCCGGCGAGATGAAGAGGCGCATATTGCAGAGTCTAAAATCTTTGGCCGATGGGGTATCTCAGGATCCAAGCGATTTTTTAGCTCACAGCCTTTCGGAAACTTTGGTCTTGACACCGGATCGGTTGCAGTATAGGGCTAAAGCAGTCTTACGGACTATTTTACATGATTATGCTAATTTTTCCGTTAGTACGATAGATAAGTTTACCTATAAGATCATTCGAACTTTCATCCCAGACCTAGGCTTTTCTCAAGTTTTTGAAGTGGAGATGGAGGCCAAAGTACTTTTGAAAGAAAGCGTAGAAGTTTTCCTCTCCAGACTAAACGATTCGGAAAAATACTCCCAGATCTTGATCGACTTTTCCTTGGAGAAACTTAAGGAAGGTAAGAGTTGGGATCTCAGCAGGGACTTGATGAATATTGCCGGATTGCTCGTAGAAGAACAAAGTATCCAACCTTTGAGAAAGATTAAAGCTTATTCACTGGAAGATTTTCTAACATTGCATAAGTTACTAAAGAACAGGATTCAGCAGATCAAATCGGACTTCAAATCTCAGGCTGACTATTTTTTCCATCAGCTGAATGAGGTAAATATTTCCAGGAAATCTTTTTATTATTCGGCTTTGCCCAATTTTTTTAAAAAGTTGTCCATAGGTAGTATTTTTAAGGAGCCTTTCAAGGAACCCTTCAACAAGACATTAGAAAACAGCATAGCTACTAGCCACCTCTATGCCAATGGTATGGAAGCATCTCAAAAAGCCCTGATTGATTCACAGGCTGAGTGGCTTATTGCAGTATATCAAGCTTCTAGAGAAGCCTATTTTGAAAAGATCCCTGCCTATCTTCTGGATCAATTACTTTTGAATAATCTCACTGTTTTGGCAGTGATCCACCAACTCATAGAGGTATTCGAAACTTTGAAAAAAGATACAAATATCTTGCTAAATGCTGAGCTCAATAAGCTCATCAGTGATGAGCTTCATGGGCAACCCTTACCCTACATTTATGAGCGTCTTGGCGAGTGTTATCAATACTATTTCATCGATGAGTTTCAAGACACTTCATCTTTGCAATGGCGCAATCTTCAGCCCCTGATCGAAAACGCTCTAACTAAAAATGGTACAGTGCTACTCGTAGGTGATGCCAAACAATCGATTTATCGTTGGCGGGGTGGAGAGGCCGAACAGTTTATCGATTTAGTCGAACGACCCTCTATGGCCTATCGCCAGGAGGTCGATACGTTGGGTACTAATTTTCGCAGTTGTGCTCAGATTGTTCATTTCAATAATACCCTCTACACCTTAGCAGCTCAAACGTTCGATGATGCAGTCTACCGAAAGATTTATACCGAAACTACTGTACAGGAGGTTATAGATAAACCTGGCGGCTATGTCGAGTTAAATTTCCTGGATGGGAATTCTACGACTTATCCCGAACAGACTTATCAGTTGCTCAAAATGCGAATCGAGACCTTGCTAAAGCAGGGATACCGCCTGGATGAGATCGCTATTTTGGTACGGAGTAATGAAGACGGTTTTTTTTTAGCACAGGCATTGAGTCGGGATCAGATCGCCTTTTGCTCCTCTGAATCTTTGCTCTTAAAGCATGCTTGGCCTGTGCAATTGCTCATCGGCTTGTTTCAGATCCTTGCTACCCCAGACGACCGGCAGACACGAGTTGCTTGGCTCCTCTTACTCGTACAGAACAATCGGATCATTGTATCGGTTGCGGTTCATGATTTCCTTTTGGAGATGATCTCTTTGCCCTTGGATACCTTTTTTGAAAGACTCGGCGCACATGGATTATCATTCGAAGGGCCATCCTGGTATATTCTATCGCTATATGACTTGACTGAGACGTTCATCCGAATATTTCACCTGGCTGATGGCGTACATACTGCAGCCTTGCAATTTTTTCTAGATTTCGTTCATCAGAGCATGCAAAAACTTGGGAATTCCATTCCCAAATTTTTAGAACATTGGGAGGATAGGAAGGATAAAGAAAGTATCATTTTTTCAGAGGATCTCGATGCTATCCGTATCATGACGATCCATAAGTCCAAAGGCTTACAATTTCCTGTGGTGCTTCTCGCCTTTGCCGATTGGCCAGCCTTTAGGGAAAAAAATTCCAGTGCCTGGATCGATATCAATCCGCAGATATTCAATAGATTTGATACCTTTCATGTGGGGATCAGGTCATTTATGAAACGAATAGATGGCGCAGCTGGTACACTTTATGAAAATCATGCTGCTAAAATTCGTTTTGACAACTTAAATCTTCTATACGTAGCTACGACCCGGGCTATCGAGCAATTGATCATCTTGACCCGTGATGAAAAGAGCAAAGATGAGACGATCGCCTTCTATCTTAGATACTATCTCCGACAAGAAAAGCTTTGGGAGATTAGCCGACAACAATACAGTTTTGGAACACCTCAAAAGTGGGTTTATTCAGGTGATAAAAAGTCTTTACATCACGAGTCTATTCCTTGGATTTCAGAACCTTGGCAAGATCGTGTGTCGATCAATCCGGTTATTTTTGAAGTTCGAAAGGAAAACGGTACAGTGGTACGTTCGAGTGGTAATCTCGTGCACAAAGCGTTCTCGATGATCCGTTTCGCTTCGGACCTAGAGCAGGCCTTACAAAAATTGTGCACTGAGAACAACCTAAGCGATCGCGAGCGCCTGACTTTGAAAAAAAAGCTTTTGATGGTGATCCATCACCCTGAGTTGCGGGATTGTTACCGACCTGGATATCGTGTTTTTTTTGAGCGTGAACTCCTTTTCCAAGGAAAACTTCTGAGGCCTGACCGGGTGATCTTCTTTCCTGAAGAAATTGTGGTGATCGAGTATAAAACCGGCTCAACACTCGAGGCCCATTTCGAGCAACTCAATGCGTATATGAAGGCGATTTTAGCCATGGGCCGGCCCATGGCTAAAGGATTTCTGGTCTATATTGCTGACGAAATAAAATTAATCCCCGTCCATCCATTTTAATGATGAATACCCAAATCGAATCACAGCTTAAGGACTTACCCACGGTTGCTGGAGTATATCAATATTACGATAGAGTAGGTCGGATCTTGTACATCGGAAAGGCTAAGGACTTGAAAAAGAGGGTATCCTATTATTTTCATAAAAATCACTCTTCGGGAAAGATGCGAGCCCTGGTGAATAAAATCGCACGGATCGAATACCTCGTCGTCGACAATGAATATGACGCCTTGCTACTTGAAAACAGCTTAATCAAAAAGCATTCTCCGCCTTATAATATCCGGCTTAAAGATGATAAAAGTTATCCTTGGATTTGTATCAAGAATGAGCTCTTCCCTAGGGTTTTTCTCACACGCCAGTTGATCAAAGATGGTTCAGAATATTATGGGCCCTATACCTCAGTCAAGACGGCTCAGGGACTCCTAGAGTTGATCACTGAATTACACCCTCTACGCAGTTGTCGGTTTGATCTCAGTCCTGAGAAAATCCAGACTGGAAAATACAAAGTCTGCTTGGAATATCATATCAAAAATTGTAAAGGACCTTGTGAAGGCTTGCAGTCCGAATCAGATTATCAGGAGGATATCAAGTTTGTTCGGCGTATCATTCGGGGAAATTTTCAAGAACCCTTACGTATACTGCGTGAGCGTATGGATGCGTTGGCTCAAGCCCTCTATTTTGAGGGGGCTCAAAAAATCAAGGAGAAGATTGCTCGATTAACACAGTATCAAGCCCGCTCTACCGTGATCAACCCATCTATTGAGAATGTAGATATTTTCACTATCGTCAGTGACGAGGATGCTGCCTATGTAAACTTTCTGAAGGTAATTAAAGGTGCCATAGTGCAATCTTACACCTCAGAATTAGCAAAAAAACTAGACGAGACCGATGAAACGCTATTGGAGGCAGCCATCATGCAGATCCGTGATCGCTTCCAATTAACCTCTAAGGAGATCTATCTACCCATGCCCTTAGAGCTTAAGATCCCTGGAGTGAAGATCACTGTGTTTAAGATTGGTAATAAGCGAAAAATCATTGAGCTCTCTGAACGTCATGCACGGTATTATCATCAAGAACGTCTCAAGCAGATTAATTTGATAGATCCTGATATGCAAACTAATCGCCTTATGCAACAGGCTAAGGCTGATCTCCGACTTCCTGAAGAGCCTCACCATATCGAATGCTTTGATAACTCTAATATCCAAGGAGCACAATCTACCTCTGCCTGTGTGGTCTTTAAAGATGGCAAGCCGAACAAAAAGGACTATCGCAAGTTTAATGTGAAAACTGTCGAAGGGTCAAATGATTTTGCTACGATCCAGGAAGTAGTCTATCGGCGTTACAAGCGTCTGTTGGATACAGGCGAATCCCTACCTCAACTCATCGTCATCGATGGGGGAAAGGGCCAATTGAATGCAGCGTTTAAAAGTCTTAAATCCCTTGACTTGCAAGGAAAGATCGCCATATTGAGTATTGCCAAACGCTTGGAAGAAATCTTTTTTCCAGATGATCCGATTCCCCTATACCTGGATAAAAATTCCGAAACCCTAAAACTCATTCAATACCTGCGTAATGAAGCCCATCGCTTTAGCCTTTTGCACCACCGTGATCGACGTAGCAAGCAGAGTCTGAGTACTGAGATCGGTTTTGTCTCTGGTATAGGAGAGAAGACAATCACTACTCTTTTGAGACATTTTAAATCGTTGAAGCAAATCCGAGAATCCTCGTTCAAAGCATTGGAAAGTATCGTGGGACGTAGCCGTGCCGAAAAGATTGTTGCTTATTTCAGAGAGGGGAAGGTTTGAAGTTTTTGATTGATCAAGGATGCCTCATTTGAGTATATGCTTAGAAGCGTTTGATGTCTAACTCTTGGGGTAGGTCGGTGTCCCCGTACTCGAGGTATTCAAAGAGCAAGCGGGTTATCCATTGGTGTCTCAGTAGTGTTCCATGCGACCCCAACCTATTCAATATGGTCAGTGAAGGATGCTCAGCATGCCAGCCTACTAAAGGCCTACTCTGTTTGACCACTGTAGGGCGAATGCCCACTTGATGAGCATTAAATTCAAATCTTCCAGAGAAAAACCTTTCAAGTTTAGCTAAAAGTGTGGCTAGAGCCTTTTCAGTAGGTTTTGAGGCGATCTCGTCACGTCCGTATATAGCTCCGACCAAATATTTGTCGCTTACAAGGGGGGGGGAACACTTTTGATTATATGATGGTATCAAGACTGATGCCAGGTACTTGAATTTGGAGAATTTCCCCTTTGTTCCCTATCAAGGGTAATTCGTTGAAAAAAATATTTTCCTTGAGGTGTTAGTCTTTGCAAAAGACGATGTGATGGTAATAGAATTCTTGATAACATGCATATTCTTCTACAAAGAAAACGAATGCATGATCAAAGCGTTCAGTGATAAATACACCTTGTTGGATCAGATGGTTTTTGAAGTCTTCGAGCTATTCGAACAGGGAGATCCGTCCGGAGTGTTTGCCCATTCTAAGCCGTAAATGAAACAGATGAAAGGATAAGGATTTTTTAAATATTAGGATTTAAAATTTTTTTAAATGACGGATCGTCAATAACCTTATAGCTCCAGATGAGACCTTCCCCCTCACTCTGAAAAATCCACTAGAGAGGCAAGTACTGATGATAGTCCCCGCCTAAAAAATTTTCAAATCCGTCTCGAAACTACTGTGTAATTGCTGAAGAAGTTTAGCAGCACGCTATACACCTTTGAAGCGCTTCAATTCAACCGGCTTGAAAAGATCGTCGGCCCCTCTGAAGTTTTTGATGCTCCTTGATCAACCAGACGAAAAGAGTAAGCATTTTACAAACATTCCAATGCAAAGTAGATTCCTAAAAGACCTTGACCGATGATAAGGTAATTGAGCTATTTCATAGGAGTGAAAAGATAGGATTATCATGAAAGTGCTCCGTTTAGAGAAATTGTGTAGCGTCGATAACATGAACTATCTCATTACAAAATATACCTCAATATTTCATCAAATATCTGAGGATCAAGTAAACATCATTACCATTTATGATAACCATAGAAACTCTAATAATTTATAATACTTTCTTAATTTTCTCTGAATTTCTTAAATGCATTTTATACTGTGTAATTTCTTCGTTACAAGGGTAGCTAGATAGCGAAAATGTACCGAAAAGTCTACCGAATCGTTTATGAAGAGAAAGGCATTATCTTTGACCGACCAAAGAAAAAACTTATGAAGGAAGCTGCATTGATAAAAAAATTACAAGCTATGCAGCAACGATTTGATGAGATTACCGATCTGATCATTCAGCCTGATGTCATTGCCGATCAGAAAAAGTATGCAATGCTCTCTCGTCAATATAAGGAATTGGAAAAAGTTGTACAAGCTTTCCAAGCCTATCAGAATCAGAAAGAAATCATCCAAGAGGCCGATGATATATTGGCTATGAAAGACTATGGCGAGATGTGGGCAATAGCTCGAGAAGAAAAGAACCATGCCTTAATGGTTTTGGCTCGGATCGAGGATGAGGTCCGACTCTTGTTGATTCCTAAAGATCCTCAAGATGATAAAAGTGCCATCGTAGAATTACGTGCAGGTACCGGGGGCGATGAAGCCTGTATCTTTGTAGAAGATATGTTGCGGATGTACACGATGTATTTTAAGGAAGCTAGTTGGTCTTTTGAGATCCTCAATGCGCAAGGAGGAGCAATCAGAGGTTACAAAGAAGTTATCCTTGGTGTACACGGCATAGGTGTTTATGGGGCTTTGAAATTCGAGTCGGGAGTACATCGGGTACAACGTGTTCCGCAAACCGAATCAAAAGGCCGGCTACATACTTCAGCGATTACTGTGGCAGTATTACCTGAAGCCGAAGCGGTGGATATTGAAATCAATCTAGCCGATATCAAAAGAGATACTTTTCGATCCAGTGGAGCAGGGGGACAACATGTAAACAAAACCGAGTCAGCTGTACGTTTGACTCATATCCCTACTGGGATAGTTGTAGAATGCCAGGAAGAGCGTTCACAACATAAAAATTTTGCAAAAGCCATGACCGTCTTGCGTTCGCGCGTCTACCAACTTGAATTGGACCGTTTAGCAGAGCAGCGAGCCTGTGAGAGAAAATCTTTGGTTTCTACTGGAGATCGTTCGGCCAAGATCCGTACCTACAATTATCCTCAAGGCCGATTGACAGATCATCGCATTAATAAGTCGATCTATGCTCTCGAAGAATTCATGAATGGCCGTATTCAGGAAATGATCAATGCGCTCAAAATGGTTGAAAATGCTGAAAGATTGAATAATGAAGGCATCTAGTACCATTCGTACGATGTTTCTATAGGACTTCTTGTTGCTCTATTTTAGATAAAATTCATCATAAAATAGTATTTTATATTGGTTACAAGGATAATTTTCCCTTCAACAGTCCATTTTTTCTATCTTGCAACCTCAACAAATTAAGGAAAATAATAACCACCCATGAAAAGTCATGAATTGGAATTCATGATCCATCATTATCCTAATATTTTGTAAAGTTATATCTCTTGCATTCTAACTTGTCTGATTTTTTTTCCGATGATGTCAATGTCAGGGAGGAGAAATATAGCTTTCTCTGGGATGGGAGTGAGGAAGAAGACTTTTTGATCCGAAACAAACAAGATCATCATTTACGATTTAGGTGGGAAGAGGATTAAAGTACTAAATATTACTTTGAACTCTTGATTGATCTGGATGAGCTCATCGGTGATGTCTCTCTGGTTGTCACCGATTTTTCAGATTCCGATGAGATGAAGCAATACAAAATGTGTTGGAAAAATCAAATCCAAAGGTTTAATAAAATTATAGGAAGTTGGGAGAATGGTAGTATTTTTTGAGATGATTTAAATTGAAACAACCTATGAAGCAGATCAATTACAAAGGTGAACTTTATCTAGAAACGGAGGTGTTATTTTTCATTAACCATTTACGATCGATATTTTTGATCGAACGCATCATGGTTAAAGATGGTAATATATTGTTTTGGGAAGATCATTGTTTTCAATTGATGGCTTCGATTCGTATCTTTCGTATGGTTATCCCAATGCATTTCAATCCATAGTATTTAAAAAGTCAAGTACTCAATGTTTTGAAAAGTAATTTTTTCTTCACGAAGAACTTATATTATTTTCATTTTTAAAACCAATATAGAAGTTTGTTTTTAGATAAGCCCTTCACTAGTACATGTGATCATTTTTTTGGGATGATGAGTCTTGCTATATCCACCTTTTTAAAAAATATAAGCTCACGCCGCGGCTCTTGATTAGCTAATATTTCCATACCTTACGAACTGCATTTGGCTGCAAAATATACCAAGAAACATTATTGGGATGATGTGATCCTGGTCAATAATCAAAATAAAGTCGTCCGTACATGCGAGTACACATTTCCCTGATTAAATCGAACGAGATATATACTCCGAAGATAAAAGAAGGCTACGAAAAAACTGTAGCATGGTAGAAATTTATCGAGTACCTAAGCCATCTTGAAGGCCGTACCATCTCCGAAAGAGAAATTTTTCCTTATGAATTGCAGGCAGCTGATGAGGTATTTCTTTTTATCGACTTGGGCATCCGTTCTGTGCATTCATATCGAAAAAAAATCTATGAAGTTGTTATCTCAAAAGAGATTTTCCAAACTTTGCATCGGTGGATAGCTGCTGGAAATGAAGCTTCTGATGGAGTCTTTAGTAGAGCAAAGGCCTCTATAGATGGTCGGTCTTAGTTGAGTGTGGGATTGTTTGGTTCGTTGATTCAGACCGAAAAGCCCCCTAAAATTTTCTGAGTTGATTCCTCTATAGATCCTCCCTCTAATTTTTGAAGACATTGATCTTATCTTCTATCGGGATCTAGACGTAGTGGTGAAGTTCTCTTTTTAGTTGTCCGGTATCCCATTTAGAATATCCCAGATAAAACTGAATTTCGTCAGCATTGATATTGTGGATATTGATACCCATTCGCACATCTTCGTACGAACCTGCCCAATATAAGACCTCATAGATCTCCTTGCTGTTGCTGATGAGATCCGGTCGAGGTTATATAGGTAGTAGATACTATCTTGGTCTACAGGTCCTCCTTCGTATACGGGGAAGTTTACTTTGAGTATAGGAACTAATTTATCGACACAGAAATGTTACGATTTGTTTGCTATAAAACCTATCGAGCCTCCTTGTCTATATTCTATCAGTAAAATGACCATTCTATTGAGATGCAGATCATTCAAGATAGGATTTGATATCAAAATATATCATTATAGATGGTACCTTTGCCTTCACAAGAAAATTGTCTTAATCTATAAAGGTATAAAAATTGTCTGAATGGATCGAGATCTAAGTGCTTACCGGAAAGTTTATGCAAAAGATCGTTTATTAGAGTCCGATGTGCCACTAGATCCTTTGGAATTATTTCACAGGTGGTTCCAAGAAGCAGAACGTGTTGGAGGTCTTCCGGAAGCCAACGCCATGTCGCTCTCTACAATAGGTCAGGATGGGGCACCTGAAACACGAGTAGTTTTACTCAAGGGTTATAGTGTAGAGGGTTTTGTGTTTTATACCCATCATCGCAGTAGGAAAGGTCAAGCTATGGCACGAGATGCGCGCGTATGCCTTTCTTTTTTTTGGCCTGATGTGCAGCAGCAGGTGATCGTCAAAGGACGGGCTAGTAAACTCTCAGAAAAACATTCGAATGAGTACTTTGTTCAAAGACCAAGAAATAGTCAAATTGGGGCTTGGTCTTCTGAACAAAGTCAGGTAATCCCTTCCAGAGCTTATTTGGAGGAGAAATTTGAAATTTGGAAGATTTATTTTGAGACCCATCCTCTTGAGTGTCCTACTTTTTGGGGAGGGTATCTAGTGCAACCTTATGAGATCGAATTCTGGCAAGGCCGTCCAGATCGTTTGCATGACAGACTCTGCTATATACTTGAAGGAAAGGAGTGGCAATTGAAAAGGTATTCACCTTAGAAAGAAAGAAAGCCGATTAGGGCTTTCTATAGATGACCTTTAAAACATAAATTTATTATTTCTTTTTTTTAGTCATATCTACAGTCTCGGAAAACTTAGATCCTGGTTTGAATTTGACCACAGTCCTTGCAGCAATTTTTAGTTTTTGACGTGTTTGAGGATTTATTCCAAATCTTTCCCCTCTCTCGGTAGAAAAAAATGTACCAAAATCTACTATAGTCACTCTATCTCCTTGAGATAGAGATTGAATAATAGCTGAAGTAAAAGCTTCCATTGCATTTTTAGCTGCCACTTTTGATATTCCAGCTTTTTCAGCTATAGTATCGATCAATTCCGTTTTGTTCATAATTAAAAATTTTTTTTAACAAAAAACGTTTCGATTGAGAAACACGAACAAATATAGGATTTAAAGCATATAATACAAGTTTTAGTCGAGAGAAAAAAAAAATTTAGACCTAAAATAACCTTTTTGTTTGAATTTTTTATATTGGTTCAATTTTTTTAAAAAAAAGTTACTCAGTAAATTTTCAGTAGTGATTTTTCCTTCAGGCCGTTGATAAATTTTCTAATACACATCCGTCTCTTTCCGGCTATTTGTATCTCGGTGATGGATAGATAACCACCTTCGACAGCTACTTTCATTTCTGATGAGGTAATTAGTAGTTTTCCAATCGGATCACGATGTTTTTGTTTGATGGACTCGGTACGATAGATTTTGAAAGGTATAGGCTCGCCCGATGTTGAAGATAATAAAGCCCAAGCGGTAGGATTGGGACTTAAACCACGAATCTTGTTGAAAATAGCGTTCAGATGGGCTTTCCAATTGATACGGCAATCTTCACGAGATATTTTAGGTGCAGGTTTTAGGAGAGTTTTTGAAGGCTGTGGGATAGGTTGAATGGTATTTTGTGTAAAGCATTCGATAGTCTCTATGACTAAATCAGCACCCATCTCTGCTAAACGATCTTGAAGTGCTCCAGCGGTCTCTTGTGCATCAATAGCGGTCTTTTTTTGCAATAGAATCTTTCCAGTGTCGATCTGTTCGTCGAGGAGAAAGGTGGTCAAACCTGTTTCGGTTTCGCCATTGATCACAGCCCAATGTATCGGGGCTGCACCACGGTATTCAGGTAGTAGTGAGGCATGTAGATTGAAGGTACCTAAGGGGGGTAAAGTCCATACTTGTTTGGGTAACATGCGAAAAGCTACGATAATCTGGATATCTGCCTGCCATGTACTCAAGGCTGTTAGAAAATCGGGTGCTTTGAGATTTTTCGGTTGCAAAAGTGGTAATCCCTGAGCTGATGCAAATTTTTTAATAGGAGATTCGGTGATTTTTTGCCCTCTTCCGGTTAGATTATCAGGGGTAGTGACAACGCCTACGACGGTATACCGATGTGTTAGAAGTTTTTTTAAAGAAACTACAGCAAAATCTGTGGTGCCCATAAATACGATGCGGGGATAATCTATCATAGAGAAATCTGATTAAGGTCTGTTATTTTTATCTTTCACTTTTCCATCCATTTGGAGAGTTCTGTTTTGACCCTCTCCTTGGAGATAAGAATGTAAATTTAGTAAGAGATCTTCAACATCTTGAGGTCCTCTTTCAAGTAAGGCATGTAGTGTATAGAAGAGCTCCTTTAAATTGATAGGATTTCCTCTCGGGTAGATATCAAACTGGCCACATGAAGCTGATTTTTTTTTCTATAAAATACCTTAGTAACAATCGACTCCCGCATCGATTTTTTGTAACATAGTAGACGAACGTTTGAAACTTTCATATCGTTGTATTTGTATTTTTCTTCATGCTTTCCAGAATAGACTTCTTATTTAGCGATTGTCCCTTGGGATGGGGAAATGGAGGTTTTAGGCAGATTTTTCGTAATTGATGAGTTATTTCTTATGAAGTTATTCTATTTACTTCTATAATTAATTGATTGAATAAATTCAAAATTTGAATAATTTATAAAATAGAATCTCTACAGGGATATGTAAGACTTGGGCGTATTTGGATAGGAGTTGATCCAGTAAACGTCGTTGTGACGCTTTTTTTAAAACGTAGCGTGTTTATCTGCCGTACTAAATATTTGAGTTGGATATTTACACAGACTTTTTTTTATGGATTGCAATATTTTTGAGTGTTCCAGATGTCCGATGATCTGAAATACATCAGATTTTTTCTATTTATAGCGCAGGATAAAAAATGATACGTAAAACTTAAGAGGAGAGACAAGGTGTTTCTTAATGGTGATTTAATAATTATCAAAAAATTTCTGACAGATGTTTTGAAGGTTTTTTGTATAAAAAATCTTTAACAAGATCTCTTTTTTTTGTTTTGGATATTCCGTCCGTTGTACAGTAAAAACCCGTAAGCATTATGCCTATCTCTACCTCTTGTAAGTAGCTTTTTATGCTTTCTGGCAATTCCCAATGACAGACCAGATGTACACCGACTTTTGTCTATTCCTAGAATAAAAGCAGTTGTAGCTATCATGATCGAAACGCGCTTTTGTTGACGGTTGTCTCCCTTTTATTTTTTTATCTTCTGATGTAATACATTCATGATAATATTCTGATTGAAATCAGTTTATATTCAGATTATCTACTAGTTATTTTATTCTTTTTTGTATTCTAGCATAGACGATTGAAGGCCCTTGGTATTTAAGTAGATAAAACCTTAAATCCCGTCATTTATTTTAATTCTAGATGACTTGATAGGAAAGATTTTTGAATGACTTTCTTTTGTTGGAATGCTAGTCTTCTCATGATGTACTCTACCACTTGTGGGGTAGCGCTAGCGATGAGCACGAACAGTGGAGTCTTCGGAAAAATTTCCTTCAAAAGAGCGATCTGCAGATAAGATGGGCAAAAATCATAGACCTATTGAGAGATGCAATGATCCTTATCCACGGCAATAAAGCTTATTTTCAATCACCTGATACATTCGAGAAACTTTTCATGAGGGATAAATTGGAGAAGGCTAGGAGGGGGATAGAAAATCTTATAAAGACAAGATAACGGCGTAATAGAGAGACAGATCCTCAAATTAATTCTCAAATAAAACGGTAATTATAAATCTTGTAATTCAATTGGGATCGGATCCATTATGAACAGTATTTAACTGAAATTATACTTAATAATAAAGACTTGGCTTCAAGGCTCAGTGGTACGAATTATCTACAAAGGATCATCCGGGATTTTATACCAATCAGATACCTGGTAAGATAATTGATCTCGCTTTAGATAGGTAGAAGGAGTTTTCTATTGTCATGCTCAATACAGTGGTAAGATTTCATCGTATAGCTCAGAAAGCTCCACTTATTGGAAGTACATAGAGCTATTGACCATTTTTAATGATGTACGCGAATCGATTAATTATTCAAATCAAATGATCATACATAGATCTGCAGGTACGTTCATAAGAGGAATTTTTTACTATAAAGATTCCAATAGGAGCATGATGGTCAACTATAAAAAAGATCCTCCGGAAGCATAAAAGGTTTTCTATTGAGAAGACTGAGATAAAAAATGTTTCGGATATTTTTGATGAAAATATTCAAAAAGTATTGAATAGGCAATTTCACATATTAATATCAATAACGGCAATGAAAATCTTCTTGGTCTAGATATCCATGTAAGAGATCTAGAGCCTTTTGTTAGAAGAATGTTTGCAAAATATTCTACTGTGTCTGATCAGATAAAAAATGTAGTTTGATTGCTTGTAATGCATTGAATACAGAGAGAAGTAGAGTAAAGTTGAATAAAAGATTTATCGATTTTAATAATCTTTATGATGGCTAGAAACAATTTTTATTTTGTCAGTACTACATTCAAGCATGATCCGATTTTGTATCCTCTTTCGAGTGATTTTAAAATAAATTTACTGTAGATGTATACCATTGAGATTGATAATGAATCTTAGAAGAGACTTATCATATCAGACAGATCAATGTATTGAAGGCTTTGTATAGCGTATTAAAAATTTTCTATATCATCAAGAGCATTAAAACAAGTAATATTAATCTTATTGTGCTTTCCATTAAAAGCATTTCCTGTTCGGTGGATATCACTACGGTATTGAATACAGGAGAAAGAGATCTGTTGGATAAGATCACAACGATATATTGGAAAAATTCTCTTCTATTCATCTTAAGACGCTCGAGTCTGAATACATCAATTTTGAAGATTCGGTTTATCTCTAATTTAAATTTTCTGTTGATCCATTGATTCAAGAAAAAAAGTATTTGCAAGTTGTAGGAGAAATAATCCCTCCATCAAAGATTCTCAAAAGGAATACATCTCTATTCATGTGATAGAGATCTCTGGAGGACTTAAAGTCTATTGGACCATCATAGAAAAGGACGAAAAGCGACTTCACTTGAGGTTGTTCTATATCTAAGATGTGATGAAAAGTAATAGGGTTGGGTCTGGGATACAAATATCGGATGAGCTCGAATCGCTCTATACCATTGGAAATTATTTGATTACCATCCATCAAAATGGACTTATCTATCAAGATAATCGTTATGAAGACACCTATCTGTCAGGATTTAAACATAGTTGATTTAAAGAAGACGATTATTCGAACCAGATCGAGTATTTCATCAAAAAGTTCCATCATCTGGCTATATTTTCTTTGATTGGATGTAAAATCTATGATGAGTAAACTGCAATGGTTTGGTATAATATAGTGAGAAAGAATTATTATAATAAAATTATCATATAATATATATATTATTTTTTAATATAATAAAATATATATTGATTTATGATTTAAATAAAAAAATTTTATTTGATCAGATCTCTTGACCATTCACTCCCCAAATAAGGTATCCTTGCAGAAAATTTTGAGTTGAATAAAAGGGTATAAATCCTATCAAATGTCCACTTTCCTTTCAAACAAGAGGATCAAATTTTGTTCAAAATCAAGCACATTGACACAGACAATCAAGTCTACAGTTTCATATATAGTTTTCATTAGAAAAAACCTTTACAAACACTTGTTCTATCACCCTTATCGGCATATATAAGAACTATTCGTCCAAAATGAAATCTGTAACTATACGGCAGTTCGAGAAGATGATCATGAAAGAAAAAAAAAACACGGCTCAAAAAACCTTCTATAGTCGGTCTTCCTGTTATCGAAACCGTATTATCTGAGATCACTAGCTTAGGCTTCTACGGTTTTTATTATCTCAATGAAAAAAAAAATATTCACTTTAATCAAGGAATTGAGATGCAATCCAATCTATACGGGTGTCAAACAATTTGGGCTTGACCAAGACAAGAGCAAGGTCTATCTCTAATTGAAGTATCAAAATCCAGTTGGGTAATCAAGTGTATGAAGTATCTGCAGTCAAACACGATAATTTAATTTTTTGAGGACAAAATCGGGCAAGCATTATTGCTCTACTTTACCTCTAATAGAGATCATTCGTCAAGAGAACGCCTTGTACATTGAGACCCCTGTATTCTCCGAATACAAAAGTCAGTTTTTGAAGATATAATGTATAAAAAATCTGATTTTTAAGTATATACATACAAAAAACGATCAAGGATATTATGATATAAAACTTAAGGAAGCCCTAGACATTAGCTATACGGTAAATATCATAAACATTTCAAACTTACCTCAAGCAGAAAATACAAGAATTCTCTACTGGTTTATCGTATGTTACGAATAATTCTTCCAAAAAGAATACCTCGGTATTACCCAGATGATTTCCTCAGGAAGACCAAATATCCCCTTATTAACCGAGCTCAAATACCAGAGATAGCTCGTCTACGATCTTCGTAAGAAAGAACTCTTCCTAACCAAAGATATGAACGATATCAAGAATCCAGGAAAATAACTGATTAGAGTTGAATTAACAGAAGGCGAAGATATCACCTTATCCACCCACGAAGGATTTGAGTGGCGGATCCGCATGCCTGCCTCAAATGCTAAAAGCTCTTATGAAATCAACTTTAGAGAGCGTATTCAAAAGTTATCTGCAAGGTAGGAAATAACTTAACGCATGAATACCTACGCAAAAACCTAGAGCAAGCCCAACAATCCCTGACAATAGGAAAAAACTTTGAAGTCATCCTACCCGATATCGACCTATAAAAGGTTATGGGTTTTACGATCGTCAAATAAAAAAGTTTATCCCAACCGAAGAATGGACCGGAGCATTAGGTATCACTAGAGATGGAACATATTACTACATAAGTCACCTGAATGAATTTAAGCCGTTGTCCGTACAGAACAGCATCAATTTACCTATAGGAAAATATCCCAATACAGATAAAAATTCCCCGCATGGATATCGTGTGGTTTATATATTAAGTATCTGAAAATCAACTAAAATATACCATATATAAAAGAAATGATATCACAGTTACGGACACTTTCCAACCTAGAACCCATCCTCTGGTCTCCTGATAAGCTAAAAGCAGGTGAGTGACTAGAGCAAGGTCAAAGAGCAAGACTATCTTCACGATCCAACGCACACCTGAGACCACAGAGACCCAAGAGCCTAAATAAATACATCATCCTATTGCGTGAGCCTGACGACTCAGTGAGTTATGGAGTCTATATATCGACCTGTAAATAAACAACATATCGCCTATAAATATCTCGCCTGTACTCGTTGGGACTACCCTTGAGGATAAGTGAATCATATGAAAGCCCCCTTTTGATAGGTATCTTGCATTAAAAATATTTTGTTTATAAGGTTATGATGCTTCTGCTCTTAATGTTTTATAATACACAATTTTTAATTAAAATATAATTACTATATAAATAGTAAAAAATAAGATAAAATTAAATATTTAACTATTATTTATAATTTATTATTCATTTATTATTGTAAATAAATCAATATTCTCCTAATATTAAACATTTAAACATTTTTGTTATGGACACACATTTTACTATTCTGCCCTCTCTCTCTCCCTTTCTATAGTACTCTAGCTTATACTTTTTAAGAGAATCCCCGCTAAGCCAGTTAGCTTATAAATTGGATTTGGAACGGGACTGCGCCTTGGGTGATCCCAATGTCTTTTCCAGAGGGAAAGACTCTCTACAATATTAGACCATACATCAAAACTCTTATATGATGGAAATAAAAGTACAACGCCCCTTCTCTCTCACCTATCTCTTCTCCTGGAAGGAAAACCCTCATCTGGTTGATGTAGAAAAATTGATTCCTCAATAAATTGATTAATATGACTTCTTGCTCAAATATTAACGTGAAAAATACAAACAGAATGGGTTTAACTTGTTTTGTGCATTATGCTATCCTAATGCGTCTTTAAAAATATTTATTTCTATTAACAGATGGATAATGTTTTTTTTTTGTTTACGATAATTTCTATAGCTTATATCCTGTTGAGGAAATCCGCGATGAAGGACAACATACGATAGAAATATTACTGGGTGCTACACTAACTAATCAAGATAATGAGTGCTTTCGCTAAATAGCCATTATACGTGATGGATGTCTTGCTTGTGGTGCTACTTCAGAATGGATGAAGTATTTTATAGAAAGACACAGAATTTGCTTTGAGAGTATAATTGAAGAAAGATCCTATAATTATAATGATCTTCTGCGTTATTCTTCTATAGAGTAATAGAAGACCATACGTAGAAAGTAAGTAGCTGGATACTCTATGATAGACCTTAAAGAATTAGGTATAAATTTCATATCCTTTACTGAGGTAGAGGTACATCTATTTGTACAAGGATTGAGAGATCTGGCCACTGATATAATTTATTTGTGTAACGATTTTTCTCTTTGTAGAAGAAATCATATCGAAAGGAATTGATTAATATAGTATTAGTTATCCGACACGACCGAGATTGTGGCTTATAAGAATCTTATCAGGAGACGGTCCCTATATACGATGCAAGGTTGGAAGAATTTATAACCCTAACCACTTTCCTACCAGACTTTGAAAATAATAAAATAAATGAAGTCTTATATATATAATATTGAACTGATTATATATAGGAATTTAATTTTTTTTATAAGAACCAAAATATATAACGATAAAAACATATTTTTTTTTTAAAGACACTGTACCAGAATAACCCTAAATACCCTATCTTATAAAAATAGAAACTCTACGTGCCTTAGCAAAGCTTTATCGAGTAAGATATCTAAGACCGTCGTTTTGATAATCCATCCAATGAGCTCTATATATCAGATCAACCATGTACTCTCTTTAGGAGGTAAGCGTGCCCGTCTTATCCTATGCCTAATGAACACTCAAATATTTCAAGATTATATTGCACAGGTTCTTAATCCGGATTTGGTGTTAGAATTTTTTCATAGCTTTACCTTGATTCATGACGATATCATGAACAAATCCCCCCTATACAGAGATAAACTCAGTGTAAACCAAATATTTGCACTCAATCGGGCTATTCTCTCAGGGGATCTTTTGCTAATAAAGAGCTATCAACTTTTAAAAACTTCAAGCCTGAGATTTTCCATAAGGTGTTTGATGAATTCTCAGAAATGGCTGTGAAGGTCTACGAAGGCCAGTAGATGGACCTCAATCTCGAATGAGCTCAGGAACTTTAATATTGACTAATACATGCAGATGATCACCTATAAGACAGCCCCCTTAATGAGCTCAGCGCTCAAGATCGGGGTATTACTCGGCGGAGCGAATGAGGAAGATACCATGGATCTTTATGAAACAGGGAAAAATACCGGCATCGCCTTTCAGATCCAAGATGATCTAATCGATCTGTTTGGAGATGAAGGAAATTTCGGAAAAAAAACGTACTGGAGACATCTACCCCCAAAAAGACCATCCTCTATTTCAAAGCTTTAGAAAAGTCCGATAGCGCACAAGGAGAAGACATCCTCTATTGGTAAGATTCTTATGGAACTATAGATAAGATCTATACTGTGAAAAACCCTTAAAAAAAGCTCCGAGTCAAAAAGGATCTCGAAAAAAGCTCGAGCACCTTCCCCAAGTGTGGTCGGTGATGAGAAGAAAAAGGTATTGAGACAGCTGATTGATGAGTTGATTCTTCTCGTCAACTGATCTAAGCATTAGGTTTAGATTTTTATAAAGATCCTACAAAATATTACCTTATGGAGACAAAGGAAGAGTAGAAGCCTTAAAGGGGCTAAGTGAAATCATTTTTTTTAAGTAAATCCAAAAACGATATACCATAGAATAGTCAATCGATAAAAATTTCTTAAAAAAAGCTCGGAAAATCTGACCATTTCTTCGAAAAAACGCAAAGCTGGTAAACCGTGAGGGTCGTCTATTATCTTCTTCGATCGAAGCCTTTCGAGAGGCCGGATTTTTGTATTTATACTCACCCCATTTACTTGGGTGTTTCAGGTAGATTCATTCACACAACTGCGCATCTAAGAGGAGATGGCGCGCCATGATATGGTAACGATCTAGTTGCTTGGGGTTGCATCTGCTACTAGCTGGGTCATGGGACATCTTTCTATTTGTAGTCCGATAGGTCTATAGCGCAAGTCCAGATCAGGGGGGTAGGATTGTTTGATCCCCTCATAAAGGTTACTATAATAGTAGGATGGTTTTCGTCTTTCTACACGAGGTTCACTGGTCTCATTTATATTTGATTTGAAGTGGATCCTTATTCCAGCACTGTTGAGTATGCAGGATGGCTAATCCGAGAACATAGGGAAGTGCCTCTCGTCCGTCTCTATCTCTTTCCTGCCGACCAAGCCAAAATCGAGCAGATATTAAATAGCTTTGGATACGATGGAATGACTCAAACGAGCTGGTGGTGGATGATGTGTTTGTCCCTAAAGAACACAGTTATCGTATCGATATCGACTATACGTGTAACTCCATTTACTAAGAACCACTCTATCGATTGCCACTTATGATGGTTATTCTAGTTTCCGCTCCAGTCCTTCTTCTTGACCTAGCACAAGAGCTATTGTAAGGTTTCTGGCGCTTGCTGATCAAAAGACACCTTTCTCGTACACTACAATGCTACGTGATCGGGGACCTGATACAGTTAAGATTAGGGAGGGCTTTGGTCCTGTTTCTTTCGTCACAGACTTATCTCTCTATGAAAGGCTCTTTCACGTCTAGCAACATACTTACTCTGAAAAGGAATATAGCTTCGAGTAAAAGGCTGAGCTGTTGCTTACCAACTTGTAGGCGGGGGGGCCATACCTCTTGGCAGACAATCGATATGATGTATACTGCTTCGAGCTCGACTGGGGTATACAAAAGTTATTACCTTGACCATCTCTTTCGTGATGCTCATGTATTGCGCTAATACGGCTTCACCTTCGAAGGTCGTTTTGAGTCTGTCGATCAAGTATGGCTGGGATTAATACCCGAATTTAATCTTTTTACTGTTTTGAGTGTATTTCTGGGAGGCTATACTAGGCTAAGCTTGGTTCTGGTAGATGATGTTCTATTTTGTTGAAGGAGTTTATTTGAAGGAATATCAATCAAAATTATTGATCTCGATGATGTTCATTCCATTGATTAAAAGGTGTATATCATATGTGTATTTATAGGTGATGATTCTCTCGAGGTTCATCATATGGCGTATGATGGGAAAGTCTCCAACGATACCTATACCCATTAAGACTACCTAGGATTCGCGAATGAGGTTCAGAACCATAAGGACATTGTTGCGTTTTATCATGGAGATCTGTCCAGGAGTGTCACGGTCTTCATTTTTCAAGACCTCTAGGCGGCTAAGCGATCAATTGATCTTTGTTGCTCTCAGTGAGCATTCTAGCTATTTTTTTTATTATATCTGGAAGGAAGCAATCAGCTTACTAAACTGATAACGTTCTTTTGCGTAGTGTAAAGCTATATCGTAGTAATCTACCGATTCCCCCAACTGATGCGATAGCGCACCGAGTTTAGACAAGATAGAAGCCCTTTAAATCCCTGGACGATAGGGAGTAGATACCCCTAAAGATCTTGACATTTTTAAATACTAATTCACCTATCTTTTAGCCATGTAGAGACTATTTGTATGCGTCTTGTTCGTGAAGAAACCCTCCATGTTTCATTCGATAATCAAGCCTTGTACGATGCTATCTTCATCTTTTATCCAAACGATAACGATATCTGAAATAGGGGCATATGTGATCCATATTTTAGCACTATTGAGTAAACAATAATCCCATTTATCCTCGATGCGGCTTTTCATCCCAGCGGGATCTGAGCTTGTAATAAGGCTCGTTCAAACCAAAGCAACCGATGCATTCTCCACATGCCAAGCGAGGAAGATAAGCCTTTTGTGGGCTTCCGAACAGAAGACATAAATCGGATGCATCACTAGAGAAGATTTTGCCAATCGGCTAATTTCATAACACTGTCGCTCCGATCAAATTCTTGTATGATCAGCCTGTAGGCGATCTGATATAATCCTATTCCTCCTATTAAGTAGGGATGTAAGGAAACAATGCGCCAATGCTGTTAAGCTTTTTCATTAGATCAGCGAAATCTTTGTGATTTTAAGCTTTTTTTCAATTTCAATCAGGATGTGTAGATCGACCCATCTATGTATCGTGTATCGGATTAGCCGATATTCTTCGCTCAAGAGTTCATCGATGAGATAATAGTTTGGGAATTGAAATTTATTCTCATTCATAGCTGAGTTTTCTAAAGGGTTGAATCCTTGGAAAAGGGTAGAAAAAATATTCTAAATCGAAAAATTATTCTTTTCATTTTTCAAATTGTAAAATATTCATGAAATATTAAAAAAATCCTTTATTTTTTTTGGTTAGGGTACTTTTTCCTATCGAAACGAATGCTTTTATTGTTTGATCGCGCCGGTTTTTTTTGAGTCTTTCTGCTACGATGCTGATTTTCTTTTCGTATAGGGCGTATAGGAGAATTGATATGAAATATTTCCTTAGATTTAAATACCATCCTCTTAAATAAACTCGTTGTTGATAGAGCTCAGATTTTAAAAAATCTTACCATCGATCTAGTTAATTTAGAGCCTTGTATTGGCGTAAACCGTTGGATCGATGAAGAAGTAGAAATGATCATTGCTAAATCCCTACCGATGGGGAAACCTTATCCTCTGTCAAATCTCTCAGGAGTGACATCTACGAAACGGTTATCTCAGCCTCTCAACAAGCTTTTGATACTTGGAGGGATGTACATTCGCTAAAATGTGGGTTACTGATCTGGGGAATTAGCGAAGCGTTGCGAAAGTATCGTACCGAACTCGATTAGAGATGGGTAAGATTAAACAAGAGGGGATAAACGAGGTACAAGAGATGATCAAACATGGCTGATTTGCTGCAGTCTTATCTCGCCAACTATACGGACCGATCATGTATTCAGAACACCCGATGCATTGCATGTATGAGCAATGGTATGCTCTAGGGGTCTATGGTATCTTATCGGCTTTTAATTTTCCGGTAGCCATCTTGTCATGGAATATCTTCACCGTAGTGATCTATGACAATATGACCGTATGGAAACCATCTCCTAAAACACCTTTGATTGGTATAGTGGTTCAGCACCTCTGCAATCGTCTACTAGAGCATCACGGATATCAAGTATGTTTTTAATTTGATTATCTGTGATTGTATAGAAATCGATGAATGTATGTTTGGCGATGAGCGGATCCATTTGATCTCTTTCATTGGATCTTCTACAGGTAGGGTAGATAATTGCATAAACAGTGGTCTGCTGTTTTGGTAAAGTCATCTTAGAGTTTGGGGCAATAATGCAGTGATCATCTATGAGACGCTAGATTTATCCCTATCCGTTCCACCCATTGTATTTTTGGCTGTTGGAATAGCTGGTTAACCCTGCACGAGTACCAACCATGTGTTGGCCCATCGTTCACGATATGAGAGCTTGAAGGAGCGAATTATAGCTCCTTATCAGTAGGTCAAAATCAGTGATTCCTTACAGGAGGATACTTTGTATGGGGCTTTTGATCTATAACGAAGTGGTGCGTAATTATAGAGTTGCAGTCGAGAAGGTATTATCCGAAGACAGGCAATTGCTTTACGGTGGGAAAATTTTGTTTTGGAAATGCTATTTGGTCAAACCAACACTGATCGCAGTACGATATGATTTCCTCTTAGTATAAAAGGAAACTTTCGCCCCAATCTTGTATCTAATCCTTGTCGATGATCTCAATCAAGCCATTATGTACAACAACGAGACAATCGATGAACTTTCTTCTATCTCATTTACCGACAGCTTGCAAAACGTTGAATATTTTCTCTCTCATCTCAGGAGCGACTGTGGGATAGCCAATGTCAATATCAGTACCTCTAGTGCGGAGATTGGTGAATCCTTTAGAGGAGAAAATGCTAGCAGTGGTGGACGTGAGTCTGGTTCTGATGGGTGGAAGGTTTATATGCGCTGACAGACCAATACGATCAATTGGGGTAGGGCCTTACCATTTGGCCTAATGGATCCGCTTTGAAATCTGATGGGATACCTCCATCCGCTTGACTTTGTAGTGAAGGATGATTTCTAGATTAAAATGATTTGCTATGACATAAAATGACGTTTTCCTAGTTTTATAGAAGCATCTCTTGGTCGATGGTTTCCCATTACTGATAGACATTGAGACTTCTCATAACTCTTGAATAGTCGACAAGAGTATAGGTACCTGGATATGTTTTCGACGTTTGCCTCGGATTCGTTGGATTACAACCACTTATAGCTTGTGAAAAATCGAATTTTTTTTTAGGGACGTATGGCTGTCAATAATCCTACTCTTATGATGGAGCTTTGACCGTAGAAAATACTTTGAAACCTGCATTTGATTAACGTACACATTTAAACTTTTCTCTCGGGTTCGATATAGAGGCTGATCAAGTCATCCATTTCAAAGGATCATTTCAGGGTCGTTCGGGTTATACCTTATTGTTGAACAATATCTTTAATCTGAGAAAGTACATATATTCTCCACGTTTTGATTGGCCATACATTCTCAATTCAAAGATGCATTTCCCACTTCTGGTATAAAGTCTAGAAAAGACCATTGAGGTTAAGAAGTAGGCAGAAATGCAAAATCTTACAAGCCTTGGAAGATCATCCAAATAGGATCACTTGTCCATCATTATCGAGACGATACAGGCCGAAGGAAGAAATTATTTACTTCAGAGGAGATTTTTTATGCTTGCTGCCTTAGATCTGTGATGTCTATGAGACCATTCTGATCCTTTATGAGATAAAGACTGGTATAGTCCTAATTAGCAAGATATTGGTTTACCAACATTTTGATCTCGTCCCTGATATCATCATATTTTTGAAAAATGATCAGGTATATGGCATTTTAACTTACAAATAAAAAATCGATCGTGTATAGAAAAATGTTTTCCGAGAGCTTATCTGGATTAATTCTATTTTTAGAGAGAATATCATCGATATAGTCCGCTTCGAACTCATTTTGGACATTATCGATAAAGAAGGCTTGATAGAGAATGCGAGAAAAGAAGTTGAATACCTCTTGGATCGCTTACAGGTTTTACAACAGAAATATCCCTGTAAAGTGTTCAATTTTCGTGATCGTGACCTGATATATGCATTCGATCTAGCTGATATTTGATCGAGGATGCCTTATGAAAGGGGCACCCATTTTCACCCTCATTTAAATGAGCTTTGAGAAAAACTCTCAGCAGCAATAGACATCCTTGATGAGCTGCTCATGGGCCTATCTTGGCCCGTATTGAGTTTAAAACCCTGCAGCGGTATCATCTCCTCTGGGATCTGCCCCAAAGGACAATTGACCGTTGGGTAAGACCAATATAGCATCGACTCGGCCGACAGATTTCTCCTTTTTACGAATTTTGTACCCCAGTTTTTTTAGAGATTTTTGAGTCTCTTTAGAGAATTCCCCAGCTTCAATCAAAATATCATCTGGTAGCCATTGGTGGTGAAATCTCGGTTGATTGATAGCTTCTTGCATATTCATACCATATTCGTACACGTTTAGAATGTTTTGCAAAACTGATGTAATGATGGTCGATCCTCCGGGTGTGCCGATGACCATGTACAATTGATCATTACGCTCTATGATGGTTGGAGTCATTGAGCTGAGCATACGTTTCCTTGGAGTTATAGCGTTGGCTTTATTACCAATCAAACCGTACAGATTGGGTGCACCTGGTTTTATACTGAAATCATCCATTTCATTATTTAAAAAGAATCCAGCACCTTCTACGAAAACTTTCGATCCGTATGGGCCATTTAGAGTAGTGGTGACTGATATAGCATTACCTTCTGAGTCTACGATAGAGTAGTGGGTGGTCTCATCACTTTCGTAGCTATGGATTTTCCCATGGGAAACCTTTGAAGAACTTGTGGCGTGTATCCATGAAAAGTCAGCCATTCTTTTCCGAATGTAGGTAGTATTTAAAAGTGTCTTCATCGGAATTTTAACAAAATCTGGATCACCAAGATAGTAGGCTCGGTCGGCATAAGCACGGCGTTCAGCCTCGGTGAGGAGTTGGATGTATTTTGTTGTGTTGTGAGGATATTGTTTAATATCATAGGGGGTGATCATTTGCATGATTTGGGCCAAGCAGATCCCACCACTTGAGGGAGGGGACATCGAAATTATTTTTAAATCTTTGTATGAAAAATGGAGTGGTGTACGCCATTGGGCTTGATAATTAGCTAAATCTTTTTTACTGAGGATACCGCCAAGTTTTTTTACATAGTTTACAAGCAGTTCAGCAGTTTTTCCGAGGTAAAATCCGTCTTTCCCTTCATCACGAATACGTTCTAGGGTCTTGGCTAATTCAGGAAATTTCAGTCTTTCACCGGCTTCCCACAGACGATCTAGCGGGATGGTACGCTGATTGGCTAATTGAAACTCTTGGCGATATTTATTGAGCTCTTTGGCCTGTTTTTCCGTAATAATGATGCCTTTTTTAGCTAGTTCTATCGCTGGTTGGATCAAATCCTTGAAGGGTAACGAACCGAATCTCTGGTGTATTTTAAACAAACCGTCTATTGTTCCGGGAACACCTATAGCCAATGCTCCTAAAATACTCTTTTGAGGAATGGTATTTCCTTGAGTATCCAAGTACATGTCTCTACTGGAAGCTAGGGGTGCTTTTTCTCGGTAGTCCAAGGCGCCAATTTGACCGTCTTTAGTGCGATAGACCATAAAACCACCACCACCAATGTTTCCCGCCACTGGATAGGAAACAGCTAAGGCCAATTCTGTAGCAATCATTGCATCGAAGGCGTTTCCCCTTCGTTTCATGATGTCAGCTCCAATATTGGAAGCTTCTTCACGTGCACTGACTACTAATGCTTGGTAAGCAGCAGATGGATCTGCTTTTTCCTTTGATAAGGGCTGCCCGTAGTTTAACGAAGCATAAAAGAATGTCGCCCAGAATAAAAAGTATTTCATAAGATGAAGTAATATTTTTTCAAATATATAAATTGTTAGGGAAATTAGAAGTCATTTTACATATGGAGTTATCTTTAATAGATTAAGTATTATAGATTATTATGAGATATATATTATTTTTATAATTATTTATTATAAATAGTTTAAATAATATATATATATATTCATATTATAAAAGGGTAATTTAAGAATCAAAAATAGCAAATGATTTAGTAAAATTTGTTGATATTATTATTACCATTTCTGCCCCCCTTATTTTAATGATCTTAAGTATCAATTTGTGAGAAAGCATAGTGCTTTGTGAAATCCTACCCTCAGTAAATATTGAAGTTCTTATAAAGTTTTTAGGCAGGATGAATGAAGTATTTCTAGTGAAAAATTGTTATTTTTTCAGATATATTTTTAAAAATTGATTTATATTATTGATCCAATACAAAACTTTATGATGATACAGAATATTAAGAAAGGATTGATGTGGATAATGATTATTTTGATGGGTGTTGCGGTGCTAGTTACTATTACTCTCAATCGGGGTGAAACGGTCAATGCACTGTGCTTGATAGTGGTACTTTCTCGATGTATCTGATCGCCTATCGTTTCTATAGTCGTTTTATCGTGGATAAAGTTCTTGAGTTTGATACCCCTCGTCTTGACCCCTGTAATGAAACGTGACGATGGACTCGACTATATCCCAATCAATAGATGGATCCTCTTCGGGAATCACTTTGAAGCTGTTGCCTGAGCAGGTCCTTTAGTTGGACTTGTCTTAGTGGACCAGATGGAGTATTTTCAGCACCTTTTAGCTCCAAATCGAGGTGATATTTGCTGGTGTTGTGCGGGATATTTGATGGCGTTGTTTTTATCCACTCGTTGTGATGGTAATTTGCTAGATGAGATGATTTCCGTGGAGTTAGGAAAGATCCTGAATTTAATTGCTTCGGTGGGCATTTTATTGATCATGATCATTTTACTGACAGTATTGGCCTTAATAGTGGTCAAGGCACTCGTCATTCATGGGTATTTATGGCCGATTTATCCGTCCATGCTAAATAGGGGAAGTTTTCCTTATTGGTCTGATTTTACTCATCTTATCCATCTTTTGTGGTGACGAGATTGCTAATAGTAAAACTTGGGCAACATGGTTTACATTACAGGGTATGACATTGGTTTAGGTATTGATTATTTATGGTTTTGTGGATTTGTTCTTATTCGTTTGGTTGTTCTTGACGCCGCGCGACTATTTATCTACGTTTCTCAAAATTAATACTATTATCTGTTTGCTTATTGGTGTATTAATTATTGATCCATAGATATAAATTCCTAATTTTAATCACTTTATAGACGGAAATGGGCTGGTCTTTTCAGGTAATTTGTTTCCATTTTTGTTTATCACTTTGGTTTGTGGTGCTGTATCAGGTTTTCATGCATTGATCGCCTCGGGTACTATAGCTAAGATGCTCGAGAATGAGATCGATATGCGTACAATCGGCTATGGAACTATGCTGATAGAAAGCTTTGTTGCTATTATGGCTTTGGTGGCTGTATCGGTTTTGAATCCTGGTATTTATTTCAAAATAAATAATCTTAAATCGTTGATTAATAATATCATAAATGAGTCTTCACAGACGATATCTAGTTGATGTTTTCTTGTTACACCTAAAGTGCTGGAGCAGACAGCTTGAGATATTGATGAAAGTATGATACTCTTACGGGTTGTATGGGCTCCAACTCTAACTGTCGCTATGGCGACATATTTTTTCAAGTATTATAGGTGGTAGAGGATGATGGCTTTTTGTCACCATTTTGTTATACTCCTTTGAAGTATTCTTTATCCTCACAACGATAGATGCTGGCACGCGAGTATTGTGTCTTATAATCCATGATTTGCTTGAAAGATTGGTCCAACCTATTAGTAATAGAAAATCATGGAGTGCCAATGTGATTGCTATTTTATTGGCTATTTGTGGCTGGGAATATTTTCTATACCAAAGTGTGATCTATCCTTTGAGTAGAATCAATATCTTATGGCATTTATTTAGTATTATTAATCAGATACCTGATTGTATATTTCTAATATTGGATACAATAGTATTTATTAAAATGAAAAGCTACGATATGTATGGGTCATAGATTTGCTCATGGTTTTTCTATTTACGATAAATCTAGTCACTGGTTAGTAGAAGATTTTTAATCCTGATCCAAAGATCAGATTTTGGCTCATGCCCAGTGGTTTTTTAGGCTATGTTTAAATGTAGGTGGTTGGCTCCAGTTAAAAATACGGATCAGACTCAGTAGATTATCTCTAACAATTATGTCAACATGGTTTTGACAACCTTGTTTATGGTTGTGGTGTTGATCCTATTTTTATTTTCAATAGGTATCACTCGTAAAGACTTGATAACGAAGGATAATACCGTAAATGAGGATCAGATGGTGTATCCTCATGAGGGGGATATATAGTCTACTGAAAGTAGTATACTTGATAGTCAATTATGAAAAGTCTTAAATTTTGTCATACGGATGTGATGTCGGTATTTTACTGTGATGAATTTTTATTTTTATATGAGGTGGTTGTGTACTTTTATGCACGATGAAAGAGAAAAGCTGGATATTTCACTGTGTACATTTGACAGATGTAGCTGATAAGGAGATGAATGTGGGCAAGGTGGAGGATGGATGTGTTGTTTTTGTTTCGAAGGCTGCTCTGGAAGATATAGTCGATGTGCAGGTGAGGAAGTGTAAAAAGTGTTTTTATCAAGGCATACTGATAGATTTTCACCACTATTCCGAAAGAAGGAATTTGTCTGTTTTTCAGTATTTTGAGATACATATCGGTTGCAAGTGCAACATCTCGAGTATCCTGCTTAACTGCAATTCAAACAATAAAGAACTGCAAGACCATTTGAGTCGTATTGGTGACTTCGATCTACCTCCTGTATTTCCGATTTTAGCATCTGTAAAGACCTTATCATTACTGCAATAAGATGAAGTTTTCATTTCGCAATACATAGAAGCTTAGCGATGAAGAGATCCAAAGTTGGCGACCAGCTATATTTGGACGGCAGGCTTTGGAATTTCATTTACCCAACGATGGGATAAGGTGCTCGATTTGGAAGAATGCTACTTGCAAGAGATACTTTAATGGGATATCCGTTTGGAAATGAAGATAGTACGTCATGCAATAAGGTTGGTATTTTTACAATTTTAATTGTCAGGAATGGTTTTTCAGACCTTGCTCATCCGATGTCTTCGATAGGGGAAGTGATGACATTGATTCATTATTTATCTAATGATGAAGCAAAATATCGACGATTGCTCAACTTTTTAAAAGAACGTTTTCCGTAGATCACTTCCTTATTTTACGTGATTAATGATAAGGGAAATGATTTGATCTATGATTGTCAGGTACAGTGTTTTTTCTGGAAGGCTGTTTATCTACGAAGAGATAGATGGCTTTCGGTTTAAGATCAATATCAAGTCTTTTTATTAAACCCATTAACAGCAGTCCTATGTACTTTATAAAACTGTTTTGGATTTTGCTGCATTTTTAGGTAGAGAAATCGTTTATTACTTGTATACTGATATAGGAACCGTTTCACAATTTCTTGCTGTCTGGCTCAGAAAGTGATTGATCGTGTTGTACTTTGTGCCTGAGTTTATTGTATTGGTTAAGGAAAATACCCTTTTTAATACCATCGATAATTGCACTTTTTTTTGGTGGGATATGAAGAAGATCTTTACGGTTGATTTCATTGAGATACAGGGCTATCTTGATGTAATGATCATTAATCCTCCGTGTGAAGGTATGCATGAAAAAGTCGTTGATATCCTCTCGTAGATCAAGCCGAGACGGATTAATCGTCTATGTCAGTTGTAATTCGCCTACACAAGCTCGGGATTTGGCTTTAATGAAGCCGCATTATATATTCTCGAAGCTAGAACCGGTGGAGATGTTTGCTGAAATCCATCATATGTAAAACCTCGTTCTTTTAGAAAGAAAAGGATGAATGCTACTGATTTTTATAGATGTCTTTTTCTGTATCTGACCCTTATTTTAGCAATAATGAGTTCATCCTGAGAAGAAGACCGATTTTTACGATCAGATGGTATCTCCACGGTTGAAGATCATTTTCAAAGATATCAAATGAGATTCATTGGTTTTGGATATACTGTATATCTACCGTGATGGAAATATGAGTCTGGAAATTGCGATGCAAAAATCGGATTTTTTGGATATCACTTTGAATATCGATAAAAATGAGAACCGTTTCGGATTCTGTAGCAAGGATGAAGATCCTTTAGATGAAATTCTCATCACTGCAAAAAAAAAAATAGAGAAGGACAATATGTCTTTATCGCTTGTGGTTTTAAACAGTTTTATAAGAATGTCACTTATGATCAAGATCAATTCAAATCATTAGAAATAGAAAAGGTGGTTGGGGCTACAAAGTGAGATCGTTGATGAGAGCTGCTCCCACTTAGAAATCCGTTGGCAAGATTAAAAAACCAATACCCTGATCAATTAAAATCATTAATGAGCACGCGTTCCATCCAAATATTGATCATTAGCCTATTATTCTTTATTATATTTTGTACCTAGGGAGAAAAACCACTTGTAAAACCATCTATCCAAGAACCACTAGTAGTGGATATACCTCAACGTATTATATTTAAGATCAATCATCTATGATTTATGGTTATCCCTTATATCTTGGCATAAATACTTTTGAATCTATACGGGGATGGTTTGATTAAAAAAAAACACTGACTATCAATTATTAGTATCCTTTATACTGCACAAAACATTTCATCTAGCCCTCGAAATCGAGCCATCGATCATTGTCTATGACTGGTTGAATTGGAAAGCGATGATGCAAGGGTTTTATTATAAGGTGAGCTTCAATTGGAGTCTATACGAACATCCGACAGATCCTGATTAAATGTATTATGTAGGCCTACGCTATACTTTTTCACCTTATCAACAAGAGTACAAGCCTATCCCGTTCGGTCCTTTGGTATAATGCATACAGGAGGAATTTACCTAAGATCTATTTGAAAGATCAATGATTAGAACTATAATAGGGGCGAGAGTAGCACTTTTCAATACCCCCATCTATTTGGATCCCTCATTGAATCTAAAATTTTCGATCACTTCTGTTAAATAAGGAGGTATGAATCTTTTGGCCATCCCTGAATTTGGAAAGAATTTAGATAAGAAAAACCTAGGAGTCAAATGGATTATCGTATATAAAACCCTAATAGTCAAGAAAAGGATGTGATAAAAATTTTGGCAAGAAATTTGATATGATCCCAATGTATCTTACTAAGATTTTAACATTATGTACTGGACTTTAGAATTGGCTTCTCACTTAGAAGATGCCCCTTGGCCTGCCACCAAAGATGAATTGATCGACTTTGCTATTCGTAGTGGTACGCCTACAGAAGTAGTAGAAAACCTTCAAGAACTAGATAATGAGGAAGTTTTCGAATCCATAGAAGATATATGGGCAGATTATCCCCGAGATGATGAAGACTTTTATTGGAATAGAGACGAATACGAATTATAGATGCTTTTTGTAGCAAAGATGTTCTTTCTGATTTACCATTGGCATTTAGTTATATTTGCATCTCAATGCACTTATATTAAGCCCCGCACCTCATGAGTTTTTTAAATAAAATATTACAAAGTTTTCTAGGGAACAAAAATGAAAGAGATCTCAAAGAAGTTAGGAAATATCTGGATGATATCAAAAAAGTAATACCTGACATTTCTTTTTTGTCCAATGATGAGTTGCGGAGTAAGACTCCTGGATTTAAAACCCATATCAAAAAAGCCACCCAAAAATGGGTCAACGAGATAGGAGAGCTTGAGGCACAGGCCAAGCAAGATCATGACATCGATTCCAAAGAAAAATCCTATGTTGAGATCGATAAACTCCAAAAACAAATTTATGAAGCTGAAGAAAAAGTGCTTTTCGAACTCCTACCCGGAGCTTTTTCTGTAGTGAAAGAAACAGCCCGGCGTTTTCTAGAATATCAAGAGATCGATGTCCAAGCTACAGACTTCGACCGTATGTTGGCTACACAAAAATCTTACGTCAGTCTAAATAACGAAGACAAAGCTATTTGGAAAAACAGTTGGGATGCTGCTGGTAAACCCATTACTTGGGACATGGTACATTGTGATGTACAACTGATTGGTGGAGTTGTGCTCCATCAAGGTAAAATCGCAGAGATGGCTACCGGTGAGGGGAAAACCCTCGTAGCCACCTTACCGATCTACCTCAATGCACTCACTGGGAGAGGTGTACACGTAATCACGGTTAACGATTATCTAGCTAAAAGAGATACTGCTTGGATGGCTCCGATTATGGAATTCCATGGTTTGAAAGTAGACTGTATCGACAATTATCTACCTAATACCCCCATGCGCCGTCAAGCCTATGAAGCCGATATTACCTACGGAACGAACAATGAATTCGGGTTTGATTATCTGCGTGATAATATGACACACTCTTCTGAAGAACTCGTACAACGTGAACTCAACTATGCTATAGTTGATGAAGTAGATTCGGTATTGATTGATGATGCCCGTACCCCCTTGATCATTTCAGGTCCAGTACCTCAAGGTGACCGCCATGAGTTCGATATATTGAAACCCAAGATAGAACTCATTGTACATCAACAACGTAATCAGCTCAGTAAGACCCTCAACGAAGCCCGTGATCTTATCAAGTCTGGTGATAAAAAGAATGGCGGTTTTAAGCTCCTACAAGTCTATCGTGGTCTACCCAAATATAAGCCACTGATCAAATTCTTGAGCGAGGAAAGTATTCGTGTCATCTTGCAAAAGACCGAGGCTGAGTACCTACAAGACAACCAACGAGAAATGCCTAAGGTCGATGGAGATCTCTACTTCGTCATAGATGAAAAAAATAACACTATAGAACTTGCAGACAAGGGTATCGCATTTCTCTCCGAAGATGTTAATGATTCAGATTTCTTCATCCTGCCAGACATCGCTATAGAGATCACTGAATTGGAAAATAAAAATTTACCTAAAGAAGAAGAATCCACGCAAAAAGAAGAATTGCTTCGAAAATTTTCCATAAAATCCGAACGCCTTCACACTCTCAATCAACTACTCAAGGCCTACGCACTTTTTGAAAAAGACGTCGATTACGTAGTCTTGGACAAACAAGTCAAGATCGTTGACGAACAAACTGGTCGCATCATGGAAGGTTGCCGCTATTCCGATGGATTGCACCAAGCTCTCGAGGCTAAAGAAAACGTCAAAATAGAAGCTGCTACCCAGACCTTTGCCACCATCACTCTGCAAAACTATTTTAGGATGTACAATAAATTGGCAGGGATGACAGGTACAGCAGAAACCGAAGCTAGCGAATTTTGGCAAATCTATAAGCTCGATGTAGTTGTCATACCCACCAACAAACCGATACAGCGCAAAGACTGGCAAGATCTCGTATTCAAGACCATGCACGAAAAGTACAACGCCATCATTGAAGAGATTATACACCTGTCACAAGAAGAAAAACGCCCCGTACTCGTTGGGACTACCTCTGTGGAAGTTTCAGAGGTGCTCAGCCGTATGTTGAAGCTCAGAAAAATCTCCCATAACGTTCTGAATGCTAAGTTGCATAAAAAAGAAGCAGATATCGTTGCCGAAGCCGGGATTTCTGGTATAGTTACCATTGCCACCAATATGGCAGGGCGAGGTACAGACATCAAGCTCTCTCCACAAGTACGCCAAGCAGGTGGTCTAGCAATTATCGGTACCGAAAGACACGATTCAAGACGGGTAGACAGGCAATTGAGAGGACGTTCAGGTCGTCAAGGTGATCCCGGAACTTCTCAATTTTACGTCTCCTTAGAAGACGGTTTGATGCGTCTATTTGTCGGCTCAGACCGCTTGGCTAGATTGATGGACCGTTTTGGACACAAAGAAGGCAATGTCATACAACACCCATTGGTGACCCGCTCGATAGAGCGAGCTCAAAAAAAGGTTGAGGAGAACAATTTTGGCATGCGAAAGCGCCTGCTTGAGTATGACGATGTCATGAACAAACAACGCGAAGTTATCTATAAAAGACGTAAGCATGCTTTGCTTGGAGAACGACTTCATATTGACATCGCTACCATGATCTATAATACCTTACAAACCATCGTTTGGAAAAATAAAGCCATCGATGATTTTAAGAATTTTGAATACGAACTGATCAAACACTTCACTATTGAGTCACCTGTCGCGAAGGAGCAATTTTCTTTAATGAAACAGGAAAACCTCATAGATCAACTCTACCATACAACTATAGTAAACTATGAGACTAAACAAGAACATACTGCAATCAAAGCCTTCCAGATTATAACCAATATTATAAAAAATCAATCGGATCAGTTTGAAAAAATTCAAATCCCATTTACAGATGGGATAAGAGGTATATCTATTGTATCAGATCTCCAGAAGTCTCATGTAAGTCAAGGCCAATCGTTGATCCAAGATCTAGAAAAAGCCACGATATTGGGCGTCATCGATGAGCGTTGGAAAGAACACCTTCGAGAGATGGACGATCTGCGTCGCTCAGTACAAAATGCAGTTTATGAACAAAAAAATCCCCTTTTGGTGTATAAAGAAGAAGCCTTCAATATCTTTCAGAGAGTGATGGATCAGATTAACAGAGAGACCATTTCATTCTTGTTTAGAGCTGTTTTACCTGAATCTGAATCCCCACACATCTATCAACCTCAAGAGAGGAGAAGAGAAAAAATCCAATTTAGTAGAGGTGCTGATCTTGATCAAGGTTCCTCATCAGATTATGAATCGACCGAATCCGAAGCAATGAGTCCGCGTCAAATCGGTAGAAAGATTAGTAGAAACGACCGTGTCAGTATACGTCATGTGGTTACAGGAGAGATCAGAGAGTTGAAATTTAAACAAGCAGAAACCTTTCTCAAAAAAGGTGAATGGGTCATCCAAGGAGATTGAATATATATTAAATAAGAAAATTGAACCGATGGTCTCTAGTTGAGATCAACGGTTTTTTTTTTATAAAATGCAGTTTCTTTCGTCTCTACCGATGGAGACGAAATAATCGATTCCTTTTCGGACCAGCCATGATTGAGTTAGTTCGAGTAGTAGACTCAAGAAGTAATCAGTATGCACTAGAGGTTATTTCTAAAAATATTGAAATAACACCTTCGATGAACGAATAGAATTTGGTAAAGTCTTTATAGAATTTTTGAAAAAATTATGTTGAGACTTAAATAAAAATGTGTTCAAATCCTCTTCCTTCCTGAAGGATAAATGATAAGAAAACCTATAAAAATCACAAAATCCATAAGGACTTATAAAGATATGGTCAAAAGAGCCATTTTATACGACTTATTCAAATACAGCTAATGAGGATCCGACACCATCATCATCAGAAAAGGGATGTTGCGGATAAAATCTTTTTCAGAGCGCATATTCCCTTGCATTACAGCTTAAAAACGTTTTATATAAGTTCCATCCTTGTTATGTAAGGATGCCAAAAGAGATGAAGGAGATATTATCACACAAAAGATGAACCGATACCTATGACTTGAAACAACTCGATCGAGAAGAAAAGTACCACTATCACTTCATAGGAAAGCTATTTCTAGTAAAATTTAGCAACAGGATTTTTTGATCCTATATAACCTGGTTGATATAACAGGAGGGTAAGTATGAGAAGCCGATAAAATATTGGGTTAGTTTACCCAAGAGGCCTAATGTAGATTTCCTATTCCCGAACTTCTCGATGTGTATCCAAAAGGCACACGACTTAGCTAAGATGAATACACTAGAAATGAAAACATTAAAAGATATCTTCTTCAAACACATCATCCGAAACCTTCCCCCCGAGGAAAAAGAAAAACTCTCAAGGATCATCTACTTTAATAAAAACTTAACTAATATAAGATACTGCAATGATTGAATTGTTCTCGAGTTCAAAACTCGTGAAGACCTTCAAAGTTTTCATTAAAAGGGATTTGAATTCACTGTAGAGATCATAAATTCCTATAATACAAGAACGCAAGATACCCCGCAGTTAGGGTAATTTCTTTTAGCACCATTTTCCACCTCAGAAAAAGCCTCTTTGAGTAGGATCACCAAATTTACCTCCGCTGGACTACTTACCTCAGTAGAAGATTGCACAAATAAAATATATTAAAAATAGTAATAAATCATAGAAGATTTAAAATCTATCCAAACTAAAATAGAAAATCTAAATCAAGCTATTGTGTACTGTAAAAATCCTCAAAGAAGAAATGATTTTCGTTCCCTGACAAATATGATTACCATAGCTTGGAATCAAGGTAGCCTTATCAAGTGACGAATTTTTGAAAGCATTATGTCAATTAATTGATGGTCAGACTAATTTAGTAGATTATGATCTATTAGAATTCATCTACTCATATTAGGTATCTAATTGAGAAAAGGTTATGAGGTACATTTTACTTAATATCAAAGTATCTTTCAATATCAACAATCTAGTTTCAACACGTTCATTTCTCTTTTCTATAACCAGTTATGGTAAATCAAACTTGATAAAATTTTTGCTTTCAGAATTGTATCATGAGGGGATTCCTAAAACGGATCGAGGCGAAAACGTAAGCGTATTGATCTTTGACATCGACGGAGAATACTTTTGGACCGATTTCAAAGATAGTCCTGGTCTATGTTATGTCAGACAATTTCAAGAACATATCATTTTCTTCAAACTGAGACAACAGAAAAGTAAATATTATAACACTTGGAATGCCGGTGATATCCGTATCGATATGCGCCAATTATTAGCCCGTTATGTTATTGGGATTTGTATATCAGAAGATATAAAAAATAAATAAAATATCATCAAACTAAATCAATCAGTCATGCAAAATAGTGCGATTTGCTCTATCTGATCGCCAAAGACAAACTCAATATAGACGATGGAGAGATAGAATAGATTCTCGGTTATCAAAAACTAGAAGATGAAAAGGTAGAAATCTTCTCTACTAATAGCAACATGTATAACGTCGTTCAACAATTTCACGATCCCAACAGACAACTCTTGAGCGAAACAATAAATGCATTGAAAAACAGACGTTCTCTAGTAATGCATATCAGTATGCTCAGTTCCTTTGCTGGATATAAACTAGTCGGTTTATTAATGCGAATGATTTTTAACTACAATTAAGAAAATTTCATAAAAAAAACTATCTATCCATGTCATTACTGTCATCGAATAAGGGCAAAGCGCCTTAGGAAAAAAAAACAAAAATCTGTCCATTCGACGAATGCGTCAAGGAGGGGATAAAATACGATTTAAGTACCATTCTAGTACCCTAACAATCTAGATCAATAACACCAGAACTTATTAGTCAATCAGATAATTGTTTTTTTTTCATCTGTTTTCATTTGAAGGCACAAGTACGCTCAGTAAATACAATTCATACTATTCTAAACCCGTCCCAGAGAATTGCTATATGTGGAGCGCCCTTAAGCAACCATTTATCTAACCCGGTTAGGATCTGTAGTTTTGAAGTACTCTATTCCAGTAATGTAAACAAAGACGAACATGCAGAATCCTTTTACAAATCAATTGCAATTCAAATCAGAAAAAAAATCTCAAAAACGAAACGAAGTTTTGTCCCAAACGCTTCAAATTGTGTTTAAAAATAGTACGGTTTTTAATGTTGATAGATTTTCAAACAGTCTAATAGTGATCTACAGTGGGGAACTTTTACAAGGTTCTCGAACAGATAAAATAAATGGATGTATTTAAAGATGAATTCAGAAAAGAATATCACTAAAATCAGTCGTCCTCGAAATGCTTCTGAGTTGTGAAGTAAGCATTCAAAAAAGAAAACTCCCGGAAATAAGGATTGTCTACTATTATTCTGCTCCGAAAAAAAATTGGAAGCATGTTTTATGTAATTTAATAAATATATAAGATTAATTAATATTTATTATTATTTATATATGAATATTTTTATATATTTAATATTAATAAATGATAACTATTACATGTCATACTTCGTGTCTATTAATTTTTTTCTTTTGTTATGGGCGAGTATGATAACCTATAGGCGAGTGTATATCGGGTTGAATTATTCATTGAATATCCTATCATGGGTTTTATTCTGTTATTTTTTTTTTCATTTAAAAGTTGTATACTGAATTTTTCTTCATTTTTGATCTTGTATCATACGATACTTTTTTTTTAAACACTTCATGTAGTGATAGTATCTATATTTGGGTATCATTTATATTGAATCATTCCATCATGTCCAAGAAAGTAAATTCAGAACAACTCTCTATATTCTTGAGGTAGTTGCCAGATGGGGGGAGGTTGATAAGGTTCATTATCGGTCACAAACTTTAAATTAGATAACAATTGATCAGAGAAGATAAAAAGTGATGCCATCGGAAGAGAAATGATACAATGGCTGAGGAAAATTTTAGAGACAATTTATTATAAAAATCTAGTAGTTTTAGAGCGGTTTAACTTAGAGAGGTTTATAACTATGATCAATCAGCTATCGATTGGGAATATTTTAATCCCCTTATTGGTGGATTTTTTTTGACAGCGAAAATGACCTTATATCGGTGATATACAAGATTAAGATTTGGATCAAGACTATCGGAGAATATCAGATCGTTTCTTCGTGAAAAGACAGGATCCATATCCACTGATATGGATAGAGAAAGACAAGGTGTCAAGATTGAGATCCCCAACAGGCTCACCGAAAATTTTGCCCCAAGCAATGCCTATAGGGTCAGGATAATAGATATCAACGAATTTTTCAAACCAGTATGATCCTAATTATCAGATAGTTATTACAGAAAGTTTATACGGAAGAATTGACCATTTATCAAAGCAGAGAATCGGTGGACCAATATTGCCTCCTATTCCATAGGAGGCATAGGAAGGTGGAGCAGTGATCTATCCGCAGCTCTCATCGAGCCTATCGGTACCATTTATCGATTGGATCGAGTTGAAAGGAGATGGAAAATATTCAGGCTTCTCATCAAGCAAGTTCTGAGAGTAGGAATTGTAGACTATTCGAATCAAGAGACATATTATCAAGATCAAAAAGTGTTGCTTTTTTTACCACTGAATTGGTCATAAAGTCATTGAAGGAAAGAGATTTACTGGAATACGAGAAGGATACCCACTTTTTTTCTATTGAGGGGGTCTATCCGATTAATTTGCTGTCGAATACGTACAATATCAACAAGATTCAGGAGAAAAAAGTTCTCTAGCGGGACGATCCAATCTATTGAAGCACATCTGGAAAATAAACACATAAAGGAATTCTTTGCCTAGCTTGATGAATTTGAATTTGATCCTGATCGAGTTTATTTTGCTTCGAGCGTCAACAGAATACGTAGCTTCCTTACATCATCGCTATGAAAAACTCCATTTTCCTAGTCTAACATTTGGAAAATCTAATCAATACATATACCCAAGTCTTTAGAGATGAGCTTCTTTATCATAGGGTTCAACTCCGTTGAGGCGACTTGATTCGAGAATCTAATTGGATCGATTACCAACTTAAAGCTTTGGAGTAGATAGACTAGGATGGTTGTAAGAGGCTTTGTCCTTGGATCTGAGGATGAGAGGTATAGATAATACCATCGACAGGTATACGGTATTGATCGACGATATTCGATTACATGGGAATCCCTTTCCCTCGCTATCAGGGAGAGGAGCTCACCTTTGATAGGAGTGTTGGTATATTAAAGAATATACAGTATATAAGTTCTAACCCTTCCAACATAAAGATATTAGGACCCTTTGCTTTTTGAATTTATATGAATGTGGGGCTAAGATTTGTACAATCCCTTATAAGGCAATGAACAAAGAGAAGTACTTTTTGTGTTAGCCTCTGAGGAAAAAGATGACTTTGTTCTATTTTAGATATGCTGAGTGAAAAGTCAAAGATAAGGATATACTTTTCTTGAATAATTTAATAAAATAATAATAATATAAATATATTACATAGTATTATATAAATTAAAAAAATAATTATATCTAATCTAATAACAATATAATATTTGGTAATAGAAAAAGAGAACGGTTATATAGGCATCAATATCGATATATATACTGTATAATTATAGGTTTAAAGTAGGATATATATCGAATATTTATATAATGAAGGTATTGGTTTGGCTGGATATAAAATGTTGGTCATTGACAAATAAGGCAAGCTTGCTATTGCACCGTTGCAGTCGTCAGGTGCTAGTAGTAGCGGATGGGATAATTTAACCGGATAGGATTTTCAATATTAGAAGTCTCTTGAATGACTCATATCAAAGGAAAATAAATTCGAAATGACTATAGGACTTCTTTGATCCTTCAAATAGTCGGGATAGATATGGATGGTATATATAATAAGAAATATGGGCAATCTATCATTAAAAACGTTGATTTATACCTTATCAAGTTCAGTATATTTTTTTTTGGGAAATGAAGTTACTGAATCAGTACGAGATTTTTCATTTGAGATAGGAGAGTTTAGTTATTGGTCTTCGGGTTTGATCTTCATGATAGATTATTCCCCACCCTTTTAGGAGTTGTATGCTGTTTAAAGGGGTTTCTGGGAAAAGTCCTTACTATATATATTCTTCAAGTGATATTAAAATTAAACAATCTAAGATAGTCTATCTTAAAAAAGGCTCAACGATAAAACTTGATTTAAGGTCAGAAATCTCCAGAGTATAAATTTTGATCATTTCAAAATGAAAATTATAAGGAGAGACGTTTATTTATCTTTATCTAAATTGGTATTTTGAGACTCTACTTTTTTTTGTATAAATACTCTGTAGAGGGTGTTTTTTTTTGGGGGGGGTCCTTTTGTAAGGATAAGCCGATTGATGAATGTAAATAGAGATTCTTATCCCTTGGTTAGTATTTATTTAGAAAGGATGTAAATTTTAAAACGATAAAGGTAAATTCAATATCTAAACTTAATTTCGTCTTTAAAAAGGCTTTTAATAGAGCCTTTTTTTATTTTTCTAGAAAGAATAATTAGAACAAAAAATACCGTTGTGCTAATGGTAAAGTCATTGAAGGACCTGAGATGAGCCTTTCGTCGTTGATATATATGCTGTGTGTCTTTGAGTCTACACGAATTTCAGGAATCTCGCCATTGAGGATGAGGCCCTTTTTAGAAAACTTACGACAACCTTTCAATGCTTTGATTTATTTTTTCATTCCGAATATCTCAATCGAGCTCTTATCTATTGCGCGTTATGAGACAAATACAGTACTCAATCTTGGCATGTTGTATACAAAGATCGGGGGTAGATAAATGATTCTGATGTGGGTATGGTCGTATTTGGTCTCCCATACCCACTGTAGGGATCAGATCACTTTTGAGTACGAATTCAGGTTTAGCCTCAAAAGAAAGCCGGTTTTCATAGTACTAGGTGAACCATCTTTCCACTTTGATCGATCCGACCTGGTCGGCAACTCCATGGGTAATAGTTGGGTTGATTGTGTACTTGGCTACGTAACGTTTCACCATGTGAAGTTCTTTGAAGTACTGTCACTATCCAGTTTACCGCATTCCATTTCCATCTTATCGGCTATCTTCCAAGTATATCTAACCACCTCTCCAATGCCCACCATCGTCTGAGCATCTGAGTTGGTCATACTGATGGTCCCGATGTCGTGTATGATCCCTTCAGCGGTAAAATGGTCTCGGACCGTATACAGGATTGTGCGAAGGCAACATTTTCAGGGATTTTTGGATACAAGTGGTGTGGAAGATCATCACATGTTGAGGTGTTCATCTACAGTACTAATTGCGTAAATCATGTTTTGTGTTGGTCGATGAAGGTATTATGTTTGACATTGAGACCATTTTAAGTAAGTTGGGGGCATGTCCGTCTCCAGCTCTTTCAGTGTAATAAGTGTGAATTACACGGCCATCGAACGTTTTGATGCTGTCCTCGGCATATCCTCCTTCGTTGAATGTGTCTGTGTGAATGTTTACCTATACGTCGAGCGTCTCGGCTACTCTAAATATTTCTCGATCACATAGGGGGTACTACTTCAGTCTTCATTAATTTTGAGTCCACCTGCCACCAGTTTCCACCTGTTCGATTAGAGATTTCTGTACGAGAGCTGTTTCCACGATCCAGAAAGACCAGGTTGATCTTGGCGTGTTCGGTGGCTTTGAGTATCTGTTGAATATTCCAAAATCCAGAGGTGCAATTAGTCGCTAGGGTACCTGTAGCTGGTCTGATTCACCATCGATGATGGTGGTTCCTCGTAGTGCAGCACCTGCTGTACAGGGTCACATCAAACAGTTGAGGGTAGATGTGTGTAGTACACATCACTATCTATGCATCCACCTGTGATGATCTTGTTCTCAACTGAGACCACCTCAGTATCTACACCAATGTAGATACCTGGTGTGATGCCGTCCATCGTATAGGGGGGCTACCTTTACCGATATAGATAATCAGGACCGTATTTGATGCCGATATCGGCCTTAATGATACCCCAGTACCAATAATGATTACGTTGATAATCAATAGATCGAAAACGCCTTCATCTTGCGGGTGGATATAGGGGTTAGCCCATTCCATCACGGATAGTTTTACCACCTCCGAATAGCTATTCGTCCCCGTAAACGGTATAGTCTTTTTTGATTTCAATCCAAAGGGAAGTATCTCCCAGGCGTACTTTGTCACCAGTGGTCGCTCCGTACATATCGGTATAGGTTTTTCGGTTGATAGTTTTCATGTTGTTATTTTTTTGTTGCTTTTACCTGAGAATCCATAGATTTCTTTTCTACCTCCTATCATCACTAAGATGACTTCTTTGCTTTTGATCGGTTCTATGTGGATATAAGTTCCTGAAGCGATATCTAGGCGATAGCCTTCGCTACCTTTTTAATCAAATTGAAGGGTTGCCATTGCTCTCGTAAAAGTGAAAGTGTGAACCCCATCGGACGACTGCCGATATTGATAAGCTTTCTAGTGGTGCGCTGCTGATAGGGAAGTAGGTAAATTTCTGAGTCGATCAATTCGTAACTCCCTCTGGTATGATTTCTGATTTTCTTTCTACGGCATTATGTACGGTAACGAATTTTGTCCCATCGGGGAAAGTGCCCTCTTCTTGTACCTCGTTGAGTAATTTGGGTACACCGTCCATGATTTGATTTATCTTGAGGAGGTGACTGGATTTTTCCATAAATTGAGCTACGGTTTTATCCTCGCGTGCACTTTTCATCACATAGTGGGTGATCAGGTTGATGCATTTAGGATGATTGAGTTTTATCCTTTGATTGAGATGTTTTTGTTCTACTTCTACTTCCAGATGAAGTAATAATTTTCTTTTTTTATACTGAGTTAAATACATAATAAAGTGAATTGATTTATGTTATATCAATAGGTATTTACTGTAATTATAATAAATAAAATTATTATATATATAGGATAGAGGAATTAAAATTTTTATAATAAGTGTTAGGCAATGGATTTTATATAGGGAGATTTCATTATTTTAGCAAAAGGTCTTATATTTGCCATCACAACATACCGCGGGGTAGAGCAGTGGTAGCTCGTCGGGCTCATAACCCGAAGGTCACAGGTTCGAGTCCTGTCCCCGCTACAAGAAAGTAGCAGGAATTATCATATGTCAAAGGAGGCTATTCCAAAAAAATAGTCTTCTTTTTGTTTAATATAAACATTAATCCAATTTGAGAGAAGATCTTAAAAGTGGTATTTCAGCGCGATGAAGTAATTACTTAGGTTGGTAGGGTTCACAGAGAGGATCCTGTAAGATTGATATTCGAGTTGGATTAGTAAGTTGTCTTCGTATAGGTTGATTTGGATGTTTTTCTATCGGTATCCTACAGTGACTTTTAGTCATAGTATAAACTGGCGGTTCGGGTCTTGGATCATCATGATTGTAATTGTATTTGACTATTTTTCTTTATTGACTTCTTGTATTCATTGTTTTCTGGTGTAATAATCCTCTAATCCGAATGGTAGGTTTTTAAAAATTCCTTTCGAAAGGGTGTAGTGTATCCAGAGTTTTTTGAGATATTAAGGAATATTAAATGGAGTTGAGTTTTCGATGATTTACCTTACTTGTCTCGATAAAATTTTTGGTATTAAAAGTGTTAGTATATGATACGTATAGGTTAAGGTTTTTAATGGAGCTATATATCGGTCATATTGCTTTATATGAAAGTTGATCTCTTATTTATCATAAAATTAGAGGATAAAAAAACGGATTTAAAAGAAACGGTATTTATTATTATATATTATGTACCCTTATGTTTTACTGGTACGTAACTATTGGTAATATAAAAAATCTTCCTAAAGCTACTGTTGTGAGCAAAAGTAATACGATAGATTTATCGTATGGGTAGTGCTCCGCCTGTATCACTATCAGAAGTGTGTGGATAAATTGAAGTAGTGTAGCTGCATTCAAAGATAACATAAAAAAAACGTACCGAAAAGTAACCCTATTTTATTTTCATAATTCTTATTAATTTCCAATGTTTGGCGCTTGCAATGTTTTATACCCTTTGTCTCCTTCGAACTTGTACTGTATCGTGTATACTTCTGTATTTGACGATAAGTTATAAGGTGTAGCAGTAGAGAGTATTTCTTCTTTGTAGAAGAACTCCGTCTTGGGATAAAACGCGAATTTTTATTATTATAATAATATTGAAAAATATTTAATATTCTTATCACAAGAAGATTTTTTTGTATTGTTTTGATGACCTTCAATTATATTGAAGTCTCTTCTTTTTCTTCTTCTTGTATTAGTTGGTTCATCATAGTAAATGTTATATACTTTTATATCTCCTTTTTCCGGTATGGTTACAGCAATAGATTGTCCTTGTATCCAATTATTGTGGAGCCTTTCCTTTCCTTTCCTCTTTTAGGGAAAAAGGGATTGCACTCCTAGACCTTTTTTGTTGCAGTACTTGGATATTGTTGGCGTCAGCAGTGTCATTGGCCCATGATAGAGATGATGAATTTTATAGACTTCTTTTTACAAGAACGGATAATCAGGTTGGTGTAGAGGAGTCTTTTACTGTCTTCTTGGGTGTATTTGTCTTTTTTTGTACGGTGTAGAATGTATTTTTCTCAGCATCATGGAAGGGTTGTCCTGCTTCTTCTTCTGTAAATTCCTCATCTTTTACTGCATCTGTTGCAAATATGTAAACCCTCTTATTTCCGAAACCCAGACATAGTTTGTCATAGTCCGTAGGACTATTTATGTTATAACTTGACTTCGAAAAAGTTTTGGCTTGATCATATGATGAGTGAAGATAATTTTTTCCATTTTATGATCTTCATATACATAATTTTCTTAGACGAACGTAAAGTGTATCAAGATCTCCTGTTGGTATACTGTTGAGTAAGGATTATATATAATATGAAGTCATATAGAATCTCTTGACTTACTCCTTGCTTATTTTCTTTTAAGGATAATGATTATTTTCAAATTTCCCTTTATTTTTTTATCTCCAAAAGATCTAAGTTGCTTGTTGTAGGATTTCCAAAGAGAAAAACTATTTACTCCAGTCATCTGAATTCTCCTTTATGAAATAGTCATTTCCAATGATGTTTTTAACAGGTTGGCGCCCTCTATTTTTATTCTCTATATACTCTATGGTGTTCTTACTTAGGCCTGTATTTTTCAGACCCTAGTCTTCAATTTTATAAACTCCAGCGATAGGTACACCGGATACTGAGAATTTGTTGTTTTCCAACTTTACATCATCAGGTTTAATGAAATAAGCTTTGGTAGCTTCAAATATATTTTTTGTGTTTTGATATAATGTCTTATTGATCTGTTTGCCTTTGACTCCCATTCCTAACTTGAGAGGTAGCTTATTCAAGCTCTTGGAATGTTTTTTCAGCATTGTATTCAAACTGATTGGCATTATTATAGAAATTGTATGCTAGATTTTTCTTAGGATCCATAAGCTTCGTTGAATGGTTAAGAAACAAATTGTATAATTACCTTTAGGATCGGGGTATTCAACGGTAGCTGGTCTATTGATGTTTTATTGCTCTTTGAGAATTGTTTTGGTTATTGGTCCTCGGGTTTGTAACGTAGAATCACATTTCTACCGCTGTTTGCAATAACTTTTTTTTGGTATAAGGCCTTTTTAATTTAAGGTTTTCACAGATGTTTATTTTACCTTTTTTCTACCTCAAGACCATATTTGGAGTAGACTAAATCTTCATCGTAGATATTTACAAAAGTGTTATTTTTCACAGTTATCCTCGACTGCTATTGTGACGGTATCGATCATGCCACTAGGAGATAACTTAGGGGGATATGAAGAATTTTATTTTTATATGTCAATTTGTTTGAGATGAACAATAGAGCTTTAAATTAAAAGCAGGACAATAAAAGTATATTTTTTTATAACATAAAAAATTATACCTTATTTAAGATGCTTTACCGTATATGATAGATTCGAAGTTTTGAGTTTTTTGCATTGCAAGTGACTTATCTAACGTTAAGAGATCTCCTAAATCGTCTGAATCGAACATGAAGTCTTTAAAAATCTCTTCACAAAGACTGCGTAACCCTCTTGCGCCTAAACCGAGTGTCATAGCTTTCTGGACAATGACGTCTAGGGCTTCATCAGTAACATTTAAGGTGATCTGATCCAACTCAAATAATTTTTTGTATTGCTTAATCAATGCGTTTTTAGGTTCTATCATGATCTTTTTCAAATCTTTTTCGTCTAAAGGAGTCAGGTGTGTGATCACTGGTAAGCGACCGATGAGTTCAGGGATTAGACCAAAAGTGCGAACATCTTGTGTTGTGACGAAATGTAAGAGGTCTTTTTCATCAATCTTTTCTCGGACTTGGTTTTGATAACCAATAGCTGATAAATTTAACCGACTAGCGATGATCTTCTCTAACCCATCAAATGCCCCTCCAGCTATGAATAAGATATTTTGGGTATTAATTGGTATCATCTTTTGATCGGGATGTTTACGCCCTCCTTGTGGCGGCACATTAACTACTGAACTCTCCAATATCTTAAGCAAACCTTGTTGTACCCCTTCACCTGAGACATCTCGAGTGATGGAAGGATTATCTCCTTTGCGGGAGATCTTGTCTATTTCATCGATGAATATGATACCGTGTTCGGCAGCAACTATATCATAACTAGCCGCTTGTAGGAGTCTCGTTAGGATGCTCTCGACATCTTCGCCTACGTACCCTGCTTCGGTAAGCACCGTAGCATCTGCTATAGTAAAGGGTAGGTTTAAAAATTTGGAAATACTCCTAGCAAGTAATGTCTTTCCGGTACCAGTAGGCCCGATTATCAATACATTGGATTTTTCTATTTTGATCTCATCTTCTTCTTGATTTGATGGAGTATGTATGCGTTTGTAATGGTTATATACCGCTACGGCAAGGGTTTTTTTAGCATCTTCTTGTCCGATGACATATTGGTCTAGAAACCCCTTAATCTCTTTGGGTTTTTTCAAGATGAAGGCAGATGTTTCTGTGGAATCATTTTTTGTAAAATTGTTTTTAGGAGTAGATTCTTCATTAATCATGTGATGGGCTTGCTCTATACAATAGTCACAGATATGGCTATTGACCCCTGCAACAAGTAGAGTCACTTCACTTTTGTTACGTCCACAGAAGGCACATTGCAATTCTATTTCCATATGAAATTATTTAAATAAGTTTACAAACTTACGTAAAAGCATAGAGCCTTTGATTTTTTTTTGTATAGTTATTTTTTTTTGATAGTTCCTGGTCAGTATACAGAATAAGTATGAAGCTAAAAAGGTGATGAAAAATTGAAATAGAAGGAAGAAGACTACAATCGATAGATGAAAGACGATATCCGCTAAAAGTCTCCAGGGACGTGTCTTTTTGATGAGTACAAGAAAGGTAAATAATACTTTAAAAATGATGGATAAATAATTAATATTTAGTTGTATGTATAAGATGTGCTTGATGGTATAGTTGAATGAAGTACCGTGCATGATTATGCATTGGGTAGAGAAATAAAAACCTTATCCAGAAGTCCACGTAGGAGCAAGTGCTTTTTGAATACCATTGCTTAGGTAGACCAAAAACAGTTTCAAGAGGATCGAATAGACTCTTAGATTGGATATCATAAAGATTGATTTGCGCAGCGATCCCCGATCACGAACCAATTCATGGAGGCTTGTAAAAAAGAAAAATAATAAATGGAGTGACAAGATCATCGAACCCCAATTTTCTAATTAAAACAAGAGCAATTTGTTGTGAATGGAAAAAAAATACAAAAATCAAAATTGAGGTGAAACAATATTCTATACCTAATATTCAATAGGAGTAAGGCGATCAGGTATAGGATATAGAAAGCGTAGTTGTTGTTTTGAATATATTTCAAGAAGGGTACTCCATCGTGATATAAGACCATGTTCCATCCTAGGTTGGTCAGTTTGATATAAGAGTTTAAATACAAGAGAAGGCTCAACATAAGAATGGTCCCATAATGACACAGAAATGAAGGCACCCTTTTTGTAGTGGGAATTTTCTTTTAAATAATGGATGAATTTCTCTTTTATAACGATTTTTTTCGAGTGGTACAGTAGCCTACGCAGAAAATCTTTGTACGTAATCAATCGTTTAAAATATTTATGATTATACAATATTAGTGTGGAGATGGTAACTATCTCAAGGAGAAATGTACGATATTTGGAGATCGTTAACCATTTTTTCCGTTCAAAGATCTGGGTATTTTTTTTGCGTTTTTGATGTCCCTCCCGTATTTCTTCAGGATTTTTTTTCCGTACCTGTTTTTCGATGACTTCAGGGAATGATTGAGGTTTTTTCTCCAATAATTCGATGTAATTATCTAGATAGAGAGTGTCCCATCTAGGTAAAAGTTGTTTATATCGAAAAAGTCGAGGTATTGTGCATTGAAAGGAATTGGTTTTGTAGACTTTTTTGTTAGATAGGATGATCATCCTATACGAATGCGTTCTCTTGAGAGAGTGTAGTAGGTGTAATAAAAAGTAAGAATTGTATATTGGTGCAGGCATAAACATTTCATAATGAAAAAAAAAGATACTTCCACTACTTAATAGATCGTTTCGTTTTTCATCCAACGGAGAGTAAGGTAAGGTAAAAGCGAGTGCGATAAGCTAATAGAGAAGAAATATCGCCAGGATAGTATAGGCACTTTTCATCGGTCAGGATTTATAACTTATTTTGGTCCTTGGTTTTTATTTTTACTTTCATCTTTGTTTTTTTCTTTGGTTTCGAGACCAATCACTTCATCAACCATACCGTAGATTTTAGCTTCTTCGGCTGTCATCCAATAATCTCTATCAGAGTCCTTTTCTATTTTTTCAAAGGATTGTCCGCTGTGTTGGGCGATGATCTGGTAGAGTTCTTTTTTGAGTTTTCTGATTTCCCGTGCTGTAATCTCGATATCCGAAGCTTGGCCATGTGCACCACCCAAAGGCTGATGGATCATCACTCGCGAGTGTTTAAGGCCTGAACGATTACCTTTTGCTCCTGCACAGAGCAATACTGCCGCCATAGAAGCAGCCATACCTGTACAAGTGGTAGCTACTTCGGGTTTGACCATTTGCATAGTGTCGTAAATACCTAGACCTGCATAGACACTTCCTCCAGGGGAGTTGATATAGATTCGGATATCTCGAGCATCTACCGATTGTAAAAACAATAATTGGGCTTGTACAATGTTAGCTACTTGGTCGTCTATAGCTGTTCCGAGGAAAATGATACGGTCCATCATCAGACGTGAAAAAACGTCCATTTGGGCTACATTAAGTTTGCGTTCTTCGGTGATGTAGGGCGTCAAAGATGACACATAATGATCGAGTGTCAGGCTATTGATGCTTTGGTGTTTGACGGCATATTTTATGAATTCTTCTGGGTAAAACATAATAATTGGATCAAACTAAATTATGATTTCTTTAATTGAGCTCTTTGAGGAATTCAGTCCAGGAGCATGTTTGGGTTTTTAGAGGCAAACGTTCTTTCAAAGCACTCAAGATGCGTTCGTGGAAGATTTGGGTCGAAATGAGGCGAAATTCTTTCTCTTGTTGTAAGGTCTTATTGATAAATTGTTCCAAAGGTATTTCATCCAATTTTTTTTGCTTGTAACGGCCCCATTGAGATTGTATGATGGTTCGGGATTTTTTTTTGATATCTTCTGTTTTGATTTGAATATCAAATTCCTTACCTAGCTTATTTTCTATCAATTGATAGTGAAGGGCTTTTTCTGATTCTTCGTATTCTTTTTTGATTTGCTCATCAGAGACGTCGGGATGTTGCTTTTGTATCCAGCGTTGTAAGAAAGCTATTGGAAGATTGAATTTTGTGTTTTCAATCAGTTGTGTGATCGCTGTATTCAACAGGATTCTATCAGATTCTGCAGTGTATACTTCGGAACATTCTGCCTTGATCTTAGCCCGGAGCTCTTCTCCAGAATTCACAGTCCCTTCAGGATACACTTTGTCAAAGAGATCTTGATCGAGTTGGGCCGGTTGGATGTAAAAGATCTTCTCGATAGTACATCGTATGGGGAAGTGGGGGGTATTTTCCTTTCCCATAATGGCGGCCCATTCTTCATCGTTTGGGAAGAGTTCAGCGCTGTTGGTATCGATCTGTTCCCCAATCTTGGCTCCTATGCATTTGGAACGGGCTCCTTGGGATACCTTATCGATAGCAAAGGTATGTTGTCTGTGCCAGAATTCTTGATCTGGAACTTGTTCATCTATCGGGAGTGCTTCGAGCTTTCCGTGAATGCGATCGGTTTCTCTTACACTTTCTTTGGATTCGAATTTTCCAAAACGTTGTTGAAGGTTTTTTATATATTTTTCGATGTCTTGCTCATCTGCAATGATTTCATATCGGGTGAGGTTAAGGTGGTCGAGATCCAATTCAAATTCAGGGCTTAGGGCCAATTCGAACTCGAAAGACAATTCTTGAGCATCAAGATCGGGTACTTTTTTCGTTTTGGGTAACGCATTTCCCAAGAGGTTCAATTTTTCTTGAACGATGTAGTCGTTGAGACTTCGTTGTAATAGACGTTGGATTTCTTCGAGGGTCAAAGCCTTTTCGTATTGTTTGCGGATTAAATTCATCGGTACCTGACCTTTTCGGAATCCACGCAATCGGACATTTTTTTTATGCTTGTGGAGGGAGGCTTCTACTTGGTTTTTATAGTCTTCTTTTGTGATAGATACAGTAAGTACTGCGTTCAGATCATCGAGCTGACGTTTTGTGATATGCATCATTTGAAAAATTTCCCAAGCAAAGATACGATTTTAAATAGTTCTTTATTAGGGAGGGATAAATGATAAAAAATCAATCTAATACTACAGTTAATCGATTAAAGATTGGTTTGGGTGGAGATTGTTCGTGCAAAATTTTATAGACGGCTTTTGTGATAGGCATTTGGATAGATTGGGTTGCTAACAAGGCTATGATCCCTTTCACTGCATGATATCCTTCTGCGACCATTTTCATCTCTATTAAGGCTGAGGAGACCGAGTGACCTTTTCCGATCATGTTACCCAGTGTCCTATTGCGGCTGAAGGGTGAATAGCCTGTGACCAAAAGATCGCCTAAATAGGTGGAGTTTTTGATATCTCGCTCCAATGGATGGAAGGCGTTTAGAAAAGTCTCCATTTCACGAATGGCGTTGGACATCAATACGGCTTGGAAATTATCTCCATAACCCAAACCATAGGCAATCCCTGCAGCGATGGCAAAAATATTTTTCAATACCACTGCATACTCGGTGCCTACTACATCGGTTGAGGTACTGGCTTTGATGTACGAACAGGTCAAGCATTCAGCCAAAAACTGGGCTTTTTCTTCCTCCTGAAAAGATATGGTTAAATAAGATAGGCGTTCTAAGGCTACTTCCTCGGCGTGACAGGGGCCTGAGATCAGGCCGATGTTTTGCATCGGGACAGTATAGGTTTCTTGAAGGTACTCAGATACTGTCTTCGAGGTGTTGGGGACAATCCCTTTGATAGCGGAGATCCATATTTTATTGACAATGGATTTGTGGATACGTTGTAGAACGTCTTTCAAAAAGATCGATGGAGTGGCCAATATAATATATTCATAGTAATTTAATACATGGTCGAGTTCTGTAGAGACATTCAATCGATCTAGATCAAAGGTCACAGTGCTCAGATAGGAAGGATTGCGATATTCGGACTTGATGTGGGTAGAGATCTCTTCTTTGTGTACCCACCAACCGATGGGAGTAGTATTTTCGCATAAGATTTTTACAAGTGCTGTAGCCCAACTCCCACTACCCAATACTGCGATTTTTCGTTCCATAGTTTCAGATCAGATTTTGGCAAATATAGGCAACTGGTCGTTGGGGGTTTATCATTGCTCAATGGGAGGTTGAGGATTGTTCAGATAGATCGGAATAATTTCATTTAAAAGTTCAACTTTGCAAGAGTATTTTAAAAAGATCAGCTCTTGTATAGGAAACCACTTGGCCAAACAGTGATCTATGGTGTAGGGGCTGTATTACCTAAGGTGATCAATTACTTCTTTTTGAAACTTTTCACTAGAGTTTTGGGACAGGGTGAATATTCGCTTTATGCTGATATGTATGCGATCTCGTTCATCGTGATCGGTTTTTTAACTTTTGGACTCGAGAGTACTTATTTCCGTTTTTTGTATAGAAAGAAGACACAGGATCGGCAACAGGTTTTTTCTACTGGGGCGATCATTTTGTTTTTGATCGCGTCTTCTTTTCTGGTGTTCGGTTTGATATTTTTGAGACCTATTGCCTATTTTGCTGGCTATGAAACTCATCGGGAATATTTTTTGATGTTTTTCCTGATCATCTTCTGTGATACGGTTTGTACTCTACCTATGGCTTGGCTCCGTGTGCATGACATGCTTGTGAGGTATTCGTTCATACGTCTATTGAATGTTTTGGTTCAATCTTTTGTCACTCTGTACTTACTGGTGTTGTTGGGCGATGGCCGTAGTGATGGATCTCTTGAGATATGGCTTTCGCCTTTGTCATTCATCACTATATATACAGATCAGACGGGGTATATCTTTTATGCTAATATGTTGGCTTCAGTGACAAATTTGCTTTGTTTGTCGTCTTTGTTTTTCAAGATTCGTTTGAAAAAATTCAAGTGCTCTATTGCCTTGAAAATGTTGGCTTATGGGGCTCCAATCATGTTGGGGACATTGGTTTTTGCCATCAATGAAAATCTTGATAAACTATTGATCAAAAGATGGATTTCTGATGAAATTAATGGGGCGTATGCAGCTTGTTATAGAATTGCAGCTTTTATGGGTTTATACGCTACAGCTTTCCGTTTGGGGATTGAGCCTTTTTTCTTTAAAAAGGCTGAGGATCCTGATGCGAAGAGGACTTATACTGAGTTGACTTATCTCTTCACTTTGCTGGGGGTAGTGTTTTATGTCTTGGTCTGTGCAAACCTGGAACTGATCGCTGATTTGATGATCGATCGAAAGTATCATGATGCACTAGATATTGTCCCTATTGTACTGATGGCTAATTTATTTTTGGGTATTTATACCAATCTGTCCATCGCTTATAAGGTGACCGATAGGCCCATCGTCGGTACATATATTTCTTTGATTGGTGCTTTGGTTACGGTCTTGTTTAATCTATTACTCTTGTGGCCAGGGAGCAGTTTTATGATCTGTGCTTGGGGTACGTTGGCTTCTTATGGTATCATGTTAGGGGTCTCTTATGTCTGGGGACAAAGAAATTATCCAGTCCCTTATCCTAGTGGCCGATTGATCATGCATATTGTATTGGCGGCCTTGGTTAGTTATGCGCTTCTTAAAAAAGAAGAAATTTTTAACATTATAGGACAATTTTTATATTTGACCGGTGTATTTTTCTTTGAAAGAGAACTAATTAATAAAATTTTTAAAAATCACAATGAAAGTAAAAATAGTTAATATTTTTAGGAATCCTTTACCTGAATATAAAAGTGAAGGGGCTTCGGGTATGGATCTTTATGCTGCTATTGAGGCCCCTATCACACTTGGCCCACTTGAACGAAAACTTATCCCTACAGGGATTCGTGTCGAATTACCACAAGGATATGAGGCGCAAATCCGTCCGAGGAGTGGGTTGGCTTTCAAGCACGGGCTTACTTGTTTGAATAGTCCTGGTACGATCGATGCTGATTATCGTGGGGAGATCAAAGTCATCTTGATCAATCTTTCATCAGAAACTTTTACTATTAATGAGGGAGACCGGATTGCACAAATAGCCATCGCCCCCTATATCTCGGTCGAATGGGAAGAAATCGACCAACTCAATGAAAGTATCCGGGGGGTAGATGGTTTTGGAAGTACCGGGATTTAAGAGAAATTTATGTCTATTAAACCTATTTCATTATGAAGATTGTCATTCCTATGGCCGGTAAAGGCTCTCGCCTCCGCCCACATACACTCACTGTACCTAAACCTTTGATTCCTATTGCTGGTAAACCCATTGTACAACGTTTAGTAGAAAATGTCGCCAGAGCGGTCAAAACACCTATTGAGGAAATCGTCTTCATCATAGGAGATTTCGGCCAGGAAATTGAAAAAGGATTAATCCAAGTTGCCAAGAATCTGGGCACTAAGGCAAGCATATGTCATCAAGAGCAACCCCTTGGTACAGCTCATGCATTGCTTTGTGCCAAAGCGGCTTTTAATGGACCGATGGTCATCGCCTTTGCTGATACTCTCTTTCGAGCTGACTTTGACCTGAATACCGAAGCAGATGGTCTGATCTGGACAAAGCAAGTCGAAAACCCAAGTGCTTATGGCGTGCTGAAGTGTGATGCAGCAGGCTATATCACGGATTTTGTAGAAAAGCCTGTAAGTTTTGTCTCTGATTTGGCCATCATCGGTATCTATTACGTCAAGAATAGTAACATTTTGAGGGAGGAACTTGAATACCTACTCGATCAATATATCAAAGAAAATGGAGAGTATCAATTGACCAATGCCTTGGAAAATATGAGAAAAAAAGGCTTACGGTTCCTCCCTAGGAAAGTCGACGAATGGATGGATAGTGGCAACAAAAATGCCATCATCGACACCAATTCTAAAATCCTCGAATTTGAACGCGGTAGGGTAAGACTAATCCATCTTCAGGCACGCATCAAAAACAGTTTAATCATCGAACCTTGTTTCATAGGCGCTGATGCAGTGATCGAAAATAGTAAAGTTGGCCCCTATGTCTCAATCGGGAAGCATACAATAGTGAAAAATAGCAACATAGAAACTTCTCTGATCCAAGACCATACCGAGATCACTTATGCCAATTTATCCAATTCGATGATTGGAAACAACACCACCTACATTGGCGTAGCTAGAGAGATCAGCCTAGGAGACTATTCGGTATTTGGCTTTTAAAAAAAATCCCTCGTATGTATTGGAAAAAAAATGATGGTTTTCTCTTATTAGTCCTGTTGTTTCTCATATGTGCCTGCACGGGTTCAAAATCTCTTCCGAGCAACAAAGCTAGCTTGTCTCAAATAGGAGAGATCATTCATTCTTATCAAATCGTCCATCTCATGCTTGCTCAAAATGTTATCCTCAGTGGAAAAATAAGAATAGAAAGAAAAGGCCAAGGATGGAGTGCTCATACTAATATTCATATCCAACCTGGCGAAAAGATTTGGATCGATGCCTCATTTCTCGGATTTCCAATAGCTCGAGCTCTGATCATTCCAGAAGGAATACTGGCCTACGAAAAGATACAAAAAACCTATTGGAAGGGCGATTTTTCTCTGGCTAATCAATATTTGAAAACAATCTTTTTAGATTACACTCAGCTCGAACGATTGTTTCTAGGGCAGTCATTGTTCGAGTTGAGTAGTGAAAACTACAAGTTGCTCTCAAATCCATCGGATAATCTGTATACCTTAACCTCCATAAATGATGTCTTGATCATTAGTACGGTAAAAACCATTAAAGGATACACCCATACGTTGGAGATAGACGGTAGCTTTTGTGTTAGAAAAGAGTCTGCCAAAAAAATAGATACCTCAGAGCAACTCACCATCACCTATGATGACTGGCAGAAAGTTGGAGATCAACTCTTTCCATGGAAAATTTATATATTTGTTAACGAAAAACCGCATCCTATCCTTTCTATAGAAATGGGAGGGATTAAGATCAACGAGCCGATAGATACATCGTTTTTTATCCCAGAAGGGTACAAAGAACGAACTTGGTAAATGCAAGATAAACCTCATTTTTTATCATTATGCTATAGATATTATTTTTTTTAATTTTATTATGATAGTGGCGTGGACCCAGGATAAATCTACCTATAAAAGAAGAGTCAAATACTAAGTCTGAAATCAAAAACTCAACACGTAGGCACAGTAGACTAAAAAACAAGTCTCAAAGATATTCCGTCATTTACAGAGGCTCAGTAAAAAGATCAATGTACGTAATCAGCTCATTTCTAATATCCAAAAAGAAAGAACCCTCATCGAACGTAGTATCGGTCAAAAACAGAATAAGGTCAGATCTTCGTAAAGATCTCGACATTTTAAGAAGGGAGTACAACGACGTATTAGTCCAAGCCTACAAAAACAGAGTAGTCTAATAAAAATTCTTATTACTACTATTTTCTAACAACTTAGGATAGGTCTTCAAAAGGCTTAAATACCTAGAGAAATGCTCCAATTTTCAAGAAGAAAGAACCACTAAACTTCACCATAAGTGAGGCGAGTTGACTAGCGGTATACAAAAGTTGCAACATGCAACAGGATAAGAAAAAAAACAAAAAGCACAACTCAAATCCAAAAAGGAAGAGCAAAACAAACTTATGGGCTCCTACAGAAGAAATAAAAAAATCTGACCGTCTTGATCCAAAGGAAACAAGCCGAATCAAAAAGACTGGATCGACAAATCTAAATACTTATTTCAAATGAAATCCGTTTGGATAAACTGATGGTAAAAAAATAGACTAGATGACTTAGTAAAGTACTTGTTAAGAATTGAAAATAAACACTTAAAATAATTTAAATCTGAGACTTATCATGATCCTTCATTGTCTGTAAAGGAAAGTAAACTCACTTCGAATTTCGCTACTAATAAAGGCAGACTCCCTTAGCCACTGGCTCAAGGTACTGTACTGAATCAATTTGGTAGGTAAGCTTATCCAGGCCTAAAAGGAGTATATATCGACAATAGTGAAGTAGACAGCCTTACCCCCAAAGGAGCTTATACCAAAGCCGTTTTTTAAGACATAATCAGTGCCGTATATTCGATCACCGACGGTGTGAAATCTGTTTTAACCCAAATATGGCAACTATTATAACGTCTACAACAATCTGAAAGAGACCTATATCCACAAAAGAAACAATATGAAAATCAATCAGCCCTTGTTCAGGATATATACTAATCCCGACGATTAAACCCTGTTGAACTTCTAGGTTTGGTATAATACCTTGAAACAAAACCCAGTCCATTGGGTCAAAGGCTTATAACTTGATTTATGTGGAAATCCATAACTTTGCCTGTTAAATAACCACAACCATGAATCTTATACTGACCTTATTGGGTACTTTTGGAACCACAGAGATCGTCGTCATCGTGATTCTAGCTCTTTTATTGTTCGGTGGAAAAAAGATCCCTGAGCTCATGAAGGGTTTAGGAATAGGGTTGAAGGAGTTTAAGAAAGCTACCCAAAAGGAAACTGAAGGGGAAGATAAAAATAAATCTGAATCAACAGACAAAGAAAAAACATCATCTACTTAAGACTTGTGAGGAAAATTCATTTTTCTAATTTTACCTACTTAGTTCTTTCTCTGTCAGTATTGAGAAATATTAAAATAATATCATGATTAATAAATATTTCTTCCTTACCTTTTCATTATTTTATCATTGGGGTCAAGCTCAAACACATCTCGATATACAGATCCAAACCTTTCCTGATTTGCAGAGAGAGATCCCATCAGATCAGCCTAGTATACTCGTTGAGCAGTCTGATTTGGATTATATCCAAAGTATAGACAGCATATGGCGAGACGGATTCCAAAAATCTGAACTATTTACTGACGAAGGGATCCATGGAGAGCCTATCACTACGGTAGAAGTCGATCAGTTGAAAGAACGTCTTCAAACACTCAATCAAAAGTCTCAAATAAATATACTCCAATACAATACTACCGTATACGCTGCTGTAGAAAGTCATTTACGTATGGGGAAACATTTAGGAAAAATCTTTGCATTGGCTGAATTTTACTTCCCACTTTTTGAAGAAATATTGACCAAGTACAATATTCCAAAAGAATTGAAATACTTGGCCATTGTAGAATCCAATCTCAATGCAAAAGCCATCTCAAGAGCTGGAGCACAAGGAATCTGGCAGTTTATTCCTGAGACCGGCAGGTTGTACGAACTCTACAAAACCGGTTTTCATGACGATAGAAATGATCCAGTCAAAGCCACAGAAGCCGCTTGTCGTTATCTCAAAGATCTCTACGACCGCATTAGAGATTGGGCATTGGTATTAGCTGCTTACAATGCTGGTCCAGGTACCGTAGAAAAAGCATTGCAACGTTCTGGAGGCGAAAAAGACTTCTGGTACTTGCAACCTTACCTACCTAGAGAGACGAGAAATTACGTTCCCAAATTCATCGCTATAAATTATGTGATGAATTATTACAAAGAGCACAATATCTTACCTGAACACCTCCACCTAAGTTACGATCAAACTGAAGTCGTACTTATCGATAAAAAAGTTTCTCTAAACCTTCTGGCCGAAGAATTGAATATTCCTCGTGAGGAGTTAACCTTTTTAAATCCCCAGTATGTCCTTGGGATTGTGCCAAATGGAGATAAATTTTTCCTAAGGTTACCCAAAAATAAGATTGCCTTGTTTGCAGAGAAAGAGGATATCCTATATGCTCGCGGAGAAAAATTACCGGATCAGATTTTTAATCGTAGACGATATAAAAAGTCTTTTAAGAATTCCAAGAAAACCCGAAGAACTTCATTACCCTTTAAAAGGTCCCGAAAAAAATCTTCGGTGAGTAAATTTGTCCGTACTAGAAGAAAGGGAAGAAAACAAACCGTTGTCGCTAAGAAATCTAGGAATAGACTGCAAAGCATTAAAAAGTAGCATCATAAGTTGATCTTCTCCAAAATCTTATCGAAAAAATTACTATTTGTGTAAATAAAAATTATTCTTATCAACAAAGAAACATGATCCAAGAAAATATCCCTACATTCCCCCCTATAAAATGTATAGATTTTATTAATAACTGTTGGAGAATTTTCAACCAAAGTATCCAAGATTATCATCGGATCGACGATATCGATGTCCCGATACAAAATCCCTATCCGAAAAACGATCTCCAACATTTACTCTATTTGAAAAATTGGATCGATACGATACAATGGCATCTTGAAGACCTCATTCGAGATCCCAAGATTGACCCTAAGGAAGGTATGAAGCTCAAATACCGGATAGATGCCTCTAATCAAGAACGCACAGATTTGGTAGAATCTATTGATGTTTACTTCTTAAACTGGTATCAAGATACTAAGCCTCTGGCCGGAGCTAAGATTAATACCGAAAGCCCTGCTTGGACTGTAGATAGGCTATCGATATTAGCTCTGAAGATCTATCACATGGAAGAACAAGTTCAGAGGAGCTATACCTCTCTAACTCACAAAAACCAATGTAGAAAAAAATTGTATCTACTACAAATCCAACAAGAAGATCTCTTTACAGCCATTGAAGAATTGCTTGAAGATATCCAATCTGGCAGGAAATACATAAAAGTCTACAAACAAATGAAAATGTACAATGACGAGACATTGAACCCTATTCTCTACAAAAATCAATAAAATGCCTTCGGCTCAAAGAAACATCTTGGTCATACGTTTTTCCTCCTTAGGAGATATTGCTGTTGTTGTGCCATTGATGGATCTATTGACTAGGACTTATCCCGACGATCGTTTTATCTTCCTGACCAAACAAGAATTTATCCCTCTATTGGATAAACTCTCCAATGTATACCCTTATCCTTTTGATCCTCATCAAACACACAAAGGATTTCGAGGACTATACAGGCTTTATAGATCACTTAAAGAGTTGAATATCAGACAAATTGTAGATATTCACGATGTGATCCGATCCAAAATCCTGCGAAGTTTTTTTAGTTTTTCAAAGGTCTCTATGGCTGTCATCGAAAAAGGTAGGAAGGAAAAAAAAGACCTCGTCCGCCGACGAGACAAACGTTTATATCCCTTAAAACCTACTATAGAGCGATATGCCGATGTCTTTCGTTCGCTTGGATTTCAAATCTACTTGAGCCACGCACTCCCATCTAAAAAAAAATCTCCCTCGACTGCAGTTAATTTTGTAGGTCACGAAAAAAAAGAAACATGGATCGGTATTGCTCCTTTTGCTCATTATCGGGAGAAACGTTACCCTTTAGAAAAAATGGAAAAGGTCATTAGGTTCCTCAATAAAAAAAATGTCAAAATCTTCCTTTTTGGTGGAGGAAAATCCGAGGAGACGTATGCAGCGCAATGGGCTCAACGGTTTGAGAATGTAACTAGTCTTGTGGCTAAATTCACATGGGTCGAGGAGCTCCATATGATCCGAGCACTTGACGTGATGTTGAGTATGGACTCAGCCAATATGCATCTCGCCTCTATAGTAGGGACAAGAGTAGTGTCGATATGGGGAGCTACTCATCCATTTGCCGGATTTTACGGTTATGGTCAATGTCCTGATGATGCTATACAAACGCAGCTGGATTGCCGGCCTTGTTCTGTATTTGGAGATAAGATTTGTTGGAGGGGAGATTGGGCTTGCATGGACCTCATCTCTAAAGACCATATCGTAGATCGATTATTAGGTATCATGGATCAAAATACTGACAATGTTTGATGCTTTGTAGGAAAAATATGGAAATATCCTATGACTTTTTTCTTTTGGTCATCCCCCATCTTGATCGTCCACTTGTCCATGACGGATTGTATCTTTCTTATCATATACAGCTTTGCAATCATTATATATTATTATTAAAATAATTTTTATTGATTATGATATTTATACTGTCTTTTTGTTGATTTAAGTCTATCAATAACTCATCGCCTTTTTGTAGCTCTCCATTGATGATGTATTCTGCTATAGGGTCTTCGATAAATCTTTGTATGGCTCTCTTTAATGGACGAGCGCCGTATTCTTTATCAAAACCCTTTTCGGCAATGAATTTCTTAGCTGATGCTGAGAGTTTTAATTTATATTCCAATTGAGATATTCGCTTGAAGAGTTTTTTCAACTCGATATCGATGATACGGTCGATATGTTCTTGTTGTAATGAGTTGAATAGGATAACATCATCGATTCGATTCAAAAACTCTGGAGCAAAGGTTCGTTTTAATGCGTTTTCTATCATGACTTTAGCATGTTTTGTGGCGTTTTTTTTTCTAGCAGTAGTACCGAATCCAATACCTTCTCCAAAATCCCTCAATTGCCGTGTACCCACATTTGAGGTCAGAATGATCACAGTATTTTTAAAGTCTACTTTACGTCCCGAGCTGTCTGTGATGCTTCCGTCGTCGAGTACTTGTAGCAATAGATTGTATACATCAGGATGTGCTTTTTCGATCTCGTCTAATAGGATCACTGCGTAGGGTTTGCGACGAACGGTCTCGCTCAATTGACCGCCTTCATCATAGCCGACATATCCGGGAGGAGCACCTAAAAGTCTCGAAACAGAAAATTTTTCCATGTATTCACTCATATCGACACGCACTAAGGCTTCTTCAGAATCGAAAAGTTCCTCGGCAAGTACCTTAGCTAGTTGGGTTTTTCCTATACCAGTATCTCCTATGAAAATGAAGGATCCTATGGGACGATTAGGGTCTTTTAATCCTGCTCTATTGCGCTGGATGGCTTTGACTACTTTTTCTATGGCTTCATCTTGTCCAATGATTTTTTCTTTCATTAAATCAGGCATTTGGACTAATTTTTTCATTTCGGTTTGGGCCACGCGATGGACTGGAACGCCACTCATCATTGATACTACTTCTGCTACGTTTTCTTCAGAGACGATCTCTTTATTTTCTTTGGAGGTTTTTTCCCAAAATCTCTGGGCCTCTAGTAATTCTTTTTCTATGCGTTTTTCACTATCTCTTAGACGTGCTGCTTCTTCATACTTTTGACTTTTGACCACTTTAGATTTTTCTGTTCGGATATTTTCCAATTGTTTTTCCAGAGAAACGATCTCTGGAGGAACCTTGATATTTTTGATGTGTACGCGTGAGCCAGCTTCGTCCAATGCGTCGATGGCCTTATCGGGTAGATGACGATCTATAATGTATCTGGCTGTGAGGTGTACACAAGCTTTGATGGCCTCATCGGTGTAAATAACACTGTGGTGTACTTGATATTTGTCTTTAATTTGATCCAATATTTCGATGGTTTCTTCCTCTGTAGTAGGCTCTACAAGTATTTTTTGAAAACGACGGTCTAGTGCTCCGTCTTTTTCTATGTATTGCCTGTATTCGTCCAAAGTAGTGGCACCGATGCATTGGATCTCTTCACGAGCTAGGGCGGGTTTGAATATATTGGAGGCGTCCAATGAGCCTGTGGTACCACCAGCACCCACTAGAGTGTGGATCTCATCCATGAAGACGATGATGTTTATATTTTTTTCCAATTCGTTTAGTATGGCTTTAGCCCTTTCTTCAAATTGGCCTCTATATTTGGTGCCGGCAACCATACCGACTACATCTAGCATGATCACTCGCTTGTTGTACAATACGCGGGAGACTTTACGTTGTGTGATACGTAAAGCCAAGCCTTCAGCGATGGCCGATTTGCCTACTCCAGGTTCACCAATGAGCAAGGGATTGTTTTTTTTCCGTCTACTCAATATTTGAGAGACACGTTCTACTTCTTTATTACGGCCCACGACTGGATCTAGTTTACCTTCTAGAGCCATCAAGGTTAGGTCTCGACCAAAATTGTCCAGCACGGGGGTACGACTTTTTGTAGAAGTACCTCCTGGATAAGCGCCTCCAGGAGTACCTCCACCACTTCCAAAAGTACTTCCTCCCTCGATCTCTTCATCGGAATAGACCGCTTGTGGGAAACTTTTTTTTGTATGATTGTTTTGGTATTGAAATTCGAATTCTTTTCGTACAATATTATAATTCATATTGAAAAGTTTAAATATTTTAGTGATTGGGTCATGTTCATTGCGCAATATGCATAGGAGTAAATGGGCTGTATCTATCTCCGAACTTTGAAATAATCTAGCTTCCAAATAAGCCGTTTTTAAGACCCGTTCTGCTTGTTTAGTCAACTCGAAACTTTCCTTATCTTCCCCTTTCAAAAGGGGGTTGGCTAGTATGATTGTCTCTATTTTTTTACGTACTTCTTGCAAATCAATATCGAGTGCATGCAAAATATTAACTGCCCTACCTTCTCCATTTCGAATTATTCCTAATATCAAATGTTCTGTTCCAATCTGCTCGTGACCAAGACGTAAGGCTTCCTCTCTACTATATTTGATCACTTCTTGGAGTCTGGGTGAAAAATTATCATTTATCATAATGGCTTAAAATTAGAAAACTTTGTATACTTATGTTTTTAGGGTCAGGAATTATGCCACTTATCTAAAAGTAAGTACTGCATATCAAAGAATCTGTCAATATGACACTTTTTAATTTCATCAATCAAATGAGATTAAATTTAGATGTACATGATTTTCCCTGGAAAATTACAAGCTAAGATAAATATTCGAATTAATTAAAATGAATATCGGAAATTGAAGTAAGTCCCTATGAGGAATATTGATTTTTCTTTTAATGATCATCTGGGTTTGGTAAAACATCTTGGTCTAAGATTGGTCATGGTAGAACGTTTGAGAAATCACGATCAATGATGGCAACAGGCTCTCGTCTTATCAGTGGACACTCGAAAATGCATGAAGTTATTGAAAGGGAGCTTTCCGTTTTTTATCATCATGAAGCTGTATTGATGTTCAATTCAGAATATAATGCTAATTATAGGTCCATTTTACAGTATTTTACAAAAAAAAATAGGGAGGAGATAGAGTCCTTTTTTATGAGCTAGTATATAATTTGACTCGTTATGGGATCCGTTTAAGTTGATCCGATCGGTTGAAATTTAAGCATAATGACTTGCAAGATCTGAAGAAAAAGCTTTAAAAAGTGCACGGTACGAGATATGTCATTTTAGAGAGTCTTTATTCTATGGATGGAGATATTGCCACTTTGTCGGATCTTGTAGCATTATGTCAGAAACATTCGGTTTATCTTATTATAAATGAAATGCATAGTACAGGAATTTAAGGGTAGTATAGAGATGGGTTTATCCTATCCTTGGATTTGCAAGACCATTTTTTACCTGGTTGCATATTTCTTGAAAATTCGTTAATATTCATAGGGATGTCATTATTGGTTGTGAACAGTTGAAAATTTTTTTTGATTAATTTCGCATTCCCCTTCATCTACACTACAGTGCTCTTCTATGAAATTTTAGTAAGTATATAAATAGTTCATTGCTATTTGAGGGCTTCTACAGTCGATCGAGCATGGGTTTAAAAAGTCGTTGACGATTTTCAAAAAGGTGTTTAAAAGTATGGCTTGTCATCTCGTTTTTCTCTCAATGGTACATCTATCTAAATTTTCATGCCGGAGGAGAAAGACGATTTGCATAAACTTGAAGTCGACTTGAAGGGTATCGGCTATGCTGTCAAAGCTATCTTCTCACTCACTTTGCCCAAAGGCAACGAACGTCTCCATATCTACCTGCATAGTTTTAATACTGAAAAGAAGATCGACGGTTTACTTTTGCAGTTGTTTAAAAACATATGGATTAGCTCATAAAATCTTTGTCACGGTAAATCGATACAGGAATAGGCAAGATATTGGTCTCTGCGATCCTTATTGAGGCTTTGCAGGCTGATTGTTGAAAGTCAGTGCAAATTGAAAACCTCCATCAAAGCGATACATAAGAAGTATAAGCGCTTATCAGTCACAGTAAACATTTGGTATATCTGGAATCTTATCACTTATCGCAACTATTCTCGCCTCATGCAGCGGTACCCCTGGATGGCATCGCTATAGAAATAGAGAAGATCATCCCGCCCAAGATCGATCATTATTTGATAGTCGAAGGGGTGGGGGGGGTAACTTGTTGGTGCTATTGTCTGAGAAAAATACCGTATTCGATCTGATCCGTTCGGACTAGCATATGATCCTTGTATTTTGCCACTATTTTTGCAGCATCAATCATACTTTGCTTTTTATATAACGACTTTTACATTTTGGTATACGGCCTGTAGGTTTCGTCTTCAACGGTGCTAAAAATTCTACTACCGAAAAGATCATTCAGGTTTATAATGACTTACCTGTCATTGGTAGATTAGAATCAGGAGAAAAGGTCACTCCGGTAATGATCCGTCGCTATGCAGCCATTTGGTATGAGTAAATCTTGTCGGTATTGGCTAGTCGTAGAGATCCAGCCCCAGGCGTTCTCTCAGTTGTGCTACATAGGGGTTTCTTTCTACCAGAAAACGGTACTTCTCTTCTGGGGTATAGATCGTCTTGAGAAGTTGACCAGCTTTTACAACTGGCTCAAATTGTATGCGAAAGTTATGAAGTTCTTGGCGAAGATGTTCTAAGAATTCTTGTTGTATAGAGGAAAATTCACCTGCAGCCGCATGAGAAGAAAAATATAAACACACTTTATTATCAATAAGTTCCCATTTAAATGTGCTTAATATATTCCATAGAGGAGTGTTTTGACGTAGTAAGGGATTTTTTAAGAAGTCATCCCAAGCGCGTTGAAATTCTTCAACTGTATAGGAATCATTAGGTAAGTTTTTTAACGGTCTATCTGGATCTTTATCCAATCGTGGCTCCTCCAGAGCCTGGAGGATACTGAAATGAGTGGGGCGTGAAGGGGATGTTATAGGGGGTTCTACAGGATGAACTAGCGATTGATCTGAAGCAGTTTGTTGGTGAGTGGGCTCCACCATAGTTGTTTGTATCTGTTTTTCAATTGATTTAGAATCATCCTCACCCTTTAGAGGTGATTGAGCCTTTGTTTCTCTACTCGGAAGAATATCAAATTTTTTTTTTATTGTATGATTGTTAGTAGTTAGAGAAGCCAATTGCATCAAAGCGATCTCTATGGAAAGCCGAGGATTTTTGCTCGATTTGTAGTTCAGTTCTGTGCGTTTGCAAAGTTCTAAGGCGTTAATTAGAAAATCCGGAAGCGTCTCCTCTGCTTGTGTGATATAGTTTTGCTTGGTCTCTTCATCGAACTCCAATAGAGCGAGCGTACGTGGGTCCTTCGATACGAGAAGATCCCTGAAATGTGAAGTCAATCCGATGATGAATAGTTCAGCGTCAAACCCCGTCTGCAAGACTTCATCGAGTAATAATAAGGTCTGTGGGATATCTTTTCGGAGAAAGAGATCCGTTATTTTGAAGTAATAGTCCCGGTCTAGGATACCTAGTTGGTCCACTACGACCTCTCTAGTTAATACTTTTCCAGCGAAGGAGATTAGTCGATCCAAGATGGAAAGTGCATCGCGTAGTGCACCATCAGCCCGTTGTGCGATAAAAAACAAAGCTTCATCACTGGCTTCGATACCCTCTTTTTGGGTGATGTCTTTCAGATGCAGTTGGATTTCTTTCACAGAAATACGCCGAAATTCATACACCTGACAACGTGAGAGTATTGTAGGCAGGATCTTATGCTTTTCGGTAGTAGCCAAGATGAATATCGCATGTCGAGGAGGCTCTTCAAGGGTTTTTAAAAAAGCATTAAAGGCGGCTTGTGAGAGCATATGTACCTCGTCGATGATGTATACTTTATATCGGCCCTGTTGTGGGGCAAAACGCACCTGATCGATGAGATTTCGGATGTCGTCTACCGAATTATTGGAAGCAGCATCGAGTTCGAAAACATTGAAGTTGAAATCACTTGTTCCTGTTTGATGAGAGACGGTATTAATTTTTTGAGCCAAAATACGTGCACAAGTGGTCTTACCTACACCCCGTTGCCCACAAAACAATAAAACCTGTGCCAAGCGATTTTCTTCGATGGATTTTTTGAGGGTATCAGTGATGGTCTTTTGCCCTACGACATCTTCAAAACTTCTGGGGCGATATTTTCTAGCTGAAACGATATAAGAGGACACTTGCATGAGCACAAAGGTAATCCAATTCAAAAAAAAGCGCACCTTGCATCTGTTAAAAAACTTTCTACAGTGAAGCAGTCTCTTGGAGAAAATATGAATATCTGATGAGGAGGTAGAGGTAAAAAAAATTTTTCCCCATTTACTCATCGAATCAGTGGGGTAGACTTTGATTTTGTAGATTGTATTAAAAAATGTTTATACGATCCAATCTCACATCATCTACTCAACGAATGTAGATTTGGCCGGGCTCTGTTTCAAGAAGCTTTTCCTATCTTTATCCCTATTACAATAAACGGTCATGCCCCCAAAAAAAGATTACAGCCAAGATAAGATCTCTATAAAACCGTAAATTTTGCCGAGCTGCGTTGGGCCTCCTTGACTAAGATAGTGTACAAGTTTTCATTTGGAGAGAAATCATGATATATTTGGACTTGATCTTTTCCAAAAATCATAAGGATTTTATCCGTTTGTTATAGAAAATGGTTACTGATGGGCAGCTTGAAAAATCACCAAAGGAAAGTATTGATAAATTTCTTAGTAACAAACACTCCTGACAGGTACGATCAAAATCAGTGATAGTGGCTATGTATTTGTAACTGTAGAAGGTTTGGGTCAAGATATTTTCATTCCTAAGGGTAAGACCAGATATATAATCTAGAGGTAGATAAGGTCAACATACATTTCGGGATGAAATGGGCTAAACGTATCGAAGGGAAAGTGATAGAAGTCCTTGAAAGAGAGAAGAAATATTTTGTCGGGATATTACAGCGTATTGAGCTAAATATAACTTTGTCTTGGTTGACAATAATACTATCCATGTAGACGTATATATTCCTGGATAAGGCCTGAAGGGTGTACAAGATCGTGATATAAAGTCATCACAAGTGTAAAAGTCGATGGTCCCAAGGTTCTATCAAACCCCCTTCGAGAGATCATCGAGGTGTTTGGTATATCTATCGAAAACGATGTAAAAATGAATACCATCTTAGCGGAATATAATCTTCCCTATCGACTCCCTACTGAAGTCGATAGAAGAAGCGCGACAGATCTCCACACGTATTGCTGCCGAAGAGATTGTCTAACTGCGGGATATGAGATCGATTACTATCTTTACCGTAAATCCTTTTGATGTTAAAAATTTTGATTATATCCTTTTGATCAGGAAGTTGGATAATGGGCATTGGGAAGTAGGAGTCTATATCGATGATGTGTTTCTCATTATATCAGAGAGGATAGTTTGCTAGATAAAGAAGCCTGCAAACGTCCTATCTCTTTCTATTTAGAAGTAGACGGTGTAGTGCCGCGATGTTACTAGAGGTCCTCTCTAATGAATTGTGTTCTTTACGTACGAATAAGGAAAAGCTGAGCTTTTCGGCAATTTTTGAGATGAATGATCAAACTAAGGTATTGAAGAGTTGGTTTGGTGGGATAGTCATTCGTTCAGATAGGTGGTTTACCCAAGAAGAAGGTCGAAAAGTGATCAAAACTAAAAAAAAAGAAGACTTTTTTAAAAAGATTCTCACTCTCAATCGCTTGGCTCTGAGATATTGAAAAGAGAATTATGAAGCGAAGTGCTATCATTTTTTATACGATCGAAGTCAAATTTCGCATCGATGAAAGATATCAATCTATAGAGTTATAGGTCAAGAATACCAAGTAGCCAACCATATGATCGATAAATTCATACTCTTGGCTAATAAAAAAGTATCAAAATTTGTCAGTTTAGATACTGAAGGACGACCTTCACAACGTACGTACATCTATTGGGTACATTGACGAATCTGATACGGAAAAACTTCAACAACTCAAGCGGTTCATCAAACTTTTGGATTATACGTTGAATTTGAGAAACCGTCAGACCATCATCGATTCTTTAAATGCGTTATTGGAAGCCTCCAGGGTAAACCTGAATAAAATTTGATCGATACCTTGGCTATGTGTGTAATGAGCAAGGCTGCTTATTCGACTGAAAACATTGGACATTATGGTTTTGTTTTTACCTATTATACACATTTCACCTCACCCATACGCCGGTATCCAGATATCATGGCACCACCGTTTGTTGCACTATCGTTTACTTGATTAAGAGTCTGTTTCGGCTATGCGCTATAAAAATCAGACAATCAATGTATCCGGAGTAAACGTTTAGCTACTAAAGCAGAATGCAACTCGATCAAGTATATGCAAATGAAATATCTGAAGATATTTGTCGGAGAAGTATTTGAAGACATTGTTTTAGTAGTTACCGATTGGGATATTTACATTGAGTTGCTCCTAGTCCGGTCCGATAGCATGTGATCCGCTTACGCGATATGAGAGATAATGTATACACCTTTAATCCAGATGATCAAAGTGTGACAGGTAAGAAGTATAACCGATGCTATAAACATGTAAATAGGTGATTATCAAGTTTTTTCGATTCGATATAGAGAAAAAACAATTAGATTTGCAACTGGTATATTAGATAAAACAAACGTTCCAATCTGTCTAATAATGCTAGGCTTAATTTTATCCAGAATATTTCTAGGGATCATATTAAGTTTTCTTTTGATTAGGTCATCTTTTTATGCTCATCGAGACCAGCTTATTCAAAGGTTCCAAAGTAGTTATCATACTGGATTTAGGAATTATTTTAGCAGATGTGGTTTGTATTCCTCTGGCCTACTACAGTAGGTGGAAGATCATCGAATATATATAGACCCATCCAGTACTTTTCAAGTTGTGGATATCATCTTCAACTACGGTTGGTTTATATTCCTCTCAAGAGGAAATCTTTATTTTAAGGATGAGTTACCTCTGTCAAACAACTATCTCCATCTGTTTTTCAAAGGGTTTTTACTTAATTTTTTCAATATGGGTGTGATGGTCTTTTGAATCTTAGTGGTTTTAGTTGTCTCGACCACTTATCCCCATCCCTATGAATTTTTCCTTTATATCATTCTAGTATTGGTTACTTTTCATGCATAGATCTGGTTAATATATTTTTATTAATTAAGTTAAATATAAGTTCAAATATCAATTATATATAATATAATAAAATTATTATCTTGATATTTATTATATTTAGCTTAGTCTTATTTGTGAAAACTTTTTTCCCCATACCTGATTTAAAAGAAGATATTTCGATTTATTTTTGAAAATTTGTCTAATTAGTTCTAAAGGGTTTCCCTGAACTCTAGCATAAAAAAGTATTTTTGCGGAAATTGTTTGACTAGGCTATGGATCAGAAGGCGCTTTTATTTTCCACACGTAGCAGCTTGAGATTGTCAGAGGAAATCGCCCGGCATTATGGTGATGCGTTGGGGAGCATTCATTTCTTGGAATTCAGTGATGGTGAGTACGAGCTTTCTTTTGAGCAATCAGTCCGTGGATCACGGGTGTTCTTGATCGGTTCAAGCTTCCCACCAGCGGATAATCTGATGGAACTCCTTTTGATGTGTGATGCTGCCCGTCGTGCCTCCGCTAAGAACATCACTTTGGTGATGCCTTATTTCGGGTGGGCCAGACAAGACCGAAAAGACAAGCCAAGGACCTCTATTGCGGCAAAATTAGTGACTAATCTTATCACTGCATCCGGTGCTACTCGTGTGATGACTATGGATCTGCATGCAGATCAGATTCAAGGTTTTTTTGACATCCCTGTAGACCATCTGTACGGTTCTGCTATCTTCGTCGATTATATCCAAAAATTGGGTTTGGATCAGTTGACTATCGCCTCACCAGATATGGGTGGTGCAAAACGGGCCAGAAGTTATGCAGGCTATTTCGGGTCCGATGTTGTCATTTGTTATAAGGAGCGTAAAAAGGCCAACGAAATAGAATTTATGAATCTCATTGGAGATGTAAAAGGTAAAAATATTATCCTTGTTGATGATATTGTTGATACAGCGAGTACCTTAGCCATAGCAGCTGATCTAATGCGAGAACAAGGTGCTGCTAGTGTGCGGGCCATCGCTACACATGCGGTACTATCAGGAAATTCCTATGAAAAAATTGAACACTCAGCATTAGATGAATTGGTGGTTACCGATACCATCCCTTTGCAGAAGGATTACCCATTTAAAATAAAAGTGCTAACTTGTTCACCTCTTTTTGCAGAGGTCATGCGCCTGGTGCACCAAAAAAAATCTATAAGTCGTAAGTTTATCATTTAATATTATCTAGATATGAATGCTATTATCATCCAGGGTAGGAAAAGAGAAAGCGTGGGTAAAAGTGCTACCCGTGCTTTACGTAAGGCTGAACAAGTACCTTGTGTTGTGTATGGTGGGGACACCAACATTCAATTTTCTACACCTGTAGCGAGTTTTAAGAAACTGGTCTATACACCTGAAGTTTATACCGTGGTGATCGAATGGGATGCTGAAAGTAAAAAAGCTAGCGAAAAGGTAGAGGCTGTCCTACAAGATGTCCAATTTCATCCGGTTTCTGATGAGATTTTGCATGCAGATTTTTATCAGTTGCACAAAGACAAGCCGATTATTTTAAGTGTTCCGATCAAGACTACAGGGCACTCCACTGGAGTGGCTAAGGGGGGTGAATACAGTTCTTCGTTGAAGAAACTCAAAGTAAAGGCCTTGCCTGCCGATTTACCTAATCATATTTACTTAGACATCACCCCATTGGAGATAGGGGATCGTATATCAGTCAAAGACATCTGTATCGATAAGTATACTATCTTACATCCGGATAATACGGTCGTGGCAACAGTACGAGCTTCTCGTACTTCTATGAAGATTGCACAGGCCGAAGCCAAGGAAGAGAAAAAAGACAAGTAGTTCGATATTATTTGCTTTTAAAGTTTCCTATTCTTTCTTTTCTTAATTGAATTGATGAAATGAAAGAGGTAACTCCTTTTATAGATATTGAGTGGATGGAGTTGGCCTTGAAGGAAGCCTTTTATGCCTTTGAGAAGGACGAAGTCCCTATAGGGGTGGTGATCATATCTCAGGAGAGAGTCATTGCTAGAGGCTACAATCTTACGGAAGGCTTAAATGACGTCACTGCTCATGCAGAGATGCAAGCCATCACAGCAGCGGCAGATTTTTTGGGAGGTAAATATCTTCATGGATGTACCCTATACGTGACGCTTGAGCCTTGTGTGATGTGTGCTGGTGCGCTGTATTGGTCACAGATCAGCCGAGTAGTCTTTGGGGCGTCTGATCCAAAAAGAGGTTTTTTGAAAGCCGGTGTACAGCTGCATCCTAGAACCTCTCTCACTACCGGTGAGTTGGAAATGGAGTGCCGAGCATTACTACAAGATTTTTTTCGATCCAAAAGAAAGTAATAGAGCATTTCAAGAAAAAAAAATAAATCCTTCAATTCGGTAACTGCTGAGGCAGGCATCTTACCGGATAATATCAAGCTGAGTTGTTTGTTCTATTTTTCTCTGCCTCAAAATATTCTTGCTCTCAGAGGTTACAGAGATTTTATATAATTTACTTATTATTATATAATAATTAATTAATATTATGAAATTTATGTAAAATTTTAGTAAAGATTTTATCTTATTCTACTTCTTTCCTTTCTTCATTCATATGGATCGATAGGACTTTTCTTACTTCAGAGGTCTTTACCTTCTTCTTTAGGTTAGGTTTCTAGCTATTTATATTTTTCATTTTTATAGATAAAGTCAGATTTTATTATAATTAAAATAATAAATAGTTTTTATTTTTTTATATTCTTAAATAAATTAAGATTTTCTATTGAAAAATGGATTTTTTTTTGAGAATTTCTTCGATTCAATTTATTAAAGTCAGGGTAAAGACGTTGTTTCCGTCTCTTTCCACCTCCTTAAGATAACCTAATCGAGCCAAGTCTGAAAGATCATTACGGACTGTAGCTCGAGAAATGTTGCTCATACGAGCATAATCTTTAACGAAAAATCCTTACTGTGCTCTATATAAAGAGAGGTTAAAGCTGCGGCTTGTCGATCTGAGAAATTCTTTTTTCTTGGTAAGAAAGTACATAAGAACGATCTTCAGTATTTTCTCCTCTTTCTTTTCTTCTAATAATCCATCATCTTACTGAAATCCTCATCTAGGGTTTTTATTAAATAGAGGATAAAATAAGTCAAATCATTGTTCTCGTATTTTCTCTTAAGAAAGGCCTTCTCATATTGTATCTTAGATTTGATAATAGCTCTAGAAATGAAAAGATTTTTGATTAATTTATAATCCTTTTTAAAAAGGTATCTAATAAAACAAGTATCTGATAATGAGACTATTTCCATCAATGAAAGAATGAATGTATCCGAGAAAAAAATGAATGATAGAAACATTCACAATGGAATGAATGAAATCCTTCTGACTATTGATAATTCAAAAAGATCCTTCATCAAATCTTCGACTTCTTTCCATGAATGGGTTATATGGGCTATTTTTCCATCGATGTGATCCTTTATATAAGTAGGAAATTTTATATAGCTTGCAGCTTAAGTTAGCTGAAGTATTGATCGTCATGATAGTATGTAGCTCTATCATTTTTTTTTCCTTATATCCTTTTACCGATTTTCTTAAATATATCTTATAGTTCGCAAGTCGTTAAAGATCATCTACTCGGAATTATTCCTTGGTTTTTCTGGTTTCTGAGCATTTTCAATGCTATTTCCGTAGTGGAAGTAGCTCCTTCGATATGAAGGAAGTTCACCCCTCATTATAAAGAAAAAAAAACACAAATGATCCACCCTATCCAACGCACCTAAATCGTCTCTATAAATGAGTTCAGCAGCTGATGCATTTTCATATCGAATTCATGCAACTGATTTTGTAGTTTGGGAGTCAAAAAGTATTGAAAACAATACTTATTAATGTAAATGGTCTGAGATCGTAACTCCCTCATGAGCTTAGCCAATACCCAGATCTTAACTATTTTTTAGGAAAATAAAAATGTTTGCTGTATTTGAATTCATCCCAATAGAGATATTCTAAACTCTCTTTCTCGGAAAAGTCTTTGAAATGCCATGATATAACCATTTCAAAGACATGTTATATAATCTATGTGATAAACTTGTGATGGTTTTTCTAGCTTCATGATAAATATACTCAATATAGCTATAAATCTAGTATATTAATCATATTGGTCATTTAATCCAAAGATTCACGAATGATTTTCTATACCTCCATCTGAAGTGAATCATATTGAAAGTGATCAGTGCTTATACCCACTTGGGTATCTAAGAGATACTTTGACGGTTTTGATTTTGTATTGATAGATGTATTTATCTACGGTGAGGGCTTTTTACTACTTATCTCCTTATAGCTTTTTCCCTTACTTTCATTTTTTATTCTCAAAGTGTTGCCATTGATTTGGGATTTGATCGTGAATCTGACAGATTTTAATTTATAGTTTTTTTTACACTGGATCGTATTTCTCCTTCAGGGCAATCGATAGGTATTTAGACAAAGCTTAAAACCGGTTTGTTGATCACTTTTCATATCTGCACATCGATTTGGTCGGTCTTATGTAATGTTTCGATAATGATATTCTTTTCAGTGGTACACGAGAGTAACGAGAACGATAGGACTATATAATGGGTTTTCATAAATCGTTGCTGGGGGTATAACCCGTATCGGTAGCTGTCCCTTCCATCAAATTGTCCAATTACTCAAATGAGAATATAGATAGAAAAATCGATTTTTAGAACTTCTCCAACATTGCTGAAGATTCGATAGGATACATTTCTACTGGCCTCGGTGAAATTGGTGTGGTCTCAATTTTGGCTATGGTAAGTTTGATAGTATCAATCTCTTATGTCGGTAAAGTTGATGGGATTATTACCATTTGGATCACTCAAAGTGATCTTTTCTACCCATATATGTCTGATGTGCGTTCCATTTTCTAATCTATTTAATAGTTGATTCTTATGTTGATATAATGCATCTCTTTGTTGTTGGGATCTTGCAGTATTGATCTGATCTTATCGATCTTGTAGTACATCTGCTCTTTCTGTCCTTCTTTTAAAAGCTCTTTTACGATATTTAACACCTCCTGAAATCTCTTGTAGTTTTGGCAGACCAACCCCCAGGGAATGGTAATAGATATTAATGTTGGCCACAGGTATCTTGTACCTTTTTATTCGGTTCTGTGATACACTCTATTACGATATCTTCCATCTTCTTTTGTAACGGTCTAAAGCCTTTAAAGATCTTTACACCAAAATTTCTAGTCACCTCAGAAATATTGAGAACATGGAAGAAAATTTCTTTTACTTCAATAGAAGTTCTTATTTAGAAAAATATTTCTTGAATGAATGTTTTGAACTCCTCTGTATCGGGAGCTGATCCAGTGATGATATCGTAATTTTTGTCTTCTACCTAGGTAAGCGTAATCCATACCGGCCACTCTTATCAGCACATAGCCTCTACAGAGTAGTGGCGAGAGCTTATAGGTGAACTCCTAGTCTCTTACTTGGCTCCTTCTTTTTTCTCTCCTGGGGAGAATTCCTTTTATATCTACCCCCTTTTTTTTGTACCAGATAGCCGATCGAGGAACGTAAATTATCTATCCTGTCGGTATAGATCCCCTTGATCTTATCCTTGGTAATAAATTGCTCTCCTGTATGGTAATCGTCTCAAATAGATTTCTTTCCATAGGGCCTTAATCCTTTGCTCAATGCATCTTTGATCTTCCTCTTCAAACCTACTAAGCCAGTCATATTTCACAATGGGTTTGATAGTTAAAATCTGAACGATTTACAAGATTTTGCTTTGCTAGATTATCTGGGTCTCATCGAATTCAAAGGGATTTATTTCATTTAAAGTAATATAAAACTTGACTGAATAGTTCAAATATTTATCTCTACCTAATAGCTCAAAGCGGCTTGCAAGATGGATTTTTTTTCCCATAGGGATCAGGTTTTACCCTCTTCGTCCTACTCAAAGGATCTGGCACCTACTCTAATTTTGACTTGATGTGGATATCGATTTACCATCTTGCCAGAGTACTTACTGAAACTTCGGTTTTGGATTGCAGGGTTTTCCACTTTAGATCGTTATGCTTTTTATAGAGAGGATTTAGATCCCCTATCAACACATAGCTCGTTAGTGTTGACCGATAAAAACTCTTCTGAATAGTCGATCCCTAAGGAGAACAAGATATACAGATCTGTGCTAAGCAGGTCAAAGGATTGATACTTTTAAGGTTTAAGATTTTCCTCTCCACATCAAGGTCTCGTTGGGCTAATAGCACATCAAACTATGCCTTTGGTGCTGAAGTAAACTATGGGTTTGAGGTAAGCACTTCGACCGGTTTCATTTTAATCCCATTTGGTATCTAGTGTATTGAGTTGGTAAATGCTCTCTGTGTTGTTCAATACTGGAAGGGCATAACCTTGTACAGTGGTAAATTCAGTTAACGACTCTACTTGGATTTGAAATCAGTATATAATCATTCACCTTTTCATACTTGACCCATGAGGCTGGATAATATTCCTCCGAAGGTAGATCCATACGCCAGTTCTCTAAAGAATGTCCCCGAGGAAAAACTACCTTACCTTCTTCCCATGGATTTACTGAAACTTGTTTACCGTTCTTTTCTATCCTTACAAACTGTCAATAAGTTCTATTTTTAAACGATAATCTTCCAGAAGGAATTTATTCACTTTGTTTACTTAGGGTATAATGCTATTGCTTGGTATCAAGTTCAGTAAAACCCCATACCTACCCTTGACCTTCTCATTTCTCTTAAGCTGATTGAACTGTTCTGTCCGTATGAAGACCATAGTGATTTTATCTGCATTTTTGCAGAGTTTTTCCATCACCTTTTCAATATTATCCAAGGGTTTGGCATTTGAGGTACTTCAGGATTTCAGGGAATCAAACCTATTCTTAGAAGAGATATTGAATTCCATACTAGCTGATACCCCGATATTATTTTTTTCTTTAACCTCTATGACCTCTGTAGAAATAGCCTAAAGTGGCATGTATTCTAAGCGATCGTAAACCCATTTCAATAGATTTTTTACATCCGAAAAGAACAATTATATAACTTACTCAGTTATATTATTATTCTAGCACTAACCTGAAGGAGTTTGATATTGACCATTTTGTTCTCTTGCAGCTGCATCTTCATACCAATCTTTAGGATATCGACCTGATCCTTTGAGAGCATATCTCTCTTTTTTAAAAGCAACTCCGAATTAGTTACTACCATATTGGCTGCAACAATGCTTACTTTTCCGAGAATGCTTTCAAGCTTCAAAGTAGGCTCATGCTTTTCTTGAAAAATTCTTTAACAAGGTAGTCTGGATGCTCTTTTTTCTCATTGATCTTCTTGATCAATCTCCTAGCAATAGGGCTGAAATATTGATCTACATACTGTGGAAATAAAGTGGGTTGCGTTTTTTAATGGCTTTTCTATCCTTGTTCTAATTATCCTGAATAAAACCGAATCCAAGGCAATTTCTTTTTTTCATCTTCTTTGAACCGAAAGGGCATCAGCTATTCATTTACTGTACCGCATACCATGATACCTACATGATGCTTTTCTTTTACTACCGTTACAATCTGACCATGCCCACCCATTGAGCCGTTTTTTTTCCGGAGTCTTATAGAGACCTATATCCTTTATTAGAGTCTCTCCTATGGTTTTGTCGAGCTTAAAAATGTCGTAGGCTTCATTTTAGATATTCACCGATACTAGTTTGATGCTTGTTTTGACCTCTTGGTCTATTTTGAAAGAGGAAGATCCTTTATGGACTTTTATTTCTTGAGTAGTAGAACGTGGTTGATTCAAAGACTTTTGCCCCAATCAATGATTTATATTAACCATCCTTCTTTGATCATTATATTTTCTCTAGTCGATGACCCTTTTTCTGTATTGGTCTACCTTCAATATTCTACCACCAGGCATACTCTCGAGGCAATTAATGATGACAATGGAGTCATTTAGATTGGTGATGTTTTCTTTTTTTCATGTATTTAAAATTTCTCTACGATATGTTCTACTTTCTTCAGGAGTAATGCTGGGCCACTGGCCTCATAGAGGTAATCCATTGTCTGAGTGTTGTGTGGTAAAGCTCATCGAGATTAACCTCTTGTGAGGTGAGTAATTCAAGGAATTCAAAGTAGGTTTTTTGGCCCTCCATAGTGCATATCATAGATTTCTGAAAGGCTCATCCTGTTTTGATAAGTATTTTCCCTTTCGAGTTGCTCGAGACTGGTTGATGGTTTTTCAACCAATGAGTTAAGCCGTATACTATTCTCTTGGATTATCAGAGTCTTTCCCCAATTGACCTCACTCAAGATAGTGATGAGCTTTTGAAGGTTCTGTGGTAATAGGATTGAGAATTTTACATTCACTTTAAATGATTCAAATTTTTCTAAATGTTCGGGATGGATCAATCCAAGACCTGCTTTCATAAGGTTGATCATTCTTGAAATGATTGTAGCAATAATCCACTTGATTCCACTTAGCCTTCTTCACTATGGCACTCATAAAGAGAATTTACAAGACAAAGCCAGAAGGTACTCCGTTTATACCCTTGAGATTTTTCAGAGACAACTTGGGTATATTGGTCAATGAATAAATCAGAGAACGTGCGTGATTAATTTCCAATCTAATCACATCGGTGGTTTGATCCCAAGTTAAATATGATATATCAGTCCCTAGTATATTACCCCTTTCGGTCTACATGATATTGATATTGAATAGATTGACTATCTAATCCTTCTACGGAAAGCTATCTACGGCGTATTTGACCGTAAGTATCGACGAGGTAAAATAATCATTTGTATCACAGAATCTTGAGAAGATCATTTCGTAGCGATCGATAAGGTTTTTGACCGGCCCACTACTCGTGATGTTTCTGGGATAGGTATACAACAGGGATTTCTTTTTAAGAAATTGAGCTTGCTTTTCTCTTGATCCAATACCAAGACCTGATCTGAAATAGACGTATAACATCTCTTCGGTGAAGACATACAAATAATTCTTGGACTCTTCTTGCTTTTTGCTCGCAAACTCCGAATTGAAGGATTGCATCTCTCCATAGGCGTCAAAGTAAGAATAGAGCTGACCATTTTCACCGAAGAGTAAGAGGATTTTGATCTCTAAGACTCTGTGTTTGTCCTTTTGCTCGAAAAACACCAGGTCGGACTACGGCTTAGACTGCACTCGCTCAATAAAGCACCTTAAAAAGTGATCCAAACAGTTCTTTTACCATAAATCTAACAACAAACTAAAGGCTTCGTTATTTTCACTCGGGATCTTTTGTACTGGCTCACCGAAGAGAAACGATATCTCTGTATGCAAGATCTTTTACTGAAACGATAAGATATTTTTGCCAATGGCACCAAACGCTTATGACCTTCTTTGCCTACTCACTTGACCTGGTTGTAATTGCCAATGGTCTTCATACTCTTTGGTATAGATTTCTATCCCCTTTTTTCTCTGCTGATTGTATCTCCTTGTAAAGGATCTCATGTTGATCTTTGATAGATCCTCTATTTTTTATTTCTAATAAATCCACAATTCATTGATAATGAGATTTATTATAAAAACTTCGGAATTGTTTATTAGCCTCTTGAAAGCATAACGCACCGCATCGATGATATGATTATAATCATCTATAAGTAGACCTACCTGCTTATCATCCAAAACATAGTTACTGAACTATTCCTTAGCGTGATGGATCTGATCCGTGAGTATAATCTGATAATTCTGTAAGGTTGAAATATCTGCTGTGACACTCCTAGGCCCCTTATCAGCTGTAACGATATTTAAACCTTCCTTGCGTAGATCAGAAATCAAGCACTCTTCTTCGCGGAACCATCAACCATAATCAAGTCCTCAGGACGGGCGATATAAACCTTATTGATCTGGACAATCTCAGTCGTACCCAAGGCTTTTCTATAGTGATAACACTCATCTAGATAGACCTTTTTACGCTTCTCATCTACAGCTACTTTGACCAGCGTATAGGATCTACTGAAAAATCACAATCCTGATCATAGCAATACGGTAAGATTTCGTCAAAGTTCCCTTTCTGCCAGAGTACTTGAAGATCACCCTTTCTGCCTTGTTCTTCCACTGCCTGATGATGCGATGGACGTACTTGTCTGGATTTTCTCTCTTGATAGCACAAATTTCGTTTAAAAAATTTTCCAAGAGTGAGCTAAGTTCTCTAAGTAAACCCTGTATGAATATGATATACTTCTAAATGGGTAGAGATCTGTACCGATATACCATCTATCTCGATATGCTTGTGTGTATTTTTGAGATATTTTTGGTAGATAAAATGGTTTATATCGATAGAATTCACCACTAGAATTATATGGTTTTTGTCCCCTTCTCACGGATGCTCAGATGCCTGGTGTCAAAGTCTTCTTCGTATTGTTATTCTCCCATCTCATCATATACAAAGGTCGAAAACCTGCGATCGACTTCAGATATGTAGTCTGATTACTCGATGAAGTCTTAATCCTTCTGAACTAGATCTACGAACTTAAATATTTATTTTTAATCTATTTATCACTGAACTCAAAATGTCTTTATGTCCCATCCAAATGGATCTTTTTAACAAATTCGGAGATGATTGATACTTCACTCGAGGCCAAGGTATAACGTGTAAATAAGATGATGTGACTTGACTCAAATGAAAGAGGTTCATAAAAGGGTACCTACTTGAAAAATTTGCCCAATCCCCTGCTTCTGGTGAGCAGGATGATAACCTTCTTAGTCAAGTAAAGTGCTTCATATTGGGGCTTAACCTTCATCATTTTTAGCGATCCATTTTTCTATCGGTATCGAACTACTTAGATGTAGTTGCTGCTCACTCTTATCCTCCCAGTTAAATTTTTTTCTTTAAGTAGAAAATAGCTATCGAAGTATTTTTGATCTTTCTTCTTAGGATGTTTTCGATAATCTTGCACTCAAGGGAATTTTCTACCTTTTTTATAGTTTCGGAAACTTCATCTTCATCAGAAAACGTTTTTTGATGTATAACTATATTTATTTCTTTGTAGCATTGATCCTCGGGTATTGTTCTTTTTTTTATCTAAAACTTTTACTATGTAAAGGCCAATATGATAATAAAAGCTCTTGTTCAATCCCTTCTCTTACATAAGAAATAAATACTTAAAGCTATGTCTTTTGTTCACTTCCGGGCATATTTATTTCTTTTAGGCGCCGGCATATTTTCTAGGGTTTTAGGTAGGAGTCGATAACTCGACGAGCTTGCTTAATTTCTTGAGCGTTGATCTATATTGGGAGTTTAACTGAGTTTTCGTATGGCTTATTTTATAAAATCATAAGTTTTTTAATATTTATTACCTCGTTTTTGTTTGTAAATTATACTATTAATGTATTTTTCTAGGCTTGAGAAGATTTGTTTTTCTTCTCAACTTTCATGGGTTTGTTGAGATAGATTTAATTACTTACAAGGTGTAAAACTATAAAAATACTCCAGCTATTGTAAAAAAAATGGTTGGTTTCTAATTCTTTTTAAAAGGAGTAATGAGTGTTTTAAGCAATAAGATCGTATCTCTCAAATGTTTTATTTCTCTTTTTGTTTAATTGTATTAAAATTTGTTGCTATAAAAAAACGACTATGTTCGATTCGTGCTCTCTATCAGTATAAATATTCAATTATTGAACTTGATGAAAATCCAATAATTACTTATTTTATAATGTATTTAAAATAAATAAGTTTTTTTTAATTAGTATATTTTTATTTCTCATTTAGTAAGAGATATTTTTTTTCAGGATTTATTGATTAATGATATTACTGATTATATCATCGCTGTTTGAGAAACAGGAGAGAATGCCCATTATGTGAGAATTTTAGTTAAAAATATTTTAACAAAAAAAATAAAAATATTTAGATGTATCTTCAAATAGCCTGATTAAAGAAGTTTAATAATTGAGGATATATTAAGTTAGTTCATCATAATGAAATTATTTTAATTAAAGAAATTGGATTAAATCTAGATGAAGTTATAAACTTTGGAAGTCATCTCATATTGTAACCGTATTTTCATGAACTGATATTATGTGAACCCTTCATAAAGTGACCAAGTAGAGTTATCGAAACTACACGAGGATGTCTATTTGGATGTCATTTTTATTTCATTAATCGAGAAAATATAATAAAATATGATAAATAAGGTACGATAAAAATATATTAATAGATATTTATATTTATTATGATATGAGGATAAGGAATTATATCTTTTATGATTTCGAATTTTTAGGAGTAAATGAGAATGATCATTTTTTTTAAAAAAATATTTTTACTTAGATCAATCTTTGATAAATTTCCTGATATTCAGTTTAAAATATATTGTAAAGCAGATAATTTATTAAAATTTAATCAATTTATTTTACTAAAAAAGGCTGGATTAGTACAAGTTTTTATTGATGCTGAATCCTTAAATCAAGGAGATCTAGATGCTCTAAATAAAATATTAAAAATAGAAATTATTAAGAAATACATCAATATGCTAAAATAATATTATATATATTTTAATATTAGTTTTATTATATTTAATAAGAATACGACAATGGATACTCTGGAGGTAAATCTTTGTAAGACATTATCTTTATTATAAACAAAACTGGATTTTTTAGAGGTCCTTGTTTTTACTTTTTCCTTCGAAAGCAACTGGAGGAAAAATAGTAAGAAGAGTAATTCTCAATCCATTTCTAAAATAAATCATCTTCAATAAAATCTTAAATAAAAGGAACAAATTGAAGATACAGAAATTTTTAATGCAGATCTTGAAGCATTGATGGAAATATACAGATTACTCTCTTATGAGTGGAGCAAAAAAACTGTAAACCTCAATGTAGCGAGAGATTTGTTAAGTAGAATCGATATATAAAAAAAATTGATTTCCGGTTTAAATATCTATTTTGTTTCTATTTAAATATAATGCGGAAAAATATTAACTATTTTAAAGATATAGAACTTAATATAAATATATATTACAAATATATAGGTTTATCATTTAATAAAATGATTTAATATTATAAATATTCATCTATTCGTTTAAATCAATTTAAAAATCATGAAAACCATTTAAAAATGATAGATTATATAAATAATTATGAAATTCTTAAAAAGAAAGAATATAGTGTTATAACATGGATTTAATCCTTCTGATTAGTATATTATTAAATCTCTTCCTCATAGTATTAAGCAGGTTACTACTGATCAAAAGCTTGATTATGTTATATGCCTATGTTTTTCATTAGGATATTTTGAGATGGAACAAATATTCACCTTATCTAAGAGTCTAGTAAGTTGCATATCTCACTATGGGGGGAATATCCATCGAACTTAATGATCTTTCTAAGATAATGTACAACATGAGACGAAATCAAAGATAAGATAGAAAACTTTATTTATAATATTAAAATAAAGCTTATTATAATTCTATCATTCAATCCTTTATAATCAACTTATATGTAATAAGTCTATCTATTATATTAAAAAATAAATATATGAGCGAGTATTCTTTTTATCTGAATATAAACCATAAAAAATATTTTAAAGTATGAGGATATAATTCAACACTATAAATAATAAGTTAATGATAAAATTAACTTTTTAAGGATTTATAAGGATCCTAATGGTAGATATAAAGTATTTAAAGAAAAGATAGTTGACAATGCTATATGTAATAGTGTAAGGATAAAATATATTTCCATCTATTTTTTAAAATAAATAATAATACTTCCGAAGTATATCATTGAGTTTTTAAAAATGTTTCTGATTTATTTCGTAATTACCCCTCAGCTCTCTCCTGGTGTACAGCTCAATCAAAATGATATCATCTACATTAACGGAATACCTAACGTTGATCTTTTATTAAATGAACGTTTATTGAAACTAAAAGGAGCTAAGATGCTCAACTATTTAAATGCATTGAATTATAGAAACATTTAAAAAACAGAAGTTATCTATAATCCTTAAGCCAAGTATGAGGCTGAAGTTATGGTTGGTTTGATCCAGATCGTGTTGAAGATAAATAAAAAGAAAGACTTGTCCGTTTACTTAGGTTGTGGGCAAGGCCGATATCCAACTTTTATCAGTGATTTGAACGTGGAGATAAAAAGGTGTTTATGATCTTTTTATGGTGGATACGTCCATGCGATTAAGGTTGGTTTTCAAAGATTTAGTAAACGAATAATCTTATCCCAAAGTGCTGAAAGGAGCAATTATTTCTACAATTTTTATCGCAAGGAGAAAAATCTTGTCTATCAGTTTAAGTTAGGGGGCTTTTATGAGTCCAATACTCGACACTTCTTGGGAAGAAAATTTTCTCTCCTTTCGAAGGATATGAAAAATTTGCTTTTCAAAAGTCGTACCCTGCAGTATCAAAGATATCGTTTAAGACAGACCAATACTATCGTCAGCGCTTCGGACGATCAGAATAAGCTCTATGAAATGACCTTTAACTACTAGTGGAAGATTGAATTCGTTGGGAAATTTCCTGAAATTCTCATCCGAGAGACTCTGGTCCTTTTTCAAAGGATATAATAGTTTTGATTCTTGGATCTATCAGGAATACTATTTAATAGATTTTCGCAACCTGATTACCAGTTAACCGAAAACTTTATCATATAAATTGGAATTATATTATACTTTAGTTAAATAATACCAACTACTCACATGGATTAAATATATTCAGAAAAATGTGAATATTTTTTTTGATTACGAGTATCTCTCAGGAGAAGATTTTGTTAAGGAATCTGAAAGAATGCGGTGTTTTATCTACAATGAGTCCATTGTAGCTGCGTATGTTTCGTTCTAGATCTGTATCTTCGGAGCACAAACCGAACTGGGGTGGCGTAGCGAATATATCCAGACAAAGGAAAATATTTTTTCCAAGAGATTTTTTAGGAACGGATACTTCGGTGGTTTCTCTTCTCTCTCGATAAAATATTATCTAGAAAAGTAAAAGAAGAGCAAATTATCATTATCTTATTCTAAACGGATCTATTATCTATATTTCGAAAATATCAATCTATTTTTTTATATTATAAATAAATACAAAACTTACAAAGTTAATCAACATATAAAGACTACTTGTATATATACCATTAAACTGAATTTTATCTATAAATAAAAGTATACCCTTTGTTTTTTCTACAAAAGTTCAAAAGACATGGTCCAAAAAATTATCTTACTCGAATCGGGGAACGTTTAGTCTATCAAGAAGGCAACATCAACCAAATGATTAACTATGGGGTGAATCTTTCATTGAATTTTAAAATATTTCGTTGATGGGAAACCTATAATTGACTTTCAATTGTACGAAAACCGATACTGATTCTGTTAAACCAAAGCACAAAGGATAAATTTATAAAGCAATAGTAATCATTAGTTTAGTATAGAAAAAGGTTACAAATTAGAACTTATTGAGCATTATTCATCTACCTATTACATGGAAACTTCCAGATTGGCCCGATATATTATTTTAACTTCGATTTGAAAAAGTCCTTTTTGGAAAGGAAGGTCAAGAACACACTCAATACCGATGAACTCTTCAATAGTAAGAAGCTCAATACTAGATCGATTAATAAGTTGCTCTAAATTCGTATGTACAGAAAAGATGAGAGCAGGATAATCTTTTTCCCCTTACTTACCGCTTTGATCCAAAACGCAAGGACGGTACGAAACTACAATCTGCCGGATAAGAAGAAAAATTCAGGATAGGATTCTGATCTCCTCTCTACCTTACCATGGTGTTTAAGGTTTACAGGATTACATATTCATAAATTTTCGTACTTTACAAAAAAAAAGGAATACATGAAACAAGAAAAAAGACGGTTATTTTTTTTACTTTGTATTCTTGATTTGAAAGGAATGTTTTTTTTTCATCCAAAACTTGAAAGAAGATGGATCTCGGATTGATAAGAAAAAGAGCCATCGTATGTGCCTCTTCAGAAGGTTTAGGCCGAGCTGTAGCCGAAGCTTTGGCCGCTGAAGGTTGTCAATTAGTCATCAATGGTAGAGATCCTATTCGGCTTGAGCAGGCTGCGGAAGAGATTCGACGTGATCATGCGGTTTCCGTGACAACTGTCCTCGGATCGATCGATGATAAGGCTGTACAGGATACTGTGTTCAACGTTTGTTCCCAACCTGATATCCTCATCACGAACAATGGCGGTCCACCTTTCAAGGTGTTTGAGGCGCTCACTGAGGTAGACTTTATTAGTGGATTTCAAAGCAATGCGCTTGTTCCGATCATGATGATCCAAAGAGTACTCCCTGGTATGCGCAAGCGCCGTTTCGGCCGTATCGTCAATATTGCTTCAGTGACAGTGGTCCGCCCTGTGACTGGATTAGATGTGTCTGCTACGGCACGTGCGGGGCTCGTCGCTGGCTTGCGTTCGGCAGTACTGGATTGTGCTGGGACAAATGTGACAATCAATACGGTATTGCCTGGTCGGATTGCCACTCGAAGGACACTCGACGCGATCGGATTCGATGACCGGCAGCATGATTCGGTTCAACACACTGCTGATCCTATGAAAAAAATCCTCGCTACGATTCCGGCTCACCGCTTGGGTGAGCCGGCTGAATTTGGTGCATTGGTTGTTTTTCTCTGTGGACAACAGGCCGGATACATCACCGGTCAGATGATTTCGATCGATGGCGGGGTATCGGTGGGTTGATGCATTCAATGGGGTTGATTAAGACCAGAGAAATGTTGTTTTTACAATGGCCCTTTTTTTGAAAGAGGTCCCTATTCTCGAGGGGAGGTATCACCCCCATTTTTATATAACTGGTAAGCCGATTGGTAGTAGTTGATTATTTCGTTGATTAATTTTTGGTTGGCTTCTACATCCGTGAGGAGTTTTTTGTGTATCCCATCGATATACTTGAGTCATCTTTTTAGGTATCAATATGGCCAGGTATCGGTTTTGTTTCATCAAGCCTACCTTTTGATAGATCGATATAAAAGCTTTGGATTCTTCAGTAGACATTTTCAAAATATCTTTTCCATACATTTTGCTTTCATATGACCAGTTGAGCAAACTAAATAATATGGGGGATATATCGACCTGGTAATATAAGGTTTTCAGTGCTTTAAGTGGTAAGTTGGGTATGTTGTATATCATTCCTGGAACGTGATATTTACTTACATTGATCTAATTTTTACCAGTCCTGTTGGCATGGTGATCGAACATGATGACAAAGACTGTGTTTTGGAACCAGGTTTTTGGGGCAACTTGTGTGATGATTTTTTTGATTTCATAGTTGCTGTATTTCAAAGCGTCGCTCTGCCCGATCCAGAAGGGATATCGATTTCCCCTTTAGGGAAGGTATATGGTCGATGGTTGGAGGTGGTTAGAATAAAGTAGAAAAATACTGTCTTTGACCGGACATCTCGATCGGTCTTTTTCAATAGATGTCAATAGAAGTCTTCATCACAGATACTCCAGACATTCTCAAAGCTTTCCTCTTCGTCTTGGATATTTTCTCTTTGATCTTTGAAATCATCATACATGATATATATTCAACCTAGATATATGATAATAAAATAATTGTTTTAAAATAATTAATTTATATTATAAAAAAAACACCACCCCCGTAAATGAATTTATTGCTGTAACCTTTGTCTCAAACACCTTCCCTATGCTTGTACAAATGGGAATTGTGCTTGCGTTTGATGATGCTCTATCCAGGGGGGGGATATTCAAGGAAGCGGCTTCTATACCTCGTACTGTGTGTGTACCTGTGGTAAAAAGTCTATCAAAGGTGAGGCTCTCTTCCGGTTGAGAATATCCAGGGTTGGTGTGAGTTTTTGATTATTTCCGTAACGCTTCATGAAGTCAGTACTCATGCTTTCCATAAGGATTAGGATGATGTTGGGCCAAATTTCTGGACTGGGTGGGGTAATTTTTTGCAAAAGTTTATTTTTTAAGGAGAAAGATATATGAATAGATTTTAACAGTTCTTTTCTTTCTTCCTATACAGTGTTCAGATCTCTTGTTTTGTAATACACTTGGTAGTTAAATTCATTGTTGAAAAAGGTGGCAAAGAAGGAATAAATCCCGGCTTTAAAAATTTCATTTTGATAGCGATTGACTCAGTCTTCGGCATCGGAATTAGCCACGAATGATGCGTAATATATGGCTCCTAAGATAACGATCAGTGCCACAAAGCCTCTTTTTTTCTCATCCCAACCTTGTCTTGTAAAGTTTTCTTAAAAATTTCTATTCTGTAGGTGATGAAGGTCAAAGTAGCTGCATAAAGGAATATTCCTCAGATGAGGAGGGATGAGGGATAAGATTCTTGGATGTTTTGTATTACTTCGTAGGTATAGATGAAATAATCCATTGAGATGAAATCAAAACGAGCGTTGAATTCTTCCTAAAAGAGAAATTCTGAGAAAAAGATAGACAACTGATCACAAGAGTATCAGTAAATAGATAAAAATGGATATCGCCCGATCTACGAATATGCCTATGAGCTCTTTTGGGCAAAGTCATGAATAGAATGGCATAGGGGACGGAAAGAAATAGGCTGACACCGAGATCAAAAAAGGACTCAATTAAAAATATCTGTAGGGTAGAGAGGATGGTGAGTTCGGTTTCTGAAAAAGACATTATAATCAGAGCGATTCTGATGCCAAACGAGATGATCAAAAAAAATGATAATGAAACTGATGAGCAGTAATAATCTCTTGTGACGCATCTCCAACTTTTTTTAGACTTGTCAAAACCTACTGTGTATGTTGCCTAGTGCGGTTCGTACTCGGTCGAGTGTAGCGCGGGCCACTTTTTGTGCTTTTTGAGCACCTTCTCTTAAGGCATTGTCTAGGATAGTTTTGTTTTTCATGAAATCGGTGAATCGTTTCCGTTCTTCTGAAAATTTTCCTAAAATACACTCGTATAAGGCTGTTTTAGCATGTCCATATCCATAGCCGCCTGCCAGATAGTTTTTCTTCATGTGTTCGATTTCTTCTCCATGGGCCAATAATTTGTAGAGGGTAAAGACCTGATCTGTATCCGGATTTTTCGGTGCTTCCAGAGGTTTGCTATCGGTTTGGATATTCATGATCTGTTTTTTTAATATTTTTTCTGGAGAGAAGATATCTATGATGTTACCTTTGGACTTGCTCATTTTTTGTCCATCTGTACCTGGTACGTACATGGTATTTTCTTCCACCTTGGCCTCAGGCAATACGAAAGTTTTGCCCATTTTACGATTGAAGCGTTCGGCCACATTACGGGTGATCTCAAGGTGTTGTAGTTGGTCTTTACCTACAGGGACTACCTGTGCATCGTAAAGTAAGATATCAGCAGCCATCAGCATAGGGTAGGTGAATAAGCCAGTATTAATATCCTGTAAACGATCTGCTTTATCTTTGAATGAGTGAGCTAGCGTAAGCCTTTGATAGGAAAAAAAACAACTGAGATACCAGGCTAGTTCAGTGACTTCTGGAACGTTGGATTGCCTGAAGAAGACAGTTTTGTCTGTTTGTAATCCGCAGGCCATCCATGCGGCAGCCACTTGGTATGTGTTTAATCTTAAAAGCGCAGCATCTTTGATCTGTGTGAGCGAATGTAGATTGGCGATGAATATGAATGAAGGTCTTGAGGAAGCATTGGCCATGGCGATGGCTGGCAAGATGGCACCGAGTATATTGCCTAGATGGGGTATACCAGTACTTTGGATTCCCGTCAACATTCTAAAGTTCTTTAAGTTTTTATATGTTTTTTCCATATGTGGATCTGAAATCGGATTCTAAAGTAAATCGAAATCTTTGAAAAGTGGGTCTTGAACTGTTTCATGGGCTATGTCATCATCTTATTGTGCTCGATCGAAGATATTATAGGTCTTGATTCACGTCAAGTAAACCTCTTGGATGAAGTCTTCGTTCAATTCTTGATTGATTAATGATATGATGTGTTGTTTACCGAAGCTGAGTTCTTGTTTCAATGCAGATGAACTTAATTTGATGTGTAGGTTGCGGTTTTTTACAGAGATTTTTTCTGTGTATTTTTCGATACAAGGCCCCATCACTTTACCCCAAGATGATACAGCTTTCACTGCGGTAATCTTTTCTTGCATCTTATATTCTTCAAACATCTTTTGGAAGGCTTCTTTGATTGAATATTCATTCTTTTTCATGATTTCAGATGAAATATTTTATGTTCAATTTAATATGTCCAATAATCATCTCCATGCGTTCTGATTGGGTATTGGAGATGAAGATCTGATCGAAATAGGTTTCATTGACTAGCTGGATCAGCCGCTCTACGTATTGTTCATCCAATTTATCAAAAATGTCGTCCAATAGGAGGATAGGGCAGAATCTAGATCGTTTTTTGATTAAGTCAAATTGGGATAACATCACTGCGATGAGGAAAAATTTTTGTTGCCATTGTGATTTGAATCTTTTTACCGGTCTGCCTTGGGTCAGGAGGTTTAGGTCGTTTTTTTGAATACCTACGGAAGTGTATTGCAGTGAGAAGTCTTTTTTCCAATTTGATAGGAGAAGTTCGTACAAAGAAGTATCTCCCAGTGAAGTATTGTAAATAAAGTTGGCTGATTCTTGTGTGTCAGTAATTTTTATATAATGTTTCTGAAAAGCCAGCATGAAACATGTTAAGGATTCTTTTTGCTTTTCGTAGATCGTTTGTCCGAGTGTATTCATTTGACGATTGTAGATGTCCAATATCTTTCTATCGAGTATGTTATGGTTAATTAAATTTTTGAGCAATGTATTGTGTTGTAGTAAGGTCTTCTGATACCGGATGAATGTGTACAGATAGTCTTTATTTGACTGTGAAATGACATTGTCGATAAATTTTCACTAGCTATCGCTTCCTTTGATGATCAACTCATGATCATATGACGAGATGACTACCAAGAAATATTGGCCTATCTGATCAGCCATATAGGTGTAGATCTTGTTGTTTTTTTTAATGTTTTTTTTTCGTCCTCTCTCAGAGCGTAATTCACTATCTTTTCACATCCGTTCTTTTCAAAGCTTTTTTCAATGAGGAAAAAGTCTTCTTCAAAACAAATGTTTTGTTGATCGCTGAGATGGAAGTAACTCTTGCCAAAGGATAGATAATGGATCGGATTCAAGAGATTGGTCTTGCCTACTCCATTTTGGCTGACAAAACAATTGATCTTGGGTGAAAACACTCATTCGAGATCTTTCAAATTTTTAAACTGAAGCGTTTGTATGCTTTTTAGAAGCATGGTAACGGCGAAATTACTTATAAAACTTATGGTGTATGATGAGTGCTGGAAAAGAGTTGGATACTTTTAAATGAAGGACTTTGATGTATTTGAGGGCTACTTTAGTAGAATCGTTTTTTATTATATAATCAATTTATCATAGTTCATACTATTTATTATTTAATTAAATATTGAATTTTATTTAAAATTACAAATATTTATTTATATTAGTAACCTGTAATTATCTGAATCAAGTTTGAATTGTGAAAATAGAAGAACTGAAGTTATACTTGATTGGGTGTATAGTGAATTTAACCCAATATACTTATAATCATGAAAATTAAAACGCAATTGTTATTACTCAGTTTTACCTTTTGACCTCCTCTTTTGATACGTTTGCATAACAGAATTTTATTTTCCAATGTGATCACTAGAGTAGGAAGTATGAGCTGTCTTCTATGCGGTAGTTTCCGATTGATATTCCAATATTTCAACGGGAAATATTAGAGTTGGTAAATACAAACCTATTTATCCTGAAGAATCTTTTGTAAATCCATCTTCTCAAAGAAAGAGTTTTTCCCTCTCTAGTAATGATTGAACAGGGGACAGAAGATAAGAAATTCTTGTAATTTCTCGTAAAAGTATGCATCAAAAGAAGAATTTTTCGATAGAGATGGCTATAATCAAGTAGATCCTATCGATGGATATAAGTCTTTGTTTTTGTTGGCTGCAATAGTTCTGAGGATACAGCTTTGTACTATTACAAGTTGTTTATTTGAAAAACAAGGACTTTAGACTTGTCTCATGAAACTATCATAAATTACATCCATGAAGAAAAGTCTGACTTATCGATTTCTTTCAATATATTCTATCGGATGATCTTGACTTGCTAAGGATTCATGATGTTGATCCATTGTCTTGATCAGGTGTATTGGCTGCGTGTGTGGGAAGAAATTCGATGGGTTCAGTAAAGTTTTCTTTATCCTTAAAAGTTTATATCATCTATACTAAGGATCAGCTTCTATTTTTAGAAAAATTCCCTTTTATAAAAAAAACATATTTTCAATATGGTTATAAATAAATATATAAGTAAAGTATATAAACTTATAATAAAATAAAATATTCTATTCTTTGGGATATGTCCAAATTCAAATAAGCATACTCAAACTAGGAAAATAAGAAGTCCAAAAAAAGCATACCAACTATGTAATAGAGGATTTTTTTTATTTTATTTTAAAATAATATTATATTAATAAAAAATATTTAAAAATTAATAAATAATCAAAATACAGAAAATAATATGAAGTAAAACTTATACCCTTTTGTTTTTTATCTAATGTTTTTGATTCAAAAAAAACCTATTATCAATTCATAAAGAGTTTTTTTCTCTAAAAGATGTTGATAAAAAAAATTAAAAAATGAGAGTCTCCTTCTTAGGGGTATGAAAGTGAAAAATAAATTATCTAGACAAGCAATAGGTATAGTACTTACTATTACATACGCTATGACTGTTGGTTCAAAGTATTCTTTTTCAAGACTTCTTGTAAGAATCAACGTGATTAAGTGATAAAACAAAGCCCACCATAAAGCGACCGTATACTGATACTGCTTCCATTAGGTATTACAGTATTTTTTTAAATAAAAGTAATAAATTCATATAATGATTAAAATGGGGAAGTATGCGTAAAAAGGAAAGTCTGCTCCTTTTCAATACATGCCAGTGATATAAATAAGTAAGATAACTCCTAAATAAAAAGAAGCAATAAATAAATAAATATTAATTTCATTATCCTTTCTTTTTTGATCATAAATATTTTTAATTTACTTACACCTTAAATCATTGATCGGTCTTTTACCTGTCAGTACGTTTTTAACCTTTTACCATTCTGTTCTGTTGATTTGTAGGGCTTGTACGTTTGCTCGCCACCATTGCTGCTAATAAAGCTTTGAATACCATTTTAAAAATATGTTATAATCTATCAGATTTTACAAAACTATTTCCATTATATAAAGCCTTTCCCATTATAATAGGAATTGTTTTGTTGAATTTATTTATAATTCTATCCACTTTTCCTGTATGAGGAATAAGAGTCGTCATTGTTTTGAGTGTAACTGAATTTTCAGTTGCTATTGATAGGATGATCACCACCTACCCATTTTCTTATTTTAGTGAATATCTATGGATCTATTATTGGTTTTGATATGATGACAGAACCATTATTGAATGGTATTTTGATACTAATGACTATTCCTTTGGGATTGTTGGATTGCCATAGTGCCGTATTCCCAGGAAATACAAGATTGCCTTTATCCATAAATATGAATTTACCCATACTAGTATCCATAAACTCATCGATATATTTTCTAATATGAATTAAGAATTCTGGGGTACTTAGTCGGAGGCCATTAACTTTGATAGAGGGGCGTGATAAACATAAGATTGGTATGATATATATTGGCGAGTATTGCTTCGGGTTTTATTTTCAAGGGTAGCTTGTTTATTACCTTGTTTTTTTTGGTCTTACCGATAATAGGTTGGATCTTATTTTTGGCTACTATTGCATTGTATATAGGTATTGCTTATGTACCCAGGATAACTGAATCAAATGAAATCATCAAGGCATCCGTAATACGGCTTTCTATTTAGACCAATTGAAAGGTCAAATACAAGGTAATTATTATCATTACTATGCGAGTTAAAAACGTTGTATTCTCAATTATTCCCTACCAGACTCTAATCTTTCTCTTAGATGAAATAGGATTGTAAACATCTTTTGAATAGTACATTATCTAGTTGTGAGTATTATACGACTGAGACGATATTATTACTCAGTAAGGGAGATATTATCAATACCTGTATGGGTAAGGATTTATAACGGATCATATACGCGTCCAAGAATCTTTGGTGGGGCGATTTTGAAAAGATGTTTAGTGAAGGGAAGGATACCTCTACTACGCCTTATGAACAAACTGCTGACAGTTTTTTTTTATTACCACTCAATTTTGCTATATCCTATGATTTTCGATATGTGTATTTTGAGGGTAAGGATAAGTTGTATTTTGTTCACAATCCTGCTACTATAGTGAGGATGTTGATACCTCTTAAGGAGAGCTTTGATCAGATAGTAGAATTGACCCGTTCGAGAAATATTTTCAATGATATAAAAGATAGGGATCTGAAGTTGTATAGCATCTTTGGTTTCATTTAAATCCTTCCACTATCGTTTGCAGAGATAAAATTATAGAAGCGCCTCATGCCTTGACAAGTATCGAGACAGTAGAGGCAGAATTTAACCCTATGAAGTTGACTATTGAGAAAGATTTGGGAGCATAGTATTTCACCTTTCTCTGGTTGGGGAGTAGAACCCTTATCAAAAACAATGACACTTAGGGACTGAAAAGAATGAAGGAGTTATGAAAAAGAGTATTTAGCAGCTTCTAAGATCCTTTATACACTCTCGTCCCAGGTCAATCCTATTCTACATCTGATGGGTCCTCTCTATGAAAAGTTTTGATCTGAGAGAAATTTTTTAAGTCTTACCCTAGAGAGTAAAGATATACCCAAGATCGTTTGGAATTTGAATATCACTGAGTCTGAAGAGGGACCTTCCAAGCTTTATTTCCCTGTATTTTTATCAGGATGGAGATGGTATTTGAAATTATACCATAAGGATCCCATCAAAAAAAAGGTAATTATTGTTACGAATTCAATCTTTTAGGGGTGGGTCATCAGTTCAACTTTACAAATAGTGTAATCCGACCGGGCTGTGCAATTCGTTGGACAGGTAGGTCCGCCTATATCGTTTCTCAATACCGAGAAAGAAATCAAACTGGAAATGGATTGGATCGTGGTATTGTCTACGGATCTCAACCGTTATATCAGCAGTACCGAGTTGGTTGAGTACATCAAAAAAGAATTGAAGGATTCTGAGAATTTATCTAAAAAATACAAGTACTACGTCTGCATAATTATCAATCCCATAGAGGTGCGCCGTTGGAAGACGTGTACTTCGATATGACCACTCTCTTTGTTATGGCTGGTATTGCAGCTTCAGAAGGAGTCTTTTTATCTATCGATGATCAATATACTTATTCGGTCAATCTGTATAAGAGATCTGGTGACAAGAAGTGTTTTTTCCTAGTGAGAAAAAAAGAAGTCTTCGGGAAATATGTCATGCGTAAAGATTCGTTTAGGAACATTTTAATGGCTTCGTCTTCTAAATCGAAAGTAAATATAAAATTTATTTTATATTTACACTATATTGATAAACAACATATATTGAATGAGAACTATAAGTTCGATGGTATATCGAATCAACTGCAGATCTCGTACATCATCAACCATATGAATGCAGGCTCTGGATAGTATTGGGGTTGATCTCTATCAAAGGCATACTTATTTAGGGGATATTACGGAGATTATAGAAAACAAGGCTAAAAGCTTTTTGGAAAAACTCAATTTAGTGTTGAAAGATCTTGATCTCATGATAAATGCAGACCGTACCTATATCTGTTTTGAAGATCAGATGTTGTTAGGATTCAGATCTAGCTAGTTGGATCATTCATCTTTTGAACGATGGTATCTAAAATCCATGGTCTGGATCAGACCGATAAAAACAAGTGGTGAGCATGTAGAATACGTACCACTATGGGGGAGAAATACAACAAGAGGACTTATAAAAATCTATTCGTTGGCCCCCTTAATAAAGGAACAAAAAACTAAGTCGTTTAAGCTATATATCTAAGAAGTCTCGAAGAAAGAAGCGGATGAAAACATTTTAATCCTCTTTCAATATTTAATATCAATTTATTTATAATAAATTATCTATTATATTTTAATTATATATAATAAAGTTCATTTACTTTATTAGATTGATACATTATGTTGGATTTATTTATCTATTTTTTTAGTAAAACCAGCTTCAAGGACTTGGTGCTCGTCTTTGGAGGTTAGAAAGATTATCAGAAAGACGCGTCATTTGCATGTGCTCTCATTGGATGGAAAATACAAAATACGTAAGGGACATCTTATATCGGTGTGGTACAATATAACCAATGAGCAATATTATGCCATAGCTGTTGCAAATGCTGTTGATGTAGAGATCAACTAAAAATGGGAGTTACTTGTCTATGATATGGAAAAAAAAAGTAGAGTAGCATCAAAAAGATATTTTATTTACTCAAGGGCTTTGATGTTTTCTCTAGTGAAGGCTTATCTAAGGGAGCGTTCAATAGGAAAAAGACATTACTCATATCAGAGTTTGATCAGGTATCCGGTTAAAGAGGTGAAGTCCTATTTGGCATGTTTTATACTTTTCATGATACCCTCCGTCATCGTAAAAAATATGATGTGACTTAGAGTATTCTCTTGGATCAACTTAGCTTACGAAGCCATCAATATTACTTACAAGGTCAGACTTATCAACTTGAATGAATCCTATCTCAATAGAGTCATCACCTTCCCCCCTAAAGTGATCGATGAAATGATCAAAAACGCCCAAGATAGCATATTCAGATCTCACCTAGTTCTCTGCTCCGTGGATTGAGGTAAAACGATCAGATCACATCAGACTAGGTTAGTATTGGTATTATTTCAATGAAGATAAAGTTTTTGCCATGATCGATATGGTAGCTTTGAAAAAGGAATATCAAAAAATCACCTTCTTGGGAATTAGTGAAGATAAAAGCCAGGTATTTTTATATCTGAAGAAAGAAGGATCCTATCAGATAAGGAGTGTAAACACAACCAGTGAATTTTCCATTTATAGAGACAATTGGAATGCTTTGACAAAGCTATAATCAAGCAGAGTCACCCTTATCTAAGATTTGATCGATCTAGATTGATTAAAAGGCATAGAGTCTTGGGTTAAAGGGATCCTTTTGGAGATGCAAGACAAGGACAAACTTATTATTCAAATATTACCCTTGAAAAAAATACAGCAGGATCCTATGATATCATCCTCAATCAAAAATTGGATACGGTAGATTGTATCAAGCTCATAGATCTCTCAATTTTACCAGATACAGAAGCGGTGTATATTCGGCAGCATCACGTATTTATCATTCTGATAGCTTTCTTTTACGTATGGTCGATGATCTACGTATCATTGATCTGTAAAAAAGAGAGGGATCGTCTTTATTGGAGCCTTCAACTATGAAGAGCATTTGTACCTTAGCGGAGAGATATTGATAAACAGTGTAAATCTGCTCAAACTCATAGATGCTTACGAAGAGATGGTCCTATCATAAGGGAAGAGAACAGCTATCAGTTTTACAAAAAGAAACATATAGATCTGATTTTTAATTATTTATAAATATAACAAATACTATACATCCATACAAGTAGAAAAAGACAGTGAAGTGATGAAAAATAAACACCTTTATATCAAGAAAAGCAGAGGTATTGAAAAAGAAGAAAAGGTTTTGGCCAAGCCAGTGAAAATAACTCCCTACAAAGAAATAGACTAAGAAGCTCATGATCATATACATCAGTTTTAGTTTGATCTGGGACCTTTTCACTATACTTGGTAAAAACAGCCAGTATATTATCCATAACCAAAGTGTTCAAAGTAAGAAATTCCCCCTTAGCATTCCATTAGTGAATGCTCAATTTGATACTCAAGAATTGAGGAAGAAATAAGATAAATTTATAGCCAATTCAGAAAACGCCATTAAAGCCGATCATCTGCCCTTCATCCATCATAAGTGGTATTGGATCGAGTTGGATGGGTATGGCTATTATTACTATGAAAAGTTCTATCACTTAGGGGGATTATTACTCATACAGGACCCTGAGTAATATGAATAAATCCTCCATTTAGAGCTTTCCATAGATAGATAAAAAGCCTATTTCCCACTTAAAAAATAAGGTAAGTGGGGTTTCTATTACCTAAACACTTTCAGAATGTTTGCTATAGGTAAAGATTCTTATCTTACTTAAAACCTGGTCTCTGTGATGGGAAGGTGACTATCGAAGAATCCAATTCGATTCTCAGGGGGGTATACCGATGAAAGAAAAACTTGAAGAGATAAGAGGAGTGAATTATAGAGAACCAGAGTATCTCAAATGGTTATTGGAGGTAGGTAATACCCATTTTTCGTTAGAACTATATCCGAATAAATTAATGATTATCATACAGATAGATCTATCTAGAGAAGTAGTATGGAGGTATTTGACCCTTCGTTTTGATATAGCTCAAACAGCAGTAAAATTTGAGCGGAAAGAAAAAGAAAATCTTCTAATAAGTTATGCGGCTGATTTATTTATCATATCAGCTTTCCATCGTGAGAGACGAGTAGAAGAGCGACTTAGTCAGATCCACATTAAATACAAACTCTCGATAGCAGCCCAATCACATACCATTAGTCTCTATTGGTTGGTGGTCGAATACGAAAAGCACGTTTCAGCCAAAGATAACTCGACCAATACCATGATCTTCAAAGAACTAATCAATCGATTCTATCAGTAGTCATTCATCTCTATCATGGAAGATCAAGCCGTAAAAAGATGGCTCATGTATGATACTATAAATCAATATATTGAAGATTATAACGATCTTGTTATTTATTAAGATAATCCTCCTCTCAGAAGTCGTATCCATTGAAAATGAATCTATTCAATAAAAAGAAATTCCCATTAAATTTTGGATTCAAGTTGGTCTGATAGTGAGACTCATCATAAAGCCTATAGAAAAACTCCTTGAAATATTTCTTACGTATATCGGACGCGATCTTTTGAAAAACTAGTTCAGTGCTGTGTATTTGGAAGAGCTCATCCGTAGCTGGTACATAAGGATCAGTACGTACCGATCCAACTTAAGGTTAATGGGATATATCCCATTGTAGCTTCCAGAAGTCACTTATCAAAAGATATATGGATATCATTTAAACGACATTCAGAAGCTAGCGATATTCACTATCTCTGATGAACATGTAAAACTAGATGTATTGATACCAGGTAATGCTAAACAATATTTGTACCTGTTTGGTGAGATCAAAAACATCTCCGGTACTTTTTTTGTTAAGGATCAAAACTATGAATTATTATATCCCTGGAACTCCTTTCTAACCATTACGAAAAGATCACCTACGCACGTATCACTTTTATATAAGATGATAAGATACTAATAATCATTACTATAAAGGATAAAACTCCTTTTGAGAAGTAAATATGATAGGCCTAGAAAAGGACATGGTTTGTTGATCTCAGTCATGCGATAGACATCGAAACTCAGTCATAGCCAAGCTGAACAAAGATAGCTGCCCATATCGCTAGCCAAGTCGGAGAAAAAGGCGTCAAGATGGACCATTATATACCAACGGGATGGGGGACAATACCTCAAAATATAGCGTCCTGATCCGATCGATGTCTATACGATTTATGACGCCTTTACCCAAGATGCGGATATTGAAAAAGCGCTCTACAACGAACAGATCATCTAGCATTGGTTTTTAGAAGAAGGAGGTAAAAGACTCGAGGACTCTATTGATCATTATCGTCTACGAACATTTTCAGAAGAAAAGCTATCCACGCATCACCATTAGAGAATTTTTTCAAGAGCACACGCGACACCCACGACTAGCCCATCGAAAAGACGAAAAACAGCTCGTCTACGATCTTCGTAGGAAGAAACTTTTCCTTACATCTATATGAACGATCAGCAGCAGGAGGCTTGACGTGGCACTTTCCTATAGAACTCGTTTTCCAATGTAAATACCCCATAGTCTTAGTGGTCTCTCTAAAAAAAAACATTTCCAAGGTAAGACTGGAGTTGACAATATCCTGAAGAAGCTAAATCAGCCCAAGAAAAGACGGGTTGATGGTATAAAGTATTGATCTCTAAACTTATCACGATATCAGATCATGGTTATTATGATGTCAATGAAAAACTATTCATCCCTGTCAAAGATTTGGTAGAGTTTGTAGGGGGCTTTACTACTACGTATTTCAGATCTATAGGAAGGAAAAGGAGCACTTTTAGTCATATCTGTTCAGAGTTCTATCACCTTACCCCTCATTTAATGACCTAAACCACTCAATCGATTTGATAGTAAAGTATATTGGAGTATGGACAGAGTATTCCTATTCATTAGTCAAAATGATAGACTCTAAAATACTTTGATAGAGACACTAAAAGGATTTAATCCCAATCCATAAGCCATTTTGTAGAATCCAGGGCAGCATAAACCTAACGAGGTCATTGATTTTGGTAGCCAAGAGCGTATCTACCTCACTGTACAATAAACTTCCGAAACCTTAGGATTCGACAAATCTAGAGAATACATGAATCCTCATGTGTCAGTCTGATGATATGGTGCGTTATGGCATCTATGTAGATTTACATCACAGGAGGATATGCCCCTTCAGATATATCACCTTTGCTTGTAGAAACCCTCATAACGTAATAGATTAGGGTAGAAAAAATAATAAATATTTTGAATCGTGAAATGCATTGTGAAAATGGGAGAAATTATGAGAGGTCACTGTAGTAAAACGCTTTATTTTCCGTCAGTAGTGTTTTAGAATGAAAACCTTAACTTTGTCACTCTTATAAAACGAATATCATGCCCAAAACCTCGGAGAGAAAAAATCTGGACAAGTCCCAAGGATTTCTTCAACAACTTGATGATGTAACCTATAGTTCTGAAATTTTCCTCCAACGTCATGCTAAGAAAATTGGTGTCTTTTTAACGATAATCGTCTTGATGGTAGGCGTATATTTTAGCTATCTAAAGCTGTATCTAAATCCCCAACAGGAACAAGCCTTGAAGGAATTATTTTATGTTAAACAATATTTTATCCAAGATGATATGAAAAAAGCTTTGGGAGGTAAGGGAGCCAAGGGAGGTTATCTTGGTTTTGCAGGCATTGTTGAAAAATATCCCTTAACCAAGGCGGCTAATATTGCCAGATATTACGTTGGGGTATGCTATTACAACCTCAGCGATTATAAAAATGCTATTGAGGCTTGGAAAAAATTTTATACTGATGACGAGATCCTTTCCTCGATGAAATACGGTATGATAGGCGATGCTTTTGCACAACTCAAAAAGAGTAGTGATGCCTTGGAATATTACCTTAAAGCAGCTAATCAAAAAGATAATACATTCACCACGCCACTCTATTATTACAAAGCCGCCCTATTGGCCTTTTCTATGGATAAATATCAAGAGGCTAAAAAATATTTTACAGAGGTTAAGGAAAAATATCCTAATATTTCCTTTGCTATAGATGTAGATAAATACTTGGCCTTGATCGATCATCATTCACAGAAACCATCTTAAATTTTGAAACTCACCACACACATATTCAGCCCACGAGAGATCTCTGCCAAGAGCTCTAAATTCGGTCTAGTCACTACTCAATGGAGTGGTGATATTACAGCAAATCTCTATAAATGCGTTTATGAGAACTTGTTGCATTTTGGGGATTCAGAGCAAAATATCTATAATTGGGAAATACCTGGGGGTTTTGAGTTGATTTATGCTACTGATAAGCTCTGTCAGCGTGGTGATTTAGATGTCACCATCGTCATATGGGTTCTTATCAAGGTTGAGATTAGACATTTTGAATACATTTATGAAGCCGTATCAAAAGGAATCAAATACTTCAATCTCAAATATGATATTCCTTTGATCTTTTTCGTATTGACCGATGAAAATAAACAAAAATCCATAGACCGATCTGATGTTAATAAAGATACTAAGTGTTCCGAAACAGTCGTAAAAATGGCCCTTTTCAAAAAATCTTTGTATAGCCCTTAATTACAGAAGGAGGTTCATTTACAGAAAATCATGGCAGATATCATCAAGCTTTTACCCGATCATGTGGCCAATCAGATTGCTGCAGGGGAAGTTGTTCAACGTCCAGCTTCTGTGGTCAAAGAACTCTTAGAAAATGCTGTAGATGCTAATGCGAAGATCATCGATCTCATCGTGAGAGATGCTGGAAAAAGTTTGATACAAGTAGTAGATGATGGTAATGGGATGAGTGTGGCTGATGCTCGGATGTGTTTTGAGCGTTATGCTACTTCTAAAATCAAGACAAGCGAAGATCTTTTTCAAATCCATACCAAAGGTTTTCGTGGAGAAGCGCTGGCTTCTATAGCAGCTGTAACGCAACTCGAATTGCGTACCAAAGATCAAGAAAGTGAAGTGGGTACACGCATCCTCATCGAGGGTAGCCAAATCAAAGAACAAATACCTATCCAAACCTCTAATGGTACAGCGGTCTCGGTGAAAAATCTTTTTTACAATGTGCCTGCTCGGAGGAATTTTCTCAAATCTCCTCAGATAGAGTTTCGTCATATCACAGACGAATTTCATCGAGTAGCTTTAGCACATCCTGATATCGTCTTTCGATTTCATCACAATGAAGAGATGATTTTCCATTTCAAGACCAGCTCACTTAGACAGCGTATCGTTGGCATCTTTGGCCAAAAAATCAACGAACAATTGGTACCCCTTTCAGAACAGACCGAGTGGGTGACTATAGAAGGATTTATCGCCAAGCCAGCCCATTCGAAAAAAAATCGAGGTGAACAATTTTTCTTTGTCAATAGACGTTTTGTGCGAAGTCCTTATCTGAACAGGTCTATCCTAGACGCTTACGAAGGACTTTTACAAGTGGGCTATTATCCTTCTTATTTTGTATTTCTTCGTCTAGAACCGAAGCACATCGATATCAATATCCATCCGACGAAAACCGAGATCAAGTTTGATGACGAGTCAGCCATGTACGCCATGCTTAGGGCCAGCGTCAAACATGCTTTGGGGCAATATCAGGTCACTCCAGCACTGGATTTTGAAAAGGATCTAAGTTGGGATTTTTTACCCGATAAAAACCAACCAGTACGTTCTCCCCGGATTACGGTCGATCCCGATTATAATCCCTTTACCACTCCTTGGAATACACAATGGACTACAGATCAAGAGGTCATATCGATAAAAAATTTATACGAACAGATTAAGGAGTCCTCGGTAGAATTAGATTCTGCTTTTGGAAATCTTTCTACAGCACCTTTGTTCGATGCGTCATCTGCCGACAATGTTGTACGATGGCAGATTTATGAAAAATATATCATCATTGCATTGAAATCTGGGTTGATCCTGATTGATCAGCATCGGGCTCATCAACGAATTTTGTATGAACGTTTTTTGAATACTTCAGATCAAGAGATACTGAATCAGGAATTATTGTTCCCTGTCCATGTTGCGCTTTCGCCTGTGGAGCTCAACCAGCTCAAAACCTTGCATACAGATCTGGTCGGCATGGGTTTTGTTGTGAAATTTTCTCAAAATGCTGTATCGGTTTTAGCTACTCCCACGGATATCAGACAGGAGGATATCGTGGGATTTATTCAGGAGGTCCTTGCTCATCTAACTGTAAATGATAAAAGCCGTCGAGAGTCGTTTGCTCGGTCTATAGCTAAAACCGGTGCGATAAAACGAGGTGTGAAGTTAACCTCTTCCGAGATACAACATTTGATTGATAGTTTATTTGCTTGTACAGATCCCAATCATTCGCCTTTTGGTTGGCCGGTGTTCATCACTTTGACTATGGATTTTATTGAAAAACAATTTCATCAGTGAACGGTATATTTTCCAGATCCCTAGATGGGGTAAAGTGTTTGATCGGTATCAATCTGTTTATCTATCTGGCTATGTTTGTCTTTTCCAGATATCGTTTAGACAATTTATTGTCTTTGTATAATCCTATGGACGAAAGATTTAGATCGTATCAGCTCCTGACATATATGTTTGTTCACTCTAAGGGTTTTGTATTTCATATTTTCTTTAATATGTTACCATTGTGGATGTTTGGTACGCAATTGGAGTACCTTTTAGGTACTAGAAGATTTCTTATGGTGTATTTTTTTTCGGGTCTTTTGGCTGCACTTTTCCAAATCTTATTCAACCTAGGGGTAGTGTTTTATTTTTTTCAAGTGTTGGATTTTTCTCAAGTAGAATTGCTACTATGGGGGGCATTGACAGGAGAGCAACGGGTTTTGGTTAGTGCTTTGTATGCACCGATGATGGGGGCATCTGGGGCTGTGAGTGGTGTAGTAGGGACTTTTGCCCGTTTTTTTCCCGATTATAAAATTTTTATTTTTCCCATCCCTTTCCCCATAGCTATACGAAAAGCATTAGGGCTTTTTATTTTGGGGAGTTTGGTATTAGCTGTGTTTAATCTAGTACCCGGTGTAGCACACTTTGCTCATATCGGTGGTACGGTGGGTGGATATCTTTTGGGTAGTTATTATGTGAAGAAGAATTTTTCAGGGAATTCATAGATGGTGAATTGGAAAGTGTTGAAAATTAAATTTAAGGCTTTAAATATGCCTATGAGGATTGTGATGATTCATATCTTGATCTATGTATTGTCTTCGTTGTGGCAGATTTTAGTCTCCCCTTTTGTCATAGAGAGGTCGCAACATTATTTTGTTTTGCCTGCTTCATTTTCCGAACTATTGAGGCATCCATGGGTTTTATTAACCTATTCATTTTTTCACGCTGATGTTGGAAATTTACTATTCAACAGTTTGTTTTTGGTCTTGACCGGTCGCTTGTTTTTATTTTTTTTTACCAGGCAGGCTTTCTTGAAGTTTTATTTTTGGGGGGCTTTAGGCGCTGCTTTGGTTTATCTGATCGGGATGAATGTATGCGGATATACTTCTGAATATTTGTATGGGGCTTCTGCCGCGACAATGTCAGTTTTTTTTGCCGTGGTGGCCTATCGGCCCAATATAGTTTTCCCACTTCCATTCGTAGGGCGAATTTTATTGAAGCACATTGCCGTTTTCCTTTTGATCACGGATGTCCTTTCGTTGTTGGATGTGTCTAACGCTGGGAGTCGTTTCTCTCATCTGGGCGGTGCAGCCTTGGGTTTTTTATATATGAAGCAGTTTGAGATGGGGCGGGACATTTTGGATTTTTCTTATTGGAGGGCGAGGTGGAAAAAGACAAGGCGAAGGTTTATTGTTTTTAGTGCTACGGTTCGTAACCAACGAAAGGTTGATAAGATTTTAGAAAAGTTGTCACATTCTGGTTATGAGAGCTTGAGTGAGAAGGAGAAAGAATTTTTATTTCATATTGATAAAGGTAAAGGAGACTATTCAAAAAGTCAACTTTAGAATGTTTGACCTCGATGTATGCAATCATAGATGTAGAAACTACAGGGGGTAAGCGGGATGAGGAAGCACTCATTGAAATTGCTATTTTCCGCTATGATGGTCATAAGGTGGTCGATGAATTTTGTTCCTTAGTCAATCCAGAAAAGCCTATTCTTCTATATGTGCAAAGGCTCACAAGGATTAATGCAGAGCTTTTATGCTTTGAACCTAGGTTTGATTCTGTAGCTGAGCGTATTACAGTCATAACAGAAGGTGCGATACTTGTGGGGCATAATGTCGCTTTTGATTATTATGTCTTGAAGTTGGAATTTGAGCGATTGGGTATTCCATTTGAGAGGGACATCATAGATACGCTTGATTTAAGTAAAAAATTTTTTCCTGGTCAAGCCTCGTATTCGCTCGGTAAATTGTGCCGCTCTATCGATATCCATCTCACAAACAGGCATAGGGCATTGGGTGATGCTCGGGCTACACTTGAGCTTTTTCGGCGTCTGTTGCAAAAGGATGAGAAAAGGGAGTTTTTTCTTTTTCGACCAAATGAATAGAATTAGAATGGAGGATTTTAGATTATTGTGTATTTTCATAGAGCTCTTTGCATATTTCAAGTTCTGATTGTGATGAAAAGATTTACTCTTTTGAGTCTTGTTCTTTTTTCATTGATTTTTTTTGAATACCCAGAAGCATCCGAGTTCTTAGAAAGGATTTGATATCTTGAGAAGAAAATATGAGATCTCTTTGGGGATCGCTTCTTTTTTGAGTTGCTAATTTATTATGCTTGTATCGAGTATTTTTGGAGGGATATTAAATATTTTTAGACAACATCAAAGTGATTATATCAAAGGATTCGGTCTTCTTTTTGTAAGTTACAAATATGTACTTTCGGATAGAATGAGGTTTGGATTGATGGTAGCGTATGATAATTTTCAGAATATCATCCGGACGAAAATCTCTCAATACAGAAGATCGATATTTATACATTAGCACTAGAGGGTGATTATCGGTACATTTACAGGCGTAAGTTTCAGATGTATTCTGGTTTTGGTCTTGGGGTTACTTTTTGGGACGGTAATATTTCACCTAATTTTTATTTATTGGTTCTGAGAATGTGTTATGGTAAGAAATTGGGGGTATTTAATGAATTGGGATTAGGTTGCAAAGGTTTATTCAATGCCGGGCTACCCTATCAATTTTGATCCCTCATCACTATCTTTTATGTGAGATCCATAGGGTGATTTTTTATTTGGATGGAAAGTTTTAGTTTGCTGGGTAAAAAAAAATAACGATATGTCACCGCTTGAAGAACAAAAGATCCGAGATAAATTCAGGCAAAAATACTGGAGTGAGATCAAAAGCAATGATTCTTGGTCCATTTTCAAGATCATGGGCGAGTTCGTACAAGGCTACGAAAAGATGACTGAGGCGGGACCTTGTGTATCGATTTTTGGTTCTTCCCGCATCCAAGCCGGTACAAGGTATTATGATCTGGCTGAGGAGATCGCTTTTCTACTCACGCAAAAGGGCCTGGGAGTGATCACTGGTGGTGGTCCGGGTATCATGGAGGCGGCCAATAAAGGTGCCCAAAAGTCTGGTGGTGTCTCTGTAGGTCTCGATATTGAGTTACCCTTTGAGGCCCAAAGTAATCCGTTTATCGATAAGGATAGGTATATCAAATTTTATTATTTCTTCGTGCGTAAGGTTATGTTTGTTAGGTATTCTCAAGGTTTTATCGTCATGCCAGGGGGATTGGGTACGCTTGACGAACTTTTTGAATCCTTGACTTTGATTCAAACGAAGAAAATTGGTCAATTTCCCATTGTTTTGGTCGGTAGCGAATTTTGGAATAACTTGATCGATTGGATGCGGGATACCATGTTGGGTATGGGGAATATCAGTCCACAGGATCTCGAGTCATTTCACCTGGTAGATATTGCTGAGGAGGCGGTGGATTGCATCGAGTCCTTTTATTGCAAGCATGCCTTCAAAAAGAATTTTTAACCCTCTCAAGGGGAGGGCTAACCTTCCCTGAAAGGGCTTAGTACTTAGAATTTGAGGTAGTGATTCGGTTTTTTCATAATATCTTTTCTACCCTAGCACGTAGGATCCGACCAATATTGAAGATAAGTTAATGGGTAATAAAAGATTAATCTATCGCTAAAAATCCTTTTTTGTGCTTGATCTTTGCCGGTCGAGCATATGTAGGGTAACGTTTTTTTTTCGTAGACCTAGGAGTATTTGGTCTTCTAGTAGGTAGTTCATGCAGTGCATCGGAAAATCCCCTTACTATAGGTTTACCTTGTCTATTTTTCGTGTCCAATAGAGAAGGCTTTTCCGTTGTGCACTTGATTCAAACTGACCTCTCCGTTAGAGATTGATGATCATTTTGATTATTCTTCGAAGAATATAGCTAGATATTGGATGCCTTGTTTGTAGGATTTGATGAGAGGTTTTCTCACGCAGGGATTATTCGATGCTGATATGGTTCAAGGATAGCTTGTAGGTATTCTGTAGAGAGGAATGCTAATAGAATAATCTTCTGGATCCCCTTGGTGAGTAGTAATTCGATGGGGCTGCTAAATTGGAATCTCACCGAGTGGATGCCGGCAATGATTGGGTGTGTAATCTTTCAGGGAAAGTCAATATAAAGTAGATTCATGAAAAATTGTTGTAAGTAGTATTTCTACCGATATTTTCCCTAGCTAACCGTAAGGGAGCGGTCTGTAGATCTTTAACCAAGATTGGTCAGATGTGTAAAAGCTATATTTGAAAAATAGATCAGTCAGGTTCAATTCTAGCGGATATGCTGGGATTTTTTTCATAGTCGTAGAGGCTCTGTCCATCTCTGCGTGGATCGTATTGAGCATCCATAGTATTTTTCCACATTGCATGATGTATTGATCGAGGATCAATTTGTCATTTTCAGAAAAGGCTTTTAATGTCTTGGCCACGATCAGTGCATCGAAGATTTTGAGTATCGGAAGCTCTTGTGGTGTCAATTCCTTTTGATTAGCCTGGAAGTAAGGTTTTAATTCGTAGCGCTTGGATAATAATCTCAAAAAGACTTGGAGATACAAGGGTCCTATCTCTTAATAGTAGTAGATGATTCTGATTTTTTTTTTGCGATGCTAGGCTATAGCGGAGGCTAAAGCTCTTGTAAAGTTATATTCGAGTTGCTTTATCGAATGCTTGATCTGTTCCTGTGGTTGTATCCATCAGATTCCTATTTATGAGTGGGATGTGTGGCGGAAGGTCTTTGTAATACAAGACGGACCAAGGGAAAATGCTGAGTTCTTTGTATACCCCATCTTTTTCTAAAGGAAAGATCAAAGGATTGAGGCCCAATCATTTTAATTCTTTGAGCATCTTAGTGCCTTTTGGCTCTACAAAACGCTATCGAATCTGTGGGATTTTGACACACATCTCCTCGAGTAAGTAGTGGATCTCATCCCTCAATTCTTGGAACAAGGCTGGAAATTCTCATCCCAGGTAGACATCGATCTTCACGGGCGATAGGATCTTTTGTAAGAGAGTTTCTGTCTGGGTAGAAAGTGTATACCTAATCCTACGTTAGATCGATCCGTTGAAAAAAAAGATTTGCTCATCACATACAATCCGAACCATAAGAGCAACAATCCACTGAACTGCAAGTGCTGTTTTTTACTCCTCATCATTTTATATTTTTTAACTAGAATTCTCTAGTGGTTAAAATATTTACCGTGATAAGTAGACCAATGATCTGGCGTCGATGACTCTTTTGGTTTCTATATAATACGTGTAAAGGATCAGACGTTGCAAGCGATAATCAAAATACCTCAGCAATGCGTATGAAGCTAGGGCTTCCAAACCGTAGAAGATGAGAAAGTTTAAAAATTAAACGATCAAGAAGGCCGTTACTTAATTTTTACCGAAGAGCGAAGTAGTTAGTTCGACGGCTGTGAAAACTAGGCTGATCAAGCCTAATCCGATATATCCTTCGATGATCATACCTCCTCGATATTCCTCTTTTGGAGTTCCAGTCTGTATATGCTGTAGACGTAGACCATCGTAGATAATAGGTAAAGTGTGGTCAGATTCAGGTGAGAAAAGTATTTCCCTTCGATGATAGCTCGCTCACTCAGAGATCGAGTTAAGAGTAATTCCAAGGTCCCCGTCTATCGTTCTTCAGCAAAGAATTACATTCTCATCTTCACTAAGATGAAGAGTAACAACCATGTATCTAAGGTAAAAAATCCATTGAGTAAAGCTATAGCTCCTTCCAAAATATTGTAATCTCGATCGAAAAACTATAAAAATAAGCTACTGAGCGATAGAAACAACTATACAAAAATGAGGCCATTCGATATATTTAGGTTAAGGATTAGTTCTTTTTATAGATCATCTACATGAGATTTTTTGTCTTTCATTCGTTTGATTCGTCTTATAAGGAGGAAGATTATCATACTCAAAGCTACCAATCCCAGAGCAATCCAATGTCCATAAATAATGAAGTCTTGTTTCAGAACGACGGCCAAAACGATGCAGAATAATAATAGTGTGGCTACTTCATTCCACATCCGAAGCTGCAGCGTACTGAATCGGAAGAGATTGTTTTTTAATTCATGGAAGATTTTTTGGCAACTTAGATGGTAAAGGATTAACAACAAGATAAAAGTCAATTTTAGATGCATCCAAGGGCTGGTGAGGTAGAAATGAAATTCAACACATAGCATTGTCAGACCAGAGAATAGGGCTAATGTGCCAGCTGGTACAGTGATCACACGCCAAAGGAGGTTTTCCATCAACAGGTATTGCCTTTGTAGTATAGATCGTTCCGGTTCTAGTTTTTCCAAGGTCTCAGTATGGTAAATAAAGAGCCTTACCAGATAGAATATACCGGCAAAGTAACACAACACAAAGATGATGTGAAACGTTTTAATGAGGTTGAATCCTGTGGAATAGAGGGTCATGTCTGTAAAAATTTTACGTATACAGTATCTCCCGTCTTGAGCCCGAATAGTGTTCCGGCACCTCTCACTGTTTGGAGGTTGCTTTTGTAGATAGTCATCTCGAGATGACTACTCGGATTGAACCTAACCAAGGCATTGGTCATTTGATAACTCTTTTTTTTTGGATCTTTGACCACATAGTGTCGGTAGATCATCTCTCGGAAGATGTAGCTGCGTGCCTGTACTTCGAAAGGACGTTTTTACCAACTTGCTCAAAAACTTTCTTGGTGATATTGATCACTACATTGCCGAAGTAGTCAATGTAGATGATCGTTCTGCCAAGCTGTACTTTTTTTAAAAAATTTTCGATTTAAGTATTGTCGGACTTTCAAATTAATCGATCGACCTTCCGATGACTTCAAGTTTGCTATCTTTGAGCGGATGGTAAGCCGCCTTATCAAATATCATTTTTACTGAAGCATCCTCAGTAGCTTTATCTTGATGTATTTCGAGTGCAATAACTTTTTTGACCTGATATTCAGAACAAATCAATACCAAAAAACCATTTCCGTTACAAATGAAATGGTATCCATCGACTAATACTGCGATATACCTTTTGTGCAGGCGGATATCCGTATCGACGCCGATCAGATAGACACTTTCCCTAAGGAAAGAACTATAGGTATTTTTGATGATGTATACAGACTCTTCAATATCAAATGGATAGATGTCATGTTTGATATTCAATACTTTGACGTTTACCATCTCGCTATAGATCGCTCCTTTGATCCATGCTACCGAGGGGTCTCCCCCCCCAATCTGTACTTAATGTAATGATACCTATCAATCCAAAGATCTCATTGATTAATTCCTCTTTCTTATTAAAGACAAAAGTAATTCAAAAAAACTACGATATTGAATGAGTTGACTATAAATTTATCAGTTTTCCCGTAGCAGACTTTTATAGAACACACAACAAAAATCTTAAGATGATCAAGAGTTATTTTCAATAGATCAAGATCATTTCTTGAAATTATCAATTGAAAACTGTAGACGATCCTCATACCTTAGAGATGTTTGTATCTAAAATCAGTTTATTGACTAAATACTTAAATCGTTATAACCACTCCGATGTTTTCTTCATCGAGATGGTCATACTTCTGGAAGGCGATGCTTTAGAAAGGTTACATAAAACCCTTGTACATGGTCCTGGTGGCCGTATCATCTGTTCGCAAATGAAAAATCAATTTACCTTAGTTGAGGCAATGCAGAAGAATGATGTGGTCTTTGCTATCGATCCGGTAGATACGGGTAAGGCCTATACGGGTGTATCCCTAGTAGTCAAAGATTTGAAAAAGAATAATTTACTATGTATCGTCTTGACTCGGACAGCGGTAGAAACTGGGAAGAATTTCGGTTTCCTTCCTGGAAATCTGAAAGAAAAATCGAATCCCTATTTACCCCCCTTTAGAATACCTTTCGCAATATGATCTGGCATGAAAAGTTCGTAGATTTTCTCGAGAGAAATACGATCGAAATTACACCCTTATCCTTTATACGCGGACGTATGTTGGGGGATGTCTTTTTTTATCCTCGATGAGGTAAAAAACACTATGTATTCATAAATAAAAATATTCTTGATCTGCATGGGAAAATATACTAAATTTATGATCATGGGAGATCCCGGTCAAGTCAATTTACCTCCTAACCAGCATTCCGGACTGACCAAGCGATGTACCTCCTCAAAGGGATTGAGGATATTGGTTTTGTATTTTTAAATGAAGAAGATATCATTCCTCATGAGTTAGTTTGAAAGATCATCAAAGCGTATCAGTGAGATGTACTTTCCGTTTCTAACTATAGAGGTGCTTGTCCTGTTTATGAGAAGGCTATAGGTTTCTAAGCTAGAACTTTCAATGAATCAAATAAATCAAATTTGTTATCCCCAAAGAAATGTTTTATGTGCTAGAAGCTGTCAGTGATCCTGTAAAGAAATATATTACCCTGCAAGCCCCGATCGTGAAGCACTGTAACAGGCCTACGATGCGATGTACAAGCAAAAGATAGAAATCTCTCAACACATTGGTAGTGAAAAAAATTTCAGTAGTCAGAAGAAGGTGATTTATCCACCACATGATCAATAAAAGAAATAGTATAGACTATTGGTGATATGAAGATAGTCAGAAGATGTATTTAAAGCCATTGACGCTGCTCTGGCTGCTCGTACATATTGGGCTAGGCTCTTTGTGGAAACACTGTGCTTCTATCTTTTTGAAGGTACTGATCTCTTGGCTGGGTCTTATAAAGCTAAGATCAATGCTACTACGATGATTGGGCAGTCTAAGAATGTTTTTCAGGCAGAGATCGATTCAGTTTGTGAACTGATCAATTTCTTCCATTTCAATGTCCAATAGATAAAATAGATCTACAATGATCAACTGATTTTTGGGCCAGGTGTATGGAATCGTTTTGAGTATCACCCTTTAGAAGATTTCCTCTTTTCTATCACGCCTTTTAATTTTACGACTATCGCTGGTAACCGTCCCTCTTGTATAACTAGAGGGGGGCAACGTTGTCGCCTGGAAACCCTCAGACAAACAGATCTATTTAGCTCAGATATTGATGGAGGTCTTTTCAAAAATCTGTTCTACCTCCTGGGGTGATCAATATGATATTGACCGATGGGGTAGTTACTACTAAGACCGTTTTTCATCACCTGGATTTTGCTGGGATGCATTTCAATGGGTTTACTTGCGGTCTTTTGGAAGATGTAGCAACAGATTGGACAAAATATCACTTGGTACAAACCTATTTGTGTATTGTCGGAGAGACTGGAGGGAAAGATTTTATGTGAGCTCATTCGAGTACTTGTCCTAGAGAGGTGGTTAAAATCTTGGTACGTGGTGTTTTTGAATATCAAGGAAAAAAATATTCGACTACTTCGAGGGCTTACCTCCCTGAGAGTTGTTGGGAGGAGATCGAAAAACACTTAGTGTAAGTAGTCGATTCGGTGAAAATGGTTTCGTCGAGAGATTTTTCTCATTTCATCAATGCTGTGATTGAGAAAAAAGCTTTTGAAAGGATTAAGGGCCTACATCGAGCGGGCTAAAACGAGCACTGAGACGGGTGGAAATCATTATTAGTGCTGATTGTGATGATTTGAAGGCTATTTATTAAGCCGACGCTGATCCATACGACCGATCGCCATTATGAAAGTATGGTTGAGGAGATTTTTGGACCGATATTGACCGTATACATTTATGAAGATACACACTGGTGGGAAATCCTTGAGTCGTCAATATTACTTCTGAATATGCTTTGACTAGGTCAATCTTTTCTCGTGATCGTTATGTCGTCGAGGATGCAACCAAAGTTTTGGTTGATGCTGCAAGTAATTTTTATATCAACGATAAGCCTACATTTACCCTGGTTAGGTAATAAGTATTTAGAGGAAGTAGAGCCTCTGGTATGAATGATAAACCTGGCTTAGTGATGAATTTGTTTTGTTTGATTTTGGTGCGTACTATTAAAGAGATTTTTATCTCGGCTAAGGATTACCGTTATCCTTTTTGGTAGTAAATTTTTGATCTTGCCATGTTAGATCAGGGGTGATAGAGGCTCAAAAAAAAAGTAGGCCACTTTATCGCGTTCCGCTATGAGGCGGGATGAGGAAAGTCCGGACACCATAGAGCAGCACAACGGGTAACGCCCGTCCGTCGTGAGGCGAGGACCAGTACAACAGAAAGAAAATACAGTTCGGCTGTAGTGAAATCAGGTAAACTCTGTGCGGTGAAATGCCATGTATACCAGCATTATGTGGTTGGTTCGACCATTGCCGGGGGGTAGGCAGCTTGAGGTAGGGGGTGACCCTTGTCCTAGATAAATGATAAAGGCTCTTGTGAAAGAGTACAGAATCCGGCTTATAAGCCTACTTTTTTTATCATCAATGCACTTTGGATCGGAATATCAAACGATTTCTTCAACCAAATAAAGTTGAATACTTCTTGGAAAGAGATAGTTTTTTATAAAAAAATGACCGGTGATAAACAAAAAATCATATCTTTGTAAAAGCATCTCACAAAACGGGGTCATTTATGCTATTAGAATTTACTGTTGGTAATTTTCTTTCTTTTAAAGAAAGAGAGAGACTAAACTTGAATGCTGCAGCGATCAAAAAGCATGCAGGTACCAATCTGATTACAACCGGACGCCACAAGTTGTTGAAGAGTGTAGTCATTTATGGTGCTAATTCAAGTGGTAAAAGTAATCTAATCCAAGCTATGGATGTGATGCGTGGATTGGTTTTGGAGTCTTTTGAACGGTCTTCTTTGTCGGAGTTGGGTGTCATCCCTTTTTTATTACAAAAGGGGTATGAAAAAAAGCCATCTTATTTTGAGGTGTTGTTTCTGATCGATGGGGTGAAATATCGTTATGGGTTTGAGGTTGATAATGTATTGGTGAAGGCCGAATGGTTGTTTAAATCCGAAAAGCAGGCTGAAAAACCTTTATTTATCCGTGAAGGTGATGACATTGAAGTGAGGAAAATATTTACTGAAGGGAGAGGTTTGGAAGAAAAGACGAGAGATAATACTTTGTTTTTAGTAGTGGCCGATCGATTTAATGGGAAAACGGCTAAAGTAATTATAAACTGGTTTCGTGATTTCGTTTCTATTTCGGGTCTAGGTCATGAACTGTATAGGAAGGTCACGTTTGATATGTTTGATGATAAAAAAACAGAATTTTTGTTGCAGGCGTTTTTTGATACGGTGGATTTGGGTTTTGATGCGGTCAAACTGACAAAAAGGGAGGTTGCAAATTTGTCAAAGGATTCACGAGGGTCTATATTACGAAAGTCTGTAAAACCTTATAGTGCTATGGTGAGGGCGAAAACTTTACACAAGAGGTATGATGAGGAGAATCGAGAAATCGATCCGGTTGATTTTGATATGCAGGCTTATGAATCGGTAGGGACCAATAAGGTGTTTAATATAGTAGGGCTTATTTTTACTACCTTGCTTCATGGTGGGATATTGGTCATTGATGAACTGGATTCTAGCCTGCATCCTTTACTCACCTTGACTATTATAAAGCTTTTTAATTCCAAGGAATACAACCTTAAAAATGCCCAACTCATTTTCGCTACGCATGATACTAATTTATTGTCTTATGGTGATTATCGCAGAGACCAGATCTATTTCGTAGAGAAGGATCCATTTGGTGCTTCTGATCTTTATTCGTTGATGGAATATAAAGAAGAGGGTTCGAATAAGACTCTCCGAAAAGACTGTTCCTTTGAGAAGGATTACATTCAGGGGCGTTATGGGGCTATCCCTTTTATTGGTAATTTTTCAGATTTGATGCAAGGATGGCAAGGAAAATAAAGTTTTTCATTGTATAGAAAGGGCTATCCATAATGTAATAAAATTTGAAGAGAGATTTAAGAAAAGAAAAATATACTCATCACAACTCTTGTACGATGGTTTATAAGTTGACCGAGGAGTTGGATTATTTACATAGTGCCGATCAATGAGACTGATGAACAAGCTTTCCGTGCTTACCTGATCATTTCCGTTTGAGTATAGCTCTAACTTTTTCTAGTATAGCAGTGCGATCGATTTGATATTTTTCCATCAATTCTATGGGTTTACCACTCTGTCCAAAGCGATCATTTACAGCAACGAATTCCTGAGGTGCAGGCTGATGTGTGCTGAGTACTCGGGCTATACTTTCGCCCAGTCCCCCCCAGTAGTTGTGTTCTTCTGCTGTGACCACACAGCCCGTCTTTGATACGGATTTTAAGATGGCTGTTTCGTCTAGAGGTTTTATGGTATGAATATTGATCACTTCGCAGGAAGTGCCTTCATCGGAGAGGGTTTTTGCAGCTTCGAGAGATTCCCATACCAAATGTCCTGTTGTGATGATACTTACATCCTTACCTTCGGTGAGTTGTAAAGCTTTTCCGATCTCAATTTTTTGATTCTCATCGGTGAAGTTGGCTACTGCAGGCCGTCCGAATCGAAGGTATACAGGCCCTTGATGCTCGGCAATGGCTAGGGTAGCCGCATAAGTTTGGTTATAATCGCAGGTATTGATGATGGTCATTCCGGGAAGCATTTTCATCAGGCCGATGTCTTCCAGGGTTTGGTGAGTGGCTCCGTCTTCTCCTAGGGTTACACCTGCATGTGAAGCGCATATCTTGACATTCTTGCCTGAGTAGGCAATAGATTGGCGTATTTGATCGTATACGCGAGCGGTAGAAAAATTGGCAAAGGTGCCGGTAAAAGGGATGTATCCACCGATGCTGAGTCCGGCTGCCATGCCCATCATGTTGGCTTCTGCGATGCCTGCTTGGAAGAAACGTTTAGGGAATTTTCGAACGAATTCGGTCATGGCAAGCGAATCGGTCAGATCGGCACATAGTGCGACAACTTTAGGGTTGTTTTCACCTAGCTTGACTAGGGCTTGACCGAATCCTGTTCGGGTCTGTTTGAGGCCTTTATTTTCGTAAGTTTTCATTATAGGACTATTTTTATGGATGGGACGGTTTGGAAATAGAAAATTTATTTATCGATAAGGTACACGTGTTCAGAGGGGGTAGTCTCCCAGGGTCTCAGGCAGTTGAGCTAGGGCCTTTTCGAGTTGTTGATCATTAGGTGCCTTTCCGTGCCAAAGGTGGGTACCGCGCATGAAATCTACTCCGTGTCCCATTTCCGTGTGAAGTAGAACGAGGATGGGTTTACCTTTATTGGTTTGTTCTTTGGTTTTTTGGAGAATGTTGACCACGCTTTCCAGGTTGTTACCTTGGGGCTCTTCGAGGACTTCCCATTGGAAAGCTTCGAACTTGCTTTTGAGGTCACCTAAGGATAATACCTCTTCTGTAGTACCGTCTATTTGTTGGCCGTTGTAGTCGACCGTAGCGATGTAATTGTCTATCCCTTTGGCTCCTGCATACAAGATAGCTTCCCATATTTGGCCTTCGTTAAGTTCACCGTCTCCATGTAGGCTATAGATGAGGTGTGGGTCTTGATCGAGTTTTTTGGCTTCAGCCGCTCCGATGGCTACGGACATGCCTTGTCCAAGTGATCCTGAAGCGATGCGGATACCTGGTAGACCTTCATGGGGGGTGGGATGCCCTTGTAGGCGTGAATTGAGCTTTCTGAAAGTGTTCAACTCTTCCGAAGGGAAGAATCCGGATCGGGCTAGGGTGCTGTAGTATACTGGTGAAATATGCCCATTGGATAGGAAAAATAGATCTTCTCCTTTTCCTTCCATGCGAAAGTTTTCCGCATCGTAGTGCATGATCCTTTGATAGAGAGCGACAAAATATTCTGTACTGCTCAGAGAACCTCCTGGATGACCAGAATTGACTGCATGGATCATTCGCAGGATATCACGCCTGATTTGTGTACAGAGTTTTTCTAGGTGTAGAATATTTTTCATAAATGGCTCGTTTGGACAAATGTATATTTTTTGTTTGTTGGATATAAGGGGTTGTAAGGTTTTTTTACAAGGGAATTTTTTTTTATATTTCAATCAAGAAAGTCATCCTTTCAGGGCGTAATTTTTTTCTTGAAGTGCTTTTATCTTCGAGTCGGCAAAGTATTCGTCATAACTCATATATCGATCGATGGTACCGGCGGGGGTGAGTTCTACTATGCGGTTGCATACGGTTTGGACTAGTTCGTGGTCTTGGGAGGTGAGTAGGATAGTGCCTTTGAAGGTTTTGAGTGTATTGTTGAGTGCAGTGATTGATTCGAGATCTAAATGATTGGTAGGCTCATCAAGCAGGAGTACATTGGCTTTGGAGAGCATTATGCGTGAAAACATACACCTCATCTTTTCGCCTCCGGAGAGGACAGTGGCTTTTTTTACTGCTTCTTCTCCGTTGAAGAGCATTTTACCTAAAAATCCTCGAATGTATTCTTCGTCTCGTTCTTCATCGGTTTGAGTGTATTGTCGAAGCCAATCGATGAGGTTCAATGTGGTTTCGAAATAGGGTGTATTGTTGGCCGGTAGATAAGCTTGTTTGGTAGTGATGCCCCATTTGAAGATACCACTATCCGGAGTTGTCTCTCCAGTGAGGATTTCGTAAAAGGTTGAGCTGGCTTTGCTGTTTTTTGAAAAAATGACTACTTTATCTCCTCGCTTGAGGTTGAGAGAGATATTTTTAAATAAGAGTTCACCTTCTGAAGATTTGGAAAGGTTTTCTGTTTCGAGGATCTGATCGCCTGCTTCGCGCTCCTGTTCGAATATGATAGCTGGATATCGTCTCGAGGAGGGTTTAATTTCGTCGACATTGAGTTTTTCGAGCATTTTTTTGCGGACGGTGGCTTGCTTGGCTTTGGCTACGTTGGAACTGAATCTTTGTATAAATTCTTGAAGTTCTTTGCGTTTTTCTTCGGCCTTTTTATTTTGCTGGGTTCTTTGTTTGCTAGCCAATTGGCTAGCTTCGTACCAAAAACTATAGTTACCAGTGAAGAGGTGGATCTTTCCAAAATCCAGATCGCAGATATGAGTACATACGGCGTCGAGGAAGTGTCGGTCGTGTGATACGACAATAACGGTGTTTTCATAGTCTGATAGAAAATCTTCTAGCCATGAAATCATCTCTACATTGAGGTCATTGGTCGGTTCGTCTAGGATGAGTACGTCCGGGTTACCGAAGAGGGCTTGTGCCAGGAGTACGCGTACTTTGATTTTATTATCGAGTTCGCTCATGGGTTTGTGATGTTCGTCTTCAGTGATCCCCCGATTGGATAGGAGGGTAGCGGCATCGGTTTCTGCATTCCAACCTCCCATCTCTTCGTAGATGGTGCCCAGTTCACCAGCTTTGATACCGTCTTCTTCTGAAAAGTTGGGTTTGGTATATAAAGCATCCATCTGTTGCTTGGTATCATAAAGTTTTTTATTACCCATGATGATGGTCTCTAAGACGGTATATGTGTCGAAGGCATGGTGTTCTTGTTTAAGTACAGACATGCGTTTATCAGGTTCAAGACTTATCTGTCCGGTAGTGGGATCTTGTTCACCGGAGAGAATCTTTAGAAAGGTAGATTTGCCTGCACCATTGGCTCCTATGATACCGTAGCAATTACCTTTAGTAAATTTTATATTTACCTCATCAAATAAAACCCTCTTACCGAATTGTAAGGAGAGATTGGAGACCGTTAACATTTGTAGTGAAATTTTAATTTTGTGTAAAATTAGTAATATTATAAAAGGAAGAGTAGCATGATGACAAAACCTCAGGTGAACATCCAAAATAGAAAGGCTACTTTTGAATATGAATTGCTTGAGGAGTACATTGCTGGTATGCAGTTGTTGGGTACGGAGATCAAGTCCATCAGGCAAAATAAGGCGAGCATTACTGAGAGCTTTTGTCAAATGAAGGATGGAGAATTATACATCATCAATATGTATATTTCTAAATATGAGTTAGGTACTCATGCTAATCACCCCCCTAGACGCGAAAGGAAGCTATTATTGAAGAGGAAAGAGTTGCTGAAGATTGAGCGGAAATTGAAAGAATCAGGATTAACTATTATCCCTAAAATATTATTTATCAATGAGAAAGGTTATGCTAAACTCCAAATATTTTTAGCTAAGGGAAAAAAATTGCATGACAAACGTGAGTCTATCCGAAAAAAAGACATAGATCGTGAATATAAAAGAGTTTTGAAGTATCAATAATTTTTCTATACATTTGTGCCATTGGAAATTAAGAAAATTTTAGCTCATTATGAAAAAAATCAAGTTCCTTGTTGCTGGCTTGGTCGCTTTTTCTACAAGTGTCTTGTATGCCCAAAATCAACAGAACAAATGGTTGATCGGGGTAGGTTTGCATGCTGTTAATCACTCTTCAGTGAATCCTATCTTTAATAAATTTTTTAAGACAAAAAGCTGGAGCATCGTGCTTCCTTTGTCAAAATTCACCATAGGGCGTAGCCTGACAGACCATCTAGCATTAGATCTCACTGCAAGTTTAGGAGAGGTAACTAACTCTAGGGTAGGTTGGAATAACTTTAAAGATGAATTTTTCTTAAAGGCTGGTTTAGGTCTTCGTTTTCATCCCTTTTCCAAAAATTATTGGTTTGACCCTTATCTAAGAGTAGGGGCCAATTATCACAAATTGGACTATAGTGGGAAAATCTATACCATTTCACCAGGTAATACTTTTGCCACTAATAAAAAGGATTTCTTTTTAGTAGATGGGGGGGTAGGGATTAACTTTTGGATTACAGAAAATTTTGGTCTCAACTTAGAAAGCAATTATAACTGTGTTCCTTCTGTAAAGAAAGATTATGCTAACATTTTTCAACACACTGCTGGGGTAAATTTTCGTTTTTTTAAAAAAGACAAAGATAAGGATGGTATTCCCGATGACAGAGATAAATGTCCAGATCTCCCTGGTTTGAAACAATTCAATGGTTGTCCTGATGCGGATGGCGATGCTATACCCGATCATAAAGACAAATGTCCTAACGTAGCCGGAGCAAAAGAATTTGATGGATGTCCTGAAACTGATGGTGACGGTATACCTGATAACTTAGATGCATGTCCTAAAGAAAAAGGACCTAAAGAAAACAATGGTTGCCCTTATATGGACACTGATGGTGACGGTGTATTCGATAAAGATGATGCATGTCCTACCGTTCCTGGCTTGAAGCAATTCAAAGGATGTCCTGACACCGATGGTGATGGTACACCTGATAATCAAGATAGATGTACTAAAGAAAAAGGACCTAAAGAAAACGAGGGTTGTCCTTGGGATATTAAGAAAGAAGTTGAAGATATCAGTCTTACCTTCAAAGATATCTTATTCGATTTCGATAGGGCCACTATACGTCCTGAGTCTTTGCCAATCATCAAAGAAGCTGCTAAGCGTATGATCGAAAGAGCACCTAATTCTAAATTCTATGTGTATGGACACACGGACAATGTAGGTAAACCGGCTTACAATAAATCCCTGTCTCTCAAACGTGCTCAAAGTGTGAGAATTGAGTTGATAAAAGCTGGTGTAGATGGAAATCGTTTGGTTGCTAGAGGTTTTGGTCAGGAAAATCCCAAAGTTTTGAATAAGACATATGAAGGTAGACAAGAGAACAGACGTGTTGAAATAGTAATCAGAAATGTAAATGAAGCTTTAGAAATCAAATCTAAAGGTCAGATCAAAATGAAATATTCTTCTAAAGAAGAAGCCTTATAAAAAGGCTAAACAAGAAAAAATAAGAAGGTAGAAAAATTTTCTAATAAAAAGGCTCCTGTACAGGAGCCTTTTTGGTGTGAATAAAATCATTTTTGAATATACTGAAGAGAAGGGGGTAGGTTTAGAAGTTTTTCTTTGCTAGACTATGGATGTAGATCTCGGTAGCACCAAACTTGTATTTTTGAAACGAAGCATCAAAATATCTGATGTTGGGATAATTTTCTAGTAAGCAATAGAGTTCTCTTCTTAAGACACCTTGGCCATGACCGTGGATAAAGATCAGGCGTTTTCTGTTTTTTTTCATAGCCTTTTCAATAGCTTTTTGAGCCGTATCCAATTGTATTTGCAACATCTCGTGATTGGAAAATCTTTGAGAAAAGTCTATCAATTTATCGATGTGTAGATCAATCTCAAATGGCTGATCCTGTTTAGATTTTGAGCGAATTTTTTGTGTGGAAGTATTTTCCTCTTTAGTTTTGATGACATTCTGATCGATCCAACTGTGCTTCATATCTGCAGCAAGATTTTCATTTGTTCGGACCAATTGCTCTGTAGGATAGTCTTCTTTAAAACCAAAGTCATTTAATAATGTGATCTTTTTTCCTTGGATATTGACCACATGCCCCGTGATCATTTCGTCAATCACTGAAACTTTATCTCCTATTTTAAACTTTGTAGATCTTTTTTTTGGATAGTTTGTAAAAATCATTTCATGATATTTTTCTCTATTTTTTTATAAACGATGCTAGCAGTATATATGCTCAGTTCGTATAAGGATAGGAGTGGAAGCATTGCAATGATAGTACTTAAAATATCACCTGGGGTTATGGCTGATGCAATGATCAACATCACTAAGAAGGCATGTTTTCTATAAGTACGTAGAAATTTGGGTGTAATCAATCTGATTTGGGTCAAGGAGTACACCAGTAAGGGGAATAAAAAAGTTATACCCATAGCCAAAGTAGATTGGGTGATCGTAGAGATATAATCCGAAAGATCAAAGATGTTTTGAGGTAGGTGGCTTATCGTGAAACTGTAACTAAATTGTATAGCCATTGGACAAAGCACGAAATATCCGAAAAGAATACCCAAAAAAAATAAAAGTGAAGCCATTGAGATGATACCTTGCGAGTGCCTTTTTTCTTCAGCGGAAAGTGCTGGTTTGATAAATTGCCACAGCTCATAAAAGACGTAGGGTGAGGCCAGGATAAATCCTCCGAGCAGAGACATCCAAATATAGGTATTGAATTGTCCAAAGAGTTGCCGGTTTTGAATCTGTAGATCTTGGGGTAAGATTAAGAGGTCTTGATGTCCTACCATACGCCCAAACATATTGAAAATACGATAAGTGATAAAATTAGTCTTTGCCGGGCCAAAGATAACTTGGTCAAATAAGATCTCTTTATTAATTATTAGGGTGATAGCACCAAATATTACACCACAGATGCTACGAATAAGATGTCTCCTTAGGGATTCAATATGTGCCAAGAAAGGCATTTTTTTTTTAGAAGTATTATCCATCAAATGATGCCTTCTTTGAGTAGATCGTGGATATCCAGTATACCGTGATATAGTATCCCATTCATGACGATCAGTTGGCCAATGTCATATTTTTTGAGTAGATAAAGTGCTTCAGTAGCCAGCATGTCCTTTTGAATGTTCTTAGGTTGACGTGACATGATGTTTTGAGCCTCTATGTTTGAGAGACTAGTTACTTTTTCTAACATCCGCCGTAGATCTCCATCGGTAATCACACCTACGATCTCTGGACCATCCATCACAGTAGTCATTCCAAACCGGCTGGCTGATATCGATATGATGACTTCTCTGATAGTAGCGTTGGGAGATACTGAAGGTTTTTGAGAAGAATCAATGATGTCGGCTACTTTCCAGAGAAGTTTTTTTCCCAGGGTACCTCCGGGATGATATTGAGCAAAGTTCTTCTTTGAAAATTGATTCAATTTAGTCAATGCTACGACTAAAGCATCGCCCATAGCCAGTTGTACTGTTGTACTGGTGGTGGGAATTAGATCATGAGCATCCGCCTCTTGTGCGCTAGGAGTCAGGAGTACAATATCGGATTGTTGGGCCAAAATACTCTTGGCATTGCTAGTGATGGTGATCAACTGAGCAGTACCCTTGAGTAGAGGTGTCAAATATTGGATCTCGGGAGAATTGCCACTTTTTGATAGGCAAATGATAACATCTTCAGGATTGAGCATACCCAGATCGCCATGAATGGCCTCTGCAGCGTGGAGAAATTGAGACGGAACACCTATTGAATTCAACGATGCTACAATTTTTTGAGCAATGTATGCACTTTTTCCAATACCACTGACTACGATCTTACCCTTGCACTGGTAGATCGAAAGTACAGCTTTAGCAAAGTTTTCGTCTATTTTTTTAGCCATTAAAGCTAATGCATCATACTCAATTTTTAAGGTAATCTTAGCGAATTGTATGATTTTTAAGTATTCCATATGTATCTTTGTTTGTAAAAATATTGTAACTTTATGTACGGCAAATTTATACATAGTTCTATAAGCTTGGCAGAAAATATGTCTACCCCTCATCAAGATTTAAAATGTATACTGAAACAGTATTTCGGATTCGATAAATTCAAAGGAAATCAAGAAAAGATTATCAAAAGTCTGTTGAAAGGTGAGGATGTTTTTGTAATCATGCCTACCGGAGGGGGTAAGTCGTTGTGTTATCAATTGCCGGCACTTATCAGTGAAGGATCTGCTATTGTAGTTTCTCCCCTGATCGCTTTGATGAAAAATCAAGTGGATGCCATCCGTGGCGTATCACTTGATGATGGAGTGGCCCATGTGTTGAATTCTTCTTTAAACAAATCTCAAATCAAAAAAGTTGTTAACGATTTGCTTTTGGGGTCTACTAAACTCCTTTATGTAGCCCCAGAGACTTTATCCAAAGAGGAATATATTAGTTTATTCAAGGATATTAAGATCTCTTTTTTTGCTATAGATGAGGCGCATTGTATATCCGAATGGGGACATGACTTCCGACCTGAGTATCGTAATTTGCAAGTCATCATTGAAAGAATAGCTACTCCTCCTATCATTGCTTTGACGGCTACAGCCACACCTAAGGTGCAGGAAGATATCCAAAAAAACTTAGGCATGGACAATGCCAAGGTATACAAATCCTCTTTCAATCGTCCAAATTTGTATTATGAAGTCAGGCCTAAGGTAGACGTAGACCGGCAAATCATCAAATACATTAAAGAGCATTCTGAGCAGTCAGGCATTGTCTATTGTCTTAGCCGTAAGAAGGTGGAAAAGTTTTCAGAGCTCCTCAAAATCAATGGAATCAATGCATTGCCTTATCATGCCGGTCTGGATGCCAAAACGAGATCTAAACATCAAGACATGTTCCTAATGCAAGAGTCTGATGTGATCGTAGCTACCGTTGCCTTTGGTATGGGTATAGATAAGCCCGATGTCCGTTATGTCATTCATTATGATCTATCCAAAAGTTTAGAGAGTTATTATCAAGAAACTGGACGGGCAGGCCGTGATGGAGGAGTAGGGGAATGCATTGCCTTTTATGACTATAAGGACATGGAAAAGCTAGAGAAGTTTATGGTCAACAAGAGCGTGGCAGAACGTGAGATAGGCATACAACTTCTCAATGAAGTGATTGCTTATGCTGAAACGGGGATGTCAAGGCGTAAATATCTCTTGCACTATTTTGGAGAGTCTTTTGATGAATCTATTGGTGAAGGAAGCGATATGGACGATAATGTACGATATCCTAAGAAAAAAGTAGAAGTGAAAGAAGAGCTTGTCCAACTTCTAGATTTGGTTAAGAAGACCCATCAAAAGTTGAGAGCCAAAGAATTGACCCATGTTCTATCGGGTAAAGTCACCGCTTTAAATAAGTCTTATAAATTTTCCGAAGAGGCCTTCTTTGGTTGTGGAGCAGGGAAGGTTGATCGTTTTTGGATGGCGGTGATCCGTCAGGCTTTTGTAAACAGGTTTTTGAAGAAAGAGATAGAAGGTTATGGTGTACTCAAGCTCCTGCCTAAGGGAGAAAAATTCATTCAATCACCTTATTCTTTTGCCATACCACAAGACCATGATTATAGCAACATGCCTAGGAAACAAGAGTCTTGCACCTATGGGGTGTCTGATGTTTTCGATACACAGTTGTTCGTTCTTTTGAAAGCATTGAGAGAAAAAATAGCCCAAAAGCTTCAAATCCCTCCTTTTGCTATTTTCCAAGAGACCAGCCTCAATGATATGGCCATACAGTATCCAACCAGCCTTGTAGAATTGACTCAGATCTTCGGTGTAGGAGAGGGTAAGGCTAAAAAATGGGGTCAGGAATTTGTAGACCTTATCAAAAATTACGTTGAAGAAAACGAGATCGTCAGGCCTACGGATTTATTTATTAAGCAGGTATTAAACAAATCTACCCATAAGGTATTCATCATTCAAAATGTAGATCGCAAATTGGATCTAGGAGATATTACCAAAGCACGTGGGCTCACTATGGAGGAATTGATTTCTGAGATGGAACGTATCGTCTATCAGGGTACTAAGCTCAATATAGATTATCATTTGGAGAATCTCTTAGATGAGGAACAGGTCGAGGAAGTTTTTGATTATTTCATGACAGCAGAAAGTGATAAGATCAGTAAGGCCTTAAAATACTTCGAGGAGAGTTATACGGAAGAAGAACTCCGCTTGATCCGTATTAAGTTTATCAGTGAGATAGCCAATTGATGCCTATTTTACTGGGAAAAAAGTTATATTTTTGGTCTAAGAATAGCCCAAAATTTTTTTTAATGAAGTGTGGTATTGTTGGTTTACCCAATGTGGGTAAGTCTACTCTGTTCAATTGTCTCTCCAGTGTCAAAGCTCAGTCGGCTAACTTCCCTTTCTGTACTATAGAACCGAATATCGGTATGGTACAAGTACCGGACAAACGACTCAACCGATTAGGAGAATTAGTCCGTCCCCAACGGGTAGTACCTGCCGTGATAGAGATCGTAGATATCGCTGGTCTGGTCAAAGGAGCCCACAAAGGAGAAGGCCTGGGTAATCAATTTTTATCTAACATCCGAGAGACGCAGGCTATCATCCATGTTTTGCGTTGCTTTGAGGATGAAAAAATTATCCATATCGAAGGTTATATCGATCCGATCAGAGATAAAGAACTTATCGATACAGAATTGCAGCTCAAAGACCTTGAGACTGTAGAAAAGTGTTTGGAGAAATCCAAAAAACAAGCTAAGTCTGGTAGTAAAGAAGATTTGAAAGTGGTCGATCTGATGCAAAAGATTGCCCAAGTCTTGAGTCTTGGGAAGAATGCTCGGACTCTTACATTGGCCGATGATGAGATAAAAATTTTTAGCGCATTGCAATTACTCACTGCCAAGCCTGAGCTTTATTTGTGTAATGTTGATGAGATCTCCTTAAAGACAGGGAATCCTCATGTAGCGGCTGTAAAGAAGGCTGTAGTTAATGAGCAGACAGAGGTCTTGATACTGGCGGCTCAAACTGAGGCTGATATAGCGGAACTAGAAACTTATGAAGAACGAAAACTCTTCTTGTATGATCTTGGATTAGAAGAGCCTGGATTTCATCGATTGATACATGCTACTTATGTGTTACTCAATCTGCAGACCTATTTTACTATTGGCATCAAAGAGGTACGTGCTTGGACGATCCAGAAGGGTTGGACGGCTCCTGAAGCCGCTTCTGTGATCCATACTGACTTTCAAAAGGGATTTATCCGTGCTGATGTGATCCATTACGAAGATTTCATCAAATACGGTTCAGAGCACAAAGTCAGAGAAGCCGGAAAGATGTCCGTAGAGGGTAAGGACTATATCGTACAGGATGGAGATATTATCCACTTCCGTTTCAATGTTTCATGTATAAAAAAGCCTTAGCCGAGCATGTTGGGAGTATGTACTGTATGCAATGATTTTCGTATGATGAGAAAAACTTTTTTGTTCTAAACATTTTCAAAGTTGTTTCAGATATCCTAAAGATCGTTTTGATATTGAACTGTTTCAGCAAAGAACATTCTCATTGCGTTACAGAGCTAGACATCGGGTTATCTGAAATCAAGATCTCATCAAACAACTTAGAAGGCTTGGATGGATTGTTAAAGATCACGTTATACTCGATCTTCAATCATCCAATGAAACGATAAAAATACAGGCATCTACAGAAAAAATTCACGGTATCGAAAATCCTGGAGTAGTTTATCAAGCTGTATGAAAGCTCTTTGAAGTTGTAGCAACTCAGTTGCGCAAAGGCTATTTTCCATTGAATCTGGGTGATGATCATAGTCTGGCGCTTAGTGCGGTTTTTTTGAATACCTCTGTCAATAAAGATCTGTGTATCTTATGGGGCGATGTCCATGAAGATATCAATACGGTATAAACTACGAAGTCCAGCACTTCCATGGCATGCTGGTCTCCTTTCTCCTTAAGGAGAGTCTCGGATCAATACCATCAGACCAATAGATTACTTCCTTAATTTAAAGTGAGTACCCTCATCAATTTCTCAAATTTTTCTTATATAGGTCTTTTAGATATTGATGATTCGAAAAAAGAAATACTTGACCAATTATACAAGTCCCTTGCTTTTTTATGCCTGATGTGGATCGAATTGATATATCCGAAGTAGTAGACAAGACTTTGTAAAAAATCATCCAAGTTTAGAACGTTCTATTCATATGAGTTTTGATATCGATTCGATCGATAAATATTTTACACCCCAAGTACGGGGGTTGAGGTACCAGCTGGGTTGACTTTGCGTGAGGATTTTTGTATCGGAGAACGATTCGAACAAACGGTTCCGTTGAATGCTTTAGATTTGCTGGAGGTCTGATCCTTTGATCGGGGATCAGATAGCAGTAATCTGTACGGTAAATAATTACCTTCAATATAGTCCTTTCTTTATCTTGGAAAGCGCCTAGGATGAGCTTGTATGTTAGGGGGAGCAAGGGGAGACATTCTATGAGGAGTGAGATGAGGAAATACATTTTTTTAGGACCTTTATCTATAGCATTACAAGGATATTTCTTATAGAAGGCCCACTCTAAAAATTTGATAATATAAATATTTTATTATATTTATTATTAATAATAACTTATGAGAATTCTCACTTAAAGACGATGTCAAAGCTCTCTTTTTTCTTTTTATTCATTTTTTCTATTTCCGTTAGATCTTGTTCCTCAATGGCTTGTATGCATCAAAGGAAGTGGTACTTATAATACTATTTATAATCCCAAGGTAAAAAGGAATACACTTACACTTCTGGAGTGTGGAGCTATACAGTAGGTGCTGTTGTAGAGTACCGTTTTGTAAACGCATGTGGGGGTCTTACAGCTGATCTTTCCTGGATCCAGAAGAATATTATCGGAATAGACATGTTACTTAGTATTATATGGTCTACACCAACGATTATATCGAGTTGCCTTTGTTGGTCAAATATTACTTTGGATACAGCTTTTTGAGAGTTTTTTTAGATTTTGTAGAATATCTCACTTATTAGGTTTCTTTTAGTCGGAAAAGTAGAGTGCTTAATCTCCTTGTAACTAGAGGGAGTAAAGATGTTTTCTTTTCGAAGACTTATTTATTTGATGATAGAAAAAACCGACACTTAGAGGATGGCCTTTTAGGTTATCTGGGTTGGGTTTGGATTACCAAATCAGTCCGAGATATCATATTTTGGTAGAGTCTCGTTATGTATTCCTTTTGACTGATATGAAAAAACCTTATCTAAACAAACCGGTGAGTAGAAATAGTATTTTTTTATTTTAATTATTGTTATGAATTATGAAGAGGAGATGATAAAAAAGAATTTATATGTTATGATCCGATTGTTGCTTCCTCTTTTGGTAGGCCTATTTTTGTTCAGTGCTTGTCAGAATGAAAGTCCTGTGTATAATCAGCAGAACAAATCGAATATCAACCCCAAAACTATGAAGATTTATTTAAATACGTCTGGGAGGGTTTGAATAGAAACTATGTTTTTTGGGACATTGATCTGACTGATTGGGATGCGGTCTATAGAAAATATCCGCCCCAGTTTCAAAGGTTTTCTATAGGATTGGAAAATGATTGACTCAATTCGGTAAATCTGATACGTGCCAAACAACTTTTTCAGGAGAGCATGAGTAGTCTGATAGATAGGTATATTGTTCTGTTTGGATTAGACGGGTGGAACTTTTCCTCATTGAGGATTAGGAGAGAGAACAAACTTCTCGTTATCCACCATTTTTAGTTAATTATTTCAATCTTGATTTGAGAAAGAGTATAATGATTTTTTTAATAGAGGTGGGCTATGATGATTCGTCATACAAGGATCGTGTGCCGGGAATACTTTTTTGGTAAGCTGAGACCCGACGTAAGGATCATCTATTTTACGTTCAGAATATTCTATTTAAGACATCTTTATGAAAATCCTGGATGATCTAAGAGGATTTTAGACGATTTTTTTTCTAGGATTCAAAATTCGTCTTATAAAGGTTTGATCATCGATCTTCATAGCAACAATTCTGGTAGAATTGAAGATGAAAATTTTTTCATTTCTCTTTTATTACGAAAGCCTTATGTTACGGATTATAGCAGGATCAAGAATGGACCTAATTGTTATGATTATTCCCCTTGGAACATCATATGTATTTTCTCCCTATCCTGTCAGTAGGGCTCCTGATTTTCCTATCGTGGTTTTTGGTCGATAGATATTTCTAAGAGTATGGCCGAAACCACAGCGCTCATGTTGTCAGATCAGTCTAACATGACTGTTATAGGAAATACAACTTTTTTATTATTTGGTCTTATTATCAATGATTATAATAGTTCTGATGTTGCGAAGTATTTTAACTGGAACAATTTCACAATAAGTAAAACGCATCTATCGATTACTGTCCTAGGAGTTGTAGCCAATACTAAATCTATCGTAAATATTACTAAATCTATTCATAAGAAAGGATATATTACAGATGTGGGGGTGGATAATCAATTCGATCGGTCTGTCAGTAATCATACAACAGAGAGCTAGTCTATATAAAAGGTTTCTGTTTTTTTAACCTAGGTCGAAAACGCCTCATAGGTCCTAATCTAATCCATCAGTGATTTTTACTGATGTGAATTCTCCGATACGCACATAAGTGTCTTGTGTAGGAATGAATATTTCGTTGTTTACATCGGCTGAGTCTGCAACAGTACGTTCGATGAACTGATCGCATTTCTTTCTATCAAAACATAAGAGTGTTTGTCCGATCTTTTTTTTTGATTGAATACCAAAGAAATCTATTTCTGTGTCTCCATCAGTTCTTCAGCACGTTTTTCTTTAACCTTCTGATGGATGCAATCTTTCAAGAAGAGGGTATGGGTATTTTTTTTCATGAAAATAGGTGAGGCAACTCAAACAGAATGAAGCGCATCTTTTTGACTTAATCCTTTTTTCAACTCTTGGAATTCTGTATTCGGTCTACTCAGGGTAGCCGACGATCATTGTAGTATGCAATGCGATTCTAGATACAATCTATTTAAATCGGCTGATCATCTCTGGTTCATCCTTTCTTGAGTAGACCCCCCACCCGGCATATGAATTTGAGTACCGGATCGGAGATATGTTACAATGGGATATTAGGTATTTGTAGATCTTCTCTTCTTGGTGCATTACCTTGAGTACCATCTTCATGGAATCCAGTGGGTAAATCGTAATATAAACGAATCTATTCGATGTAATCCACCTCGATTAGGGACCTGATTAAGTTGATCAGACGTCTTTTTTGTATAGATCTAGTCTGTAGTAATTGAGGTCTTGTGCAATAAGGATCAATTATTTAGTTTCTTGCTCGGCTAATTTTTCGTTTCTTGTACTAGGATCTCGATCGACTTGCAGCGATGTTTGCCGCATATCGGAAGGATGGCATAAAAGGAGTATTTGTGATCACATCCTTCAGAGATTTTTAAGTAGGTATAATGTTTTGGTATGGTGATAAGCCACTCACCTATCAATAAAATCACAGATGTTGATCACGATGATGTTGTCTTCTTCAGCTTGATAGATGACAATTTTATCCTGTCCCTTGAGCTGTCCCATCAGTACCTCTGAGTTATAGAGATTTTTTAGGACATCCTAGAATGATAACATTGATCTTATTTTTTTTTTTAATAGATCGGGGGATTCGAATGGATTAATGGATTGGAATAGAGTTTCTGCTTTATCCCCTAGAGGATGAGGTTTGAAGTAAACTCATATCGAAAAATGAATCGACGAATTCATGTGGATTAAAGGTTTGTAAGTCTTCAATCCCTTCTCCCAAGCCGATGTATTTCACAGGAATTTTGAATTGGTCACAAATACCGATAACTACGCCTCCTTTAGCTGTACCGTCGAGCTTGGTCACTGCCAAGGAAGTGATGGGTGTAGCAACGGTGAATTGTTTAGCTTGCTCAAAAGCGTTTTGTCCGGTGGATCCATCCAAGACAAGCATGATTTCATGGGGTGCCTCAGGGATGACTTTTTGTATGACACGTTTGATCTTGGAGAGCTCATTCATCAGGTTTACTTTATTGTGTAATCGTCCAGCGGTATCAATCAATACGATATCCGCATTTTTTGATTTAGCTGATTGCAAAGTATCGAAAGCTACTGAAGCTGGATCGGTCCCCATAGCTTGCTTGACGATGGGTACATCAGCTCTTTCAGCCCAGATGGTGAGTTGATCTACAGCGGCTGCACGAAAGGTGTCGGCTGCACCGATGATGATTTTGAATCCTTGTTTTTTGAATTGATGGGCCAGTTTACCGATGGTAGTAGTCTTACCTACGCCATTGACACCTACAATCATGATTACGTGAATGGGCTTTTGTAGATGGAGATGTTCGGTCTCTTTTTCTTGTTGATCCCCCCCCCCTTGTAGAAGAACGATGATTTCTTCACGAAGAATGTTATAGAGTTCTTGAATATTGGTGTATTTGTCTTGTGCTACTCGTTTTTCGATGTTTTCAATAATCTTCAGGATGGTTTTCACGTCGACATCTGAGGAGATAAGTACTTCTTCAAGTTGGTCGAGTACTTCTTCATCTACCTTAGATTTGCCGGTAATGATCCGGCTGATCTTGGAAAAAAAAAAGATTCTCGTCTTTTCCAATCCTTTATTTAAGACCTTTTTTTTCTCTGTCGAGAATATTTTTTTAAACCAACGCATCATCTGAAAAATAAAAAACTACCATAAAGTGAAGGATATCTTCTCTACCGTTTATGGTTACTAAATCAATATATCATAGGAGACCATTGAATCATTTTTTCGAAAAGAATTCATCAACTTTTTCCGAATTGATCATCTTTTCTTCAAAAATGTAAGCGCCAGACTTGGTTGATCTGATCATCCGGATGATCTTGGTCATTTTTTTAGAAGCATCTGTTTGTAAGGTAGCTACAGTCTTTTTTGCCATGATTCAATCTGTTTATTTGATCTCTTTGTGGAGGGTATACTTTTTTAATACAGAGTTGTATTTTTTCAATTCCAACCGGTCGGGTGTGTTTTTCTTATTTTTCGTGCTGATGTAACGTGACATGCCCGGCATACAGCTTTCTTTATGTTCAGTACATTCTAGAATGACTTGTACCCTATTGCCTTTTTTCGCCATCTTTTTTTAATTTATTTGCTCTGCTTATTTTGTTTTAGGTGTTTCAATGTTTTTTCGATACCAATCTTATTAATAATTTTTATACCTGAAGCAGATACTTTTAATGTGATCCATTGGTCTTTTTTGGGCAGATAAAAGCGTTTTTTGAACAGATTTATATCAAAGCGGCGTTTGGTCTTGTTATTGGCATGAGAAACCTTGTTTCCCACCATGGCCTTCTTTCCAGTGATCTGACAGATTCTTGACATCGTTTCTTGCTTTAGAATGCGACTGCAAATTAACGTATATTTTTCTTTTTGAACAAATGTGTCCGTTTATTGAGGGTGAAAGCTTTAAGGAATTTTAACCTCTAGGACCTTTTGATTTTCTAAATAACCTTCGAGTAAGTCGTTTTCTTTTATTGGACCTACACCTACTGATGTATCAATAAAGATCAGGTCACCGGCTTATAAAGAGAAATATTGTGAGATTTCTGTAATGAGATTGTCAAATGAGAAAATCATATCTTGGGTATTGCCGTCTTGGACGGTTTTCCTATTTTTTTTCTCAAAGAGAAATTAAATCGATATAGGTTTATCGTGTTTTTGGGAATCCATGTTCCGATAGCGGCTGATTGATCAAAAGATTTGTATTTTTCCCAAGGAATGTCATTTTTTTTGAGTTTTTTTTGAAGATCGCGTGTTGTGAAATCAATCCCTAAAGTGATCTCACCGAAGTATTGCGGGGTAGAAGTAGCTGGGATGGTTTTTCTCGTCTTCTATTGATCTTTAAGGCTAACTTCTGCTTCATAATGGATCTCTTCTTGGCTGGGATGAAAGTGGGGATTGGGAAAGCCTTCACCCTTTTGTGATAGGGCTGTGTATGACTTCATAAAGATTGTAGAATCTTCAGAAGTCTGGATTTTGAGTTCCTTGTGATGTGTTTGATATAGTTCTGTCTAATGCAAATGATTTTCATAAGAATAGAAATTTTAAGGGAATTTATGAAAAAAAAAATCAACGTTTGAGGTTCTTGAGTTTTATAGCTGTTAATATTTTTTTAGTATATAATGGAAAGTCAGCATTTTGTACCCATCCATAATAGCCTGGATCTGTTTCAAAAATGTGTGTCACTTTTTTACCTTTGTATTTACCAAAGTTGAAAATTTCATCACCTGTTTTATCAATACCTATGAATCCAGCTAAATCGGCTGTGTTTTGTTGGCAGGAGAATTCGTTGAGGCTTTTGACGTCTTTTTTAAGGTCTTGGTATTTAACCAATTGTGCTTGTAGTACTTCATAAGTGGCGAGGGTGTCTGCTTGAGCGCTGTGGGATTCTGTGAGTTCTTTTTGGCAATAGTATTTATAAGCTGCAGCTAATGTACGAGGTTCCATTTTATGAAAGATCACCTGTACATCGATGGTCTTGTGTTTTCGCAAATCGAACGAAGATCCTGCGCGGAGCAATTCTTCTGCTAATAGGGGGATATCGAAACGGTTGGAGTTGTATCCAGCCAAATCGGCATCTTCGATCATTTTACAGATCTCACTGGCTATAAACTTGAATGAGGGTTTGTTAGCTACGTCAGCATCTTGGATACTGTGGATGGCAGTAGCCTGTGGAGGGATGGGTATTCCCGGATAGATTCGCCAAGTTTTTTGTTCTTTGTTATCATTGGGATAGATTTTCAATAAGGAAATCTCTATGATGCGGTCTTTTGCGATGTTAATCCCAGTGGATTCTATATCAAAGAAACAAATTGGGCGGTGAAGTTGGAGATTCATAAATTTATGTAATTTTTCTTTAAAAAATATCGAAATGATAATGTACAATAAGATGATACATAGTAGAGCCGATGAACGCAAAATTATCAAAAAGAGTCCAGCAAGTGTTAAGAATAGATAACGGTATTTGTTTTCGCTCCAAGAAAAGGATTTGAATTTGAGTGAAAACATTGAAATATTTGAGACTAATAGGTAACAGGATATGAAAGTGATCGTCAACATCAGTGTTGGGCTATTGATGATCGTTTGGATCCATGCATAACCTGGATCTTCAGGTTTTATTATAGTCAACGCTATGAAAAATAGAGTATTGGATGGAGTACTTAGCCCCTTGAAATTTTCATTTTGAGAGTTGTCCAAATTGAAATGGGCCAATCGATATGCTGAGAAAAGAGTGATGAAAAAAGCCGCCCATACGTATCCTAAAAAATGATCCTTACCGAGGTCGTTTTTTAAAAAAGTGAAGACAATGATGCCGGGTACCAATCCAAAGGAGACTAGATCTGCCAGAGAATCCAATTCTTTCCCCATAGAACTTTTTGTATGGAGTAGACGGGCAAGGAGTCCGTCTAGAAAATCAAAAATCAACGAAAATGCTGTCATTAATGCTACCCATGTGTAGTAGGGGCCTTCTAGTAGGAGTACTGTGGTAATACATCCACAAAAGAGATTACCTAACGTGAGTACATTGGGAAGGTGTCGTTTCATCAGAATAAATTTAACAAAATTAGATAAAATTCTCTTGAAGCGGAATAAGGTTGAGATTCGTAGATGATTATTGAAAGATCAAGCCCTTCTATTCAGAAGGGCTTGATGCTATATTGAGTATATAGAGATAAATCAATAAAGATTCACTATTACAGTTAATATTTGTCACTGGGGTATTGTGACTTGTACTTCATCATCTTGGTATATGATGGTTAATTCTTGGTGATATCTTTTGACGTAATCGTTTTTCATCTCTTTGTTACCATTGATATAATTATAATAGCTCAATGATTTTATAAATACCTTATTAAATTTTCTTTTTTTTATTCTATACAGAATTTTTACCCTCTCTTAAGTTTAAATTTATTTTAAATTTTGTTTTTGAGTGTAATTTTCCATATTAAATCAATTTATTATTATAGATTGAATTTGATATTTTTAATATAATATGCATTATAAAAATTTTACTTATTAATAATAAATAATATATTTTATTAAAATAAAATTTAATAATTTCATGAGTAAACTTATTATAAAATATAAAAATATATTTAGAATTTTAATAATATTCTATAATAAAAAACTTATACTTATCCTAAGGCTCACTTACAGAGTTGAGTACAGTATATGCAATTCCTTACGCTATGGGGTAAGGTTTTTATGACGGATTTGAATTTTTTTTATTAAACTCTCAATAAGCAAGAAAATTAGAATCAGGTAGTAACATTGACTTAGAAAGGACGTTATATAGCTGCACGAAACCGGAAAAAAAATATTGGCATAACCTTCTAGATACAGGACAATCTGTTCGATGTATTTTTTTTTTGGAGAGAGTGAAAACACTGGAAAGAAACAGGCCGGAAATATCTATGAAAATAAAAAGACTATCCTCTACACTTCAAAGTCTTATAAAAACCGATGAGAAGCAGGGGGGGGCATTAGTATAGCATCAAGATACTCAACCTTGACAAGATCTATGCCATAGAGGGTCTCTTCAAAAAGCTCTGCATTTAGGAGGGGAGGTCAAAAAAGAACTTGAATATTATCGGGACAAAATCCTAGATTTATCTCGACCAGATTTCAACCACTGAAGAGAAAAGCAGATCCTTATCAAATTCATCAAGAGTTCTATCTATCGAGATAGCTAATCGAAAGCTTTTCTAACAATTAATACTTAAAAAACATGACAAATATGGTCAAGAATGTACCTACGGATCCAATCCAGAAAATAAACATTAACTTAATTAATCTCTATCTTAAATCCACCTCTGGCATGAGTAATCTCTACCCTCACATCTTCATTTGAATTTGTATAGATCATTTTTGGTTGATAAAGTTTTTGATTGTGTTTCCGTTTAGTGAGCATTATTTCTCCAGTAGGTTATGATACTTTGTCTTGGATAAATCCTTCTGATCAATTAAGTCCAAGATCGTCCAGTGACCCAAGGCTTAGACCTTGGGTCACTTCAGCCTCCAAAATCGTCAAAACGGATATTTCCTTTAGGAACTCCAAAGTCGTCACACATCTTCACTACAGCGTTGTTCATCATCGGAGGACCACAGAAATAAAACTCAACATCTTCAGGTACTTCATGATCTTTCAAATAATGATCAATCAAAGCTTGGTGTGCAAATCCTGTAAATCCATCTCCTGTAGGATCATGGATGCTTTTTTTGGATTTCCAATTATCTTCAGGTAGGGGTTCGGAAAGGATGATATAGAATTTGAAATTGGGAAATTCGTGTTCAATGGCTCGAAAATCTTCCAGGTAAAACAACTCACGTTTCGAACGTCCTCCATACCAAAAGGAGACCTTTCGCTGGGTCTTTTTGGTATGGAAGAGATGAAAAAGATGCGAACGCATCGGCGCCATACCAGCACCACCCCCAACGTAGATCATTTCAGCTTGCGAATCTTCATTAATGAAAAATTCACCATATGGCCCCGATATCGTAACCTTATCACCAGGTTTTTTTGAGAAGACATAAGAGGAGCAAATGCCTGGATTCACCTTAGCCCAACCGCCTACAAGCTTATCAAAAGGTGGTGTGGTCACACGGATGTTTAGCATAATAATATTACCATCAGCCGGATGGTTGGCTATCGAATAGGCGCGAACGATGCTCTCTTCGTTGATCATCTTTAAATCCCATAGCTTAAATTTATCCCATTCCAAACGAAACTTATCGGGTTGATCATGATGTTTTGGATGGGCTGTGATATCGATATTCTTATAATCTATGGTGCTCGAAGGTACATCGATCTGTATATAACCCCCGGCTTTGAAATCGAGCTTTTCGCCTTTTGGCAACTGTACAACGAATTCTTTAATAAAGGAGGCTACATTGTAATTGGATTGGACCGTACACTCCCACTTTTTGATACCGAAGACTTCCTCAGAGATCTGGATCTGCATATCTTGCCTGACCTTGACTTGGCATCCAAGTCGCCAATGCTGCTCCTTCTGTCTCCTGGTGAAATGGGGCTCTTCCGTGGGTAAGATATCTCCACCACCGGAGAACACTTGACACTTACATTGTAGGCAAGTCCCGCCGCCGCCACAAGCCGATGGTAAAAAAAGTTTTTGATTGCTGAGCGTCGAGAGTAAAGAACTTCCTGAGGCTACTTCGAGAGTTTTTCCGCCATTAACTGTGATTTTGACTGGACCAGAAGGCGATAGTTTGGCCTTGACCGTGAGTAATAAGGCTACCATGAATATCATGAGAATCAAAAAGGAGATAACAGTGGTAAAAATGGTGACCACAGTCATTTTTGAACGGAATTTAATTTGGTTTTTAAAGTGATATAATTAGGCTTTTCTTGTCGATTTTCTTGATCTATTATCGATATACTTGAACTAATCTCCTGTGTTTTTTTTTTCTTCTCGACCTGAAGGTCAATCCCGCCAAAGCTCAAAAAACCAATAGCCATTAAGCCGGTCAAGATAAAGGTAATACCTAGTCCTTGTAATGGTGCAGGTACATTGGAGTAGCGGATCTTTTCCCGGATTGCTGCGATAGCCAGTATCGCTAAAAACCAGCCAACACCAGATCCCAAACCATAAATCACTGCCTCTCCCACATTGAAAAATTCTTTTTGTTGCATAAAGAGCGAGCCACCTAAGATCGCACAGTTCACTGCAATCAGAGGTAGAAAAATCCCCAGAGCATTGTACAAAGTCGGGGCAAAGCGTTCTACGATCATCTCGACGAGTTGCACCATCGTAGCGATGATTGCGATGAAGATGATCACTGTCATGAAGCTTAGATCTACTTGCTCAAACGAAGGATCGAGCCAAGCTAATGCACCTTGTTGCAAGAGATATTTATCGAGAAGAAAATTTAAGGGTACCGTCACCAACATGACGAAGATCACAGCTGTGCCTAAACCGATAGCTGTCGAAACCTTTTTGGATACGGCCAAATAGGAGCACATCCCCAAAAAATAAGCGAAGATCATATTATCGATGAAAATAGACTTTATGAAAATATTCAAATATTCCATGGTATTCAATTTTTACAAGTTCTGATCATTTTTTTTCTATGAGTTTGGTATTTCTACTGCGCTGTACCCAGATGATGATCCCCACGGCGATTAAGGCCATCGGGGCCAATAGCATAAATCCGTTATTGTCATAGCCTAAGGCATAGAGGCCCGTTTTTTTAACAGGATCACCCAAGATTTGTATCCCTAAGAGCGATCCTGAGCCTAAGAGTTCTCTGAAAAAGGCTACGATGACCAGGATGATCCCATAGCCCCAAGCATTCCCAAGTCCATCCAAAAAAACGGGCCAAGGTTTATTTCTCAATGCAAAGGCTTCAAAGCGTCCCATGATGATACAATTGGTAATGATCAACGAAACAAAAACCGAGAGTTGTTTGCTCACATCGTAAGCAAAGGCTTTGAGCACTTGATCGACCAAAATAACCAATGCAGCGATGATGACCAATTGCACGATGATGCGGATGCGGTTGGGGATGATGTTCCGCATCAGGGAGATCACCACATTACCCATAGCTAGAACGACCATCACAGATACAGCCATCACAATAGCCGGCAGGAGTTTAGCCGTCACAGCTAAAGCCGAACAGATGCCCAAAACTTGTACAGTGACTGGATTATTGTCATTCAAAGGGTCTTGAATAAGCTTTCTGTTTTTTTTGGAAAATAACGGCTCGCTCGGCTCTTTTTCTCTGATCAAAGTTTTGATTATCATAACTTATTTCTTACGGTTTGCAAATAAGGCAAATAAAATCTCAGGCCGCGAACGAGCATTTCGCTAACACCATCACCGGTCTTGGTTGCACCGCTTATACCATCTACTTGATTGTCCTCTTTGTTGGTATTCCCTGGATCGCTCGTTCCTTTAACTATTCTGACCCCTTGATAATTGCCTGAGGTATCAAATATACGTTCTCCATTGAAGGACTCCATAAAGAAATCCTGGGTAATCTCAGCACCCAGGCCAGGGGTCTCGGATTTGTGATCCAAAATAATACCTACTATTTTAAACTCTTGATCCAATGAAACATAACCCCACACTGGACCCCACAGCCCTGTACCGTACAAGGGCGTGATATAGTAACGGTCCTGATCTTTTTCAGCGATATAGAGCGGCATCTTTTGATCTTTAGGTACTTTTTTTATCTCGGTAGTGATGTCGATATCAAAAGCCTTTTCACCTTCCAAGATCTGCCCTTTGGCATTGAGAACGAGGGCTTGTTTGATGTATGTTTGATAGGCTTTACTGGCTTCTTCCATACTGACTTTCACACCTACAGAGTTCAGGATATTTTGTATCTTCTCACGCGTTTTGTTCTCGTCTTGAAAAGGTTTCAACTTGATCGTTGCAAAAGCTAAAACAGCCCCTACCATCACTACCATTGCGACGGAAAAACCAAGGGTATATGAATTTTTATCAACAAATTTCTTTACCATGACTCAAATATTCTTGTTTTTCAATCGTTTCATCCTTCGATTGATGTTTGCCTGGATGACAAAGTGGTCAATGATTGGTGCAAAGATGTTCATCAAAAGTATAGCCATCATCACCCCTTCGGGATAAGCCGGATTGAAGATACGGATCAAAATACTGAAAAACCCTACGAAAAAACCATAAATCCACTTACCAGTTTCGGTCTGAGCTGCTGATACTGGATCTGTAGCCATAAAGACGATACCAAAGGCAAAACCACCCACGAGCAGATGTTGCCACCACGGGAAGGCCATCAATGCGTTAGCTCCCCAAGCGTTAAATAACAGCCCTATCACCGAGGCGCCAATCAAAGCCGAAAGCATGATTCTCCAACTCCCTATACCTGTAAAGATCAAGAGAATAGCGCCGAGTAGAATAGCTACTACCGAGGTCTCCCCAAAAGAACCAGGGATGAAACCTAAAAACATGTCTTGAACCGAAATGGGTATATTGTGCAGAACTATTTGCTGAGCGAGTTCAACTTGATCTTTGGCATTGGCCAAAAAACCGATGGACGACTCTCCTGAGATGCCATCTACATCACTACCGGATACCCATACCTTATCTCCGGAGATCTCTTTGGGATAGGCAAAGAATAAAAAAGCGCGGGCAACCAAAGCCGGATTCAAAACATTCATTCCGGTACCGCCAAAAGCTTCTTTACTGATGACTACGGTGAAGATCACTGCTGAAGCGAGCATCCAAAGAGGGATGTCTGCCGGGATGATGAGCGGTATAAGTAGACCAGTGACCAGATAGCCCTCATTGACTTCATGTTTCCTGATTGTAGCAAAGAGGAATTCGATACTTAAGCCTACACCATAAGATACAGCGATGAGTGGAAGGATCTTTCCCATACCGAATAAAAAACAATTCCAGAGGGAGGTGCCCCCACCGATTTGACTGTAGTGTTGATATCCGGTATTGTAGGATCCAAAAAATAGACAGGGTATCAAGGCGATTACTACAGTGATCATCGTCCGTTTCATGTCTGCTGCATCACGGATATGACTACCGGTATGGGTCGTATGCTTCGGGATAAACAAAAAAGTATGAAAAGCGTTTAAAATAGGACTAAAAGGAGTTCCATTATACTTTTTCTTCAATTGATCCAATCGTTTTTTTATATTCATCTACTCTGATTTCATTTATCCTATTTCCCTGATCATCAAGTCCAAGCCTCTTCTAACGATCTGTTGATGTTCCAATTTGGAGACATCGACATATTCGGTCAGAGCAAAATCTTCCGGAGCGACTTCATAGATGCCAAGTTGTTCCATTTTTTCTAGATCCTCGGTGAGGATAGCCTTGAGTAAATGCATGGGATAGATGTCAAAGGGAAAATATTTTTCGTACCAACCAGTCAATACAAAGGCGCGCTCTTCGCCGTTGAGATTGGTGTTAAGAGCATATTTCTTTTTAGGAGTGAGCCAGGAAAACATATTAGCCCGTGAGACACTGAATTTTTTAGGCCGGGGCAATAACCACCCAAACAAATCGTAGTCATCACCCTCTGGAATGACCGTAATTTGATCACTATAATATCTCAAATGACCTTCTAGAGTAGTTTTCTTACCTGTGAGTACATTACCACTGATGTAACGGTTGTTGCCCTCTTTAATATTATCCTTGACCAAATCGGAGATTTGTGCTCCTATCCTCGTCTTGACATAATGAGGATTTTTGATCTGTGAACCAGTGATCGCTAAGGTACGCTCAGGATTCCACTTACCGGTGAGGAAGAGTTCACCTATGATCACAAGGTCTTGTGGGCTGATAAACCAGACAATATCAAACTTATCGATCGGATCAACATGGGCGATCTGTACGCTGATATTACCTGCTGGATGGGGCCCATATACGTTGTGGAACTCTACCCCTTGCATGGAATGAAAAGGACTATTGATCGCACCACCGGTTATGCTTAGGTGCATCTTGCCCGGGGTGAGCTTTTTCAGGGCCTCAATACCCGTACACATCTCCTTCTCCTTACTACGAAAGATGTACTCGAAGTCTGGTGCTAAAGGAGCAGTGGCACAGGCTGAAATAAAAATCGCCTTGGGTGTCTTGTCCGGAAAGGCGATGATATCGTACGGACGTTGTCTGATGAAAGCCCAACAACCGCTCTCAAGGAGATAGGTTTTGATCTGATCGGTCGAGAGCTCAGCGGGATTTTTCACACCATGATCTCTAAAATCGATAGATCTATCAGCCAATATCTTTATCTCCAATATTTTCCGTTTATTTCCTCTTGAGATTTCTACTACCTCACCACTCATCGGAGCAGGAAATGCAATGCGAGCATTGGCTTTGGATCGAAATAAAATATCACCTGACTTGACTTCATCACCTAACTTGACTTCCAACTTGGGAATGATATGATGAAAATCATCGGCTACAAGCGCATAAGTCTTAGATAAAGGGATATAATGTATTTCTTTTTGCGCTTGTCCTTTCAGTTTAATATCCAACCCTTTTTTTATACGGATTTCATTAGACATGAGTCAATTATATTTTATGTAATGGAATAGTTTTAGTGGATTTCCCCATGAAATCGGGGATGAATTTAATAATTAATTGATAAAGCTAAGTAGTTGGCCTGAGGTTATTTTTATACTTGAATTTCTAAAAATCTAAAAGATTTCACAGAAACGATTTATATTCTTCATTTACCTTCTAATTTCTAAATCTTGTATGGGGGCAGGATGTAATAGCTCCTATCATCATAAAAAGTATCATTTTGTACAATCCGTAGACTGGGGATAATACAGTCATCATTCGGGTGGGTGATGAATTGATTTTGGATTTTGATAACATAAACAATAGTTACAAAAAGTATAATTACCTTTGGATTAGTACATTTATGATTGGAAAAAGTTAGATATTTTTACCCCCGAGTACATGACCTAATATTAAGAAAGTTACATATGGGACTACAAGCCTTTCTTCAATACCTTTGTACCTTATGTCCACTATTAATTCCGATTCTCCAACGAGAGAATCGGGCCAGAAACGCTTGGGAAATTATCTTTTAGAGGTTTACACAAACAATGCCGACAAAGTTGCTTTTCACCCGACGATTTGTCGTCGTAGAACCCTTGATAACTATCAACGCACAAATACAACGAGGCACTGGCGCCGATGCAGATCAGAAACAAGAGGTGCTTTTTGAGATCAGCTTTGGTTAGCCAGATCTTAGTCATAACATTCAGAATGTCCATATATCGATCTTGAAAAACAACAATTGGAAAGAGACAATCAATAGACTTCCTCTATAATTCATCTAAAATTAGAAGTTGAGTTACAACTACAATATGATCAATGTTTTCGAAGGTGCCAGCGAATACAGATATTTTGACACGAAAAACATCCGTTCAGCCAACATATCGGTATGTCGTATAGAAGAATACGAAAACGGATTCCACACCTTCCTGAGGAAGTATCTCTCAAGTCTAATAGCCCCTTATTACACCCAATTGGATCTCAACAGAGAGTTTTACATCCGCAACAATGACTATATCGAAGAAAGCTATTTCGTTACGAAAGCCGATTACACCAAAGTATATTTCGCTTTATCAAGACCTAACTTTCCCAAAAAATCAATCTACGTACATAGGGACTTTCAACGATTGGATTTTGGATGAATAAAGCTGAATGAAGTGCAATGAGATGACCAATCCCCACGAATACGCTATGTTACTCAAACAGTCCTTTTACAACTATCTATACGCTACCCGAGACAAAAACCATAGGCACGATTTCTTACACGGAAATCGATGGTTCGTATTGATAAACGGAAAACGAATATACCATTTTGGTTTATTGCAAACTGCTCGACGAACGTTATGATAAAATGATGGTCTTAGGAAAAACCAACAGCAAAACATTTTTATACGACTATTGATATCTATCATAAACTATTTATTAATAGTTTTTCCTGAATATTAAGCCTATAAAAATGAATAAAATACATCATTTATTGAATGATATAACTATGATAAATTGGAGTATATGACCTGACTTTGCATGAGTGACTGATCCTGTTCAACAGACAGAAAAATCCTTCACACGGAAAAAAAAGCAAGCTTTGAAAAAAAAAACAAACGATCTGCACAAGATGTAGAAAAAAAGGCCAAATCCGTAGAGGAAAAAGGTGAAGGATCTGATCTGTCCAAGATGTGAAAGAGAAATGCGAAACCCTCTCAAAGCAACTGAAAAAAGATGCTATACTTGAAATTCGATATAAAGTCAATAAAGAAGCAGTGCAAAATCAATGACCAAAAAAAGCTTTATTTCAAAAGACCCGTCTGACAACGAGAATATTTCAAAAAAAAAGCTACCTCAATATATTTGGGTCAGTCTTTTTTTTAGCAAGAATATGCGTATCAGGACTTCGATTGAAGTTGAATAAAGATAAATTTTTATAGCCCATTGTAATTACCTAATAACTAATAGTTTTTTTTCTTGAATTTTTATTAAAATTACTCTACTTTATTATGTATAATATTTAAATAATTTACTTTTTAATAAAAATATAAATTTTAAAATTTATTTTTATTATAAATAATAAGTTAATTTTATATTATCTACCTTTTTAAATATCACCTCCGAAGGTTTCAATCAAATTCCTTCTGTAAATCTTGACACAAAAGAGCAGATCTATACGAATGAGAATTACTATACTTCATACAATTATGAGCTCTCAGAAACGTACACTTTCAACATGTTTTTCTGGTGGAAAAGTTATAATCAACTCTTCGTATTTTATTCAAAATATAAATTTAATAAAAATAATACAATTAAAGTACCAGAAAAAAAACGATTTTAGACTTTGTCTCACCATTTAAAACCACTTCTCGTTATCTGAAAACTTTCAACTGGAAATGATATTTTGGTACCACTCTCGATATAAATCTTTATTTTTCAAATTGTTCGAATTCTACAGTTTAGACTTAAGCTTAAAATCTTTTATTTGTCAGAGACGTATTCAAACAATAACATCTACATCTGACATTTTTATAAGCATGTCTTCAAATTATGAGCTTACACAAATAGAGTAAATGCAAATCTATAACTCTAATTACGATTCCAGATATTTCAAATAGGAGTGAGATATAATTTCGGAAATGAAGAAGAAAGAAATAGATTGCTATGAAAATATGCAATAGCAACTGATTGATCTGATATACTATAGCTTATACTACTAGGATAATTATAATAAATTTCTAACCGCTCCTGTTACAGTATCCCACTCAGGTAAATCAGGGATATCCGTCTTCCTCTTGCTAAAAAACTGCATAAACAACTCACCCCACTCTCCATAATATTTTAGGGCAGTCACCATCCCATCTTTGTTAGGTTTATATACGATCCAATTCTCTTTGAAAGCCGACTCCACGCAAATATAAGTTGAAGTGGTTATTCATCTCACATTGAACCACCTTTTATGATCTACTAGCTGCTGTACTTCACCATTGAAGATCTGTAATATCCCATGATTGCCAACAAAGACCATAATTGGCACCTGATATTTTCGAGCGACCACACTTCTAGCAGTATGATCCCCTACCTGATAAATCATACCCTCCATCTGGCAGATGGAGCGCTTGGACTCTATTTAACTTATATTTCATCAAACAGCGCATCGAACTCATGAGTTATCTTGCATAGTTGCCCAAGCTTTTCTAAATCCCTCTACATCGACAGCCTCATCAGGAACTCCAAGAGTGACTTGTAGGGCAAGATAGAATAACTGTTTAATAAATTGATTTATAGAACTATATATTTATACTAAAGCCAAATAGGTATTGTAATTACTTTACTCAGTCATGTAAATCTTGTGAATCACTTCTCAGTTTTTGGTAAAAAATTATAAACTGTATCGTGACTCATCTCGGACCATCTCAGTTAAAGCAAAAGAACTACTCAAAGCATTAAAAAATAGACGTAAATCGATAAAGCATAAGAAATAACCCACTCTTGGATCATCAACATGAGCATTCTCGTAAGTCCCTTTCAATTCATGGACGATGTGCTTATTGCAACTCAAATCCATAACCCTTCCAAATCACCTATCTCCTTAAGGATAATGCATGGATCAGAACGCAATCGTATACCACCTTCACACAACGTGTAACTAACAATTCAACTTTCACTAACGCCAAGCACTCATGCATCATTACGTATCCTAAAATGAGGTCGTTTATTTCTCAAAATATTCCATTTTTCTATTAACTCTACTGACGTTCTATACATAAGTATTGATACTTATAAAATTTGTAACTCTCGAGCCTTGTTTTCCATGATGATCATGGATAGTAATCCGTTAATTTTCCAATGTGATGTATTCCATCCTACTATATAGTATTGAACGATTTTGAAGTGATATATATATTATATTTTATTTAAAATCAATTACTTATGATATTTCATCTAGGAGGCTATCCAAGGATATAATCTCAAGCCGAGACAAATATTGCATATTTCTCGATAGTTTTTCTTCAGCATACCTTTAGCAATAAAAGATTAAATATATAAGAATTTATATATTTTATAATAACTATTATTTAAATATTTAAACTAACTTAACATAAATTTATCCTTGATTTATCCTAAATAAATGAAAAAAATATTCTCTCTTATTTTTCTGGATGTTCAGTCAAATCATGCTAAGACAATATCTACCTAAAGATCAGAAGGATAATAACTCAAACGATGAGATGTAAGAAATGATCGTTAGCGGAATCAGAAATATAAAAAAAACTAATAAACTCCCCATACCAGAACAAATCATACCCAAAAGATAAATCTGTACCTCTGGCTCTATAATTCTCAAAGATATCGTACAAGAATAGACTGGTCTAAGTGTGACACAAGATCTCCGTGGGAATGATCTACAGATGTAAGGATTACAAAATCAATACATCCTCTTTGTGATTGATAGTGAGCCATTCATCGGACGTACTAACAGGGATACTAGATATACAACAGATCAGCCTAGCTAATATCGACCGAATCGAGATCATCAAAGGACCTATCTCAGTATTGTACGATCAGATACATTGGCTGGAACGATCAATCTGATCACTAAAGATCCTATAAACCAGAGGTACGTATGGAAACATCTACTCGTGATACGACCGTAACTTCACTTGGTAGACTGGAGTAGATCTGAGTTATAAAAAAAAAAATAATACTACCCTCTCCTTATCCATGAACCATTATCAAACCAAGGACTACGATTTGACACTTGAGACCAGAGAAAAAAAAGGTATACCTCAACCAAAACTATAATTTAAGTGCTGAGATCTGATATCAATTTTCACATAAGAGCCCAGTTGACGTTCTCCACACGTTAGTACCTTGTAGGATTAAATCTTGAAATATTTGGAGTTCAGGGCGACAGTGCTATTAGAGAATACAATTTCAACAGACAATACACTTATTAGCTCACTAAAAAATGAAATACCTCCATCGGTCTCTATTAGACCATTTATAAAACAAAATTCGACCCACCAAATACTCAAACGAAAGATATATACAAAGACCTTCTTAAATAGGAATATTACAAAGTCCAAATTTATTTCAACCTTCTGATTCAACGAAAAAAAAAACATCCTCACCATCAGGCTCGGTTTGATTTATGAAAGCATGCAAAGGACGGGGTATCCTGAAAAGAAAAAAAATCTATCCGGATATCTATTTACCCAATACGAGTGGAAGATCTTCTCAAAATTCAATATTATTGCATACTACGATCGGATGCTAATCAAAACTATGGTGCCCAACTTTCTCACCCAAACCAGCCTTGAAATACAACCTAAACCCTGGTCTTAGCTTTAAATCCTCTGTCGGAGTAGGTTTTTGAGCTCCCGATTTCCAAATGCTTTATCAACGTTTCTCCCAGTGGGAGAATGGTCCTTTTGTATATGGAATGGAAGAACTCGCTCCAGTCTTAGAATACTTGAAGCAAATAGACAAAATCAACCAACCATTTATAGACCTAAGCAAAGTCAACATCATCCTGAAAGCAAAACCTCTATAGGTATCAACATCGGTGTAGCGTACAAACTAAAAAGGGACTTCAAGCTTTCGGTTAACTTCTTTCGAAACGACTTGAGAGATATGATTAACTCCATCTATGTAGCGACTATTACAAAAAAAACCTAGCTATAGATACATCAATCTAAGAAAAATATTTATACAGGGTTTTGAGATACAAGCCAGCAAACATCTGCTAAATATCTCCACCTCTCGGCAGGATACCAATACCTCAAAACAGGAAACAAAGACATCATCGAGAAGATCAAGAAATGAAAAATTAACAAAACGAGCTCCAAAAATCGCATCATTAAAAAAGCAAAATTGAAAGATTATAGCGGACTATTCAACCATTCAAAACATAGTTTCAACATCAAACTATTTTATGAAGACACTTCTAGAGGATTCCATTCTACACTACGAATGATCTATCTTGGCAGATACGGCCTCGTTGATCAAGATAGAAATGGTATACTGGTCGGGGCAATTACGAATACGTCAAATGCTATACGTTGTGACACATCTCTGTAGGTAAAAAATCTCCAATGACTTTAAAATACAACTAGGATGTGACAACCTATTTATTTATAAAGATAAACAACATATTACCGATCTATTTGGAAGAGTCTTCTGGGGAATAATTACTTATCAATTTTAATCTTATCGTTTATTATGAAAACCCATATTATGAAAATTTTTAATCTCCTATTTATTAGATCCATACTACTTATCTCCTGTAAAAATAATGATTCAACTGATGAACTTACCGAAACCTTCAATCTAAATAAAGCCTTATAAAATGACAAGACTTATATAAAAAATATAATTAACCTTCTTATTTATTCAAATTATAGATTAAAAACTATAGATCATATCCTAGATAAATTTAAAAAATTTAATTTTGATAAAGGGTGGGGTACAGTAAATGAAGATAGTGATGAATGAGACATTGCCTTTAAGAATATTACCATCATCGTCAATGGAGGATCAAGGAAAGCGATACTATAGAACAAACAGGCCAAACAGCTGTAGTCTTTATTTCAAAAGATTCCGATCAGGTAACGAAAATATTGATAGATTAAAAATTCAAGCAAAACACTAACGAAAGCTATGTCATAAACCCAAACCATAACAACGATGAAGTCTGCTACATCTATTCGATGACGACACATACAATCAAACCCAATCCTGGGGAAATATTCATATTTCGAATTCATGATGAAAAATACACTAAATCGGAAATTATTAACCTTTATAATGGTGTACCGGCCAATCGAGGGATGGTTAACCCCCTAATAATGGTTACTATACTTTTCGATACGTATATCAAGCCGATGAAAATTCCAAAAAATTTGAATACAAGGCTGAAAAAAAATTGAATCCGAAAAACCTGATGACGCCTCAGCTCCATCTTGTAAATCAGACGTAATATCAGAATTTGATCAACAAGAGATAAAACTAGGTTTATTTAAAGGTGAAGTAAAAAAAACTCTGTACTTCAGGAAAGTGTTTAAAATTCTCCTTTAACATAGGAAGAATTGTAGGGGACAACAGCAAAGAATGGGACATCATCTTTAAATAAAGTGCTAGGGTTGAATTCAATACGCAGCGTATGATCTGGAACGAAATAAAATAAACTTTCGATGAACTTAAAGAAATCTTTAAAGATACTAAATTTAAAAGCGACAAATTTATAAATGGGTATTCTATACAGGATTTAGTACGTTTATGGCCACTCACTACCAGATCCCTAACGACTGTAAAATGGCAGATTATTTCCCCCTTATGATTATGATCATGAGCAATGCAAAAAAAAAGATATAAACATAAGCATTGTTTTATGCAACTATGATTGGAAGTATGTCAAACTTAGAGGTGACTAGTCAATACTTGGATCCTAAATACCATATATACACTTTTAATATGCATACCAATCTAGGACGACTCTAAAAAATTTGAATAATCCAAAAGCAGTTCTTATAGGCCATTTTTTATTTCCCGAATCGCCTGCTTTGGATCAGCAGCAGAAAATACCGAAGTACCTACCACTAATACGTCCGCCCCTTTTTCGAAAAGTATAGACGAATTGTTCCGATCTACCCCACCATCGATCTCAATGAGCGTAGGAGCATCTTTTTCCTCTATCAAATCTTTGGCTTTCTGCAATTTATGATATGTATGCTCAATGAATTTCTGTCCACCAAAACCTGGATTGACACCCATCAACACAAGCAAGTCCACATCACAGATGATATCTTGTAGTAAGCTGACCGGCGTATGTGGATTGAGCGCAACACCAGCCATTATACCCGTTTCTTTGATCGCATATACAGTGCGATGTAAATGGACACAGGCCTCATAATGCACTGATAAATGATCTGCTCCGCAGGCTTTGAAGGTTTGGATGTAACGTTCAGGTTGCGTGATCATCAAGTGCACATCCATTGGTTTGCGAATGTATTGCCAGATGGCTTTCACCACAGGCATGCCAAAGGAAATATTAGGTACAAAAACCCCATCCATAATATCAATATGCAACCAGTCAGCTTGACTTTCGTTGAGCATTTCCAGATCGCGTTGTAGATTGATAAAATCAGCTGAAAGTATAGAAGGAGCCAGAATTTTTTTCATAAAGGTTCTTCGGGGTTAAAGGTAAAAAAAAACCTTAAAGATAAGAAATATAAAATCTCCTTCTAATCTTAATATCTTAATCCCCTCATGACTTCTACGACAATAGAACGTCCTCTAGCAACAACTCCCAAACAATCCAATTTTTTTTTTTTTACAGCGTTGTAGATGATGGAGCAAACATCTTATCCATAACGAAATATTCTATAGTAGGACACTTTCATAAGGATATTCCCCCTGCTTAAAACCCAAAAAACAGCTTTCTATTTTCGATGCGAAGATATAAAATATTTACATTTACTTTAAAAAAAAATAAAAATCACTTAACAGATTATATTATTTAATAAATTTATCATAATTAAATTTTAATTCATTTACTTATGAAATAATGAATATTTCGTTTTAATACACGATCCCAAAAGAACTCATGGTTCAAGGAATAAAAAGTGTTAGACTCTCTTTAGAATAGAAGAAAGAAAGTGAGAGGGTATTTTATATAGAAATCCAATTATTTATTAAACGCTAAAACCTCAATATTATGAAGCACTATTTGTTATTCATTAGTTTTCTATTTTTATTACAATATCCCCAAGCATAGGTGATCATCAACTAGAAGATGAAAAACAAAAACATCAAGGCGCCTTAGATGCCCACCCTAAATCCAGTGACGAATCTGGAGATGATTGGGGTAGCGTAGTATTCCTCTTGATAAGAAATATAAATAAAATACAAATTATCAGGTAATAAACCACCTAAGAAAGGTATTTTTATCTATGATAATAAATTGAATTACCTCCACTATGATAATGGGGAAAAATGGTCCATTGTCTATGTGATATAGGCACAGGTGCTGGTGGTAATGATAATGTAAAAGTAGCTAAATTCAATTATCAAGACACAATGTAAAAAGTTCAATAGATTTCAGACCTAACCAACCCATTACAGATGACCAGATATCCATACCGGTCAAGGTAAAAATTGGTTCTTATCTGATAAATAATACATTAGTAAATGAGATCAAATATATTTCTGAAGATTACTTCAATAATCCAGTGGCTCAAAACATACTACTCAAAGCTGATGGAACTCCACAAGGAGCCGGAGAATTTGGCTATAAAATCAACAATAATGAAATTTATGTGATTTCAAAGGTGAATTACACTATTTATACGCATCCTCCTTCTCCTGAACGCCTCAACTGATGAAGATCTATATGTAGTCACTTTTAGCATAAATATTTAAGATGTATCCTTAGTTGTTTACAACAGATTTTGGAAACTAATTACTGGAAATAGGTCTGAAAATAAAGGAAACCTTTCCATTAGCGATTTAAAGCATTCTCCCTTAAAGACCCTCTCGATCGAGAGGGTCTTTAATCTTTATATAAGGCAAACTCGTATTGATACAATACAAAAAACCCATTCAAAAACAGACGGATCTAGTATGGCTAGAAGATTTCAATCTTCCGACATAAATCGTTTCATCACCGTTTCGCTGATACCGGTGCTAGAAAATCCTCCGTCGTGATAAAGATTCTGCATCGTCACCCTCTTGGTTAGGTTAGAAAAAAGTGTGATCACGTATTCAGCGCAATCCTGTGCCGAAGCATTACCCAATGGAGAAAGCGCTTCGGCATAACGTAAAAAACCATCAAATCCTTTGATGCCTTTCCCAGCTGTAGTAGGGGTAGGCGATTGTGAAACCGTATTGACGCGTACTTTGCGCTTCAAGCCCCAGTGATAACCAAAGTTACGAGCGATACTCTCAAGATAGGATTTATGATCGGCCATATCGTTATAGTCCGGAAAACTGCGTTGACCAGCGATGTAAGTCAAGGCTATGATAGAACCCCATTCATTCATAGCATCTTTGTCCCAAGCGGTTTTCATTATCTTGTGAAAAGACACGGCAGAAATATCCCACCCTTTGTGTAACCAGTCATAGTTGAGATCTGTATAAGGACGGTCTTTACGTACATTGATAGACATCCCTATTGAATGCAGTATGAAATCAATTTTTCCATCAAAATATTTCAAGGTCTCATCAAAGAGTTTTCCAAGGTCTTCCATAGAGGTAGCATCTGCAGGGATTGCTACAGCCTTGGTTTTTTTACTCAATTGATCGATTTTACCTATCCGTAGAGCGATGGGAGCATTACTCAAAACAAGAGAAGCCCCTTCTTGATAGGCACATTCGGCTACTTTCCAAGCAATCGAATTTTCATCTAAAGCTCCAAAGACAAGACCATTCTTTTGTTTTAATAACTCATAAGACATAATCAAAATTTTGTTTCAAAGATAGGTATGTTTTGATAGAAGTAATTTTTCTATCTTTATTTTAATATAAATTTATAATTAGAATACCCCATAAAATTTTTATGAAAACTTCCGTCTTATTTTCCTATTTTAGTCAAATTACTCTATTAACTCAAAAACTTTTTTATATTAAGGTTTATGATCCGAAAGAGAATCTAGTGAAAAATATACTAAAATCCATAATGAGAACACGGAAAGAAAATAAAAACGTTTTGATTCAGATAAGAGGTGATTGGTGTCTAAAGTTGGGTAAATTCTTCTCCACTGATCCTGATTTGAAGAGAGAGCTTGAAGATAATTATGTGGTCTATCATTTGAACTGTAGCGTAGAAAAAAAATAAGAAGATTTTGAAAAATACGGACATTTTGAGAAATATAATTCTCCGATTATCATTATATTAAATCAATAACGGGAGTTAATACATATTCATTATATATATATTTTTAATTAAATTACAGGTTATAAAAATGGGATCTATTAATATTTTTATATAGTTATAAGGCTAAAAAAATAATCTTTTTATTGACAGGTATTCTCTTAACATTCATTAATTATAGTGAATTTCTTGCTTCAAAACATGATAAAGAATTGGTCTACGTTTGTAACTATGTTGAGCTCAAAAAAAATCTTTTTTTTTCTGGTTCTTATTACTGAGTACTCTTCTCCATTCACAAGAAAGACCTTTGGTATCGGGACAAATTATTGTAGATGTGCCGGGGGTTCTCAACTTTGAAGTCCAAATTATTAATAAAAATACTAAACAAATTACTTATCCCAATCTTTATGGAGATTTTTCTATTCGTGCCCAGCAAAACGACACACTCCTTTTTTCTTCAATTACTTTGGAAAAACGTAATTTAATCCTTACCAAAGACCTATTGCAGAAAAAAGAATTCATTGTACACCTCAATGCAGACTATGTGATACTTGATACGGTCACTGTCTATGGCAATCGTCTCGATGGAGATTTAAAAAGAGATGTGGATCCATGCTTTGGCTAAGAAAAAATTTAATCAAAAGAGGATAGGTCTACTAGATTCAGGTTTTATCCCACCAGGCCGACAAAGAGAAAAAATTTTCCCTTCACCATTTTCATTTAATGCCTGGACTTTTTACGATTTGATCTCTGGCAAAACACGAAAAAAGGAAGCATTGAGTCGGTATGAAGATCAACAACAATTTGTAGACAGGATAAGAACATATTACGGCAATTTTTTTTTACCGAAACGCTCAAAATACCCCAAGAGAAGATTGTAGAATTCTTGTGTTTTGTTGTATAAACTTCTATGCTAGAAAGGTTTTATGCTGAGAAAAAATTCTTTAAGGTCATGCAATTACTTAAGGAAATAAGTCTGGTATATCTCAATTGCCTAAACAGTGTAAAAAAATAACCTCAAGGGTTGATCTTCTTTTAGCTTAGACGTTTTGTGGTAGTTTTGAAAGGTATTTTTCTAAATCTAATGCAGCCATACAACCCGTTCCGGCTGAAGTGATCGCTTGGCGATAGATGGCGTCTTGAACGTCTCCAGCAGCGAATACACCAGGCTTATTGGTAGAGGTGTTTCCCTTTTCTGTGATGATATAACCTTTATTATCTAAATCTAGTTGGTCTTCGAATATCTCTGTATTGGGCCTATGCCCTATAGCTATAAACAGACCTTCTATGTTAATAGTTTTCCTTTTAGCTATAGTTTTCTTCCCATTCTTTTCTTCCCATACAATGGTTTTGATCCCTTCGACCACTTTTTTACCTAAAACCTCTTCGACTTCGTAGCGGAATAGTATTTCTACATTGGATAAGCCTGAGAGGCGATGTTGCATGGCTTTTGAGCCTCTGAAAATATCTCGCCTTACCAACAGGTATACTTTGGTACATATCTTAGCTAAATAGATAGCTTCTTCTAAGGCAGTATCTCCACCACCGACTACGGCGATGTCCTTCCCTTTGTAGAAAAAACCATCACAGGTAGCACAAGCAGAAACCCCAGCTCCACGCAAGCGTTGTTCGCTCTCCAAGCCTAGATATTTTGCAGATGCTCCGGTGGCAATGATTATACCACGAGTTTTCACCAGACTTCCATCCTCTGCATGAATTTGATGTATGCCTCCTTTTTCGTCTGAGAGATCTACTCGGACGATATAGTTGGTTTTGATAATAGCACCAAAACGTTCAGCTTGTTTTTTAAGGTTTTCCATCAATTGAGGACCTGTCACTCCATTGGGATATCCAGGATAATTATCCACATCTGTAGTAGTGGTGAGTTGCCCACCGGGTTCCATACCGGTATATACGATGGGATTCAAATCGCCATGGGCGGCGTATATCGCCGCTGAATAGCCGGCAGGTCCTGATCCGATGATGATGCAATCTGTAACCTTTTCGTTTGACATAAATTATTTTTCAGCAAATTTATGAAACTATCCTTTCCGGAGAATCGGGGAGGGGTGCTTCTCAATTCAATGTAATATTTTAAAAATGAGTTCTTTCAATAATTCCTGTTCTGTTGTAGTAGGACTTTCTATGCCCTTAGATTGGGCATCGGCTACTCTGAGATGCGAGATGATCTCTACCGTCTTTCTCAGAGGATAATGTTGAGCTGCCTGGATGTAATCTTTCAAGAAATAAGGAGAGATATTGAATATTTTAGCCAGATGTACCTCTTCAGTTGGAGCCAATGAATGGTACTTGATCAGTTGGGTGAAAAAATAATACAACATCCCCAGAATAAGTGCTAAGGGATGATCTTTTGGGTTTTTTCCAAAATGATACATGATCTTATAAGCTGTCAATGAATTTTTGTTTGCGAGGGCTTTTTGTAATTCGAAATGATTGTAAGTCTTGCTGATGCCTGTACTGCCCTCAATATTGTCGGCAGTGATCTCGGCTCCTTTGGGTAGGGTGATGATCAGTTTATCCAATTCGCTAGCCAGACGAGAGAGGTCTGCACCGATATGTTCAGCAAGGAGAAATCCGGCTTTCTCTGTGATGGTGTATCCCATTTTATTGACTTTTGTGCTGATCCAGGCAGGAATTTGGTATTCGTACAATTTTTTACTTTCGAAGAGTACTCCATGTCGTTGGATACTTTTGTAGAGCTTTTTGCGTTTATCGAGTGTCTTGTATTTGTAACAAATGACCAAAAGGGTACTACTTGCCGAATTTTCTACATAGGTAATCAAGTCTTCAATATTTCTTGATAATTGTTGCGCTTCTTTCACGATAACGACCGTATATGGACCCACCATGGGATATCGCCTAGCGTAGGTCAAAATAGTATGTATTTCGGTATATCTACCATATACAATTATCTGATCAAAAGACTTTTCTGATTCGCTTAATAAGTTTTCTTCAATCCAACAACTAATCACATTGATATAGTATGGTTCTTCACCCATCAAGAAATAGATAGGTTTCCATTTTTTTGCTTTCAAATCAGCGATGATCTTTTCAGCTGGATCCATCGATATTTTTTTTTATAAAATTTGCTTCATGTTGATATTGAATTTTCCGTCTTACCACTTCCGTATGCAAAGTAAGGATAATAAAGCTTACATCTTTTGCGTCGTCCGGAAAAAATTTTATCTACTCACTCCAGAAGAATGGGTACGTCAGCATGTGATTCGCTTTTTAACGGATGTAAAAGGCTACGACCTGGCGGGTATTGCTGTAGAGGTTCCATTACAATTGAATAGGCTGGATAGGCGTTTGGACGTTCTCGTATATAAACAAGCTCAGCCTCATATCATTGTCGAATGTAAAAGACCTAACGTCAAGCTTTCACAAGGAGTTTTCGATCAAATCGCTCGATATAACATAGCTTTGGGCAGTGCTTATCTGATGATCACCAATGGACTTATACACTTCTTTTACCAATTGGATGAAACGCATGAACAATTTCTCTTTCTAAAAGATCTTCCTATCGCAACAATCTCAGATTCTTCCTGAACCAAAACGTCTGTTTTATAACTTCAAAAGAGTTCATAAATCCTTGACCAACAATTCTGCTGTAGGTGAGTTAGTCGCTAACGGTACATTGTTCACGTTGCACAATCGCATGAGTATATTCACATCGGCCTCGTGGTGGATACTTATTGATTGGGTCTCTGAAGAAGATGACTATCTGAATCTTTCCTCCCGGTACATGTGCAGTGATCTGGGCATCGCCCTCTTTGGGGGCGATGAGAGCAACTTTTGTACAACTAAGTCCAGTAGTTCTTTCTACATCTGATCCGGTAGTGCCCGTAGAGATCAGAGTAATGTCTTTTTTTTGAGGGTATTCAAATGTTTCATCAGAAAAAGCAACTGAATAGGCTTTCTTTCCATCGTGTACTATGAGAGCGCTATTTCCATCGTGCCAGACGACTTTTAAGCATGCAGATTGATATAAGAGTCTAACCCATGGTGTTGAATCATTGTCGGGCTACTACCTTAGGATTCTTTTTTAAATCAGGGATGATGTGTATGGCGTGATAGTTGACTATGTTGTCAATAGGTTTTCTGACGATCTCTCCGATTTTCAGGTGGTATTCGGAAGCTACGACAGCTAGGGTACCTTCATAATAGTGTGCGATAGATCCGATAAAATTCAACTCAACAGTCCTAGCCTCAGGATAAACTAATATTTGGTTGACGATGAAATCATTGAGCGAATCATAGATCATTTTTTGAATGAATGGATCATGCTTATGGTCTACAACAAAACGGCTAAAGGAAGCCAAATAGGCATTAGCAAATGGATTGCCGTACACGTTTTTATCCATCTCATATCGTGTCAGGCGGAATTGTTTTTCAAAGGACTCGGAGAGACGTTTAGGCATTTTTTTTAAAAAGTAAGCTCTGAGTACCCTCTTTCCAAAATGACTACCACTACCTTCATCACCCAGGATGAAGGCCAACGAAGGGGTTTCTTCGCGTATTTTTTTTCCATCAAAATAGCAAGAATTTGATCCAGTACCTAGGATACAAGCGATCACCGGACGACCTCTAAAACACGCATAGGCAGCAGCTAAAAGATCATGTTCTATCAGATTTTGCGATTTTAAAAAAACCTCGTCTAAACCTTTTTTGATGGTCTCGTTGTAATGGGGCCCTGAACAACCTGCTCCATAAAAAAACACGTGAGTCACCTCATCGGCTGCTTTGATGAGTTCATCATTTTTACAGACTTCTTTGACGACATCTCCGCTGGTGATGAAATAGGGATTGAGCCCAATGGTCTTGGTGCGAAATAATTCTTTTCCCTCTGGATCTACAATGACCCAGTCGCTTTTGGTGGATCCACTGTCGACTATCGCTATCATAATATGTGGGGTAATAATTTTTTCAAAGTAAAGAATCTTGTAAAGATATTATGGTTGTTATTTTTAATATTATATCGAGGCAATATATTCGATAAAATCTACCAATTTATGTGAATAGGCCGTTTCATTGTCATACCAAGCTACTACTTTAACAAAGGTGGGGCTTAACATAATCCCTGCACCGGAATCAAAGATTGAAGTACGACGATCTCCTAAAAAATCCATCGATACTACAGCTTCTTCCGTATAGCCAAGGATTCCTTTCAATTCATTTTCCGAAGCATGTTTCATTGCTTTTTTGATCGCTTCGTAAGTAGTTTCTTGTTTCAGACGGACGGTCAGGTCTACTACAGAAACGTCTGCTGTAGGTACGCGGAAGGCCATTCCAGTAAGCTTACCGTTGAGATCCGGTATCACTTTACCAACGGATTTGGCTGCCCCTGTAGATGATGGGATGATGTTGACTAATACCGAACGTCCTCCTCGCCAATCTCTCAATGATGGGCTATCCACTACTTTTTGAGTAGCTGTGACAGCATGTACAGTGGTCATCAAACCCTCGAGAATACCAAAATTGTCATGTAATACTTTGGCCAAAGGGGCTAAACAATTAGTAGTGCAAGAGGCTGTAGATACGATATGTTGATCTACTTTCAAGGAGGTATGATTTACCCCCATGACAAACATAGGCGTATCGTCTTTAGAGGGAGTAGACATGACCACTTTTTTAGCACCTGCTTGCAAATGAGCTTTGGCTTTTTCCTGGGTGAGAAAAACACCTGTTGACTCTACGATATATTGGGCTCTGGCTTGATTCCAAGCTAATTGAGTAGGGTCTTTTTCAGCCGTCACACGGATGATTTTTCCATCTACGATCAGTTGACCATTTATTGCTTTGATCTCTCCCTTGAACCCCCCATGGACTGAATCATATCTGAGCATGTAAGCTAAGTATTCGAGGTCGACGAGATCATTGATTGCAACGACCTCAATATTTTTATGTGCCATAGCAGCGTTGAATACCAACCTACCAATTCTCCCGAAACCGTTGATTCCAATTTTAATTTTTGACATATCCTTGAATTTTTTAAATTTTAATAATGATTATTTTTCCCCCATCAAACTGCTATGATATCAGAAACTCTGATCAACTCTCGATCGATCTCATTGTGTTTTTGAATGGCATCTTTAAATGGAGTGAAGATGATCTTGTTTCCTTGAATACCAGCCATCATATCCCGCTTGTCTTCTTTCAAAGCCTCAACCGCGGCTACGCCTAAACGACTAGCCAATACGCGGTCTGAACAACTTGGGTTGCCCCCCCGCTGAATATGTCCCAATATAGAGACACGGATATCATAATCGGGGTATTTCATCCTCGTAGCTTGAGCTAAGTCATATACGCCTCCAAGTTTTTCTCCTTCTGCTACAATGATGATGCTGGAAGATTTTCCTTCTTTATTTCCCTTTTCAATAGAAGAAAAAAGTTGATCCAGATTGTAGTTTTCTTCTGGGATGAGAATATCCAGTGCCCCAGTAGCTATGCCACTATTGAGGGCGATAAAACCCGCATCTCTTCCCATAACTTCGACAAAAAACAACCGATCATGTGAGGTAGCAGTATCTCTGATCTTGTCGATGGCTTTTATCGCTGTATTGAGTGCTGTGTCATACCCGATAGTGAAGTCAGCACCATAAATGTCGTTGTCTATGGTACCAGGAATACCGATAATGGGTACGTCATACTCTTGTCCAAAAATCATTGCTCCAGTGAAGGAGCCGTCCCCTCCGATGACAACCAAACCTTCTAGGCCAGATTTCTTGAAATTTTCGTAGGCTTTTTGTCTACCTTTTGCAGTCTTAAATACTTTTGATCTAGCAGTCTTCAATATCGTACCCCCGCGATGAATGATATTTTTTACATCTCTAGGTCCCAGAGGTATCATCTTCCCCTCGATCAAACCTTGATAACCTAAACTGATGCCCATGCAATCTATATCATAATGAGAAGCTGTCCGCACCACGGCACGAAGGGCGGCATTCATACCCGGAGCGTCACCACCGGAAGTCATTATACCTATTCTATTCAGCTTCATGTAATTATGGATAAAATTTATAGAAATTTAAAGTCCGTTCCAAATTTATATATTTTTTCTTGGTTTTATGAGTTTTATTTTAAAAATCTTATCAAGTGGTTTATCTACTAGAAAGAAATTTTATAAAATCATTTTTTCTTCCAATCTATGTAATTTTATAAAAGAGTTCATCTCTTTTTAATAACCGGTCTCGTTCAATTTTACTTTGCCCTTAAAGGTGTAGAACACAAATACCGTACAAGTGATCAAAAAAGGAGCACCAATGGTGACAAATATCATTATGATCTTGAGAGACTTTGTAGAAACTGCAGCATTTTGAATCGTTAGATTGTAGGCGGGATCTAAGGTAGATAAAACAATATTTGGGAAGAGTTCTTCCCAAATGATGAAAAATAGTAAGACGATCGTCAGTTTGGAAAAATAAAGGAATAAAGATACTCGCGCTTGTTGGTTTACCGAGTGATATTCGCTATACTGAGCACCATACAACAGGGATGAAGAATATCCAAGGATTCGATTGACTCGTCCGACTCATTTGAGGCACATATAAAAGTGTATAAAAACTCAATAAGAGTATGCTAATAATAAAGAAAATTATCCTATCATATATAATGACAGTCAAGTTAGTATAAATTCGATTTTCTATTTTAATCACCAGATAAATCGTCCCATGCATCATGAACAAGTCCAGCGTAATGACTCCTACTATGAGTGCATAAGGATCTAAAAAAAATAGAGCAGATCCGCTCTGAAAATTTCCTTCTTGATCGATCGGAATCCCGAATAAGACATTTCACAAAATGATCTTTAATAAAATGGACATATAAATACTCAAAAAAGAATAAGAAATATCTCACATCTTACACCACCACTTCATTGATTCTTTACTCCTAGATTCTATGGAGACTGTTCTGAAGATTAAAATTAAGAAAAACCACTAAATGGTATATAAAAAACTGAATCAGAGAAGCATACATCATAAAAAAATCCAGCAAATAAAGCCCCTCCACCGATACCAACCATACTTTATTGCTATCTCAAACTGGACAAATGGTATTTAGAACGATTCCCCGGCTTTGTTCTTTCTTGAAAAATAGGTATACAATCAAGTATCTAGATCAAAATCATCCAAAATGGTATCCACTGCGAACAATCCTATGATGATGAAAAACCACTATGTTGGGTAAGATAATCCTAATAACACCTCTACTTGTTGTCTCGTTAGTTTGACCATTTTGTACCTATTATCTTGTGCATGGGGTTATGATCAGTATTTCCTTTGGTATAAGGACCATGTTGGATCTTCTTATTGAGTAGATAGATAAAAAGAAAAAGAGTAAGCTGTATACCAATGTAAAGAGGATTAATGAGAAAATTATGTAATTGATCGTCACAGTTTTTGATAGACCCTCTGAAGTGCGTAGCAAGCCCTAGACTACCTAGGGTTGCCTACCGGTCTCTGCAGTAAACTAACCAGTTTGATTAGCGATTTGAGGAAGCAAAACACTCCAGACAAATAATTCCATCAATCAGTGTTTTTCAAACAACTTATCCCTCCAGAGTAAACAACAACCATAAGTAGTAAAAAAGATGAGAAAACCCCCAATGGCTACCATTATATGATACATCTGAAACACTAGATTGGGTGCACTTGTCCTATTTTTTAACGCAAAGTTCTTCAATCCCCTAACTAGTCTAGTAAAGTCTTAATAAAGAAAAGAAGTAAGTCCCCTAGAGATCTTGATATCTTCGATTTTTCTTTCTCCTTGTCTCTATATAACCATATATATATATATATCAGCTATAGCTAAGCTAGCATAATACCTTTCCATAGCAGCTAATTTAGACGGCTGATACTGGGCTATGATCTCTACTGATCGGTGTCCTATAAATATCTTCAAAATAAGAGAAAACATTAACTACGATTAAAGCAGGTTTGAAAGATTTTTATGCAAAATCTACATACTTCCCTTTGATGATAAAATAAGCACTAATACTCAAAACAAGAAACGCTCCTGCAATGAAATCACCCAATCAAACGTGTAAACCCGATCTATCTACGAAGGGTTCAAATCCATCTTCCAAAAATCCGTAACCTCAGCCCTAGCTTCCAGCCCTTCTTCAATGATCTTATATTCGTATGGTGTCTGTTACCAAGAGTTGCTACTACGATCCAAGCATCTGAAAAATTGATCTTAAAGTGATCATGATCATTGAGAAGAAGTGTATTTTAGAACTTACCCGATTCCATTTGAAAAGTAATATCCCCAAAATCCGGATTCTAAAGCAGAAGTAAAAATCCTTTCAATAGCTAATGCATTGCCAAAGACAGCTCCAACGTACTTCGAATAGATAGCTCAATTCGTACCAAATTCAAATTCCATCACTATACCGGTAGTTACTCCAATGCTGAAAATCAATGCAAAAATCTTGGTATAAAAACGACTCATCTTATAGTATAATACCTCACCCGTTTTCAAATATATATCTTCCATAAATACCATGACTAGACATAAACTGATGCTCAAAGTCGGATAGATGTAATGAAACGAGATGCTGAAAGCAAATTGAATGCGGGAAAGCACTTCTATTTTCATAAAAAAAAGTATTTTAAGTAAAAATTACAAATTAAATTTAGGTGTTTCTTTAATGATTAATAAAGATAATATATTAATTTTTATTAAAACTATTATTATGAATAAATTATTGACTTGTTAATAAAAATTAAATATCATGAATCGGTTTATATCAATTCTCTCTATTTTAATGGTCTTAAAAGAGATCTATATTCAGGTAGAAGTAAGGATAAGCGCCACACAAGGGTCCCTACATATCGAAAATAAAATGAAAAATGAAATAAATATAGCGGTATGGTTTTCCCCTCAGCATCCCATATAGATAAGGTGATCAGGCTCGATGAAATAGATCTGGTAGAAGGTACTCTGATCTTTAATAACAATGAACAAATACTATGGTTTTATAGAAGAGATGGATGAAAAAGATTAACCATAGCAAGGAAGAAAAACTAAACTCTATGGATACTTTGGTATATAATTATAATATTGAGTAGATAACTAATATTAATGTATTTTGCATCTCTTTAATTTCATCAAAAGAAGGGAAAACATACTTACTAGTTTGTTATTATGTAAATTATGTACTACTAATAATAGATAATGATAGTAAATATTATAACAATAATAAATTAAAAGAAATAACATCTTCCAAAGCACGAAAAATAATAGCCGTAGCTCTTGGTTTTTTTAGTGTTTATATTTTAGCAAATAGATTGGTTTTTAGCTTGTGATACAATTTGGATAGCCAATTTAAATCTCCATTGCTGAATGGATTTAGCCCTAACTAATTCAATTTCATCCCAACAGAGATCACATTTCCAATAAAAGATAAAATAATCGTTATAAATATATTAGTTAATAATTTTGATATAATTATATAGTAAGAAGTAGTCTATGTTTGGGGAAAATAAAAATAGCTAATTGGATGTAGGGGATAGAGAGAATAAAATTTCCCCCCAAAAAAATAATTTTTTTTTCATCAAAAATGAAGGACATAGCTGCATTACTATCTACTGCCTATACACTGACAGAAGATGGATATTTTTTGGGGAGTAGGGGAAAAGTACTAGGAAAGACCGGAGATCAAACAATGTTAGGTATAGTAAAAGCACCAGAGAATGAAAGGATTGCAGCCATCACTTCATTTTTTTTCTCAACTAATCTATATACATGAATAATAAATGAAGAGAGAAACCAAGTATTAAGTTATGCTTGTGGAAGGAATGATCATAGTCAATTGGAAGATTTTACACAGGAAAATAAGTCACAATCAATTAGATTTTTAAGATTCAAATAAATAGGTATATTTGAATATCATGGAAAGTAAAAAAATCATATTGTTCGACGGGATATGTAACCTGTGTAACAGTTTTGTAGAATTCGTTATTCGAATTGACCCGATGGCAATATTCCAATTTGCGTCGCTCCAATCAACATTTGGTCAAAAAGTATTACGAAAATATGGCTTACCCCCTCAAACATTTGACTCAGTCCTTTTATGGGAAAACGGAAGATTGTACCAAAAATCTATAGCCGTATTTAGAATCTTTAGAAAACTGAAATTTCCATTCAATCTTCTGAGTGGATTTCTTCTCCTACCCGGATTCCTAATAGACCCTCTCTACACTATCATCTCAAAAAGGCGTTATCAACTACGAGGCAAGACAGACCATTGCATGACGCCTAGCTCTATCTTACAAAAAAGGTTCTTGTGACCCCTTCTTACTCAGTCTAGTAATTACCAATATCCAAGAACTTCCTCACCAATAAAAAACATTACATATAGCCGTCCATCAATGAAAAACATCCATCGCTAAGAACCCATTACCGTTGAGAAGAATTTATACCCCCTTCATTTAATTAAATAAACGAACTACATCATCCTCAGTCTTTTTCAATAAGAGACCACCAATCACAATAATTAAATAAAATAAAACCATAAATAATCTCATTAACCATTTCCTTAAAAAGACTATTAGTCTATGCTAATATCGTCAATGCCCCCAAAACCATACCTAAAAGTGCCCAGCAGTTGTGTTATATGTCTCCAATGCAAACTAAATAAGACCCACACCGAAGCAAATGGAGCCTCAAATCTAACCCAAACATATGCACTAGGTCCATGATGATGTTTTCATTGGTCTTATATCCTAGGAAGATAGCTATTGATTGCTACTAATAAAACAGCAAGACGGGGCCTACAAAAACTAATTCTTTATCGCTGGCACAACGTCGAAAAAAACATTTTATAAAAATTCTCTGTGACAGTACTAGATTTGACCAGCAACTGCGAAGAAATTGTACTCATAATAGCAGCTAAAATACTCGAGAGTAAAAACCCACCGACCAGTGGATGAAAATACTCTCAGGATTGATTAATGTCATCCCAATCCGATATACATAAGCTATACCTATAAGCCCCAATAAACATGTCCCCTAAATAGAAAAAATTATCCACCCTATCCCCCCATACTAGTTTTCTAGCCACCTTCAACTAGCCGACCAGAACGGATAGCTGTAAAACCGTACTATGGTATGCGGTTCTCTAAAATAGCTCAAACCTCAAGCCAACAAAGAGACAATTGTCATTATATTCTTATTTTTGAAAACATCCAACAGTTCAAGATTTACACTACGTATCGTATCAAAAGTGACATTCATCCTTCCCAACTTCACAATAGCCACATAGGCACTACTACCAAATCAAATACCATACATAATAGTCCCCTGTACAAAATCAGTTAAGCTTACAGACATAAATCCCCAAAACAATCTATAAAAAAAATACCAATCAAGCCATTACAAAAAGACCAACATGATAGTCTAAACCATAGACCGATTTAAACAATGCTCCTAAATACCATATCTGACGACATATACAACGTAAAAAAAAACAAAATCACCAAAGTCGAGATCAGACGTAATATTTTCGTCTTATTCCGAAATCGATTCTGAAAAAAAATCTGGAATGGTGATGGAATTATTTACTATCTCCGTATACAAAAAAAAAGATTAGCTTCCATTAATATATAATTAAAATACGCCCCTACAGTCAACCCCACAGTAATCTAAATACTAAAAATCTTCAGAGACATATACAAAACCCCTGGAATCCCGCTTCATGAGCAAAAACCGGATCCACTCATGTCCGAAGCCCCAGCAGAAAGAGTAGCTACACACAGCTGGACCTAAAGAACCACTACTCAACATATACTCAGATATGTCACTGCTAGACTTCCTATAAGAATAGTAACTAATATATAACATCGATAAAAATAAACTCCAATAGATACAAATTTGTAGTTCATACTCTTTCATAATTTATAGATCAATGATAAGTAAAACTCTATAAAATATCTAAAAAGAAGGTAATCCATTTATTTTAATATTTTAAAATCAATATATTGTACTTAAAATAATAAAATAACATAAAACTTCCTTCGATTTATAGAAATCTTTAAAGAATACTCTCGATGAAGATTTGTATCGGAGTTTTCCTATAACAATATTTGCCTGAGTAGTTTTATGATGATTGTAATGGTAAAGTCATTGATCAAAATCTGCTTGTTACTTTTTTGAGTTCTTGTATACTTTTTTTTGAAGGCTATGATAATTCTTTTTAAGAATCAGTTGCAGTAATTTTGATATTTTCTTTTCATGATCTATAGAAGAGGCTGCTATCAAGGATTATTTTTTATCCTTATAACTAGTAGAAAAACCTAAGTGCTATGACTGTCGATATCATTATATCCATCACCATGCAGCATTATCTTAGAGAGAATGGGGAAGGAAGCTACTGAATTCCAGCCATCTACGTCGAGGAAAAACATCTACTGTAGTAGAAGATAAAATCAATCACTTCACTACAAAAGAAGATTTGACTAGGGAAATAAATACTGTCAAAAACGACCTGATCCGATGGATGATCGGTATTTTTATCACTCTTGTAGTGATGATTTTAGGGCCACATGTCACGATCATTTTCTTCTTAACACAATTAGTTAAATAAATTCCTATCTGTTTAGGACCTATTTGAATCAAGAAGGGGTTATTTCCCTTTGTTTTCTTAATAGTTTCATATAAATTATTAATAATAAGGCTTATAGGCTTAGATTGATCTCAGGATGGGATTTGTATTTTACATATAAGATGGGGTCAAACGTTTTATTTAGAACAGGAAAAAATTGGAGAGTTTACAAAGGATAAGCTTGAAAACATTGAACGTTTTCTAAGACTTTAAACTCGATAAGTTTTTTCGTTAGATTTGCTTTGGAAAATAGAGTAGATCGATATGAGGAAAAATGCTATTGGACTTAATGCAGAGAAAGCAATGGATCTGGCCTGTGATTTAAATAACTTATTAGCTAATGCTCAGGTATATTATCAAAATCTCAGAGGAGTTCATTGGAATATACACGGACAGAATTTTTTTGAATTGCATGCCAAATTTGAGGAGTTGTACATAGAAGCTCAAGAAAATGTAGACTTAATCGCTGAGCGTATCCTTACTTTGGGAGGTACGCCCTTGCATACATTTGAGGATTATATCAAAACGTCCACTGTAAGTGTTGGGAAGGATATTTCTAAGGATGAAGATTGTGTGAGATTGATTCTGGGCTCCTTGTCCAGTTTACTCGAAATAGAACGCGAATTGCTCGACAAGTCTGATAAATTAAATGATGAGGGAACCAATTCGATGGTTAGTGACTTTATTACTGTTCAGGAGAAGGTGGTTTGGATGCTTGAGTCCTGGCTGGGTAAAAAGATATGAAATATAATGAGTGAAGGGTCTTAGAAAAAAAACCTCTTTTATTATTAAATATTACTTTTGATAGATTTTATTTATGTATTTTTTTTATTGAGTTTTTTGATGTATTCATTGAAGATTTTAGATTCTTCTACCTTTAAGGTAGAAGGCAATATCTTTTATTTGTTTTTAACACAATCGACGGTTTTGTTTTTCAACTGAGTGATTTTTCATATTTTTACCCCCAGTAGTTTATTTTAATTTATTAACATATTGTATATTTTTTTATACAAATCCTTAAACTTTTTTGTTGGCAAATTTTGAGATACTACTGAAGGCACCTTTGACTTTTTCTTATATCTTCTCAGAGACTGTATTTTTGATTACATATGTAATAGCATCTCAGCTGGCATCTACGGTATCTGCTTCTTGGACTTTACCTTCTACCTTAGAAGGTCTCATTTTCGTTGTTTCCGCTTTTTTCGAATCATTAAAACAAGCATTATTCATAATGAATCCTATCATTTACAATGCTAAAATTATATTTTTTATATTTTCAAAAATTTAAGTTTTATTAGTAAATACTTATAATATGTTTCGTAACATATGAGTTCTATTTGTAAATCATTTTTTATCCCTGCATACAGAAGACCTATTTAAAATCATTCCTATGCTTTTTCATATTGTGCATGGTATAATTTTGAGTAGTATCCTTCTAGTCGTAACAAGGAAGCATGTGTTCCGGTTTCTACAATATTTCCATTGTGGATCACTAGAATCTTATCAGTACTTTGTATTGTCGAGAGCCGATGTGCAATGATGATGGAAGTCTTGTCTTGGGTTAAATGATGGATAGCTTGATGGATGAGTTTTTCAGAGATGTCGTCTACAGAAGCTGTGGCTTCGTCTAATACGAGTACTGAGTAAGGATGTAGCTGGACTCTTAAAAAGGAGATCAATTGTCTTTGTCCTACCGAAAGGATATGTCCTCTTTCTTGTACAGGTTGATCATAACCTTTTGGTAATGATTGGATAAAATCGTGGACACCAATTTTTTTTGCATGTTTTTGAATGGTTTTCAGACTGATGCTGGGATCGCCTAAGGTGACATTATTTAGGATGGAATCGTTAAATAGAAAAGTATCTTGGGTCACTATTCTAATGTGACGTCTCAAATTTTGCAACTCGAATGCATTGATGGGCGTTGCATCGATATAAATATTCCCTTTATTGGTATCATAGAATCTTGGCATGAGTTGAACGATTGTAGACTTTCCAGCGCCAGTAGGCCCTATTATAGCTATTTTTTCTCCGGGCTTGATCTCAAAAGATAGACCTTTCAATACGGGTTCTTCTTCGGTATAGGAGAAGTGTACCTGATCAAAAATGATGTGTCCTTTTATCTTATCGGGTTGTAGGCGGCCTTTATTGGATAATGTCTCATTAACATGTGAAAGCTTGAATACGCGTTCAGCTCCTGTCAATCCTCTTTGCATGTTCTTGAATCGATCGACCATTTGACGCATTGGTTGAAACAACATATAAGTGAAGAATATAAAGGCGATTACTTCTCCTGGTTTGACATCTCCGTGGGTTATAGCACTCCATCCCCCATAGGTGATTAGTGCGCTTATAACGATAGCAGATAAGAGTTCGACGACAGGGAAGAAAATCGAAAAATAAAAAATTGTTTTGAAGTGTGCTTTCATCAGTAGGTGGTTGATCTTTTTGAATTTTTTAAATTCTTCTGCTTCGCGATAAAAGAGTTGTACGATATGCATCCCACTGATACGCTCTTGTGCAAAGCTGTTCAAGCGAGCAGTCTGGAGACGTTCTTCTTGAAATGTTTTTTTCAATGCCTTTTGAAAATATCTTGTAATGAAGTACATGATTGGGATAGCTGAGATTGTCAAAGAGGCTAAGGGTACATGCATCGTGTACATCATTATCACAATGGTGATAACTCTCAAGATATCTCCAAAGAGCATTAATAGCCCATCAAACACTGTAGCTATGGTTTCTATATCTGATACAGAACGCGTCACCAGTAGACCGATGGGGGTTTGGTTGAAGAAAGTTATTCTGAATGCAAGCAGCTTCTCAAAGAGGACTGTTCGAACTTGTCGGATCACATTCTGTGCCAACAGATTGGAGAAATAGGTCAAGGTAAAATGAAATATCCCTTCTAAGAGCAAGAGTAGTCCGATCCCAATCAAAAGTTTTGTCAAACCTTCAAAGTCTTTGTAAGTGATATGATTATCGATGGCTTGTTGTATCAATTTGGGACGATAGGCTGCTGCGAGAGACCATGTGATAGAGATCCCTATAGCTATGAAGGTGATACTTTTGTATTGCAGTCCCATCTGCATCAATTGCTTCAATAAGGAGTATTTAGAAGCGTTTTTTTTCATAGATAGATGTTTTCTGGATAGCGAATCTTGGTCAAGAATAGGCCTGATGCTGGAGCGGAAGTTCCAGCGAATTTATGGTCTTTGACTTGAATAATCCTGACAAAATCTTTGGTACTGATTTTTCCTCGGCCTACATCAACAAGCGTCCCAACAATGGCACGTACCATATTTCTCAAAAATCGATCGGCCTCGATAGTGAAACATAATAAATCTTTCCTTCGGCACCAATACGCTTGATAGATTTTGCAAGTATAAGTTTTGTTTCCTCCATGAGCTTTGCAAAAGCTGTTGAAGTTGTTATGGTTCATCAATACGCTAGCGGCTTCATTCATCTTTTCCATAGAGAGTTGGCCATACAGCCATGGCCAGCTCAGGTCTGAATAAAAAGGATGCTTTCCTAGGGAAAGAAGGTATTCATAGGTGCGGCTGAGTGCATCGAAGCGAGCGTGAACATCCGCTCTGACTCGAAAGATGCGAAATATTTTGATCGATTGTGACAAAAAGGCATTCAGACGTTTTATGAGAATATCTTCGATGGCTTCATCAAAGTCAAAATGGGCAAACATTTGCTTCGCATGTACTCCGCTGTCTGTACGTCCGGCTCCGACGACATTTATTGGTTTTTTCAGCAGTGTGGACAAAGCTTTTTCTAATGCTTCCTCTACAGAGGCTCCTGTCTTTTGGATCTGCCATCCGTGATAATGTTTGCCGTGATAGGCCAATTCGATGAAATACCTCAATCGTCGTATTTTTGGATGGTAAAATTACAAAGTCCGTATGAAACGTATTTTGTTGCTCTCCGATACACATAGTCACATCGATGACCGGATTTTGTATTATACTCAAGATGCTGATGAAGTATGGCATGCTGGGGATATCGGTAGCCTTGAGGTCACTGAGTCTTTTACTGTCCCCGTAAAGGCTGTGTATGGTAATATCGATGGACAGGAGATCAGGGAAGTGTTCCCTTTACATCAACGTTTTTTCTGTGAGGGAGTCGATGTGTGGATTACGCATATTGGAGGATATCCTGGACGCTATGATTTGAGGGTCAGAGAAGAATTGAAAGCTGATCCGCCTAAACTTTTCATCTGTGGGCATTCTCATATCCTCAAGGTGATGTTTGATAGAAATTTGGCTTTGCTTCATATGAATCCTGGTGCAGTAGGGAGGTATGGTTTTCAGAAAGTATGGACTATGCTCAGATTTTGTATTCATTTCGACAAGATCCGTGATTTGGAATTAGTAGAGTTGGGTAAGTGATGAACTGTTGTGGATTCAGGGGAGACTTGAATTTCTCTTTTGTAATGTTTCGTATTCTTTTTCGGCTAATTGTACGGTTTTGTACAGGTCAAGGATGCCGCCGGTTTTAGAGAGTTGGTTAAACTTTATTTTTTGGCCAACTTTTGTAGGGGATTTTTCTATGTCTATGGGTAGGTTGACGAGCTTGTTCACTACATTGGTTGAACGTAACAAGAGATCTTTGACTTGAGCAGCGTTGAGTTTAGGGTAGTAAGACCATAATACGGCAGCAGCTCCTGCTACCATTGGTGATGCCATACTAGTTCCTGGTAAAAGACGGTAAGTATCTTCTGGTATAGTGGAATAGATCGCTAGTCCAGGAGCAAAAAGATCTACATTTTTCTGCCCATAGTTGGAAAAAGGTGCTGGTAGATTTTGGTCATTTTCGTAGGTTGAGGCTCCTACAGTGATCCAAAGGTCATTGATGAGACGGCCTTGAACATCTTTATTGGTTGGGTAATCATTTTTTTTATCTATGTTTTCACTACTGTTTCCAGCTGCTTTTATCATAAGAACCCCTTTGTCCCGAGCGTATTTTACTGCAGCATCTACAATAGATTTTTGAGGAGAGAATGATTTACCAAAACTCATATTGATGATTTGGGCTCCATTGTCTACTGCATAACGGATGGCATTAGCCACGTCTTTATCCCTCTCGTCTCCATCGGGTATGGCTCGTATGGGTATAATTTTCACCTGATCTATGATACCATTCATACCGATATTGTTATTACGTACAGCTCCAATGATACCTGCCACATGAGTACCATGAAAGTCATAAGGGGTTTTGACATGATTGTTACCATAGTAGTGTTCGTTGGAATCTTCATAGTTGTCACCTACGATATTTCTCGGATCGAAATGTAAATTGTAGAAGTATTGACTTCTTTTGGACTGCTGATCTATAAACTCATTGAAATCTGTTTCGATTTTTTGTTTGATCTCTTGGGTCGTTTTGTCATGAAGTTTGTCTCCGTTTTGTGTTAAAACTTGTTGCAAAGAGATTTTGATGAGGGTAGTCTCTCTCGAGACCTCTTGGATGGATGAGATGATTTCAGGAGTGAGTTTTTGATTTCCTAGTTGTTGGGCGGTTTCATCAAAGCCTTTGAGTAAGGCGGTTTTCAATCTTTCGAAGTGTTGAATATTGGCTTCGTCTTTTTTGCTTTTGGCTAGTTTTTTTTCATATACTTTTTTGGCTTCGAGATACATCTTGTAGTCATCGGGGATGCGGTTTTGCATTTCTTTATCTTTGAGGTAATCTCCGCTATCAAATAGAGGTTTGAATCTTTTGACAATACGGATAACTTCTGAAACGTCGTATTGTATGTCTGCCTCCTTTCCTCCAATGAAATTCCATCCATGGGTGTCGTCTATATAACCGTTGTTGTCGTCATCTATACCATTGTTGGGGATTTCACCCGGGTTGGTCCAAATGTTATTTTTCAGATCTTCATGATCAATATCGATCCCTGAGTCGATCACTGCTACAATGATGGGGGTAGGTTTTCGTTTTTTCTTTTTGAGGAGGTCGTAAGCCTTGTCTGTTCCTATACCGTAGATACCCGTAGAGATGGGGTCTTGGTGATGCCAATGCTTCAATGCTTCTTCGTTAATTGAGCTTGTTTGCGCTTGGGAGAAGGAGACTGAAAGAAAAAAAAATATCGCTAATAAAGTGATTCGTCTCATGATGATGATTAAGATATCAAAGGTAAATTTTTTAGATATTTAATGCCGTTTTTCCCTTGATGGAAGAGTAGATCTACAATGCTCAAATCCGAAAGAAATCCGTGTTTTTCCGAAAACACTTGGTGATAGAGTTGAAGATTTTCAGTAGAGTGTTTTTTGGCATGAAACTGGTCTCGTAGGTCTGTTTTGTTGGGGTAATTTTTTTGATAGACTTCAGTGCATTTATTGAGTAAATTACTCTCTATAAGCATACTGATTAAATGGGTAAATTTCCAATTTAAATCCCATAAAAAGATTTCTTTACTTTGAAACAGTGACAGGAAGTCGTCTTCATAATATTCATAATAAGAAGAAGATTGATAAGCGATTTTTAAGGATTTTTGATGTTGTTCTTGCCATGGATATTCGTAAGAGATGTGGACATCCTTGTATTTCCTCATACCTCTTTTGTGTTTGATAGGGATGTTGAGCATAAGCTTACTGTTGGCATTATAGATATAGCAACGATTTCGATACGTCTGTTTTTCATAATGGTCTACCGCTTCTAAGCAGACCTCATCTGCCTGCAACCAATGAGCATAGTAGGTGATCGGTGCAAAATAGTAAACTGCTAAGATGATCGGATCTGCCATGAATTCAATTATTTTTTCTTTTTCTTCCTTTTTTCACTGAAGAATAGGTAGATGAAATAGACACTTAGGGTACCTAAGACATAAGGTAAGTAAGAGGTTTTTTTTTGACGCTCTTCGTTGGTGAGGGTCATGATGCGCTCCCAACGGAATTTCCATTTGAAAATATTGATTGGGTTGTCTCTATCCCAATCGATGCTGAGCCAAGTCAATATGGGTTTACCCACGATATGATCTTCCGGAACGAAACCAAAGTAACGTGAGTCTAACGAATTATGCCGATTGTCCCCCATCATGAAGTAATAATTTTGTCCAATTGTATACTCAGAAGTTTCTTGATCGTTGATGTAAAACCGTCCCTCTTTTTCTTTTAATGTATTCCCCTCATATTGCGTGATGATGTTGTGATATATTTCGATATTATTTGGATCCAATCGGATGAGATCTCCTTTTTTTGGAATTTGTAACGGACCATAGAAATCTCGGTTCCATCCAGAGTTTTTGTGAAATATTCCTTCTTCTTTGAATGTCTTGGAGAAAATATTTTTTTCTACTGAAGTCACGTTGTCAAAAGATTTAATAACTTCAGCATGTGCTTGAGTGAGGATGATTTGATATACGTATGTCATATTGCCTGGATCTGGAGTGTATTCCTCGTTTTCAAGAGTTTGGATATCTTTGATTCCCATTTGATTTTGTAGGTAATCCAAGTTCAGTGGTATCTTACTTGTCTTAATGATATAAATATATTGTTTCTCTGTATTTTGAGGTAGCTGTTCCGGTTGTCCATTGACGAACAATGATCCATGTCGTATCTCGAGGACATCTCCCGGTAGTGCTACACATCGCTTGATATAATTGTCTTTGCGATCTGGCGCTGTTTGAGAAAAGTCTGTTGGGAAATTGAATACGACTATATCATTACGCTTGATGGTATCTATAGCCGGTAGCCGCATGTAAGGTAATCGAATACAGTCTACATAAGACTTGATACTTAAGACCGGTAGCGTATTGTGTGTAAAGAGGACCCCTATCGGCGTGATGGGGATACGTAGTCCATAGTGTATTTTGCTGACAAACATAAAGTCGCCTACTAATAGCGTGCGTTCCATCGAAGGGGTTGGGATGGTAAAAGGCTGTACAAGATATGTGTGGATGGAAGAGGCAAACACTATAGCAAAGAGCATAGCCGATACCATGGTTTCCTTCCGATTTTCTGGACTAATATATTGGGTTTGTTTGGTATAATTGAGGTAATAGATATAACCACCAAGTGTAATCAACACAAGCCAAGTGTCTTTCGTGCTTCGTTTGCCAAAGCAACGGATAAAGTCTACCCATAGAATCCCGTACATCACCACACAGATGATCGGCAAGAAAAAGAGGAAAGTCCACCACAAAGGCCGTTGATTGATCTTGAGCATTACCATGAGATTGTAGATAGGCGTGGCTGCTTCCCAAGATTTCCTACCAGCTTTTTGATAAAGCCGCCAGGTACCTAAGAAATGTATGATTTGAATGATAAAAAAACTGATAATCCAATTATGCATAGTTCTTATTATTAAGATAAAAATGGATATGATTATAAAATCCCTAACACTTCTTTCATAGAGAAGACCCCTTTTTTATCTTTGATCCATTCGGCAGCGATTACTGCTCCTAATGCAAAGCCTTGCCGGTTGTGTGCTTGATGTTTGATCTGAATATCATCGATGGGTGAGCGATAAGTGACGATATGGGTTCCGGGTACGTTTTGCAAGCGTTTTGCTTGGATTGGTACCTGGTCTTTTTGTTGCTTGGTATCTAAAATCCAGTCTGTTTTGTTCGTTTTAGCAATGATCCCTTGAGCTAATGAAATGGCTGTACCGCTAGGAGTATCTAGTTTTTCAGTATGATGGATCTCCTCTATATCTACTTCATAATCGGTATATGGGGCCATGAGTTGCGCCAACCGTTGATTGATTTCAAAAAAGATGTTTACCCCGATACTGAAATTCGAAGCATACAAAAAAGTACCATTTTGAACTTGGCAAATTTTTTCGATGGCATCACGTTTTTCTAGCCATCCGGTAGTACCACAGACTACTGGAAGGTTGTGTTCGAGACAATGTCTAAGATTTTCAAAAGCCGCTTCAGGTCGGCTAAATTCTATAGCCACATCAGTAGCTCTCAATGATTCAGATGTGGGTGTGAATGAAATAGCTAGGGTAATATGATGCCCACGTCTTTTAGCCTCTATTTCTACGGCTTTTCCCATTTTTCCATATCCGATCAGTGCAATGTTCATGATGTCATAGTTTTAGGTGAAATGTGATTCCTAAGGCAGGTTGGTTTGTCGCAGCCGGGGGAAGGATGGTAGAACTTATCGAAAGATTTTTGTCATGATCGATCTCATAAAGATGGGCGTCAACCAAAGTGTCGAGAACGTTCAATGCGTAGATGATTATAGTAAATAGGATCGTATAGCTGTAGTTTCTTTTCATTTGTGCTTGGACTCTTATCAATTGTTCGATTGTGTAATTATTTTCATTGGGCATACCGTTGACTGCATTGATATAAAGTCCATGCCATTTATCGTATCGTTTTTGGTTGTATGGGATAGCATAGAAACCGCCGGCTAATAAACCCCAGACCAATGGTATCTTCCAATATTTTTTATTATACGCTTGGCCCAAACCGGGAAGGATCATTGAGTATAGTGCAGCTTTTGTTGGAGAGGGTACCCAGGGAGGTGTTTGGTCACTTATGTTTTCGACCGAAAGCAGGTCTTTTTTTAAGGTAGGCCGTTTGGATGCTTTGATCGTGTCTATATCATGAGGGATCTCGAGGGGTATATCATCATTTTTTTGAGTAATAGGCTTGGTGGGTTGATTAGATATATCTGCTTGTGCATGAGATAATAGTGGAAAGATCCAGAACAGAATAAAGATATACCTCATGATAAGAGTTTTTTTATGTATTCAAAGTCTTCATCCGAATCAAACGGAATGATGATTTTTCCTTTTCCCGATTGAGCGCGTTGGATATCGATGGGGCTTTTGAAGTGTTCTGAAAGAACTTTAGCAGCATTTTTGAAAGAATTTGTGAGATTTGTCCGATGTGTTTTCTTCTCTACATCTTTTGTTTTTTTATAGTATTTAGCCAATTCCTCTGTTTCTCGTACAGATAAGGCCTTTTGGATGATCTTTTCGTAGAGATTTAGTTGGTCGTCTTCATTTTCTATATTGATCAAGGTGAAGCCATGTCGCATGCTGATAATCCCATCTCGTATACCTCTTTGGATGATTGGGGATAATTCAGGTAGTCTAAGTTGGCTGGCGATAGTGGATCTTTTTTTACCAATCCTTCGGTTAAGTTCTTCTTGGGTGGGTTTGATTTTTTGTATGAGTCGCCGATAAGACAGGGCTACCTCGATGGCGTCTAGATCGTGCCGTTGGATGTTTCCTACCAGAACCATTTACAACACTCCTGTATCGTTGACTGATTCGACAAAATCAGGGATATGATTCAGTCCAGTCAATTTGCAGGTGTGGTATCTTCGCTCGCCAGATATGAGTTGGAAGGTATTTTTTTCTTTTCGTATAGTGATGGATTGTATTACGTTAAAGGATCGGATGGAATCTGACAATTCTTGTAGACGTTCTTGATTAAAACGAGTACGAGGTTGATAGGGATTGACTGTGATCTTGTCCAAATGGATCTCGATGATATGTCCGATCGATCCTTCGGCATGCAAAGATCTAGTAGAGTTTACTATAGGTATATTTTCACTTAATAGGGGAGAGAACCAACGGATTAATACTCTTTTTTTAGGAAAATTCATGGATGAGCGTGTCGTTTTTTTTTAAAAAAAATTCGTAGGTTAGGTTTAAATAATTAATGCTGCCTTTACTTTCTGCATTGTATTGTATGATCGATATTCCAAATTTTGGTACTTCACTCAGTTGTATATTTTTTCGGATAACGGTTCTAAAAGTCATTTTTAGGAAGTGGGTCTTGATATCTTCGATCACTTGGTTAGAAGAGAGTTGCAGGCGCGGGTCGTACATCGCGGGTAAAAACCCTTCTATATCTAGAATGTGGTTATGTAATTGTTGTACACTTTTTATCGTATTTAAAAGCTCCCCCAGACCTTCGAGAGGAAAGTACTCACATTGGATGGGGATGAGAATTGAATGGGCTGGTGTGAGTTCATTCAACCTGATGAGCCCCAGGGGAGGGGTGCAGTCGATGATGATATAATTATAGTCATCTTTGATCGGTTGTATAGCTTCTTTAAGCATGTACTCTCGTCGAGGATTATCTACCAGTTCGATTTCAGTGGCTACCAAATCTAGATGTGAGGGAAGTACGGATACGTTGAGCACCCCAGTCTTTTGGACGTTTTCTACCAAGGTACTCTGATGTTCTAGGACTTCATAAGTACTTCCTTGGATGTTTCTTACGTCGAAACCTAGGCCAGAACTAGCGTTGGCTTGCGGATCGGCATCGATCAACAAGATCTTTTTCTCCAATACACCGAACGTTGCCGCCAAGTTGATAGCTGTAGTGGTCTTGCCTACTCCACCTTTTTGGTTTGCAATGGTAATTGTTTTACCCATCTGATTGAGAAATCAGTGGTAAAAGTACGATAAATTTAAAAGTTCTTTTTTACCCGAATGGGGGGGGCATCTGAGTGCTCAGGAAGAATATTTTATATTTCTGGTCGCTAAGATGATGGATAATGAAAGTTTTAAGTTTTCGATGGGATATGATTTTGTTATTATCCTGTTTGTTTAGCTTTGTGATAGTAGATATTTTTTGTAGGCCTGTGGTAATCTTTGTAGAGGGGTGATCTGGTATTGGATCATGAAGATCGGATGATGTATAATATTATTTTCTATCACAGACTACCTCAGGTTTTCAGAACGATTTTGACTGGTATCACTTTGTCGATAATCGGTATGTTGTTGCAGTCGCTTTTTAGAAAGCCTTTGGCGGGTCCTTCTATCATTGAAAGGGGTAGTTTTTTGACTTTTTTAGCAGCATTATTTTTTTACTTCGTCGATCTGGGATGGGATATTTTGGAGTAATTCGTCGTGGATGCAGATCTTTTTTTGCTTTATTCGATGCGCTTGTTTCTTTACTGATCTTATCGATATTTTCTCGTTATATGATTCATCCTATGGCTTTCTTGTTGTTGTGTTTTATGTTTTCAGGGATGACTGGAGTATGTATTGGATTTTTGGAATATTTAACTTTTTCTGAGAAGTTGAAATCTTATCTACTTTGAACAATGGGGTCTTTATCGGGATTTCATGACAAGTAGTTGAGTGTTTTTTTTCATTTTTGTAAATCTAGGTTTGGTTTCGGTCTTGTTTTTATTGAAGCCTTTGAATATCTTATTGTTGTCTGATCGTTATGCACAAACCTTTGGTACGGATTTGACTCAAATCCGTTTGATGATTGTGTTGATTTCTTGGATTTTGATGGCACCTTTTACTGTGTTTACTGATCCGATTGTCTTTGTAAGTATGCTGATCCTTCATTTATCTAGAATTCTCTTTAGGTCGGTAGATCATCAAAAATTGTTTCCTTATGTCTTGCTTCTTGGTATAATATCAATGGCTTTGTGCTTGCTTTTGGTCGAATTGTTTCCCGATAGTGTTGTACCAATCAATATCATCACAACTTTTTTGGGTACATTTTTTGTGATCTATATGGTTTTGAGACGAAGTAAATATTTGATTTAATGAATGTCTTGCAACTTTATGCTTTGGATGTAGGCTATATTTCTGGTAAGAAAAGGAGATGTTGGTCTATGGAATAAGTCTCACGGTATCAGCTTGTTTCATCATGAGTGTGTTAGATGAAAATGGTATAGGAAATTTTACGCTATTTCGGACGCTTTTGGGTTTGCTGCCATCATTGGTGGAAAAGATATTATTAAAAGGGTAAAACTTGTCAGAATTCTCTTAGATAAGTCGGTCTCAGCATGTGTTTATCACATTATTTAAAAATTTTTGTTACCTTCTCTGACCGTGGGAGAGAAGGTGGATTTTGGTAGATTACCTTATCAGGGCCTGTTTATCAATTTACAGAAACAAGATCGTTATTGTATCGATCAGACGATGAATCTGATTAAAGTGAGAGTATATATGTATTACTGAACCTAGTGATTGGTAATTACAAAAAGCTATGATCGTATGATGCAAGATTTTTGATCTTTTATGTCGTTTGGTACACACCACTAAGAAGTGCATCATATTAGTGACGCATGAGGTAGAATTAACCTTGCAGAATTTGGATTGTCTCTGCTGAATCTATCAGGGAAAACCCTTGTTTGGTGAGCCTGAAAAACTTGATTATCGCGCCCACCTTTTAGAAAAATTTTCTGATGAGAAGGTTTATTTTGATTTCTCTTTAGGGAAATATTTCTTCAAAAAAACCATTCTTCAGAAAAATTTCTTTTAAGGTAGAGTGTGAATTGGTTTATTAACTAAGCATCTCTTTATTAGGAATGCTTTTAGAATCCGTCGGGAAGCAGAGATCAAGATAAGGATACAGTAGGATCAAAAGATTGAGATTCAAAACGCAGATTATACAGTGTTGGTCTAAAATCTCAATGAATTGATGCGCTATTTTTAATAGTTGAAAGAGATGTCATGATGGAGAAGAAGGTGATCGTCACGGGCGCTGGAAGAGGTATTGGCTATGAAACGGTCAAAAGATTCGTGGCTGCTGGTCATGAGGTATTGGCTATTTCGAGAGATATTACAAAATTATCTACACTAGCAGGTCCAGGCCGTTGTTTTCCTTTGAGTTTAGATCTGACTGATGCGTCTTCTTATGAAAAAATCCGCCCGATGGAGGATCGATGGCAAAAGCTCGATATTTTGATTAATAATGCTGGCTACCTAGTCCGAAAGCCTTTTGAGGTTTTGACTGCAGAAGATTTTGAGCATTCTTATGCGGTGAATGTCCTTGCGCCTGTACGTATGATCCAGCTGGTTCGACCCTGGATGGGAAAAGAGGGCCATATTGTCAATATTAGCAGTATGGGTGGAGTACAAGGTAGTATGAAATTTCCAGGTTTGGCTGCGTACAGTATCGCTAAAGCCGCTTTGTGTAATTTGACAGAACTTTTAGCCGAAGAGTTCAAAGAGAGCGGACCGAACGTCAACTGTCTGGCAATTGGGGCAGTACAAACTGAGATGCTTGAAAAGGCATTTCCTGATTATAAATCTCCTTTATCTGCCCAAGATATGGCTGGATATATTTATCGTTTTTCTTTAGAAGGGGATATATTCTACAATGGTAAGATCCTTCCAGTTTCTTCTACTACACCTTAATAATTTTTTATCCCCCTTAGAAATGGTATATATTCATAATATTATTCTTCATTATATTTATTTTTAATATAATCAATATATTTATTAATATATGATTATTATTGATTTATTATTTTAATAATTAGTTTAATTAGTTATATTTTTTATATAAAATTATTAATATTTAACTTAATATGAATAAGTAGATTAATAATTAATACTTTTTAATACTTGATTTGTATTAATTAAAAACATAAGAATAGACCTTTTTTTAAAAAAAATAATAGTCTATTTTGGAAAGAATGATCTTTTTTATAAACCTTCTCTTCCTCCCTATCTTAGTAAAGGAACAGATGGGGTATGGGGACAGAAACAGCTCATAAATCTACAGCTTTAGAGGTCTACTTTGATAAGGTCGGTTTTTGATGACGCATTTGATCACAGAATAGTGAGAATCTATAAATTATACCAATCAGCTAGTTACGATTTACAATACAAATGAGAATTGTTTGAATACCTACGAAGGACAAAAGTGGAAACGATGCTGTTGTAAAAAATAGAAACCTAAAAACTAGATATAAATGGGATTTAAGCAGTTATGCAAAGATTAAGTAGGAATATCCTGATGCAAACGATGGCGAATATCTCCTTGAAATCAGTGGGATAAAGTTTAAAACCTATTCTGATAGGACTAGAGGCGACTATACTCTGATATGGAGTTATTTTAACAAGACTTCTTATGAGCTATATGAACCTAAAAAAATATGGTCTACAATAGTTGATATAAACCATCTGAGAATATCCCTCAAAACCTTCCCACTACTGGAGCCATCTCATATGAGAATTATATGCTCAAGAGCTATCATGGAGTCCATTGAATCTAAGACATTCAAGATACGTATCAAAAAATTCCCAATATGCTTGATTATATAGTACCTCAAAACAACTACCTGATCATTAATAGTTTTACCTATATTATGAAATTTTTCAGTGAAAAACGTATTGGATATATAGGATATTATGCTGTCATATTAGATTGTAAACTAATGGGATACACCCATTTTATGTAAACGGTAATGGCACAGATACTTTTAATGGTAAGCTTGTAAGAAATTTCCTTTAGGCTTCTAATAGGAGCTTTCTTACTGACGAATCGTTCCACCTCAACCTTGACGGAAGTAGTGCATTTTTTGGTACTAATAATAATTCAAGTTTACCTCATGGTTTTCAGATGGCTCCTTCCAATAATTTTTTCGGTTGGTTCGGAGAAGAAAATAAAAGTAACGTATTGGGTACTTGTTACAATGTTATACCTTAGTGTGTAGGTATAAGTTTAAAACCATAAGTTAAGTACCGTTTTAATCAATGGTTTAATGAATAATTCATTAATTAAAAATACATATATTAATACCAATTATTTTTATAATAAACTTTCTATTTGGTTGGAGTTTTACAAACGATCAAGTTCTAATAAAAAGTTCTGACTATGAAAACAAAATCAGTGAAGAAGATAACCCCTCCATCGGAAGCTTTGGAGTTGCGATTCAATAACAGAGGATTCTTAATGATATATCTAAATACAGCACAACGTGATAACACACAAAACCTCAAAAGCGCTCTGATGATCTACAATATCGACGAAAACCGTCTTGAGTTAAATACAAACAGTGAGTGGAAAGGTATTTGTAGTGATGGATCAAGAATATATCCCCCTTCGAAACACAGTGATTTTGGTAATACATGAAACTTACTGATCCATAATCAATTTTCTTTAGCTATTTCCGAGGGAAGCTAACTCTGCGGTTGGTGATGCATCTTAATGGAAACTTGGAAATGGAACACAGGTAAATAAGAATGCCCCTGTAAAACTTCTATTACCATAAGGGGTAAAAATCAAACAAGTTGATTCCCCCCTACTTCTCCCACGTCCTTCTTGAAAACGGTACGGTATATGGTTGGGAATCTAATTTAAACGGCTGACTTGGCAACGACACAAATCAAGACAGTTCTTCCTCCACAAAGCTCTAAATACCCGAAGAGATCAAGATCAAGCAGATTACTGCAGGCAATGATAATACCTTTGTCCTAAGTGAAAAGGGATACCTTTACGGTTGTGGGGGTAATTCCTACGATCAACTTTGGTAATGATACGAATCAGGAGAGCAATAAACCCGTGAAAGCCAAAACTTCAGTAGGAGTAAAAATCTTAGTAGTTTCTACCCATATCAGTGTTTTTTTTTACATCAAGCGGAGAATCAACTTCATCTAAAGGTAGGACCTTTACTAAAGGTAGTGATGGTAAGCTCTAAGACTGGGTATAACTCCCAGTGGTAACTCGGAAACGCGCTACCAACTACCTTACGCAACATACCGACACCAAATATTACTACCTCAAGATATAGAGACCGTACAGATCGTCTAAAGTATTTATTAGATCTACGTCCTAGGCGCCGATGCTAACTTCTATATTTGAGGATAAAATAATCAGGTACAGCTAGGTAACAGTATAAGTACACTTGCTACACGTCGGTAGCTGTAAACCTTCCTAAGGATGCTAAAGGTATTCATATCTCTACAAAAAGCCTCAGCGCTTATGTTGTAAACAACCATTATAAGTTCTATGCTTGGAGTAATAATTAGTTTGGCTAGCTCGGAGAGAACAAAAATGTAAACAAAAACACCCCTACAGAAGCCAAAATACTGATAGGAGTAATAGGGATAACTACTTATTGACTACAAAATGCTTAGGGTTCTTGCTGTATCCCGTAATAGGTAAAGGAAATGATGATAAGTTCTACGGTTGGTGCTATACTCAAGAGAGGATGATGGACGGTAAGGTGGTAGGATAACAAAGGAGCAATATCTCTTTAGAAATCTCAATAAACCAATGGGTAAAAGCTATGTAAATACCCTATGGTGGAGAAAACTATGAGGTATATTTCATAGGTAATGATAAGCAGATATACGCCTGGGGTGCTAACAATTTTGGTTAATTTGGCAACGATACAAATACGCTAGAAAAGAACTGACAAAGGTCAAGTCTTCCGAAGGCTCTTTCGGGTCTCGTAAAACCTAACTTTAAAGAATAAATATTTATTATAAAAATATTAAATCCATATATAAAAGCAAGTTATTTTAATATGTTTATTACTATTTGTAAAATGAACTAATGATAAAGTAATAATAAAAGTTTCTTGTTATAAAAACAAAATCAGAGAAGAGGATAAGCCCCATCCATCGACGGTATTAGAATTAAGGGCTAAGGATAAAGGATTTCCTCTTCCAGAAGTTTCTGAAGAAAAAAGAAGGTCATTGTAAATCCCTCCAAGGCTTGATGATTTTCAACCTGGATAAAAATTATCCAAAGCTCTACCATGCTAGTTAGTTGTAAGAATGTTATGAAAAATATTAGGAAATAATTAGTTTTCAAAACTATATTTAGGTGATATAATATCAATTAATTATATAAATTATATAATGTAATACATCTGTATTTACAGTCAATGAGTAATTCAAAACATATTTTGATAGACTTGACGTTATACAATGATTTGGAATTGTGGAGAGAATACTTTACAAATGGTATAAGGTCAGATACGTATACATACGGTGTATCCTATTTACTCAAGTTTGTGATAATTCTAAGGATTTTAAAATCCTTAGGATCTTTTTCCCTGAGAGAGATATATTTTTCCTGGAAAATTTTGATCTTTTTCTTAAATGTCATAGATTCGTATCCCATTATGGCTCACGTGGTGAAATTGGTAGACACGCCATCTTGAGGGGGTGGTGTCCGCAAGGATGTGCTGGTTCGAATCCAGTCGTGAGTACAATATTGATTTATAATATATTGATTTATAGATATCATTTAAAAATAAATATTTTATTTATATAATACTTGAGAAATCTTTAAACTCAGTGAACATTTTTCAGATGATAATTGGAAATAGAATATCCATTTGGTACAAAATAATCGTGGCCATGTAATCATTACAATTGATAGTTCAGCCCCATAGTATCAGGAATGGGGATGGATATCTGTCAATTTACCAATATTACTATAGTAGATTCTATATCTAAACGGCTCGAAGTAGTACGAAAAATATTACACAAGTAACTCTCTGCGATACATAAGATCAGTGAATCAAAGTAATCGAAGGATCCAGATGAATAAAATCCGAAACTCATCAAATACTCCAAAAACTTTTAAGCGAAGATAACGGCTATTACAATCGACTTCGTCAAGGAGTAGATCTAGACCATTTTGATTTTTATTATGTAAACCTGACACAGGAAGATATTTATTATCTCTTGATCAATTGATTGGGATTTTATTCCAGTATATCGGGAGGTCATTCAAGGTATCAAGGATTACGGTTTGTTTTTCAAGCGGCTCAAAGAAGACTTAGAAAGAGGCTATCAAGTCTAAGATGGAGTTTTTATTCATGAGAGTCCGGCATGCATCACTGGGTTAAAATTGGGTGAGCCTTTTAAGATAAGTTTTGGATCGTAAATATATCAGACATACATTTTTTTGTAATGAGAGATTTTGCATATATATAAGAAAGAGTTTCGTTAAACTCTAGATTTTCCTGAAATGATTTTTGTGGCACTACTTTCAGAATTAAATGGACTAAATTACAATCTGGTATTGCCCTGTATACCTAAAACTGATTATGATTTTTCTGATTATTATAACAATAATATTAAGCTCTCAGATGAAGCCTTTAAGATAGCCTTAGAATTATAGAAAAAAGATTAGGGTTTTATTTTTATTCGAGACCATGCTAGAATTAGCATGAATAGGGGAAGGGTTGATAAGAAGTCATGACCGAAATTAAACCCAGTTAAGAGACTTACAGAGATTATTATAAGGATCACTATAACAGATGGATATTTCACTTCTCCTAGCTGGAGAAGTAAAAAGGGCTATCATAATGAATGTTAAATATTTTGTAATGATTTAATTTCAAATAGATAAAATACCACCCACAAGATTTCCAATGAAATAGCTATTAGATTCTAGTATTCAGTATTCTAGAATCAACAGATAATCAAAAGTAGTTTACGAGTATGTGGGTCAAAAAAAAAATAGCTCATTAGGCTATCAAATATGAAGATAAAGAATTGAGCCGGTTCACTTATCTTAATTGCACAGCAAATGCACTTTATACGTAATCTATCCTAGGATAGATTTGTTCCTTAGATACTTATAAATGAACCTTGGTGGATATGAGTACACGATGGAAATCCTTTTTATCCATTCATACATTCCTTGCTTCATACAAAGATGAGTATGCTGGACGAGTCCATAAACCTGTATTTCAGATAGAAAGAGTTTTAATGATAATCTTCAATGTCCAGGTATCACAGAAGCACTCTCCATCAAAGCATGGTATGACACGTGCAATGGCTTGTTTTATCTCTATAAGTCATCTTAAGAGGGATTACACCATTACTACAGCAAATGAGCGGTCTATTATTGGGATGTATTTAGTAAAGGGCTCTATCAGATTGCGCTTATTAGTTCAAAATAGATGCAACGGATGCGACAACTTGAGGGCTATTTGACCTATAATACTACCTCCTCAGAGCTTTCTGTACAGGATATTTGTACAGCTTTCGAATCCGTAGGAGACCAAGATTCAGGTAATAAGATATGTTATATCGATACTGTGTTGATACCCTATATCCAGCTCAGCAAGATAATCCTAATGAGGTGTCACAAAAAATCCTCTCTAAAGAAAAAAAAGAGAGTTTTTGAGAGGATCAATTCCCCGTCCATTCACTATTGATTCAGAGTGTTTAGAAAGCTTGGCAAGAAGGTAATGAAGTACATATAGAAAGCTCTTGGTTGATCTTCCGATGTGATTTTCAAAAATATTCCTATCATATCCTCTTACAAGATATTACGGAGATGTATGTCCAGCCCTATATCAAGTGATTTGCATTGCTACAATCCTTGTGGCAAGAGATCTAGAGTATTATGTTTTATAAAAGTATCATGCAATGGAAAAAAAATATTTCTGATCCACAACTGATTATTAAATATACTATTATATTATAATTTTTATTTTTTAATAAAAATAATTACTAGTTTACAGTAAAAATATAAAAAATAGATTTTTTAAAAGGAAAACTTGAAGCCTGGTTATTTAGAAGTAAATACTCCACAAACCATCTCAAAATTTTCACAAAGTAGGAGTTGGTAAAATATGGCTGGGAGATGGTATAGGAGAGCATCTTGTCATTGAAGTAGGACTATAACCTTTTAGGTGTCTCCCTATGCTTGGTATGATTATAAAGAGAACTACTATGTATACCTGATCAATCTCCTGATGTGGTATAAATATCCCGTTGTGAGTGATTAGGTGCGAGCCAGTACAAGTAAAGTATGGCTTATCAGTTAGAAGGTAAGAAGGTCTATAAGATCAGGTCTGAAGGAATGGAAAGTATCTCAACGTTGGACCATATGTAGAGAAGTAACTCAAGTAGGTTTGGTCAAACGTTTGTGGGATGATTTACTCTTTATCAAGCAATCAGATCTCATCCTAGTTTCTTCTCTATTATAATCCTTATATAAACATAAAGGTTTGAAGTACATCTGGTTGGGCTATGAGTAAAATCTTCTTATCATATTACTAAAAATTGGAACAATATCAACTTTCTCATCTAAGAACCCAATAAGGAATTTCCTGTAGGTGGAGCGCTCATTTATCTTGATCATCGAGACTTAATTAAGTATATTAAAGAAGGAGAAGATCTATGGATATTTTATGAAAAGAACAAATTAAATATCTGTATTCCCAAAGTCTTTTAGATGAGCAAATCTGCGCTATAGTCGGCCGAGATTTTTCTAAGTATTAAAATAGAAGAAATAAAATTAATTAATCTGAAAATGAGTAATATAGTTGAAAATTATCAAAAGAAAAACTTCTAGAAGCTTATCGAAAAGAAGATCGAAACATTCTATATATATCAATTATAAGTTTATGATTTAATCACTCTTAATAAAACCTATTTATACTCAATATATGGATGTTTCTTCATATAACTATTTTTAGTGGAAACCAAAATCTATTGGAAAGATTGAATAAAAAAAAATCATAAATTTTAATTATATATAAAAATTAATAAAATAAAAAACTAAAATTTAATAAAGAGGACAATTTATTGGTGATATATAATCTGAAGATAAAATTAATTTGTTTTGCTCACTAATTCTCGTCTATTTGATTCCTTTCAAATATTATATAGTCGTTTTGAGGAAAAATTCAAAAAATTGTTTAAAGAGGGTTATGTTAATTGAACTGAAGAAATGTGATCATCGATACAATGATATAATCCTTTTTCATGGGATCCATCCATCCATCAAGGTGTACTTTTCAATGAATTTATAGAGATATTTTGAAATCGTTTCATGGATCATAGGAGGGATCATGATAAAAATATTGAAATGAATCGTTTGAGAGCCATATGCGTGACTCAGAAAATTTTGTGGTATTGAAAAATTAAAAACCCTTCGGCACTTACTTGGTCTTGATGTTTTCAGTCGACCAAGTTAAAGATGTGGAAGTGTCAAAAGTCTTGAAGTTGATCACACAGATCCTCAGAAACATGCTTCATATGTACTAGAGAGCATAAAAAACGATCTATGGATCTATTCTAAATCTGAGGCATCATTGTTCCGTCTACAATATGCATTTGGAGCTATAGGAAAAAAAACAATTCAAATCGGTCTATTTGACCTAATCATATTGTATTTTGAACGATCGACCTTGTTTGATCAACATTATACCTTATATGGATAGATAACCTATTCTGAGTATATTTTGGAAGACCTATTCAAGAATAAAATGAAACCTGCCTTTTCTTCATAAAACGATCGTCTAATTTATGCGGGTACTTTTAAAAAATTTAATCTTAAGAAAGAGCATCCTGGGGTTCAGTTTTTCGATTAAAAAAGATGAATATGTTGGGAGACTAAACCGAAGATCAAAACTAGCCTTTGGCTAAAAGAGTACGATGGAATAATGTCAAGGAGATAGAAAAAGCATAACATGGATACATTTTATTTTTCAATTTAATTTTAGATTTGCAAAAACATATATCTAATATGTCTGATCTTTTTCATGCTTTAGAATTATTGATCCTTTTGACCTTTGCTATATCGAGTGTAGGGTCCGGCATAGCTAAATGATATGATGTTTTTGGTGTATTCACCATGGATTTTGTTACCTATACCGGATATGATACAATTAGAAACCTATTATATAGAAGTAACCTTCTAGTGAGTTGGATGAAAAACTTTACTTATATATACATCATATTAGGATTTACTTTATTTGCTATGCTATTGCAAAAAAAAATGGTTGAATATTTACGTAATCCTCTATTTTTTTTTGATTTATTTAGGATAGGTATATTCACCGTGCTGGGGATAAAACATGGATTAAATTATGGATTCAATCCAACCATCAGTATTTTATTGGGTACGATCACCGCATCATTTGGTGGTATGATAGAGATGTTTTGTGCTAAGAAAACCCCATCATATTTTGCAAGGAGATCTATGCATCTACTTGTATTTTCAGTGGAGTTTTATTTTTCACATTAAGATTTTGTCAAGTAGCTCAAGATTATATCTATGGAATCAAGATTCTCACCGTGTTCCTCATACGTATCACTGCTGTGAGGTATCATCTAAGATTTCCCTCGATGTATCTTTCTTGTAAGAAATAACCTTCCAAAAAGAAAAAGTATTCAACTGATTGAAAAACATCTAACTTTACCCCACTAAAAGAATGAGTCGTTTGAGAAAGAAAAAAAGTACTCTTTTCCGAGATGTCTTTGGGAATTTGCATATTATAAAACGTTTCCTGATCTTTATCTTTGGTTGTATTTCCTACAATCGTTACAACGGTTTCAATAAATTGGAACTGAAGGGTACTGAACATCTCAAAAACCTTCCTGACACCAATGTACTTTTTGTCTCAAATCATCAGACATATTTTGCTGATGTTTTTGCTATGTTTCATGTGTTTTGCAGTGTGAAAAATGGGTTTATCAATACGATAAAAAACCCTATTTATTTGCTCAATCCGAAGGTTAATCTCTATTATGTAGCTGCTAAGGAGACTATGAGTAAGGGCATCTTGCCGAAAATATTTGCTTATTCGGGATGCATTGCAGTGAGGAGAACTTGGAGAGAAAGAGGGAAAGAAATCAAACGCCAAGTAGACATTTCTGAAATCAAAAATATTGGAATGGCTCTAAATGATGGATGGCTTATCACCTTCCCACAAGGTACCACCAAGGTCTTTGCACCCGGACGCAGAGGCACAGCTCACATCATACGCAAGTTTAAACCTTTCGTTATACCTATTGTCATAGACGGTTTCCAAGAAGCCTATGATAAAAAAGGATTGAAGGTAAAGGAAAAAGGCATCATCCAAAAAATGATTTTCAAAGCTCCTTTGACCTTTGATTACAAAAACGATACTACAGAGATGATCATGGAAAAGGTGATGGACGCCATCGAACAGTCATCCAAGTATTTTAAGAAAACATCTCTAGTTAAAAGAGTTGAAAAAAAGAACCGATGTTGCAATGAAACCTATCAGACCCCTATTTAAAAAAATATTTTTTTCTAGACGATTTAAAATTTGGTCAATGAATGTCTATATCATTGCTATCGGTAGGAATGCCATGCATAATTTGGACCTATCTCTTCATGAGTAAGGAGTCCAGGTCATCGGATTGAATGATCTCATTTTTGAGCCTTCAAAAAGTAGGTTGACTATACAGAATCTTTTACCTGACGCGTTGGGTTAGTTCCCTAAAAAAAATATTCAGGCACTTGATGCGGTGATCCTAGGTATACATGTTCGAGTAAACAATCTCGAATTGTAAAGAAACAAAGAACTAAATATTAATATCTATTCTTATCCAGAATTCTTCCAGGAAGAATCCAAAAACAAAACCCTTGTAGTCATTGGTGGATCACATGCTAAAACCACCATCACAGCGATGATACTCCATGTATTAGGATTTTGTCACAAAAAGATCAATTTCATGGTTGTAGTTTAACTAGGTAAATATAAAACCATGGTACATCTCGACCTAGACAATGATCATATCCTACTCGAAGGATATGAATATCCCAACTTTCCTATAGATTTTCGTCCCAAATTTCATCTCTATCGATCCAATATTGTCCTGATCAGTGGCATTTACCTGGGATCACATCAATGCCTCCCTACATGAGACGAATATGTCGGTATTTTCAGAGTCTTTATCGAGAAGATTACTCCAGTTGGTGCATTGGTATACAATGAAGAAGATCCATCCGTTAAAAACTCGTTAAAGAGACTGGACATTTCTTTAAAAAAATTCCTTACAAACTTTCCAGGTATTCTACAAAAAGATCAAAAACATTTCTCGAAACAGAAGATGGTCTAATTCCCCTAAGATCTTTTGGAAACACAATTTACTCAATCTTGAAGAGGCATGCATTATATGCAACCTCTTGGGGATTATGAACGAAATGTATTACGAAGTCATTACCTCTTTTCAGGGTCCTGACAAAACATTGATATGTTTGATCGATGAGTCCGATCTGAAAGTTTATAGAGATTTTCCTCATTCACCTTTAAAAGTTTAGGTGGCCACAGGAGTTATCTAAAAAAAACAGAAAACATTTACAATGGTAAATTGTCTATAACCAAACATTTAAAGCAGTTTAGATAAAGACTTTTTGATACAATACCAACATACATTGGACCGGACAGATATCCCACTATTTTTTTACGATTAAGAAACCATTCGATCAAAACAGGTAGATAAAATCTCTCTTAAACTGATCAAAATAGCCTTTATTATACCTTATCTTAAGATTTCTCTCTTCTCTCAAATCCTACAAGATTTTTTTTTTGATGACCCTTGATCGGCAGCATAAAGTATTCCTCTTCATAAGTTCAGGGCATTACGGGGGTATGCCTTCGGTAAATTATTTAAATGAGTATTCGATTGAGTTTGTTCTCCTAAGTTCTAACCTTTCTCTCCCTTCTCTCTCGTTTTTTACACATGAGATCAAAAATCCTATATGAGTATTGGATTGATTTTAAATATTTTATATACTAATCTCAACCTAGAATAATTTTTAATAATAAAAGATTGATCTATAATGATTTCATGTATAAAACCTTTGAATTAATCTATAAAGTATCATTGTGTGTTTTCACTAAATGAAATATTGTCTAATTGTCTCATAATTAATTATAATTATAAAATACAAATAATTCCTCTCCTTTAATACGTTATATCATTATATTTTTTTAAAATATCCACTGATACGCTTATCACGTCATGTTATTTTAACTCTAAAAATTAAAAATCCATCTTTGGATATCTCATTTTTTTCACTAGCTTTGTCCTATGATCTTGAAAAATATCATCATAATAGTTGTTGGTCTCATTGTCATCCTTTCCAAGGATGTGGGGTAGGTTCCTATTTAGATATATCTTTAAAAAAAACTCTACCCCATAAAATACGGTAGGGTTTTTTAATTAAAAGTAAATAAACTAAAATGAAGAAGAGGATCAACCGTTTCAGTGTCGAACTTACCGAAGATCTTAGCCTCCCCTCGTCACAGGCTATGCTCTATGGTACAGGCCTCACAGAAGCTGATTTTCAAAAGGCCCAAGTCGGTATTGTAAGCAATTGGTATGAAGGTAATCCGTGCAATATGCATTTGAATGTATTAAGCCAAGAGATCAAAACCTCCGTACAAGCTCAGGGACTTGTTGGTTTTCAATTTAATACTATCGGGGTGAGCGACGGTATCACTATGGGTACGCTCGGGATGCGTTATTCTCTACCCTCGCGCGAACTCATCGCTGATAGCATAGAGACTGTAGTAGCTGCTCAACATTATGATGGTGTAGTAGCTATCCCAGGTTGTGATAAAAACATGCCTGGTACACTGATGGCCTTGCTCCGACTCAACAGGCCAGCTATCATTGTATACGGTGGGAGCATTGCTTCAGGTTGTCACAATGGAGAAAAACTTAATATCGTCTCTACTTTAGAAGCATTGGCAAAACGAAATACTGGAAAAATATCCGAAACAGAATATAAAAACATTATCAAAAAATCCTGTCCAGGAGCTGGCGCTTGTGGGGGAATGTATACGGCCAACACTATGGCCACTGCTTTAGAAGCCATGGGGATGACCCAACCGTATTCCTCCTCTTCACCAGCTATTGGTGAAGAAAAAATACAAGAATGCCGACAAGTAGGTAAAACGATCAAAAACCTTCTTGAAGAGGACATCAAGCCCAAAGATATCATTACTAAAAAAGCGCTAGAAAATGCCATCACCTTAGCCATTGCTTTAGGAGGATCTACTAATCTAGTGTTGCATCTACTGGCTGTTGCTAAGACTGCTGGGATTAATCTGAGTCTAAAAGACTTTCAAGAGATCAACAAGCATGTTCCTGTTATCGGAAATCTCAAACCCAGCGGTGACTTTCTCATGGAGGATATCCATACTATTGGAGGGACCCCTCTCATTATGAAATACCTACTCAACGAAGGTTTCCTTCAAGGGGATTGCATGACCATCACGGGAAAAACGTTGGCAGAAAACCTCGAAGAAATCCCTGAACTCTCTTTTGATCAAAAAGTGATTTATCCCTTGCATAGTCCGATCAAAAAAGATGGTCATCTTCGGATCTTGTATGGAAATTTAGCTCCTACTGGAGCTGTAGCCAAAATCACTGGCAAGGAAGGACTTAGTTTCTCCGGTCCAGCCAAGACCTTTGATTCGGAAAAAGAAGCCAATGATGCAATCTCCAACAATCAAATCGAAGCCGGTGATGTCATCGTTATACGATATGTTGGACCTAAAGGAGCTCCAGGTATGCCGGAGATGCTCAAACCGACCTCTTATATCATGGGAGCTGGACTAGGTAAAGAAGTCGCTCTGATCACTGATGGTAGGTTTTCAGGTGGCTCACACGGTTTCGTCGTAGGACATATTACTCCCGAAGCACAAGTCGGAGGTTTGATCGCCTTAGTTAGAGATGGAGATCTGATCACTATTGATGCCGAAAAAAACACCATCATACTAGCGCTCAGCGAAAAAAATATACAAAAACGAAAAGCACAATGGACTCCACCACCACTCAAAGAAAAGACAGGGTATTTATATAAATATACGAAAGCCGTATCCTCAGCTTCCGAAGGATGTATTACAGATGAATTTTAATCCTATGAAAAAAGAATCATTTACCGGTTCGGAAATCCTCATCAAATCCCTCTTAGCTGAGGGAGTGAAGTACATCTTTGGTTATCCAGGTGGTGCGATCATGCCGATCTATGATGCCATACATCATTATGAAAACGAGATCTGCCATATCCTAACACGGCACGAACAAGGCGCCATACACGCTGCCCAGGGATATGCTAGAGTCACCGGCAAAGCAGGCGTGTGTTTTACCACTTCTGGCCCTGGAGCTACCAACTTGATTACCGGCTTGGCAGATGCACTGATTGACAGTACACCGCTTGTATGCATTACTGGTCAAGTATCCTCACATTTGTTAGGTACCGATGCCTTTCAAGAGACAGATATTATAGACATTTCCATACCTACTACTAAGTGGAACGCACAGATTACCGATGCTCAGGACATCTGTAAAATCATCTGTCAGGCCTTCTACATTGCCCAAGCAGGACGACCAGGTCCTGTACTTGTAGACATCACTAAGAATGCCCAATTTCAGACCACTTCCTTTGATTACAACTTTTGTACTTCAGTAAACTACTTCAAACCTTATCCTGATACAGAGGAAGAAAAAATCCAGGCCGCTGCTCAGCTGATCAATATAGCCAAAAGACCTTTCACTATTATTGGACAAGGAGTGATTCTAGCCCATGCAGAAGAAGAATTGAAATATTTCATTAAAAAAACAGGCATTCCTGTCGCCAGCACACTCTTGGGATTAGGTGCCATAGAAAGTCGACATCCTTTGTATATGGGTATGCTCGGTATGCATGGCAATTATGCTCCTAATCTTCTGACCAACAAATGCGATGTACTCATCGCCATAGGTATGCGTTTCGATGATCGAGTTACCGGAGATGTCAAAAAATATGCTAGGCAGGCCCAGATCATCCACTTGGAGATTGACCCTTGCGAGATCAGCAAAAATACCCCTTGTGATATACCCGTTCTAGGCGATTGTAAGGTCACCTTAGCTCGTTTGACTAACCTAGTGCGAAAAATCGATCACCAAGCATGGGTTAAAACCTTTAATGAATTGAAAGTTAAGGAAGAGGAAGTAGTGATATACAATGACCTCTACCCTACCAAAGAAGGACTGACGATGGGTGAAGTCATCAAATGGATCAACCATTACAAACGGAAAGATGCTGTCCTAGTAACTGATGTAGGACAACATCAGATGATCGCTTCACGCTATTTTGATTTCATCGCTCCAAAAAGTCAAATCACTTCCGGTGGCCTAGGTACGATGGGGTTCGGCTTACCGGCAGCTATCGGTGTACAGTTCGGTGCTAAGGAACGACAGGTGATTTGTGTAGTAGGGGATGGCGGTATCCAAATGACCGTGCAAGAGTTGGGTACCATCTTGCAAAATGATCTCCCGATAAAGATCGTATTACTCAATAATAGCTTTCTAGGTATGGTACGTCAATGGCAACAGTTATTTTTTGAAAAGCGTTATTCCTGTACAGAATTAGTCAACCCCGATTTCGTCCAATTGGCCAGTGCTTATAACATACAGGCTCAAAAAGTAGATCGTAGAGAAGAACTCGAGGCCGCGGTAGAAAAAACGCTCAGTGACAAAGGCTCCTATCTATTAGAAGTAGTTGTAGAGAAAGAAGACAATGTTTTCCCAATGATCCCTAGCGGAGCTGCTGTAGATGAAATTCGTTTAATATAAAATCAATCTATTATGAAAAAAAAATTTAGGATCATGATTTTAGCTAATGACTTTTCAGGATTACTCAGTCGTATCCTGATCATATTCAATCGAAGAAATTTAACCATTAAAAATATGAATGTTTGTCAAGGTGCAACTCCTGAGGTTTTACGTTATACCATAGATTTGGAATGCATTGATGGTCAAATAGATCATCTCATCAAGCAAATCGAAAAACTGATTGGAGTGAGTTATGCTTTTTATTATCAGGAAGAAGCAGAAGAATTTTCCCAGCCTATCAATTGGGAAAATATCCGCCTCCCTATAGCTATATTATGATACGATCGAGAAATAATTATTCAAAGAAAAAACAATTGTTTATGAAACTAAAATTTAGCTCCGTAGAAGAAGATGTTGTGACAAGAGAGGAATTTCCCCTTTCAAAAGCAAAGGAAATTTTAAGGAATGAGATCATCGCTGTACTAGGTTATGGTGTACAAGGACCCGGACAAGCATTGAACTTGCGTGATAACGGATTTAAAGTCATCGTCGGACAACGTGAAAATTCTACCTCTTGGAAAAAAGCTCTTCAAGATGGTTGGGTAGAAGAAGAAACCTTGTTCCCTTTAGAAACAGCAGCTAAAAAAGCTACCATTTTGATGTTTTTGCTATCTGATGCTGGGCAGATCGCCGTTTGGCCTAGTATAAAACCCTACCTTAGCCAAGGGAAATCTTTATATTTCTCCCATGGTTTTGGGATGACGTACAATGACAAGACCAACATCGTCCCGCCCAAAGATATTGATATTTTTTTAGTGGCACCTAAGGGTTCAGGTACCAGCTTGAGAAGGCTTTTTGTAGAGGGTAGAGGGATTAACTCGAGTTATGCTATTGCCCAAGACTACACCGGTAAGGCTAAAGATAGGACCCTGGCCATTGGTATTGGTATCGGATCAGGTTATCTGTTTGAAACTACCTTCAAGAAAGAAGTCTATTCAGATCTCACGGGCGAGCGAGGTAGTCTGATGGGGGCCATCCAAGGACTTTTTTCCGCCCAATATCAAATACTTAGAGAGCATGGTCACTCTCCTTCAGAAGCCTTCAACGAAACCGTAGAAGAATTGACCGAAAGTCTTATGCCATTGGTAGCCGAAAACGGTATGGATTGGATGTATACCAATTGCTCGACCACAGCCCAAAGAGGTGCCCTAGATTGGTGGGAAAAATTTAGAGATGCTACTTTACCTGTGTTCAAAGCACTTTATGAAGAAGTAGCCTCAGGTCGGGAGGCTGAACGTACCATCACAGCTAATAGTCAACCTGATTACCGCTCAAAACTCCAAAAAGAACTTAAGACACTCAACGAAAGCGAATTATGGCAAGTAGGAGCTACTGTCCGTAAGCTCAGATCTAAAATCATTGACAATCCTTCAACAACATCCGACAAGGCTTATGGCTTCAATACCATACAGTCTTAAGCACAACAAGACTCATATTTCCCAGCTTATCCAATGGGTAAGTCTGGGATTCCTTATTGTTTCAAACCTGCCGTGCCGGTGTACTTTCCGAATGGCCCAATTGAAAAGACATTGAAAACAATCACAACAACTTATTTCCCCTCCGTAAAAGATGTGGTAAGCGCCCAAAACACGCTCAAGGAGATCCTTTATGATACCCCTTTACAGAGGAATTCTATGCTGTCAGAGCGGCATCAAGCCCATATTTTTTTAAAAAGAGAAGACCTACAACTTGTACGCTCTTATAAGATCCGAGGAGCCTATAATAAGATCAGAAGCCTTCCGGACTCACAACTCAAAAAAGGCATCATCTGTGCTAGTGCAGGCAATCATGCCCAAGGAGTGGCTCATGCCTGTCAAAAACTACAAATCTTTGGCAAGATTTATATGCCTGTGACTACGCCCAAACAAAAAGTAGCAGGGGTAAAAATGTTTGGTAAGGGCCATATCGAGATCACTCTTGCCGGAGATAACTTCGATGCGGCGTATCACGAGGCTTTGAAAGATCATAAAAAAAATGGAAGCCCCTTCATTCATCCTTTTGATGACGCTAAGATCATAGAAGGACAAGCCACTGTGGGTTTAGAAATTTTACAGGGAGCTGAAACCCCTATCGATTATATCTTTCTCCCTATTGGTGGAGGTGGTTTAGCTGCAGGTGTTGGGAGTTATTTCCAACAATTGAGCCCCAAGACTCGGATTATCGGTGTAGAGCCTAAGGGAGCCCCTTCGATGAGTCGTTCTTTAGCAGAAGGAAAGGTAGTGGCTCTCGAACACATCGACCGATTTATAGACGGAGCCTCAGTGAAAAAGGTTGGTGAACTCACTTTCGATATTTGTCAAAAAGTTTTGTACGATGTCAAAACTATTGCTGAAGGCAAAGTCTGCACCACGATTCTAGACCTTTATAACCTGGAGGCTATCGTAGCAGAACCATCTGGTGCACTCTCTATCTCAGCATTGGATCTCTATGCAGATGCGATTCGAGGGAAAAATGTTGTATGTGTCCTCAGCGGTGGGAACAATGATATCACGCGTACCGAAGAGATCAGAGAAAGATCGCTCCTATATGAAGGACTTAAGCATTATTTCATCGTAAGATTTCCGCAACGGGCAGGAGCATTGAAAGAGTTTGTCAATGAAATCCTTGGACCTCGGGACGACATTGCCTATTTTCAATACTCGAAAAGAACTTCCAAAGAAGAAGGACCAGCAGTGATCGGGATAGAACTGACGGATAAAAATGATTCTTCAGGCTTGATGGAAAGGATGAAAAAATACCAGATCCCTTTCCAATATATCAATGAAAATCCAGATTTGTTCCGTACCTTGATCTAAACATATCGCTCAAGGCCAATTGTTTCTTTAAAAGATTTTTAGAGGGATGACTAGTTTGAAGGTAATATTCCGTCCCATATTGAACATTTCCTGTCTACTCATGATGGGATTTCTACTTATGTACTTATATCGATCCAAATAGCTTTGGATAGACACATCTATGAGATTATCCCCGAGGATGTATAACTCAAATAACTTTTTCCTTTTCTTGTCGGTGAAAATCGTACCGATACCCGTATGCAAAATACCGCAAGCAGACGTAGGTATCTCGGTATTATAAGTAGAGAAGATCTCGTTTTGAGCGAAATATTGAGTATAACCCAACTTCAAAAATGTCTTTTTCATAAAATACTCCCAACGGTTAAATTTGATTTGTAATTCGCTATGCTATTTGGTTGCCGGGATCCGTGGGATGTATTGATGGACTGGCGCTTTGGCCTGGATAAACTGACCCTTTACAAGACCCAAGCTATTGTTCTAGTGCAACTAACTCAATCCTTCTGGATTGAAGTTCTATAAGATCTCCACTCCATAGAGTTGGGCATCATTCTAATAATATTGAAAGACCTCATAGCTGTTGCGTTTTTCGGGAAGACTAGCCGTATCTACCATCCTACGAGAAAAGATGAAGCCATGAATTCGGTTGTAAAAAGCTGAGAGTTCTATGTGAAGGATTTTATTATCGTACAAAGCACCAATATCGATCTGATGGTTGCTTTCCGAATGGGGGTCAAAATTACCTATTTCAAATCTATTGGAACCGATATTAATTTCTATCAGCACTCAGCTCTTAAGCTAAGCGCTCGAAATTCCCTATCATAATTAGCTTTGAATATCCATTCGATCATAGGCTATAGGAAAATCTTGCCCTGTCACTCATCGCATCAAAAGGGTGTTTCAGACTAGTAAAAATATCTTTAGGTATCAAATGAAGTCCTCTATATTATAACGTAAACCACCTTTGAGATGAAGTTTTTTGAAAGTTTTCATCACATGGATCAATCCACTTACATCGAGAAAATAGTACTTGGGGATCAGAATATTATCCGATAGACTATTGCTTTTATTAAATATATAATTTATTAATATAATTACTTTAAATAGTTTAAAATAATTAAATTGATACTTGAGATAGTAATTGTAAGTCTCTAAGAACAATTAGTCGATTTGGTTGGTATATTCTAGTTCGCGTCGGTTGTTGCGTTCGTAGACTAGATTCAACTTAACTTTATGACGTACAAGGAGGATATCCTGTTTCAAATGAAACACGTAGTGACTCAGATTTTGATAGGGATAGAAAATCTGATAAAGTTTCAATGCTTCATCAGATAAAGGGATGGTTTCGCTAGAGGTATCTTTACGGGTGAATTTCCCGTTTTCATCTCGTTCTCCATTGTTGATTCCTGATTTTTCGTGGAAGCCGCTCATGAATAGATGAGTTGTCCCCCCAGATATATTGATAACCTAGGCTGCCACTGAAGTTGAGGTTTTCAAAAGCTGTATTGAATACTCTTCCGTTGTACTTTTTGGTGTAGTTTTTAGCATTTAATGTGGATAGGGAGGTATACCAGAAGAGATTTTATAATCTTCCTTCTTCTGTGAAAGCAATCTCACTAAGGCCATTGTTGGTTTGGTATTGTGAGGGGATTTTTCCGTGTACAGTGTTTTAGAAAGGTGTTTTTCTGTACTAATGTTGATGACACTACCCAAAAGCATCACATCTAAATAAGAGTGTGTAGAAGGTCCGTTCAGTATTTCGATGCGATCTAGATCATTGGAATTGATTTGTATGCCATATTCTTCACCCCATTGTTGATCTTCTTGCTTGATACTATTTTAGTTATAACTACGTGATTGTATCCTAAGCCCCTGATGACAGGTTTTGAAACACTGCCGCCTAGTAGTAATCTGAGAGACCGAAGGGTTGATTCTAAGTGTATCAATGATATTGTTTGATTTATTTAATTAAATATCAGTCCATTTATTCACTACGTGACTACTCACCGATCTTTTGCGTTTTAGAAATGATACTGCAGTAATGATGAATTATTCCAGATGCCCTTTACCTTGTCGAGATATTTTTCATAAAAATTGTTTTTTGATCTCGGTTGTAAGATTCCGGGCACATGACCTGGGGCGGAGATTGTTAGTGTGAGATCATTTTTACTTGATAGATCGATGTGGAAGTTTCCATCGTGGTCTGTTTTGTATTTTAGATGAAGTTCGTCGTTGTGGATATAGCGTTGAATAGGGGTTTTGCATCTTCTTCACTGAGCACACGGACTGATATGATGTTTTATGCATACAGATGTAACAAGTACCAATACATGACCCCAATAATAAAAAGACGTTTCATTGTCTGATGAATTTTTGTTGAAAAAGAGGATGTTTCACGATTTTCATAATTCATTTAGTGAAGTTAAAAAATATATTAAAAAGTTGTTGATGAAATAGACCTATTCAATCAATTTTAATTCCTTCGAACAAGATTTACAGTAGATCTTTGAAATATTGAAAATCGGATATGCTAATGTTCCCTCTCCATAACGTACCCGATAAGCATCGATTAGATCAAAAGGTCTTGGAAAAAAAAAGAAAAAATCGAAATTATTGCAATGAGCCTTTTATTATACCTAATGAGGACCCTGTGGGTTAATATTTTTAAGATTTCGAATTGATCTTATACACATCTTAAAGAATCTCACCATCATGTAAGTGAAAGAAGCGCTTTCATAAGTCTGACGAGTATCATGAAATTGACCTCTCATGCATGTGAGAAGTGTATTTTGATGTATTATATTTGATTATGATGATAAATCAGATGTTAATCACCTGTTTAATAGTTTTTTTTATATATAGTAAAGCTTTTCTATTATTCCACTCTTTACCTCGCATTTTCCTTTAAAGTGGATTATCCATCTGCATTGTTCGGCTTGTTCCGGTTTGTGATCATAGATTTCTATCAGTGTTTCAATAACAAATTCAAAAGTATTGAAATCATTATTATAAATAGAAATTTGAGAATTTCCTCCTATTTTTTTCTTTATGATGGTCTTAATTTTCCTTATACGATCTGGTTGGATATGCAGTTTGTTATTATTTTGATGGTACGAATGTTAATTTTACAAAGCTAGATATTTTCGATATATCTATCTAATATAAAATGACTTCTTTATTTATTTTTTAAAAATACTATTTTATATTTTGATTTTTTTTATATAAAATATAAATTTATTAATATTAATTATAAAACTTCTTACTTAATTCTAGCTCTGAATATGAGTTTCAGTTTGTCTGTACAAATTAAAATCTAGCTTATTGGTGTAATTACCGATCCGCAATCGGGTTTACCCATAGTGGATGCAGAACTCTTATTGAAGGATATGGATGCTGCTTTGATAGATGATGAGGGTGGTTATCAATTGGAAGAATTAGCTTCTGGCCGTTATGTTGTATAGATAAATTTCCCTTCCTATCAAGAAGTAGCTCGATACATTCAGATCAAGAAGGGATGGTCGATCCTTATTGGACTTTCGGTTGTAGCTATACCGAATGATTCTAGCTAAGTTGTGGTCAGTGCTTTGTATACCCAAAGAAACTTTGAATAAGGGCCTTTTGCAGTGCCTGTTTTAAATGCGGCATAAATAGAGCAACGTCAATCATTCAATATCAACCAAGGGTGGATCTTGGATCAAGTACCTGGATAGCTATGAAAACTGGTCAGACGAAGAACATTCAGAGTTTGCGGGGATGCAATGTCTTGGTATTGGTTGATGGAATCCTTCAGTCTACTCCTTTGTGTAATATCTTTCACGATATCAACTTTATTGATCCCAATGTCTTGGAGCGCATAGAGGTTATCAAAGGTGTTATTGTGATCTATGGGAATGATTCGGATGATGGGTTCATTAATTATATCACCAAAAAGCATAAAAAGAATAAACCATTTTCAAATCTTACCCGTGTGGAGAATACCTATGCTCTGACCCGTTTTAAAAATGGTATAGGTAGGGATGTTTGTTAGTAGTTTCCTAAGAAACCGAGAAAATTTGATTATATCATCACTGGGCTTTACAGGTAAACAGGTGTGCTTTACTATGCACGGGGGGAAGTGATTTTCATTTTTTATGGTTTGGGAGAGAGTCATACTTATAATATTTTAGGCAAATTTGGTTATAATATTACGCTAAATCAACGGGTAGAATCGATGTCCAATTATTATCGCTCTCTCTCCAACATACCCATTATAAAAACTAGACAGGTGGATACGATGTATGGGGCTGGTTATAGGTGTTTTAAGGGAAGACCAAGGTGATTCGCAATGGACACTTTACAATTTTAATACTTAGCTGAAGTATACTGCTCGTAAGTTCTTTTACAATATGACCTATTTGAATCTAGACCTATGTTTACAACAATTTTGTGATGTATTTTATTATAACAAAAGCCTCGTTGATTCAAACAAAAATGAAAGCAGAAGTGAGTAATCGCAGCTGAAGTTTGTAAAAAAAAAGGTTTACTAGTCAACTTCAATACTCGTTTTGGTCTTTCTAATCATTTTTAAGATAATTTGATCTATGAATTGGATGTAATCAATGACAAGACGGTCTAAAATTTAATAAATAGGATGGATTTGGGCATCTGAATTGAATATGCGAAAAATCGTTTCATATACCAAATTGAAGATAACCTCTATAGAGATTGGGTCTTTAAAGGAGTTATAAGCTTCGAGAACATCATTATAAAAGTATTCGATTACACCATTTTGTACCAGATTGATAGTAATGGAAATTCAAAGGAAGGTGTTTTTCTTAAGGGGGGATGTTTGAGGTACAAGGCTACTGTGTTTAGTGTCGATTTTCTATACAATTAATATCAAGTCTTCAAACCTTTCATCAGTTTCTTATAGAAATTTTCTATCAGCGATGTGGGAAGGTTATTAAGAGCGACAGAGGATACATATCGTCTCAAAGATAAAGCCTGAGGTGAAGGTTGTCTCGCTAACAATTATGAGATCAGTTTTGATAGTCCTTCGAGTAAATATTTCCGTTTCTTTCTGAGTGCTTTCCTCAGCACTTCCTAATGGGGTGCTACTTTGAAAAAAAAGGGGGTATTTATTGTGTATTGATAAGGCTCCTGATTGTTTTTATAATTATGATTTCCGATCGAATGTTTATCTGGTAGAAGATGTACCATTCGGATGAACTATCACTTACATTCAGGATAAGTTGGATAAGAATGGTGATGACTGGTACGAAAGCTTTATCAATTCTCTCCGTATACCACCGTTGGTGGTCACTACCTATGTTCAATATCATCACAAAGATCTCCTTCAAATCCTTTTATCAGGAGTGTTTCATGGTTTGAGAAGGGTTTTTTATCCTGACGTAATACTGACCGATATGTGAAAAATGAAGCTCCTGTACCTCCTATCAAATTGATCGATCTGTTTACTTCTTATAGACTCATCCGCTATATCAAGATATATTTAGGGATTGAGAATCTTTTCAATACTGATTATTATAGCTAGACCTCTATGCGGATGGGGTGGGATGACCCCTACATCAAAGGTAACAGTGTTAGATATAATCTCGGTTTGACGTTTGAGTTTTGATGTTTATTTTCTGGTAAAGTATATTGATGACTTTTTTGATGTTCAATTTGAAGAAAATCTTTGTTCTGCATTCTTAAACCGATTTGATTGCTAGTCTCTTTTTGCTGATTCTCTCTTTGAGTGGGACTCTCTTGATTTTCCATAATGAGATAGACGATTTATTGTATACCCGTTACATCTATTTGGATCCTTCAAGAAGGGGCGATATTTTCTTGAACCGTGCGATCTAAAACGTACAACAGCATTTTCCCAGGAATGAGATTTGAATCTATCATTTTGACGAGATTGCAATCAATAAAGCTCTTTTTTTTAATGTGAGAACCAAGGAGCAGATGGTCAAGCTTTTTGTCGATCTTGTGTCTTGTGATATTTTGAAAGCAATCTCTCAAGAGTGCTTTCTCACTTCTTGGATTTTGCATTTTCATTAAACATTTTCCATGGTAGGGTGGTGAAATTCTTTGTTTTTTTTCATCGGGATATGTTTTACTATTTTGCTCATAACGGGCTTGATCTTCTATAGTAAATATCTTCTGATATATTTTTTTTCAGAGAAAAATTCAATACACTGCAGTCAGTGGGGAGTTATGTCGTCCACGCACCGAATTTTGTACAGTTGGTCTTTGTTGATCAATCTAATACTGGCTATCATTGTGGTTGTATTGGGATATCAGATTACTAAGCATCTCTTTTGTCTTTTTTGAAGAAAAGATGAGACGTATTAGCCTGTCAATGTAGTGTTTGATGCTGTATATTGTCAGGTAAGAAATATCTATGGAAACTTTAAACCTACGTTTTTACGTATCCCTCTTCAGGGGGATCAAGTCATTTTTTTTTCTGGGAAGTTTGATGATAATTTTTCCCTTTTGATTAGATTACTTGGGAATCTAGAAAATCGATAGAAATAACTACCGCCCTTTTTTTAAAAAAAGTCTGACAGCATGGTTGTCACATTGCATTATGCCAAATATAGGGGTTGATCTATCAAGATTTTGCACACACTAGTCGGCTTGATAGTGTCTATCCTTTCAATGATGGGTTTTTATTTTTTCCTAACCAAAACCTAAGAAGAAACGTAAAAGGTGGTAGGCGATGAGACTCAGTAAGCTTGGATGATTTCAAGGAAATCGGCTACTTTCAACGAGGCTCCTCCGATCAACCCACCGTCTATATCTTTTTGAGAGAAGAGTTCTCGAGCATTGGCAGGTTTTACACTGCCACCATATAAGATGTGGAGTTCAGAAGCTGTGGCATCGCCATATTTTTCTGAAAAAATCTGACGGATGTAGGCATGCATCTCTTGGGCTTGATCGGGTGTAGCGGTTTGTCCTGTTCCGATGGCCCATATAGGCTCGTAGGCGATGACGATCGGTCTGAGCTCTTGTGATTGATGAGAGAAGAGTGTGTTTTCAAGTTGTGATTTTATCGTATCAAAATGTTGGCATTGTTCCCTTTGATTGAAAGTTTCTCCAATGCAAAAGATGATTTCTAATCCATATTTCAATGCTTGGATGACTTTTTGAGCAAGAAGTTCATCGTTTTCAAAAAAGTATTCACGGCGTTCACTATGTCCAAGGATGACTTTCTGTACGCCGATCGATCGTAACATAGCAGCAGATACTTCACCAGTGTAAGCCCCTTGATCGGCTTGATGCATATTTTGCGCAGCGATGTGCAGAGGACTTTCTTGGCATATTTGGCTTGCAGTGCACAGAAAGGGATAGGCCGGTGCTATGACAACCTCTATTTGAGAGTGTGGTGTGGGATATGCCTTCAAAAAATCCCGAATGAAGGATTGAGTCTCTTCAAGCTGATGATGCATCTTCCAATTGCCTACTACGATCTTTTGCCTCATAGGGCTTTTCTTTATTGCCTCAAAAGTAAGTGAAGTTTTTGATTCTTTCGAAGGATTTGGAGGTTGTTTTGTTTTATAACAATTAATCCCTGACGCGTGGATATAACATGATATAGAAATAGCTATCAGAAGATTGACGAGTATAAATATACAAGTGATGGTCACTACGGATTCCATGATAATAGGTAAATCTAAGGTATTGAGTACTTGTACAATCTTTTTCCTTAATCCGTTCCCATCTGAAGATCCGTTCAATAAAGACAGTCCCAGCTAGCATCGAAGCGGTAATGATCATTGGGTTCAAAGCATTTTTTAGAACATGCTTTTGTATGATTTTAAAAAGGATTAATCCTTAGGTTCGTGCTGTGCGGATGTAATCTTCTTGAAACACTTCGAGTAAAAATTCCTCATAAGTTGTATGATGACGACTATTGGTTTTATAATTATTATCAATAATGTAATGATAATATATTTATTACAAGTTGATTGATGTCACCAATTTTATTAAATTCGTATAGTCTATACGTCATGTTAAATCCTGTGTATTTCTGCCATATAAATGTTAATAACCCACCAAGATGATGACCAAAAAAAACGAGAGTAGACTCACCCCTATAGAAGTAGTGATCAGTAGTAGACGGTCTAAGCAAGTATCCTTTCGGATGGCCACAAAGTACCCAAAATAAGACGTAAGAGAAAGGCTATACCCATGGATAAGAAGATTAAAATAAAGATTTTAGATAAAGGTTTTTTTTAAGATATCTGAGATATTTTACTACCTTTGGAAGGACTGAGGTAGGTAGGAATATTTCAATACGAGTGCTTTCCATTTGAAATGGAACAAGGGGAGGGAAACTATATTTTTTCCGATCGAGAAACAGGTAATTGTTTTCCTCCTGAGTGTCGTGGAGCGAGAAAGGTGAGAGAGATTATCAGATAGTAAAGATATTGTTTCCAAATAGGTTGGTCAATTCCCAGTTAGTGGCGAATATGGTTCAGTTGTCCCGAATTTTCATATTGGCCGAGCATCATGTGTTCCGGATCACCCAGTAAGATATGAAATAGTAGGAATACGATACTGATTATTCCTCATAATATCAGTAAGCTATGGATCAATTCTTCTATAGGAATAGGATCATTTTTGGTCGATCAATCTTTGAAATTTTGTTAGAGTAGGTCTCTCCCGCCAATGTCATTTCTTGAAGACCATACCTTTTTTGAGTAACACGAGACCTGGATTGGATCGTACAATGGTCTTCAAGAGAGTGGCATCACCAAAAATCCAGGATGGACCGAATTGTCCTGAGGTTTCTGAAGAGGATAATCTAATGAGCCGGATAGGAGTTTTTTGTCACGATGTGATAGATTTTTTTTATTTTGTTGATTCTGTTGAGATTGGATTTTGAGAGATCATAACAGATCACTAATAAAGTAAGGGGTTCGTCGAGGATCTCTTTAGTGGTGTCTTTCTCGCTTTTTCTCAATACAAAGTCGTAGATTGTAGGATTATAACCGTTTTTGATCTTTTTCTGAACTATCTTGTCTGATTGGATGAGCCAGTAGGAGTTTGTCTATAGTTTTTTTTGTCGATGTATTCTTTGTCAGTGACGGTCTTTTCGCTTTGATCTTGAGTGTTTTTGAGAGTGTAGGGAATTTGGTATTGCAGTGGGTCGATCCCAAGTTCTTCAGCTGTTTTTGACCTATTCCTTGATGTTTTTTCCTACAGTATAGGGTCTGAAATCGATCATAGGGAGATGCATAACCCCCTCTATAGGCGGTTTCTGAGAGGCCTATCAAGTTAATTAATAGAAATATTGTATTGATCCCTTTATTGAACCATGGTCGGATGTGTAACTGACCTCTGATCAGAGGCAGAATGAAAAAGAGTAATAAGATATTCTTCCCAAGAGATTATCAAGGTATCAAGGGTAGAGTGTCTTCAAAACATCTACAGTCGGTCACCTTATCTAAATAAGCCAAATAAAAGGTCAGAAAGTTGAAAAATAATATCAAGATGGATAGGTTAATGATGGTAAACTTCTTAGCAATAGCCAATAACAACATCAGTCCGAGAAAGGATTCATAGAGGGATAAAAGCACAGACAGTATCAAAGAGAGGCCTATAAGGAATGGGATGTCAAAAATTGAAGAAGAGCAATATTCCTCGAGATTATATGAAAACCCTATAGGATCGGAGTAACTTGACCCAACCTGATAGGATAAATAGGATACCGAAGAAGATACGTGAGAAGATGGTCGGATGTTTCATAGGTGGGTTGTTAAGTATTGTGAGGGTAATTTCTAAGGATTAAAGACTCTTCCTCGCTTCATAGATTTTGATCAGCGCAAAGACTGCATAATTTAACATGTCCAGGTAGTGCCCTTCGGGGGCTTCTGAGACTAATATCTTTTCTGCATTGTCTTCGATTTGTTTCATGCGTAAGATTTTTTGTAAGATCATATCGGTGATGGAGGACAAACGCATCTCGCGCCAAGCTTCTCCGTAATCATGGTTTTTATGCTGCATCAGTGCTTTGGCCTTTTCGATTTGCTGGCCGTAGTGTACCAGAGCTTCTTTATAAGACATGTCTGCTTCCAGGGTAGGGATTTTTTCAAGCTGTATCAATCCGATGGCTGCATAGTTGACGATGGCTAAAAAATCCTCTGAGATATCTTCATTTACCTTCTGGGTACCTTTTTCTTGGATGCTACGTATACGGTTAGCTTTGATGAAGATTTGATCGGTTACAGAAGCGGTACGTAAGATCCGCCAGGAACTGCCGTAATCTTGTAATTTCTTTTCGAAAAGTTCCCTGCACCGGCTAGTGATAGAATGAAACTGTATCAGAGTTTTTTCCATAAGATTTAAATTCGTTTCAAAATTAAGATTAATTTAAAAAGGGTGACAATTTGTTGTGCAGGCAGCTTGGTCGATTTGACTGTCCCTAGAGTGATGGGAGTGCTTAATCTCACGACCGATTCGTTTTACGATGGTGGTAAATATGTTCATAAATCCGATATGCTCCAGCAGGTAGAGCGTATGTTGGAGGAGGGGTCGGACTTCGTAGATATTGGAGGGCATTCGACTCGTCCCGGGGCTAAGATTATCCCTCTAGAAGAAGAACTCCGACGTGTGATTGGTTCCATTGAATTGATTTCAAAGTACTTCCCGCAGGCTCGTATGGCAATAGATACTTTTAGAAGTGAAGTGGCTCGGGTCGCGGTAGAGGCTGGGGTTGTGATGGTTAATGATGTATCAGGTGGGACTTTGGATGAAAATATGTTTGAGATAGTAGCCCAGTTAAGGGTTCCTTATATTTTAGGCCATATTCAAGGCAGGCCTGAAGATATGCAAGATGCACCTTATTATGATAATATCATCATCGAGATTAATCGATTTTTTTCCGAAAAAATAGCTCGTTTGAGAGCATTAGGAGTCGATGATATTATACTTGATCCGGGCTTTGGTTTTGGGAAGACTGTCAAACACAATTTTCAAATGGTAAAACATTTATCCTTGATAGGCTTTGGAGTTCATCCGGTTTTGATAGGTCTTTCGAGAAAATCTACGCTTCAAAAATTTTTGGACATTTCTACTATTGAAGCTTTGAATGCGACTTCTGTAATGCATACCTTAACCTTGTTACAGGGTGCTAATCTTTTACGCGTGCATGATGTTAAAGAAGCCTTAGAATGTATAAAGCTAGTGAATGAGTATAAATCTAGTTATTGATTTGTAATAATATGAAATATTTTTTTAATATGGTGTATTTTTTGTATCTTCGAAAAAAAAATCCTGTTGGACTTAATAGAGGTATCCATAACTAATCTTTTTGATGTTCTCCTGGTAGCTATTGTATTATTCCAAATCTATCGTCTTGTGAGGGGTACGGTAGGATTAAACATCTTTTATGGAATCATTATCATGTTTGTCTGCTGGAAATTTATACAATCTTCTGATATGGTCCTACTCAATGAGATTCTGAATAGGATTTTCAGTGTAGGATTTGTAGCTTTGATCGTCGTTTTCCAGCCAGAACTTAGACGGTTTTTGTTGACCCTGGGAAGCCGATCCTTTATCAGAAAGATCAGGCGTTTTGTATTTGGAAAACGTTTGGATTTGTCTTCAAAAGATCAGACGATAGAAGACCTTGTACAAGCTTGTACTAATTTTTCAGATAAAAAGATCGGTGCCTTGATCGCAATACAAGTACAAGAGCCTATAGATGAACTCGTTAGAAATGGAGATGTAGCAGATATATTGGTAACATTTTCTATTTTAGAAAATATTTTCCCCAGGACTAGTACTTTGCACGATGGCGCCATTCTCATCATAGGGGATAGGATTGTTAAAACACGAGCTGCATTACCTTCTACAGAGAGGAAAGACCTCCCCAATTTCTTAGGTTTTCGCCATAGGGCAGCGATGGGTTTATGCGAAAGAAGTGATGCCATCTGTATCGTTGTCTCTGAACGAACTGGTCATATTTCTTATGTCAGACATCAAGAGCGGACACTTGTCCCTACTGCTGAGCTTTTGAGGGAAAGGTTGACCAAAGATCTTCATCCTGCTGATTGAAGTCGAGTGATTTATATTGAAAATTTTTATCGTTTTAGAAAAAGTTCACCATGCTCCCAAAACTCCAGGTGAGGGCAAACTTCAAATTGTTGCCCAAAGGATTGTTCTTTCCACTAGGGCTTGTGGGGATCAAATCAAGAAGCATTAAATTCAAAGTCACTGTAATTCATACCTATACCTACAGGGGTATATTGACGTCCTCTTTTCTGAAGTGATTTGTAGAAATAATCACTTCTGAGTTTGAAAGCTTAGATGAAAGGGTACTCCAACTTTAGATTGGAAATGATTTCTTGCAACTTTTCACTCAAACCATCAGGAGTATATGCAAACAAATTGAATATTCCTTGAATAACATTTTTTGTAGTTTACGTCCATTCACACCTGGTGAAGGGATGAGCAATTTGTTTAACTCTAAACTTATAACCAGTTGATTCGTCTCATCGAAAATAAAGTCATAATTCCTTCTTATACGTAATTTGGTAGATATATTGAGACCATTTTATTTTCCGTGTCAAAATAGGTCAATTTTTGATCTATATTACTAATATTAAACATTATATCTAGTATTCTATCGAAATTCCTATAGTTTTTCTTTTACATTCATAGTAGCTTGAGATATCACCTCAAATGAATTTGGCTACTTTAACCCCTTAACACTTTACCGGATCTAGATTGGCTAAATTGTTGAGTAAATCCAAACGGATGTACCGTATCGTCACAGACATGGTATAGAAGTTAGAAATCTTCAATCCGTAAGATACATCGATTGAAAATTCGTTGGAGTTCGAAGTGCCGATGTTGATAATCTCCCTACCCAGATAGTCCTTTAATTCGGATTTTCTTTGTTTGGAATAGTAAATACTTGTCCCTACGGTGCTTCTCTCTTCTTCATCCAAGATGGAATGAAAGACCGTGTAGAGGAGAAACATATCATTGGTGATCCTACTTAGATAAGGAGTATTTTGCTGGATTCCAATATTTTTAAAAACCATCGGGATAGTAGGTACATTTATATCAACCATGCCTCCTGACTGAGCATCTGGAGCTACTCTTTGAAATAATGAAACTGTGTGCTATGATCCGTTTTATATATTTTTCTATAATTATGATGAAACTCAATAGTATTAATATATTTAAAATGAGAATTATCCTTTTCATTCATGAAATATTTTCCTCAAAAATCAAGATTTTCTCCTATGTGAGAGAGTTCTGTGTGAGGTGGGGGGGGCTGGAGGTATAAAATTGTTTTTCAATAGATAATTCCGTTTATTTTTATATTTCAAATAGAACGAGAAAACCCCATGATATAATAAAGGAAAAGATCTTTTTATTGATAGCAATTGTATTGAATTTGCTTTTGATGATGGCTTGTTTGTATAGTAAAAAAAGTAGCAAGAGTTTGAGCGGATGAAAGGTGAATGATCCCCGATAGGGGTGGTACTACAAATAAAGTCAAAGACCCCAAGTTACCTGTTATAGTCTATGTAGAAGGTGTGGTACCCATCACGATGGGACGTACTCAGGACGATGTGCTCCAGGATTGGAATAATCCGTCTGTACGTATGTAAAAGTCTCCTCCTTTTATATAAAGGAGGATGAGGTGACCAATTATGATTACCATAGTTATTTGGCTTGAAATGCTTTAGTCAGTGCTTCCTTTGAAAAAGAAAATTGATAAGGAACGATTTTTACGTTAACCATTATTTCACCCATCCAACTTTTAATAATTACTCAGTTGTAGGTATGAGCTGAATACAAGCCCAGCATTTTTTCGATCGGTTGACTGACCGTTCCAATGGAAATATTTTAATCAAAGCTAGTTTTTTATTTCAAGATCTCTATCATTACGATGAGATGGTTTATGATACCAAGTATTTTGATACGGAGCTTTACAAGAGGAGATCTCAACAAATGTTTGATAGAAATTCCAATGTGCTTGATCCAGGTAAAGCTGCTCAAGTACCGAGTGGTGCTCAAAATCCCCGTTTGAGATATCTAGGCAAATAGGACGGTCTCCTCCTCTCCAAATTCCTTTTGACTAGCGACGCTGAATGGGAACAGACTGCTTTGGATTTGCTCTAAAACAAGTCATACAATCCCTAGAAAGGCAAGTACTATCAGAGCAAATTGTACATACTTTCAAAGGAGGTAAAAAAGGTGATTTTTTGGATAACTTCAAACCTGGTCTTGGTAATTATAACGGTGTTTGGGTAATGATTCCTCGCTGTGAGTAATGAAGTCAATAGATATCCACCCAATGATTTGGGGTTCTTTGGTATGTATAGCACAATGTGACCGAATGGATTACCGACGTCTACCGTCATATCATCGATAATGAAACCAATGATATCAACTATTTCAAAGGTAATATCTACAAAAAGTTTGTCCTCAAAGATGGCTTGCCTGAATATGTTGCAAACGAGTCCGAATACGATATCTTAGCTGGTGGATGTAAGATCTATAAATCCTTGCTAGAGAGCATCAAAAAAGAAGTTAATCAGAACGTTAGGAATTACTGAGATGGTGATCTCTCCTCAGCATTGGATTCATATGCATTGAAATAGGCTTCATCAGCCACCGAGAAGTTTTATAATGCACCCATGTGCAATTTCATCATAGGAGCTGATGGGAAAGTAAATATTGTAAAGAATAAAAAGTCACGCACTTCACAAGTGAGCGATCGAATGCAACTGATCAAGGGTGCTTCGTATAAAGACGGAGTTTATTGGATAGATTCTGTCCAAAGTGCTACATGGATGAGCGTAAATTGGCCAATTGACTTGGGTTCCGTTTAGCTTAAGATGTATTGGTCAACAAAAAATAAAAAAAATCGTCAGGGTAATCATTAAACAGGAGCTCAATGAGCTAAATATTAGGCCTACGATAACTGAACTTTTTCAACCGATTAGGTATGGATATCAAAGAGTTGTATCGCGTTTATCTTACTAGTAGTGGTGTATCTATAGACAGTAGGAAGATTATGAAGAATTGTCTTTTTTTTTCCTTGAGGGGAGAAAGTTTCGATGGTAATTGCTTTGCATCCGAGGCCCTTTCAAAAGGGGCTTTGGCCGCGGTGGTTGATGGTGAGAAATATCGTGATTCAATGCAACAAGGATTTTTTTGGGTTGAGAATAGTCTTGTCGCTCTACAAACCTTAGCTGCTTATCATCGAAGAATGCTTTCTATCATTCTTATCGCTATCACTGGGAGTAATGGGAAGACTACGACCAAAGAATTACTCGCTGCTGTGCTCTCCAAAAAATTTAAGACCTATGCTACTGAGGGTAATCTCAATAATCATATCGGCGTACCGTTGACCTTGCTGTCTATTCCTACCGATGTTCAGATACCCATAGTGGAGATGGGGGCCAATCATCAAAAAGAAATCGAATCTTTGTGTGCCATTGTTAAGCCGGATTATGGTTATATCACCAATTTTGGGCAAGCTCATCTAGAGGGATTTGGTGGTTTTGAGGGAGTCATCCGTGGTAAATCAGAGCTGTATCAATATTTGAGATCCCATGATAAAAAGGCTTTTATTAATGCTGACGACCCCATTCAGATGGAGAAAAGTCAAGGGATCCGTCGATACGGCTTTTCTCAAAGGTCTATTGTAGATGTCCAAATCCGGCAATTGAGCGATCCGTCAACATTTCGGTTAGCCTTTGATGGGTTGGAGATTCGCCCACAACTCATCGGTAGGTACAACTTCACCAATGTGGCGGCAGCCATTGCTATAGGGGATCATTTTGGTGTCCCATCTGATCGGATCAAATCAGCTATCGAGTCGTATGTACCAGTAAATAACCGCTCACAGCTTATCCAAAAGAGAGGGCTTCGGATCATCCTTGATGCTTACAATGCCAATCCGAGCAGTATGCGGGAGGCACTTTTAAATTTTGTTCAACTCGATGGATACAAGACAGTCATCCTCGGGGATATGTTTGAGTTGGGATCGCTTGATTGTGAAGCACATGAGGAGATTTTCCGTTTACCTAAAATGAGTGTGATAGATCGTTTATTTTTGGTAGGAGAGCGGTTTCATCAGGTGTCGATTGCTGATAAACGTGTGACTCGATTTCGTGATAGAGCTGCATTGATCCATTTTTTGGAAAACCATCCAATCACGACAGGCACCCTTTTAATTAAAGGGTCTCGTAAGATGGCCTTGGAGAGATTGTTAGATGTATTATAACTAACTGTATAGGGTTAATTTTTATTTTTCCATCGTTATTTTGATTAGTAAAGATGGGAGCGTATCTTATAATAGCGAATCTTTCCTCAGATTGAGATAAAGCCATATCCAGGCTTATTAGATTCTCGTAAGACGAACCATATACCGTTAATTATCAAACTTCTGATGTATCAAACGAATGCGTAGTGATGGGATAATTCCGCCTATCGATACCGAATTCGATGGTTTCATTCATTTGAGGTTGTCCTGGATTCAAAAAGACTGAGTCTACGTTATCCACTTCATCCATTAAAGTTTTAACTAAGGCCTCTTGGGGTTATATTTTTGATCTATAATCAAGTATACTCCATCGCGGTAGATCCAGTTATTGAATTGTTTATCAGGTTTATGTGATATGCTGATGAATAAAGATCAGGGTATTTTGCAGTGGTTATCGCTTGGTCTTTCAGGTTTTATTGTCAAATATTTAATCTTGGTTTTTGTTTTTGGTGATGTAAATCAGGTCGATGGCTTCTTGTGAGAGGATGTATTTTTTCTCCCTCAGATCGAAAAAGCCATAATTACCGATAGGGATCACTGTAGTGATGGCCACTTTGGAGAATATACGCCCTACTCTAAAATCTTCTCTACTCCTTGGATGGTTTGGATCATCTCCTCTGCGATGAAGCTTGTTTAGTCTTGAAAGAAAGCTTCTGATAGGTTTTCCAAATAGATAGGGCCTTGGCTTTCTATGAAGAATAATCACATAAAAATTTCTTGTGTACTGAGATAGAACTTCTCTTCGATCCTATAAACTTCTATCACTTCGGATTGAAGGATTTTCCTCTCATCTTGGGCATCGTTGATATTGGTAGTAATGAATAAGATTTTCTTACGGGGATCATAGACGAATTGGTTACCGTTTTGGAGTTGTGATAAAAATTTCTGATCTTAATCTAAGAATTATCCTTATCTTCATAACTTGTCGTAGATAATAACGAATCAGTAGAAGGCCTGTGTTTTTTCTCCTATTCCTACTCAAATATTCCAGATTACCTGTTCGTTGAATAGATTTTGTTCAGTGGTTTATTTTTGGACACTCTCCTTTTATAATGAAGAAAAGATTTAAATCAGGAATCCAAATCCTCAGATCATTACCGATCTTCTTGATATAATTCGATAATGTGATGATATTCTTATTTAAGATGTATATGTGTCTGGTTTTACGGTTGAGTTTTTTGGATAAATTAACAACGATACTCATCTGTTCGATCTCAAGGGTGAATTGAGCTTGCTTGCTGGATTTTTCCCTTTGGTAGAGATTCAGTTTTTTTTATCACCTTCAGAAATCAGAGTGATCTGTGAATAATAGATGAGATTGGTAGCTTTCTCAGGGTAATTGAGATAGATATTTAGGGGTAATCTAGCTAGAGTGCTTTTGGGTTGGTCTTGTTTATCTTTACTGTTTACGTCATAGATGAGGTAAAAATATTTTTAATCCCTATCAATTCCGATCGATCAGAAGTTGCTACAATTAAAGTTGATCATGAGTAAGGTCATTTACTTGATCTCGCTTACATAGAAGCCGTATCATTTCTAGTTGTCTAGATCTGGTATATCTAATTGAGATCTAGGGCTCTATTGTCACTCGTACCCATTGGTATTGATCAAGTAGGCTCAACACCATAGGTTGATTTGATATCAGATAGGTAGATAACATTGAATAGGTATTCATCTTGGAGACTCTGTAGTATGGTACTACCGACCCGAGTCAGGAGAGCCTAATAAGTTATTTCCAGTTTTGGTATAGAGTCTATCGCATAAGCCGACTTGGATTTTGAACTCGTCTATGTCTTCGGTGGTTGTATTATTACCAGTTACTTTGTTAAGGGTGGTCGATCTGATATCTGAGAGTAGATTTTTTTTTTTTTTGCTAGCTGGATTGTTTTTCTCTTGTGCAGCAAAGAGCTCTTTTCGTTGGAAATCATAGCTAAGCAACCCTTTGTAGTGAGCTTGAAGATGTTTTGATGGAACTTTCCTCGAGTATATCTTTGAGTAGAATATGAAGCGGGATTTTCAATAAAACTTTTTCTTAAAGTTGACTATGGTCCAATAGATGCTGATTTAAATGGTTTGGTTCTTGACGAGTGTGTGTTGCACAATGAAGTTGAAAGAGCCTCGTTTGGATCTATTGCTCCATGCTGAAGGTTAATATTATGAGAAAACGCCCCCCGATACCTTTATGATTAGGTTATCTGCTTGTCGATCTAATTCCACTTTAATATTGCTCAATTTGAGGATGAGGTTTTTCTACAGGATGTCTTGAAGAATGTCTATGCATATCGAGATCTATTTGAGTTCATTACCGTCGAGATTGATCAGGCGTTTTTACTCAATGGTAGGAGACCAGAATAGGCCTTACAATTCTTTGATGGCTTTCTTTTGTGTATTGGATCCCCTCTGTATGGTGCATTTACTCTGACCTTATGGGAAAAAAAAAGGCCCAAGATCCGGAGTCTTTTTTGATGTCAGCATGCATTGGATTTAGGATTTCTACCTTACTGCTGATCTCTTGTTAAGATCTCTGTGCTGGGATTGGGAGTATATTATTACCTAAGCGTGAATAAACCTCTTCACAACTGATCTTGGGATAAATAATAAGGAAGTCTCTTTGGTGTCTTTTTTCAGTTTGTCCTTTATAAATGTTCCCTCTCATAAACTCCTTTATCAAAGAGACGGATCTTTTCTAAAATATTGATCATCTCTTGATTGAGTTTCAATTTTTTTTCGGAGCTGACCTCTCGCGAATTGAATATCAATTTGAATAGGATATCAATGAGCTATCCACCGGTATTTTGTTCAGGTCGATATTTGAGATATGGATCAGCACATCGATAAATTTTATATAAACAAAGTCTAATAGTAAGCTTGAATTCGTAGGTAAGATTAGAGTTTTGCTATCACGGACTTCATAGAGGGTATCAGGGTTTTTCTCTGGATTGGATGTTCTTACAAAACTTTCTTTGTCTTGATTCTTGTCTTGAAGGGGAAGTAAATCCTGACTCTCACATATACTACGGTTAAATGAAGTCTATTCTTTGCGTTTTTCTCGCCTGATCCCCCATTTTTGGTAGGCAACCTGACCGAAAAATATCCTTATACCTTGATCATCGAGTAATAAACGTAATATTGACAAGGTAGTTCTTAGCTCACCTTTTCAGAGATGACGCTGCTAGGAAATTAAAATTTCTCTTTGTCATCATGGGTATAATAATGTTCTTTGATTTTGGCTTTTAGATCTATAAAGATGGTACCTGGATTGTTGACTGCTTCGATTATTTTTCTTTCCTGAATTTCTTTGTTGGTATAGTAGATCGATACTATAATACCAATACCTAGGTCAAATAGAAAGGCTCCAGTTCACAAAAGAACAGTAGAGACTAAAACCAATTTTACTGCATAGTCGGAAAAAGTGTTATCTAAGAGAGGATCCAAAGGCTAAAAGAACTTGGCCCTACTGCTAGATTCAAGGAATTCATATTGATATCGGTGATGTAGATCAACCGAAGGTATATCTCGTCTTCTTTGAGTTGATTAAGAGTTTTGACGCTACTATAGATATTGTAATTATCTAGTTATAAAATAATTAGTATGATACAATTGGCATTTAGTCTGAATTCTTCTTCTTTACCTTTTGATAAAGACTTCAAATCCTTTCACCCTGATGAGTTTACGTTTTATGAGTTCTTCTGCGAGTATTTATATAATCTGGACTACGTTAGTTCAAAACTCGGATTTGAGTTCTTTTTAGATGTCTTCTTAAGTAAGTTGCCAGATCGATTGTAGGTAAGAATAAGCTTGTATCCACTTGGAATTTTTTTGATCTTTTTGGCGTCTTGGTGGCTGAAGAAACCGTTCAGCTTCTGAGTTTGAGTTTTCATTATATTGTGGGATTATTGTATAATTGGTCTATTTATAAATATCCTTCTTTAGATTTTTTGTACTTCTGGGTTATGTCCTTCGAGGAAGTTCATACCCATTATCCATGTTCTGGGCCGTATGATACGGTCTTGAATAAGGGGATATGGTCAGGTTCGATTTGCCTGTTTTGTATCAATCGCAAGTGTGCTCCATCAAATCTTGCGGATAGAAGTTTAACATCTAGAAGTATTTGAGTGAAACCAAATTTTTGTATTCTTACAGAAGGTTTTTCAAGAAGAATACTAGCCTATATGTTCTTATTGATTGTTTCGCTTCCATCAATGTTTCGTATCAATGTGGTCTGATTGTCCATCAGAGTTGTCATGTTGTTCCTGTAATGGGCTAGCACTTGTTTTTGTTTATTCAATTATAGATCTTGTGCTTTGAGTTGATCTCAAAGTTCTTTTTTTTTCCTTATGTTGATCAGATTGATGGGGAAGGTTTATTGCTTTAGTAGTTTGCAGATAATTTTTGACCGATGTATTGGTATCTTTTTACAAAAGGTCAATAGGTAAAACGTGGATCTTGTCTTCTTGGAGTCTTTTTTGTATCTGTGTGTTCTTTTTGGCTGAGCTTGGGTTGTTTTTTGGAATCGAATTCTTGTAAGTGTTGTATTCGTTAGAGGTGGTGACCAATATCATTTGGAATGGTATTTGTACTCCGCCGATTTTGATGAGATTGGGTTCGACGATGGCTAGGATCTCATCCCTGGTCTGCCTGCCAGTATAAGGGCTGCGTCGGTACTTTCTGTGATGATCAGGCCTTATTTACTTTCAATGCCTTTCTTTGAGGTCTCTATGGATACCTCTAATCTGAGTATCATTTGATTGTAGGATCCGGTGGGGTTCATCGGGTTCTTATGGATGATAGCCCCTGATCTGAATATGGGATCAGGATTTGATATAATCATAATCTAACATCCCATTATAAACTGCTGTATCATCTGTGAGTACCTGTATACGTAGCTTCTTTAGCTTACTCTCATCGTGTCCAATGCCTTTACGATTTGAATAACGCATTGTGTATACGTTATCAGGGTAAACAGTGATCCCGTTTATAAAGATCACATGTCTTATGTTTTTGGCATCGATGATAATAAGATCATAGAAAAATCCTTCGTCCAAGACACGCTAAATCCTGCATCGAGAAACCCTCTACTGATCTTTTCGAGAATATAGGTAGAAAAGTTGACGTGTTTGATTTCATAACTCATGATACCGGGAGCTATTTCTACTTTTTGGTCTTCCCATATGTATTGACTATGTCTCTTAAGACCAATTCGACACCTGTGTAGTGAGTAATCTAGATATTGTTTATAAATCTTTGTTTGATGCCCAAAAGGATGATGATCTGGTAATTTTTATCAGCAAGACGACCGTCGTCTGTGTAATAGGCTCCTAAGAGATCTTGTAGGATTTTTATTCTATCTACCACAGACTTTACAAAATCGAAACCATTTTTTTGGCATTTAGGATAAGCAAGACATTTTTTTAGGGGGATATTTTACATATTCTGCTTCCCCTAAATCTAGGTCGCTATTGTCTAATAAAAAAAATGAATTGTACACTGTATTCAAAGCTTTCTCTCATCAGGTCTATTCTTTCCATGATATGCATTCTTCTGAAAGACCATTGGACGTATTCAGGTGAGAGCACAGACATTTGATGGGTAACTTCTAAGGGGATCATGAATTGCGATGAGGTTTTTTTAAGCATCAATTCTGCGATGAGTTGAAGGGGGGATTGCCTATTGTATGTAAATTCTTCTCCGAGATTACCATAAGTAATATCCTAAGTTCCATTTTATACCAGTAGTTCCCTTTGTCTTTGTAGTTTAGATAATATGGTTTATTCCTTTATTGTCTTGCCCTTAAACCTTGTAGCCCTTCTTGGATCTGTACTCGTCTCTGTTCTGTAGTATTTGGATCTTGCAATTCGTTTAGCTATATAGTTAGTATTTTGATCCCTTTCTCCTTTGAAATATTAGGTTTCTACTATTTTTGCTGATACTTCATTTACGGAATCCTCGAAAAAGGGGTTGTATTTCCCTGATGTTCTATTTAAAAGGGTTCTCATATAAAGATTACCTGATTGAGAGATGATAAAGATGATTTTGGGTAATCTATTGATGCTAGGAGAGAAGTAGATCTCGTCTTGTTGTAGTCATATCTCTTCTTGACTATTAAACAGATCATTTGTTATTGTTGCATCGACAGTGTTTTTCATGGTTTGACTTCCCCAAGGGGAAACTTTCCTTCCATTTCATAGTGTTCTATGTAATCTATAGCATTAACTAGAAGCCTTTCCGACTGTTCTCTGATGTGAAAGAGCACTTGGGTTTTATCCAATGTCAATAGATTTTCATTTTTCAATTTCTCCATGCACAGATCCATAAGCGCTATAAGTAGGGATTTTTGATCTTGGAGGACTATGATTGAATAATAATTCAAGTTTCCCCATATTAAAAGGTTTATAATTTGGTATAGATAATACTTATCAGGCTTTTTCTGAATGCTTATTTCCCGTAGAACTCCTCTAGCTATTACCGGGAATAGGGATTGTATTGACGTCTGTTCCTCCGTATCCCTCCACTGATATATTTAACATGATGTTATGCGTAGGATCAAGATTTCCCAGACGATACAACTCTTTTAAATAAGTACTGAAATATGGACTTGATATAATATTAGGATCATTATTGAAATCTCTGATTCTACCTCTTTGAGCAAACCCTACTCCTATTCTCTCTGTGATATTTGTTCTGAGCTCTTGTATGATTTGGGCCCTTTTTTGAGCAAGTTGCGAATTGTCTATATTATCTGTTTGGTAGGTGAATTCATCGAGAAATGTATCTATATTGACAGATCCTCTTTACTATCTCACTATATTGATTATATATATTAAAATAATTATAATTATATAATAAAGATATTTTTATTATACTTTTAATAAATTATCCATTGCAATAGAATTTTGCTCTACCTCATTTATGAGGTAGTATCTGTATTCTTGTATCAATTGAGTATTAGGATCAACGTATATGAATACTTCGATATTAGGATTGTATTTCATGCATACCTTGATGTGCTCTATTTGAGCAGCGATCTCTTTAGGATTTTCCGGTATGAAAAAATGAAGGGACTGTATAGATGTTTTTGTTTGTTATATTGTCATTATTTATATAATTAGTCTATATCATTCGATTCAAATATTTTTTTTTCGAGTAAAGCTGTTCCCTATGTTTTCTATAGTCATGGTAGTATGTCAGTCGTATGTAGGGATTTCTCAAGGCTTATCCAATAGATATGGGTATCATCGAGTATTATATAATGGGTAGGTGGATTACATTTAATAGAACATTTTTTTTAAAAAAAATGAAGCAACCTTATCTATATTGATAATGGGATTTTTCAGATTGATAAATTTCGCTTCAAATCAATATTTGAAATCTCAGAGGGTAGAGTATTTCTTTCTATTTTGAACTTAAAGTGAGAAAAAATATTACTCCAAAATAGCTTTGTATAAGAAGAACTGACCGGGACCTTCATTCGAATATATTCTTTTTTTGTCTGTTCTTTATTGTAGTCTCATATTTCGATGGTTTTTATAGATTTTATATGGAGGTGATACAATCCAAAGGCTAGAGCGGTAAGGAGGATCTGATAAATCCTTAGAGTGAGATGCAGCTCATGAGTGATTTTATCAAAGAAGTTGACAACTCAGACAGTTCGGGCAATACATATCGGATCCGATCAGGTCTCCAACACTGATCAGAGCTATGGTAGTCAAGAATAAAAGAGAAGTTTTACCGGCTTGTGTTTCCATAGTGGGCTATTTAAAATGAACTTTTTCTTGATATTTAAACTTAGTCAGCGTTGTGATAAAGCCAACCTTAAAATACATAAGAAAAACTAAAAAATAAAGAAATATTTCTCATTACAAATTCCGCAATTTTGGTGATTTTTTTTTGTATTCCCCTCTATGAAACCTCATTTTTTTCTTAAAAAAAATCCCAGCCTGTGGATCCAATGTTTTCAAAAAAAAATATTTGGGTGTATAGAGCCCCAAATCCTTTGAGAGACTCATAAAAATTACCCTTTAATTCTGTTTTTTTTATAGTGATAAACTGCTACGCTATTAAACATAATAGCAAAAACACCTGTAATGGCAAAGTGGGGCTATACTTCTCTCCAGCTACTAACTTTGATGATGATTATCCGTATCAATTCAATGAAATAGCGATACGGATTCAAGAGCGTTGCTTTTTGTAAGGTGTTGGGCATGCTTCTTATCGGTGTCTAAATCCTACTGAGAAAGATAAAAATCATTATAAAAAGGAAGCTGATTAGCATAGCTTGTTGCTGATTTTGTAATAAGGTTGAGATCAACACTTCCATGCTTAAAATGACATTCAAGTACAGTACTGAATAGCATTGCAATAAGCCGATTGACCATTGAACAATCACCCAATAGACAAGATGAATGATGATTAAAACTAGGCCAAAAATCATTATTTCCATTATCTAAAAATGCATCAATTCAACTAAGATGAAGATGTATCTTTTGATTAGCGTTATACTGATCTGCTCTATTGTTCCGGTTTCTTTTTTCTTGACGATATTCAGGGTAGATATTAAACAACTGACCATCGTAAGCAGAATTGCTAAGACCCCTGTAGACATAAAGAGGGAATATTGAAGATGGGAGTTGTACTGATACTTTATTTCAAGTCTTATTCGATTGGGTTTGTGCTGCGTTTTTTTACTATGATATCCTCATGAAATTATTCGATAACCTGCAAGAGATAGACCGTCTCAAGATTGGAACGTTCCCCATTGATAGCATTTAGCTGTGATGAATAGGGTACCACCCCTGTCGTTTTTGTTTTTTTTAAAAAAAAAATCTATCAAGGATTTCTAGTAGGATGTCTGATGCATGTTCCCGCACATCGGCCAATGTTTCTCGGTAAGAGCTTGCCGGATGTTTTAAGGTGAAACAGGCCGAAGTAGCTAATTTTTGTTTGAGTTGTTCGGAAAGTGTCAAACGATCTTAATTGATTATGCTGATCCTTAAATTCTTGACCTTATAGTTGGCCACTTTTAGAACTATCAATATCTGAATCAAGGGTACGATGAAGAGCACTTGTGAGATTCATTTATCTCGAAAAATCTACCGGAATTCTTTTTCGATCAGAAACCACAAGGATCTCATGGTAGATACGTTTTGAGGTTTCGTATACTTCAGGATCAGTAGTGTACTACTCATGGTCAGTAAGGATAGGGTAGGTCTAATATACCTTCTCTTTTAATCATGATTCCCTTGAGTAGGTCGTAGTACCATTTTAAGAGAACAGGAACGGGATGAGCTGTAGCGGCTGGGGTATATTTCCGATTGGAAACATAAAAAACCACTGAAAATCAATGTAGGTAAAAGCATTCCTATTAGAGAGATCAGTATGGTTCTCTGCTGTGATGTAGGGAGGTTTGAGGTGAGCAAACCCAAAAAGAGGTAAGTTATGATAAATAAATCGCTTTCTCCCAAGAGCAGGAGGAGGCTTCCTTGTAGCGGGGATTTCAACAAGTATACGCTGATCAGTAGTATCATCAGGATGTTCTTCATCGAGAGGAGGAGTTAGGTAAAGTCTTGGCTAAAATGATTTTAATCGGGTTGATGGGTGAGGCTAATTAGAACTTTTATTGTACTGAGTTCTTTTTCTCGAACGATGGAAATAATTATTATCATGCTACAGATCAGCATGAGGATCATTGTAATCATCCCTGGAACGAACTTGTAGGATCCGATTTATTGAGGATTGTAAAGCATTTTGACTTAGGACTTGATCAGGCAAGGAGCTTTCATGGTAAAACCTTTTTTTTGAAACGATCTGATGATGTTTTCCATGTAATAAGAAAATGTTCTGAATAGATTTGGATCGGAAATATCGTTTATAAATTATAGACTCACGGGTCTTTTAAACCTTTAGGAGTCTGTCAAAACTGTTTTAAATAATCAAAACCGATTGGTCGCCTCCGCTTTTTAAGGTGGGACCTATTTGCACCCTTCCTTCGATCAACTTTGGAGACGATAAAGTACTTGTTGGTGTAGATCTGGGCGATTAGCTTTCGGATTGAAACGTCTTTAGCTTGATCCAGGATGGTCACCTTGATGTGCTTGATTTCATTGCTTATAGGGTAAAGCAGAAGATCAGGATCTGCATGATTGGTATCAAGAAAAGCATCGAGAAGGTCTTCTAATTCCCTAGGATATATTTCCAATCCTTTTGTATAAAATATTGAAGGTTTTCACATGGGTTCATTTCTTTCGTCTAGCTTCGCGCACCAATGACACAAATACTTGCTCAAATCTTTTAGCTTGAAACTTTTCTTTGAGTTCGCTTGATTTCCCCAGTTCAGTGATTGCCTCATCGATTATGATAAAAACCAGATGGTAATATTTGGCTTCGTCCATATACTAGGTTCTGAGAAATACACTTATCCCTTAATGGGATTTTCTGTAGAGGATTTCCCAGAATTCTCTCTACGCTATGGGGTCTATCCCACTCGTTGGCTCATTCAAAAACACTAAAGTGGGGGTAAATGCAACAAGACTACTGAGAAAGCTAATTTTTGCTTGAAACCCAAAGAGAGGTTTTTCATTAGTTTGTTTAGCTGAGATTTCAGTTGTAATTCATGGGAAAATGCTTCGGTATTTTGTTTGATTTTGTCCGTGTTCAGGCCATAAATACCACTGTAAAATCTGATGTTTTCTCTGATGATTAAGTTCTCCTACAAGGAGAATTTTTAACTCATATAATCGATTTTTTTTAATCTATTCGACCTGGATGTAGACGTTGTATCCATTGAAAAAGACCTATTCTGAACTGGGTGTGCTCAAGCCGGTGAGCATCTGCATCGCTGTGGTCTTGCCTACTTCATTATCTTCATAAGAATCCAAAGATCTCTCCCTAGCATACATCGAAAATGATTAATCGACCGGCCTTGAAACCAGCCAAGATGCTCATTGAGTTCCAGGGTTTATATAACTCATCTCGTATCAATCTGAATGGGTTTTACGGCTTTGGTCATTTGGATCATGAAATAATCTTCTATATCGGATGGGATTTTTGAGAAATTAATTCCTTTAAACCTATTTCCTTTTAAGGTTTTTATTACCGTTTTGGCATCGATTGAATATTCCATGACCAAGTGATATGTTATGCTAAATGGGTAGATTATTTTCACCTTTGGCAAGATCCTATCGCTCTGGAGTACATCAAACATATCTTTGGTTTGTAGGGTAAACAATTCGTACAGATAGGCCTTTATGGCACTTTTTTGTTTATCGATCTCTAAAATCTCTCCCTGGTAGACAGAGTGATGCGATTGCATAAGGTAGCCTCCATCCATATAAGGTGTCAATACCACGATGGTGATGCCTTCTTTTTGTAATCGTTGGAGCATCGTCCAAAACTCTTATCTTGATATGGTATCTATGCCATTCGAGGACTCGTCTAGAAAAAGGATTTTGGGTCAGCGGATTAGTGCACAGTATAGGGACAACTTTTGTTTCATCCCACCGGATAATTTTGCCAGCCAGACGGGTTTTGAAAGGAGCTAACTACTCCCAGGAATCCTCGATCAAGGGTGTATAAGCTTTGAGGTCGATTCGAAAAATATGGACAAATAAGTTGAGATTTTCCTCTACGCTAAGGTCTTATAAAGTGAAAATTTGTTTGGTATATAACCTAAGATGAGCCTAATTTTTTTTATAATGTTTAGTGATGTACCACCTTAGATTATTGTATTTCCTATATCAGGTCTATAGATATTAATCAAAATCTATATTATTATTATATTTATATTATTTTAACATCATATTAAATAGAATATTTTATTTATATTTACTTAGATAGAAATCCATTTCAATTAGATAGTTTATCCTCAGTTAAATCTTTTTTAATGTCCCAGGTTTGGATCTCACACATCTTTTTTTTAATTTTACTTAATAAGTACTCAACTTATTTATTTAATCTCACTTAGCTAAACACACCGTTTTTTTTTAATGTGCTGTCGTTTTTCAGTTGGACTTTCACCGCCGGCATAAACCAGATTTTCTCTTTTCTTTTTAATTTGGATGGTTTTAGGGATAAATTTGGCTTATTCCGAGATCCATGATACCCTACCTTTATATGTTTTGTAGTTATTCTCTCCGTCGTCGGGGAAGGATAGAGTAGGAAGTATTTCCCATTGGATATTATATAAATGGTTTGAGATATTTTTTTTTGCACATGTTGCCATAAAGTCCTAATTATCTCTTTGAAGATAGGGAGTAAAGTTTTTATCCTCACTTTATAAACTCGAACATATTACCAATAGTATTGAGGGTTTTCATGAGGTTGGCTGTAAAATTAAGGAGAATAGTGTGCTTTTTTCTCTTATAATATAGCCTTATTTAAGTCCACTTGTCTGGTCTTGATGAGTATTCAAATGTATTATTATATAATTCACAATACATTATTTTTTTTATTATCAATATTCCGAGGTGTAATTTTTATTTTTTTGTTCATAACAAATCTTAAGTTTAGTGTTGGTTTTATATGAATCAAAATGTAATGATGATATCAAAGAAAAAGTCTTTATCTTCAAGTCACAAATGGTAAAAGAGTAATGGAGTCGAAAAGATAAAAATAATCAAATAGCTTTATTAATTTCGAAATCATCCTCACGTCGGAGTTTGGATTCAGCCTTTGAATTTGGGTAAGCGTTTCATGCTCCTTCTAATACCTCTATCTGCATACTTTGGTATTTATAGTACCATTTCAGTGATTAAATGGTACTCCTTTCTTTGTATACCTTATTGTATTATTCAGCTATTGTGGATTATAGTACTACTAATTGTTTGTTTTTTAACGAGTACTCGATGGTGGAAGTGCCTTATTGATTTATTTTTATATTTTTTATTTATATATTTTATTATTAGAATAAATTTGTTAATAATTTATTAAATTAAAGTTCATAAAATAGGTGAAGATGTTTTTATGAGAGTTTTATTCCTCATTGGAATATGGATTTTATATTTGATTAGGGCTGAAAGGATAGAGTGTATTAAGCGTTTTGCTCGTTAATTGTTTTTTAAGACTTTGATCTTTTATATCACCCAATCAAGGATCACTCACATAATCCGAGTGAGACGTGATGAAATTTTCTAGGATTTCATTTCTTTATAGATATCTAGTAGGATGTCTTTTACGTTTAAGTAGAAGTGATTCTTTTCGCCGGTTTCTTTTTATTTCATATTTTTAGGTGAAATAATTAAATAATCTGATTATAAATTCTTTTACTAATAACATTGATGGGAGTTATCTGCTTTTCATCTGTTTTATTGCTGTGATCGGAGAATTTTTATTTGATTTTGATACGGATGTGATATCAGGGACGTTATCTTTTTTGATAGATGAGTTTCAATTTAATGCTCTGATGGAGGGTTAGTTTGTTAGTTCTGTTTTCTTAGGTTTGTATCGTTGGTGTGGTTGTTTTAGGTAAGTTGATTGATGCTTTTACGGTAGGAAAAAGGCCATGTTAATGTCTGGGTGGTATTCTTTCGGCCATTGGATGCATGTTGGTTGGATAATGCGTTCACTTTAATTTCCTTTCGTCTCATAGACGGTTTGGGTATAGGGGTATCTTCGATGATTTATCCTTTGTATATCAATGAATTTTCTCCGGCTGCGCTTAGGGGAAGTATGGTAAATTTCTATTAATTGGATATCACTTTATGTATTGTGGTGAAATATCATTTTGAATGATTAGTTGATTGAACTTTATAAAACGTATGATTTCATATTTTTTAGCGATACATCCTTGTCGATGTATGTATGGTATGGCATGTTGGATATAGTTCTTGTATTGTTGCTTATTTTTTCAGTTTTGATCTTGCTCGTGCTCGAATTTGAACGCTAGCTTTTGTTTAAAGGACACGATGTGGAGGCCTTGCATATCCTGCAATAGATGCATCCTCTTGAGGTCGTTAAAGGCTGTTCTGTCTGAAATCAAGCGTATGATAACTAGAATAAAAATGATTTGAAATCGTTGTTTTCACTGGTATACAAGCTGGTTTTGATCATTGGACTTTTACTCCCATTTTTTTTTGCAGGCATTAGGTATTAATGCTCTGATCTATCACGGTTCTTCTATATTGGATATAGGCTGATTTTCACTTGGAGATCCCTTAGGTGGTCAAGTGGTCATCGGTATAGTGAATGTCATTTTTTCATAGTAAACAAATTGGGTTGTAGGTTTTTTTGCTCTCCACTAGTGTCAGTGGACCAGTATTATCCTTGTTGATCATTGTCTTATTGTTTTATGCCGATGTCACTTCAGGTGTATGGATTTTGGTTTTCATTCTGTTTTTTATCACCTGTTTTTCTTTTTATTTCGGTACGGTTTGTTGGATCATCATAGGAAAGATATTTCCCATATCGATACGCGCTAGGGCTGTCTCCTTAGAGAGAATATAAATATGGTTACTAATTTTTTGTAGGGTAACTGACTCCTATAATATTGAAAAGTTATCATTGGAATCCTGCTGCTATTTTTTGGACTTTTACCGTTTTATGTGCATCTGCCCTTTAACTCAATTGGAAGCTCATCGCTAAGAACAAAGGGAAATTTTTCGAAGATATCCAAGCTTACTGGAGGTATAAGGCTAGTAAAAAGAAGCTAATTCGGTACGGATAAAAATTTATAATAATATTAAAATTATTAAAAGTTATAAAATTTTTAATAAAATAAGAGTCGTTTTCATCACATCTTTTCTCTCCTAAATCAAATTCAATTTAATCTAAGAATCATTCACTTTAAATGTTATGGTCTATCGGCCGAGCTTCAAATAAAAGTATGATAACTATATCGGTGGGAAATTTCTCCTTCGAGCATCGGGTGAATATTTTTGAAGACACTTCATTAATAGATTGCTAATTGATTACACGTATGGTTTGCTCTAAGGTACCCAATGTCGAAAAAAACCCTTAACGAAGCCCATTAAGTATTCCCAATATGGAGCAAAATTCCTGTAGTTGAAAGGAGTCGGATCATGTTTCAAATATCTAGTAGAATAGAAGATAATCTTGACTATCTAGCTGTAGTAAAAATTATATACAATGGTAAAATCTTCTCTGAGTTGGTCAATGGAGATTTGATTTTACCACTGACTCTTCCTCTTCTACTTTCCTAGTGTGATACGTGCAGAAGAAGGTGTGGCGACCGATATGGATGGGCCAATATCTTATCGTTGATCATTAAAGACTCTGTTGGCGTAGTCGGTCAAGTCATCCCTTGGGACTTTCCTTTGGTGATGTTAACCTGGAAGATGGCACCTGCTATGGTTATTGTCTGTACTATAATAATCAAACTAGCTGAACAGACTCTGATATCAGCTATCGTATTGATTGAGTTGATCGGTGAATTGATCCAGCCAGGAGTAGTCAACATAATGAATGGATTTAGTAGAGAATCCGGAAAACCTTTAGTACAGTCGCCTTCTATCAGTAAGATAGTCTTTACAGGAGAGATTATCACTTGGCGGCTTATTATTTAGTATGCTACTGAAAATATGATCCTTGTGACGATGGGGCTGGATGGCAAATCGCCAATATCTTCTTCCCATCCATCATGAATGCAGACGATGAGTTCTTTAATAAATGTGTGCAAGGTGCCACAGGGTTTGTGGACAATGAGTAAGAAATCTGTAGCAGCCTTTCACGTATTTGGTACATAAGTCGATCTATGAGAAATTTGTCCTGCATCTGATCCGGAGTATAAAAGCCGTCCAAGTCGGTTATCTTTTGGATAAAAACTCGATGATAGGATCCCCCCAGGCCTCCAAAGATTAGTTTGAAAAAGTCCTCCCCTATATCGATATAGGGAGGAAAGAAGATACCGAGGTGCTGAATGGAAGAAAAGCTCTTGACTTGGATGTTTAATTGAAAGGTGCTATATTATATCCAGCACACTATTTTGAAAGGGCATAATAATATGTCCGTCTTTTAAGAAGAAATTTTCAGTCCAGTGGTTTGGATCACTACTTTCAAAACCACTGAGAAAATCATTGCGATAGGCAATTATACCCTTTATGAATTGACTGCTGCTGTATAGTAATTGATACCCACGGAATCATATCAGGTTCCGAAGGTTATACAAGCTGGATGTATTTGGGTTAATTGCTATCATGTCTATCCTGCTTATGCACTTTTTGAGGATATAAAAAATCTGGATTTAGTAAAGAAGCCCATAAGATGATACTCGATAGTTACCGTCAGACTAAAAATATTTTGATCTTATTACGATAAAAAGGCTTGAAGTCCTTTCATAAAATGGATCACTGTATTGTTCTTTCTAAGAAAGAATTATATTCAAACGGATAAACGCTACTGAGAGAGCTAAACGATTTATCGGTAAATTCAAAGCCAATTATAGTGTGTTGATATTTCATTAAAGTGGAGGTTGCTGTAACGCTTCTAGTCCGATGTATTATCCTAAAGGTTAATTCCGTATCGGTTGGTCCGATATCCGTCTAGGTAAGTAGAAGGTTCTGACTTTTATATGTCGGTCGATCAATTCGAGTACTGACAATATATGCACCTTACTTTGAATATGAGAGAAGGTGAGAGGATATATTTTTACTGTAAATCCATTATTATTATCTATTTTTCATCCATTCTTGTTTATTTACTCAAGGAAATGTGTACAATTTTGATTCTATTGATAATACAATGCATCCTTAGCATAGGTTTAAAAATGTTTTCCTGCCTTGAATTTCAGGATGGGGTAGGGTTATTTTTTTTTAAAAAAATAACCTTTAAAATTATATTAATTTATGCAGGATTCTAGTATTCAAGACAAAGTGATCCTCATCTCAAGAGGTAGTAGTGGTATAGAAGAAGCTACGGCTAAGTTGGTAGAAGAGTAAGGGGATAAAATACCCTTAGTGTGAATAGATTAGGGAAATTGAAGAAGTTTAGCACTGAGTTAATCTCAAATACGATGCACATCAACTTGAATGTAAGTTAATGATCATCAGCTAAAGTTTTGTTCAAAAAGTTATGGATAAGTACGGACGCCTCGATGTAGTCTATGTCAATACAGTCATCATACCCGTATTTGATCTGGTAACAGTGATAGAAGATTCTAAAGCTTTAGATCGGGACGATGGAAGATTTGAGATTAGGATGATCGATATCAATTCTATCTGTTGGCGACTTTTCTCTTTTCGTCTGAAAGACCGATGCAGGTTTTAAAGTGTATTACGGGATCAAATTTTTTATCAGTGGCTTCATGGAAACTCTTTGTGATGAATTGGCCTTGGCTGAAAAAAAAGATTAAGGTGACAATAGTATTCCCAGCTTATATGCATACTATTCTGAAGGATACGATCACTGATGCAAAAGTTGTAGCGGCTTTCGATGAGTTTGATAAATCAGGACCGTTTTTACAACTGATAGATATCGTTCGTTAGGTGATTCATGTCATCTTTCAACCTGATCATATGACAGTCAACGAGATCTTCGTACGTGTAGTGAAATAATCGATGTAAAAATTATCTTGGATATTTAATCTATCATCTCGATGGAGATTCTATTTAAAAAGCTGACCTTTAAGAAAGGGAGACTCTTGTTTTGTATGTGGGATAGTGTTATCAGATTACACCTAGTGATTCAATATACTTTTTGTTTCTAATAATTTATTCTTGATTAAGTTAAAATATTTAAATGTAAGAAATGATCCCATTTCAGGGTTTCCATTGATCATAATCCATCCGATGAATAAGATTAAATGATAAGGGAAATTTTTCATCGATATCAAAGTACCGATGCTTGCATCGATGACTTCGTACATTACTTTGATAGCCTCCATGAGTACTGGTATTTTTTTAGAACATTTTTGGAGATTAAGTTTAAGAAACTATCATATTTTTAGCTATAGAGTGTGTTATAATCTGATATGAATAGAGTATTGGAGCCGGGTGATAAAATTTTTGGAGTAGTAGTAGTTTCGATGTATTCAAAAGTGAAAGTGCATCTTCTCACTTTGTAATTAAAAAGACCTGCTTTTTCAGGGGTGCCTATAATTTCGAGTGATATTCTTCCCCTTTTATTTTCCTTACTTTGACATGTGCGAAAAAATAGACGTTGTTTAATATATCTCTTATTATTTTATAATATTCTAGTTTAGTTATGTATAATTTTAGTTTCGTAACTTCTTGGTAATGGATTATAACTCAATTTGTAAATACAATTTTTATTAGTTTATCCTCAGTATATTGAATAGTATAGTATTCTTATAAATTAACTTTCCAATTAATTTCTCTTTTTCCCCTTTTGTTATCATGAGATTCAAGTAGATAATTGGTCTATCGATCTCCTTTATAATAACGTAGGTATTTTTTCCTGATCAAATACTATAGTACCTTTTGCTGGTCCTGGACCGTTAGGATTTTTTACATTTTCGGCCTTATCTACGACGGGTAATATGGATCCATATTGTTCATCGCCTCCTTTGATAGTTTTAGAATTGATCTGGATAGAGTCTTGTGGAATTTTAATATTAAAATTTATTTGTATATAAATTAATGATTAATAAAATAAAAAAATGAAATACTTATATTTTTTTTATAATAAATATGTATATAATTTATAATTACATATAATTAATATTTATTTAAAATATAAAATATTTTATATAAAGTTGATTGCGTTATTTATATAAATATATGGCAGGGTTTAATTCGATTAATTTTGATGTGTTTTGTATTTTTCTATGTTGAGGATGTATGTGTATTGATTGAGGTAGATGATATATTTTTGCTAATGAATGATCCTGTATGAAAACAGTCGTGTGTCTTTTGGTCTTCTTACTAGTCGTGCTTTTCATTTTGATTTTTGTGATTTCTTTTCGTAGAAAAGAAGGGTCTTTTTTTTCAGAATTCCGTTCGAAGATGGAGGTATTACAGAGTCTGTTTTCGAGGATTGAATCCGTTTTAAGAGAAGAATTCAAAACCCATCGCGAGGAAAGTCAAAAAACAGCTCAGGAGAATCGTAAAGAGCTCAGTGGAGGGATGAAAGATTTGCAAACAGTTTTGGTGGAGACTCTTCAGGCTATAGCTAATCAGAATCGTCATACCATTGAGTCTTTTCAAAAAAGTTTTGATCAAAATATCCAGTTGCTCAATGAGCTTCAACGTGAAAAACTAGATCGCATCCAACAGGAGCAGAAAAAACTCATACATAGCATCGAGAAGAGGTTGGATCAAATGCGTCAGACGGTCGATGAAAAGCTTCAAAAAACCTTAAACGAACGTTTGAGTCAGTCCTTTCAAACTGTAGGCAAGCAGTTACAGGCGGTACAAGAGGGATTGGGTGAAATGAGAATTTTAGCTCAGGACGTCGGTGGGCTCAAAAAGGTCTTGAGTAATGTTAGGATGTGGGGCAGTTTTGGCGAATTGCAACTCTCGATGCTTTTAGAACAAATCCTAGCGCCGAATCAGTACCAGGCTAATGTGCAGACCAAAAAAGGCTATTTTGGGAAGGTAGAGTTTGCTATCAAGCTCCCTGGGAAGGATCATGGAATGGTTTGGATTCCCATCGATGCTAAGTTCCCCAAAGATGTCTATGAGCAGCTTCAAATAGCCTATGAACAGGGTGATGTGGTACAAGTTGAGACGGCTCGGAAAAATCTCGATATGGCGGTCAAAAAAATGGCTAAGGACATCAACGAAAAATACCTCGATCCGCCTCATACGACCGATTTTGCTATTCTGTTTCTTCCTTTCGAGGGGCTTTATGCCGAGGTAGTCAAGAAGGCTGGTCTTTTGGAAGAGCTCCAGCGTATGTATAAGGTCATCGTCACCGGGCCTACTACCTTGGCTGCTATACTCAATAGTTTGCAAATGGGGTTCCGTACTCTAGCTATCCAAAAATGTAGCAGTGAGGTTTGGCAGATTTTAGGCGAGGTGAAAAGAGAATTTGAAGATTTTGGAGACATGCTTGAAAAAGCCCAAAAATATCTTCAATCCGCCTCAAATCAACTCGATGATGTGGTAGGGAGGCGTACTCGGGCTATTCAGAAAAAGTTGAAAAATATTGAAATTCTCGATAAGCCTGACACCTCGCGATTGCTTCCTAAGTCTTCTAGAGATGCTTTTGCAGAAAAAGTTACTCCGGAAAGCTAAAAAATCTTATACTGATCACCAAAGATACTATTCACTCTTTTTCGCAAAATGAGCAATATATACCCTCACTTCCTCTATGAGAGGAAGTGAGGAAAAGACTTTAGGATTTTTTAGTGTACTCACTGATGGTGAGTATTGGATCTCTTATTGGTTAGATTTCATCATTCGAGATGATAAGAGAAGCCAAGATTTAGGTACCTTTTTTTTTTAAAAAAAAAGATACTTCACCACTAGGGTCATACTAAGATTCTTTTGAGATTTCATGATGTATGTCTATTTTAAGTAAAGAATGACTTTGTCTCTGTAGCTCAATAGTTGAATTATTTTATCTACTAGTCTCACTAGCGCTAGATTTTCTCTGTATAGTTGTTTTTTTTTAATCTCCTGGATGATCAGTGGAATTTGATTAATTTTGATTAATTTTGATTTATTAAATAAAAACTTAATCATAAAAATATTATCATTATTAGAAACCTAAAAAATAGGAGGACTATCATTGAGAGATATGAAAAATCTTAAAGGAGGAGCGAAATCCAGTTCTTTTAGTTGGATGCTACCGTTGTTGCCTATGGCATCATTAGGTGATCACTAAATAGTAATAGGAAAATATATTAGTGAATATAGTAAAAAAAAGAAATTTTTAAAATTATTTTTTTAGAAACCATTGTTTTAGTGCTTTAAAATTATTTGGTAATAAAACTGATTTCTTTTCCTTTTTAAGGAGAATCTCCAAGCGTTTAGGAAGAGGGATCTCTTTACGTAAGGTCTCAGGCAACTTGTCAGCAAATTTAATCGGATGCGCTGTTTCGAGGAAGATCCCAACAGCTTTTGGACTATTCAAATCTTGTAAATACTGTTGAATACCCAAGTACCCAACAGCCCCGTGTGGGTCGAGCATATAGTCCTGTTCTTGCCAAACTGTTTCCATGACAGTTAGAGTCTCTTTGTCAGTGAAACGGTAAGCAGATAATTTCTTATGAAGCTCCGGTAAACTTTTTTTGTAGAGGTACCAAATACGTGCAAAGTTGCTCGGATCAGTCACGTCCATTGCGTTGGATATGGTCGTTTGTGTTGGATGAGGAGTGTATTGTCCCGTCTTCAAAAATCGGGGTATTGTATCATTGATATTGGTTGCTGCCACGAAATGTTTGATGGGTAATCCCATTGCGGTAGCCATCATGCCTGCACAGAGATTTCCAAAATTACCGCTGGGTACTGAGAAGATCACTTCGAGACACTCTCCTATGAACTCTCGATAAGCCAAAAAATAATAAAACATCTGGGGTAGCCAACGTGCTATATTGATCGAATTGGCTGAGGTAAGTGAGTGTTCCTTTTGTAATGTTTCGTCTAGAAAAGCTATTTTTACCAGTCTTTGACAATCGTCAAAATTCCCCTGAATTTCCAAAGCTGTCACATTACCACCCAAGGTGGTGAGTTGTTTTTCTTGTAGAGGGCTCACTTTCCCTGAAGGATATAGAATCACGATTTCTATACCGGTTACCTGATAAAAGCTTTGGGCTACAGCTCCGCCCGTGTCGCCTGAAGTAGCTACAAGCACGGTGATCGGTCGATCATTTTCTTTATGGAAATAACTCAAGCAACCGGCCATGAATTTGGCCCCAACATCTTTGAAGGCTAGTGTAGGCCCGTGGAAGAGCTCCAGAGCGTAGATCCTATCATGCACCTTTTGTAGGGGGAATGGGAAGTGTAGGGTATCATGGATGATTTGTACCAATGCTTCTTTTGGAATAGTGTCACCGATATATGGTCTGATCACTTCGAGGGCAATGGTATGCACATCGTATTGGGGAAGATTTTCGATCCAATCCTTTGGGATCTTGGGGATTTGTTCTGGGAAATAAAGGCTTTTATCCGGCGCTAAACCTCTAATGACTGTTTCATCAAAGCTAACATGATGTTGTGGATTTTCTAAGCTCTGGTATCGCATAATCGTCTTTTTTAAGAAAGTAAAAATGTACAGACTATTCCAACATCTCGACCCATCGAATTCCTTTTGGGTTGATGGCTGAAACATAAATCTTATAACCCACACCCAACGAAGCATATACACGATCCATGGTTTCTGCTGTTGCTTGTGCAGTTTTTTTCCCCCGGCTCAACATGAATACCGAAGGTCCCGAACCAGAGATACCACCTCCGAGGGCTCCGGTCTCTTTGCATTTGATTTTCAGTTCATAATAGGCAGGTATGAGTATAGCACGTATTGGTTCTATGATCACATCCTCCAGTGCACGGCTGATCAAGCCATAGTCTTCTTCATAGAGGCCTGCGATCAGTGCTCCGACATTACCCCACTGGCGTATAGCATCTGTCATCAGCACTTTTTGTTTAAGAATGGAACGTGCATCAGAGGTCTTCACTTCGATCTGCGGATGAATTACGCTCACCCACAAATCATCAGGGGTATGAAGGCGGGTGATATCTAAAGGTTTATAACTTCTAACTAGGGTGAAACCGCCCATGATGGCTGGAGCCACATTGTCTGCGTGGGCATTACCGCCGGCTGATCGTTCGCCTTCCATAGCAAAACGGATCAGTTCTAAGGTACTGAAAGGTCTTCCTAGCAATAGGTTAGCTCCTGCTACAATACCAGCCGCACTGGCTGCACTGGATCCAATACCGCTCCCGGGTCGGATGTTTTTAAAGATCTCAATTTCGAAACCTATTTCTGGCTTCTGGTATTTATTGAGTAGGGCTTGTAGTGCTACACCGGCGACGTTTTGCTTCGTATCAGTAGACAAGTCAGCACCATGTATTTGGTGGATGTAGATCCCCGGTGTATTGGATCTGTGGATATGAATCTCATCGCTTGGTGTCTCTAGGGCTAAGCCGATCACATCAAAACCACAAGTGACATTGGCCACAGTAGCTGGCGAAAAAATTTTTATTTTCTTTATCATACGATGAGAGCCATTAGTCATCATCTACTAGCCTTGATGATATCTGAGAAAACTCCTGAGGCAGTGACTTCCGCACCAGCTCCGGCTCCTTTAACGATGAGGGGTTGTTCGGTATAGCGATGAGTGAGGTAAAGTATCATATTATCTTTGCCTTCTAGTTGATAAAATGGGTGTTTTGGCCCGATGGCTTCTAAGCCTACTGAAGTAGCTCCTTTTTCGTAACGAGCTATGAAGCGCAGGCATTTTCCATCTTTTTTGGCCGCTTCGCGCAGTTGGCTAAAATGGTCTGCATGTGCTTCTAACTGTTTGTAAAAAGTTTCTACCGAAGGAGTTTTTTGGCAGCTCTGGGGTAGGAAAGATTTTTGGGAAATATCTTTCATTTCCAATGTATTGCCACATTCACGAGCCAAGATGAGGATTTTTCGCATCACATCTACTCCGCTGAGATCAATGCGTGGGTCGGGCTCAGTGTATCCTTGATTTTGGGCTTCTTTTACGACTTCCACAAAGGAAATATTCCCTATGAAATGATTAAAAATAAAATTTAAACTACCCGATAGTACTGCTTCGATGCGGTGTATCTTATCCCCACTGTTTATCAGATCATTGAGTGTACTGATCACTGGTAATCCAGCTCCGACATTAGTTTCGAAGAAAAATGGAGCATTGAAATGACGTGCGAGTGTTTTTAATTTTTTGTAATAGCTATAATCGGATGAGCAGGCAATTTTGTTGCAGGTGATCACCCCGATGCCTTTTTGTAAAAAGTTTTCGTAGGTTGCTGCCATCTCTTGGTCGGCTGTATTGTCGACAAAAAGGCTGTTGCGTAGGTTGAGTTTTTCTATTTTTTGGATGAAGGTGGTTACATTCATCGTCTCGCCTTTTTGTAAGAATAGATTCCAATCATTGAGATCTATACCTTGCTCATCGAAGTGCATCTTTTTGCTATTAGCTAGTCCGATGACTCTGAGTTGTAGTTTTAGTGTTTCGCACAGGTAGGCTTGTTGACGGTAAAGTTGCTCGAGAAGTTTGCTTCCGACTTGTCCCACACCGGTGATGAAGAGATTGATCTGTTTGGTCGGTGTTTCGAAGAAGGCTTCGTGTAAGATGTTTAATGCCTTTTTGAAATCGTTTTTCCCGATGACAGCTGAGATATTTTTTTCGGTAGATCCTTGAGCGATAGCCCTTACGTTGATGCTGTTCCTACCGAGGGCCGCGAACATTTTTCCATTAGTGCCGTGGAGATTTTTCATATTGTCTCCTACGATGGCGATGATGCACAAATCTTTATCTACACTTAGTGGTTCAATATGTTTTTGGTAAATTTCCTTAGAAAATTCCCTATCAATGATAGTTTTGGATTTCAACATATCGCACTCATGTATTCCGACAGTGATCGAATGTTCTGAAGAGCTTTGGGTGATGAAAATCACATTGATCTTTTCGCACGAAAGGGTTTCAAACAGACGTTTGGAATAAGATGGGATACCTACCATACCACTACCCTCAAGGGTGAGTAGGGCGATCTGTTGTATACCTGAAATCCCCGTGACAGGTTGACTGATACTCACATCTCGGTGTTTATGGATTTGTGTACCAGCATCGTATGGTGCAAATGTGTTTTTGATTAGTATAGGGATGTGCTGTTCCATGGCTGGTTGTATCGTAGGAGGATAGATCACCTTAGCACCGAAATGGGATAATTCCATAGCTTCTTCATAAGAGATGTGCTCAATAGGGAAGGATTGGGTCACAATTCTCGGGTCGGCAGTCATCATACCACTGACATCGGTCCATATTTCGAGCGATGTGGCCCGGATGGCTCCTGCTAGAATTGCTGCAGTGTAGTCAGATCCGCCGCGTCCTAGGGTAGTGGTCTCTTGTTGGCGTGTGGCGGCGATAAAACCTGGCAATACGATGTATTGAGCCTTTTCTTGGCGGAAATATTGTGTGATTTGGTGGTTGCTATCGATGAAGTCCACTTGTGCACAGCCGAATTGTGTATCGGTGACGATTAGTTTTCGGCTATCTTTCCAATTGGTATTCAAACCGCCTTGTTTAAGCTTTTCTGCGATTAGGTAAGAAGAGGTCAATTCCCCGAAGCTCATGATTTTGTCGAGGGAACGTTTGGAAAGTTCTTCTACTTGAAAAATACCGTCGCAAAGGTTTTCGAGTTGATTGATGTCCTTTTTTAATCGACTGATCAGATGGCTTTGGTTCGTCAATGGAAAAATCTCTCGTATGGTATCCAGATGCCTGGTTTCGATGATTTCTAAGAGTGTTTTGTATGTTTCTTTTCCTTGTGCAGCTTCCTGACCACAACTGATCAACTGATCTGTGATGCCTCCAAATGCAGAGATGACGATAATATAAGTGTCTTTAGGTTTTTCACGTGTGATCTGAAGGAGTCTTTCTATGGATGAAGCATGGGCTACTGAACTGCCACCAAATTTGAGGACTTGCATTGCTTTGTAGGTTGTTTTCAAGAAAACTCTAAAAAATAACTCTCCTTCTTAGGAGAGCTGTCAAACCGCAAATTTAAGGATATTTTTGGCAGTCTTTTTTTTGAATAAGATTTTTGTGGTGTGAAGAGTTTTATGATCTATTTCAAGAAGAGGGCCTCATAACGTGAGATGAAATGTTTCACTCATACTTTTAAATAATAGTTAGGAAAGTCTGTCTTTGTGAATTTGAGTGTATTATTTTAGATGACCTCTATTTCTATATTTTGACTGTTTTTGTCATTCAGTCTCAGTTTTTTAATTCAGAAGTTGTCCCTTCTTTGAAAATACTTCCATTGGATATCTTAACTAGGTATAATTCATTGTTGAATAATCGAATATTATACAATGATTTTTTGATTTTTACATCACTTGTGATAATCAATTCAATCCCTGTTAAATTGCATTTTTTGTCTTGTTCGCCCCAGATACGACTACCTTTGTAGATATCTCATATGGTGAATAAATCATTTTTTACAAGTCCTTTACCTCCTTCTCGAACGATGGGGATCATAACGGTTTCATTTTCATATTCGGTGGAGTTCCATTTGGAAGAGATTCCCATCCTTATCGGTGGTCATCTCCATGAACTCGTGAGGATTCAAAAGTACTCTTTTTCTGACTTTTGTAAGTCTCAGATCCTTATATTGCTATTGACGTATAGAGTGGTTATTAATTCTTCTGTATTGATCCCTACTCCTTACTTTTTCATTTTCTTTGTTTTCTTGGGTATAGAGGTTTTTCCTAGCATCAGAAGGATGAGAGAAATTTTTAGATAATTTTTCATATTGATACTTTAGAATATATTAATAAATTATTTTTTTACTATATATGTAGTAATATAAATTTAATTAAAGTTATAAAATATAGAACTATTTATATCTAATAATTTTCTTGAAATTTATATGTAAACTTCAATCAGCTTTTTCCGATAAGCGGTGAGCACTTTGGATTTGGAGATAAATCTGATGTATTTATTATTTTCCACTACGGGCAAGTATCATGCTTGACTGCTTTCAAATTTTCACATGCAGTTTGCATTATCTCAAAGAGGAAGATCAATTTCGGATGTTTATTCATCAAGTCTTTGATCACTATATTCTCGTGTAGAGAGGTATCAAATATTATAGTACGACGTCATCTATAGTAATCATCCTTTTGAGGGTGCTTTTTCTTCATCCACTACAGAGTAGATATTGCGTTGGAAAGAGGATATAGCCTCGATAAGTATCTTTAGATTGCCCAAGAGAGATGCTGGAACATTTTTTTTTGATCAATTTTTGAATATTTAGAAAGATCAATACAGTTTGTTCTTTTCATGGGTATGAATTCCCCCCCTTTGAGCCAATTCTCTGATATAAATCGATTGGGATCTGAAATAAAAGGTGATATCAAACGAAATCAATGCAGTGATCATCAATGAGAGAAATAGTTAATAGTTTCCAGTTAGCTCAGAGATGAGAAATATTACCGTTAATAGTGTGTGTAAAATGCCAGCCATCAATCTGGTATACCTACTAGAGTGAAGTTGCTTACTGGTAAGTCGATACCCAACCGATATTAAGGCCGACGTTAAAAAAAACTTTCAGTTGTGATGCTCATGAAGAGTATTGGAACAAATATGCCAGCCCCGTTTATTGTGATAACTGAGGAACAAGCTTTGAAAACGATCAGCCCAACCATCAGAAGGAGTATCATTCCGTTTATTCTGAGATATTGAGGGAAGAAGAAGGTTTTGAATGCATCGAGGTAATTCAGATCGATTAACTTATTCATGAAGATGATCCCCTCTATATAGAGTAGTGGGATCAATAGGATGAGTAACCCTAAGCTAACTCCATAGTTAAGAATCTTTTTTGTAAGGATTGTCGATCTTTTCATCCTTTTTTCCACTCGGAAGAATATCCGAGAGAAATAGATCAATATAGTTGCAGTGAATAATCCTAATAGGCAATAATAAGGGATGTCGGCAAAACGAAAAGATTTGATACATAAAAAATTACCAGATAAGAAGTTTTGATGAAAAATTTACCAATCACTGTAGCAGAGATTAAACCATGAACAAAGGTATTAGCGAGGTCAATGTTAGATTTAGACTGAAAACCTCTATAGTAAAGATGATGACAGCGATGAGCGCCTTCTATATCGCAGATAATGAGCCAGTAGAACATAGATTAGTAAGAGTTTTCTAAAGCGTTTAGTCTACATGAAAAAAGAAAGTAATGAGCGAGCCTATCTTGCGCCGTTGTTCACGGCAGGTTCTTCCAGCCCTACCGATCCTACAAAGCCTATGGTGATGAGAGCTCCTAATAAAGAAAAAGTGATGAGTTTACGATTCATGATCCCATTTTTTCGGGCTAAGGCATGCAATACTGTAGGGATACTTTCTTTAAAATCGGTATAGATGATGTGATTCTTGATCAAAAGTACCAGCAAAAATCCTATCAATGGAAAGCTAAAATAAAAAATAGAGGTGGTATTTTTGGAAAGAGCCCTCTTGCATGAAATAACTGACCTAGTGAATGAGATTTTTCAACAAGTACGGCGCCTATGTCTGAGGTAAGGGCCCAATCCGATGATCAGGAGGAAAAGAAAATTGTTGATCTGAGAGGTATTGATATTTCCATACGAGGAAGCGCCCTAAAAGGGTTTTAGATTTCTTAAGCATCTTTTTGATGGTATTTTACCTCCAAGTGGAGTTCCTCCAGTTGATCGGCATGGAGGGCTGAGGGAGTGTTGATCATTACATCGCGTCCAGCATTATTTTTGGGAAAGGCGATGAAATCTCTGATATCCTCCTGTCCAGCGAGGATGGCTACTAGTCGGTCAAATCCGATAGCGATACCGCCATGTGGTGGTGCACCGTAGTCAAAAGCCTCCATCAGGAAACCGAATTGGGTTAGCGTTTCTTCTTTTGAAAATCCTAGGCATTTGAAGACTGTTTCTTGCAGGTAGCGTTCGTGGATTCGTATGGATCCACCACCGATTTCGTTACCATTAATCACTAGGTCATATGCCTTAGCACGGACTTTTTCCGCGTTGTTTTCCAATAGGGGGATATCTTCCTCTCTAGGGGCGGTGAAAGGATGGTGTAACGTGTGATAACGTCTACGTTTTTCGTCCCATTCGAGCAGAGGGAAATCTATTACCCAAATCGGAGCAAATTGGTTTGGATCTCTTAGGTTGAGATGTCTAGCTATTTCCAATCGGAGTTCACCGAGCTGTTTTTGTGTTTTTGCAGTTTCCCCAGAGAGGATTAATAACAGGTCTCCAGGTTGAGCATCGAGACGTTGTGCCCAGGTTTTGAGATCCTCTTGAGTAAAAAACTTATCCACTGATGATTTGAAGGTCCCGTCGGGTAAATATTTACTCCATACGAGTCCTTGCGCTCCAATTTGCGGACGTTTAACCCATTCAGTAAGTGTATCGAGTTTCTTGCGTGTATATCCAGCACAGCCCGGTGCAGTTATACCTATAACCGACTCCTGACGATTAAAAATAGAAAAATCTTTGTTTTGAGTTAAGTCTGTTAATTCGACCAGAACCATTCCAAAACGGATGTCAGGTTTGTCTGAACCGTATCGTTGTATTGCTTCGGTATAAGAGAGACGTGGTAAAGGTTTTTTGAGGCTGATACCCCTGATTTTTTTGAAGAGATCAGAGATAAATCCTTCAAAAATATTGAGAATATCCTCCTGTTCAACAAATGCCATCTCACAATCAATCTGTGTAAATTCGGGTTGGCGATCTGCACGAAAGTCTTCATCACGGAAGCATTTGACCAGTTGAAAATATTTATCCATGCCACCGATCATCAGCAATTGTTTGAAAGATTGAGGTGATTGGGGTAAAGCGTAAAATTGTCCGGGATGCATGCGCGCAGGCACGATGAAATCACGAGCACCTTCGGGTGTGGATTTGATCAATACGGGAGTTTCGATCTCTATAAATCCTTGTTCGGAGAGATATTTCCTTGCTGCTAATGCTACGCAATGGCGATGGATGAGCTTCTCTTTGATCGGATTTCTTCGGATATCGAGATAGCGATATCTCATACGAAGTTCTTCACTACCATCGGTTTGATCCTCTATAGTGAAAGGAGGGAGCGATGAAGCATTGAGCAACTGTAGTTTTGATACCAATACTTCTATAGCTCCAGTAGGGTTGTGTAGATTTTTAGCACTTCTTTCGATGACTCCTCCTTGGACTTGGATGACAGATTCCCGACCCAGGTGACGTGCTTGTTCGATCAAGGGGTTGTCTTGATAGAAGGTAAGTTGTGTGATGCCATAACGGTCTCTCAAATCTATGAAGGTCATTGCGCCTAGGTCTCTGACCTTTTGGACCCATCCAGATAAAATGATTTTTTTCCCGGTGTCTTCTAGGCGCAACGCGCCACAATGGTGTGTCCTGTACATGGAAATTGTAGTATCCTTTATTGGGATACTTAAAATAAGTTGCAACAAAGGTAGGATTCTGTGTAGAATTTTTCAATGAGTTTTTGATGGAAAACTCAGCAGATAGAAAAATACCTCTTTGCTACGCGAGGTATTTGGTTATAAAACCATACTTATCCCATGTAGACCATTGTATTGTTGAGGGTAGTTTTTATAAATAGATTAATTTTTTATAAAAACTTTTTCAAATATATTATAAGTTCTTCTATTCGGATACTAAACAAAGAGTAAGATTTCATTAAGTCGTTGACTTTTTTTGATCATTTTTATTCTCGAAAGATCATTTTTATGGGTTAAGGTTTCATTGATGCAATGAGCGATCTTTTCCATGTCGTTTTCTTTTATACCTCGTGTAGTGACAGATGCTGTACCCAAGTGAATCCATGAAGTGACGAAGGTAGATTGATCTTTAAAGGGAATCATATTTTTGTTGTAAGTGATATTTGAATTTACAAGAATTTTTCAGCTTCTTTTTCAGTGATGTTTTTATTGGGAAGGTCGATCAGCATACAATAATTGTCTGTGCCACCTGAGATGATTTGATGTTTCTCTGGAACAGTACTTAAGTATTGTGTACTATTTGTTGGACGTACTGGCTATACTCATTAGTGAAGGCTTCTTCGAAAACCACAGATTTGGCTGCGATGATGTGTTCGATGGGGCCCACTGTTATCCGTGTAATATACTGATGTCTATGAGTTTATACGTTTTATTGAGTTATCCTTTCGGGGTTTTGAATTCCCATGGATTGTTAAAATCTTCTCCGATTAAGATCAGTCCTCTACGTGGATCACTCAATATTTTGTATTTAGTAGTGGTAACTATATGGTAATAAAGGAAGGGATGATTCAGAAGTCCTTTAGCGATCAAGCCTGCTGGACGAGTAATGCCATCCATAAGAATGGCTCCTACTTGGTCGGCTGCTTGACGAAACTTGCTGTAGTCAATATCTCAAGAATAGGCTGATGCTTTACAGATAATCAATTTGGATTTTTCTTTTTCAGATAAAGCTATCATTATATCATAATCGATCAGGCCGGTTTCTTTGTTCACACCATAGAATATGCCGCTATAGATGCTACTTGAAAAACTTACCGAACCACCTTGTGTCAAATGTTTTCCTTGCATGAGGTTTGATTCCAAGCGTAGCATCTCCAGGTTGAATACAGTCCATGTAGAGTATGTATTGGTCTGTGAGTATGAATAGAGTTGTACATTCATATAGGTACAGTGTTGAAGAGTTTTTTAGCTTGATCGATGGCCAGTTGTTCTATCTTGTCGATGATTTTGCAACCACTGTAATAGGGTTTGTTGAGATAACCTCCAGCACATTTGTTAATGAGAATCAAACCTATGGATTGAAGTACTTTGGGGCTGACAAAATTTTCTGAGCCGATGAGTTCAACATTATGTGTTTGATGGTCTTCCTTTTCTTTTATTCAATCGAAGATGATCTCTTTCTTGTAAGTAGCTATGGTCATATACGATGGCTTTTTGGTGCTAAGGGTAGAGATATCCCTAGAAATTGATCCAGACATATCATCTCATTTGGTAGGGATAGTAAATTTTTGTTTAGAGTTGTGGTGTGATGAGTATCTTTGCTTTGTCTTCCACTTTTCAGTCATATATCTTTAATAGGGTATAGGTATTGCTCAATTCTATAATGAGTCTTTTTCTGGTTTGTTTGACGAGGGTAGATTTTTCCATTACTTTTTTCAAGTCTTGGAATACTTTTTTTTTAGGTTGTTTAGTCGTTGGATTTCAGATCGGACTAAAGGTGTTTCTTGCCAGTTGTAATATTTGATCTCAGGACTGATCATGATTTCAGATGTTGGAATAGAGTGGATATAGATGATTTTTTAAGCTTCATCTATTTAGATTTCGATTTTTCATTTTATAGAATACAATGGCTTTTGCATTGACAAGTAAGATAGTTTTCTTATCAAAGTGCTGCAGTAGATTGTCCCTATATTTTTTGTTCTCTTTGTAAGTATATATGGTAGAAAATTACCTTCTACTGCGACGAGTTTATTCATATATTGTTGCTTGTGAAGCAATGTATGGACACTGATTTTTGCACTGTCTTTTTGAATTCATAGGTAGAGGTAAATGCAAGTTAAGCCTGTTATAAAAATCAGAATGAAGATGAGATATTTTTTCATGGGTTATGATTGGGAGCGTAAGCTTGATTTTCGATTATTTGTTTTGTATTGACTCCTATTTTTATTATACAAAGATAAATATGGGTAGATGAAAGATGTTTTTACTAATTTGTTCTCTATATTTTTTTTATGATGTAAATATTCAGATTTTTATTTGGGATAGTTGATGATATCTAAAATTTTTAGAAAACGGGGTACTTGCAATTGACTGTCTGTGTACCAGGCACCGAAAATATAATGTTATTTACATTAACAAATAAGAGTTTTATTGTTTAGACAAGTTTTTTTTTCAGGCGTTTATCAGTTGTATTCATGCTTAAATTATATATTATAAGGTGATTTTACTAATCATACTTTCGTCGATGGTTCTGATAAGGTGTAAATTCCCGTTCATCTCTAAATGTTCTTGTTTTATAAGATGATGAGAAAGATTTTCTACCTTTTGATGCTAGTCTAAAGTACCCCTAAACTCCATAGTAAGAAAAGAATAAAGATTTTCCCATACAGGATTTTTTATTAAAGTTAATGTTTTTATTTAAAAAATAAATAGAACATTATCTTTTTGAAAAGTGGTAAGGTGTAGGTATTGAATGTATGTAAAATTAAAAAAAAAATATAAATTTGTATTCCCATTGCAAGATAAGTTATGGAACAAGGGTGGAAATCATACAATGCTTTATTTTCTCCATTGAGCCGGGAGCTAGATCGTTTACATTTTAAGATTGGTGAAACTCTCTTTAAGATGTTTGTTTATAATAAAAAATTTTTGATCGGCTAGATCTTGAAGTAAGAAAAAAGAATATATTGATAACATATAGAATTTTTATATAAAAATCAAAACACATGGCACATCCCAAAAGAAGGCAATCCAAAGCTAGGAAAAACAAGCGGAGGACTCATTATAAAGCAGAATCACCTCAGTTGGCTATCGACCCTATTACTAAACAAGTACACCTGTATCATCGTGCACATTGGCATGATGATAAGCTTTATTATAGAGGAAAGGTGGTTATTGAAAAGCACCAGATCGATGCAAAAAACTGACGTGTAATATCTTGAAAGATGAAATTCTACTGTGTATAGGTAGGATTTTTTGTTTACGATGACGGTGTAATGTAAAAGACTAAATGTTTACATTGCTCTATTTTCTAGATTGCAATAGGGTAAATCATGGGCTCATCATTAAAAATATTTACAATATTAAGTTTATGGATTTAAAGAATATCAAATCTTTGATCCAATTCGTATCCAAATCTGGGGTCTATGAAGTAGAGATCAAGTTAGGAGATACTAAGGTTCATATTAAAAATAAAGTTACGGTTGAGCAAAATGCTGTGTTGCCTTCAGTCCAAGTATTACCAAGCATTTCTCAGCCCCTACCGGCCTTGACTGAACCTCCTAAAGAAGAAAAATCGGAAGATGGTTCAGAGTCTCGATATATCATCATTAAGTCGCCTATGATAGGTACTTTCTACCGTTGCCCTGCTCCTGATAAGGAGCTTCATGTGAAAGTGGGTGATAAAATAGAGCCTGGAACTAAGCTTTGTGTAATAGAAGCTATGAAACTTTTCAATGACATAGAGGCAGAAGTATCTGGAAAAATTGTCAAGATTTTTGTAGAAGACGCCTCGCCTGTAGAATACAATCAACCTTTGTTTTTGGTAGATCCTAATCTTTCTTGATGGCGACACCTTATAATAAAAACAAGATCTTAATGTTTAAGAAGATATTGGTTGCCAATCGAGGTGAGATAGCTTTACGTATTATACGTACTGCTAAGGAGATGAATATTAATACAGTAGCGGTCTATTCTACGGCAGATGTTCATAGTCTTCACGTACGTTTTGCCGATGAGGCTGTTTGTATCGGGGCAGCAGCTCCCGCACAATCGTATCTAAGTGTACCCCATCTGATAGCTGCTGCCGAGATTACCAATGCAGATGCCATCCATCCTGGATATGGTTTTTTGTCCGAGAATGCTTATTTCTCCTCAATGTGTGCTAAGCATGGTATCAAATTTATAGGCCCTCTACCTGAGCATATCGAACGTATGGGCGATAAGTCCTCAGCTAAAGAAACGATGAAAAAAGCTAGTGTACCTTGTATCCCCGGTTCGGATGGTTTGCTCAAGACCTATGAAACAGCTGAAAAGATGGCCGATAAAATTGGTTATCCGGTTATGCTCAAATCCAGTGCCGGTGGTGGTGGAAAGGGGATGCGTTCCGTTTGGGATAAAGTAGATCTGAAGAGTGCTTGGGAGATAACCAAGCAAGAGTCTAAGGCTTTCTTTGGTAAAGAGGACATGTATATGGAGAAGCTTATTTTAGAACCTCGACATGTAGAAATACAAATCACTGGTGATCAATATGGTAAAGCATGTCATCTATCTGAAAGAGATTGTTCAATCCAACGTCGCCATCAAAAATTAGTAGAGGAGACCCCTTCTCCTTTTTTAACACAAGCTTTGCGAGAAAGAATGGGACAGACCGCAGTGAGGGCAGCCGAATTCATTGGTTATGAAGGTATGGGGACGATAGAGTTTTTGGTAGACCAAGAACGGAATTTTTATTTCATGGAGATGAATACCCGTATACAGGTAGAGCATCCTATCACCGAAGAAGTTACTGGCTATGATTTGATCCGTGAGCAAATCCTCTTGGCTGCAGGAGAAAAACTCTCTGGTAAGCATTATTATCCAGAGATGTTTTCTATAGAATGTCGGATCAATTCCGAAGATCCCTATCAAGATTTTCGCCCTATACCTGGTAAAATCACTCAAATGCATATCCCTGGTGGACAGGGTGTACGCATAGATACCCATGCTTATGCCGGTTATATCATCCCCCCTTATTACGATTCGATGATTGCAAAGCTCATTACTACAGCCAGGACTAGAGAAGAAGCCATTGCCAAGATGAGCCGTTCGTTGGATGAGTTTGTCATAGAAGGTGTACATACTACTATTCCATTCCATAGGCAACTCATGCACGACAAAGACTTCCTCAAAGGGCATTATACCACCAAATTTTTAGAAAATTTTCAACCCGATCCTCGTTTTGCTTGTGACTTTTGATTTGAAAAAAAAGTATATAAATGATCTAGATTGCAGATATCCTAATATCAGATGACATTCTTGAACGAGAATTCATCTGTGATTTTTTTTGCTTATAAAAGAGTTTGTTCTGTAGAAGGCGATTCAGGAGCTCCTTTAAAAAAAAGATGAATTAATTATATTGGAAACGACCTACTTCAAGATCAAACATATATACGTATTGAAGGCATCGCTGCTATAGAACGATAAGGTCTCTATTTGAGAGATACTAATGAGGAATGGGTCACTCTTTTCACTAGAGTATGAGATCATTTCGTTTATGTGATCTTTAAAAGAAATGGTTCAACTCGATGTGCTATAGAAAATACTTACGAAAAGGGGGGGATTCCTTTCAAAAAGCTAATTTCTTGCCATTTGTATCCCATTAGGATCGACAGATATTTCGAGTACATCGCTGTAAATTATCATTATTGGCACATCTGGCAAGTAGCCTGTAAGATCGGTCAGTTGTTGAAGAGGTATCCGTCTATAAATTTTTGAAAGCCAAATTGATACGGAAACTTGCTGCAGCTTGGTACGAAACCTTAGAATCTTTTGTCTAGCGTAAAGCCAACACGTCAAATGAGTAAGCCTCTTCCTGTGGGAAGACTCAAAGCACTTTTCATTTAAACCAATCAGGAAGGGCAGGGTCGATCCTAAAGAATGGGATCAGTAGAAAATAAAAGAGCAAAGTCAATATGATGATAGCAATTAACTTGAGTCATTTGAGGGATGATGCCTCGTTCGCTAGCAAAGATCACTGTATTGGTGCCTGATCCCGAATGTAATATGAAAGAGAACAAACAAAAGCAAAGGTATTCGATAGCATCAGTAGTAAGGGGTTGGTTTTAGCTACATGGCTATGGTAGTCAAGATAGGAATAAAGATATTGGCCGTACTTGCATTCAAATTGATCTCGGTGAGAAATATAATCATGATGAGTATCATGAAGATCATCAAAAAGATTGGCAATTTTCCGACATAGATCAGTTCATAATCAATCTATTTAGAAAGTCTAGTAGACTTAAAATTAGCTGCTATCTCATATTTTACCCCCCCAACGATCATCACCACTCCCCAAGGTCTCGTAGAGGTGGTCTTCCAATTGATCAGGCATTCGTATTTGGTGTTTCTTCTAACGAAAAACAAAGCCAAGTACGTTGAGTATAGCTACTGTATTGTTATGGATTATCTTAGTATTTTAAAATATATTTAATCAATAAGGTATAATAAATTTATTGATATTTATGTATCTTCTAAAGATCAATCCTAGAATAGTAATCACAAAAATAGTTAAGATTCTTTTTTGCATCTGCTCATTGGGCCCAGTACTTTGTATTCTTCTTTAATGAGTGCATCCTCACCTGCAAAACGGTCCTCTATCTTGAAACATTTGATCAAATACTACCAAGTGATTGGTAGTAGGAGATCAGGATGGACAAGACGATCTTGGAGCCAATAAGGGAAAATTAATCTCTTATCTTTGAGGAACAGCCTGTTTAGGTTTCCTAAAAAGATCATGTTAGGAAGGAGGCCTTAGGATGTTTGAAGAGCCTCCTATGCTTGAGATATAAGTAATAGACAACATTAGATCGATACCAAACCATGGAGAAGGTTTCGAAGTCAATTCTTCCTTTTTGATGATGGTTAGAGCGATGGGCAAACATGAGTAGCTCCAACTTGTGTCCACGTTGGTGATCCACATGGAGAGGAGTTGGCTATGGTAATCATAAAAATCAAGATGATCTTCTGCCTGTTGGTTCCCTAGTAGGTTGATCGTTCCTATGGCAATGCGTTTGTGGAGATTTTGTTTTTCGATGGACTTGTCGATGATCACCATACTCAAGACCAGCAAGACGAAATTGTGATCATAATTTACTGCTGTGTCCGAGGTAGATAATACTCCTAAAAAAGGGGAAAAGTACCAAAAGTACAAAGGTCTTCATATAGATAGAGATGGTCTCGATGATCCACCAAATAGCCATCAGCAAGGTCATACCTGCAGTATATTGGTTTGGGTACTTATTCCTTTTGGATTGATTATCAGTAGGATAATACTCAATACAAGTATACCTAATATCAAACCAGTATGTAAAGATCTTTTCATAATAAAGAGTATTAAATTTTTATCACATCTTAAATTTCCTAATTTTAAAGAGAAAATCATTGAAATTGCATCGATTGTTTGCGTTTTTGATAGGTATCTTAAAGTAATACTAATCTTTTGAAAGGCTGGCTCATATTTTCCTCACATAAAAATCAAGCTATGATATAAAATATAGAATTTTGACCATTGTAAAATTGAAAATTTTGATAGGTTTTTTTTAGGTTGTTTCCTTACCGACGTGTCCAAAGCACAAGCCCCGAGTAGGGTAAATAATTAGTTTGTGTATAATGGAAGGTATGCCATTAATAAACAATGGAGTATATTGGATGTAGTTCAATATTGAGATTTTCAATTCCCCGTTGTGGGGATATGTGCTTGGTTTTACCCGGTCTGGGGCTCTCGTACAGGTTGAAAGATCTGCCTTTTACTTTGCTACCGGGTATATTTATTTCGATACACATTGCTATAAAAAGGGATGAAAGATCGTAGCAGACGAAAACCGGCTTTATCAAAAACTCACCTTGAAAAATAAGTTGAGGCGTTTGAGTTTAGCCTATCGATATTGTGTAGAAGAGCGTTAGTTTAAAGATTGTATATTTTAATTCAGGATGCGGTACCGTCTCTCAGTAGAGATCCATTTTTACGCAAGAGATTCCCCTATAGATCGTGTTACGGCGCTTTGTACGATGAGATTCTGACCACTCAAGCACCTTATTACCAATCCAATCATATCTATGGAGATATTGGATACAAGCTTAACGAATATTTTAGCTTAGAAATTGGATGAATGGCATAATTCAATTAAGGTAATAAACCCACTTTCCATCAAAAACGATTTTTACCATCAAACACAGTTTTTAGATATCCCTTTGGGTATGTCCAGTGTAGATTTGTCTAGGCCTGCCTATCGGGTCGTGGTTCAGCCGCATTTCTTTCCAATGCGCCATCCATCCTGGTAGGCGCCCCATGGCAAACATCACAGTAAATATATCTTTTGGTATTCCTATAGCGCGATAGATGATACCTGAATAGAAGTCTACATTAGGATACAATTTTCGTTCAATGAAATAAGGATCTTCAAGTGCCATTTCTTCCAGTTTTTTAGCCAATTCGAGTAGGGGGTCATCTATACCCAATTGATTTAAGATATCTTCGGTAGCCTTTTTGATGATTTTGGCTCTAGGATCAAAACTCTTGTACACCCTGTGTCCGAAGCCCATTAAGCGGAAGGGATCGTTCTTGTCTTTCGCTTTATCTATCCATTTTTTCAAGTTGCCACCATCTTCCAAAATGTTTTCGCACATTTCGATTACGGCTTGGTTGGCCCCTCCATGTAGGCGACCCCAAAGTGCACTGACGCCAGCTGAGATCGAGGCAAAAAGCCCTGCTTGGGCAGAACCCACTAAGCGTACCGTAGAGGTAGAGCAATTTTGTTCATGATCTGCATGCAGAATCAAGAGCTTATCAAGTGCTTGTACCACCACTGGATGGACTTCATAAGGCTCTGTCGGTAGTGAAAATAACATTTTGAGGATGTTGGCCGTGTATGTTAGGCTATTATCTGCATAGGCTGGTGGTAGACCAACTTTTTTGTGATACGTCCAAGCAGCTAGTATGGGAAATTGCGCCAGAAGTTTCACCAGGGCCAAGTACATATCTTTTTCTGAATAAGCGTCTACCGCATCAGGATGGAAAGCTGTCAAAGCACATGTCAGTGAGGAGAGTACCCCCATTGGATGGGCTGATCTTGGGAAGCCATCAAGGATATTAAACATCTCCTCATGGACCACATTAAATCTTTTGATATCTTTAGAAAAATGATCTAATTGTGTAGCATCAGGCAACTCTCCATACAGTAGGAGATGACTCACCTCGAGGAAGGAGCACTTCTCAGTAAGTTGTTCGATAGGATACCCTCTGTAGAAGAGTTTTCCCTGCTCTCCGTCGAGAAAAGTGATAGCACTCTGGATCGCTCCAGTGTTTTTAAATCCTGGGTCGAACGTGATGAAGCCCGTATTCTTTCTCAATTGCGATACATCGATGGCTTGATCACCATAAGTACCTACGACGATGGGAAACTCGTAGGTCCGTCCATTGAGACGGGTGGTGGCAAAATCGGGCATAGTCGAATAAATTTTTAGGCTAAAATAGCAAAAAGAAATAGCATTAGAGAGAACAGGATTTTCCCTATAAATTAAGGAAAGGTTTCAAAATAAATTTTTTGACTTCAAGAAGATATTCTACATTTTCTACATCATTAACTAATTAAAAAATCATTCTATGAAAAAAACTATTTTCCATTTCCGTTCTGGTATTAGGGCTCCTTATCGGGTGTAATGGATCCTAATACAGACACCTAACCTATCCATCAGATCCATTGATATATGTAGAAGCTTACTTTAAAAGTAGTAACCGAAATTAAGGAGAAAATTGATAAGGTTATTAAAGACAATACCAAGGAAGTAGATTCGGTAAAAGCAAAGGTAGAAAATTGATCAATGGAGATAGTGAGGCCTAAAGGGGATGATCTAGCTGGAAAATCAACACAGACGTTAATATACGAGATGCAAAGAAGGTAGAGAGTGTAGAAAATACTAATAAAATTGATGTTACAAAGAAAAACGCCTTTAGGAAAGCGGGCAAGGCTATATATGATATACCGAAACGTGCAAAATAGGCTGTAGGCAAATACTTAAAAGCTGCACAAGCTATCAAAAGACAGGCCCTACAAAAGCACAACTGTGACTGTTTGGATAACCGTAATCGATGTAGTAATTATTAAGATTGATGTGCTTAAAGATGCTGATTTTGCATATGATATTGTTGAGGTTCAGAAAAAGGCAAAGAAAGATCTATTAAAAGTATTTGCAATACTAACATTGATGGCGGTGTATAAAACAAAAAATTACTAAAATACAAACAGTAGTGAATAATTTAACAGATACTATTACTTTAAATGTAAAGAATTTCAGCACCAGAGATTCAGAAGGTAAATATTCCTAAGAACTAGGAGAAGTATACAATCAAGTGATTAATGTTGAAAAAGTAAGACCTAGGAATGAATTAATTCAAATCAATACCCCATCTCAAAGCTCTGTAATTATTGAGTTAGACATGGTAATGAGGTCTATTTAATGGTCTAAAATAGAATTAGTTATAGCGATGTTCTAAGTTTTACTCAGACCCTAACCTTGATCATAAGAAAGCCTTATCATCTTAGATAAGCAAAAACAGCGGGAGTCCATTCTAGTATTTTTTTTGGATATATTAATTGATACGAGGGGATCGATGTACAATTGGATAAAATGATATCTTTGGTTTATTGTTAGTCGTATAAAAATCAATTTATAAAAATTACTTTCCTTTTAATCCACCCATAGGACTACTTTTTTTCTATACTCATCCCAGCTAATCATATACAGGGTATGTAGATGAGCAGAAAACCTTAGATGCGGAGGAGGACGAGCTGGATCGGATAGAAGATATTAAATCATAATGTAAACAATATACCAGTGACAGACCCTACAAAACAAGCCTCCATAGACTAAGCGAGATCGGTAGTAGAGGTGGTAAGAGGATCCATATCGCCAACTGCACAAAAAAATGATTGATGTAGGCTAAACAGATCCAACAAAACGACCAAATCCAAGACCGCAGTAGCAAACGTAAAGCTGAAAGTGAAGAATGTGGAAAAAAAAGGTAATCCACTACTTCAAGACAAAGTACAGTGTTAATCCACGAGAGACTTAGACTTTGAAGAAAAGACCATCAGATGCAAATACAGCAGCGATCACGGCCAACCGTTCCATAGCAGCTCTGAAGAAGGCAAGAAAAGCATATCGATGATCCCGTTCAAAAAAGGCTATTACAGATGAAGTAAGGTAGATAAAGAGCTAGATGAAAAAGGCTAAAAGTAATATTTTTTTCGCCCTGTTGGTCGAAAGCGTAGCAATAAAAAGAAAAGAATTGGATTAAGTAAAAGTAATATTATCAAAACCCTGTGTAGCCTTAAATGCTGTAGAGACTAACATCAATAAGATGGATTATAAGGACGAATCAAAAAAGCCCTATTAGGAAAAGATAGCTAACACAAAAGCAACAATAATTCAAGTGAATACGGTGATAGAGAAGGTAGAAATCTCATCAAATACCCTAAAGATTTGAGGTAACCCTACTACTGGAAACAATAAAATACTATGGACTTTACTCGGTTTTTTTTCTTTTGAAGGCTGTCGATAGTGGTAGAGTAGCTGTGTGTATTTTTCAATCGACCTGATCGACTATTTTTTTTTGTATTCTTGGTATTTGTATCCTTTGATGAGTAATGCTCATTTTAGCTAAAATTCTAGAAATATTGCTTAGTTTTTCTTGAGATATAAAATTCACAATATAAAAAAGTATGTCATTCTTTTTATTTCAGTGTTTGTTTTGTGTACAGCAGCTTTCTCTCCACCTCGGTACCCCGGCCTGTTGCGTATTAATGATCAAGAGTAAAATGCTTGGGTAGATAGAATTTACAATACCATGAGCCTGGATGAAAAGATCGGGCAATTGTTTATGGTGACGGTCTATTTGAACAAGCGCGCGTGATACAGAGCTGGGATCGAACACTTGATCCAAGAAGAACACATCGGTGGGTTGATCTTTTCCGAGACGATGCCGTCCAACAAGCTACATTAACCAATGCCTATCAAAGCTTATCAAAAGTCCCTTTATGGATCGGTATCGATGCTAAATAAGGTATCAGCATTTGATTGAAAAACGATTATCGTTTTCATTGGACGATGACCGTCGATGCTGTGGAAGATGATAGCTTGGGATACTAGATGGGGTGAAAGATCGCTCAATATTGTAAGCATCTGGGTATCCATATTAATTCTGTATCAGATATATACGTCGATAGTGATCCTCAAAATCCCATCATCGGCAATCGTTCTTTTGGTTTTGATGTGGATAACGTTTCTCGAAAATCCATCATCTATGCTCGGGGATGAATGATGCGTTTGTGATTGCTACCACCAAACAATTCCTCGGATATGGAGACACCTAAGTCGATTCGAATAAGGGATTTCCGGTGGTCTATTATCCTGTTTGTCGTTTGGTAAAGGTGCTGGCATCATGCTTGGGCGCCTTTTGGTACCCGCTATTGGATCCTGATCCTAATTTACCTACTTCGATCTCCTCGAAGATTTTCACTGGCCTACTCAAAGACCGGATAAGCTTTACCTCGTCTGCTTTTTACCGATGCACTCGATATGAATGCCGTCTCTGATCTGTACCCCAATCAGGAGAGGTCAACTTAAAAACCTTTTAATCCAGCAATGATGTCCTGATTTTTACCTAGTATCTGAAGATATACAAGGAAAAGATCTTGGATGCTTTGACCAAAGGGCGCTTGTCGATGAAGCGTCTTGAGATTACTGTCAAGAAGATTTTAGAGGAGAAATATTAAGTAGATTTACATCGATACCGACCCATAAAATTGGAGGACTTGGTAGACGACTTGCACGAACCTGAGAGCCAAGTTTTGCATAGAAAGATCGTTGAGAAAGCCCTCATAGTACTCAAAAACAATCAAGACCTTTTGTTAGTCAAAAAAAATATCTAATGTTAAATTGGTCCATGTGCCTTTAGAAAAAGGAGATAATGAGAGCTACTACAGCTACTTGAGTAGCTATGCTAAGGTAGATAAGATTTCGATAGGGACCTTGTCTGATGTGTCCAAACTTGATGATTATGATATAGTATTTATCGGTATACACAAGTCCAATCCTAATTCATGGAAGAGTTATAATACCTCAGAGCTGAGCAAGTCATTATTAAATACTATAGCTCAGAAAAACAAGATAGTATTGAGGATTTTTACCAATCCCTATAGCCTGATCGATCTAAACATCAAAAAGGTATTAGCTGTAGTATTGGTCTATCAAAATAGTAAACAATTTCAAGGTATTGTGGTATAGCTATTTTTTAAAGCATTTGGTACTTACGGCTATCTTCCGGTGGATATCAATGAGCAACTCAAGGTAGAATAAGGCATCACTTATGATCCTTTACAGCGATTTAGGATACAGCATCCCCGAAGCCGAAGAAATAAGAAGTTAAATCTTGAGTCGGATTGGAGACCTAGTACATCGAGTGATAGAGAAGCAAGCCCACTAGGAGCTCAAGTTTTACTAGTTTGAAATAATGGAGGTGGTTTATGAAAAAAAAATAATTATTTCACTTACGATTGGGTGCAGCCCGTACAATGGTAACATGTGTATAATGTAGGTTGGTCATTAAAATTACTACCACCCTTCTTTTGTTGATCCATCTGGTAGAAAATAACCGAGTAGATTTGGATAGCACGATTAGGAGATTCATCAAATCGGTTCGGAGTACCAATAAATTCGTTCTGACTTTGAGAGAAATTCTTACCCATCAAGCAGGGTTGAAACCCTGGATAGCTTTTTATAAAAAGATTCTGGATGCAGATGAGCAGTTTTTACCGATGATTTATTCTGATATGAAAAAGGAAGATTATACTATCCAGGTAGTAGAAGATCTGTACATCAAAAACATCTATAATAATCTACTCATTCAGTGGATATATAAGACGCTAGTAAGAAAAAAAAAGAAGGTCTATAAGTATAGTGACTCTGGATTTTATATACTGAGAGATCATCTTGAAAAAAGTTCAGGTATCTCTTTGGTAGAACTTGTGCAAAATTATTTCTATAAACCGTTGGGGGCTTATGCTACTGACTATCTTCCTTTGAATCAATTTTCTGTAGTCGATATCGTTTCTACCGAATACGATAAGACTTCCCAAAATAAGTCCTCAGAGAGGATATATACATGATCCTGCTTCTGCTAGGTTAGGAGGGATGAGTGGTCATGTTGGCTTATTCAGCAATGCCAATGACCTGGAGAAGATCATGTAGATGTACCTCCAAGCCCAGAGAGTAAAAAAAATTATATCTCTTATCAATACAAAAAAAACAAAAGAGGTTAGGCTTTGATAAGCCCTAGCGCGAAGGAGACCACTCCTTATAACCTCTACTATGATACCTCTCCGGTAAGTTATGACATATAGGATTTATCGGGACATGGTCTGGGTAGATCCGGTAGAGTAACTCGTCTATATTTTTTTTATCCAATCATATTCAACCGTCATCTGAGACGAATCTATTATTGAAATTGTATAACCGATTAAAAATCCAAAATACGATCTATCAATTTATCGTGAAAAATTCAGATACAACACCTTTTTATGATCTGGCATAGCTCTTGCCCTATAGAGGAGGAGAGACCTTCGTATATTTCCCTCAAGTGATTGAGGGATAGAAAAATGTATTTCATGTCTAATCCAAGGGGTAAGAGAAATGCTTTGAATGAATGACATTTTGTCACATCTTAATAGGAAGAAATTCAGCATTATGCTATTGAAAAATATACTTATCGAGTCCGAGTTAGAGTCTGAAGCCGAGTTTATCCCTTTGATCAATCAAGATGAAGAAGATCAATTACTCAAGGATAACGTCCCAGAACAACTATCTATATTACCTGTGCGCAATATGGTTTTATTTCCTGGAGTAGTCATCCCCATCACAGCCGGTAGGAGCAAATCTGTTCAATTGATACAAGGTGCATACGCTTCTGATAAGATCATAGGGGTACTTACTCAAAAAGAATTCAACACAGAAAATCCTACTGAAAAAGACCTTTACACTATAGGCACAGTAGCCAAAATCATAAAATTACTCAAGATGCCTGACGGCAGTACCACGGTGATTTTGCAAGGCAAACGTAGGTTTAAAGTCAAACGTTTTCTACAACGGATCCCTTATTTCAAGGCTGAGGTTGTAGCTCTGCAAGAGGACAAGCCTTCTTCTAATGATAAGGAATATCTTGCTTTGATCGACTCGATTAAGGACCTCTCCATCAAGGTTATCCAAGAAAGTCCCAATCTCCCATCCGAAGCGGGATTTGCTATTCGAAATATAGAGAGTCCCTCTTTTCTGACCAATTTTGTGGCAGCCAACATAAATGCCTCCGTCAAGGAGAAACAAGGCTTGCTTGAGTATGATAAGCTCAAAAGACGAGCGATGAATACTTTCCGTCTCTTGAGTATAGAGCATCAGCAGATCCGTCTCAAAAATGACATCCAATCACGTGTGCGTAGCGACATGGACCAGCAGCAGCGCGAGTACTTCTTGCATCAACAGATCAAAGCCATACAAGAGGAGCTTGGCGACATATCTTATGAGAAAGAGATAGACGAGATGTGGGTCAAAGCTGCTAAGAAAAAGTGGCCAAAAGAAGCTAAAAATCAATTTGAAAGAGAATTACTCAAAATGCAACGCGCTAATCCGCAAGTACCTGAATATACTCTATTGCGCAATTATCTGGAGACTATGCTCGATTTACCTTGGCAAGAGTATTCCAAGGATAATTTTAATCTCGGGCGTACTCAAAAAATCCTCGATAGAGACCATTATGGCCTTGAGAAAATCAAAGAGCGCATCATAGAACATCTCGCCGTCTTAAAACTTAGAGGAGATATGCGTTCACCTATCCTCTGTTTACAAGGCCCTCCAGGTATTGGGAAGACTTCCTTAGGTAAATCTATAGCAGCAGCGCTCAGCAGGAAATACTTACGAATCTCTTTAGGTGGTTTGCACGATGAGGCCGAAATACGGGGTCACCGAAAGACCTACATTGGAGCTATGTTAGGCAGGCTCTTGCAATCGATTAGAAAAGTAGGCACTTCCAACCCAGTTTTTGTACTCGATGAGATTGACAAGATGGGGGTAGGTATCCATGGAGATCCTTCTTCGGCCATGTTGGAAGTTTTAGATCCGGAGCAAAACAATGCCTTTTATGATAACTTTCTCGAGTTAGGTTATGACCTTTCCAAAGTGATGTTTATCGCTACGGCTAACAATCTTTCAACCATACAACCAGCTTTACTCGATCGGATGGAGATAATCGAAATGAGTGGCTATACTATCGAAGAGAAAGTCCAGATTACTAGGCAGCATCTGTTGCCTAAACAATTGAAAGAACATGGCTTGAAGAAGGGAGATTTGATCCTTGGTCTCAAACAGATTGAGAAAGTCATCGAGGGCTATACACGTGAGTCCGGTGTGAGGCGTCTCGAGAAACGTATCGCCAAACTCGTGCGTTATGTAGCCAAAAATATAGCTATGAATAAGGCTTATACTAAGCGGATAACGGTTGAGAAAATTGAGGAGATCCTTGGTTCGCCAAGTGATCCAGACCGCTATGAAGGTAATGAGGTGCCCGGTGTGGTCACCGGTTTGGCTTGGACTAGTATAGGGGGAGATATCCTCTACATCGAGTCGAGTCTATCCAAAGGTAAAGGTGTGTTGAGTATCACGGGTAATTTGGGTGAAGTGATGAAAGAATCGGCTACCATAGCGTTGCAATACGTCAAGGCTCATCATCAAGAATTTGGTATCGATCTAAAAGCATTTCAGACGCAGAATGTACACATCCATGTACCTGAGGGAGCAGTACCTAAAGATGGGCCTTCAGCAGGGATTGCTATGCTCACCTCCTTGGTCTCGAGTTTTACACAGCAGAGACTCAAGCCTTATTTTGCAATGACTGGAGAGATCACCCTCAGGGGGAAAGTGCTTCCCGTTGGTGGGATCAAAGAGAAAATATTGGCTGCCAAACGGGCCGGAATCCAAGAGATCATCCTTTCGAAGGAAAACAAAAAAGATGTTAGGGAGATTAAACAAGATGATCTCAAAGGACTCAACTTTCATTATGTTAAGACCATGGATGAAGTGATCCGGTTGGCATTGCTAGAAGGCGTATCAAAAAATGATCTATAATCGATATCTTTGGCTTGTTTCGGATTCCATTACTGGAATGTAAATAAATGTGGATGCGATTTAGAAAATTATCTATGGTGCCTCGTGTCGTATTTGGGCGTGGAGCCTTCAGCCAATTTACCGAAATCGTTGGACCAAAACGTAAAGGAAATCAACCTTTTATCTATCTCGTCGACCATTGTTTTGAGGGTAAAACTTTGGTAAAGCGTATCCCATTATATGAGGGCGACCAAATCCGTTTCATCGATACTATAGAAGAGCCTAAGACCACTCAGGTCGACGCACTCAGAGATGAATTGCAGGAGAATTTTAGGAATGTGTCAGGTATCATCGGCTTGGGGGGGGGGAGCGTTTTGGATCTAGCGAAGGCCGTTGCTTTGATGATGATGCATCTAGGATCTTCTGCCCAATATCAGGGTTGGGACCTGCTTGATCGGCCAGGAGTCTATCATGTGGGCATCCCTACCTTATCGGGTACCGGGGCAGAGGTCTCGCGTACGGCGGTACTGACCGGTCCTGAGCGAAAATTGGGTTTAAATTCCGATTTCATTCCTTTTGATCAAGTAGTCCTTGATCCAGAACTCACACAAGGAGTGCCCATTGACCAACGTTTTTATACAGGTATGGATTGCTACATCCACTGTGTAGAATCTTTAAATGGAACTTATCTCAACGACTTCAGTAAGAATTACGGCAAAAAAGCACTTGACTTATGCTTGAAAGTTTTTCTTAAAAAAGATAATTGGGATGAGGCCTCTGATAATATGCTGATGATGGCTTCTTGGTATGGTGGTATGAGCATCACCTATGCTCAAGTAGGGGTAGCTCATGCGATGAGCTATGGTCTATCTTATCTACTAGGTATCAAGCATGGAGTAGCTAATTGTATAGTTTTCGATCAATTGGAGGCATTTTATCCTGAAGGCAGTAAGGTATTCAAACAGATGGTAGAGAAACATCAGATTATCATACCTCAAGGAGTATGTGCAGGGTTGAGTGATGAGCAATTTACACAGATGATCCAAGTGGCCTTGGGATTGGCCCCACTCTGGGAGAATGCACTTGGAAAAGATTGGACTCAGGTGATCACGCCCAGCATCTTGCGTAAGATATATGAAAAAATTTAGTGCGGTGGAAGATCAATATCAAATCGAAGGAGTAGATTTGGTCCAACTAGCTGGAAAATATGGTACGCCGCTGTATGTCTATGATGCCGGTAAGATGGCTGCACAATACAAAGCGATGAAAAAGGCTTTTAGCGCTGTAGAAAATCTGAAGATCAATTACGCTTGTAAGGCTAATACTAATCTGAATGTTTTGAAGCTTTTTCAAAAATTAGGCAGTGGCCTCGATACGGTCTCTATCCAAGAAGTTGAGATTGGCCTAAGAGCCGGTTTTGCTCTCCAAGACATCCTCTATACGCCCAATGGGGTTTCTTTGATAGAGATCAAAAAAGCGGTGGATTTAGGCGTGCGAATCAATATAGACAATTTATCCATTCTCGAACAACTTGGACACGATCATCCTGGTTATCCCGTAGGAATCCGAATCAATCCGCATATCATGGCCGGTGGTAATGTTAAGATCTCTGTCGGGCATATCGATTCGAAGTTCGGTATCTCTTATTATCAATTACCTCATATCAAGAGGATTATTGAGAATACTGGCTTGAAAATCGAGGGTATTCATATGCATACTGGATCAGATATCTTGGATGTTGAAGTGTTTTTACAAGGAGCCGAAATCTTATTAGAAGTTGCAGGATCATTTCCGAATCTCGATTATGTCAATTTTGGTAGTGGCTTTAAGGTACCGTATAGAGAAGAAGATATTCAAACCGATGTAGGTCTTTTGGGACAAGCACTTACTGAAAGGTTTCATGCGTTTTGTAAAGCTTATGGGAAGTCGCTCTGTCTGATGTTTGAGCCGGGCAAGTTTCTGGTCAGTCTGGCAGGATATTTTTTAGCCAGTGTCAATGTGATCAAGCATACCACCTCTACGGTTTTTGCTGGAGTGGATTCAGGTTTTAATCACCTGATCCGTCCAATGTTTTATGATGCTTACCATCAAATCGATAATATTTCCAATTCAGCTGGCCGGATGCGATTTTACACAGTGGTGGGATACATCTGTGAGTCGGATACTTTTGGTTTGAATCGTAAGATCAGCGAGATCCGTGAGGGAGATGTCTTATGTTTTAAGAATGCTGGAGCTTATTGTTTCTCGATGGCTTCGAATTACAATTCACGTTATCGCCCAGCCGAGGTGATGGTCTATCAAGCTAAAGGCTACCTGATCAGAAAACGGGAGACGCTTCAAGATCTGCTTCGGCAAATCGTGGAAATAGAATGGTGAAGGTACAAAAAAGCTCTAGGGACAAGATCTACAGCTTTTTTACGGATCCTTACTCCACTGTCATTGGTGATGAGCGTTTTTTTTTGAGAAATGCTCTCATCTTTGGGTTTTACTGGACTAGACTTAAGATAGTAGTGTTAGATTTTTTTTTATATCTTAAAAGGTATACAAAGTTTTCAATTTTTATGGGATAATATGCTTTTTTAGATGGTGTTATATTTGGTTAGGGCTTGGTCGATGTGGAAAAAGCTGTTATATTTGCCATATTTTGGAGAGATGGCAGAGTGGTCGATTGCGGCGGTCTTGAAAACCGTTGGGGATAACACCTCCGGGGGTTCGAATCCCTCTCTCTCCGCTTCATGAAAGAATAACATGGTAAAAAATAATTATCACCAATATAGAATCTAAAAGATTATCAATAAAACATTAAAAAATAATTACTCTTACCCCTATTTTTTTTTTCATTAATGAGGATGGATTTTATCTTGAATTTACCCAAGTCCGATTTGTTGTTTTTTTTTGCTATTGATGTTTAATTAAGGGTTTTTACCGGGTAAGATTGGTTTGTTTTATATTCATAAAAGGTATGATTTTGTCAAGCCGGTTTTTGATATGATTGATGGTGATTATCTCATACTCGAGATATTATCTTTAGAATTGATAATAATTCAAAATAAATTTTTTTAAAAAAAATTCATTAAATATTATTAAATTTATATACATGTATATTATAATGAAATGGTAAATTTTTAATTTTAATTATAGATGTATACAGAAAAAACTTTGATAGAGTAGGGATGATTTAAATGTTATGAAACTCGAGAAGTTGGCTTGTTTTGAGAAGCAATTGACCAAGAAGGATCAATATTTAACAAAGAGGAATTGTATGAGAAATTTTGGAGAATTGGTTCTACTAACTTAGTTTTTTTTACTACTATTACACCATAAGGGCTTGGTAAATATGTATTTATAGATAATGATAATCAATAATTTGATATATTTATAAATAGTGATATATGATTATTTTCCCTCATATATAAATTCTATATAAAATGATCCTTCTTATCAGTCAACATACAGTAGATGCTACGACTGATCTGATGCGCGATTAGATAATGCATCTGTTCGGTAATGTCCTCAGGGTAAATGGTAATCACTTGATCGAGAATGAAGCTTTTTTATTGTATTTGTCAGGTGAGAAGAAATAGATATCTCTGAGAGAGATTGACTTTAACCGGGTTAATATCCTATGGTTTCAGCGATGGATGTATGATAGCCTGTACGATTTATTCGGTTGGAAAGAAGGGTAGTCGGATCTTCATCATTATATCAAGTAATGAGTTCCATGGGCTTTTAGACTATTTTTTTTCAATTACTGAAGGATAAGAAATGATTGGACTAACATCTGATCCTCTCTCCTTTTTCTTTGAAGGTTGAAACTCCGGTATTCCTTTCGTGTTCTCAAGGGAGCTGAGTCCTTTTTGATGAAGTCTGTCAAGATTAAAAAAATCCATACTGCAGGGATGTTATGCTATTCTTTTCTTAAACCGATTAGCAAGTTTAAGGTAGAAGATTTGAAAGAAGATAATGATGAATAAGAAGATAAAACTCTTCAGTTGTTCCCTTCCAGTAAAGGGTACCAAGAGAAGTATCGTTTGCGATGTATAGCGGGGGGATTTCATTACATCCCCAACGTATTGCACAACTTGTTGTTGCAAGTATGATGATCAGACGGTAGTTGAAATAATAATTACTTTTGATTATCCTGAAGATAAGAAAATGGTAGAGGAATATATCAGCTCTCTCGCTTAAAAGGAATATATTTTTTCACCGATTGTCCTGAGCTCTATCCGCCGATTTCTATGAAATATGATACGCCGTATACCATTTTGAACGCGATTATCGATCAGATCGATCAATTGGGTTGTATAAGAATTGAGGTGAGTTGCTTTGGCCTGTCAATCAAGAGACTTTTTTATAAACCTTAGCTCTTTTTGAGAAGATCGGTATTAAACTTATTCAAATGGTGATCCCTTATAGGGTTTTCTATCTCATTTCTTTTTAAAAGAGTTTTATGGAAAGTATTAGGGTTTGGAGATATATTGATACACGGTGTACCCGAGATTAGAGATAACGAAGAGTTATCCATCGATTGGTCAAAATACAGGATCAAGGACTATATGATTTATGGAGTTATAGATGAGGCCCATTTCTGTTGCAGAGTTTCGTTTTTTTTTTCGAATCGAAGCATTTTAATAATTGTCTCCATCATAAGATTTTTATAGAGGTGTACGGAGAAATCAAAAAATACCCCTCTCTTCCTAAGACTTATGGGAATATCAAAACTACTACTTTGCAGTAAGCCTTGGATCATCCAGAATTCATGGAGATTTGGAGCATCAACAAAGATCAAATCGAGGTCTGCAAAGACTATGAATTCCTCTATATCTGTATCGACTGTATGGCTTATCCGCCAGATCATAAAAATATTTATAAGTAAAGCCTTTGAATTGTGCGTATGATCCTTATCCCCCTACTTGTAGGGGGAATTGATCTTACTTACAAGTAACTCACGAAAAGCCTTCAATAGAGTAGGGATAACTTAATCCTAACATCATTAAACTCGAGAAGTTGATTTCTTTTCAAAGCAGTTGGCAAAGAAAGATTGTTTTACCATAGAAGGTGGTCAGTCTCCGATTCAGCTTTTGCCTCCACCTCACGATCCTAGTTTATTGACTTAATTTACTTTAAATATTGATGATAATTAATTTACAGTAAAATTGATCTAATATCAATCCTAATTAAAGATCTTGATGAGATTTAATGAATAGTATTAGGAAGTGAATCATATCTACTTCTTATTCCATTTATTAGATGAGGTATAGAAAATCATCTATATCAAGGGGGGGCTCATACGGGAAGCGTCCTAAGAATTCTTCAATAGAGTAGTGGTGAATTAAAATTATTCATGTGATGAAACTTTATGAGTTGTTCTCTTTTAGGAAGTCGTATTCACTTTCTGTTTTTTTTTAGGGAGATCAGACTATTATTGCTGTATAAAGGTGTAAAAAAAGATGGTAGTCCTTTTTCTAGGAGAAAACTGAGATAAATTGTTTTGTTAAGAAAGTAGAATGATTATATTTAGTTTCTGTATTTGCTCTAGGTCGGGAGTTTAAAAGTCGTAATGATTCCTATGAAGAGTAATCTGTGAGAGTTGATATGAATGTATGGGTAGATTTCGATCTTTCAGATATTTAAAAATAATAGTGATACCTTGTATGAAGTGGGAAAGACTTCCCCAGTACTACAACTTAATGAGAAGGATTTTAAACCTACTTATATCCGGATCATAGCTAATTTTACAGAAAAATCATCTCCTTAGAAAAGCTTCCGCCAGTTGAGTAAAACTACATGGGAAGGTAGTATCATGGAGCTTGAGCGGAAACGATAGAAAAAATAGGATTTCGTACTCTAGGTGTCATGATTGATCATTTTACGTGAAACAAGAGGCTCCTTGTCTTGTGTATCGTACATTGGAATAAAAACTATTTTGTGGTAGTCTATAAAGATCAAGGACAATATCGTTTATGTTTCGGATCTAGATTTTGGTTTAATCAACTTATGATCAAAAAGATTTTTTAGAACGTTGGATCGATTCTAAAGCTATTGAAACTATTAAAAAGGGTATCATTTTACTCTTCGAACCTACTCCGGAATTTTATCAGAACGATTGGGTTGAAAAATTTAACAAGCAAAGTTTTCAATTCCTATTTCCTTATAAAAAACTCATTTTTCAGCTTTTATTGGGATTGTTAGCCGGCAATTTATTCTAATTGATTTTTTCATTCCTGAATCAAAGTGTAGTGTATATTAGTAAACAAAACCAGGACATCTAATTTATCTACTTGATTTTAGTGGATCAATTAATGCTTTTTTTGGAATAGATGAGTATAGAATTTATCAGGAGTTGGATCCTTTTGCATTTGAGTACTCGGATCAATATCTTTTTGATCTCATACTTTTTATTAAGCTCATGCGGTTGTCTATCAGATTTTTTGATACTAGCATGACGGATGATACCCTTCAACAGATTAACGATCATAATAGTATCGAAAAACTATTAAAGCAAAGCATTTTAAATACACTTTTTTCTGTGCTGAATTTTTTCATTTTCGGTTTGGTGTTAGCCTTCTATGATCTGAATATATTTTGGATTTTTCTTATTAGTAGTGTGTTTTATGTCATCTGGGTGATCCTTTTCTTGAAAAAAAATTGTAAAATGAATTATAAAAATTCTTCTCAGGTGGGGCAGGATCAGATCAAAGTCATTGAGTTGATTAATGGTATGTAAAAGATCAAACTCTAAAATACCAATCGGTAAAAGTATTAGAGATGGAGTTGATACAGACGCATTTGTTTAAGCTGGCTACTAAATCTTTGGTTGTCGAGCAAACCTAGAGTATGAGTTCTTCATTTATCTACAAGCTTAAAAACACTTTAATCATCTTTTTTTTTTGGTGACACTAGTTATGAAAGGATAATTCATCTTGAATATGATGATTTCTGTATAATATGTTATTGAACAACTCAATATTCCAGTATTACAAATGGTCAATTTCATATGATCAGTATAAAATATCAAGATCGGTCTAGAATGTTTGGGAGAAATCTATTCAGGTTCCGGTAGAGAAGATAGAAGCTAAAGTCAGTGGACGCATTGTTCCTTTGTTTATTAAGGATTATCAGCAAGTCAAAAAAGGATAAATCTTGGTCCCTATTATCCAATCAGGTTGATTATCAAGATATACTTATCCTAAAAAAGCTCTTGTATGCTACTTTTGCAGATCTTTTTGGTTTATCCTTTCCAATAAGAACGTACCACCTTTCTCTCTTTGTGTGAAATAAAGCCTGCTTATTTAGATTTTAAGAAGAGTTATACCGAATATCAGACTTGTATCTCAGTTCACATACTCCTGAGGTATCCTCTTCCAATGAGTTACTGACCGAACTAGATATATAGATGTAAGAAATCTGCGCACAATTGGACATTCAGAGACAAAACCTTCGAATACGTCAAAAAATAAAGAGGTCGGGCATAACGTCTGTTTGATGAGATGGGGTGATATCGGTCCAAGAATTCGAGAAGAAAAGTATGGAGTATCTATCCGATTAAAATCGTTGTTAAGAGCTTTTGCTCAAAATTTCATGCATTAATTGAGAGATGAATATCGCTGAGAAAGTACTCAAGGTAATAGACGTATTCAAAAAATAGCAGAATACCAAACATCTCAATGCTGTCATTCAGACGTATAATCAACTAAAAAAGTATCATCAGAGATTGGGAAATGAAATATTTCCTTACGGCCTCTATCGATAGCGTGGTAAGATTTTAGAAATATTGAGGAGAGAATCAGTTTATCAAGCAGATAGAGTTGATACTGATTATCCTGCTCGAATCTGATAAGGGAATTTTTTGGAAGATCATCCTACCACCTAAGAATATGGGTAAGATCAAGTCTGGGTAAAAGGTCTTGATCAGGTTGTACAATTATCTATATCAAAGGTTTGAGATTGTACTTGGACGAATCAAGCGTATATCCCTGTTACAGATGAGCAGGGTAATTATTGTGTAGAAGTATCTTTGCTTGGGCTGCTCAAAATCATACATCGTAAGCATATTGTATTCAAACTGGAGATGCAGGGTACGGCTGAAATCATCACCGAAAATATTCCTTTAATAGAACGAATGTTTTACTCATTTTAAAAAAAATTTCAGTATAATAAATAAAATGCTGGACAAGTCTTTCTCAATACTGTGATTATTCAAAAAATCTTCTACAACCTTTTTTTTTGTGTTTAGAAAAACAGTACCTTTGTGCATATACCCCGGGCTGCGTAGGAGCCCGGGCTTGTTTTATTTAAAAAATTGAGTATCATGGCAAAGCCGGAATATATCACCGAAGAAGGCTTGAAGAAGTTACGTGAAGAGCTTGAACAGTTAGAGAGTGTGGAACGCCCGAGGATATCGCGACAGATCGCCGAAGCAAGAGACAAAGGAGACCTCTCGGAAAATGCTGAATACGATGCAGCCAAAGAAGCTCAAGGGTTTTTAGAGGTACGCATTGCGAAGATGAAGGAGAAGTTAGCTAATGTTCGTGTGATAGATGGTTCACAATTGGATCATTCTAAGGTATCAATTCTATCGACCGTGAAGGTGAAAAATCTTACTTATGGTGTTCAACAAATTTATACTTTAGTCCCTGAAGGGGAAGCAGACCTCAAGGTAGGAAAAATCTCTATCAATACCCCTATTTCCACTGGCTTATTAGGTAAACAGGTGGGTGAAACTGCTCAGATCTGTCTACCTAATGGGATGGAACTTGAGTTTGAAATTTTAGATATAAAATTCGATTGATGGATTCTATTTTTAGTAGAATAATCAAGGCTGATTCCCCTGCTTATAAGATTGCTGAAGATGCAGATCATTTAGCTTTTTTAGACGTTTCGCCTTTGAAAAAAGGTCATACTTTAGTGATTCCTAAAAAGCAGGTTGATAAGCTTTTTGATCTCAGCGAGGGAGCATTTGTTCAGTTGATGCGTTTTGTCCATCGCACGGCTAAAAGTATCGAGCAAGTGGTACCCTGTCAACGCGTAGGTCTGATGGTTATGGGATTTGAAGTACCTCATGCACATGTACACCTTGTTCCAATGGATCAAGAGAGTGATTTGAATTTTTCTAATCTGCGGATGACATTATCCAAAGAGGCTTTTTCAGCTCTCGCTGGTCAGATTGGAAAAGTTTTTAAAAAAGCTTCGAATGTTGGTTTTTGAGGATCAAGATGAAAGATGATCCTAGTAGTAGTACCCTTGGTTTTTCCTGAGTGAGCTACGAAAATCTTTCCTTTTGGATGATATTCTTCGATAATGCGTTTGGTCAGAGGAAGGCCAAACCGCCAATCTCTTTTCTTAGTCGAATAGCCTACTTCAAATATTCTCCTGAATTTTGATGAAGGTATACCTTTTCCTTGATCTTTAATATCGATCTCTATCTTCTCTTTTTTGTCGGTAACTTTAACGTTGATGGTTCCTTTGTTTCTCATAGCATCTACTGAGTTTTTCAAAACATTTTCTATCGCCTAGCCATAAAGTGTCTCATTCAAAGGGACAAGAATTTTTTCTTTATTGCTTTCAAATTGAAAATGGATATTTGCCGAAATACGATGTTTTAAATATTCGATAATCTGCTTGGTAATCTTTACAATGTTTTGATAGGAAAGTTCTGGTTGAGAGCCTATCTTTGAAAAACGCTCTACGATATACTCTAGCATTTTTATACCTTTTTCCATCTCTTGTATAGCTGTAGCGGTGATTATTGTAGGGTCTTTATGGTTCGGTCTTCAATAATTCTATCCAGCCTATGAGTGCTGAGAGTGGTGTACCGATTTAGTGTGCGGTTTCTTTGGTCATTCCTATCCAAATATGGTCTTTTTCGGCTTTTTTTTAAGGTATAGAAATACCAATAAATATAAAAGCTAAACAAAACTAGGATAAAGATCAATATGATGGGATAAAACCTGAGTTTATCTAAAAAGTTAAAATTATAATAATAGAAATATAATACTTTTTCCGATGGGTTTAGTTTGATAGATTCGTAGATTGACTTTATGTGTTTGAGTGTTTTTTCGGTTTTTTTGGTTCATTCTGTAAGTAGGGGGATGTTCTTTGTAAATCCTCATTTTTTCTCTTCATTTACGATGACTATAGGGATGGTTTGATTTGATAAGATGATGTCGAGTAAGAAAACCTCACCTTCTTGTCTCTGACCTTTGGGTCTATAAAGAGTTCTAGGTCTTGAGTGTAATTATTGATGCTTTTCTCCTCCTTTTGTTTCAATTGCTCGATAGGCCATTGGAAATGAAAATGGTTATCATCACAATGACTAAAACGATCAAGAAGCTATACAATTTATTATATGTTTTTGGTATGAAGAGTTTATCTATCATAAAGAAAGAATTACTGTACAAAAATAGGCATAAAAAAACCACCTATTCTTATGATATGGTGCTTGTGAGGAAGGTTGTTTCGGTTTAAAGTTTCTATTTAGTAGGTAAAAAAGTAAAAACTTGTGGAATGATATCTACCTTGATGACGTTGATAAGTGCCCCTGTATTTGAGTAATGATAGATCTTTCTTTTTTTTGTTTACAACCTAGAACGTCTCTCATATAGAGATGTTCATCGTAAGAATCAATCCCTAATCTGTAAAAATTTTGGTTCTCTTTTGGTAGAATGAAAGCTTTTGTAGGAGCTGTAGTATTCCGTGGTAGACATACGCCATATTTGGCCATTGGTTATCCAATAGAGTATATTGCTAGTGAGATTGAATGTCAATCTTGAAGGATATCGCTGAGTTAGTAACAGGATGTTTAGTTGCTTTCCGATTTTTAGATCGATGCGAGTTAGATGGAATGCTACACGTCCATTTCCTTGTAATACATAGATCTTTTCATCTATGTTGAATTGTATGCCAGCATGGCTTTTTTTACAGTGATGGTTTTCATTAGAGTATTGGTCTGGGTATCGATTACGAGGATTTTATCATCAAGAGGTGGGATTGATAAATATTTGGCCTTGTTCATATACCATTTGTTCGATGTTGTACGGATAGGTATGAATGCTCCCAATATTTGTAATCGTTTTGGGATGAATGATATTGATCTTTTGGATAAATCCACTAGCGACATAGGTTTTCTCTTCATTGATAAAGTGGATGTATGGTACTGTGTGAAGTTTGGTGATGCTTTCTACAACTTTGAAATTTTTGGTATTGATGACGTAGATCTTACCCGAGTTATTGATGACGAAATATGCGAGATTTTCATGGGTAGTCATCGATTGGGGTACATTATCTAAGGAGATGTTTTTATTTCTGTAAAAAATATCATTGAATAATTATCCATCTGGTAAGTAATAGGATAATAAAGTATTGTTGTATTGGAATTAACCCTCGTTGAAGATGAATATACCTCATCTATATTAGGGTGGGATAGACTGGTAGTTGCTCTGGTCATTTCGCATACAGCTTCGGATCGAGCATAGGAAGAAGATCACCTAAAGTAATACAAATAATCTCTAATAGGATTATTTTAGATAAGGTGAGCTTACTTTTTCTTGACTGGAGTTTTCAAAATCTTGTACCATGTTTGTTTAGATTGATTCGGCGCCTGGGTTTAAAGGTGCTCATTCTTTCTCTTCTGGGAAAAAATAACGAGACCTAATGCCTACGTTTTTGACATCAATCAGTCTCCCTGTTTGAGAATACCTATACATCATACCTATTTGTTTCCCATCTAGTTCATCTTCAATGTATATATATATCCATTACCGTGATCTACTCCTATTCCGAAAAGACTTTTGTAATTATATCGGAAAGCGATATGAGCCTGAGGGGGTTGTTCTTTTGTAGTGATGGTTTTCCATACGCTTGCTTTATTTACTAAATAGTAGAGGGTGTCTTTGGTTAGGTTAAGTGCTAAACGTAAAATATTAGATTTTTTTAATCCTGGAAGCAAAACCTTTTTTTTTATTCTTTGAATTTTGGCATCGATCCAAGTGAGATAATGAGTTTCTATCTTACTAGGTCCCATAGTTTTTATATGTGACACCCAGATTTTATCGTTTTTATCGATCACTATGTCACGGGAGTGGTTATACTTACTAATAGAGTCTATTAAGATATTTGTTTTAATATCGATGATCAAAAGTTCAGGTGAGTCGTTGTAAGGAAAAAGAGTACTATCAGATCCTGAAGATGAACAGTAGGTTATAACGAATACTAGATTGTTATTGTATTACATCATCTTACCTGTACCACATAGACTTGTCTTAATATAACCAATAATATTTAGAGTCTTTGGATGAAAAATATGATTTTTTATCTAAAACAGAAATGAGATAAGCTTTTTAATCATAGATAAACTAGATAAAATATAGATAAAGGATTCTATTAATTTTTATATATATGTAAAAATATTACTGTTAATCACCATGATCTTTATAAACAACCTACCATGATTTATCCTGAGTGATCTTTTATAGCCATCGTAACAACTACATAACCTAGGTTCATTCAATTACTTTGATAAAAGGTGTTGTTGAGCGCTTATTTTTTATCTAGAAGGTAATAAGATAAACGAAATATTGCTTTGTCCACGGATACCGTTTTTGATGATGAATATCATCCGATCATCTGAAACTGATATGGATTGTGGGGAATCATAATTACTTTGTATATAACTTGTTTGTAGGAGTATAGCATAAAGGTTATACTTGCTAAAAAAAAATTAAGGATTTCATGTATTCAAGACTTTCTATTTTGAGAAAAAAATGAATTGGAAGGGATTTACACCTACTTTTACAACATCGATCAATATTCCTATCTCTGAATATCTATACATTGTTCCTGTTTGTCTTTTGTCTAAAGGGTCTCCGATATAGATTTCTCCATTTTTTGGATCTATGCTTAATGAAGAAAAAGATTGATAAAGTTAACATAGATAAAGGGACTTGAAGTAATTTCTTCTTCTGTAATGGACACCCTTCATATTCCTTTATCTTTTTACCAGTAGAGCATATCTTTAGCTGGATTGATTCCTAGATGCCAAGAAGTAGAATCTTTCGTCGACTCTGGTAGCAGAATTTTCTTTTCTATTTTTCGATTTTCGAGATCAATTTGAATCAAACCTGGAGCTTTGACTGATACTACGCCTTCAACATCTCCATGTACGAGCCATTTTTTTTGTTTTTATCGATCACTATATCCCAAGGTAATTTGTATACATAAATAGAGTCTATTATAGTGTCTATTTTGATATCAATGACTAAAAATAGAGTAGTCTATTTTGGTTTGAAACTACCTGTGATAATAAATATCAGGTCTTCTTTCTGGGACCATTGGGCTAGTGTTCTATGGTAAAGTGTCAATCTTCTTGATGATGTCTAACTTTTTGGATTGAACATGATGATCTTTCTTTCAAAAATAGTCTGAGGTGAGATTTTTCATTATGATCATTGATGAATTCAAAGGAATTCGGATAAGATATTTTACGAATCTTCCCAACCTACTTAAAATTATTAGTATTGATCACTGTGACTTTTAACGAACTTCCCTTATACTCCTTCCCACTACCGCATTACCCAGGACCATTCTATTCTTTTGGTGAAAGATGTTCTTGAGCCTTTATTTTTTATTAGGAAGGTAATAGGAGAGCGATGCGTTGCTGAGTTTAGGCTCGACGATGTTGAGTATGAATACAACTTACTCATCTGGGATTGATATGGGCTGTGGGAGGTCATAGTTGTCTTGTATACAACTTGTCTCTACGAGTAGAATGAGAGTTATGTTTGTTAAGGGAAAATAGAATTTCCATATTATTAAATTTTATACTTTATAAAAATAAAATATGATGGTATAATTCTTAATTTTTTAAATTAATCAATATTTATATCTTTGACTATCTATACATCGTATCTCTTTAGTCTTCCATCGAGGGCATCGCAGAAAAAGATTGATAAGGATATTGGGGACGAATGAAAGGTTCTAGAGAGGTTTACTTTTTTTTTGTGATGGTTATCTTCCATAGGCCATTGCTTTGTTACTAATAGAGTGTATCCTTAGTTGGATTGAGCCATAAACTATAGAAAGTAGGTTTTTTTTAGGCTGTGATATTAGGATTTCTTGTTCTATTTTTCTCTATTTGGTATTAAAACAGATTAGGTATGAAGTGTCTATTGATATAGTCTTAGAAAGACTTCCGTGTATGAGCTATATTTTATTATTCCTGTCGATCACTATATTATGGACATATTTGTATATGTCAATAGAATTTATTACAGTATTTGTTTTGGTATCGATAACTAAGATTGGGTTGGTAGAGGGATATATTTTTTCTCCGATAAGGTATTTTTCTGACAGACAATTAGTGATAGTAAATATCAGATTTTTATATCAAACTATTTCGTACGGGGGATATAGAATGTTGATTTCACTAATGATTTTCAAGTTTTTTGGATGAAATATGATAATCTTTTTATTTAAGGGTGCAGTGAAATAATCCTTTTGATCATTGATAGAGCAGATGGAAGCTGGATAGGTAATCCCAAGGATTGTTCCTACGTGTCTAAAGTTAGTACTGAGATCCATTACAATCTTTGACGAATGGTTTATTATGATTGTATCCTAAGTGATCTTTTATCGCTATCGTCACCGCTGTATTACCCAGATCTGTAGTATTGGCTTATCGAAAGATCTCATTGAGCCATTCTTTTTTATCTGGGAGGTAATATAATAACAAAGTATTATTGATGTTATACTCACCTCTATTGATAATGAATACAACCCGATCTTCTGGGATTGATATGGGTTGTGGAGTATCATATAATTACTCTGAATACAACTTATCTGATCAAGTAGTAAGAATAATAATCTTATTGATGAATAAAATAATACTTTCATATGTTTAATATTAAAATTAAATAATAATTTCTTTTCATTATAGAATATCTCAAAATAGTACGGTATTCTTCATTGAAGAGGTTATAAATCTTAGATTGTACATCTAGTGTAAATATTTTTCCTATTGAGATTACCTCTTTTTCGATACCCAGTTCATGCATGAAATATGAATAGAGTAGGTCTCTTTTGAAGTCTTTCTCATTGCTGGTGGTCGTATAATGCGTCCTGTAGTAGTTGAAGGTATAGGGTAAATAATAACCTTTATAATTGAAATATTCGTTTCAATTTCCTTCGAATTCAGGTATGTATATCAGTTGTTTACCAATAAACTTATCACTTCATTCTCTGAAATCTCCATAGTTGATGGTCCAGATCCATGTGAAATCTGCGATGGATCGTAATGTATAAAGAGGAGTTTATTTTTTTGGCTTTCCATTCGGTTTCTAAACTATAGCTCTCTACCAGGCGAATATTTTTCGGTGTCTAAAATCCCTCGTGCGTTGGTAACCAAATGATCCAATTTTTCTCATCAACTTTGTAAGCATTTATCTTAAATCCATTTTTGGATATTCCATCAATTGTATTTAAATGAAGTTCCCTACTCAAAGATAAGTGACTTCTCAGGTTTTAGGTGAGGATTACCACCTGGGAACATAATAGATGTCAGTGAGTGTAGGATATTTGATCATCTGAAATACGTTGAATTTGATTTTCCAATCATGGACTTCATTCAATTGATATTCGATACCTAAATATGGAGACCACTAGTAATTCTTGCCCACCCATTCTTAACGCAATAGCATATGGATCGAGAGTCCTTTGAAAAGGTTTTTTCTAAGGCGGTAAGCAAAGAGGCTTCTTACCTTCAAGCTTTCACATCTTCTTTGAACTAGTAGATCATGTTTTTACCTTTTTTTTGTATCACATCTGCATTCTAACATAATTGTAGCTTCACACGGGTAAGTAGGGTTCAGTGTATAGCTAAGCTCACCTTGGATAAAATAATATTAGCCGTCAAGACATAATACCTTGTAAAAATGGATTTAGTTCTGGTCTTTTTTTTAAGAATGTGTATTTCTGATCATCTATGCCTGTGGAGATATCTATTTGGAAGACTTTATAGTTTTTTCCAGGAAAATACAGTTTTGATACTTTTTTTATTTTATCTAGAATAGGGTACTTGGTCGGATTTCGTCTGTGAATAGAGAGGGATACCTCGTTCCATCTCCTTACCCTAGACCTGAAGAGAAAACTACTGATCGATAGTTGGTCTCTGTAGTATAGTTGATGCAAGAATCTCCATCAAGTATAGTCACTGTTGAAGTTGGTTTGTGTGGGAAAATAAGAGCCTCTTGTACCTTGAAGGTCTTTTTCGACTTCTATCGAATTCTAAGATATCTCTTTTTTTTTGAAGAGAAAATCATTTTTAAAATGTTGATAATATATACCTATCCGACTGAACTAATGATCATTGTAACTTTGTATGGAAAATATGGGGTCGAAGTTATGATAACTATTTATACCTTGGATGTAAGTGATCTCCTCCTTTTTCCATCGAGGTATAGATTCCAATATGAGACTACCACTTATACTTTCTGCATTGGTCGCTAGGGGCGCTCTTCCTGATAGAGTATGACCTCATCTAGCAAAAAACTGAAATAATCAGAGAGAAATCTGTTACATTTACCATAGGTGAATTGATCTGTAACCCATTCCAAAGCACCTGGGTATGCGAGGCTTTTTGTTATGAAAGGGGATGGTAGCTAGAGTACTAATACTATAAATTTTTATAAATAATGAGTTTATTCCCAATAAAAGTCCTTAGATGATTTAATGGATTTTATGTTCGATAAAAAGCGTATCGAGTTGCGTTTAATTCCCGATGGATACGTTTTTCAAACGTCTGTGAGAGATGACGAGTTTTTCAATTTGATCCGTATGCGGGGTCTCTTTCGGATAATAATAGTGGCTGCTCAGAACTAAAATACTATTAAATAAGGCTTGTTTCCAGATGAGACAAGATATATTTGATTTTTAATATCAATAAGTTATTAATCTAAATTAATAAAATATTTTTATTTAATTCCTTTCATTTTTATAATTATATAGTACTCTTATTCACGTTAAATATATAAACTATTATAACATTTATCAATGTTTGATTTAAGTAAAATATTTGAATAATATTTATTGGTTTCATAAGAGGAAATAAATCAATTCTTATTCCTTGATGAGTAGAGTATTTTCAGCCCTTTGATGGTATGGAGTTTGTCTGAGAAATTTATCTTTTTTGTTAAAGGGGTATAAATGTGGGACAAACCACCGGTAGCAATCACAAAGCAACGAGTTTGTAATTCTTGATCGATACGATCGATCAATCCCTCTACCATACTCAAGTAGCCGTAGATCATGCCGCTTTGTATACAAGCGGCGCTATATAAACCTAATACGTTTGAGGGTTTTTTCAACTCGACTTCGGAGAGTTGGGTTGTATGGCTGATTAGTGCACTCAATGCGCTGTTGACACCAGGTGCAATGACTGCACCTCGAAATTGGCCTGTTTTTTCTACACAAGTTAAGCTTAGTGCCGTTCCAAAATCGATGATTAAGGTGGTTTTCTTATACAAAGTATGGGCTGCTACAGCATTAGCATAGAGGTCTGTACCGAGTTGATAAGATTGGTGTTTTACGGATGATGGTGTATAGCGGTTTACAATCTCAGGGTCTATTTGATGGATTTTGTATAAGGATTCCTTTATGATATTTGTCAAGGGGGGAACTACTGATCCAATGACGATATTTTGGATCGATTCGGGTATCACATGATATTGCACGTAAGTATTTCGAAAGATCACCAAGTACTCATCTGAGGTGCGATGGGGTTTGCTGTTGATGATCCAGGAATTTTTGCATTCGAGGGTATCTATTTTAAATAGACCGAAACGCAAACTAGAGTTTCCGATGTTGATAGCTAATAACATAGGCTGAATTTTGATAGATAATAATAGAAAGATTTGAATTAAGTTCTATTCTATTCTAGGCCAAATATTGTCTTTATAATTGACATCTGTTAAGCAACAGTTCGCATTGAGAATGATATTTTTGATCTTTTTTGCAAGTGTGAGATATTGAATGAATAAGTCTCCTGTTTCCAGATCTAGTCAGGTAGAGTAGACCGTTTGATCTTGGGCGTTTCATTGGATTTTTCCCTACACATCATTTTTAAAAGGATGTAACTTTAGAATACCATTGAACCATTGATAAGATGATGCCATCTGGGTTGTTTATGCCTGCTCTTCGGATGAAGTCTAGGATTTAGTTTCCTATACCATATCAAAGGTGCTCGAACTATTTAGGAGGATAGGCTGAGCGAGTTGTACCTCTAAGATAGTCCCTTAGATCTCATGTTTAACTAGAAAACCATTTTTTTAGGGAAAGTATTTTTTACCAGTCGTATTCTTGGGTTTTGAGTAGGGAAATTTTACTCTTTCAGATCGATTTTTTCTGTGTGTTTTTGCTAAGTCTTGTATCTTTTAATTCATCATACTACCTGATTGGGAGGTATTCCAATAGAGATAGATGTAAAAACGAGTCAAAGTGTCCGGTGAATTATTATAATAAATGATTTATTGATATTCTTTGTATCGATGATTTTTACATCTACATCAATGTACATCTGATAGGATGTGTGTTATTGATAGTATGTATTAGCTTGTTTGTGAAGAAGATATGGAAAGAGTAATAGAAGGATAAAAAATGATTTTTTTTAATGATTTCCAGCATAAGGAATAAATCATGAGGGACCAATACTCTGATATGAATGGAAAAATAGGTGGAGTTCTTATAGTCTAGAACCTTTTCGATGTTTTGTATTTTGAGGTAGTCTTGTTTTCTCCAGAAGAGGTAATGAGGAGTGGGGTACTTAATTAGCTAGGTTATTTTTAATATTTTTTTTTGTTTTTATAATTTTTTTTCTCACAATGACTATTGATTTTTTTCGTATGACATGATAGTCTTTGACCAAGCTATCTCAAAGGATTATTTGAGGATATTTTGGATTTTAGGATATCCCTACTAGATCTCAATAAACCGATTGTAAACGGCTACGAAGTCCAAGGGCTCTTTTCTCTGATAGATTGAATTCAAATCGGAATTTTTATCGAGTTGATTGGCTATCCATAGGTACTCGTGTATGAATGGCCATTATCATAGGTGAGAAATATTATGGTCCCGAGTAATGGTGTTTGGGGTCGATATCCGCACCTCTTTTTTTATCTTTTAGATATTTTATTAGATATAATATGAGATTGCCCGATCCTGAGATCCCCGTCTACGAGAGGTATACTATATTCCAAATTGTGTCTGTGGGTATTTACTTGGAAATTGGGTAAATATACTATTCTGGAGTGTCTGCATTGGATGGAGCTGGTCGGTCTTGTATAATCATCGGATTGTAGGTCAATGAAATACCGAGTCCTAAGGTTTTATCTGGTAGATGATTTTTTGGATAGTTTTGATAATAAGAAAATTTTGGAAAAGTATCCTAGTATTTAGGAATAGTACGTCCTACGTTATGAAATATAAAATCGTAGTTAATGTCTGAGTTTCTTATCCAAGAAAGCCGAGTCAACTGATTTTTGAAGAATTCTTATCTTTTTGAGTCAAGTTGAGTAAAGGACTTATTTTTATTAATCATTGATTTTTAATATTGTACTATTTAGTTTGATGAATAGTCTTACAGAGAGATATGGGATAAGTTAGATTGTTCTCCGGATTTGATATCGTTATACAGCATTTATTTTATGGATTCTTGATCATCTTTTTATAGAAAAGTTTTGAGTATGGGTACCTTATTCTGCTATATTGTGCGAGTATTTTAAATTAAAGTTTTTAGTTCTTTTATGAAATCTATTGAAATATGAGATTTCATAAATATCTAGGATTTAGTCATAGAGTCTCTATCCGATGGTTTGCATGGCTGTTTTGACCTTTTGAAGCGAATTTTTTAACTAGTTTATTAATGAATTCAGATTTAAAATTTTGATCATATTGATTGTTGTGAAGTATAGCGTAGATTCCATTCCTTTTTTTCTTGTTCCGGTGTTTCATGGTCTATCAGTTAACTTTGAATTTTTTAAGCAAAAGCTTTATTTATTTTAAGTTGAAGCGTTCGGACTCTTTCTCCAATTACGACAGGTAATTATTAATACCATAGATGTATAAATCGTTTATAATTAGATTATTAAATATTATTCTTCCTTATTTATTGATAAACTCTTTCTGTTCTTTGGTAGTATATTCTCGTGCTGATAGAAGAGCTGATGCGATACTTCGGATGGGCCATTTAACCAGGATCGTAAAAGGATTTTTGGTATTCTGCCCTAACCCAAGGATCCTGCTAGCAACAATGGGGCGGCTTGTCGGTGCTTCTTTTCGTTATATTCTTTTTCTTTCATGATTGTGAGAATTATTTCTTCCGAAATTTCTTGAGAGTAATCAAGATGTCTGATGGAAGAGTATCCTTGCGCAATAATATCGGATTTTTTCTTTTTAGGAGTATCATCTTGAATGGGTAATTTTTATGATAATTTGTCTTTTTCAATTTTTTTCGCATCTAAGAATATGCTATTTTTTAAATAATCTGGATTTAAAATCCTGAAATGTTTTTTAAAAAACAACTTATGAAACTTTTCTCAAATGTAGGCTTTGTTTTCACCGAGAAGATCGATCTACTGATGCCTTTTTGGATGTAGTGTAATATCATGCATAGCAATTCTTTTTTTAACTACTGGAGTAAAATGTATAAAAATATTAAGTTTTTTTTTAAAAAAATCCCATATAAATTTAGCTTATTTATTACAAATAATATGAGTATAGCTCTAAGGTAGATTTGTTAATTTTTTATCAAATCTCTATCTTTACCAAAACGATGCGATGGATTCCTCTCAAGAGAAGCGACTCTTCCTACTCGATGCCTATGCCTTGATTTTTCGCGGCTATTATGCCTTTATCAAAAATCCACGAATCAATTCTAAAGGTTTAAACACCTCAGCTATTATGAGTTTTACCAATTCCTTGCTTGATATTTTGCATCGTGAGAAGCCCACTCATATAGCTGTAGTCTTCGATGTAGGGGGGGGGAACCTGCGTAGTCAGGAATACCCCAATTACAAAGCACATCGTGAGGAGACTCCCGAAGCGATCCGAGTAGCTGTACCTTATATCCAAGAGATATTAAATGCCTTCCGTATCCCAGTACTCTATGCCGAGGGCTATGAAGCTGATGATGTTATCGGTACTTTAGCTCAAAAAGCTGAACGTCATGGATATACAACTTATATGGTCACTCCAGATAAGGACTTTGCTCAGCTTGTCACTGAAAATATCAAAATATACAAGCCCTCTACCAGGGCCAATGAGATTGAGATTTTAGGTATTGAGGAGGTGTGTGAAAGATACGGTGTACAAGAGCCCCGACAAGTGATTGATCTACTAAGTATGATGGGCGATGCGGTAGATAACATTCCAGGATTGCCTGGGGTGGGAGAGAAGACGGCTAAAAAATTCATACAAGAGTATGGTAGCCTCGAAAACCTCTTAGCCCATATCCATGAACTCAGTGGTAAGATGAAGGAGCGTATTGAAGCCAATAGAGATTTGGGAGTGCTCTCCAAAAAATTAGCCACCATCATCACCGATGCACCTGTTGTTTGGGAGGAGGAAAAGCTTTTAATGGAAGCCCCGGATCTCAGTAAAATCCAAAAGCTCTTTCAAGAGCTGGAATTTATAAGACTATTAGAAAATGTCTACCGGCTCCCCCCCACCTATGGTGGGCAGGTGGAAATGGTTGGTATAAAGTATCCTGCCACGAAACAGAAACAACGGCTTGGTAGTCAATCCAGTCTTTTTGATACTTTCCCTGTCAATAGGGGCTTATCGAGAGCTCCAACGACCTATGCTAGCATTGAGGACACTGATCATCTATACCAGCTTATTGATACGCCTAAGGCGCGCCAACTCTTGCTCGAGAAATTGCTTGAGCAGAAGATCGTTTGTTTTGATACGGAGACCACCGGTCTCATTTCTCTTAAAGCTGAGCTTGTCGGTTTGGCTTTCAGCTGGCAAAATGGCAAGGGTTATTATGTCAGTTTCCCAGAAAATTTTCAAGAAACTCAGAAAATTTTAGAGATTTTCAAACCCTTTTTTGAGCATCCAGATATTATGAAAATAGGCCACAATCTCAAGTACGACATCAAGGTATTATATAAATATAACCTTAGCGTCGATGGACCTTTGTACGATACAATGATTGCCCATTACTTATTGCGTCCCGATGCACGTCACAACATGGATGTACTCTCAGTAAATTTCTTGCAATATAAGCCAATTCCTATCGAAGCACTTATCGGTAAAAAGGGAAAAGGTCAACTCAGCATGCGTAACGTAGATCTAAATTCTCAGATAGAATATGCGGTGGAAGATGCCGATATCACTCTGCAACTCAAGCGAGTGTTTGACCCACTTTTAATTCAATATAATGCCGAAAAATTATTTCGTGAGGTAGAGATTCCACTGATGCCTGTATTAGCTGCTATGGAGATCGAGGGGATCCACTTAGATATGGGTGCACTTGAAATACTTTCTAAGCAATTCGAAGGGGATTTAGCTCTACTAGAGGAGAAGATTTATAAAATGTCGGGAGAGGTTTTCAATCTCAATTCGCCCAAGCAGCTCGGAGAGGTCCTCTTCGAAAAACTCAAGATCATCGAGACAGCTAAAAAGACCAAGACTGGTCAGTACGCTACCTCAGAAGATATTCTTATCAAACTTTCACATCAGCACCAGATTGTACAAGATATCCTTGAGTATCGTCAACTCCAGAAACTCAAATCTACCTATGTTGATGCCTTGCCTAAGCAAATGGATCGGCATAGCGGTCGTGTCCACACGATCTTTAGCCAGACGATCACTGCTACTGGGCGCTTGACCTCGACCGATCCCAATCTGCAAAACATCCCTATACGCAGCCAACGTGGTCGGGAGGTACGTAAGGCTTTCATCGCTCGAGATGGAGATTATGTAGTGCTTTCAGCCGACTATTCTCAGATCGAACTGCGTTTGATTGCTGAATTAAGCGAAGATCCGATGATGACGACCTCTTTCATGCGTGGTGAGGATATTCATGATGCTACAGCTTCTAAAATTTTTGGCATCTCTCTAGAGGCAATCACTCGTGAGCAGCGCGATCAGGCCAAGACGGTGAATTTTGGTATCATCTATGGTGTATCGGCCTTCGGTCTAAGTGAACAGACGAGTCTTTCTCGTGCAGAAGCTAAGAAACTTATTGATACCTACTATGCCACCTATCCGGTTTTAAAGGAATACATCGCTCGACAGATCGATTTTGCTCATCAACATGGCTTTGTTGAGACGATCTTGGGTCGACGGCGTTATCTTCCTGATATCCACTCAAACAATGCTGTGGTACGCGCCCATGCTGAGCGTAATGCTGTCAATGCACCGATTCAAGGCAGTGCTGCCGATGTGATCAAGATTGCAATGATCCGTATCGATGAAGCTTTCAGAGAAAAAAAACTCAGGAGTAAGATGCTCTTACAAGTCCACGACGAACTCGTTTTTGATGTACATAAGAAGGAGTTGGACCTTGTCAGTGGGCTGATTCGTACTAAAATGGAGCAGGCTGTTGAGACGAAAATTCCTTTAGTAGTTGACATAGGTGTAGGGAAGAATTGGCTCGAGGCGCATTGAATTTGTTGGGTACCGGTATCTAATCAACTCAAGATAAGGATTCTCTCATGGGACTCTTGCAGCATGAAGGGCGGATTTCATCGATTTATTTTCGATAGAATAGATTATGGTCTAAGTATTCCCAAACTTTTTGAGGGAGCAAAGGTTTGATATTTTTTCCTTCGTTGATGGCTTTCCGGATGAAGGAGGCAGAAAGCTCAATGACTGGGGCTTGTATTCGATAGATATCTCCTTGGAAGGAGATTGGGGTCTCTGGTCTTTTTCCAAGGCGTGGGTAGACATAGATGGGGTAGTGAGCCAAGATTTGTTCGTAATTTTTCCATTGACTCAGAGAAGCCAATGCATCGCTACCTATGATGAGACAAAACTTGTAGTTAGGAAATTTTTCTTCTAGTACGACCAAAGTGTCGATGGTATACGAGGGCCATGGTAATTTAAATTCAATGTCTGATGCACACATCTTGGGGAAGTCCTCGATAGCTCGGTACACCATCTCCAAGCGGTGGTGCACTTCTAAGAGACCGAGTCGTTTTTTCAATGGATTTTGTGGAGAGACGACCAACCAAAGCTGATCTAGGTTTGTGAATTCTACCATATGATTGGCGATGATTAGATGTCCGATGTGTATTGGGTTGAATGAGCCGAAGTAAAGACCAACTTTCATGAGAATTGTTCTTTTTTGTAACGATCTAAGTGTCCGTCGAGCGCAGCTTTGACCGAGATAAATTTATAGTTAAGTACTCTTCGAATCCTTTCGTTCGAATAGCAGTTCTTTGTCGTCAACGATTGGACCATCCCAGCAGAAAGTGGATTATCCCTACCACTGATTAGCAATTTGATACCAGACAAACGGCTGATCCATTTTAATGCATTTCGACTGATGATTTTGGCTGGAGGTAAGTCTAGCCTCTTTCGGATGTGTTGGATCACCTCTTCATAAGACGGGTTTGCACTATTGAGGATGTAGCGTTTACCCAAGTGATTTTCGTCCATTAGGCGTATGCAACATTCAGCTACGTCTCGCGCATCTACATAGCCGGTACTGCCATCAGTATAAAAAGAACCTCGTCTTCGTACTTGCTCAAAGAGCATACCACTACTTTCCTGCCAAAACCCTGAGGCGAGGATTACACTGGGATTGGCAATAACAATACCTACACCTTCTTGGCTTCCACGCCAGACCTCCATCTCGGCCAAATGCTTTGAATACGCATAAGGTTGATGGTTTTTTGTTCTATCAAATGAAGAGTCCTCCGTGATGCATCCCTCAGGCATAATTTCATCCAAGGTAGCTACCGAGCTGATATAACAGAGTTTTTCCACCTTTTGGTCGATGCATAGATTGACTACGTTGGTTGTGCCTTCAACGTTGATTTTTTTCAAAAGTGTCTTTTCTCGTCGGCCAAAACTTACCTTACCGGCTGCGTGATATACCTCATGAACTCCTTTGAACGCCTCTTCCAGTGAAGGGATCTCAAGGATGTCACCTTCGATCCATTCGATTTTTTGAAAAAGTGTATCAGCTTGCTCTGGTACGTAATAATGAAAGACCTTTTTCACTAGATCTAGGCGACTGTATTTCCTCTGCAAGGCTCGTAAGGTTTTCCCCTTTTGAAGGAGTTTCAGGAGGATATGACTACCCAACAGGCCGGTGGATCCGGTGATCAGTATCATGGTGTAGAATTATTTTTTTGATGTAGTTGGCGTTTTTCTTGACAAAAGTAGCCTATCCGTTGTAGTACTATTCACTAGTTGGAAGCGTGTACGATTAAAGTAATACACATGGTGGAATCCAATCCGTCGCTAGCATCGAGGTTTCTATCCGGTATTTATTTGATTTTCAGGAGTATTTTCAATATTTTGGCTATTTATTCTTTTGAGGTATTGCTATTTCCAGTGATGGTCATCTTGATCTTTTTTGGTGAATATTCCGTGATGAGTACCTCGCGGCGCAGCTTACAGCTATAGCTACCCCTTGAGCTGCTCCAAGCTTGAGAATGGATTGTATATTTTTCCAGAAAAAATGTAATTCGATAGCCAATTCGTCTGATTGATAGGTTTCTATCAACGAGAGGGCTTTTCAAAAATTCTTTTCAATTTCAGGATTTGGTGGGTATATTTACTGAACAAAAATTCATCTATAATGATGAGTTTAGTCTGTTTCTGTATGATCTTGATCAGAGCAAACCTCATTACAGTAGTCTCCAGGTCGATGCCTAGGATGATCATCTCTTGTGAAAAGGTTATTTTATCCAATGATTTTTCATAGGTAGATCATTCAACACAGCGGTATTTTTTGGCTATAACATCGAGTTGTGATGATTGATAAATGTCCCAACCTACGATGATGAAATTGCTTTGTTTTTCCTGAAATACCTTGTTAGGTTTGGATATACTTCCGTTCCTTATCATCTCCTGTAGTCAAAAGATGTACGTCTGATGTGAAGAATAGCAATCGGTCGTCTACGCTTTGTTGGGTTATAGCTTCGATCACTTGTGTTTTTTCTAAGGAGATTTTCAACACTTTTTCTCTGTAATGATCGTTAATAAGATTTCTTGAAGAAAACATCTTTATAACGGTGATTAGAGCGACCTCAGAGGTTTGTAAACTATCTAAACTTTGTACTCCATCGAATAGTATGTATGGTAACTATATCAAACCCAATAGGGGATATCGTCTCTGTCATGATGTACTTAGAGCTAACCTGTATAATTATCGGACAGGTTGAGGTCTTCGAAAAGGAGGAAATTTTTCTCCCGATCCAGATCTTTCACCTTTTGTATAATAAGTTTCGAAAACTTTGTAATGATGTCTGTGTGTAGCTCTAAAGTGCAGATCTTATTGTGGATCTATTAAAAGTCGTAAGATTTTTTCACTACGGGTCAGGTCTTTGAGACGGTCAGGTTGGTCTTTTTATTAAATTCGATCTCTACTAGTTATTTGGTAGTTGGATGATTAGGATTTTGGTATTTTTCCTAGTAGGAAAGCCGTTTGTAATTTGCAGTTGGAGAGGACTATTGATAAAAAAAAAGTTAAACTTTTAGATGGAATCTTTATTGAGTAGGTCTTTTTTTTCAACAATTTAAAGACTTTACTGAGGAAAAAAGTACTTTGATCTCGTAGCCTTTTTCGGTTAATGTTTTTATACCGATTTGTTGGAGATCTAGGACTACTAGGATGTTTTTTTTTACTGTCAGTTCTTCTCTTTCGAGTTCTATATAGTCTCCAGTAAATTATCTCCACTAGAGATGATATCTGCTATGAGCAAGTAACCTTGACCTTTTTGATCAGATGTCTTCGATGAAGCGTTTAGCTATATAGCCTTTGTTTTCCTTCCTTCTGATTATCAGTAAGATTTCTTAATACAAAGAGATAGCTGTAGCTCTTGATAAGACTACCTAGGATACTCCAGAGGTGAGGTTGAGTATGTCGAATGAGATTTCATTCAGAAGTAGGCCCGGTCAATTTTTCAGCAGATCTAATCTGGAGAGGATCGGATGGGGGTCTATGTATATCGGAGAGTGAATACCACTCTTGAGTATGAAATCTCTAAATTTGATAACACCTAATTCATAAATTTCTAGGAAAACTCGCTCTTTATTCATCATGATGTGTAGATTTTGGTAAAGGTAAAAATTTTACTTTAGAGCCTAAAATCAGTTGTGTCGACAACAGATATTTCTACTACTTTGACGGGGATGAAATTGTTCTCTTCCGTACAACACTTACGTATTTTTGTGCTGTACTTCTGAAAAAATCAATGCTTTAGCTGAAAATGATTTGGGAGCTGTGTTCACTAAGAGTTCTACTTTACAGTATCGAGATGGTAATTCGTTACCATGTTATTTTGATTAGAATAGTGCGAGTATCAATTCGATGGATCTGACCAATCTAGGGATGAATTTTTATCTAGATTTTATCGAACAGCGAGTAGAGAGTGGAAAATCTTTTTTTATTCTGGGTTTGAATTTGGAAGAAAACCTCGAATTACTCCACAAGGTGAGGGCTTGTCCCTCTATTACTAGTATTGAACTCAATCTTTCTTGTTTAAATATTCCTGATAACTCCAATGGTTTATGATTTTGAGGGTACTCGGTATGTATTAAAATGGATTTTTGAGTTTTATTATCGGTCTCTAGGAGTAAAATTATTATCTTATTTTAATGTAGCGTATTTCGAGAAAATTCGATGAGTTGTTGAATAGTTTTATATTTCGGTTTGTTACTTGTATCAATATCATGTGCAATGGTTTTTTTATGAATGTATATCATGAGTTTTTGTTAATCAATATGAAAGAGGGATTTAATAGACTTGATGGAGCATGTATCAAGCTGGTAGCTCTGGGTAATGTGCAAATATTTTCTACGCATCTGAGTAAGGACATCCAAGTGATGGGTTGTTGAGACGTCGCCTCGGGTGAGATGTTTTCGAGCATATCTTGTGTAGTGCTTCGGCTGTATAAGTGGGCACGTAACTTTTTAAGAAAAGGCCTGGGGTTTTCTGCCGGCTTGAAAGACAATTGAAAGAACTTATACGACAAAATGGATATCGCTCTATCGAGAAGTTTCGTGGAAAACTCAAATTGATTCAATAGAGTACTCTAAGATAATTAATCTAACTAGAAATTAATTCACTTATAATTAATCAATTAAAATAATCATTTATATATAAAAAATTAATATAATATAATATCTGTATATCAAATAAATTGAGAAAATTGTGGAAAAAATTAATCTTAAATTAAGGTAACGTGATATGAAAGAAGTTTATCATTACAAATATGATGTTTGTGAACAAATAAAATTAATTCAGGAGGCTTTTTCGAAAACAGAAGGCCTATAGGTTTTTTTATTGTTACGGGTTGTTTAACTTCTATTAGAATAAATATAAATATTAATCCTTTTGGAGATAAGTTTTTTTTTATCATTTAATAACTAATTTTGAATGGATCATAAATTCTATGAGAGAAGAGTTATCCTCAAAATATATTAAAACTTGAATCCCATTTGGTCGACTCACTAGTCATGTGGAAAAAGATGGAATTGAAACAATAAATATTGAAGAGATACTCAGTAGGATACACGTTTTAAAACAAATACTAGGAAAGGAAGGGGGTAAAGGGATTTAGTAGTAATGAGTTAGAAGAGATAGAAGAGGAGTTTTATAATAGTATCATAAAGAAGGTTTATAAAGAATTACCCGATAATGATACCCCTTATCATAATTTGGCTTACTGGATCAGGTCGATTGAGCAGGATCAAGTGATACAACTGTTTATTACAAACTATAATCTCCTCTTAGAGCAAGTGATTGAAGAGTTGTTTTTTGTCCCTATCTTGATGACTTTTCGGGTAATAGAAAGGTATTTTTTTGATTTGCAAACCGTAGAGAAAGAGCAATTTTTGAATCTTCATTGGATGTGGCTTTGGAAGATACATGGTTTGATTAACCGGTCCCTGATTAATAATGGAAAAATGGTCGGAAGGTCATTCGAAAGATCATGATAAGAATTTTCTCATCTATCCATCCCATCTCAAGTATGATCAAAACTGAAAAATTCCCTATTTACCATGCTTGAAAGGTTGAAATATTTTCTATTGAATCCTAATGTAGTCCTCTTCGTATCGGGATATTCTTTCAATGATGAGCATATCAATAATGTCTTATTAGAAGGAATTTAGAGTAATAGGATTGCTATGACTTTTATTCAGATTTTTGGAAATCCGGATGGTTATATCACAGCGAAGAACTGAGCAGTAAATAATTCAAAGTTGAGCTAACTAGCCGATGATAGAGAATTGATCAACAGGTGAGAAAAAGATTGAGAATTTCAGAATGTCAATCAAGAAAATAAATTATTTACTGAGTCCATTTCAGTCAAAGATCAGGGATAAGTCTTTAAACTAGGAGATTTTAAGTAGTTTGGATGTTCCTTTAAAGTATTGATTTATAACGTAGAGTGGGTATATGAGAAAATAGTTTGATAATTCTACCCTACTTGGTATGGTACAAGACGTCAATAGTGCTTCGATAAGTGTTGTATTGAGCGATCAACATTCATCTGGTCTTGTGTTTATCCATGGGCAGATTTATTGTATTGGCCAGATGGGAAATTTTATGAAGATCTCGGAGGTATATATCGATCTATTTGGTATCATATCACAGGATGTGGCTAGCGCTTTAGCAAAGGTTACGGCATACAAACCAGCAAATAATGCGCATCGTTGGTTGATGGTACAACTTATCGGAGAAGCTTATAGGAAAGGAAAGTTTTAAAGGGGGGAATCTCACAATACCCGATCATCAACGATGAAGTACACTTAATCTCTGAAGAGATGATCTTAAGAGTATTTACGACGAAGGGGGCCTGGATAAGATAATTAAGTCCGTATAGGGTATGTGGCAGGTGCAAGCTCTATCGATACCTGTATCGATCTAAATAAATTAGTGACTCGTCATTCGATAATTATGAGAACCACAGGATTAGAAAAATCTACCACAGTGGCTGGTATTTTGAATACTCTGACAGATATTAATAAATTTCTTTCTGTCCGTATCCTGATTTTAGACATTCTTGTCGAGTATACCAATACTTTTAAAGATTAGGCCTAAGTTTATCGAGTAGATGAAAAGGTTAATAGTGCAGAAGAAAAATCACTATATATCTCCTATTGGGCTATGTGATTTAATGAATTGATCTCTCTGAGCTTAGGAGAAGTAGGTGATCCGGTTAAAGGATTTATTCAAGAGAGGATCGTTAAGATAAAAAGGTAATTTTTATGGGAAAACTTACAAAGTTTTGATAAGGAAGTAAATTGGAAAAGCATTACCGTTGATTCTCCTATATTTTTTAGTATTTCAATACTTTGGTAGTATCTGAATAGGGCGTCTTATTCTATTCGTCGTGAACCGGGTTCAGGCTAACGCTTTTGTGGGGTTACAGAAGATCTCACTTCGAAAAATACTACTGAGGCTTTTTCATGAACCGCAAAAAGACAAACAGATTTTTGAGTGCGATAAATATTAGTATTAAAAAACAAGTTAAAAACTTATTGTATAATCTTTGTAATCCTCGTATTAAATTCCTTTTTAATATTGGAAATTGGAATTCAGATAAAGAAGTAAAAATAAAAAAAAATACTTATCATATCTGATGAAATCTTGGCTGGGTTCAAAACCCATTAGCATACTGGTTCTATCAAATGTGCCCTCATCTTATAATGGATAGGATGATAGGCTCCTTATTATGGATCCTGTATAAGGCTTTATTCTGGGCAAAGAAACTTCCTCATGGGGGGGGGGGAGATACCCTTATTAATTGTCATGAAAGAGGCTCATAAGTACCTCAATGAGAATTCTAAAGGCTTTGATTTATCAGTATCTCAAAGGATAGTTAAAGAAGTAAGTAGTATAGTATAGGTGGTATGATTGTTAGTGAAATACCATCAGAGATCAATTCTACCATACTGTCTCAATGTTGGACTTTCCTTTGCTTTGAGGCTTTACAAACAGCACGGATTGTTCCCACATTACAGAAGCCATTACAGAAAATTTAGAATGGCTTAGAAATATGCTACCCGTACTGAGGACTGGTGAAGCCATAGTGCTTGAAAAAGAGGTGAGATTGGTTATGAGGATTATGGTAAACCCCTTTCAAAAGATAAAAAAACCGATAAACAGAACCCTGTTGTTTATGACGAATCTTCTCCTAAGTAACCCCTTGGATGGAAAGCCAAAAAGGAGAAAAAAAATATTGATTATAAAAATATAGAGACTGCATGTATCTGTACATATATACTATAATATCAAAAAATAGTAATTAATTAAATAATTAACTCCATAGAGTATTACACAGATTTTCAATCTTCTAATATGAGTAATTTAACTTATAAAGAAACTTTTCATGTCTTTGAAGCGTATTATCATAGCGGATTTTCTTATCAATATTACGATATGCCTGACCATGTTGCAGAGGCTCTTAGAGAAGCCCCTTCAAAAGGTCGATTTATCCATCGCAATATAAAAAGGGTACTACGAATACTCGAGGATGTAAGATCGTTAAACCTATCCCTCTCCTTTAGCAAGTATTTCTCTATTCTTTGAGTTATGTACTTTGATGAGAAGATAATCACTTCAATAAGCCTTTGCAAAAAATACACGTTGTCTCGAAGATTTTCCCGAGTAGATGCATCGGCCGGTTTCTTGTGGGTGGTTTAATGGGATACAACGGATAGTGGCTTTGGTTTCGGTCTTAATCCGTTTTTCAGTTTCGGATGTACCGTCCCAATGTGCTGATAGGAATCCCCCTTTTTCTTTCAGGATCTTTTTAAATGTTTCGTAGTCGTCTACTTGATTAACCGATCGATCTCGGTGCTCGCAGGCTCTTTGGAAGAGGTTTTTCTGGATCTCTTCGAGCAAATTGGGAACGATTTTTTGTAATTCACTTTGGGCGACGGATCGCTTCTCTAAACTGTCACGCCGGACAATATTTGCCGTCTCTTTTTCCAAATCTCTTGGGCCGATGGCGATGTGTATTGGGACGCCTTTCATTTCATATTCGTTGAATTTCCAACCGGGTGTATAGATGTCTCTGTTGTCATATTTTATACTGATACCTTGAGCTTCGAGTATTTTTTTGACCGGAAGGACGACTTCGGTGATCTGAGCGAGTTGGGCCTCATTTTTGTAGATCGGGATAATGACCACTTGGATCGGGGCCAGTCGGGGTGGTAAGACTAGACCGTGGTCATCTGAGTGGGTCATGATCAGAGCGCCTATCAGACGAGTGGAGACACCCCACGAGGTAGCCCAGACATATTCTTGATCACCTTCACAGGTAGTGAATTTCACATCAAAAGCCTTGGCGAAATTTTGTCCTAGGAAGTGCGAGGTGCCTGCTTGTAGGGCTTTACCGTCTTGCATTATCACCTCGATACAATAGGTCTCTTCGGCTCCAGTAAAGCGTTCGCTAGGGGTCTTAATCCCTTGTATGACCGGTGTAGCCATGAAATTTTCTACAAAATCCGTGTAGACTTCCAACATTTGTTGAGTTTCTTTAATGGCTTCTTCTTGGGTAGCATGGGCAGTATGGCCCTCTTGCCAGAGAAATTCTGAGGTGCGCAAAAACAGACGAGTACGCATTTCCCAACGGACTACATTAGTCCATTGATTGAGCAATATAGGCAGATTTCGGTAAGATTGAATCCAACGGCGGTAAGTGTCCCAAATGATGGTCTCAGAGGTAGGTCGCACAATGAGTTCTTCTTTCAATTGGGCTTCAGGATCTACCATGATGCCGCTTCCATCAATAGTATTCTTCAGCCGATAGTGGGTTACTACGGCACATTCCTTGGTAAAGCCCTCGATAAGAGAGGCTTCTTTTGAGAGATAAGATTTAGGAATGAATAGTGGGAAATAGGCATTTTCGTGTCCTGTGTCCTTAAACATTTTATCTAATACTGCTTGCATTTTTTCCCATATGGCAAATCCATATGGTTTGATGATCATGCAGCCGCGGACACCGGAGTTTTCGGCTAGTCCGGATTTGACAATAAGTTCGTTGTACCATTTTGAATAGTCTTCAGTGCGTGGGGTCAGTAGTGCCATAATGAATCGAAGAAATTTTCTTTAAAAGAAACATAAAGTGGCAATTTAATCAAAAATCCTTTACAAGTTTGCTTTTTCAGATCCTTTTACTTAAACTTAGGTTGGGAAATAATCTGTAAATTACCTTTCTAAAGTTTATGGATATGAAAGCTTGTATATATTTATTCAATGGAAGTATCTTTTCCATCTTCTTATTGATTGGGTTTTATTTAAGTTCATAAGAAGTATAGGATGATTTAAATATCAACGTGATGTATTACAATTACAACATATATATTCATCCGGATGGCGCAGTTTAGGAAAACATTTACGAAGGCCAGTATGGTGATGTAAAATCAATTGAATATTTTCCTCGTGTAGGAGGCTAATATTTTGACTCGTTGAGCAATGCTCCTGAGGATCGAATTGCTAAAAAATCGAACTAAAGCAAGACTAATATAAGTAGATTGGTCTTAAATTACAATCTTGGTTATAAAAAACACCTAGGGGCTGAACAGGGGGATGGATAGCTCTTACAATGTGATTGGATTTTATCCCTATAGAGGATGGGAATATCATTTTTTGTAGACTAATAACCAAACTATTGGGATTGAAATTATGATTTTTGATGAGGTCCATTTTTTAGCCATTACTGGGGTACTTCTTGGTCTTTGGGATAGGGTTGTTGTATAAATTGTCCTTATCCTTATTAAGGATACTATCCGTGGATAGGTATGATCATGCTTGAGATAAAGGTTATGGGGGGTAACCTAATCATCAACAGAAGTATCCGGTGAAGTACCCATGAGGGGGTAAGAATTAGATTTACAAGATCATCGTTTTGCCTCCGAATATCAGAATTATTCCTCCTATCAGCAAGACTATTCTAGGAACTATTGATATCAGAATAACTCATCTGTAGATTATAACTCACAGCACGAAAGTTCTTACCAAGACCGTGGTATCAGATATCATGAAGGTTTTAGTAGGGATTACAGTTCGCAGGGATATCGAACAAATCCTAATTATCAACAAAATCATCCTTCATCTATCGTAAGGTAATTCTAACTATAGTACTGGATAGGTTCACTCTACGTATAGATAATTAAAATAACTTAATCAACTTATAAGGAAAAGTATTACAGCAATTTTATTATTAATTAAGTATTTAATATTTGCTCAGAAAAGAATGAAAGCCTCGATTTCATCAGGTGAACGTTTATCTATAGTGATGAGAAACTTAGAAGGGACAGCCCGCTATCGATGGATGAATGGTGCTATGGGTGCCTATTGGGTGTAAAGCCAGATGGTGGGGGGCCTCTTTTCTTCTGGGGTAGTCACTTTGTGTTTGACTACGATAGGGAGTACTAATAGATTTAACTTAATGTTGTATATAAACTATCGAGATAAACTGTATCTAGAGGTAGGCGTGAATTTTCATAATTTAAGTCATAATAAACTAGCATGGTATGCTTATGATAAGTAGGTTAACTAAATCATTACATTTTCAGCAAACAATCGTCCGTATAATGAGAATGGTTCTGACTTTTAGGTCAATGTATCTGTATGTATAAGCCTACACAAGAAGTCCGCTTAGGCTTAGTTTACCATTCTTTTACGTGATGGGCTGAGATCAAAAATAATTATATTTTCAATGACGCTCAGGACAAGACTGTTGCAGAATATGGTAAACAACGATGTATTTCTTTAGATTAGGGAGAATATTTTCGATACAATCTCAATACACCTAAAAAGCTTGTCTTTCGTGGGGCTTACCTCTTTGGTAAGCAGGGGTTGATTTTTTTAGATTATACCTATAAAATGTACGGGAGTACTAGGTTGATTAGTCGCACCATGCCCTAGTCATTGCGATTCGGAAAATACCTATCTCAATGCTTTTATGCAGAATAGTTCACAGCTCAGGAGATGAGGAGAATACAGATTGGATCATTTGTGTTTTAGGACAGGATATTGGTATAGTAGTCCTCTTTCAAATCCCAGCAGAGGATACTCATTGATGAAGCCAATCAAGAGAAGACCATAGGGTATGTCCTTTTCGGTAGGTTAAATGTTTTTTTTTAGGGCTAGGTTACAACTTTGGAAGGTTTTTTTTGACCTTTCTTATGATTATACGTATCGTAGTAGGGGTCATCTCATTAAGAATGGGAGTATATAAAACGTTATGAAAAGTGGGGAGAGGTAAATCTTAATAGCGAATATTATGTCAAGATAAACCAATCGTAAAACAATTTCTTACTCATCCCTAGTGATGTATTTTCAATTCTTAAACTAAAACTATATTAAAATGAGACCTAACCCTTATTTGATTTTTCTAGTAATTATGATGAATCTTTAGGCTTTTACAAAAGTTACTTTTAAGGAAGTAGAAATCATAAATGTAATCCATTTATGGATAGATGATTGAATTAATGCTGGGATAGTATTCAAAAAATATCCCTCCATTAAGTTCTCTGTATATAATGTATTATCAAATAACGCTGCTTTGAAAAGTGTGTATCTATCTCCTTTAACAAGGAGGAAAGCTGAGATAAAATAGAAAATATATTAAATCATTTGTCACCTGGATGTAGTGTAAAAGTACCTTTTCAAGAAATCTTTTTACCGATTGATGTGGTTTGGTTGCCGAAAAATATGGTAATGAATGTATGCTTACTTACTATGTCAGAAGGATGAATTGAAGAAGTTTTTTTTTTCAGAGAGTGACCTCTAATAATTTTCCTCCGAAAAAAGATTCAAATCTCACTTGAGCTATAGAAGCTGGTAAAAGTAAGATTTCACCGGCTTTCATCTCTTCGGTACCGGCTAGTGTTTTGACTGTTATGGTGCCTTCTACGGCGATAAGTATAGTGAAACAATCTTGATCGGTATAATCTTTTTCGATCTTCCCACGGATGGATAAAATGTTGGTCCGAAAGTAGGGCGTATTTAAGACTTCCGAAAACTGATTTTCTACTAGCTGATAGGACGTTTGATAGGTGTCATGTAGTGAGAAATCAATGGCATCGGCAGCAAGTGTAATATGCAATTTGCGTTGCTTACCATCTTTATCAGACCTATTGTAGTCGTAAATGCGGTAAGTGACGTCTGAAGTTTGTTGGATTTCGGCTATTAAAATCCCTGCGCCAATGGCATGTATTCGACCAGCTGGTAAGTAATACACCTGTCCTTTTTGTACTGGGATCTTGTTTAGATACTTTTCAGTTTCGCCTTTTTCGATCCATTCAAAATATTGTTCTTGAGAAGCCGCTTGGTTGAATCCCATAATGAGTTTGGCTTTTTCGTCCGCTTGCATGATGTACCACATTTCATTTTTTCCAAAGGAGTTATGTCGTTTTTTAGCTAGATCATCACCAGGATGTACTTGGATGGAGAGTGGCTCCTGTGCGTCGATGAATTTAATCAGTAATGGGAATTGTGTTTCGAATTTTTGATAAACCTTTTCTCCCACAAGTTCACCTTGATACCTCTCGATGAGTGTCTTAATATTTTCCCAAGCTAATGGACCGTTAGCTACAATACTCAGATGTCCTGCTACATCTGAAAGTTCCCAACTCTCCCCGATACGCTTTTGAGGAACCTTTTTTCCCAAGATTTCTTTTAATTTAGTACCACCCCAAATCCGGTATTGGAAGATCGGATGAAATCGTAAGGGATATAAGACTTTTGGCATTAGATTTTTATTCGGTTTGTAAAATTATGAATTAATCTGATAATAAACTTATAGAAGAAGGTATTTATATAATATTGATTCATTTTCATATCTTTGTAATCTTCTATATGATAAACTGGTTATGAATAAACATGAAAGATTTTTACTAGAAGAATTAGAAGAGGGTCACTTCTCCGCCACATATCATACCCCTTTGCGTGCAGATGCTTTTAAGTTGAGCGATGAAGAAAAAATTCATCGTATCGAAGGATATTTCCGGCAAATCATGGAAACCTTGGGTCTAGACATGAGTGATGATAGCTTACAGAACACACCTCGGCGTGTGGCTAAGATGTACATCAAGGAGATCTTCGGTGGTTTACATCCTGATGCAAAACCTAAGACCTCTACGTTTCAAAATAAATACAAATACAACCAGATGCTTGTCGAGAAAAACATCGCAATGTACTCGACTTGCGAACATCATTTCTTACCTGTCGTAGGCCGGGCTCATGTGGGGTATATCTCCAACGGTAAGGTGATCGGTCTTTCGAAAATCAATCGGATTGTAGACCATTTTGCCAGAAGACCTCAGGTACAAGAACGCTTGACGATACAGATCGTCCAAGCCCTGAAAGAGATTCTAGATACCCAAGATGTAGCTTGTGTGATCGATGCAAAACACCTTTGTGTGAATTCTCGTGGTATCCGTGATTTTGAAAGCAGTACTGCTACAGCAGAACTCGGTGGTATTTTCAAGATCGATCGGGCTACGCGTGAAGAATTTTTGCATCATATCGGAGTTTCGACCCGTTGGAATGTATGATAAACCAGCCATTTTAGACTATGGGGCAACACTACGATCGGCAAGTCAAGATTTACAATTCGTTTAGTAGAAAAAAGGAACTCTTCAAGCCTATCACTCCAGGGTATGTTGGTATGTACGTCTGTGGTCCGACAGTCTATAACCAAGTCCACCTGGGTAATTGCCGTACCTTCATCTCTTTTGATCTAGTCTTCCGTTATTTGAAGCATCTGGGCTATAAGTTGCGCTATGTACGTAACATTACAGATGTAGGCCATCTAGAGGATGACACAGATGAGGGTGAAGATAAGATCTCTAAAAAAGCTCGACTCGAGCAACTTGAGCCAATGGAGATCGTCCAAAAGTATACTTTGAATTTTCACCATATCTTACACCTTTTTAACACCTTACCACCTAGTATTGAACCCATGGCTACGGGTCATATTATTGAACAGATCGAATGGATTAAAAAGCTCATCAAAAAAGGCTTGGCTTATGAGATTAATGGCTCAGTCTATTTCGATGTGAAAGCCTACAATATAGAGTATGATTATGGAGCACTCAGCAGACGGAATATCGACGAATTGATCGTGCAGACTCGGCTGCTGGATGGGCAAGAAGGTAAACGCAATCCCAAAGATTTCACCCTATGGAAAAGAGCTGTTCCCGATCATATCATGCGTTGGCCCTCCCCTTGGGGAGAGGGTTTTCCAGGTTGGCATCTTGAATGTACGGCGATGAGCGTAAAGTACCTCGGCGAGACCTTCGATATTCATGGTGGGGGTATGGATTTGAAATTTCCTCACCACGAATGCGAATTAGCACAGGCTCAAGGGATTTATGGCAAACTGCCAGTGCATTATTGGATGCATGCTAATATGCTCACACTGAATGGAAAGAAGATGAGTAAGTCTACTGGTAATGTGCTATTACCCGAGACGCTTTTCAGTGGAGCGAATGATTTTTTAGAAAAAGCCTTTCATCCGAGCATCGTGCGTTTTTTCATTCTACAAGCTCATTACCGTAGTGTGTTGAATTTTTCTAATGATGCGCTCCTTGCTTCTGAGCGGGGTTATTACCGCCTGATGGGTTCTTTTGAGGCTTTAGCAGGGCTTTCAGTAGGGACTATATCGGCTTTTGATGTGGTGGCTTGGCATCAAAGGTGTTATGAGGCTATGAATGATGATTTCAACAGTCCAGTCTTGATTGCTCAACTCTTTGAAGCCGTCCGATACATCGATGTAGTATGCAAGGGAGAGGCCCAATTGACTGCTACAGATCTCGACCTTCTGAAGCGTACGATGCATGACTTCATCTTTGATGTACTTGGACTTGAGTTGGTCAAAGGAGAGCGGTCTAAAGTGTCTAGTTGTCCTCAGGCTTTAATTCAATGGCTTATTGCACTACGTGATCAAGCTCGTCATGAGAAAAATTGGGCAATTTCAGACCAGATCCGTGATGAATTAGCCCGCCTAGGCATCCAATTGCAGGATACCAAGGGGGGTACTACTTTTGAGTTCATTCAATATTAGAATACTCTACATTTTGTTTAAATCATGCTGAACGAAAACGAATGGATAGAAAATTTCTTAGGTTTTTTCTCTAAGCAAGCTTCTGCGCTAGTTGAGTATTAGGCTTGGAAAAGTGCTAGTGAGAACAGTCTTATATGGTAAGAATCCTGAAAACCAAAAATATCAAAATAGTATTCGATTTCATTTGGTTTCTGCATGCAGTATGGAAATCTCAATAGTTCAAAGGGTATGATCATTCGAAGTATGAGAATGTAGTAGTTGATTAAAACGTCAAAAGGTATTATTTTGAACTATTCTAAAAATTGAGCTTTATAGAAGAAGTTGTGTATGATCCATAAAAAGAGGGTATACCCAACTTTTCCCTTATACTTAGATGTTATGAGCCTGTAGTGAGGATTCGCTTCAATACTTTTATGAATGATATTATCAAGAGATACATCATCCCTTTGGTAGTGGTAAATGTTGGACAAATAAAGCATATTGTATTATACCTAGTCAGTAATCGTCACTTAGTTGCATTGAAGATGGCAGACGAGTCATGCAGTATACATAGGCCGATAACAGAAATGAAAATAATCATTTTGATTATTGGGAGGAGTGTATCTAAAAATAAAACGCTTCCACGCTATTGGCGTATCAGGCTGTAGAATAGTATCTAAAGTACAAACCCGTACAGGATTCGCAATGTCTAAAAAAGCGAGATACAGGAGTAACCTTGAGAGATCGATTACCAACTGACTATGTCAGTATGTAGAAACCTATCAAGTTGCTTACCTATTCAAATCAACCCTATATCGAATGGCAAAAACTTGATATGCAATCCGGATTGTGGCGGGATTATGAAGTATATTGAATCGTACAAGGGTTCGATCGGGTAGATTTTAGAGATTCTTCTATGAGTATCAGCAGTTGTTTGGATGAGATCGCCTGTTTGATTAATATTGATTTTGCAGCCTATTAGGCTAATGGACTAAGATTAGATTGAGACTAGGAGTTTCGATCTATTGTTGCCGAATTATACCCAATAGATAATTCCCCTTTCTGCTTGAAAATGATTCTTCGATCTACTTGAAGTCTCAGAGTTTGTGTGTATGAAAATTGTACTGCATGTAGGCTCTGAGTAAGGCATCAGGAAAGATCTCGATGGTTAGATTTTTCTCTTGTCTTTTTTAAATTCATATTTATACTGATACGTCAAGAATGAGATGTTTGAGAGTACTGCCGAGACTGGGGACTTATTTCCTTTTTTTATACCAACCATGATTTTTTTTTCAGAAAAGGCACTTTCTAAGATCACGCTGTTGTATTCATAGCGGATGTATGACAATTGGTCTTGTTTGCTGATGAAAGTTAGTGTACAAAGGGATCGTATTTCTTGTCCTTCTTTCTTTTTTATATTGGGCCAGGAGCTTGATCTCTCATTGGTGTTGCCGGACAAAATTCAGATCGAATATGTGATGTGTGAGATCCTAAAATGGAAGATGTTTTTGGGTTGGACAATCAGGCCAAATGCGTGAAGCAATATGATATGCATAGCTTGTATTTCGGCTTGATCCTTTCGAGATCTAAATCGGGGGTCAGTCTCTGCAAAACCTTTATTCTTGGGGTTATGACAACAATACTTTTTTAAAAGGTAATCCTCTCTCGATCATGTGTGTGTGTCAGGATATAAATTGATCGATCTGTTCAAGATGTTATAGACTGCACAGAATAAGTCATTATCATAGTATTTCCTCCAAGTTGTGGATAATTGGGATTTTGGAAAAGCAAGAGGCCTCATAAAGGAAAGGTATCTTATATTTTTCCCGCAATGTGAGTAGGGCTGGTAAATTTTAGCGATCATCTTTTTGTTGGATGAGACTACGGATTCACCCTTTTTTCAGGGCTAATGAAATGATCTCAAAAGCTGCTATAGACTCTTTAATCAGCTCCAAAATAATGTCGATCTGCGTAGATCATCGAGCAATTGGTCTGGCTTTGTACTGAAGAAACTTGCTGCGATCGGTTAGGGTTTTTTCTGGATGTTTGATGTAGATCTTTTTGATCTCGGATCGGATGCTTTTAATCTCATGCAAGATGTGATAAAGACCTATACCTACGCATTCGAAACCGAATACCCCCAATTGAATCTTTTCCGTCGTGGATCAAAACTTTTAAACGATTTTCTTCTTTTTGATTTGAGCAAAAGCCTGTTCGAGGTCTTCTATCAGGTCATTGACATGTTCTATCCCACACGAGAGACGGATAAGTGAGTCTTGAATATCTATGGCGTGTCGGTCTTTTTCTGGGATGGATTTGTGTGTCATCGTTGCTGGGTGGCAAAGTAAGCTTTTAGTCCCTCCAAGGCTCTCGGCTAGTTTGAACAAAACAGTAGATGTGATAAATTCCTCTGCAGTAGCTATTGTATCGTTTTTGAAACTGAAGGAGACAATTCCACCAAAGGCACGTTGTTGTTTGGCTGCTATGGTGTGATTTTTGTGAGAGGTCAACCCGGGATAATAGAGCTTGTCGACCTCTTGATGTTGGTTGAGAAAGTCTGCTATTTTAGAAGCATTGGTCGACTGTTTCTCCATGCGCAGGTATAGGGTTTGGATACCCCTGATGGTCAACCAAGAATTAAATGGGGACAAGACACCACCGGTAGTATTTTGGATATATTTGAGTCGATCGGCCAGATCAAGGTCTCTCACTACTGTCAGGCCAGCCAACACGTCTGAATGCCCGGAGAGGTATTTTGTTGCACTGTGGATGACAATATCGACACCTAGATCTAGAGGATTTTGCAGAGCAGGTGAGGCAAAGGTATTATCGACGACTATCCATGCTTTATGGGCTTTGGCTGTCCGACTGATAGTAGCAATGTCCGATATTTTCAACATAGGATTGGTTGGTGATTCTAACCAGATCATCTTGGTCTTATCGGAGATGGCCTGGGTGACATTTTCACTTTCGGTAGTGTCTACAAATTTAACCTCGATACCCAAGCGGTTATACACGGTGGTTAGTACACGGAAAGTACCCCCGTAAATGTTGTCTACTGCGATGATTTCATCGCCAGTATTCAGTAATTTAAGCACAGCGTCTATAGCTGCCAGACCTGAGGCAAAGGCCAAACCTGATCGGCCGTTTTCTAGAGTAGCAATCGTTTCTTCTAGGATTTTTCTTGTCGGGTTGTTTGTGCGGGTATAATCAAAACCCTTATTGATGCCTGGCGCCTCTTGTACATAAGTAGAGGTCTGATAGATTGGGGTAGAGATGGCTCCTGTCAAGGAGTCAGGCGATATGCTATGGATGAGTTTTGTTTCTGCTTTCATGATAGGATACTTTATTGGTTTGTTTTAAATGAGGCTTATCATGAAAGGTTTCGGAAGACTTCCTAATAAAAAAGCCTCTCCCGAATAAACCGAAAGAGACTTTAATGCTATGAAAAATATTTCGATTGCAAATTCTACTTTCGACTTATCTTCCCCTATCGGATAGGGTTGGAAGCAGCACTTTCTTTTCTCAGTTGATTTATCGAGATAAAGGGTTGCTAAGGTTTCTTCGGGCCAAATCCCTCCACCTTTCTTGATAAGTAATTTTTTTTATAAAGAACAGCCAAGGCTCAAATATAAGGAATTTGTTCTTTAGGTTTCCAAAAGAAATTTTTTCTAGGGTCAGGAACATCCTCTTTTTTCTTTCTTTTTTTTTTATAATTTTTTTTTTCCACTTAGTTACCTCCACCTTTAAGAGGTTTCAATTACTGTTTAGTTACTGATTTCATGATCTTGATTTTTAGTTTATGTAAAAAAATAGTGTTTTATTTTATATATGTTTAATTTTTAATATCTATAAATAGAATGTGAATTTTAGTGTATTGATATAGAATTGTTTTATTGTATAACAATCAGTGATTGATTGATTTTTGTATTGGAGTCTGATAACTATCTTATACCTGGGTAGGAGGTTATACGGTTGTAACTTTGGTATAGTCGTTTGCTATACTTTCGAGTGCGGCTGAGAGAGCTGCTTGCGACTGGATTGTGATAAGTCTTTGGCGTGCAGCTTTGGTGTGTGGTAGACCTTTAAAGTAGTTGGTATAGTGACGACGCATTTCTAAGATTCCAAGTCTCTCGCCTTTCCAATCGATAGACCATTGTAGGTGTCTTCGGATGGCTTCTAAGCGTTGGCTCATTGTGGGTTTGGGTAATAGGGTACCTCTACGGAAGTAGTGTTTGATCTCGTCGAAGATCCAGGGATATCCTATGGCAGCGCGTCCGATCATCGCACCATCTAGACCATATTTATCGCGCATTTCTAGGGCTTTTTCGGGGCTATCTACGTCGCCGTTGCCAAAGATTGGAATTTGGATGCGGGGGTTGTTTTTCACTGCAGCGATCTTAGTCCAGTCGGCTGCGCCCTTGTACATCTGAGTACGGGTTCGACCATGTATCGAAAGGGCTTGTACGCCGACGTCTTGCAAGCGTTCAGCTACTTCTTGAATTCGGATGCTTTGTTCGTCCCAACCTAATCGGGTTTTTACTGTCACTGGTAGCTTGGTGCGTCGAACTACAGCGGCTGCTAGGACGACCATTTTGTCGATATCTTTCAGAATGGCAGCTCCAGCACCTTTGCAGACGACCTTCTTAACTGGGCAACCAAAATTAATATCGATAATATCGGGCCGATGTGTGTTGATGATGTCTGTGGCTTGCATCATGACGTCCATCTCAGCTCCAAATATTTGGATGCCTACGGGGCGCTCGTATTCGAAGATGTCGAGTTTTTTGGTGCTCTTTTCGGCTTGTCGGATCAGCCCTTCGATGGAGATGAATTCTGTAAACATCAAGTCAGCGCCATGTGCTTTACATAAGCGTCTAAAGGGTGGGTCACTCACATCTTCCATGGGCGCCAGGAGTAGTGGGAAGGAATCAAATATCAGAGAGCCAACTTTTACCATGGATTGAGTGTGTTTGCTGAATGCAAAATTATCTCAATAGCAAGATTATATATATTAAGGTGAATAAAGAGGGAAGTTTTGTGTTTCATCATCATCAAGTTTACCCTAGTATAGATTATTTGATCAGGTCATTTTATGAATTAAAAAATTCTAAATTTGCCCCGATTTCAAAAGGAGGTCATGATGCCGAAAAGAGCAATTCTTTTTTCTATACTGTTGAGTTTGGTTTACCATTGGGGGTATACTCAGCATGAATCTCAGGATACTGAGATCCTGGGAGCGGACAAAGAGCGTTTTGATCCTGCTAAGGTGATCATTGAGCATATCAGCGATTCTCACGAATGGTATCTTTGGGGTGATGAGGATGAGACGGTTACCATCCCATTGCCTGTGATCTTGTGGGATGATGGGCTCCAAATATTCATGTCTTCTGAGTTTGCTCATGGTAAGAAAGTTGTGCAAAGGTCTGAAAATTTTTATAAGATCTATCATGATAAAATCTATAAAACAAATACTTCCGGTGATTGGTCTGTCGATGCTTTAGGAAATCCCACCAATAAAAAACCCTTAGATTTTTCTATGACCAAAAATGTGATGGTGATTCTCCTTTCGGCCTTGCTCTTATGTGTGATCTTTTTTCACATGGCACATTCGTATAAAAGGCATCGTATGATATGGCAATTGGGAAAAATCTTAGAACCTTTGGTTTTGTTTGTCAAGGATGAGGTGGCTATTCCAAATTTGGGCCATAAGAAATATAAATATTATCTACCATTATTATTGACGATATTTTTCTTTATTCTGGTCAATAATTTATTAGGACTCTTACCTGGTGCTCCCAATGTAATGGGTAATATGAGCGTGACCCTGGTCTTGGCAACGATCACCTTTTTAGTGGTGAATTTTAGTACCAACAAAGCCTATTGGAAACATATCTTTTGGATGCCAGGTATACCTGTCTCCGTACGATTTTTATTGGCTCCGATAGAATTGGCTGGTATTTTTATCCGTCCTTTAACGTTGTGCATTCGTTTATTTGCCAATATGACAGCCGGACATATCGTTATACTGAGCTTCATCTGTTTGATTTTTATTTTTAAGAGCATTTTTGCTGCGGTGTTCTCCATACCTTTTGCCTTGTTTATTTCGTTGTTAGAGGTGTTAGTAGCTTTTTTGCAGGCGTTTATCTTTACGACTTTGTCAGCTTTATTCATTAGGATGGCTGTAGAAGATCACGAGTATGAAATACATTAATTTAATACATACATCATGGATGCTAATTTGACTTATGCGGGCTTAGCTACTGTTGGAGCGGGTTTGGCTGTGATCGGTGCAGGATTGGGTATCGGTAAGATTGGTGGTTCAGCTATGGATGCCATTGCCCGTCAGCCTGAAGCTTCTGGGAAGATCCAAAATGCTATGATCATTGCCGCGGCCCTTGTAGAGGGTGTAGCCCTCTTCGGTGTGGTCACCACTTTATTGGCCGTTTTCAAGTAATCAGAAAGAGCTTTGTCTGGGGCGCTTGGCTTCAGACAAAACTTTTTATTGAAAGATTTAAAAATTAAGAAAAATATATGAATCTGATAACTCCATCCCTTGGTTTAATCGTTTGGCAAATGATCATTTTTATCATACTATTGGTATTTCTTGGGAAATTTGCCTGGAAACCCATCATGCAATTTATCGAGCAACGTGAGGAAGATATTCGTAGCTCTCTAGAGATGGCCAAACAAGCTCGCGAGGAGATGTACTTTGTACAGGCCAATAGAGACCGACTTTTGAAAGAAGCTTGGAGAGAGAGAGATGCGATCTTGAAAGAAGTCCATCAGATCAAGGATAAGATACAAGCCGAAGCTCAGGAAAGTGCCCAGGCCGAGAGCGATAAGATGATCGAACAGGCTAGGAGAGCTATTGAAAATGAACGAATAGCAGCTATTGTGGTTTTAAAAAATCAAGTAGCCGATATTTCTCTAAGCATTGCAGAAAAGATTTTGAAAAAAGAATTGGCTCACAAAGATCAGCAACAGCAGTTTTTAAAAGAGTTGGTCAATGAATTGAAATAGTATTCTATAGTCTATGAAAACATCGAGAGTAGCAAGACGTTATGCCAAAGGATTGTTTGAATACGCCCTCGATATGGGTAAAAGAGACGTAGTGCATACCGATATGAAAAACTTGGGCATGTTGGCTAGAGAGAGTTGTGAGTTACAACTATTCCTCCAAAGTCCCTTATTGAATTCCAGAAGAAAGATCAAGGTTGCTAGAGTAACCTTTAAGTTCTTTTCTGAGATCTCCCAGCGCTTCATCGAGTTGTTGATCCTCCACAAAAGAGAGGCCCTTTTAGGGCTAGTGGTTTTGGAATATCAAAAGATATATCAAATTGCTCAAGGTATTGTAGAGGTCGTAGTCACTACAGTAGTCCCTTTAGATAAGGTTTTACAAGAGCAGATAGTTGATAAGATTGGCCAAGTTCTTAGGTCGGATAAAAAATATGTGCTCATCAATGAAGTCAACCCACTCATCATCGGTGGTTTTTTGCTTCGTGTGGGAGGTCAACAATGGGATTCAACCGTGATCGGGCAACTCGCCCGGTTTCGTAAAGAACTTTTAGATTACGATTATGTCAAGCGTTATTAAAAGAAACAAAAGTTTTTTATGCCAGAGATAAAACCGGCTGAGATATCAGCTATATTAAAACAACAATTATCTGGTTTTCATACCGATATTCATCTTACAGATTCAGGTATTGTCTTACAGGTCGGTGATGGAGTAGCCCGTATTTATGGATTGAACGAGGTATGTTATGGTGAACTAGTCGAGTTTCATACCGGCTTGAAAGGTGTAGTGCTCAACCTTGAAGAAGATCATGTTGGGGTGGTTTTGCTCGGCCCTTCGGTAGAGATCAGAGAGGGGGATACAGTCAAGCGTACTGGGCGGATCTCTTCACTCTGTGTGGGAGAAGGCATGCTGGGGCGTGTGGTTGACACTTTGGGACATCCTATCGACGGGAAGGGTCCAATTGAAGGACCGCTTTTCGAAATGCCCCTTGAGCGCAAAGCACCGGGAGTGATTTATCGTCAGCCTGTGAACGAACCCTTACAAACTGGTATTAAGGCTATTGATGCAATGATTCCCATCGGTCGTGGGCAACGTGAGTTAATCATTGGAGACCGTCAGACGGGTAAAACTACTGTAGCTATAGATACCATATTGAATCAAAAAGAATTTTACGATTGTGGTGATCCGGTTTATTGTATTTATGTAGCCATCGGTCAAAAAGGTTCTACTGTAGCAAGCATTCTGAAGACCTTGGAGACACATGGTGCCTTGCCTTATACGGTAGTTGTAGCGGCTAATGCCTCCGATCCTGCGCTGATGCAAGTATTTGCTCCTTTTGCCGGGACAGCTATCGGCGAATATTTCCGCGATACGGGTCGGCCCGCTTTGATTATCTATGATGATCTTTCTAAACAAGCAGTGGCCTATAGAGAGGTTTCCTTACTCTTACGCCGTCCACCTGGACGTGAAGCCTACCCAGGAGATGTGTTTTACCTACATTCGCGTTTGCTTGAGCGTGCAGCTAAACTCATCCAAGATGATGCGATTGTTGAGCAGATGAATGATCTCTCCGAATCATTGAAAGGTTACGTCAAAGGAGGTGGATCCTTGACCGCTTTACCGATCATCGAGACCCAAGCAGGTGATGTCTCTGCTTATATCCCGACCAATGTCATCTCTATTACAGACGGGCAGATTTTTCTAGAGACCGACTTATTTAATGCTGGAGTACGTCCTGCTATCAATGAAGGGATCTCCGTTTCACGTGTAGGTGGTGCTGCTCAGATCAAATCAATGAAAAAAGTAGCCGGAATGCTCAAATTGGATCAGGCTCAATATCGTGAATTAGAGGCATTTGCCAAATTCGGTTCAGATCTTGATTCTGCTACCATGGCTGTGATCAGTAAGGGACAATGCAATGTGGAGTTACTCAAGCAAGCCGTTAATTCACCCTATAAAGTAGCTGACCAAGTAGCTATTATCTACGTTGGTACGAAAAATCTACTCAAAAATGTGCCGTTGAACAAGATCAAAGAGTTTGAAGAGGCCTATATCACTTACCTCAATCACAAGCATCCTGATGTGTTGAATGCCTTAAGAAAAGGTCATTTTAACGATAGTTTGACCAGAGTTTTGGAGGAAGTTGCTCAGGAGATGAGCAGTAAATATCTGTCTCATTAATCTTTTTATTGTACGATTCTTATGTTGAGTTTGAAAGAAATAAAAGACAGGATTCATTCAGTAGCTTCTATCACGCAGATCACCGGCGCTATGAAAATGGTATCAGCTGCCAAGCTGAAGAAGGCACAAGAAGCCGTTATACGTGTGCGCCTATATGCTAAGAAGATCAAGAAACTGCTCGGGGCGCTTTGTACAGTCGTTAGAGAAGATACCTTGCAGCGATATACTGTAGCCCCTTTAAGGGGTAAGATTTTGTATATTGTAGTCACCTCCAATCGTGGTCTTTGCGGAGCATTTAACTCTTCGATAGTTCGGGAAGTAACCCGCATTGTAAAGGGGAGGCATGCAGAAGAAATCCAACTTTTGACTATCGGTAAGAAGGGTAAAGATCTTTTGTCTAGAAAGTACACTCTTTATGCAGACTGGAGCGATCTCTTCGATATGTTGAGTTTTGAAAGAATCTCTGAAGTCACCGATGGTTTGATAAGGGAGTGTTTAGAAGGTACCTTTACTGAGGTAGAATTGGTTTACAATCGTTTTAAAAACGCACTTTCTCAGGAGGTAATCATTGAAAAAATTTTCCCTATTATAGTGCCAGAAGTTGAGACCTCAGAGCATGCATCGGATTATATTTTTGAGCCTTCTAAAGAAGTTTTTTTTCATCAGCTTCTCCTTAAAGCATTGAAAGTGCAGTTCTTTAGAGCTATATTGGAGTCCTATGCTTCTGAACATGGGGCACGTATGACAGCCATGTATAAGGCCACAGAAAACGCCTCGGATCTGAAAGCCGATCTGATTCTTACCTACAACAAAGCTAGGCAAGAATTTATTACCAAAGAAATACTTGAGATCGTTGGTGGGGTGGAGGCATTAAATGGATAATACTTATATTATAATAAACTAAAATTAGTTTTATTTATTTTTAATTTTAATGTAACTAATGTATTCTACAAAAGAATGATGAAATTTAACAAATAGATAAAATAAATTTAATTTCATCAAAGGATTTTTTTCTTAAAAAAATTAGCGTTTTAGAACTTAAAAAATCATATGGATGACTAAGGCCTTATCAGTGGATGTTTATGAAGTTACTGAACGGTTGTAGGATAAGAGTCGTGTGATCCAAAATCTCAAGAGCGAGATCAGTAAAATTGTCATCGGGTAAAGTTAATTCTAAGGTGTTCCTGTATTATATAAAACTTTAGTAATCAATACATTGAATAAGTATATCCATGGCTCATTTTCTAGGATACAATTTACACCAGATCTTTTGCCAGTAGACATAGTAGGTACTCTGGTCTATAATCAGATAGTTAGTGATTCCATCGTTAAAAATGGGACAATTTTTACCAATTTTCTCTTATCTGATGAGATCAACCGTGCGCCGGTAAAGATACAGTCTGCACTTTTGAAAGTGCATGTAAGAAAAGCAGCTAAGATAGATAATAAGACTTTTTTCTGGAAGAGCCGTTCCTCTACTCCTAGTTATTCAAAATTCAATAGATCAGGAAGGTACTTATTCGTTGCCTGAAGCACAGGTAGACCGTTTTATGATAAAGTGTATCATTGATTATCCAGATATTAACTTTGAAAAGAAGATTATGAAGGCTGGTTTGAATGGAAGGGTATGTGAACAGGCTGAAACTGTAGTGACTCAAGAAGAGATTTTTCAAGCTAGAAAGGTGGTGTATTATGTCTATGTAGATGAAAAGATTGAATAATATATTCTAAATATCGTTTTTTCTACGCCCTATCTAACATAATATCTTTTAGATTCGCTAGTCCCCATGATTGCTTTTTAGGCTTCTTCGTGGGGGAACATACAATTGGATTTATCTGCCAGAGTATATCTTTTTTTACAGGGACGTGAATATATCATTTCGGAAGATGTCCGTGTGAGTAGCTAAAAACGTATTGCGTCATAGGGTCGCGTTACCTATATGAAACTGAGTTAGAAAATACAATAGGGATGAGATTATTTATCACCTATTGAATATGATATAAGTGCTTTGATGGATCCAAATCTAAAGTGTAAAACGAACCCTGATCCTATCAAAGGGCTTTTTTTACGTCCCTAGCAGCAGACGTAGGGAAGGGTGTTTTGTGTTTTGAATGCGATTGACAAGTTATGAAGTATTTTCCTAATGTTTTGTATTGATCCTGAAGAGAGTGATAGGCTTTTTAAACATGTTTAAACTCAGTCTGATCGGTATGTTTTTTGGCTATGGGTAGTCTGGAGTTGCATGCGTGTTTGAATCTTATCGATTTGGTTAGTTTGACTGTACCTGATTTTCCAGCACGGGTTCATGCCTTGTATTGAAATTAGTTGGAAGTTGATTCCTAAATATTGTGGGGATGTGCCTATTCTACTGATGGGGCAAGATCTGCATTGACTTTTGGTTTGGAGGAGATCGTATCGTTACTTCTGAGATCAATTTGCGATCCCGATAACTCATATAGTGATAAGGATGTGTCATAATATAGAATGTAATTTAGATTATCTGAAAGTAACTTTTGGGAGTCCGTTGCAGACTCATGTGTTTTACCGTTTAGCCTATACGATGTGTTCATTAGAGAAAAATTTTGTAAATCAAGATGGATGTCAGAGAAATTTTTAAGAAAATAAGGTGTGTCGAGATTAGACCAAAAGGCTTAGTGAACAGATTTTTATTGGGAAGTATTATAGTTCTTTTAAATGTCGTGGTATAACTTTCAATGAAGTGCGGTTGTATCAATATAGAGATGATGTGCATTCCATAGATTGGAATAAAATAGATTATTTCAATGATCCTTATGTTAAAGTATTTGAAGAGGAACGTGAGCTCACTCTGATGTTGATGATCGATGTGAGTGCTTCGATGCTTTTCAGGACTCGACTTCGGACTAAAAAGGAGGTGATGATCCAAGCTTTATGCTGTCTTGGCTATAAGAAATAATGATAAAGTAGGGGCTCTTCTTTTTAGCAATCAAGTAGAACTTTTCATCCGGCCAAATAAATGACATAGCTATGTGTTATGTTTGATTAAAGAATTGATTTGTTTTCAATCTTTATGAAAATAGACTGTTTTGAATCAGATACTTGAATATTTGGTGAAGGAGAAAATTATTATTATCGTATTGTTGGATTTCATTGGGGCTGATTATGAAAAGTCTTTTCGGATGGCAGTTAAAAAACATGCATTGACTGGAATTCACGTCTTCGATGAAAAAGAAATTTTGCCTGATATCGGTATGCTTTATGTCCAAGATCAGGAAAGTAGTGAGTTGGTTTTAGCCGATTCTTCTTCTAAATTGATCCGACAGTCTTATGAAACTTTTTATCAAGATGTCCAGGAATGTTTTTTTTGAATTATTTAAAAAATTTTATACTAGGATTTTGAATATTAGAACTGATTAGGATCATATATAAAAGTTTTTAGATCATTTGAAACATTCTTATGCTTGAAAAGTGTTTGTATAAGGTCTTTTTATTTTTTTATTTGCTATTGGGCTTTGTATCGGAACAGAAAGTCGTTTCGAGGGTAGACCGTACAATCATCCGCATAGGAATGCTTTTTCGTTATACTATTGATTTGACTGGAAATAATGGAGAATCAGGGATCACCTTAAGTATTTTAGAGAGCTGTTGTGATCGTATTGTCGTATTATCTAAAAATTGGAAAAAAAAGAAAGAATGGATGCTAAGCGTATCAAATATCGATATGAACTTTTGCTAACTTCTTATGATAGCGGTTGTTACTCATTGTCTCCTATTCCGATTGTGATCAATAACAAGGATACGATCTGTACACAGCGTTTTAATATTATAATCAAGGATATGGTAACAGATATCTTCAAACAGCCTTTATATGGGATCAAAGCTATTATGTATAAATTGTATTGTTGGAAGGATTATATTGTGAAATATGGAGTCTACTTTCCCTTCTTGGGATTAGGTTTGGTCTTATTAGGGATGGTTGGGATTTTTTTTCTCATTGAGTGGTAAAAAAAAATCTCAAGTTCAAAGTCTAGTATTGTCGCCTTATGAGGTGGCTTTGAGATCTTTGAAAAATCTAAATAAAGTATATCATAATCAATAAGTTGAGAAGATATGGATATATTATACAGAGTTGAGTTATATTTTGAAAAGGTATATCTACCGGCATTTGGGGTTTAATGATTTGGGGTCGGTATCGGGTCAGATCATCACTTATTTAGAAAGTGAGAAGATATTAACTCCAGATCAGCTCAAGGAGATGTATGAATTTTTTCGTACCCCGGATTGGGTAAAGTTTGCTAAGTTGAAACCTAAGGTTGGAGAGACTCAAAAATATCAATTTATGGAGGAGTCTTTTTTAGAGGCCACCTATGTAGTAGCTTATGCTAGATATTGAGAAACAGGTACAAGAAGATGATGAGTAATTGGGAATTTCAAGAAGCAGGATTTTTATTATTATTATTAGAGGTCCCTTTTATATGGTAGTTTTTTTTATTCAGTCTAAAAAGGTTTCTGCCTTGTATTTACCTTCTTTGATCCCTTTTCGACAGATTAAGAGTAGCGTTTGAATCAGGTTCAGACCCATACTGTATTTTTTTTTTTTATATCCTTGCTTGGTTTTTACTAAGAGTAGGCTTATCTCGTCCGAGGTAGGATAATTTGATACATCAGCTGGATGTCCAGCCGAGAAATAGATATCCTTTTAGCGGTAGATGTTTCTGCAAGTATGGTAACTATCTAGTCGTGATCGAGGTAAAATTTTAGTAATTCTTTCTGATAGAGAAAATCATGAGGAGGATGTAGATGAAGTTTTAAGTATTGCTCAAAATCATGGGCTTCATATCTATGTCATAGGGGTGCGTACGGTCAAAGGAGCTCCGATCCCCCAACGGAAAAAGGGTAGGTGGATTACTTATAAAAAAGATACAGCTGATCAATTCGTTGTCACTTGTCTAAATCGGTAATTAGTTAATAATCTTACTCAAGAGACCGGTGGAGCGTATATTAAGGAAGGTTAATCGATATTATCAACGAGCTCACTATATCCAATCCGAAAGGGTTTATAGAGCAGTCTTAAAGGAGACCCCTCAAGATGTTAAAATCCATTATAATTTAGCCAATGCTTTATATAAGCAAAAAACGTTATGAAGATGCTGTTCGATATTATGATAAATTTTTTCTTTGTCGCAAAAGACATTATTTCAAGTTAAAGTATATTCTAATTTAGAGGACATTTATATCAAATAAGAAGTTTATGAAAAAGCAGTTTAATCTTTCAAAAAATCTCTTATACTTAATTCCTATGATGAAGAGGGCTGCTATAACTTCACATTAGTTAAATACTTACGGTAAGTATAATAACTTTTGAAGGATTCAAAATCTTCTGCTGAAGAGGATCAGTAGATCGATGTGGTAGAAGGATCAAAACCTTCTAAATAAAACCAAGAAAATCATATTACTAGTGAAAAAGATATTATCTCACATCTCAATATAAAGTCTATCTCTCACGTAGAGAAAAAAAGTCTTGACGGTGGTGCTGATTAGGCCCAAGCTAAAAGATATACTACTCAAAGTCCTGTATTGGAAACTTATCAAAGAGTGATATTGAAAGCACTTGACCATGAGGATAGGAACTTTCGACGTGATATACTACGAAAAAATAATGGGGAGAAAAGACGTATTGAAAAAGACTTGTATGTTAAGGTTTTAGACATATATCAAGTGGATTGTTTTCTGAATAGGAAGCCTCTTATCTGCTTAAGTGATTCTTCAAGTAGATACAGATCGCAAAGTCATCTCGCTTGACGAATATGGTATAAAATTGCGTACGATCCAAGACTGGATCGTACAAAGGAAATTGTCTGGTGTAAAAAGTATCATCGAGATCACAGTTTTGACACTATCTCAAATAATATGAAGTAGCTGTTAACCTTAATTTGTTACAGGGTTTTGGCCTATCCCTGAACGATGAATATCTACGAAGCGTTGAATAAGAATAAATCAAAACTCAGGATCAGTTTTCATTCATATAGGACATAATGTCTTCTATATTCGTACTAAAGGTATAGTGAAAAATCTCATCAAGGTCGAGAAGATCATCGTATCAAATGCTGAGATGGTACTCCAATCAGTATACGGGATATTGCTAAAATTAAGTTTGGCTTTGCTCAATACTTTGGTGCGATGATCATTAACTGTAAAGGTGAAGTAGTTAGTGACATTACTCTGATGCTCAAAGGAACTAACACCTATGGAGGCTATTGAATGGGGGAAAAAACACATATTTAGAATATAATAAATTAATTTATAATATTATATCTACTGTAGAAAAAAAAACTTATTGAAAGAGAACTTATCATCATCTTTGTTTTGGTACTCATGTTGGGTAACATCTATCCTGGGCTCATCGTATCATTAGTCATCCCTATTTCGTTGTTCTTTACTTTGACGATGATCGCTCTCTTTGGTGTGTTAGCTAACTTACTTTCGATAGGTTCGATAGACTTCGGTATTATTTTAGACAGAGCGATGATCATTGTAGAGAACGTATTGGATGTGCTGTATCTCAATTATCTCAACAAAGAAAACTTTTACTCATAAAGAGATGGATCAGATCGTCTCAAAAACCTCTGGAAAGACTTATCAGTCGGCTACCTTTGGTGTGTTTATCATCTTGGTAGTCTTCGTTCCGATCATGAGGTTTACAGACATTAAAGGAAAAATATTTCCTTCAATGACCCAAACCGTCAGATTTAGCATTTTGGATGAATTCCTCCTATCCTTAACCTATGTACCAGTGATGCTGGCTATTATTGCTAATAAAAATATCTAGGATAAAATCAGCTTTTCAGGCCATTTAATTAATGGTATCAAAAAGCCTATTTACTCGTATTGAAAGAGACCGTGCTCATCTCTTATTTAGTCATTGGATAAGGTATCAGCTTTTAGTTACTGGTCAGTATCATTATCTTTCATTCGATGGGTTCCAAATTAATCCATACAGATGGTAATCAGTCCTGGTATTTATATGAATAAAACTATTACTAATACTGAGAAGATCGAAAGGATCTTTTGGGTATCAAAAATGACGACATTACTATATTAATCAAGTAGAAGAGTGAATAGATCTCGCCTCCAACCGGGAAGAGTTAGCTGAGAAAATTAAAGAAAAACTCAGTTTACTCTTGAGGCATAATGATCGAGTTCAATCAGCCGATTCAGTTGCGCTTAAACGGTCTGATCGCTGGAGATAAGTCCACGTTATGATCAAGATCTTTGGATCTAAATCTCGATAAGCTCAAAGAATACTCCAAATCTGTAATCAAAGTGCTGGAAACGATCCTCGGTTCGGGTGATATATGGGACGAATAAATAGTTGGGATCAAGTAGTTTCATGTTTCATATAATCGTGAAAAATTACCCAGCATGGTATTAGTATTTTCCATCTGAATCAGATCATCCAAGCATCAAATTCATGTTTGATTACCGGTGTAGTTTTTGAGGTAAAAAGACGTTTCAGTATGGTTATTCTCCTGGATGATGATTATCGAAAGACCTTTTTACTGGATCAATTGTTTATCAAGAATAATAAAGGTATTCCTATACCTTTTTTTTTAAAAAGTGGACAAGCTCGAAGAAATCGAGGGACCTACATGATGTATATCTAGGGAAAACGACCAACGCAGGAGTTTATATCGGTGTAAACATCCGCAATCATAATCTAGCGAGCTTAGTGTAGAGATCCAAGAAAAATTGGAAAAATATTGCAAGATGGTCCCAGACTATTATATTACCTTTTGTAGGGCTTTTGAAAACTTCCAAAAAGATCAGGCGACTTTTTCGATAGGCGATTCCCATCTTTTTGCTGATTATCTTTTTTTTGTTGTGTCTGAATTTTAACTCATTTAAATACGCTATGCTCATATTTTCTGCGATACCTATGGCGCGGTATAGGTGGAATCTTTACCCAAAGGGTAAAGAGTATGCCTTTTAGCATCTTTGCCTATGTAGGTTTCGTCGCCCTGTTTGGATTAGCAATCTTGAACGGGATCATTTTGGTGAGCCATTTGAATAATTTAAAAATAAAATTATAACAAGCATTTGAGAGAGATCATTTATTAATGAGTCTTAGACCGGTTACCACCCAGTATTGATGAGTGCTACGCTCGGTTTCCTTCTCATGGCTATCTCTATCCCCAATGGTACTGAAGTACAATATCCATATTGGCTATGGTAGTTATCGGTGGTTTGATCACCCAACCATACTTATACTATTGGCCTTATCTATTCTACTATCTGATCGAGTAAAAATCTTTCAATAAAGCCAGGAAAAATATCAAGGGAACTATTCCCATCTTGTTATTCTTGATCTTGCCGATGAAGGGTTTTCGACAAGTTCTGATATCACTTCAGACTAAAATTGGTTCCATTTTGAAAAACAATCCTTTGATTGAGAATTCTTGGAACAATATCGCTCTGAACAAGACTGAAAGAGACCATGCTTTTTTTCTAGGGAATACCCCTCATCCGGTATATAATATAGTCTACTCAATAAAACCATAAGAGGGATTATCAACTCAAGCTGTCTCAAGATCTCAGCAATCTCTTTACCGTCAAAAATAAGATGACCGTTGGATAAACAAGATCAACGTAGCTAGTTCCGAACTGATATTGACCAAAAGAGAGCTTATAAAAAATGTCACCTAGACCTACAACCAATGGTTGTATCTCCAACGAAAAAAGCTCTCTTTTCCTCACCAAAAAGCATTATAAGACCGCCTTATAATGCATCAATGTGCATTATGAAAAGGGGGAAAGCGATTTTATCGAGAAGGAATTCTTACGTACTCAGAGTGTATTGATTTATCAGCAAGAGACCCAAATACAAGACCAGATCTCGGATACCAAATCTTTATTTAAGTAATTGTGTTTTTAAACGATGATAGAATCTTATTTATAAGAGTTTATTTACAAGACTATTGATCTATATCAATTGTAATAATACATATTCTGAGATTTTAATACCCCCTGATCAAGAAAGGCTTCATTTAAAGCAAGGATAAATCAAATTATAAAAGACTGTGAGACTCTACAGAGTATCCAATTGGTTTATATAGGTCCAGAGTATTAATAAGAAATAATTTCTTTAACGCTGCTACTCTAGGGTGGGGGAGTACCCCGCTCTTTAATCCTTCGCTTAAAAGGCGACATGAACAGGCTAAGATCTCCAAAAAGATTGCTTAAGCACGTTAGAGCTCAAACGGAAAAACCTTCAGACTTCTTTAGAATCCTTGAGGCAACAACGATAAGTCTGGGAGAAAACTTTGATCCGATTGGAGAGGATTACACCAAAGGGCTCGAAAAAACGTGCAAGCTCTCCGAGCTCAAATATTTGGAAAGTGAGATTGATTACAATCAATTACAGTCAGATCCTTCGGAATATCATTCAATCCGAGTTGACCTATTTAGATCTTATCGATCAATACAATCAAGCCATCACCTTATTGGAATACTTGAGTAAGGAGAGCAGACCTCAAAAGCCACTAAACCTAAACCCAGTCAATTTACCCAAAATAAATCAAGTTAGCTGGAATCAAAACAACCCAACCTCAAATGCGTCAGATCAATATGATCATCAATACTACGGGAGAGATCAATATACTACCTCAAAACGTTGCCAAGATCTATTCGCCGGTGAGTAGTGGATCATCCAAAAGATTAATTTTCAGATTTGAAAGCAAGTACAGAAAGGTTAGATCCTTTTTATGATCAAAAATACAAAATTCACTAATTCTCAGAGATATTTTTTTTTGTCTAGCATTGCTCAATTCAACATCACGCATCGCGACTTTGAACGGAAGAGAACTGCTACTTAGCCTCCGATGGCACTTCAAAGATAGACTACGAAGGATATAAATCTACCTACGAACTTGCTTAGAACGAATACATTGGATTGAAAAATGAATTACAAACCATCCGGTTTCAATGTTGAGGACCTTGAGAAGAACAATTGCATTTAAACCATCTTATTCGTAAGGTCTCTACTCAGTAATCTGATCTATGGAGTCAGCATCAACAAAAGGATGTCATCTTCAAAGAAGGCGAAAAAATCATCGCTTATATCAAAAAAGGAGATCAATATATCTAGAAAGAGATCGAGATGGATATTAATACTAATTAGTATATAGAATTCAAAAATTACAATGGTAAATATGATTTTATGGTCAAAGGTGCTTATTATTTTCGGTCAGCACCCGAAGCATATGATTAAGATTTATCATTTTAATATAAAGCGATAATTATAACTTAATATTATAATTTTCATTATTATTTTTAGATAATATAAAAATATTGAGACGGAAACCATAATATAAATAGTCTGAATTGAATTTTTACCGATGGGACAGACAATACTTTACGGATCACCTGAATATCTTCTTCTGATCGCGTACTTTTCATTAAATTTGTACGGGTATTATTTATCCCAATAGCTTTAAAATTTAGTATTTTTCCTGATTCGACCATGACGGAGCCCCTCTTTCGAGGGGCTCTGTTATTATATATTCTCAGCCTGTCTTTTTTTGCTCAATAAGATCGGTAGGGCGCCTATACCTAGGTTGATTTTTCACCCTTCATAGATGCTGGCCACGTAGGTATATTGTGCTTCGGTCGATAGAAGGGTATTTTCTGAGGGGAATCCTTTGGTTCTGATGATTTTTTGGTTAGTGTTGTAGTGGTGATGGAGGTTTGATATGGTAATTAGGTTTTCTATTCTGACGTATCGTTGTAGGTAATGTTCATTTGGAGTTTTGAGTTGATCTAATATAGCATTAGATATGATTGACTCGTAGTCCTGATGTGGGGGGATAAATGCCTCACTTGATCCTTGGGTTCGATCAGGCTGTTTTGTGGGATAATTAGATGGATATAGCTGGACTCATCTGCTCGATGAATTGTATGGTATTTTGAGTGTTAGCTTTTTTTTAGAAAGACGATTTGATGGATGGCTGTTCCGTCGAATTGGTAATTGTAGTCGTAGGGAGCCGCGTTCCCAACCATAAAATCTTAATAGGTCCTTGCCTTCTGAAAATGTTATTTTGGGGTTTAGTTCTGTGATATCTTTCTACTTTACTCACTGATCTGTAAAATCTAACTCGATTGGGTTTTACCTTGTCTTTTTAAGTTGAACATCAAACGGATATTTTTTTTTCATTGAATGTTATGGTGGGTAGCAGTAGGAGATGGAGGTTGGCATTATCAGTGTTCGAGAAGTTCTATCATATTGATAATGAGATAAGTATTTGTTTATCAATTATTTATATTTTTCTTTTAATTTAGGGGCTTATTCTTTAGAAGTTTAGAACCCAACTAGGAAAATATAAAGATCTATGCCCCTGATTCTTTTTTGATGGTTATGGTGATGTCACTAAAGTATATCACAATGTGTATATCTAAGCTAAGATGTGTTCATGAGTCATGCTCCATCGTGAAAAGGAGAGTTTTGATTGGAAGAAAGTTCTTCGTCATGGATAAAACCTTCTCTTAAGTAAAATTGATAACTTTCCTCTCTTATTTTCCCAATCTAAGGTCTTTATAAAATTTTCAAAATCGTCGTAAACCCCAGGAGTATATCTTTCATACTATTCTATGGTTTCGGCGATGAGGTATTCTAGGATGAAGTTGTTTCTATTGGTCGCTACACAGCAGAGATCGGTCTTTTCTTCTATATTTCCCGTAACAATGAGTCCTCCTAGCGGAGGAAGCTTTAGTTCATCAGGAAAAGCTTGGGCCGATTTGATCTTTCGTTGCTTGATCGACTACTCTGCATATATCATTGGCAATATCTCGATGGAAAAGCCCTTCCGATTCTCTTTCTTCGAGATAGAAGACCCATATCACCTTATCCTCCTCCTGTGGAAAAGATACCCTCTCTCTGAAGACTTGCTAATACTAGATCTGGCCCTATTACCTGTAAGGTTTTGAAGTCTTGCTCGTTCATGCGAGGATTTTTTTCCAACCTGGAGCGCTTCTTGAACTTGTGCTACGGTATAAATTGTAGGGTAATTTGATTACCCCAAGCTTCCTAATCAGGCTCAGATATTCGAATTTCTGATTAATTTCCTTAGAGGTCTATCCATCTGTCTATATATCCTACAAAGTGGTCTTTCCTCATCGATGAAAACTATAGGTTTTCCTTCTAACTTCATCATATTTTCATAATCTATTCAGATTTATACCTATTATTAGGAATAATATAAGACTTTATTTTATTGTAGGGGTTATTTGTATTACCTCTAGTGTCTTGTAAAAAAGATTGAAAAAAGGTTGTAGGTGCTATTCATCGGAAATACGTTATATTAGTGATTATGATAATATAAAATTTTTACTCAAAAATATAAAATATGATATCTAATTAAGTGATTATGTTAATTTATTTTTATGTAATTTACATATAATATTTTATGAATTTATTATAATATTTCAACTATAGTAAAATAATTTTATTTATATACACCTATTATACTATTTCTGATGAATCGTTATATCTGATCAATATTTTATATGAATAAAAATACAAGGTTGAGTGAAGGATAGCATTTTATCATTATAAAATCTTGGTAATTAGATGCCTCTATACGTTGTTTGCCTTCGTTAGGGCTCGAAGAACCCCTTTTGTAAGAGTGGATTTCGTCTAGATAGTTTTGCTTGGATTGCTTTCTAATGATGATCTTTTGCATAAGGGGTAATGTGAATAGATTTTACTAATCACCAGTCTATTGGATCGATCCCTTTGTTTTTTAAAAATTGATTGGTTTTTACAAAGTGCCTACAACCGAAAAAACCACGGTGTACAGAAAGAGGTGAAGGGTGTGCCGATTGCAACACATGATGACGGCTCCTGTCGATGATTATCCCTTTTTTTTGAGCATAAGAGCCCCATAGTAAGAAGACGATATTTTCCTTTTTATTGGAGAGCGTTCTGATGACTGCAGCAGTAAAAGCCTCCCAACCTTTGTTTTGGTGAGAACCCGCTTGTCCAGACCTTACGGTTAACGTAGCGTTGAGTAGTAAAACCCCTTGCTTAGCCCAACGGCTTAGATCCCCACTCTTTGGGAATGGCTTACCTAAACTGTTGTTCAGCTCTTTGAAGATGTTTTGCAGAGAGGGTGGGAAAGGGACTCCATCACGTACCGAGAAGCACAGTCCATTGGCTTGATTGTAACCGTGATAAGGGTCTTGACCTAGGATGACTACCTGTACCCGGTCAAAGGGATAATGATCAAAAGCTGAAAAAATCTCTCTACCTGGGGGGTAACAAATGTATTTTTTGTATTCATCTCGGACGAAGTGCACTAGCGATTGAAAGTAAGGTTGATCGAATTCTCTTTCTAATAAGTGCTTCCAATCCGGGGCAAGTTTTACATCCATCATGTAACGATTGATCTGATGGCTAAAATAATGAATTTATCGCAATCTGATCGGAATCTTCATTCCCCTTATAGACCCTTTTTAATTAAAGCAGATTGATGGTATTGGTATGAATTTTCTTGACATTTTTTTTGTAGAAATAAGGTGACTCGTTATACTAAATCGCTACGATGTGTGTATCCTGAATCATAAGATGATCCTCTTTGTAAGAGGAGTTTTCTCTTTTCGGGATCAGTGGTACTGATCGCTATCTCATACTAATGGTAAAATTAAAGATTTTTATAATGGCTCACATTGGGTCCAGGTAGAGTAAAATTTTTACTGTAAAAAAATCCTAGATAGTTTTCCGCATCTGGATAGTTTGGAGAGCCAACTCGTGCAAAAAAAAGCAATTTTCCATGTGGATCGAGCTTCCAAAAGTATAGAGAAGAGGATGACGTCGATTTTTACTTCTAGACCGATTTTTACTAATCCTCCTTGGATGTATTCGCATAGATCCAGGTTAGTTTTGGGGGTTGTTGACCCTAGGGTGATCATTCTTGGATTCTTTGCACCTCGGGTGCATAATCGGATGAATAAAACCTTATGGGTACTAGGCCCATCCAAAGAGGGATCTTTATGGAGATAAAGATCATCTCTAAGGTGAAAAGTATAAATCTTACCATTAGGATTGATCTCCCAACTGTAAGTAATATTGAGTTGTCTCTCCAATGCATCATCGAGTTGTACTAAGTTTGAAAATAATTAGTGAGTCAACCAGGTACTTTCCTCATCTTTTAAAAAATACAGATCTAAAGAACGAATGTTTTCATAATGATTGAATCGGAAGATCTCATTGGGATCTTATACTGAGGTATCGTAACAAGATAAGAGAAGCCTCACGTTGCTCAATAATAGAAATAGGATGCGCGTCTCTATCTACAATACATTTCATGACCGTATGTATTGAAGGATATCTTATGTGAAATAGGGATTTATACGACGAATGATCTCCTCATTTTATGATAAGTCTTGAAGCTGATCATCTTTTGGTTTTTTTCATCCCAAAGCTTGTGAAAAGCACATTTGAAACTGCTCCAGAAATTCAAAGTGGTTACATATTTTTCGAATATAGGGTGAGCACGATGGCATTGGGCTAGGTAGTAAAATGGAATCCGTGGGGCTAAATGATGTATGTGATGATAACCTATATTACCTGTAAACCAATGACCTAACTTAGATAGTTTGTAATAAGAACTCCCTTTGATCGCCGCTATGAGAAAATCCCAATCAGATTTCCATTCCTTGTAATTGGGATCATGTTGATGCTGGATATAGAAAACCCATATCGCTACAACGGCAAAGGTGATGATGCTGGGAAGTTGTATAAACAGAAGTTTTTGGTACCCGATCAGGGCTTCCAAAAGAATATAAAACGATAGCAGGGCAAGATTATTCCACCAAAGTGCACGTTTTTCTTTTTTCCAACCTTTCATCCGTATCAGAGGCAAACGGCTGTGAATGAATATATAATACAAAGGACCTAGGAAGAACATGATGGGAAAAGAACGATAGACTCTGTATTGGATTTTCTCAAAAAAACTCAAGTTATCGTATTCGCGTACCGTCAATATTGTAATGTCTCCAATATCTCTGAAGTCTAGTTGGGCATTGTGGGCATGGTGATAGTTGTGTGAGCGTGCCCAATATTTGAAAGGGATGAGGGTAAGTAGACTGCAGATGAACCCTATGGTATTATTGACTTTTCTAGAAGAGGTGAAAGATTGGTGCCCACAATCGTGTTGAATGATGAATATTCGGGTGAGAAACAAGCCGTTTACTATACCAAAAATTAGGGTAAATATCCAAGAATAGTCGTAGCTGAAGAACATCAACACCGCAATGGCTAAAAAAGGTAAAAAAGTATTGATGACTTGGGTATAAGCTCTACGTGTATCGGTTGTATAGGTTTTGACCCATTCTTTCCAATCTTTCAGGTCTTCTTTGATCGCTGTGTATTGATTTTGCATAATTTATATGGGCTTTGTTTATAAAAGTATAAGTTATTAATTATATTATTAAAATATTTATATAGTATTAAATATTAGAGTGTAAAAATTGCCTTTTTTCGAGAAGACTTTCTTTGGATTCTATGTGATCTTCATCAGGTATACAACAATCTACAGGACATACGGCTGCACATTGAGGCTCATCATGAAATCCAACGCATTCAGTACACTTATCAGTTACAATGAAAAATACGTCATCTTCTTTAGGGGGTTGTGGAGTATCGGCATCTATTGTGAGACTAGATCGAGTTGTGACCTTCCCTTTGAGGGCTGTTCCGTCCGAAAAACGCCATTCCATAGCCCCTTCGTAGATGGCATTGTTGGGACATTCAGGTTCACAAGCCCCGCAGTTGATGCATTCATCTGTTATTTTTATAGCCATTTTTTTTACGAACTTTTTCGTTGGTATTTACTTGCTCAAGAACGGTAAATTTAAGTTTAATTTATTACTCAAGTGATGGAGTAACTTATAAAGGCTTTTAATAAACTGGGGAGTTTGTTCAGGAAATAATGAGGTTTCTGACTTGAGGGATTCCCTCGAGCTTTTTGGGGCGATTGTAGAAAATTTGTATTGTACTGATCCTTTGTTTACTTCAGAAAACATATGTTTTGCGCTAGGAAAGTGGGGTATGTTGCTTAGAGATGAAATCTTGGTGAATTGGATCAGTCCGTATATGATTCCGGTGAAAAAGCCTAAGGCAATAACGGTGATCACGTTAGTAAATTTCCATTAGGTAAGATTTTATGATTTTTTGTGTGTCTTGCTCTTCGAATATCGGATCTTGATGAAAAACACTTTTGAGGATGATCAACTTTTACCTTTTCTCTGTCGGGTACTCGTCGATGTGGAGCCTGTGTTGAAAGATCGGATGATCTTTGTCGATCAGGCGCCTTGGAGGACTTCAATCTGGTGATCGCTACTGGGGATAATACAGCTCAGTATTTTAGGTAAATGCTAGCGTTATATATTGATAAGTAAATTTTCTTCATCGTGATTTTTGATCAAGTCTTTGAAGGTGATGGGTTGGCCTTTGCAAAATGTCACCTCTGATTATTTTGGTATTATTCTTTGATCGAACAAAACTATGATTCGGTGCAGGTTTAGTTGACAAATGCAAGCGTTTGTCATATTGGTAGCTACGATATAATAATATTTTTAAATTTATAATTAATTAATAATATATTAATTCATTATATAATATATATATTCTATAAAATAATTAAAATTTATCAAAAAAGTATAAGTGGAATTTAGTTCTAAATTTTCTGTAAAGATCATGTTGTACTTTAAGAATGAAGGGATGGTTTCTTATCCTTTCATATAGTGAAGCCTCAGATTCAATTGTATCGTCTTTATTATTGCTCGTAATGAAATAAACTTGATGATTTTCATATGAATTGAAGTTGATTATTTCGTTGGCATTGCATCGTATCAATTCATAGTGGTACCTATTGGGTTAAGAATTATTGATGATTTTACTCAGGTATATAGTCTTAGATTCACAAAACAGTATAGTTAATTAATTATTAATACTATATAGACACTTCCCTATTTTTAGCCTTATCTTTAAAGAGGTAAGTATAATGATGGTAAAGGTAGCTGGATCAAAAACACAAGAGCCACTTTGGTCCTTGAGTTAATATTTACGTTTGTTTTCTAACACATCTATGATCAGGTATTTATAAAAATTTTAAGCAGTTATAGGTAAATCTGAGTCTTGTTTGTAATAATGGTAAATGATCCCATCTCATTTATATAGTCCTAACAGTTAGCTTACTCTAATCCCTCTAACACGTAATGATATGTTCCCCATAAGAAACCTTTTTTTTTATCAGATTCTGCCCGTTCTGTATATTTGGTGTCTTGATTTTTACAACCTTATTCTTCTTTGTATAGGGTTTGGGACAATCTATAGTAGATCGATGTGCTATACCTAATAATATATCTTCTTTTTTACAAACTTGAAATCAATTTTTCGTTAGATTCGGAGAGATCAATAAAGACATTTGCGTGAATCATATTTCTATTTTTTTTTAATTAGAGTCAATGCTTTAGTGAATTTTTGTAATCTTTTATCTCATCAAAGTCGATAGTTTCTGTCTCCATCTCTAAGATTTTTTCTTCTTGATATTTTTAAATCTTTCTCCTTGGTTCACTGATATAATCTGGCATCTAGTTTTATAAATCATTCATGGAGAATAACCTAATAAAAATATAAAAATTTATTTAAATACATAAAAACTATTTATTAACTTGCCAAGATTAATTAAAAAAAATATCATAATAAAAAAATATATCATTTTTGGAATAAAAATCAGATGATGTACTTAATTAAAGTAAATTGACTTTAATATTTTAATATCATTTCTGATAGAGGCTTGCGAACTTTTTTAAAATATTGAAACTCATCTTCGGCAGAGCGATATCCTATAGCTGTCAATACAAGAGATCTTAATTTTTTCTCTTTTAGACCTAATACTTCGTCAAATTCTTCTTTAGAAAAGCCTCCTATAGGACAAGCGTCGATTTGTTCAAGTGCACAGTAATATAGTAGTGTTCCCAAGGCGATATGGGCTTGTTCAGATTGCCAGACCTCACGTTCTCTCCGATCAAGACTATTGATAAAATTCATGATGCTTTCTTTGTAAGCCATCAAGTTACCTAGAGGGAGTTGCCGTTCACGTTCTATGAGGTCGACTAAGCCTTCGGCATAGGAAGACTCTAAATCGGTTTGTATAGCAAAAAGGATTAGATGGGAAGCTTCAGTTATTTGATGATTAAAAGTAAAAAGTCTGAGCTTTTCCCTTCTAAGTTCAGCATCTTCTATGATAATCATCTTATAAGCTTGCACTCCATAAGAGGCTGCACTCAGGTTGGTTGCTTCTAAGATACGCTCTAATTGTTCATTAGAGAGCTTCTTTTGTGGATCGAATCGCTTCACTGCATATCGCCATTGAAGAGCTTTAATAGCATCCATATGTAGTAGTAGTTTACATATAGAAAAAATATATTTTATTGTAATATATCATCAAATACTATGCCAGATTTAATCTTTCTATTTTTTATATAATCCAACCTCATGGGATTGTTTCTTTATTTCTATTCATAAAAATATTGTGGTATTCGTATGAAAAATAGATAATCAAGCCAACCCTTATCCAGATGAGAAAAGCAATCCAAGTACGTACAGGGATTTTCTTCATTAAATACAAGCAAAAGAAGGCATCTAAAATAGGGATCAACGAATAATTTTTTCAAAATGTCAAAAAAAAATGTCAAAGCTAATATCACTAAAAGAAAACAAATAAATCCCATCTTGCGAATCTTGTAAATCCCATAAGAGTGTTCTTGAAACTCTTTCCTTAAAAGAAATAAATAAGAGAAAGACTATGGGCATGATCCATCTGCTATTGATGTAAGGGACTTTTGAAGTACTTCTTTTTGGTTTGAATATCGTCTTGCAGCAGGGATAATATTCTTCTACATACCAAAAAAAAAGGTAAAGAGTATCCCAATTCTAGTTAGATTCAATACTCAGTTTAATTTCATAAATAGTAATGAAATCTCCACTAAGATTTCTGTGATAATAATATCAAAAGAAGGTATATTATATTTGATATGAATGATAGAAAACTTCTTAGGGATAAATCACTAATAGTTCATAATCAGATATATAATTAGTTGTCTGATTTGGAACCTCAGTAAGACACTCATTACAGTAATGACTGAAATGAAAAAGATTATTTGTCCGACAAATTTCAAGTTGATGTAATCAAAAACAAAAACCATAGGATCTATCATATTACTGAATTCTTTGTAGTTGATCATGCTAGTAATGAATAAGGTCAATGTGACGTAGATGATCATACATTATGAGTAGAGCTACCCCATTCCTCGGAGGAGATCGTGTTGTGGGTTTTTGCATTCTTCAGCTGTAGTCGATGGTATATTAAATATGATATAGGTAAAAATTAGTGAAATTATTACATTAATTTCACATATAAATCTATTTTATAATAAAGAATGTAATTATTTATATTGATATATAAAAATTCCAAGATAACGATGAAGAATAAAATGACCAGTTTGATATAGATCATCAGGTTAGTCCCTTTTTTTCTCTATTTGATATCGATGTATATCAACTAGTTGATGTATATTAATACAGTAAATGATAAGATATTGAAGATAGTTATTTACATAACAAGGTATTGATAGTCACTAAAACCAAATTGGTAGTAGGTTTTTCAGTAGCTAGGGCTGTTTCATAGACTTGTCGGACCATTTTGGTATTAGTGATCGTCTAACGTGGTAGATAGACCCCTATACCTTGAAGGATGTTGTCAAAATAACCTTCCATGAGATGACTAAGATGATGTTTCCAATAAGGGACTCGAGGATCAGCGCTTCAACCGATGATCCAGGCCAGTAATTCGCCAAAGACTAGATAGAAATAAGTGTAGACGCTTCCTGATACCGATACACGAAAAGTAAATTATTCATAACAAAACGCTATAAATCATCTAGTAATAGTCGAGATAATAAAAAGGAGGATGACTCCTGCTCTACTCCTGGTATTTTGCTTCTCCTATTGTTCTAAAAATACCAGCTCCCTAACCCCATAAAGGTTAGGTTTTTTACATTCAGTACTCTTTTCAATTCGTACCCTTTATTTTCCTCATTTGTTTTATTTTCATGGATTTGGGTATTTTTTTTATTCGTAATAGATTTCTTATTTTATCGATATTCTTACAGAAGTAATTAATAAAAAACCTTATAATCATCTATAAAAATAAATATTCAATCTAAAGATACCGGTCAGTTTATGATGATCTTCTTTTTGATTTCTTCTACATATCTCTTGAAAATTTTATCCGTATCTGATAGGTTTCGTACAGTTTTGCAAGCATGAAGCACTGTGGCATGGTCTCGGCGACCTATTTTCATACCGATGTTGGCTAGTGAATGATTGGTGTATTCTTTGGCAAAATACATAGCCAGTTGGCGTGCTTGTACGATGTCTCTCTTACGCGTTTTTGATTGGATTTGATCATGTGTAATCTTGAAATACTCACAAATGATCTTTTCAATCTTTTCGATAAAAATCTCTTTGCATGTTCTCGATATGAAATTGTCCAAGGTTTTTTGAGTCAACTCCAGAGTGATCTCTTTTTTATTCAAAGAGGCTTGTGCGATCAGGGAAATCAGAGCTCCTTCAAGTTCGCGAATGTTGGTAGTAATTTGCTGTGCAATGTATTCTACAATGGGTTCTTCAATTTGGAGTCCATCTTTGTAAATTTTATTTTTTAATATAGCTTTTCTGGTCTCATAACTGGGAATTTGTAGGTCTGCCGATAGTCCCCATTTGAATCGTGATATCAAACGTTGTTCCATATCCTGGACATCTATAGGGGGTTTGTCAGAGGTCATAACGATCTGCTTGCCGCTTTGGTGTAGATGATTGAAAAGGTGAAAGAAGGCTTCCTGAGTAGCTTTTTTCCCTGAGAGGAAATGAATATCATCGATGATCAAGACGTCGATCATTTGGTAGAAATGAAGAAAGTCATTTCGTGTATTGCTTTTAACTGCTTCTATGAATTGTTGAGTAAATCTTTCACTAGAAACGTATAAGACGGTCTTTTCCTGATGTTGTTCTTTGACTTCTAGTCCAATAGCATTGATTAGATGGGTTTTTCCAAGACCTACATTTCCATAGATAAATAGAGGATTGAAGGCTGTCCCTCCAGGGCGTTTGGCTATTGCCAAACCGGCAGAACGCGCCAGGCGATTAGCGTCTCCTTCGACGAAGTTGCAAAAGGTATAATTATGGTTTAGCTGAGCATCGATTTTGATTTTTTTTAAACCTGGGATAATGAAAGGATTCTTAATTTGTGGTACGTTGAGAGCCAAAGGGGCTTGGACTTCTTGGAGCTTGATACGCTCTTTATTGGAACTGGGGATGTTTACTGTATAGGGATCTTTATCACCATCAGCCTTTTTTTCCATCAAAATATTATAGATCAATTTGGCTTCTTGGCCAAGTTCCTTTTGTAAGACAACTTTGAGTAAGTGTATGTAATGTTCTTCAAGCCATTCATAGAAAAACTTGCTGGGCACTTGTATGGTCAAAAGGCTTTTTTGCAAGCGTATGGGGACAATAGGTTCAAACCAAGTTTTAAAGGCTTCCTCGGAAATATTATCTTTGATAAACTTTAAACAATTCTCCCAGACATAAGCTGCGTGGTCTTTCATGGAAAAATTTTCATTTATGTGATTAAACAAACCAATATGAAAACTCACTACCTCTACTAAGAGGCTTAGTAAGGCATCCAAAAATGGGAAGAAAATTTTTAAAAAAAAAGTCATTTTACTCTTGCCTATTTTGAAATATGTTCGTAATAAAGGGAATTGAATTTTATAAAATTATAGTTTCAAATAACTATATAATAGTATTTTACTATAAAGTTAATCGTTTATAATAAGTATACTATAATCATTATGCTCAGTATTTTGAATTGACTCGAGTTAAATAATTATGTACTATGGGTCTATCTTATAAAGTATTGGAAGATCAAATTGAATTTTTCCTGTATTGGAGTGGAAATGTAAATATTTCTACCCGGCTAAATATAACGATCTTTTATACATCAAGGTTTTGATAGAAAAACTTCCGATTGTTTGGATCTATTTCAAATATGAGGTGCGTCATGAGAATGGTTTATTATTGCCCGAGGGGGAGAGTTATTTTGGTTTTTATTCTGATGCAAGTAGGAAACCTATACGTTATCCTTAAAAGGTTTATGAGTAGATGCAGGGCTCATTTCACTCCATCTTAATGTAGTATAAGACTGAGATGCTTCAAGGCTTCTTCTAAAGAAAGAAGGTTTTGATTTTTTTAATAGAAGATGGATCTAGCATTTTTCTCAATAGTTTTTGGTCATGGATAATGACACCCCATCGTTTTATTATTTGATAGATGTTGGTCATCTGATCCTATCAAAATCTGAGTAAATATTTTTCATAGAGAAACTTCTCAACGATTGAAGCGTTTTTGAGTATTTCATCAGTACAGTTCCTGTAAGCACTTATCAGGCCAGCAATGCCCAATTTGATCCTTCAAAAATAGTATATTACGATCAACAATATATCGCTGAGTCCTCTGAATAATACCTGATTATAGATGGATAGTCCGACTGTTTTAGTTGGTTCGTCATCATCGTGCCGTCCCGTAGGTGGTATGGGGAGCTCTGATACGATAGGTATAACAACAATGTTATTCGTTTGGATGAGATTGACATATTGAGGGGGGGGGGATGGTTTTTAGTCATTTCTAACTCAATGACTGGGTAGAAATGAGCGAGGAATTTGCTTTCTTTTTCTTTATACGGGAATAGCTTCCATAGGTGATGAAATAGAAGGAAAGATGTCGGTATTGACTTGTATCAGTCGGGGGTCAATATCAATAGAGTGTCAGTGTCGATCTTGGTTTTGGAACGGATTTTCCCCTTAATTTCTGGTGTTTTAAGTCCTTTACTTAACTGGATTTCGGCGATGAAGATCCTCGCCTCATCCCAAAGTTCCTCTTGGATAAATCCTTCGAGTATTTGTTTTTCATCTTCGATGATCACCGATTGGATATCTCTTTTGTAGAGCTGATCGAGTAAGTTTTTCAAAAGATTTTGGTCGAAGGAAATCGGTATAAATGTTACGTTTTTCTGGCTCGATTTTTTTTTTTCGGTAAAGACCAAGGTGAGTGGGTTGTTGTTATATATCGAATAAGATTCAGGGATGGACAATTGTCGATCTAGGATAACACAAATGGGTTTTTTCCCATACCAGTCTCTAGTGCTCAGCTGTGGATTGTTATTTAGGATGGTTTGTATACCGGATAAGACACTATCTTCTTCTGTACGCCATTTGTGTACCAGTTGTCTAGCATAGATATTACTGAACCAGAAGGGTTGTTTTGGGTTGGACTGGTCACGTGGGATATCGATAAATCCGTCACAGCTTTGAGCCCACTTCAGCAGGACGTAAGGGCGACGTTTCTCATGGAGGATGAAAAATCGCTTGTTTAGGGTATAGCAGGCTACTTTCAATACACTTTCTATCACTTCGATACCTGCTTCTTTGAGTTGATGTATGCCTAGACCATTTACCTGAGGGTTTGGGTCTTGGATACCAATGACTACTCGGGGGATTTTTTTCTGAAGGATGAGGTCAATGCAGGGGGGGGATCCATGATAAGTGCAGGGTTCTAATGTGATGTAAAGGGTAGCTTTAGTCAATAAGGTAGGTTTTTTAACGGATTGAATAGCATGAACTTCGGCGTGTGATACGCCACTTTTGTAGTGCCAGCCTTCTCCAATAATGGTACTGTTTCTTACGATCACACAACCAACCATAGGATTGGGTACAGTGCTACCTCGTCCATTTTTAGCTAGTTGAATGGCTCTTTTCATGAAAGTTTCATGATCTTTTTTCATGTATTGGTGGTTATATGATTCGTTTTTTTGATTTGTCATAGTTGAGGGGTTATTAGAGCTGTTAGTTTTCGGAGTTTTTTGAGCAAATGTTGATCAGGTCGTGGTATCTTCTTTTCCATATATCAAGGGTTTTGTCTTATCGGAAGATTTTTTTATAAGCTGCTCTTATCAAGGGGTTGTTTTGATCGACACGGGAGAAGAATTGGATGTTTTTTTTGAGTTGTATCAGTTTATATTTTAGATAGGCGATTTGTTTGCGAGTTTGTCGGAGTTTTTTTTTCTTGAATAAGTTGGATTATCTTGATTTGGTGAGGTATTTTGCTTTATTTTTTTTCATCTAGGGATAATTCCGATGAATTAATCGATGGCTTGATGGAAGCTTGTTTTGTTCTCTAGTTTTTTGTATGGTGCTTTCCTAGGTTTTTCCATTGCTCGATTGATTGGATAATTTCTCCTTCCTATGAAGGAGGTTGAAACTCTTTGAGTTGGGTTAGAAATTTTAGTTTTTTTTTTGTCGTAGCTCTCGTTGAGCTCTTTTTCTTTAGAGGTGTTTGTCTTTTCTATCCTTCAAAAAATCAGTTGCAGGTTGTTTGGAATTGTTTCTACATTTTTTCAGAACGCTTGGAGAAAATAAGGACTGAATTTTTTCATTCGGCCTGCAGTTTATTTCCAATTTATACTATCTTACAATCGTTCAGTTTCTACAATCAATTTCATCTTCTTTTCGATACTTTCGTATAAGTTTTTTATTGATTTTTTTATAGTGATTGTAGAATTATCTCTTCTGATGATGAGATTTTTTGATTGTTTCTTTAAATACGTTTCAAATGCTTTGATTTTCTTTTTAAGGGACTCTGCCTATAGTAAGAAAGTTTTATTGTAATTAGCCTATTTGATAGACTAATTCTTACCACTGGATAGGATGGGTTGGATTTTTAAAGATCAAAGCTTGAATATCTTCGATAAGTGCTCTTTTTTTTATTGAGGTTTTTTTATTATTTTTATTTGATTTGTGTGATTAATTCTCTCTTTTAGATATAAATCTTTTTATTGAGTTACTTGAATTTTTATCAGGTGGACTCAAGGTATTTATCGGCCAAGGGTATGATATTTTCTTTCTAAATCCGGTGGAGGTGTTGAAGTTCATTGAGGTTTTTCTTGATGTTTGTTTATACTAAGAATCTTTCGGTTCTGGATATAATAATTTTATATTGCTCAATATTGTATTTGTAATCCATTTCCTTTGGTTCTTTATTAAATTCCAGATAATGATAAAAATTTTCCAGATGATGGCGATAGGTTTTATGAATGAGAAATTTTTCTCTTTTAATCTTTTGTAGCGTGTTTTCGAAGGTGTAATGAAATGTGTGTACTCGAGTCTGAATTTGCTTAGTGGGATTGGAATGTTATTTAATTAAATTACTGAATACTTTGATAATTTATTCGACTTTTATCTTTTTGTATAGATCTTCATAGGCCTTTTTTTTTTACCAATGTCATATTTAGCTGATGGTGGTCTAATGGTTTGTTTGAATATCTTCAATGGGTTCATTTCCCTCTTGTATTTCTACTAATTGAGTAGTATAATTGACTTCTTCGGTCAGGATTTATGGCCTTTGGATTCGTACAAAGCTAAAAAAAATAATGAAATTGATAAGTTTTTGACGTAGTTAGTGAATTTTCAGATGTATATTATAATAGATTCAAGTATTCCAAATTTCCCAAGCTTGATCTGCTTGTAGATGAAGCATTTCTAAACCGTTTTGTATGGTACAAGATTTTTCCCAGCCTTTTTTGAGAAATAGAGTTTCGGTTGGATTATATACCAGATCATAAAGATAATGTTTGGGAGTAAGGTATTCGTAAGGTAAGGTGGGATATGTATCGGTTTGTGGGTGCATACCTATTGGACTGCAGTTGATGATGATCTCATGTGTTTCTAAAATATCGGAGGTAAGTTGTGTATAGGTAAGTGTTATAGGGGTTTCTTTCCGGGATACACAGCGGTAAGGTATGCCTAATTTCTCGAGTGCAAACATGATGGATTTTGCTGCGCCTCCCGTTCCAAGGATTAGGGCTTTTCTATGATGGGACTTGAGATGTTTTGTGAAGGATCGTTCGAAACCATAAGCATCTGTATTATAACCAATTCGTTTATGTTCTGTTATTTTTATTGTATTCACTGCGCCGATTTGTGAAGCTTCTGGGGTGAGGTCTGTGAGTAGGGGAATGACGGTTTCCTTGTATGGGATGGTGACATTCAGACCGTAAAGACGAGGTTTTTGATCGAATATCTCTTGTAATAGGTTGATGTTTACTAAGTCAAATAGTTCGTAAGTAGCGTCTATGATAGCCTCTCTTTGAAATTTTTCTGTGAAATAGATTTTTGAAAAAGAATGGATTATATTTCGTCCGATCAATCCAAAGGTTCTCATATGAAGGGTGACTTTTTTTCATCGTATTCAAAGTCCAATGAAAGGGAATTAACACAGTATCTCAGACCGGTTTCTGTAGGGCCATCGTTAAACAAGTGTCCTAGATGACTTCCGCAGTAATCACATAGGATCTCTGTGCGATCTATACCATGGCTGGTGTCAATTTGTTTAAGGATCTTTTTACTTTTAATTTCTTTATCAAAGCTGGACCAGCCGCAATGGATGTCGAATTTGCTTTCTGAATCGAATAATATTTCTCCACAAGCTTTACATCGATAATGACCCTTTTCAAAGAAGTGATTGTATTGACCTGTACCGGGGGGTTCGGTTCCTTTTTTTCGCAGTACATGATAGGCCTCAGGTGAAAGGATAGCTTTCCACTCTGTTTCTGTTTTTTGAACGAGGTATTGAGGATTTCTTTGTGTTTTCATCTTTTTTAATGTATGATATAAAGCCTATCACCTTAGGAAATTACTTTGGGGGAGATGATGTATTTTTCCAAGGCATGTGCTACGCCATCTTCTAAGTTACTTAGGGTCACATCGTTGGAAATTTTTTTGATATATTTTCGGGCATTTCCCATAGCTATTCCGATGCCTACCCATTCGAGCATAGCGATGTCGTTGTCACTATCACCTATGGCTAAAATGTTTTCACGTTGAAAGGGGTAGATTTGGAGTAGAAAAGCAATGGCTTTCCCTTTGGACACGTTAGGCATTACGACTTCTATGAAATTGGATTGAGATCTTTCTATGCTTAAAATTCCTTGAAATTTTTCTTGAAGTGTCTTGCATGTGCTTATGAGGATTTTTTCGTCATTGGAAATTACCCCCATTTTATGGGGGGATTCGTTCTTGTTTTTCCAATCGTTTATGATCTCTTTAAATGGGATTATTTCAATAATGTTATCAACGTTTTGTACTTCTCTTTCGACTGCGGGAGAGGTTTCTGTAGTCATCCATCGTGAACCATGGTAGTAGATCAGTGCTACGGGGTATTGGTCGCATTCTTTTTTGAATGCATTAACTAGATTTAATGGAATTTTTTCTTCTTTGATCGGTTTATCATTCTTGAAGTCTGTAATGTAAGCACCATTCATACAAATGGCTGGCGTGGATAAGCTCAATTGGTCGTAATATCTCTTTAGGTCTTGTGGGGCACGTCCTGTGGCTAGGAAGACGGACACGTGATGATGGTCTTGTACAGTTTGTATAGTAATGAGATTCTTCGGGGAGATCTCATGATTGGGTTTAAGTAAGGTGCCATCTACGTCTAAAAATGCAGCTTGTATCATGATGGAAAGTATTAGTTTTAGGGTAAGATTTGTATCTTTAGATTTATGTGGGATGCTCGATAATTATGTAATTTTGGGTTTATAGTTATTAGTTGAGGGGTCAAAAAAAATTAGAATATTTTTTTCTTTCTTTCGGGTGATCAGTCTTTTTAGGATGTCTATGGATAAATCTATACGTTATTCAAAATTTTATCCTAATTTATTTACTATCAGGTCGTCTCCTGGTACTGTAAGATGAATCTCTATGGATTTCTTTTCTTTGGAAAGAAGCGTTTTCCATCTTAAGGTATAGTCGTCAAAAAGGATCTTATCATAATAATTACTGAGTTTGGGAAGTTTTTTATCGATATAGGTCTTGATAAGATTTTTGTTATTTTGAAAATTCCGGGTTTGAATATTGATTTTTATGATTTGGTGGTTTTATTTTCAGGAGGATGTGCTTTATTGTAAATGGATTTTAGGTGTTATAAGCTAGTGTGTATGTAGATCTTTTAGAGGCTAAGATACTATAGCCAAGGATTTCTTTGACAGTGTTTAAGTTTACATCGTGGTCTAATAGATATGTAACGAAGGTTTAACTCAACATATGAGGACTTTTTTAAGTTTTGTATTGATTAGGACAAGATAGATATTCACTAAATGATATATAAGATTTTTATAGAGTTTCTTCCATTTTTCGGTCAGAAAAAGGTAAGGGTTGAATGGTATTGCGATTAATGTTTTCTGAACAATATATCCAAGGATTTCATTGACCAATGAGGGATAGATAGAGATTATTCTTTCTTTTTTTTCCTTTCTAATCACTTTAATACTTTCTTTATTTCCATTATGTTTGTCAGATGGAAGTGGATCAATTCGCTTTTTCGTATTTCTATGGAATAAAATAATTCGATGAACAGGCGATCTATTTGGCCGATAAATGTGTCGGGGAATCAATTCAGATCAGATAATGATAGATTTATATCTTTGAATGAAAAAAGCATTTGTATCTCTTTTTTTTTTAATTTAAGTGAGGGTATCTATTGAAGGGGATGGATACTCTGCGTATTTATTTTTCCTAAGTAGCGGTGGAAAGATTTCAAGGTAGCGAGCTTCGGATTGATCAGACGCTTATTTAGATTTTTTTTTGATAAACTGATGATGAAAGATCGAATTTTTTACTTGAAAATGTCAGGTACGGTTCCTGTATAACTAATATCTTTAAGGTATGTGTAGAAATAATTCAAATCGTGAGGATAACTGGCTGTGCTGTATTAGCGAGATAGCTTTTCTCATACGAGATGTATTCTAAAAACTTCCATACGTACATATGGCGATTACTGGACAAATGTATTGAACTATATCTAATTACCGCCTAAGACCTCTGATAAAAAGTTAGATTATTCTTCTTCTTTTGATCTTATTCGCTCTTTGTATTGTGCTTCGAGAATTTTGTTTCTTCTGATTTTAGAGGGTTTGATGTATTGCTGGCGTTGACGAAGTTCTCTAATGACGCGTGTTCTATCGAGTTTTTTCTTGTGTTTTTTCAATGCTTTTTCGATGGATTCACCTTCCTTTATTACTGTGATCAATCTCATATCTTATATGTCGTTTTCTTTTGAGAGGGAGTAAATTTAAAAAATATTTTTGATGCTGATGAGGTGTATGGAAGAGAAATAAATCAGTCTTTTGGATAGATAAGTGTTTTTCAGTTGATGGTTTTATTACCTTGATTAGGGAAATCATTGTGGTAATTAATTTCGCGTAATGACTCTATGAGGGATGTTTTTTATAGCATGAATTTTTAATGGAGTGCCTTAGCTACAAGATTTGTTGTTTAAAGGATTTTACATTTAAAAAATTGATAATAAGTTATTTGATTTGTTGAGTTGTCTGAAGAATTTTTATTATTGGTATGAGGTAATGATTAATAATCTCTTTCATTCGCATCGATATTTTTTTGCATTCTTATTTTTTTATGCATATTTAGGCACTAGAAATTTTGATCGGACAGTGATGGTATGAGGATTTTTTTTTAGAAAAAGGTTAGTGAATAAAAGTTATTTTATAAATTATGATGAAAACGAAAATCAATCGAGTTTTGATGGTAGGACTTATTACTATATTGATCTATGCAGGTATTCATTTATCGAGAAATTTTTTAGGAATAAGCGGGGGGTTGTTGTCTGTGTTACGATACGGGGTGATTGTTGTTTTCGTTTATTATGCTGTTCTGAAAAGGAGTTTGACTACGTGGATCTTATTTTCCATGGTCATTGGGATAGAGGTTGGGTTGGACTTCCCGAAGGTGGCGGTCGAACTTCGTTTTTTGTCTAAGATATTTTTGCGACTGATTAAGACTATTATTGCACCAATCTTATTTTCAACATTGGTTGTGGGTATTGCGGGCCATTCCAATATTAAGCAATTGGGTAGGATGGGATGTAAATCTATACTTTATTTTGAAACGGTCACCACTTTGGCGTTGATAATTGGCTTGATGGCTATCAATATTTCAAAAGCAGGTGTGGGGGTTGCAATCCCTGAGAGACTTAATGAAGAGCTCCCACAAGTGGAAAGTCAGAGCTGGCAGGATATGATATTGCATGTATTCCCTGAGAATTTTATTAAGTCAATCTATCATGGCGATGTGTTGCCTATCGTAGTTTTCTCTGTAATTTTTGGTATGTCTATGGTACTTTTAGAGGAAAGAAAACGTAGGCCGATGCTTGATTTTGCGGAAAGTCTTGCCGAGATCATGTTCAAATTTACTAAAATCATCATGTGTTTTGCTCCTATCGGTGTCGGGTCTGCTATCGCTTATACAGTGGGACATATGGGTGTAGGGATTTTGGTTAATCTCTTTCAGCTTTTATTAACTCTTTATATGGCCCTTTTTATTTTTCTATTGGTCGTTTTATTTCCCATATTACTTTGGACTGGAATACCTGTAAGAGCTTTTTTCAAGGCTTTGGCTGAGCCTGTCTCTCTGGCTTTTGCTACGACGAGTTCAGAGTCGGCTTTACCTCTTCTGATGGAGCATCTGGAAAAATTGGGTGTCCCGCGTAAGATCATTGCTTTTGTCATACCAACTGGTTATAGTTTCAATCTTGATGGTACAACACTTTATTTGTCTTTGGCGACGGTTTTTGTGGCCCAAGCTGCAGGGATAGATCTGAGTTTTAGCCAGCAATTGCTCATCGGTCTAACACTGATCTTGACGAGCAAAGGTGTAGCAGGGGTCCCTCGGGCTTCTTTGGTTATTTTGCTTGGTACAGCTGCTTCTTTTGGTTTGCCTACTTGGCCTATATTGGCTATCATTGGTATCGATGAGTTGATGGATATGGCCCGTACTACGGTCAATGTGATTGGAAATGGTTTAGCTAGCTGTGTCATTGCCCGTTCAGAAGGCGAACTTGACACACAAAGGGCCAAGGATTATCTCGAACATGAAGTGGAAGGTTGAAGTGGTGAGTAGGAGTTGGTGTCAATAAAAAAATACCGAATTGAATTCAGGATTTTTCTGAGAGTTGATGGTTTCAGGAAAAAGTGATATTGAATTCTTTGTTTTTCTTTTCGGTTTTGGTATCTCATATAGAAACTTGTACTTTTCCGATGTGCGTTTTTCTCAGGAAAAACATGCAAATACGTGATTGAACTATACCTCCACCCATGGTCAATAGAAGTTCTTTTTTTGAGGATCATCTCATGGAAATCAGAGTTAATATACGCTGTGGCGCTACTTTTCCTACTGATTTATTAAATAATATTTAATATGCAATTGAATATTTAATAAAAATATTAATTAAATATTATTATAAAAATAATCACTTAATTTGTAAATTCTATATTTAGAAGAAAGAAAGTCTAGATCAAGTCGTATGTTTGAATTTTTATCTCCTTGTATTCTAGCTGGTTGGATTGATAGGATTTTTACCTCCCCAAAGACTTTTGGTAAATTTCTTTAGTTCTAATGTTGTAGCTTCTTGTGGAAATATCTATATGAAGTAGGAAATGATTAAATTCATCCCATGAAAATCCTTCTATATCTCCACCCAAAGTAAATGACATTGAAAACTAGTAGACCCATACCCATTTAGGGATATACCGTATGCGAACGGTTTTAACCTTATCGCGGAGGTAGATTTTGTCCACGATGACGATTTTTCCAATAATGCTCTACTTTCTTGAACGTTCTTCTTTTTTAGCCTTGATCTGTGTGTGTCCTGATTGGATCTCATAGGTTTTGTTCGGTGAGGGTTTGTATTGGTTCTCAGGATAATCTACGGGCACTTCGATATAGCTGATTAGAGGTCCGATGATGACTTCTTTCAGTTGATTGGAGGTAGACTTTTTTTTAGTTTCTTTTTAATTTTCATTGAGTCTTTTCGAGGCCAAACAACCTATGGGGAAATCCGTGATGAGAATCTATAGCATGACCCTCATAGCCTTAAGTATTTCTTTTAGCATCAAAATATGAACAAACCTTTTTAACGTCCTGAAAATCAATATGGCCTAGAATTTCTGCTGAAGGATAACGTCTTTTGAATTTTTTTCAAAAGCCTAAGCAATACAGCCTTTTGTTGAGAGGTTCGGGTATCTTTGGGATTACCGTCTTCATCTAGATCTCCGAGGTAGACAATCCCTAGGCTATGGGTATTATGTCCTTTAACGTGTGCGGCTACCTGTTTTCCTTAGTTAGCCCTTTTCTTGTGTTACGTCTAGAGTAATTACGTAATGATAGTTAATCTCTTACCAACTAAACTCTTTATGCCATTTGTTTATATTTTTAGCTTTGAAATCTTTTCCCTCTCTCTTGGTATGCAAGATATCACGATATGATCAATCTTGTGCATCTTTTCTTTGCTATTTAAAGTATTGCATATCCTTCTTTTGATCCATACAAAACAACTTGTTCATAAATCAAACTGGGATCAACTGCATTACAACGGCCAGATTTTCTATATCGATACCGCCTCGCGCAACACGATCCTTATAATGAGGTAACACGTGAGTAAGTTTACCCAAAAGGATGATTCCCGTCGATGGTATATTTCTTTAAAATATGGTAGAGGATCAGCACAAAATCGTAGATGATGTTCTTGAGGTAGATAGTTTGCTCCGTTGCAACGCTCGGTGTAGCCTAGGATATCCCCTTCTTGGGAGAAGTACAAAAAAGTGTCATACTGAGTTTTTTTTTCCTAACAAGGGTGTACCGTAGTGCTGTTGTAATCGGTGGAGTCGAACGGACCCCTTTCCCGGATCGAAGATCTGCTTCACATGGTAGAAGTAGCTGATGATCTCTTCGTTAAATATAACGAGAAAGAGGAAGGTATGTACCGAGCCATTGTCATGCTCACTGCTCAATGAGCAGCGATATTTTTTTTCATCAGTTGCGCTGTGGATTTGCTGATATCCTCAGCAGTACAATTTATTCCAGATCTTTCAGGTTAAATATTGGATGTAGATGAAGTTATCCGGATCTAGGAGTGGGTATAGTAGACGGGTTTCTATTTAAAGCGGGACATCATCGGCTTTTATACCTGCCCATTTTCAAAAGGGGTAGGTATAATCTAAATTATGAGTTTTTAAGTCTTTTATCAATTTTTAGGTAAGGGTTGATATTATTTTTTCTTCATCAGATCATACCGAGAATAGAAATATAGTTTCAGATTATCCCTCGATAAATTGCATATTTTTCTGTTGGCTGCAGTTTTGGGCAAGAACGGTCCACGATGAAACTATCCATCAATTCAGAGTCGTACAAGCAGTTTTTCATGGCAATGAGTGTACCCTGAATGGCTTCTTCGACACTCCTGAATTTGAGTGTAAAAACAAGATCTCATGCCGGAGTGGGAGCCTGTCTACTGAGAAGCTTAGCTAGATTGAGCCTTTCTCCATTTTATTTGAAGGGGTGTATTTGGATCAATGCATCGAATGCATAGCCTGTATTACGTCTATGGATGGCTAGATGGGGAAAGTGTTCGCAGATGTTTTATTGCTTTTCAGGGTTTTTAAATACTTCATAAAGTGCTTGGTATCTGTGACATTCGATGTCTTTTTACCGTAGTTTTGTTTAAACGTTTCAGGGGTTAAAATTTTGAAATTAGCGATAGATCCGTCCAAAAGGATACAACGCAATGCCAGTACATGAGCACGGGTACTTCCGTAACGGATAAAGGTCGATCCACAGTAATTGTTTCCTACCATACCTCAGATCATGCAACGATTAGAGATAGAGATGTCCGGTCCGAAAAAGAGATCATATGCCTTCAAAGCTTGATTCAACTCATTTTGGATCACATTCAGTTGAACACGTGCCCAATCCGTCTTCAGGTCAGATCTCTAGTGTCTTCGTATATAGCCAACCAGTATTCACTACGATGACATCCCTCTACGCATTATCCGCATAGGGAAGTACCCGTTGAATGAGGTTATCAGGATCAACCCTTTCTTGTGCAGTAAATCGTATAAGTCCTATAGTTTCTTACTGATCTTTAGGCTAAATGACTACCCGAGACAGCTCCCCTCACTTGATAAACGGAAGCATTTGTAGTATATATCTTCCGAATCATATCACTGGTAAAACAATCTCCTTTAAAAGATGAAATAGGAGTGCAATGTTTGATATAAAAAAATGGTGTATGGTGAAAGTTACTCCTTATCGTCTAAATCAATATTGAGAAGGGATCAGTTGATTTTTCAATTAATGTATGAGGTTTTAGCATCGTAAATAGTTAGATTTAAGCCCTAAAATGATTCATTATGGTGTTTTACGAGGGCACTCTTATCCATTTCAGTTCTCCACTGAAAGCAGTCAGGTGATCGTGCTTCTACATGGTTTTATGGAAAGTTTGGAAAGTTAGCAACTCATACCTACTCTTTTTGACTATTATCAGGTGATAGTAGTAGACCTACCTAATTATGTAATCCACACTTTATTAGGTCAGTAGTATACGATGAAAGAGATGTCCATGGCAGTTTTCGTAGAATATTCCATAGGTGGTTATGTCGATTTGGCTTTAACCAAACAAAACTCTGATTTTTTTTCCGGTTTGTGTCTACCCCATTCGACCGCAACAGAGGATACGCTTAAGAAAAAGAAAACCGTCTTCGCTCGATCGAAGCTACTGAGAGGAATTATTCGTTACTTGTATCCTCAGGCGTGGAGAAACTTTTCAATCACCATAATCTAGACAGGCTTCAAGAAGAAATCGATTTTACTAAAAGGATTATGCGATCCAATCCTGTCAATGAAATGCGCCTGCTAAAGACTAATAAAGTATTTTGAAAGAAAAACGGATTTCTCCAAGCTATTGCTTATTGGTATTCATGATATCTCATTAATCTGTCATACATTTCATGCACAGGATGAAGGAAGAGTGCTACCTAGGTCTCTTGTGTAGAAATATCGACGGGCTATGGGGCCACAGCTCGAAGCTCCAAATGATGTTTTTCCCTTTCCGGAGGGCTCTCATGGTACGTATTGAGAAGTGAACTGGATCGAGAAATTAGGGAATCCGATGGAGATATCGGGTGATTTGGATCGATAGATCGAATAAAACCATCTTGGCACTGGCGTTCCGCTCGATATGATAGATCGCTGTGTTGAGCGTCTCGGTGATGTCTTCAATATTTTTTCCGTGAATAAAATTAACGAAGTTTTTCCACTGAAAATCTCTAGAAAATAATGGTATAAAACGAAATCTATCAACCTGATAATGATGGAGCAAGGCTTGTCTGAACATTTGTAGACAATAGATGAGAAATCTTTTCTGGCGTTCCCGACCCCAAGCGTGGAGTGTTTCGCTCCATTGTACGAGCTCCTTGAGGACTTGAGGATGTTTTTTAGCTAGGAAGGCGTTTCGGATCCAAGTGATAAAATATTTTTCAAAGTCATTTTCTTGCGGCATCTGTACAAGTTCTAGAGCTTTATTCCAATCACCATCAGCTTGATGTGCAATCTTTTCTGCACGACCTACTTCAACTTGAAGTCGCTCTTGTAAGGCTATTTGAATCTCTCTAGAACTGAGTCTTTTGAAGCGCATCGTCTGCATACGTGATCGGATTGTTGGTAGTACCCCCCCTTCGTTTTCTCCGACGAATAAAAAAATAGTTTTTAATGGAGGCTCTTCAAGGATCTTCAATAGTTTATTGGCCGCTGAAGGATGTAGACGCTCAGGTATCCAAAGGATGATTACCTTATTGCCTCCCTCATAACTCTTCAGATGAACGATTTTGTTGATTTCTTGGGTCTCCTCTACCCCGATCTGTCCCTGTTTATTTTCTACTCCGATGTGGATGAGCCAGTCGAATAGGCTACCGTAGGGATTTTTTTGTAGGAATATGCGCCACTCGGATAGAAAGAACACACTGACCGGGTGACTTTTCACCGTATCGGTCGTGGCTATTGGAAAGATAAAATGTAGGTCTGGATGTTGCAGGTGATCAACTTTCAAGCGGCAGGTTGTATCCTGCCCATCGCACAAAAGTTGTTTGGCGTAGCACAGAGCCATGGGTAGATGTCCACAACCTTCCGGACCAACGAAAAATAATGCATGGGGAACCCTACCCCTTTGATGGATTTTTATCAAAAAGTCTTTAACTCTCTCTTGTCCGATGATGTTCTCGAAATTCATGCTTGCTTTGTGAATGTTTTCCGTAGTCCAAGATAGGCATTCTCATCTGATTTTCTACGTTTACCTCTTGGTAAGGAGTAAAAGCATTCTCCGCCTATAGTCTCCAATGGTTTTTCACTCTTTCAACTCCTCTAATTAGTCATGTTTTCAAAGTATCATATCCTCTATATTTTCATTATTTTTCAAGAGATTTTAGTTTTTCATGGAAAGATTTTGTTTTTTTTGGATAATCTCAAATAGAAAAGATTTCTTAGCTAGTTTAAATTTAGATATAACACAATGGTTAAAAATGTTTTTCCACTCCCCTCTATTTTTTAATCTACCATAGCGATCACTCCATTAAAATAAAAGTTGAATACTACAAGAGCAGAATCCCTCTCAAGCTTTATGTAGGCAATATCTATAAACTAATATTTCCGTTGTTCCATAAATTCAATATCGGAATAAAAAATCTTATCATGATCGTAATGAGTACAGGCCTTTCATTTTTTAGCATAAGAAAAAAAAATCTCTTTTTTTTTGAACGATCCAGATACCTTCTTAAGGCAAAGCGATTGCACGATAATTTTGATCGTCTGTATCACTATTCTATCCATTGGGTATAACTTGGAAAGTTACTTAAGATAAGCTAATTGATTATAAAAAGATAAGTCATCATAACGATTATTTTCTACTCCTTATTAGTTTGATGTATTATTTATATTATAAATTACTCCCCCATAAATATTCATCTCAAAAACCCATTTTACTTTATATATTTATTTATATAAAACAAATTAAATTTAAAATATATAAAATAAGTATATTCATGAAGTGAAATTTCTCTATTAAGGGTAATAAAGTTTCCAATTGGAAACCTTCTGATGGTTCAAAATTTTCTACAAGTGATTGGCTTATCAATATCTGTTTAGGATTTGATGTTTTAAAGAATCCAAAGCTTTTTCCAGGTTCATTGTCCGGATAATCCTGATCATAATCAGATTTGTACTTATATCTAATTCTTACTTCAGGTAAATTTCCCAATCATATCCATCCATATCTAGATAATCACAGTCATGGTCCATGTAATCAGTATCTCTCTTTTTTTTGAATATTTCGTTTGTCGGATGAGGATTTTTTTTTGTCAGCTTTGCTCTGATCGTTCCTCTTTCCAGTCGGTATCCATGTTTAAATTGTAGTATAAGAATCAAGAAATAGAAATTTACCGTGAAGTTTTTTAATTTATTTTTAATAAGTTTTATATTATAATGAATATTCTCTATCTTTAATAGTTTATTGAGAGAGGAAAGGATTTTACTTTCCTTTTTATAAAAGTAAAATACGGATTGAAATCTAAATAATATGAATATTTATGATTTTTAAATTTTAAAACAATATTATTTTTTTTATATAAATTAATTAAAAATTCATATGTAAAAAGTGGGTATTATGTGCTTATTTTCTAAGTACTTATTTCACAAAAAAAAGAAAGTGTTACCAGTCCAGAGAGCTAGGTTACAAATAAGTATAAGTGTCAGCTATCGCTTGAAAATGTGTAATTTTGTTCAAAATTTCATCGAAATGAATCAAAATGGAAAAATAGAATTGATGGCCCCTGCGGGAGACTTTGAATGTCTACAAGCGGCGATCGATCATGGGGCCGATTCGGTCTATTTTGGTATAGATCAGCTCAACATGCGAGCTCGCGCTTCGATCAACTTTACGGTAAAGGATCTACCGGAGATCGTGCAGCGTTGTCGTGCCAAAGGTGTCCATACCTATCTAACGATGAATACTATTATCTACGATCATGACCTCTCGGTGATCAAGACTTTGGCCGGTAAGGCGCAAAAGGCCGGTGTAGATGCTCTGATCGTTATGGATCAAGCCATTATCTACTATGCGCGTCAGATTGGTATAGAGGTGCACATTTCTACACAGCTCAATGTGACTAATATCGAGACGGTGAAGTTTTATTCGCTCTTTGCTGATACGATGGTTTTGAGCCGGGAGCTCAGTCTAAACCAAGTCGAACGAATTATTCGCCAGATCGAAAAGGAGCAAATCAAAGGTCCTTCAGGGCGCTTGGTTGAGATTGAAATCTTCGGTCATGGGGCGCTTTGTATGGCGGTATCGGGTAAATGTTATCTCAGTTTACATTCACACAATTCTTCGGCCAATCGGGGAGCCTGCAAGCAGAATTGTCGAAAGAAGTATACGGTCATTGATCAGGAGAGTGGTTTTGAAATCGAGCTTGACAATGAATACATGATGTCAGCCAAAGACCTTTGTACGATTGGTTTTTTAGATCAGATTGTCTCGGCCAATGTCAAGGTGCTCAAAATCGAAGGTCGGGGCCGTGCACCTGAATACGTTGCTGTGACGACTGCTTGCTATCGCCAGGCCATCAATGCTATCGCTGATGGTACTTTCGATCAAGAAAAAGTTGCCGTTTGGACTGAGCGTCTCAAGACGGTTTACAATCGAGGGTTTTGGGATGGCTATTATCTTGGACAGAAGCTCGGTGAATGGTCTTCCATAAGCGGTTCGAGAGCTACGCAGAAAAAGATCTATCTCGGCAAAGGGAGACATTACTACCCTCAAGCAGAAATCGGAGAATTTTTGATCGAGGCTTATGAAGTGAAAATGGGTGATAAAGTACTCATCACTGGGCCTAGTACAGGCGTAAAAAAAGCTGAGGTAACCTACTTAATGGTTGGTAATCAGTTTACTGAAACAGCATTTAAAGGGCAGGTCTGTACCATTCCTTTAGATTTTAAAGTCCGACCTTCGGACAAACTTTATAAACTCGTCAAGGCCTAAATGCTTATCATTACACTCCAAAGAGATAAATGCATTGGATGTAACTATTGTGCTGAATTGGCCTCGGAACATTTTCGTATGTCCAGAAAGGACGGTAAGTCGGTTTTGTTGCGTTCGATCGAAAAGAAAGGTTTTTTTACTCTGAAGACCCATGATGATCATGCTTATGCGCAATGTGAGCAGGCCTCGCGAGCTTGTCCAGTGAAAATCATCAGCGTGAAAAATTGAAAACCCCAAGGCTATGGATAAAGAGAGACTTCATAAAATTTATTTAGCTCGTAGAAAAGCACTTTCCTCACAAGAATTCTACTGGTCAAGTTTTCAAGTCTTATCTCGATTAAAAAAGCTACCTATTTGGGATAAATCCTATTATCACATCTTCTTATCCATCCAGCGGTTGAATGAGCTCGATACCCAACCTATTATCGATCACTTGTTTGCACTGGGTAGACAAGTGGTAATCCCTCGTAGTGATTTTTCCAAAATTTCTATGGAAAGTTGTGTATGGACAAGAGATGTGCCCTTACAGTTGAATACCTATAAAATACTTGAACCCTTAGAAACCGAAACAGTCAATCCATTTTCGATCGATGTAGTTTTTGTGCCTTTGTTGGTCTTTGATAAAGAGGGGTATCGTGTAGGTTATGGTAAAGGCTTTTATGATAAATTTTTAACCACCTGTCGGGTAGATGTTTTAAAGATTGGCTTGAGTCTGTTTGATCCAGTGGATCAGATCACGGATATACATTCTGCTGATGTATCTTTGGATGTAGTCATCAGTCCTGAAGAGGTGCACCTTTTTAGTCCCTTTTAGCTGAAGAAATTTCTAAAAGTGTCCCAACTCAAGACGATGATCATTAGAAAGGTCATGAGGATGAATCCAGTAGTGATGGCCCGATCGAGAAATTTTTCATTGATCCTCTTTCCTCTGATCATTTCCAAGAGGGTGAAGAGTACATAGCCACCATCAAGGGCAGGAATAGGTAATAAATTCAGAAAAGCCAACCAGATTGATAAAGTAGCCGTCAGACCCCAGAAAATTTCCCAATCCCATTGGGGGGAAAAGATTTTAACGATAGAGAAAATGCTGCCTACTTGCTTATAGGCTTTGGTCTCAGTATTGAAGATCTGCTTGAAAAAGTTTACTTGATCCATGAGGGTCTCCCGTGTCCTAGCTACTCCAGCTGGGATGCTTTCCAGGATGGTATAATTTTTTTTCTCCACCTTGAATATTTTGTACAGGTCTTTTACCTCTGAAAAGCCTATACCTAATAGGCCACGAGCATCTATGTGAGCTGTTCTTTCGAATAATTGACCTTCTCGATTGATAGATAGGGTTATAATAATGTCCTTGTATTGGGGTAATATCTCACGTACTTGATCCGAAAAGAATACGGGTTCCGAATTGATTGCCGCTATCTCATCACCAGTTTTCAATCCGGCTTTGTCCGCAGCGGAATTTTTCACTACTCCCTTTATGATGGATGGTATACGAGGGGTGATAAAAAGACCTAATTCTTTTCGATCGAAGAGAATACGTTTTTTGTTATCATTCAATGGGATGTTGATCGTCCGACCCATACGGTCTACGGTGATGTTTTTACCCAGTACAATAGCCTTGGGTAGGTCCTTAAAACGCTCGACGGGTTGCCCATCAACAGCGCGTACAAAATCGCCGTTTTCAACCCCCAGTTGACGTCCTACACTGTCTACAGCAATACCGTACTTCATGTTTTTCGTAAGTAGATAAGTCTCTCCATAGTAAAACAACAATCCAGCAAAGATAATAACGGACAATAAGGCATTTACGATGACACCACCTAGCATGATGATCAGGCGTTGCCAGGCAGGTTTTGAGCGAAATTCCCAAGGCTGAAGTGGGCGTTTTGTATGAGTTTTATCAAAACTTTCATCGATCATCCCAGCGATCTTTACATACCCACCTAATGGTATCCAGCCGATACCGTAGAGTGTACCTCTGACCCTCTTCTTGAAGAGAGCAAACCACGGATCGAAAAATAGAAAAAATCGCTCGACACGCGTCTTGAATAATTTGGCTGGGATGAAGTGACCAAGCTCGTGTAAGACGACGAGTATGGAAAGACTTAATATGAGTTGAGCTGCTTTGATCAGGCTGTCCATGATGATTCCGTCAAGTGGGCTTGCAAAGATACCCGTTTTATCTTTATTTATGGAAATCAAGGAGATTAATCTTTGATGATCTTGATCATGAGGATTTTTCTACCTTAATCCAAACCTTCAACCATTCTCTACTTCTATTTATATCCTACCATATGATCCTTATTTCTCTATCACTTGGATTCAGTTTGAGCTAGGATAATTTACCAAAACATATTCAAATCAGAATCAACATAGATTTTGCAATGAGCGGGTTAGAAATTTTTTGATCAGAAAGAAAAATATGAATATAAGTTTAGTGATAATCCTGAACATCTTAATTATTATAAATTAATATATTATATAAAAATATTTAATATATTTAAATTTTTTAATAGGAAATTAGAAATTCTAAAAATGAATTACAGAATTATATATCCATAAAATTAAGACAAAGAGAATGTTTGAAGTAGTTTAATATTGAGACGAAAGAGAATGAAGACTATCTTGTCTATATAGGAGAAATACAAGTACCTGTGGTAGTAGTCACGCTAAAAAGGAAGTCTGGAGATAATAATCCTCCTTTCTATGTAGATGAGGTGCTTACGTTTTCAAAGGAGACGTAACCCCCCAAGATAGTTCTACCAAATCTCTCCCATTATAGAGAATATAGAAAAAGATTCGTTGGTACTTCTCCAGCATCATCCACAGTTCTAAAATTCGCGGAAGAGCATACAGTTCAAACCGACAAAAGTCAATCTAGATCGCCTACGTGGCATATTTGGTTCGGAAGCTACAGAAGGTAGAGAATATCAGTGGTACGGTGGTCAATCTGGATTATTTTCCTATAAAAGTAGATCGTTACTCACAGTAGATGACCATCAGCTCAATCCTTCTAATTTTCTTAAAAATATATAAAAATATTAATTATCTTATTAATGAAAGAATAAGGATGAAGTTTAGGCCTATTGATTAAATAACAAAATCTTTTTTGAAGGAGTGAGACTGAACGATGGCTCTCGAATAACCCTGAAGATACTGTCATCAGTCTCAAGATACCATTAACAGATCATACAATAGGAAAGTGAAACTGAAATTTGGGATGATAGTTTTGTACTCTACTCAAGGTATGAGAATAAGAGTTGGATATTTACCACCCTAAGAAAATAAGGTAGATTACGATCATCTGGTGAGAGTAACAACAGACAGTTTGTATGTACAAAATACAGATGACTCCTATATTTTCTACAATTAAAATCTCTATTATTAATTGATTCATAGAAAAGAGGGAAAATCATTTGATCATACGTGATAAGGTATGAGCCTCTTTTCAGAAAAAGGTACAGGACTATATCAATCAGGATGGTGGAGTAGCAAATATAGAAACTCACCAGACCATTCGATCTGATTGGGGAAAAATTTTAAAATAAAAAATAATTAAAAGTGTATTACGTCATATGCTGATACCATAGTTATGAAAAAGGTTGAAATCATCCTAAAAATATTATTGATCTCTCTGCTTATTCTGGGCTATATAGTAGTATAGCTTTATTGATAGGTACAGGATAGTGGTATAGAATGGATTTCCTAATCCATCTTATTGTGTGTATCCCTCTATCTGAAGTACCCTATTTTTATATTAGAAATTATTTAAAGTTTTTTTAGAAAAAAATTTGGTTACTATAAGTTTTTTTTTACTTATTTGTTAGGTTTCATGATGGTTCTAGTGTTTTAATATTTTTTTTTTAGATTCTACTTGATGTTTATATGCAATGGTTGGAGATGTTTCTTTTTAGAGCAACTTCTTCTAAGAAAGGCTTGTTTCGTTTTATGAGATTTTTTCTTGTGATTATGACGATGATTTTTTTTGTCAGTGTATATAACTATTTATGAATCTCTTGAAAGGGTTCATCTAAGTGGTTTATAACTATTGGAGATGGTCTTTTAATTTTTACTTCAGACTTTGGGACATTACCTATTCGTATTGAGAAGGGCAAAAAATGTTTACGTTTATTATCTGTCAAGTGTATTATACCTCTTCTTGACTTTATTTTTACTTTAGATATGTGTACCAGTAGGGTGGTCATCACTAGTTCGATTTCCGAAAATCGATACTATTCAGGTTTTGAGTATGGTCCAATATACTCTTGTCATAGGCTTGCTTATAACTTTCTTACAGCGATGATTTTTTAGGGATGAGCACAAATCAAATAATTTACTTAATGTCTTATAGGTTTAATTTAGATCAGGTTTAAATAATCAGTACCTTTGTGTGAAATCACTATAGAATGGATAAAGATTATGCTGAGGTGCTGTCAAAACTCAAAAAAGGTGAAAAGGCAATCATCAAGGGTTTTGCTACTGAAGATATGCCAGTGAAACTTTTTGAGATGGGCGTCTTGCCAGGTGTCGAGCTCGAGTTGCTTTTCACAGCCCCTTTTTGTGATCCGCTTTGTATCAGCTATGGCAAGGGTAGGTGTTGTCTGGCATTGCGTAAGGATGAAGCTGAAAATGTTTTCGTAGAACGACTCCCCTAATGGAAATCGTAAAACTGGCTATTGTTGGGAATCCCAATGTTGGTAAAACTACTTTATTCAATAAGCTTACGGGTTTGCATCAAAAAATTGGGAATTATCCCGGTGTTACGATTGATAAAAAGTCGGGGTTCTTCAAATATGCCGATACACAATTTCAAATTCTAGATCTTCCGGGCGCCTATAGTCTATATCCCTCTTCTAAAGATGAAGAGGTCGTCTTTCGTGTTTTGAATAAGTATCAAAATGCAGATCATCCTGATAAAGTGATTGTCTTGGCCGATGGAACTAATCTCCGTCGAAGTTTGTTGTTGTTTCAGCAGGTACAAGATCTGGGGTTGCCTGTGTTGCTCGTACTCAATATGGTGGATGAGGCTCAAAGACGAGGGATCACTATCGATACAAATCGCTTGTCACAAGAGGTATCGACGGCAGTAGTCTCGGTCAATGCTCGAAAAGGTGTTGGTCTTGATCAAGTCAAAAAACAGATCAAGATACTCCATTCTGTCAAACTTCCGGATTTTGATCCGGGTTTTTTGTATAAGGATTCTGTAGAGGCAGTCAAAATCTATCATGGAATGGATAATATTTATCAGGCTTGGCATTATTTAGCTTGTGGTCCTGGTTTATCTTTTGGAGATGAGGATCATTTGCAACAACTCATACGTCAGCACAAGATCGTCCCGAGACGTTTACAGGTCAAGGAGACCTTTGAGCGCTATAAGAAGATTGAAGGGATACTTAGTCGGGTTGTTTTTGAGTATCCCAAATCTTATTCAAGATTTTCTGAGAAAATAGATCGTTATGTAACGCATCCGTTTTGGGGTTATTGGATTTTTTTTCTGTTGTTGTTTCTGATATTTCAAGGCGTGTATTTCTGGGCTGAAGGACCAAAGGATTTTATTGAAGACTTTTTTTTCGATTTGCAAAGATGGATGCACAGTATTTTGCCCGTTGGTCCTTTGAATGGCTTATTATCTCAGGGCATCATTCCCGGACTAGGTACTATCCTAGCTTTCGTACCTCAGATTATCATCTTGTTTTTTTTTCTGTTCTTGATGGAAGAGAGTGGATATATCAGTCGAGTGGTCTTTTTGATGGATCGCGTGATGCGTCCTTTCGGTTTAAACGGTAAAAGTATTGTGCCTCTGATCTCCGGTACAGCATGTGCTATACCAGCAGTGATGTCTGCCCGCAACATCGAAAACCCTAGAGATCGTTTGATTACTATTTTAGTAACACCTTTAATGACTTGTTCGGCTCGTTTACCTGTTTATACTTTGATCATCGCTTTGGTCATTCCTGATGATCGATGGGGGATTTTTCAACTCAGGGGATTGATATTGATGGGAATGTATCTCTTGGGAGTGATAGCAGTCTTGGGGGCAGCGATGCTCTTTCACCAGATCTTGAAGCGGTCGTATAAAAACTACTTAATCATGGAGATTCCTTCGTACAAATGGCCAGTCTTGAGCAATATAGGGATTTCTTTGTGGATGGGACTTAAAGCTTTTATCCTGGGCGCTGGGAAGATCATTTTAGCTGTCAGTGTGATCCTGTGGGTCCTGGGATCTTTTGGTCCTTCTGGGGATATTATCCATTCGGCCGATGAAACTGTCTCTACCTTTCCCGAGTTGGGAAAGGAGTTGGTTTCTACTCGATTGGATCAGTCTTATCTAGAGATCATTGGGAAAAAAATTGAGCCTGTAATCCGTCCGTTAGGGTATGATTGGAAAATCGGTATCGGTTTACTCTCGTCGCTTGCTGCGCGTGAGGTTTTTGTCAGTACGATGGCTTCAGTTTATAGCTTGGGCGATGTAGAAGTTTCTCTTACTTTACGACAAAAGATGCAGCAAGAAATTCGAGCAGAGACTGGTAGACCTGTATATGATTTGGCTACGGGGGTTTCTTTGTTGATTTTTTATGCCTTTTCCATGCAATGTATGAGTACTTTGGCTGTAGTGAAAAAAGAAACAAAGTCCTGGAAATGGCCAATTATACAGTTGATCTTTATGACAGGATTAGCTTATTTTGTATCATTCATTGTCTATCAAATCTTGAAATGATATGTTACAATATATCGTCATCGGTATCATTTTTTTCTTCGCTGTAGTCTATCTTATTTGGCTATTTGTAAAGACTTTTTCCGGTCGTTTGCATTGTCAAAAAGCTTGTGGTTGTGGGAGAGGTAATGTAGACGTAAAGGATGGTTGATACGGAAAGGTTAAGAAGATTCAAGATGACTTTCCAGTACGTTAGCTATTTTTCTATCATTGGAAAGTCGGGGTAATTTATATTGCCCACCAAGTTTTCCAATAGATTTCATGTATTTTCTCATCCCACCGTTTCGTACCCTTTTTATAATCAGAGGGCGTAGGATATTACCTGAGATGAGGTCGTTGTAGTAAGTGTTTTTTTTTCGAAGGGCTTGATCGATCTCTTGTGTAAAGTTCTCAAGATCTTTTGGTAAGCTTTTGAATTCGATGTACCATTCATGATGAGGTAAACCTGATTGGGGGGTTACCTGGGGTGCTACAGTGAAGTCTACTATGGTACAAGTTTGTTTTTTTAAGGCTTCTTCCAGAGCGGTTTCTACTTCATAGGCGATAACGTGTTCTCCAAAAGCAGAGGTGAAATGTTTGATCCGTCCGGTGACGATGATTCGGTAAGGATCTTTAGAGATAAAACGTATCGTATCGCCAATGTTATAACCCCAGAGCCCAGAATTAGTGTTGACAATCAGTACATAATCTATCCCTAATAGTACTTTTTCGATGTTAATCCGACTAGGGTTGGGGGAAAAGAATTCTTCCCAAGGAATGAATTCATAAAAAATACCTTGATCCAACAATAGTAGTAATCCTTCTTCTTGTTGTCTGTCTTGATAAGCAATAAAACCTTCGGAGGCTGGATAGGTTTGAATTATGTCGATCTGTCGGCCGATGAGTTCCTGTATAACCTTTTGATAAGGGGTATAATTGACCCCTCCAGTAACCATCAATGAGAAATTGGGAAAGAGTTCGCCTACAGTTTTACCTGACCTCTCTTTGAGTTTCTCAAAGTACATCTTGACCCAGGGTGGGATGCCGCTGATGAGTCTCATGTCTTCTTGTGAAGTTTCTTCTACAATGGCGTCGATTTTTTTTTCCCAATCTTCCATACAATTAATCGTCCAACTAGGCATACGATTGGTTTGAAGATATTTGGGGATATGATGGGCTACGATACCTGAGAGACGACCAGTTTTAATCCCCTTTAACTCTGAGAGCTCAGGGGAACCTTGCAAGAAGATCATTTTGCCGGCTAAGAAGTGATCGTTATCCATTTCATAAATGTATTGCAATAAGGCATTTCGGGCAGCTGTGAGATGATCGGTCAGCGCACCCTTAGTCAAAGGGATGTATTTGATACCTGATGTAGTACCAGATGTTTTGGTCAAATAAAAAGGTTTTCCTTTGCAGAGAACATCAACCTCACCAGCGAGAATACGGTTGATATATGGTTTGAATGCTTCGTAAGCCCTTATGGGGACAGCTTGCTTAAATTCTTCATAAGTCTGTATCTCTTTTAGCCGGTGAGCTACCCCAAAACGGGTATCTTTTGCAGTATTGATCAAGGTACGAAATACCTTATTTTGTGTCTCAATAGGCCGCATGGACCAACGTACTGTCTTGTATTGAATGATACTAGCTAGTGGCTTTGCTACAAAGGACTTGATGCTCACCATAGATTTTGTTTTTTATTCAAAACTGTATGTAACTCGTTTCCAAATAGCTCTCTCATAGAGATACCTGCTTGGGAAGCTTGTTTGGGTAAAATACTCTCAGTAGTAACACCTGGGAAGGTGTTTATTTCTAGAAAATAAGGTTCTCCATCGACAATGATATATTCTGCCCGTGAAAGTCCGGACATCTTCAGTAGATGGTAGATTTTTTCCGCAACGGCTTTGACCTTTTGATTGATCTCAGGAGAGAGCCGTGCCGGAGTAATCTCTTGTGATCGCCCCGAATATTTGGCTTCGTAATCGAAAATCTCGTTTTCACTGATGATTTCCGTGATGGGGAGTACTTTGACTTCACCATGATATTCGATGACTCCTACGGAAACTTCTGTACCATCGAGAAAACTCTCGATGAGAATTTCCTCATCTTCTTGAAAGGCTTTTTCTATAGCAAAGATCAGCTTTTCTTTTTCGGATACTTTTGATACACCTAGACTTGAACCCGATCGGTTAGGCTTAATAAAACAAGGCAAACCAGTTTTTTGTAATATAGTTTCTAATGAAAAATTCTGGCCTTTATCCAGATAAAAAGAAGGAGCTGTTTTGATACCCAACACATTGAGAAAGCTGAGGCAATCCCTTTTATTGAAAGTCAGTACGGCTTGGTAAAAGTCACAACCTGTGCAAGGTAAGCCGATCATATGGAGATATGCTTTTAAATAGCCATCTTCTCCTGGAGTATTGTGGATGGCATTGAATACGACGTCAAATTTAAATAGTTCTCCCTTCACTTGAACTGAAAAATCGTGTCGATTGATTGGGTATTCATCACCATTTTCTTCTACAAGTACCCATTTTTCTTTGAACAGATGGATTTTATATGGTTCGAACTCACTGCGATCAAGATGTTCAAAAACCGTTTGTCCGCTTTGCAAGGATACGTTGGCTTCGCCACTATATCCACCCATGGCGATGGCAACCTTTTTCATGCGAAAAAAATGAGGTTAAACAGACAAATTTATCGTTTTTTTTTATTTCTCACGGATCTTGGGTTGCTTTACTTATATTTGTCAACTTGACATTAGCCAATCAATGATTTCTTTAAAGTCCCGCCTTTTTATCCTCCTGGCGAATCTATTTCTTTTAGTAAGTATTATATATGTTATAATTAGGTTGGTATTTAATTGGTTGGATATCTATACCAGACATGACCGTTATGTCACGGTGCCCAACTTGTCTTCTTTGATGCTTGGACAAGCTATAGTACGTTTGGAGGGATTGGGGTTGACCTACGAAATGGATACTTCTCGTTACGATCCTACTTTCATGCCGTACCATATCTTCGCTTTCGCTCCTGAAGCCGGGGATCGTGTGAAGCTAGGTAGGACAGTATTTATTCAAGCTAATGCAGGGACTTTTAAGTCTACGACTTTACCAGACATCATTTATAAGAACAAACGTTTGGCTTTGAGTCGGCTTGATAACCAACATCTCCTGGTGAGAAATATCACCTATGTACCAGATATTGCTAAAGAGACTGTATTGAAAGTGCTCTATGAGGGTAAGCCTATTCAGGCCGGAGCTACATTACCTTACCAGGCTGAGTTAGATTTGTTTATCGGTAAAGGGTATAAGAAGAATGTCCTTATCCTGGATGTAATAGGGATGGATTTACCTTCGGCTCAGACTGTCTTAGAAGAGCATCAATTTGTATTGGGGGGGCTTTCTTATGATCAACCTTTGGATACTACTACTGCAAAAGTCTATCGTCAAGATCCTTCTCCTGGGGAGATATATGATCAAGGACAGTATGTAAACTTGTGGTTGACCACTGCTCCGAAAGAAGTTCTTGATAGTTTGATACAGGTTTATAGACCGAAAAAGCTAGTCAATCTGGATTTTTCAACACCTTTAGTACAAAAAGAGAGACCTGCTGAAGGCATCATTCCATCTCCTGATAACAAGAAAAGGAAAGAAACTTCAAAAAACTTCCCAGAGATACCTCCAGATGAAGATATCATTATCGAATGAATGATGAAATAGACCTAAAAAGCCTAGAGAGTTTAAGCGAGCCAGAGATACAGGACCCTTTGTATGAGTATTTCCGCTTTGTAGCTGATAAAAATCAAACGCCGCTTCGTGTGGACAGGTTCTTGATGAATTTTATAGAAAATACTACACGAAATAAGATTCAAAATGCAGCTAAAGCAGGTAATATCCGAGTCAATAGTGAAGTTGTTAAGTCCAATCATCGTGTCAAAGCCCTCGATACGGTACAAGTCTTGATGACTCATCCGCCACGTCTGCATGAACTCGTCGCCGAAGATATCCCCTTAGATATTGTCTATGAAGATGAAGATCTTATCGTGGTAAACAAACCAGCTAGAATGGTTGTCCATCCTGGACATGGTAATTATACCAATACGTTGGTCAATGCATTAAAATATCACTTTGAACATCTACCGTCCTTAAATAATGATCTCGATCGACCAGGTTTGATGCATCGAATCGATAAAGACACCTCGGGTTTGCTCGTCGTAGCAAAAAATGAATATAGTTTGAAAGATTTGGCACGACAGTTTTTCTCTCGTTCCACTCAAAGGAGATATATTGCCTTGGTTTGGGGAGATCTACCGCAAGAGCAAGGTACCATCATAGGGTATATCGGCCGGAGCTTGCGTGATCGCAAGCAGATGGATGTCTTCCCCGATGGAGAGTATGGCAAGTATGCCGTGACTCATTATGAAGTCTTAGAACGGTTTCGATACGTGAGTTTAGTAGCTTGCCGTTTGGAAACGGGACGGACACATCAGATCCGAGCCCATTTCAAATACTTAGGTCACCCTCTTTTCAATGATGCCCGCTATGGTGGGGATAAAATTTTGAGGGGTGTAGTTTTTTCTAAATATAGGCAATTTATAGAAAATTGTTTTGAGCAATTGCCTCGGCAGGCCTTACACGCACAGTCCTTGAGTTTTATACACCCGGTAAGCAAAAAGACTCTTTATTTTGAATCTCCGATTCCGGAAGACATGCACCGTGTGTTCGAGAAGTGGCGGACCTATGTCTATGGTGGAACTTCTTGAATAGATTAGAATATTAGTAGTCTATTTGTCCTATATCCAATCGCATGATTTTTCTATTTTTGACCTGAAATTTGAAAAGGTTTTGAAATCACCTCATCAATCTGAATAAAATTTCCCATATAGGGCGATTCGTTGTTTTCTCCATGATCAATCATGGAGAGATATCATTTGAACTATCCAAAGATTTCGTCTTATAACCATTGTGTGAAGTGACGTGAAGTACCGTCGTCGCTGAGTGTTGTATCAGGAGAAAAGGTATCGAACCATGCTTTGGGATTGCCTTCGTTCATGGATCGTATGGCTCTTTTTATCGTCAGATTTTTGAGTTGTCCTATAGTCATGAAATCAAAAAAAATCATATTATAACTCCGTTTACGTAAATTTTTTATCCCCATATTCATTGAATGTCGTCGCCCGCCAAAAACAGTACTATTTTCAGTCTATCGAAAGCTCTTTCATCCATTATTTATTTGATAGCTTCTTTGGATTTTTTTTCAAAAAAAAAGTTCTGTTCTCATAGAGCCCGGCAAGATGGTATTGACCAAATACTCCTAGTGATCTTTTTGGTAAAAAAATATAGCTGAGCTATTCGATAGCTGCTTTAGATTCCGAATAAACAGCATAAACCAGTGTTATTAATTTGGTGATGCTTGAAGAAATATGATGATGGTACCATAATCTGCTAGGAGTAGTAGTTTCTTTTCGGTAAAGTATGAAAAATACATTTAACGTTGGTATCAAAATATTTAGCATAGGCCTCATCACTAAAATCCTTCAATGGCTATGTGTGCATCATGCTAGCATTGTTTACCAATATGTCCACCTTACCAAATTGTGCAATTGTTGCGTCAAAAAGTAGTTTAGCTTCTTCTTTTTTACTAACGTCTACTTTTACAGCAATAGCCTTATCTTTTTTTTTTTTGAATGGTTTGAACTACTTTTTTACCTCTTTGGAATTGTATAAATAGTTTATAACTATCTACACATCGGCAGTTGCTAGGGTCTTGGTAATGACTACTCCTATACCTTTAGATACACCGATGATGAGAGCTGTTTTGTTTTTTAATTTTATCATACCTATACTAATCGATTTCAATAGAGGTAAAGTAAATTTGTTTTATTTGATGGTATAACCGCCATTGTCCAAGATTATTTATCCAGTTATACATCAGGTATTGGTAACCAGAAATAATATCAGTGATGCAATGTCTTGTATGTCTGTTAATCTTATTTTAGTGAAAATGCCTCAATGCTGTGGCTGATCAATGGTAGGCGGTAGAGTCTACTGTATCTAGCCGTAGAAAAATGAGATGTCTATTGATTCCCGTCGTACAACAGTCATAAAGATATACGTACTACAAACTCTTTATCAGCGGCTCGTGTAAAGTATTCTACGAGAGTTTTATTGTTAGCATAGATCGAATATAATCTAGTGAATACTCCTAATAATGAGGTGACGATGGTAGAGATTTTATTATCAATCGATGAGATACTTACTAGCTTCTTGCATAAATAAGAAAGCTGTTTTTGAATTGATTGCAAAGACCTTATCATAATTTAATTCAGAGATTTTGGTGAAGGTTTTTTTGATGATCATACCTGTAGTGTTGATAGCAATATCCACCTTACCAAAACGTTTAATGATTTCATTAAGAAGTTTGAACACATTAGCTATTTAGCTCAGATCTCCTTGTAAAGGAAAGTCATTGATAACTAAATTCTTTACTACATCTACAGTTTCGTTGGCTGCTGATTAAGTCACAGTATAGTACTGTTGTAATGTACTACAATATAAGTTTCTTTAGTATCTAATATACTGGTTAATAGGATCTATTGAGTTTTTTCCTCATCCTGCGATGAGGACCACTTGTCTGGTCAATTTTTTAGTACTCATAATATCAATTCTCATGAATTAATAATGGTTTTTGTTGTACTTACGAAACGGGATGTATACATTGCTTTTAAAATCATCCGATTTTTGATTCAAAAAGGTTGCGTGGTAGTGATGAATTTTAAATAATTTTCATATGAAGAAATATAATAAAAATCTATTAAATCGGATTTTTTATGGGGTATCTTATTGTTTTTTTTTTAATTTAGCTCGTGAAAATCGAGGGTGTTATGGGGAAATTCCTTATCGTTGGTTTGGGTAATGTGGGGACAATGTATGAGAAGACACGGCACAATGTAGGTTTTTGGATACTCGATACGCTTGTAAAAATTCATTCGTCATCTTTTACTTCAAAAAGGTTAGGGGCTATTGCCCAGCTAAATTTTAAAGGTAAATATTTTATCTTATTGAAGCCCGCTACGTATATAAATCTTAGTGGAAAGGCTGTATACTATTGGATGCACAAGGAAAAAATCTCTTTGGAATTCTTGTTTGTTGTAACCGATGACATTCATCTAGACCTTGGAGTACTACGTATTAGGACCAAGGGTAGTGATGGGGGGCATAATGGGTTGAAGAGTATTCAAGAGAGTTTGGGAACTTCTTTTTATACACGATTACGCTTTGGTATAGGGAATCATTTTCCTAAGGGTAAGCAGATAGATCATGTTTTAGGAGCTTGGATGGAAGAAGAACTTTCAAAGCTTCCGCAACGATTAGTAAAGGCTACTGAGGCTGTATTATCTTTTGGTTTGGTGGGGTTGCAACAGACGATGGATCGTTTTAATGGACAATAAGTGGTATGAACTTTTTCTATTTATTTATGTTTGCGGAAACAGGCCTCGTAGTTTAACCGGATAGAATATGGGATTCCGGTTCCCATGGTGAGGGTTCGAGTCCCTCCGAGGTCACAAGGTTAAGTTGTACTGATTTGATTCTAATAGTTTGTAAGTAATGGTTTGATTTCTTCATAATGTTCTATCTAAGCCTTATTTCCTTCTGTTGACATTTTGATTTTCGGAAGTTTGTCCATCGTCCTGTTTACATAGGGAATGCTTTATTATTTCTATATCATTCATAATCATTCGTTTACTCCTTTCAAAGGAGTCATTTAAGGCGTAAGAGAAAGGGTACGATTGCAATGTTCTCATCTACTTATGGGTCTCTCTCCTGTCTTGCCTATTTTTAGATCCCCCAGTCTATTCCGTCGAGTTGTGCCCTTCTACACCTGCCGAAATTACGATGATATCACCAGCTTGTATTTTTATTTTCTTTCCTTTTTATCCTCCTAGGTGTACTATAATCCAAGCCATTGTCTACCCCTAATACTTCATTCCAAATGCTATGATAATGGTGAAAGGGATAAATACCATTTTGCTAGGAATTTTCCCAATTATTGGTTGAAAATATCTGTTCTAACTATGAGGACCTTTGCTGTTTACTGTAAGTAAACACTTCACACGATAAAGTAGAAATGGAAACTTGCTATTGGAATCATACCATGGTCTTTAAAATAAAATATTCCTATTTATTTGGGTTGCATAGTCATCATTTTAGTGCTGATAAATAAATCGATAGTTAATAAGCTGCTCAAGAATAAAAATTTTCTTCGTTTCATGAGAGGAGGATATGCAATTTGTTATAAAATCTTATGAAAGGTTGATTTATGATGTATTGGATCTGTAAAGTGTGGGATTTCTCCTTAGAATGAAGGTTGTTTTATTGTCTCTAAGGTGGATTATACTTACCTGTTAAAATAGGATATGTATATCTCGATCGCAGGTAATATCGCTGTGGGGAAGAGTAGTACGCTTACCTTTTTTTTTATTGTCCAAGCATTATTGTTGGAGACCGCATTATAAAGGTGTAGAGGATAATCCGTATCTAGATCATTTTTATAACAATATGAGTCGTTGGGTATTTCATCTTTAGATTTATTTCCTCAGTCATCGATTCAAAAGAATAATGAAAATATGATCCAAGATCATACCATCTATGAGGATGCATATATTTTTTCGGCCAATTTACATGAATATGGGCCTGCTCGATACGAGGGGTCATACTATGTATAGGGATTTGTTTGAGTTAATGTAAAAGTATTTCCTCCATCCTCCGGATCTATAGATTTATCTTAAGGATTCGATATCGAACCTAATCGATCGGAATTCATAAGTGTAATAGGTAGAATCAGAATACGATTAGTATAGATAGGATCATCTCAGTCGATTAAATGAGCGTCAAGAGGCGTGAATCAAGATTTATAATCAAGGGAAATTACTGATCTTTAATGTGAGAATGTTTTGAATTTTGTCGATGAGCCTGAGTATTTGGGTATGATCACCCATAGAGTAGATAGCGAATTATATGGTTTGTTATAGTTCTTGACAATAAAATCTCTTAGATGAAGATCGTCTTAATGTGTATAGTTCTAGCTTGATATTTGAAATGAGCATTTGTTTATCTGATCATTAACTAGGGATTTTTCTCAAAAAGTTTGTTTCGATAGTCTTCTATCTTGGCTTTATCTTTTAATGCCTTTAGTATGGCCTCTATGGATTTTCTTCTCAGTAGAGCGTTGTTAGCTTGTATTTCTTGGGTGTAGTCGGAGATTTTTGGTGCTTTAATGCGTTCGCTGGTATGGATGATGAAAACGCCTTGCTCGCCTGCTATGGGTTTGGAAATCTGTTTCAATGGTAGGCCAAAAGCTGCACCTATTACCTTGGGTTCTCTTCCTATTTCTTGAATGGTGGGGTTATTAAAGTTGATCACATTGGCTTTTTTTACTTTTTTAGAAAAGACTGCAGCGAGTCCTTCTAAGTCTTTTCCGGAATGTTTTTGTATGTTGTTGAATAAGATTTTGGTAAGTTTTTTTTTCTTCAAAATGGGAGTGACTTTGTCTTTTATTTTTTCAATCGTAGCAAGTCCTTCAGATTGTATATCAGATATATAAGCTATTATATAGTCTTTATTAGAGGTAGTGAATAGCTTGGTTTGGCCTGGTTTTCGTTTTTCGTCAAATGCCCAACGTATGATCTCTCCATCTGAATCAGAATTCAATTCTTTAATGTTGGGTTGGGATATTACGATGTCTCTTGAGATAACGTTTTGATAGCCTTTTTTTCGTGCGTTATTAATGAGGGTACTCAGGCTTGCTTTATTATTTTCTTGGATGAATCGTGTGGCATTGCTGTAGAGTGTGGTTTCGGTTTTTTTGGATGGATTGATGCTTTTCAGAATAATGACTAGTTGATAAGCGGGTTTCAATGGGCTTTTGTCATCGATCTGGATGATGTGGTAACCAAGTGGGGTTTCGGCGATACCTATAGCACCTTTGGGGTTTTCGTTTAGGAATTTTTGATATTGGGGGATAAGTTCTTGTGCATTGTTGTTGGTCCAACCAAGGCTCCCTTTGTTTTGTGTAGTGCTTGGATCGTCGGATTTTTGAGTAAGGATTTTAAATTGGGTTGGATCGGATTTGATAGTGGCGTAAAGAGTATCAGCTATTTTTTTGGCTTCTTCCTTGCTTCGATTGGACGAGCTGCGTATAGCACCTTTGTAGGTGATGAGGATATGGCTAGATCGTGTTGCTTCCGAGCGCATTTCTTTCCCAGTCAGCTTGGTCATAATATAGACGTTTTCTTGCCTGGTAGGACCATAGATATCTCCTATATGAGCATTTTTTACAAAGTCTTTCAAGAAGGGGGGAAGGGAGGTTTCTGTGTAGTAATTTGAGTTATAAGGAATTTCCGAATGAATTGAGGTAAATAGGGAGTCGTTGGTCGTAGTTTTGAATTCCTCAGCTAGACTATCTACTTGTTTTTTGATCGTTTCGATATCTTCAGGAGAGGATTGGGATGGGAAAATGACTAGGCCGAGATCTCGAGTAGCTGGTCTTTTGTAGCGTGGTGCGTGGGTTTTAATGTAGGTTAAGATCTCCTCGTCTTTGATCGATAGTTTGTATTTTTTTTCGTACTCAGCATAAGATAGGAGGATGTAATCGATTTTGGCTGAAGCATTTTTGGCTTGATAGTTCAAAGTAGCTTCTGCTATGGTGGTATTCAGTCCGTGTATGGGCATTTCCAGGTATTGGCTGACTAGGAGTTGCTTGGGGATTAATTGTTTTTGATAGGTCCAGAGCTTATATTCTTCGGAAGCTTGTGGGTTATTTTTAGCTGTTTTTTCAAGGTTGGTCAAGTAGAATTTGAATTTATTCGTGTTGAAGTTACCTTTTTTGTCTTGGAAATAGGGGACTTGGCTGTAGATGGAGTGTTTGGAAATAGCATTCCAAAAGTCCTTTTCGCTGGTTTCTATGCCTAGTTTTTCAGCTTGCTGATTCAAAAGTTTTTCATCGACCAAGTTTTCCCAAGCTTGGGAGCTAAGAAAGGTTGCGGGTAGATCTCGGCGAAATTGTCTTTGGAAATTTATTTGATCTATGTATTCTTGGTGATTGATTTCTTCACCATCGACTTTGCCAATGATATTCGGGTCTTTTCCTGTGAGATTAGAGAGTATTTTAGGGTCGATAACAAAGCTTAGTAAGGCTAGACCTAGGGCCACGATGAGCAGCCAGGAGTGTTTTCTAATCTTTCCTAATAGAGCCATAGATCATGAGGTTTGATATAGTGGCGAAAGTACGATTTAATGGTCAAATAATGAAGTTTGTATTCTTCATTTTTTTTCGGATAAGGACTTCTTCTATCTTATTTTTGGAAACTTTTTTAACTTGGAAGTAGAGGTCATTCAATATTAATATCTCACCTTCTTTTGGAATGTTTTTTGTATGGAATACGATCAGGCCGCTAAGGGTTTCATATTCTTCTAATTCAGGTAGTTCGAGCTTGTATTTATCATTGAGATAGTCAATCTCAAGACGGGCTGAGAAGAGGAATTCATTTTCAGTAGTCTTTTTTTCGATGCGTTGGACTTTGTCGTGTTCGTCTTCGATATTACCGAGTAACTCTTCCAAGACGTCTTCAATGGTGATGAGTCCTGCTGTGCCACCGTATTCATCTAGCACGATGGCTACACTTTTTCGTTTTTTGATCAGTAGGTTCATAATTTCCTGCGCGGGCATGGTCACGTGAACGAATTCTATGAGTAAGAGGATCGAACGGAGATCTTTGGGTTTTTTAAACAATTCGAGGTAATGGATGTATCCGATGATATCATCTACATTTTCTTTGTAGACAATGATTTTCGATAGGCCTTCATCTGTGAATTTTTGGCTAATCTCTTCGATGGGGGTATCTACTTCTACGGCAATCATTTCTTTGCGGGGTATCATGCATTCACGGGCTTTTATCTCAGAAAAATCCAGTGCTTTGTGGAAGATTTTCACTTCGGGTTCGATCTTGGCTGGCTTGGTATCTTGTATTTTTTCTAAAATAAAAAGGCCTAGATCTTTTTTATCGAAAATCTTTGCTTGGTTTTTTTCTCTGTATCCTATAATTCTGAGAAAACCGTTGGAGATCAACATAATAAATCGGGTCAAGGGGGAAAAGAGCTTAAAGATACCGTAAGTGGGAATGATAAAGAATTGCAACGATTCGTGAGAATATAGTCCAAAGATGAGTTTGGGTAAAAACTCTGCTGTAATCAAGATAACTAGAGTTGATAAAAGGGTTTGTAAAAACAAAATCCATAGCGAATCGTCATGTTGTACTGGTACGGTAGGGGATACCAATCTCCAGATGAGCCGTCCCATGTAGATCCCATAGATGACTAGTGCGATGTTATTGCCTATGAGCATGGTAGCAATGAATTCTCTGGGTTGTCCTATAATTTTAGATAATAGCCTTGACTGCAAGGTGTCTTTCTTTTTTTCCAATTCTATCTGAAAGCGATTAGAGGAGATGAAGGCCATCTCCATACCTGAGAAGAAGGCGGACATGAGTAGGGTTATCAAGATTATACTAATGCAAGTCGTCATGATGCATTATGTTGGTTGAGGTGGATGAATCCATTAGTGTTTTTCAAGGTGATTTCTTTCAAGTCATCAGATCCTTCCAATCCTTTTTTTGCATTTAGTATTGTCCCATCGGCACGATAGATTTCGGTGGGGACATCGTTGTAGATCTTTCGTTCTCTTCTATTCCAGAAGAGGTGTGAAGTTTTTAGGGTGTCTTTGCTTGGATTAATGATTATCACATTTCCACGGGCTTCATAATGTTTTTCTTCATCGATGATTTTAGCACAGTCAGCTTGTAATGAGCCTGTTTGATCTTTTTTCTCCTCATAGTAATAGAGCTTCACTCCTTTGGGAAATAGAGTGTAAGGTTTTTCTTTTTTGATAAAGGCATATTCCTCAATGAGTGGTGCTTTGAGATTGATCTTCACTAAACCAGAATCCTTTAAGATGACCTGTGCCCGGATAAAGATTCTGGAAGCAAATATTTTTCCTTTTTGAGAGGATGGACTAGTTTTTTCCCCACAGCAGAAAAGGAACATCAGGCCTATTGATGAAAATATCTTGGTTGAGATGGTATACGTTTTTTCATTTCATTGTGCACCTATCATGCATAGCATTCGTAAATTCAGGAGGTTAGTTATAAATTTTTTTCTGAAACCATTCTGCTCCAAAAGTAAAGCCTATCTTGAGACTGAGATAATTTTCTTTGGTCAGATTACCCTGAGTAGTACCTCTTTGTCCTAGAGCTAGACCGATGTTTAAATAGGACTGTTTTTCTCGCAATTCTCTTTTAAATCTGATGGGTAATCCTATCCCTAATGTCAGGACATAGTCCGAAATACATTGATTGTTAATGTATAGCGGTGTGTTTTCATAATATAAGCCAGCACGATAAATAACTTTAGCAAAATAACTTTTGTAAGAATTGTATTGAGGGATCCAATAGCCACCTAATGCGAATCTTTGTGAGTTTCTATAAGTTTCGTCAAAACCTTTGACCGGTTTGGGTTGGATCGCATTAAGATCAGAGATTTTTTGCCAATTGTATTGTGCACTGAACATCCACTTGTAATCTTCCCCATAGGAGAGCCCTAGACTGGCAGACATTGGTAATCTTAATGGGATATTTTCAGTAGTATCTACAGTAGTTTTTGTCGTCCAAATTTCTTTACCTAGTTCTCCTGTGAATATACTGGTAGCATCCCTCTGTATCCTCCTTACAGTGACTTTATTTCCAATACCATGGGTAGCACCTATAGACCATCGTTTACCCCCTTCACGGGGTAATGTGTACAACACACCAGCCGTCAACTGGATCCCCTTGATGTGGTCTTCTTGATGAGATATTTTGGAATTATCTGTCCAATGGAAAGATTGATATTGATTTTCCAGATATCCGAATAAAAAATTTCCCCTTAAGCCGACGCTCCAATTTTCATCAATCTTATAGCTTAAAAAAGTATGAAAAGAATTAAGACCACTACCTCCTTTGATAGTTTTTTGTTGGCTGTAAGCTTGGTTAAAAGATTCATTGGCGTACATCCGGTTGAAGTATCCTGTATATGGTTGATAACCAAAACCTAATGTAAAACTCTTACTGAGTGGGAAGCCTAGAGAAATGTTTGAAAAGTAAAAGGTGCCTTGGTATCTCGATGTTTTGTTTTCTGAAAAACTCATCTGATCGATCGTAGTATTGGTGCTAAATAGCGTCGTGTTCACCTTCAAATTAACTGCCGGATTGGAAAAATTCAAGTTTGCACCAAAAGGATCTTCATAAGCTGTGGCAATACCACCCATACTGTTGGTGACCACATCATTATTAAACTTTTGCTCGCCTAATCCGAAATAACTGTAAGACGAAACGGAAAGCCGTTGTCCATGTACTATAGTCAAAAGTGAAAGAAACATCAGTAGCAGAAAGATGGGATTTTTTTTTGAAAGCACTAAATCAATTTTAATTCAACTCTGGCAAAGATGATTTTTTTATCCTTATGACAAAAATAGGTTACCTTATATAGTGTAAAAGGCTTATTGTTTGGATATATGATACCCATGCATTAGAGGCTTTACAGCAAGTTTTTATTGTGATAAGTCATATTTTCTACTATATTTGCCGACCGATACTTGGTACCTTAGCTCAGTTGGTAGAGCAACGGACTGAAAATCCGTGTGTCCCCGGTTCAATTCCGGGAGGTACCACTTTACTTATTTTTATATTATTTACAGTCAAGGGGTTAAGTTATGTAATAAGTATTTTTTTATATTTTTTTAAAAAAAAATATTCTTTTCTTCTTCCCACCACTACAGATCGATAAGATTTTATCGCTCTAGGGTTTTTGATGGTAACACTGACATGTAGGCCGATGTGGCAGGTGCTTCTCATGAGAGGGATATATTTCTTAGTTTTGCTTCATCAAAATACTAAAAGCGTTTATAGCATTTTTTTACCTCCGGTCCGTTTTGTTTAATCATATCTATTGCATAGATTTTTGTATGTTGATCGTTGTAGGTTTGAAACCCGGAGATTTTTTTCGATCTTATTTGATACATTTTTTTTATTGAGTTTATGAAATTTTTTCAAAATTTAAGACTGGATTGTTGCGTTCTATGAAACAATCATATGCTTGAATGGAATCACTACGGTTGTACCCTTCGTAATCAATTGGAGTACTTTTAGGGAAAGTTGGCCAAGACATTCTCACTGAGTTGATGTAGCATCTGTCTATCTTATCGAGCTCACTCTGTTGGATGTGGTGTTAACTAAGATCAAAGGGGCTGCTAAGTTTTTCGCAGAACTCGGAACAGATTTGCATAGAATTGTGGTCTTAGAGGATCACGGGGCGATATTGTTCAAAAGACCTAGATGTTTCTTCTGTCCTATCTCGATGAACTACTGGGTATAATAAATGCCGTCATAATGGATGTCTTCTTTTTTTGAAAAATTTTGGAAAGATATTTTCCATTCGAGGATTATGGGTTGAGGACAATAAATAAAATTTAATCTTATGTCTCTTAAAATGGGTAAATACGATTGGTAAGGGGTTCTGAAGATGGCTTCAAGAGGTTTTTAAAGATTTTTTAAGGGTTTTGTATACTGAACTAAATTTTTTGCTTTCATTTTTATATGTAAAACCCCTCATGGGTTTTTTATTTTTCTGAAAAAAAAACCGTCTTGAATAGGACGGCTTTTTGATGAGTTTTGGCGGATATTAGTTGATGCCTAATTCTTTTTTAACATCTTCTGTGATGTCCGGTCCTTTATTGATCAGTATACCTTTTCCAGGGCTACAATCGTCTACGCGTGTGATAGTTTTGTCTTTCTCAATCACTTTGATTATGGTCTCTTCTATTTTTTTGTAAATGATGTTGAGGAGTTCATTTTGTTTTTTAGTCAAGTCTTCAGTTGCTATTTTTTGGTACTCCTCTGCTCTTTTTCGTAAGGCGAGTAATTCTTCGCTACGTTTTTTGTTTTCGTCGGCTTTTTTGGAGGTAGCCTCTTTTTCGTATTGCTGAGATTTTTTTTGAAATTGCTTCACGATTTTCTGAAACTCTGCATCGTGGGTTTTAGTGAAGGTTTTCAGTTGTTTCTCGGCAGTGGTAAATTCAGGCATTTTTTGGATGACCTCAACGCTATTGATGCATACGATCTTTTGAGCTATAGCCGGTGTAGATCCGGCTAATAAAAATAATAAAGGAACCGTGTTGATTTTTTTCATATGCTTTATTTTTAATTGTATTAAGTATTAAAGTTTACTTCTTCTTTATGATGATGCCCAATTCTTTGAATACGTCTATTGTGATGTCAAATTTAGAATCTGAATATAACATATTCAAAATACTTGCTTTATCAAATACAAAAGCATACTTTTTGCTTTGGGCTACTTTTTTGACTATGTTGTATATCTGGTCTTGTACGGAACTGGCCGATTGTTGGCTCAATCGGATGGATTCTCCGTCAATAGGGCCGATTTTTTTGTAATTCTTCCGATCCTTTATTTTTCTTTTAAAGATATCTTGTACTTTTTTTATTTATCTCAACTGTGAGTTATATTTTTTTTATTGGTAAGGTCTTTGTTCGTCTAGTCGATCAGGATTTTTTTTAATTTTTTTTAATATATTTTTAATCAGCCTTACTTGCACCTTTTTATAGACAGGTATTTAGTATTAAAATGACTTCCGTTTTCACATAGCAGAAGCGTTGTGCATACAGATTGCTTACAAGCAGTAAAAGTACATATAAGACGACGATTTTTAATGCGGAGCATGATGTTGTTTTTTAGATGATCATAAATCACGACCTATGATGAAATGTGGTTGCCATTTTAATTTGACATTTGGGGCTCTATCAAAGCCATACCCGAAGTCAAATCCTAGAAATCCGAAAGCGGGCATGTAGATCCGTACACCTGCTCCGACAGCTCTCCTCAATTCGAAGGGTTTGTATTGCTTGTAATCGTTGAAAGTATTTCCGGCTTCAAAGAAACTTAGTGCCCATATCTTAGCTATCTCACTCATGACAAGCGGATAGCGCAACTCCATAAGCAGCCTATTATAGACCACACCACCACCTCGTGGAGAGATCGTCCCTTGATCTCCAGCATTGGGATATCCTCTCAAAGGAATGTAGTCTCTTCCTTCTAACCGGTAGTTTAACAGGCCTGTTCCGCCTAAGTAAAATCTTTGGAATGGTGGCATACCTTTGGCTGAATTGTAGTAACCCAAGAAACCAAATTCTCCACCCATCTTGACTACAAGTTTTCCTAGAATCTCTTTGTACCAGTAGGCATGTAGTTTGAGTTTGTAATATTCGAGCCACTTGTATTTGTCCGATTCGAGAAGACTACCTTTATTGAATAGCGAGTAAGGTAAGGTAAAAATACCAGTGAGGTCAAACTCCGAACCATTTGTTGGAAAAATAGGATCTGTCCCTGCAGAAATTCGGCGAAGTGATACTACAAAGTTCAGATCGTTTAATACACCGGTTTTAGGTAATTCTTTGATACCTAGATTGGTATTTTCTCGATTGTAACGCTCATAATTGACAGACGTAGAAAAACTGAAATAATCATCTGGCCAAGTCAATTGTTTATCAATCCCTACAGAAACCCCTATAGTGCCTAGGAACTCTCTACCGCCAGTATATTGCCCATAATTAGGAATAAGACCACTTGAATCAAAACCTCGTAAAGAATTGTAATATAAATCTCTGAAGTACGTTCGTGAATAATTGAATCCAAAGGTCAATGAGGTAGGTGTCTTCCCACCTATCCAGGGTTCTTTGAATGAGATACCATAGGATTGGAAAAAAGAACCAGCTTGAGCCGATACAGAAAGTCTTTGGCCATCACCTTGGGGTACGGGGTTCCATGCTTTCCCTTTGAATAGGTTTCCCATAGAGAAATTTCCAAAGGTCAAGGCCAAGCTGCCAATAATTCGTCCTGCACCATAGCCCCCCTGCAATTGTACCTGACTGGCGCTTTTTTCGGTGAGCTTCCATTCGAGATCTACTGTATTGGTGACCGGATTGGGCTTGATATCTGGAATGATCTTTTGTTGTTCGAAAAAGCCCAAGCTGGCCAAGCGGAACATAGTACGTTTGATGTTGATCTTAGAAAACAGATCTCCAGGACGTGTCCCCAATTCGCGAGCGATGATATGGTCTTTAGTCACGGTATTACCTGAGAAGGTGACCTTGTTGAAAGAGGCTGCTTTGCCTTCAATAATCCGGATTTCTACATCGACTTTATTGTCTTTTACGGCAGTCTCTACCGGGATGACTTTGTTGAATAAGTAACCTTCATCTAAATAAGTTGAAACGATACTGGCATCGTTTTGTGGATCTATAGCATTTTTTTGGATCCCGATCAGGTCATAAAGGTCTCCCTTTTTATAGGTTAGGAGACGATTTAAGATTTCTGTACTGAAGACAGTATTTCCTACAAAGGTAACATCGCCTAAAAAATAGCGTTTACCTTCCTCTACTTTTATCTTCAAGATGTAGTTCTTAGGGTCTTCTTTCCAAATAGAGTCCGATACGACTCGGGCATCTCTGAAGCCGACCGATTGATATTTTTCGATGATCCTCTTGCAGTCTTCTTTAAATTTTTCGGGGATATATTTTGAGGATTTGAAAATACCTGCAAAAAACGATTTTCTTTTGGTATGTTTCATTGCGTTTCTCAACTGACTTTCTAGAAATTCTTTATTCCCTTCAAAAAGGATCTTCTTGATTTTAATACGTGGTCCTTTGTCGATATAGATATTCAATACAATCTTTCGAGTCGAGTCTTTGGTGATCTTAAAGGTAGTGGACACATCAGGGTATCCCTTGTCTAGATAATATTTTTTGATATCATTTTTGAGGGTATTGGTCAGATCGTTGGTGATCTTGGTACCGGGCTTAATGTTATGATCTTTGGTCATCTCTTCGAATTCGGATTTTTTGATGCCTCTGATTTCTACTGAAGAGAGTTCAGGTAAATCTTCTAGGTAGATTTGCAGATAAATCTGATGGTCTTCTATTTTATTGGCATAGATGACTACATCGCTAAAGAGTTTGGTCCCCCATAGTTTTTTGATAACATAATTAATTCGGTTCCCAGGGATTTGGATCGCTTCGCCGATGCGAAGATGGGTGAAGTCGAGGATCTGTTTTTTGCTGTATTTGGTCACGCCTTTGATCTCGATGTCGGACAGAGTATAAGTTTTTACATTATTATAGTGTTCAAAATCGGTTTGTTTCTGCTCCGTTTGAGCGGATAGAATTTGTAAAATGCATGTGAGTGGGAGGTATAAAAAAAATCGAATTCTCTTCATGAAATAAACGGTTAAATTCGGTTTTGTCCATCGATTTTTCCAAATCGACGTTCTCTTTTTTGATAACTTATGATAGCTTCGAAAAAATCTTTTTTACGAAAATCAGGCCATAAAACTTCTGTAAAATATAATTCTGCATAAGCAGCTTGCCAAAGTAGAAAGTTACTGATGCGTTGCTCGCCACTGGTTCGGATAATCAGGTCTACATCGGGGATATCTCGTGTGTAGAGGTGTTGCCTGAAAGAGCGTGTATCGATGTCTTCTAGAGTGAGTATCCCATTACAAACCTTTTGAGTGATGGCTTTTGTCGCTTGAATGATCTCAGCTTGCGAACCATAGTTCAAGGCCAAGATGAGTGTACCACCCTTATTTTGTTGTGTCGCCTGAATAACATGGGATAGTTCTTGTTGGACTTTTTTGGAGAGTTTTTCTGTGTCTCCTATAGCCAGAAGCCGAATGTGGTTGGCTTGTAGCTCAACCAATTCACGTTTCAGTCCATTGTAAAGTAGGTTCATTAGTACATTAGTTTCCTGTTGTGGTCGGTCCCAATTTTCTGAGGAAAAAGCATACAAGGTAACATATGGTATATCAAGGTCTTTACTGGCTCTGAGCGTATCTCGAATCGATTCGCTGGCATTTTTGTGACCAAAGGTCCGCAACATACCTCTTCTTTGCGCCCAACGACCATTTCCATCCATGATGATGGCCACATGACAGGGGAGATGGTTAAAATTTATTTTTCCTAATAAATCTTGCATACTATGTATCAATCACAATAACAAGGTGGTCAAATAAAAGTTTATATGATTGATAATCAAATGAATACATACCAGTTTTTGGAACAGAAATTGTTAAAAGTTTTTTCATTTAAAAAATCAGGACTTTGGTTTCGTATTTCAGTTTGGTAGGATTCTTTATCTAAACCTTTTTCGACGATCTGTCGGATATTTAAAACATTATAATCAATATTTCCTGTACTAGTAGTATAGATACTTATATAGTTAATTATCAAATAATTGTAAATAAATTTATATTTGTATCCAATGCTAAATGGAATAGTATAGAATAGACGTACCATATCATTTGATATGTTGATTTTTTCGAAATTGGTACAGGATTTTGGTTCGATTGGCATTCCGTTGGCATCTCTCCATTTTGGGTAGTCCAACACGTACGTTTTCTCTTGATAATCGACTAGGTCAATCCCTGCAAATATAAAAAAGGTACTTTGTGTCTTGTGTGTGTCATTGAATTCGAAAAGTATCGAAGCTTCACCAAGATGATCTTGGATCGATTGTTCTCGATTTTTTCGATACTGTTCTGAAGCTTCTCGATTTGTACCCCAAATCCCGGCTCCCATCAAATGCAGACAGATCGAATATTTTGGATTCAAATTATATCGGTATAATATCCCAAAAACAGGTTGGTTGAGTACAATATAATTACCACCCACCAGGAATGCTTCTATTTCATGCATTTGTGCATGCATGACAGGCCCAAGTGTAAGATATATCAAAATGATCCGCAAGTTTTTTTTCATCTGGTTAATTAAATTTCACATACCTAGGATGTTAGGTGCGAAGTACATGAAATAAGGTGTACAAATATAGACAATTCTATCAGCGATAGGTTTTAGGTATAATTTATTCTATGTATAAATCAGTTCCTCTGATCAGCACCCCAAAGTAATTTTTCTTGTAATGTTTTGAAATAGTTTTGTTCTTCTTCTTGGATGATATAGGCGTAAAAGGATGCTTTTTTGATGTATAGCTCAGTATTGGTGCTTAAGAGATTGAGCCGGGTATCCATCGAGAGCGAATAGGCTTTTGCTCGGCTATGAATCTTAAGATGAATCTGTTCATGATCAGGGATGATCAGTGGACGAGAAAAGAGGTTGTGTGGGGCAATAGGGGTGAGAACGAAATTCTTGTTTTCTGGTGTAATGATAGGACCGCCACAGCTCAAAGAATAGCCTGTAGAACCTGTAGGGGTTGAGATGATCAGTCCGTCAGCCCAATAGGAAGTCAAGAATTCGCCATCTATATAAGCATCAATAGTGACCATCGAGACGGTTTCTCGACGTAGTACGACTATTTCATTTAGAGCAAAATTCAGAAATCCGTTCGGTATAAGATCTCCTGTAGAGGTTTCTACCCATAGGAGACTGCGAGGTATAGGGTTGAATTTTTGATGGAAAATGCTGTCTATTTTTCTGATGAAAACCTCTTTGTTGAAACTGGCTAAGAAACCTAAATTTCCTGTGTTGACCCCTAGTATATGGATGCCTAAATCTCTGATCAATGTAATGGCAGCTAGGATGGTACCATCACCTCCAAAAGTAAACATCAGATCAAAACCTTGGTTGAGGTCTTTGTGATCGACAAACGTGGGCAAGTCTAAATTCTTGAATATCTCAAAGGATTTCAAGATATCTAGGAAATTTTTCTCAATATGGATTTCTATTACACACTCGTGAATATATTCTAAAAATCGAGTGAGATAAGGTATATTTTTTGCGTCCAATTTTTGTCCGTATATAGCTACCTTTATCATGGTACTTTAGATTTTATGACTAAGTGACGTAGATGGAAAATTCTTTTTTGAAAACGCTCATTATTTTAGGTCGATCTACTGAGAGCCTTTTTTTTATGGTACATCGCTTAGGTTTAAATTATGTTTCTAGTTTTCGTAAAGCCATTCAAATTTAATCAAAAACAAAGATATTTTGATTTTTAACTAAATTTACCTAGACTTTATAAAATTCGCCTATGAGACGATCTTTATTTCCCGCAAAGGTGCTCCTTTTTGGAGAGCATGGTATTATGGAGAATTCGAAAGGACTTTCTATTCCACATAGTTTTTATAAAGGGGCCTTTCGGTTTGATGCAGATCTTGATCATGCCAAGGGACTCTATTCCAATGCTGAACTAAAGAAATATTATGTTTTTTTGGTGTCTTTGAGTAGAGAGGGAAATTTCCCGATCCAACTTCATTTGGATAGTATTGATGGAGACATTCAAAATGGTATGTATTTCAGCTCGAACATCCCTCAGGGTTATGGAGTTGGAAGTTCAGGGGCTTTGGTGGCAGCTGTTTATGACCGATATACTCAAGATAAAATCACAGCAGAGGTGGATCTCAATAAGAAAAGTATTCTTAGGTTGAAAAAAATATTCAGCCAGATGGAGTCATATTTCCATGGGAAGAGTTCTGGGGTAGATCCTTTGATTTGTTATCTGAATTTACCTTTACTCATCCGTTCTTCTACAGATATCTCTACTGTAGGTATCCCTGAAGAGCAGCAGGGTAAAGGAGCTATTTTTTTGATTAATTCGGGAACCCCGAGTAGTACAGCTTCTATGGTGCAGATCTTCTTTGAAAAGTTGAAACACGCTGGATTTAGAAAAACTTTGAAAGAGGAGTTTATAAAATACAACGACGATTGTATAGATGCTTTTCTCAAAGGAGACTTCAAGCCGTTGTTGAAAAATGTAAAACAACTTTCTGTTTGGGCCTATAGGCATTTCCGGCCAATGATCCCGGTCTCTTTGTGGGAGATCTGGGAAGATGGGATTTTCACAAATGATTATTATTTGAAGCTATGTGGTTCTGGAGGAGGTGGATTCGTTTTGGGATTTACACCGGATTATGAGATAGTACAGGAAAAATTGAAGGCATATGAGCCTGAGATCGTTTTCCGATTTTAAAGGGATTTAAATCAGTCGTTTTTATTGTACGAATCAAAATGACGAGTAGTGGGCAGTATGTATGTATTGAGAAAGATGGTTGGACTGTTTGCTGTGCTCAGAGGATACAACCTTTTTTTATTACTCGTCGCACAGTATTTAGCGGCTTATTTTGTTTTTGGAGGTGCACCGCCTTTAAAAAAATTCCTCTATGATAGCGCTTTACACTTACTGATCCTAGCTTCTACCTGTAGTGTAGCTGCAGGATACTTGATCAACAACTTTTATGATTCGGAAAAAGATAGTATTCATGAACCGTTTCGTGTAAGGATTTATTATTTCGTCGGGCATGGAGTCGTTTTCCGTCTTTATTTGTTATTGAATCTATTAGCTTTAGGTTATAGTGTTTGGGTTTCTTGGAAAGCACTAGTATTCTTTTTGTTGTATCAATTTGGAATATGGTTATATTCTCACAAGATCAGTAGGATGGCTCTGTGGAATAATCTGACTGCTACTATACTTACCGTAATGCCATTCTTCATCCTATTGGTACGCTATCAAAATTTTCGTATCAGTATCTTTGTTTATGCATGTTTTTTATTCCTCTTGTTGTTGATCAAGGATGTATTGAAAGACCTCTCTACTCAGCGGGGTGATCTCCTTTTTGACTATTACACTCTCCCATTGAAATACGGTGAGAAGGTCACAAAATATGTAGTAAGTGTTTTAATCATATTTTTTATATTCAACGCGTTACTATTGTCTTTTTATGTCAAAGAGAGGTTGATGAAATATTATTTCTTTTTGAGTGCACTATTTGTCGGGATCTCTTTGACTCTTCTCTGGGGAGTACATTCTGAGAAATATTATAGGTTGGTTCTAGCATTCTATACCGTTCTGATCTTTTTGGGAGTGTGTTGCATTAGTTTGATGGGTGTGGAATATCTAAATTTGCAAAAATGTTTCCCATGAAAAAGGTCTTTCGAAAGCACTCACAATATGAGAGGGTACCCTTGATCAAGAAGGAGCCCTTGGTCCGTTCTGGGTCTCTGTATCGCTCCAATGGAGCGACGACTATACGTTTGAATCGTTATTTAGCTCATGCTGGGTTAGCTTCTAGGCGTGAGGCTGATGAATTGATCAAGACTGGGATGGTCGAAATCAATGGGAAGGTCATTACTGAACTAGGATATAAAATTTTACCAACTGATCGAGTAAAGTTTGATGGGCGTTACATCTTCCCTGAAAAAAAAGTATACATCCTACTCAACAAGCCAAAAGGGTTTATCACCACTACTCAGGATGAGAAAGGCCGCAGAACTGTGATGGATCTTGTGGCAAAGGCATCATCCTCTAGGATCTATCCTGTGGGACGTTTGGATCGGCAGACTACGGGCGTTTTGCTCTTGACCAATGATGGTAATTTAGTCAAAAAACTTACCCATCCCAAATATCAAGTCAAAAAAATATACCATGTGGTTTTGCATAGGAAACTCGAAGGGGCGGATCTCGAAAAGATCAAAAAAGGCATTTATCTAGCTGAGGGTAAGGTGCAAATTGATGCCATATCCTATGTACAAAACGCCAAAAAAAACGAACTGGGTATTGAGTTACATATTGGTTGGAATAGAGTAATTCGACGTGTTTTTGAAACCTTGGATTATGAAGTGACTAGACTTGACCGGGTTTCCTTTGGTGGCCTCACTAAAAAAAACGTCAAAAGAGGCCAATGGAGGACTTTGACCCAGAAAGAAATCCATTTTTTAAAGATATTTTAAGTTGATAAACAGGTGTTTTATTTTTTTCAATATACCCCGCTATCATACCCAAAAAGTCTATTTTCTTTGATGATTTTTGCTACACCTTCTGGTAGGTCTTCTTCCCAAGAATTTTCTTCTGTAGCAATCCGGCGTAAAACTTCCCTTGAGTATATGCGGAGCAATTCAGGATTATAAGATTTGATATCGATGATCCTACCGTTGATTTTGAAGTATTTATAGAGTTCTTTCAATTGCGGTCCTACTTTTAGATTGTCTGAGGTGAGCAATTCACTTTCCTCAGCATCTCTGAAAGGATATAGATAAATATTCAGATCTTTTGTAAAGAGTCTTCCAAAAGCTTCTAAGATACCTCCGCTCAATTGATGATAATACTTTTCTTCGAATATTTCCAGGAGGTTGTTGACACCTATGACTAGACCGATTCGTTTGTTGGTAAATTGGGAGAAATAATCTACCATTCGATAATACTCTGAAAAGCGAGAAATCATTACGGTCTGATTTAATTTACCTAGGATATCAGTACGGTCGAGGAAGTCTTGTTCGTCCAAATCACCCGAAGAGGTCAAATTACTCAAAGTTATTTCATATAATACAATGATGTTGTCCTTCTTGATATTAGGCTCTTTGAGAAAAAGTGAATAACCACAATGGAGCATGTCCATATTAAGTTTAGTTACCGGTCTAAAGCTGCCACGTATAACGAAGATGTGTTTTTTGAAAAGTAAATCGGCTGGTAAAATATTTTTTCCATCTGGACCAAAAATCACCGTATCGGTCATACCTTGTTTGACTAGTTGCAAGCTAATCATTCGATTGTCGATGTATCTAAATCTAGGTCCAGAAAAATTGATCGTATCTACATCAATTTTGTCTTTGCTGATATTGTCATAAAGCGAAAAGAGCAATTTACGTGGGTTGTCACTATAATGAAAAGCACCGTAGATTAAGTTAGTTCCCAACTCGCCTAAAGTCTCTTGTTGCAATTGTGCTTCGTTTTGATGAAAATTTAAATGTAAAATGATCTCATTATAAGGCTCTTCAGGAGTCAGTTGAAAATGTATCCCTACCCAGCCATGACCTTTTCTCAACTTCTTATAGTCGATCGTAGCTACCGTATTGGCATAGACAAAGAAAGTTTTTTGAAGGTGATCGGCTCTATTGAGACGTTCTTCGATAAGTTGGGTTTCATGATGAAGCATCTTTCTGATACGTGATTCGCAGACATACCTCATATCGGGCTCCTTTCCGTAAATAGCGTCACTGAAATCTTTGTCATAGGCAGAGATGGCCTTGGCTACGGTTTTTGAAGCACCACCAGCACGGAAAAAGGCACGTACCGTCTCTTGTCCAGCACCGATCTCTGCAAGAGTACCGTAAATGTTTGGATTCAGGTTGATCTCAAGAGCTTTCTGCTTGGCTGTAAGTACTTGTTTCAACATAAAGGTAGGGAATAATTTTATTGAAAGATAGAAAAATATTTGTTCCTTTGCCTATAAGGATCAATCGGTAATGGGATGAAGAAAATGAGCATTATCAATGGGCCAAATTTAAATCTTTTAGGGCGAAGAGAACCTGAGTTGTACGATATCAAAAATTTTGATAATTATCTTGAACAGCTCAGAGAGCAAGAGTGTTTTGCTACTGTAGAACTGATCTACCACCAGAGTAATCATGAAGGTGAGCTCATCGATATATTGCATACGATGGGCTTCGATTTGGATGGTATTGTCTTGAATGCTGGGGCTTATACTCATACTTCTCTGGCCATTGCTGACGCAATTAAGGCAATCCCTGTTCCAGTGGTCGAGGTGCATATGACTAACGTTTATGCCCGAGAGTTTTTTCGCCACCATTCTTTTATTGCTCCAGTCTGTAAAGGAAGTATTTGCGGTTTTGGTTTGAAGTCTTATGAATTGGCTTTACTCAGTTTGTTGGATGAGAATTAAGTAATATTTTTGCTGCGCAGTACTCTTGATTGAGTCCATCTATATAGTTGAGGATCTCGGTTCTTCCCTGTCGGGTGTGTTCCGAAGTTTTGAAATATGGAGGGATTTCTTCCCAGCTTTTGAGTAACGTTTCTCTATAATGCTCGATATTTTTTTGACATTGGGTCGGTCCGATTTTATCTGTTTTGGTGAAAACGATGCAGAAAGGGATCCGATTTTCGCCTAGCCATTGTATGAAGGTTAGATCGATATTTTGTGGAGGTAGTCGACTATCAATCAATGTAAAGAGGCAGGTGAGATTTTTTCGATATAGGATATAGTCAGTGATTTTCTTTTGAAAATCTTTCTTTTTTTCTTTCGATATTTTAGCATAGCCGTAGCCGGGTAAGTCTGTTAGGTACCATTGGCTGTTGATAAGAAAGTGATTGATCAATTGGGTTTTTCCTGGAGAGGAAGAGGTTTTGGCTAAGTTTTTTCTCCTAGTCAGGAGATTGATCAAGCTAGATTTACCCACATTAGAACGTCCGATGAAGGCATATTCTGCAAGGTCTAGGATGGGAAATTGTGATTTTTGAGTGCTACTTTTTAGAAAATCAGCCGTTTGGATGTCCATGATTCAGATCAAATTGTGAGATCCAATTCTCCAAGATTCTGATGAATTGTTCAGGGTGTTCCATCATTGGAGCATGTCCGCATTGGTCGATCCAATGTAGCTCCGAATGGGGTAATAATCGATGAAACTCTTCAGCTACTTCTGCAGGAGTTACATGATCTTGTTTCCCCCAGATCAGGCAGACGGGCTGCTTGATAGAAGGTAGTTCGCTGGCCATATTGTGTTTTATAGCACTTCTGGCAATGTACAGGGTCTTGATGGCTTTGACTCGGTCATTAACAATTTGATATACTTCATCAACAAGTTCTTTGGTAGCGATTTTTGGGTCGTAAAAAACTTCTTGGGATTTTTTCTTGATGTATTCGTAACTTCCCCTTTTAGGGAAGGAATCTCCAAAGGCACGTTCGTACAAGCCTGAACTTCCAGTGAGTACAAGCGAATGCATTAGTTCAGGTGTTTTTCTAGCGATATCTAAGGTTAAATGTCCACCCAAAGAATTTCCGATCAATGTGGCCTTGTAGATGTTTTTGTCTTTTAAGAACTGGATCACATATTTGGATAGGTTTGAAATATTAGTACGTAGCAAAGGTAGACTGTAGAGCGGTAGAGAAGGTACAATAACTCGATAACCTTTTTGTGGAAAAAAATTCAAAAGGGAATCGAAGTTACTCAATCCGCCCATCAAACCGTGTAACAACACAAGAGGGTGACCTTGACCCTCTTCGATATAAAAGTGCTTTTTTTCTTTTTTCAGGTTAAAGATCATGTTATATGGGCTCTTCTTATAAAAATTGGGTTAAAAGTAATCAGAAATAACAGAACCTGGGTGAATGTAAAAGAAATTTTTACCAAATTATGAAATTTCGGACAATCTTATGGTATTGCTATTCCCTTTTTCAGCCATAGGCATTGAAGAGAGATTGACTACATAATCTCCTTTTTCCAAGAAACCGGATTTTTGAGCGATCTCATTGATATCCTTAATGGTATCGTCTGTATTGACGAGTTTGTCATAGTTGAAGGCGATGACACCCCAGAGTAAATTGAGTATACAGAGTATTCTAGGATTATCCGTGAAGGCTAGTATATGTGTGGGGGGTCTATGTGAAGATATCTGAAAGGTGTTATAACCAGTGTGTGTAAGGGTTATGATGGCTTTGACCTTAGCTTGTTTCGCTAGTTTTGTAGCAGTATAACACATCCTATTGGTGATATATCTTTGGTTTTTACTCTTTTCCATGGTGGGTTTATAACGAGGTACATGGATCCTAGGATCGTCTTCTGTTTGACGGATAATCTTACTCATTTGTGTGACTACCTCTATGGGGTATTGTCCAACGGAAGTTTCTGCACTAAGCATCAATGCATCGGCACCATCTAAAACGGAGTTAGCAACATCATTGACCTCTGCTCGTGTAGGGGTAAGGTTATTCAACATACTCTCCATCATTTGTGTAGCGATGATCACTGGGATTTGAGCCATTTTGGCCTTATCTACTAGCTTTTTTTGAATGAGGGGTACCTCTTCGAGGGGTATTTCAACCCCTAGATCACCTCGAGCAACCATGAGACCGTTGCAATGAGTGACGATCCCATCAATATTTTGAATCGCTTCCGGTTTTTCGATCTTGGCGATAATGGGAACAAATTGATTGGTATGTTTTTGAATCAGTTCTTTGAGGTCTATCAAGTCTTTTTTATGCCTTACAAAGGAGAGGGCGATCCAATCTACCCCTTGTTGGATGGCAAATCGAGCATTTTGGATGTCTTTTTCAGTGAGTGCGGGAAGAGATATTTGTGTGTTAGGCAGATTGACACCTTTTTTAGATTTCAAGAGACCACATTGGACTACTTGAGCCCTTACAATGTCTTTACCATTAGTTTCGATACATTCGAAGACGAGTTTTCCATCGTCTAAAAGAATTCTTTCACCTACTTTCACATCCTTAGCAAAGTTTTGGTAGGTCATATATACCTTGTTTTGGTCCCCTTCTACCTTTTCATTGGTGAAAATTAGGATATCACCTTTGTTGAGCAAGACGTTTTCTTTGACGTTCCCAATGCGGAGTTTGGGGCCTTGTAGATCGGCTAAAATAGTGGTGTTGAAACCGTATTCTGCATTGATCTCACGTGCGAGTTTGATGCGTTGGGCAGTTTCTTCATGGTCTGCATGAGAGAAATTGATCCGGAAGACATCTACTCCTGAATAGATTAGCTTTATCAGAATATCTTTAGTGTCAGAGGCGGGGCCTATGGTAGCTACGATTTTCGTTTTTTTAAAAAACTTATGATTTTCGGGTGTCATAGAATGATGTTATGTTTAGATTTCAATGTGTAGATGTTGATGGTTGTGCTGTAATGGACAAATTGGACGTGATTGAGCTTTTGAATTAGATTATATGCTTGGTCACTGATGCTTTTTACAACTAAGTAATATTGAATTTTTTTTTATTCGAGGATGAGACAATAAGGTCGAGTTTTATGGATCCTTATGAGTGTATTTTCAGTAAGAGGTGTTTCTTGGATGAGTTCTACTTTGTTTTTAACAAGGATGTATTTGATTTGTCGATCTCGGTCTTTCCATTTGGAAAAAAGTGAAAGATATAGATTTTTTTACTGACTTATTAAAATAATTCAATACTTTTGATTCTTGCGAAAGAATTAAGTAAAGTACCTTATTGATAAGGTAGACGAGCTTGTATTCCTTCAGATAGGAGATGAGTCCCATCAATAAAAAATCAAGATTATATTCTTCTTCCAAAAATCTTGCGTTACTCATCGGATATTTTAGAGCCGAAAATATGGATTTTAGACGATTCCTTAGTAAGGAGACTTTGGGTATAAACTAAGTGCTATTAAAAAGAAAAACTTTTTTAAATAGTAGAGATACGTTATGTCCACCGAATCCAAAAGTATTGCACATGGCGACATTGACATCTCTTTCTTGAAATTTGTTTAAGGTGAGATTGAGTTTAGGGTTTATAGTTTCGTCTTGATGAAAATGGTTGATTGTGGGGGGTATGGATTTTTTTATCAAGGGTAATAGGGTTGCAATGGCTTCTATAGCTCCAGCAGCACCCAATAGGTGTCCTGTCATTGATTTCGTCGAATTGAGATGGATACCGTATACGCTTTCTCCAAAGACTTTCTCGATGGCTTTGATCTCTGCTACATCTCCTAATGGTGTAGAAGTGCCATGAGTATTAATGTGGTCTACCTCTGATGGTTTAACGTCTGCGTCTTCTAGGGCTGTCCTCATCGCGCTGATGACACCTTTCCCTTCTGGGTGAGGTGCTGTCATATGATAGGCATCTGCAGACATCCCTACTCCTCCTATCTCGGCATAGATTTTAGCATCTCTCACTTTAGCGTGTTCATAATCTTCAAGGATAAGACAACCGGCCCCCTCACCCAAAACGAAACCATCTCGGTCTTTATCAAAGGGGCGGGAGGCTGTTTGAGGGTTATCGTTGCGTGTAGATAATGCGTGTAATGCATTGAATCCGCCTACACCACTTTTTGTAATGGCTGCTTCAGATCCTCCAGTGATCACGACATCTGCCTTCCCTAAACAGATTAGATGATAGGCATCTATAATGGCGTTGGCCGATGAGGCACATGCTGATGCAGTAGCATAATTCGGGCCGTGAAGGCCATGCTCTATAGATATAAGGCCTGCCGTAGTGTCTATAATCATTTTTGGGATGAAGAAGGGATTAAATCGTGGTATACCGTTTCCCGTAGCATACGTAATGATTTCTTGCTCAAAATTCAAGAGCCCTCCTACTCCCGAACCCCAGATGACACCGATACGTTCTCTTTTTTCCTTGGAAAAATCCAAAGCACTATCTTTGATAGCTTCTTTAGCACTGACCAGTCCGTATTGTGCACAGGGATCAATTTTTCGCTTTTCCTTTTTATCGAAAAAGTCATCTACTTTGTAGTCTTTGAGTTCACAGGCAAATTTTGTTTTGAAATGCGTAGTATCAAAATGCGTAATCGCACTCGCACCGCTTACCCCACGTATTAATGAAGCCCAATAAATACTCACATCATTGCCGATGGGCGTCAGTGCTCCAAGTCCAGTAACAACTACTCGTTTCAGCCTCATTTCTCAACAAGGGATATTATTGTTGTGCTTTTTTTTGAGTTTCTACATATTTAACACAGTCACCTACACAAGTGATCTTCTCAGCTTCTTCGTCAGGGACATCGATATCAAATTCTTTTTCAATCTCCATGATGAATTCTACTGTATCGAGAGAATCTGCACCTAGATCTTGTGTAAAACTGGCTTCTGGAGTAACTTCACTCTCCTCTACACCAAATTTTTCCACAATGATAGCTTTTATTATTGAAGAGACATCAGACATACCGTTAAATTTTTAAGTTGACTACTGCAAAAGTAATAAACTTTGGTAAATCATAATATTTGTTATAGTTCCTTAAACAAGGCATTCCGTTTGAAAAACGGATGTTGATTGAGTAATCGTGTAACATATTTTTCGAGGATATTAAATTCGATATTTACTCGTTGTCCCGGTTGTAAACAGTGAAAATTGGTATTTTCGTAAATATGTAGGATGATTGCCATGTTAAATGTTTCTTTTTTAGCATATAAGAAGATTATGCTTATAGCATTTACAGTGACGGATCCTTTTTCTACCTTAATTTGATGAGGGTTTTCGTATCAAAATTTAAATAGCCAACTATCCTTTTTCTTTTCGATGTCTTCAACCCACAACGTCAGATCAACATGGCCTTGTACGATGTGTCCATCTAGTAGATCGCCGAGTTTCATACATCGTTCGAGGTTGATTAAATCACCTATCTTCAACTCACTTGAGTTACTTTCGTTATAAGATTTTTGAGATGAGTATCGCTTTATATATTCTTCCTTCTGTATCTACTATAATCATGCATAGTTCGTTGTTTGATGTGATTTTATCAATTTTCAGCTCTTCATCAAATGGATTTTCAAAAAGGATGTGCAGGTTGTTTTGATCGGGGATCAGTTGGCGTACGATAGCGATTTTTTCACAATTTCGATATACATAGTGTGTTTTCTTTTTCGATACTTTTGTCTAAGTTATAGAAAAGTCCATGAATTCGTCCAATCGTGAAATTTTAAAGTGCAAATGAATTGTCGGATAAGGAATCCTCGGGTCGGAATTTCGGTAGGAGATATTAATGGGATAGGGATAGAGGTATTTTTGAAGGTTTGTCGAAAGAAAGGTTTTTTAGACTTCTTCACCCCAGTCTTGTTCGGATCTACGAGGTTATGTTCCTATTACAAACAGATGATGCATATTGATATCAACTTGCAAGGTATTCGGAATCCGATGGAATCGGTCGATCATAAGGTGAATGTAGTCAATCTTTGGAAAGAAGATGTCAAGATCGATCCGGGCCGTGCTACCTATGAAGGGAGAAGGTGTGCATTGCTTTCTCTTGAGGCTGCAGTGAAATCCTTGAAGGAAGGTGTAGTAGACGTCTTGGTGACTGCTCCGGTTAATAAGGACCTGATTCGTTCGACTGAATTCCCATTTATTGGGCACACCGACTATTTACAAAGTTCTCTCGAGGGTGAGTCCCTGATGTTTATGATCCATGATGATCTGAAGGTGGCTTTGGTTACTGATCATTTACCTTTGAAGGGGGTGAGTCTTGAGCTCAGTACGGAGAAAATCGTCAAGAAGATAAAGCTTTTACATCAGTCCTTGCGACAGGATTTTGCGGTAGAAAAACCTAAGATAGCTGTGTTGGGATGTAATCCTCACTCTGGGGACAATGGTCTAGTAGGTGATGAGGAGCAGAAAAAGATCAGACCGGCTATTGAAAATTTGTTCCGGAATGGTTTTTTGGTTTTTGGTCCTTATCCGGCAGACGGTTTTTTTGGCAACCGCAGTTACCAGGCTTTTGATGCTGTTTTGGCCATGTATCATGATCAGGGCTTGATTCCTTTTAAGACGATAGCCTTTCATGAAGGAATCAATTTTACTGCTGGGCTCTCGCATGTGCGTACTTCTCCAGATCATGGTGTGGCTTACGATATTGTTGGTAAAGGGATTGCTGATGAGACTTCTTTTCAGGAGGCTATATTCAGTGCTATCAAAATTTATCACAATCGATCTGAATTTGCAACACTTCAGTCCAATCCTTTACGCAAATGGGCTGAAAAAATCATTCCTGATATGGAAGAAGATTTGCCTGACGATGAAAATTTTACTATCCATTTGTAATGGATGATTTTTTATGAAATTTAGAGCATTGTTGTAGAATTTAATCAACGAAAATCGTCACCAGATTTTGATTCATTTCCACCAGCCCTCCATGGACTTCGAAGGTCAATATCTTGTCATCATTCGGATGCGGGATGAGTTTACCCCCTCGTTTATTAAATTCAATGTGTTCTTTTCTGTGGAAATGTAGTTGTACTGATCCAGCAGTCAAAACCGATAAGATTGGGGCATGCTGTTCTAAAATTTGAAAAAATCCAGCAGCACCTGGCACAATAACTGTATCGGCTTGGCCTTCGTAGATGATTTCTTCTGGTCTGATGATCAATACCTTCATCTTTGAATTTTTTTTTTAAACTTGAGCTACTTCTACCAACATCTTCTGACCGGCTTCTATAGCCTGATCGATAGTCCCTTTCAGGTTGAATGCTGCTTCTGGGTACTGATCTAGCTCGCCGTCCATAATCATATTAAAGCCTTTGATCGTATCCTTGATGTTGACCAACTCACCGGGAATGCCTGTGAATTGCTCAGCGACATGGAAGGGTTGTGATAAGAAACGCTGTACACGTCGAGCACGGTGGACGACGAGTTTATCTTCCTCGCTGAGTTCTTCCATACCGAGGATAGCAATGATGTCTTGCAAGGCTTTGTAGCGCTGAAGGATTTCTTTGACACGTTGGGAACATTTGTAGTGTTTAATACCTACTATCTTGGGTGAGAGGATACGTGAGGTGGAGTCTAGTGGATCTACTGCTGGATAGATCCCCAATGAGGCAATCTTTCTCGAGAGGACAGTCGTAGCATCCAAGTGAGAGAATATGGTTGCTGGGGCTGGATCGGTCAAGTCGTCAGCAGGTACGTAAACGGCTTGCACTGAAGTAATCGATCCGTTTTTTGTCGAAGTGATCCGTTCTTGCATTAAGCCCATCTCGGAGGCTAGAGTCGGTTGATATCCGACTGCTGAAGGCATTCTCCCCAAAAGGGCTGATACTTCTGAACCGGCTTGTGTGAAGCGGAAAATATTATCAATAAAGAAGAGTACATCACGTCCCTTACCGTCTTCGGCACCATCACGGAAATATTCAGCTAAGGTTAATCCTGAGAGGGCTACACGTGCTCTGGCTCCGGGGGGCTCATTCATCTGTCCGAAGACGAAAGCTGCTTTAGACCCTTTGAGGATCTCTTTGTCGACTTTAGAGAGATCCCAACTTCCTTCTTTCATCGATTTCATAAAGTCTTCGCCATAACGGATGATACCTGATTCGAGCATCTCGCGTAGAAGGTCGTTGCCTTCTCGGGTACGCTCGCCTACTCCAGCAAAGACTGAATGGCCGCCATGTTCTTTAGCAATGTTATTGATCAGTTCTTGGATCAATACCGTTTTGCCTACACCTGCACCACCAAAAAGACCAATCTTTCCTCCCTTGACATAAGGTTCGGTCAGATCGATCACCTTGATTCCGGTGTAGAGTACTTCAGTAACTGTAGAGAGCTCTTCAAACTTTGGTGCGGGTCGGTGTATAGGTAGGTTCTGGGATTTATCAAGATTACCTAGACCGTCAATACTACTACCTATGACATTGAATAGACGGCCATTAATCTCGGGTCCGATCGGCATGGTGATTGGTGCACTGGTCGAGCTTACCTCCTGACTACGTTGCATTCCATCGGTGGAATCCATCGATATGCAGCGTACGGTATCTTCTCCAATGTGTTGTTGTACTTCAAGTATGAGTTTTTCCCCTGTAGGACGACTGACTTCGAGTGCATCGTAAATCTTTGGTAGGGATGGGAGATCTTTAAAGACTACATCAATCACCGGTCCAATGATTTGTGTAATCTTCCCTTTTATTTTTTGAGCCATTTTTATGGATTTTCGAGCCAACAAATATACATCGATTCGTCAGAATGGAAAATTATTGTCAAGGGATTCGGATCTTCAGAAGCGTAATTATCTTTGTCGGAAATAGTCACTTGTGGAGATCCATTCGTCTATCGATACCTTTTTACCTACTTCCGATATTGTCCTCACCTTGGGAGTTTTCGATGGTGTACATGCTGGCCATCGTCAACTCATCATGTCCTTAGATCAAAAAGCTCAATGGACTCAAAGTGCTTCAGTATTGCTGAGTTTTGATCCGCATCCAAGGGAAGTGCTTCAGTCTGATCTGGGGCTGAAATATTTGACTACTTCTACAGAGAAGATACGCTTACTTGGAGGGACTGGCCTGCAGCATTTGATTATCCACCCTTTTACTGAGGCTTTTGCTGCGCTCAGCTCAGAGGATTTTGTCCGCGATCTTCTATTGAAAAGACTTCGGATGAAGTCTCTTATCATCGGTCATGACCATCGTATCGGACAGGGGCGGCAGGGCTCTTACCAACAATTGAAAGAACTTGCTGCAATGTATGGTTTTGAGCTTGAGCAGTTGTCTGTGTATAAGATTGGTTCTCAGGTTGTTAGCTCTACTGAGATCCGCAAGACGCTTTTGAATGGTAATTTATCTTGGGCTAATCAGGCTTTAGGGTATCCTTATGTGATCTCCGGTCGTATCGTGCAGGGGGATCGATTTGGTCGGAAGCTTGGCTTTCCTACGGCCAATGTCCAAGTGCCACCGAAAAAACTTTTACCCCGATACGGTGTCTATGCTGTGAAAGCCGACTTGCGGGGACAAGACCATATGGGGATGCTTAATGTCGGTATACGGCCTACGGTAGGTGGACTTGATACACGGGTAGAAGTGCATCTGTTTGATTTCGATGAGATAGTCTATAATGAGGTGGTTTTCATCCAGCTCATACGTCGGATCCGTGAGGAGAAGAGATTTGATACCTTGGAGGCGCTCAAGGTACAATTGCAGCAAGATGAGAAGGCAGTACGGGTTATTTTTGCTGATGAATGAGTCTTAAAGATTTCGGCCTATGTCATGCTTTATCGAGCAAGTCGTTCGAGTGATTTTCGAGCGGTATAAAGATTTAAGTTCTTTGGTCTTGGTCTTACCCAATCGCCGGTCGGCCGTAATCCTTAAGAGAGTCCTACAGGAACGCTCACCTTGGACTTCTACTTGGTTGCCGGAAATATATACCATGCAAGAATTGATGCAACGTATTTCTGGTCTATCTTTAATAGAAGGATTGCCACTGTATTTAGATTTTTATACAGTGGTGAGTCGACAGCCAGATGTACGTGGTGAGACTTTTGATAAATTCATTCAATGGGCTCCTCAGGTATTATCCGATTTTGACGAGATTGACCTCAATCTGGTCGATACAAAGCGGTTCTTTGCTTACATCAGCTCGGTAGATCGTATCAATCATTGGGAGCCTCGAGATCTTGCTCAGCAAACCCTTTTTATTGAGAAACATTTCCTCTTTTTGAAGGGGCTTGCCCTTTGGTATGATGGGCTACGTGAGTGGCTTTTGGAAAAGGGTATGGCGTATCATGGATTAATTTTTCGAAGTGCTCTCGATCGTCTGGATGATTTTCTTTTGAAAAACTCTGATTTGGAGCGAATTATTTTCATTGGGATGAATGCTTTGAACCGATCTGAAGCAATACTCATACAAAGTTTGCTTGAACGGGGTAAGGCCGAAACTTATTGGGATGTAGATGCTTATTATTATGAAGATGAAGCCCAGGAGGCCGGTGCTTTTGTCCGGTCTTATTTTAATACTTGGCCAGCTTTGAGAGATCAACATGTCCAATGGATTGCTGAAAATTTCAAAAAGGCTAAGCAAGTCGAAGTTATCAGCACACCTGGTCAGGTTGGACAAACTAAGTGGGTAGGTCATCTGTTGGCAAGTTTAGCTCGGCAGGGTGAGAACTTTTCTAACGTGGTTGTCGTACCGGCTGATGGACGTCTGTTGATTCCATTACTCCATGCTATCCCCAAAGAGATCAGTCCACTTAATGTGCTTATGCCATATCCTTTGCAAGCTATACCATTGGGGCAGAGTTTTTTGATAATTTTTTGCCTTTTTTCCAATAGGGAAAGATTTGGGCGGGACCAATTTTATCACAAAGACCTCTTGCAATTGCTCTCCGATATACATCTAGGGAGCATGTTGCATGAAGCAGATCGGCGATTCTCAGCCTTAATCATCCAGAATAATATCAGCTTTGTTCCAGATGTATTGATATTGGAACATCTGCGAGGCGAGACCTTTTTGGGTATACTCGATTCTAAGAATAAGGATCCCAAGGTTTTCTTGGGTATGCTCATCGGTCTTTCTCAAAAAATTCGAGGAGTCTTTTTAGAAGATGATAGTGGAGATCATAATATGGCATTGGAATTCTTGAAACACTTTAATGGTTGGGCACAGGGACTTGATCAGCTTTTGAGCAAGCATCCTACGAGCATTACTGAGATCAAGGCGTTGGACTTGCTTTATAAGCAGTGGTTGCGTTCTGAGAAGGTACAGTTTTTTGGGAGGAACCCTGGAGGCTTGTCTTTGATGGGGCTTCTCGAGACATGTTTGCTCAACTTTGATACGGTGATCATGACTTCGGTCAACGAAGGGATCTTTCCACCTGAGAAGACCCAGTGTTCTTGGATCCCTTTTAATATTCGGAAGCGGTTTGGTTTACCTACTTATCAGGAGCAGGATGCCCTCTATGCTTATCATTTCTATCATCTCTTACAAAGAGCCCGGAAGGTCTATCTAGTTTGTAATACCGAACCGGACGAATATGGTTCGGGCGAGAAGAGTCGTTTTATCCATCAACTCGAGATCGAGTCGCCACATGAAGTCCATCATAAGACCGTTTTACCTGATTCAGGAGATATTGAACGACCGATCATGCTTATCGAGAAGAGTGCCTCGGTGATGCATAGGCTTGATCAGATCGCTACGAAGGGTTTTTCTTCTTCGGCCATTGGTCTTTATATTAGTGATCCCTTGTTATTTTATCAACGAAAGGTGTTGGGTCTGAATGATCATGAGACCGTTGAGGAGAGTCTTGAGGCGCGTGGATTAGGTACAATCGTTCATCAGGTGCTCGAGACCTTGTATCGACCGATACAAGGTCGTTTGCTCACGCTCGAGGCTTTGCAAGAGATGAAAAATTTACATAACTCCATTGTGGAGCGGTTTTTTCAGGAGATAGGAGCGGATCACCGTCGAGGTAAAAACCTTTTGATCTATCGCGTGGTGAAGCAATATGTCGAGGATTTGATAGCATGGGATGAAATGGTTGTGCAACAGGGCCAACAGATCGTCATCCAAACACTCGAATGTGCGCTTTCAACCCCATTGAGGATCTCATTGCGCCAAGTACGACTCTACGGCTTAATCGACCGTGTAGATATTTGTGACGGCTTGTTGCGTATCATCGATTATAAAACTGGGACGGTTAAGCCTAAGGAACTCGAGATTGCATCGACTGATTTTGAGGAGCTCGTTCAAGTCCCTGATCATAGCAAGGCTTTACAACTATTGATCTATGCACAGCTTTGGTTGACTTCCGGACAAGGGACAAAGGTGGTCTATCCAGGTATCATCTCTCTTCGCAAAATAGAACAGGGTTTGATACCCTTATCTATCGATAAGGATCAGGCCATCACTCCTGAGATCGTGGAAGGATTTTTACCTCACCTCTCCGCGAAACTCACTGAGTTGCTCGATCCAGAAGTACCCTTTGTGAAAAATCTTGGAAAAGATCAAATCATATTACCTTAGCTGCTACTTGGGTGATCGGTTCAATTTGTGATAGGGTTTTGCTTGTGTTAAGGTCAGGTATTGAGGATCCATTCGGTCAAAAAGTCGCCAACCTCTTCAGTACCTCTACCTTCTTTCGGATCAATATCCACCGTGCAGACCTTTTGATTGATGGCATGTTCTACTGTAGCGTACAGTTGTCGGCCCTCTTCATGCATCTCAAAGTGGTCGAGCATCATAGCAGCAGAGAGTACACAGGCCATAGGATTAGCAATATTTTTACCTGCTACTTGTGGGTAGGAACCGTGTATTGGTTCGAACATCGCACCTTTCTCTCCAATGGAGGCCGAAGGGAGTAGACCAAGCGAACCACCGATCACACTGGCTTCGTCTGAGAGAATATCTCCAAACATGTTTTCTGTCAGGATTACATCAAACTGCCTAGGGTTAAGGATGAGCTGCATAGCTGCATTGTCTACGAAGAGAAAGTCTATACTGACTTCAGGGTAGTTCGTAGTCATTTTTTTTACAATCTCACGCCATAATCTGGAGGTTTCTAAGACATTGGCTTTGTCGACCAGGGTGAGTTTTTTTCTCCGTTTCAGTGCTGCTTCAAAGGCTTGTCGTCCGATGCGTTGGATCTCTTCCTTGGAATAAGTGCAGTGGTCATATGCTTGATCTCCACTAGTTGACCGGCCTTTTTTTCCGAAATAGATCCCGCCAATGAGCTCACGGTAGATAACAAAGTCTACTCCTTGGATCTGCGTGTTTTTCAAAGGGGATTGATCGAGCAGTGATGGATAAGCGGTAATCGGCCGTACATTGCAAAATAGCCCCATCTCTTTTCTAAGTTTAAGCAAGCCTTGTTCGGGTCTGACTTTTGCCTGGGGATCGTTGTCGTATTTCGGATCACCTATAGCACCGAAAAGAATCGCGTCAGCTTGTAGGCAGAATGCGAGTGTTTTTTGAGGTAGGGGATCGCCTGTTTGATCGATAGCTACAGCACCGACCAGGCCTTCGTAATATTCAAAAGTGTGGCCAAATTTTTTACTGATGGCATCTAATGTTTTACGTGCTTGTTTGATCACTTCCGGGCCTATACCATCACCGGATAGGACAGCTATGTTTTTTTTCATAGTGATGGGTTTGTATTCAATTTTTTACGTTTGGATGGTTGGACCTCTTATCGAGTTGTAAGCTGAATTTCAATAGGAAAAAGATTTAAAAAAGGATGTGATCCTTTTCAAAACGTCCGATCTCATCTTTAAGGTTAACCAGAAAATCGAGGTCGTCATAACCGTTAATCAGACAGGTTTTCTTGTAAGAATGGATATCAAATTTTTCTTGATGACCTTCGATGGAAATGGTCTGTCTTTCTAGATCTACTTGAATGAGCACGCTTGATTCTTGCTTGATGGTTTGAAAGAGTTTTTGTAAGAAATCTTCGGATACTTCTACAGGTAACAGACCGTTGTTGAGTGCATTACCTTTGAATATATCGGCGAAGAAACTCGAGACGACTACTCGAAATCCGTAGTCGAGTATGGCCCAAGCGGCGTGTTCTCGGCTCGATCCACAACCGAAATTCCGTCTGGCAACTAGGATTTGTCCGCTATAATTTGGGTCATTTAGTACGAAATCTTTTTTCGGCTGGTCATTGTTTTCGAAACGCCAATCTCTGAAGAGATTTTTACCAAACCCTTCGCGTGTGGTAGCCTTCAAAAAGCGGGCTGGTATGATCTGGTCGGTGTCGATATTTTCAATAGGTATGGGTATAGCCCTACTGCTCAATGTAGTGAATCTTTTCATAAGAGGGAAAGGTTAGTATAGAATAGTGGTTTTTTCCAAATATTTCTCGATGTCTACAATCTTCCCTTCAATGGCAGTGATGGCTGCTACCAATGGGCTGGCTAAAAGGGTACGTACACCGGGTCCTTGTCGCCCTTCAAAATTTCTGTTTGAGGTCGAGACACAATATTCGCCCGAAGGGATTTTGTCTTCGTTCATCCCTATACAGGCAGAGCACCCTGGCTGGCGAAGCTCAAATCCAACTTTTTTAAGAATCTCATCTAATCCCTCTTTTTGGGCTTGTTGAGCCACTTGTTGTGAGCCGGGTACGATCATTGCTCGGACGTGATCAGCTTTTTTCCTACCCTTGACAACTTGTGCTACTAGGCGTAGGTCTTCGATGCGTGAATTGGTGCAACTGCCGATGAAGACATGATTGATCGGTTTACCGATAAGGGATTCTCCAAATTTGAATCCCATGTAATTCAGGGATTTATTGAGTACTTCTTGGTTATTTGATTCACCTGTTGGGATTTTTTCGGAGATCTTGATCCCCATGCCTGGGTTGGTCCCATAGGTGATCATTGGTGCAATGTCGGCCGCGTCAAAGCTGTGTTCAGTATCGAAGTGGGCATCTTGATCTGTTTTGAGGCTACGCCAATAAGTAATGCCTTTTTCAAAGGCAGCATCTTTTGGGGTGAAAGTTTTTCCTTCTACGTAGTGGAAGGTGGTCTCGTCTGGGGCGATGATACCGCCTCTTGCACCCATTTCAATACTCATATTACAGACGGTCATCCGGCCTTCCATGCTCATCTGTTCGAAAACAGGACCGGCATATTCTACAAAATATCCCGTTCCGCTGTCTGTTCCTAGTTTTGAAATGATGTAGAGGATGACGTCCTTAGGGGTGACTCCTTTTTTTAAGACACCTTCTACATAGATGCGCATCTGTTTGGGCTTGAGTTGCAATAGACATTGGCTAGCCATAACCATAGCGACTTGACTGGTGCCTATACCGAAGGCAATGGTGCCGAAGGCTCCGTGGGTGGAAGTATGACTGTCTCCGCAGACGATGGTCATTCCTGGAAGGGTCAAGCCGAGCTCGGGGCCAATGACATGTACAATGCCTTGATATTTGTGGCCTAATCCATATAATGTAATGCCTTGCTTTTGACAGTTTTTTGAGAGGGCTTGTACTTGTTTTCTCGAGAGTGGATCAGCAATAGGGAGATGTTGATTATGTGTTGGGACGTTGTGGTCTGCTGTAGCTACGATCTGTTGTGGTCTGAGGACCGAAAGACCTCTTTTTTCTAACTCAGCGAAGGCTTGAGGGCTGGTCACCTCGTGTATGTAGTGTTTATCGATGTATAGAACAACTATACCACCTTCTATAGTTCTGACCACATGTGCACCCCAGACCTTATCAAATAAGGTTTTTCCCATTTTTCTAACGGATGATTTCAGCAACAAAGTTAGTGGTTTTTAATATTTTTTTCAGATCTTCATCTGAAATTTCCTTTTTTTCATCAGCTTGCCGAAGAAAAAGTAGATAAAGTGCATCTAAGTCATCTTTAGTTAAGATGTAACCTAATTTTTGACAACGATAGGCTAGGGCTGCTCGACCGCTTCGCGCCGTCAGGATGATTGAGGATTGCTCAATGCCAACGTCTTCTGGGCTGATAATCTCATAAGTTTCGCGTTTTTTGATGACACCGTCTTGGTGGATACCTGAAGAGTGGGCAAAGGCGTTAGCTCCGACGATGGCCTTATTGGCTTGCACGGGCATACCTGTACACTCAGAAACCATCCGACTGGTCGGATGGAGTAGTTTGGTATTGATATGGGTATAGAGGTTGAGTTGGGGGTGTTGTTTGAGGATCATGACGATTTCGCAGAGTGAGGCGTTTCCAGCGCGTTCACCGAGACCATTCATGGTACACTCGACCTGCTCGGCACCATTGATGATACCAATCAAGGTGTTGGCTGTGGCTAATCCTAGATCGTTGTGACAATGGGTCGATAGTATGGCTTTGTGAATTCCTTTGACGTTTTCTTTCAAGAATCGAATCTTTTGGCCATATTCTTCTGGCAAGCAATAGCCCGTGGTGTCCGGTATGTTGAGCACCGTACTGCCGGATTTGATGACGGCATCACATACTTGGGCCAGGAATTCATTTTCGGTTCGTCCGGCATCTTCGGCGTAGAATTCCACATCTTCGACAAAGCTTTTAGCGTATTGAACTGCTTCTACGGCCTGCTCGATGATCTTTTCTGGTGTGCTGTTAAACTTGTATCGGATGTGCCAGGAGGAGGTTCCGATGCCAGTATGTATACGTGGGTGCTGGGCGTGTTTCAGTGCAGCTGCTGCGGTTTCTATGTCTTTTTTTACAGCTCGGGAGAGGGCACATACGATCGGTTTTGAAACACTCTTGCAGATCTCTTCAACGGATCGGAAATCGCCTGGGCTCGATATCGGAAATCCTGCTTCGATGATGTCTACACCTAATACCTCGAGCTGCTGGGCAATCTTAACTTTCTCAGCCGTGTTTAACTTACAACCTGGTACTTGCTCTCCGTCACGCAAAGTAGTGTCAAAGATTTGTATATTCTTTTTTTCCATGACTGACTTATTTTGATTTCAAAACTATTTTGTGTTGAAAAGAATTCCCTTAAAATAAGTTGTAAATTTACAATGCCTGATAGGAGGATTTGGTTTATAATCATTTGATTTACAATATATAGATTTTATTTTATTACGATGTCAGATTATAAAACAGATAGCTTGTTTGAACTGATTCAGTCGTTGTCATCTGCTGAGAAACGCAACTTTAGGTTATATGCTGGACGGCTTAAAGGTAACGAAAGGGCCAAATTCATGAAGCTTTTTGATATTATGGGTAAGATGGAAGATTATGATGAGAAATACATCTTAGGAAAGGCACCTGTGAACAAGATCCAACTAGCTAATGTGAAGGCACATCTCTACAAGCAGATCTTGGTGAGCCTTCGTTTACAACATATTGGGCAGAACCAGGATCTACAGATCCGAGAATATTTTGATTTTGCTCGTGTACTCTACAACAAGGGTTTGTATGTGCAGAGTCTTAAGTGTTTGGAGCGAGCTAAGCTGATGGCTCGACAATGTCATTTGGATATGGTTTTGCTCGAATTGGTCGATTTTGAAAAGATGATTGAATCGCAACACATCACTCGAAGTCTTTATCCTCGGGCCGAGGCTTTGGTCGATGAGTCTAAGGTTTTAATCGAAAGTATGCAATGTCGTCAGGCGCTTTCGGATTTGTCTTTACGGCTTTATGGCCTGTATCTCAAGCTAGGCTATGTCCGTAATGCACAGGATAAGGCCTTTGTAGAGCATTATTTCCGGGAAAATTTACCAAAGTTCGATTTAAAAAAACTCGGTTTTTATGAGCGTTTGTCATTGTATCAGTCGCAACTTTGGTATTATTACATCTTACAGGATTTTGTCATGTGTTATCGGGCTTCTCGCAGATGGGTGGAATTATTTGAGCGTCATCCCGAAGTTAAGAAAGAGGATTTGGTGAGTTATTTAAAGGGGTATCATTATCTACTCGATACTCTTTTTTATTTAAATCGTCATGCAGACTTTACAGTTGCTTTGGAGCGTTTTGAGGCTATCTTTGAAGATGATCAGCTAGTTTTAGATGATAATGCGGCTATGTTGGTGTTTATGTATCGATATACCAACCGCATCCATCGGCATTATATGGAAGGATCTTTTTCCGAAGGAGTAAAGACAGTGTTGCCAGGACTATTCAAGGAGTTTGAAAAGCTCCGCGCTCGTTTGGATGAGCATTATATCATGGTACTTTATTACAAGGTGGCTTGTTTATATTTCGGAAGTGGGGATTATAAGGCGGCTATACATTATCTGCTTAAGATCATTGGGAGTCAACAGCAGGGATTGCGGCAGGATTTGCAGTGTTTTGCTAGACTATTGCATCTGATTGCTTGTTATGAGGCTGGCTTAGATGAACGTCTAGGGAGTCATATCAAATCGGTGTACAAATTTTTTGTACGGATGGATCATTGGCGTGGGGTACAACGGGTTATTGTTGACTTTTTAAGAGATTTGGGGTATCTCTATCCCCACCAAGTAAAGGATCAATTTAAAAAGTTGAGAGATCGTTTGATGTTGTATGCCAAACATCCTTATGAGAAGCGGACTTTTCTATACCTTGATATTATCTCATGGCTCTCGAGTAAGATAGAGAACAAGCCTGTTGAGCTGATCGTTAGAGAAAAATTTTTAAGGGATAAACGTTAATTCGTTTTCTAGTTAGAAGGATTTTGAATATAGTCTTCGATCAGTATCTTAGCTAAAGGAATTAATTCAATGATGAGAACCGAAAAATAAGCCAATACATAGTATATGAGGATGAATTTTCTTGCCATTCAGTGTTGCTCATCAAAGGATAAAAGAAGATGATTCTAGCAAGCACTTTAATCATTCTACATCCCATATAGGTAGTATGCTTGTGAGTAATAGGTCTGCAGGGATAATAAAAATAAGATACTGCTCAAAGGTACTAGAAAGAGGTGGATCTTAAATATCTTATAACTTTTAGATGAGAATCTCTATTATAAGTTGTTGTTTAACAGGTATAATATCAGTGTATTGAGAATAAATTATAAAATTTTAATTATTATTAATTAATTGATTTATAATTAAAATATAAAGATATAAGTAATCCAAATAGGGAAAAAATGATGGAGAGGCAAGGAATCTCATTGTGGTTCCATAGGATATCTAGCCACTGCCCAAGCGAAGCTCCTCCTGCGATTACAGTGGCCATTTGCATAGGTAAGGAAATGTAGATAAAATAATGTTTTGTTTTCTGAGAAGGTTTTTCTACCTGATGTTTGGATATAAATGTTTTGTATGTTTCCTCTAGTAAGGTCTGATTTTTTTCTTAAGTTCATAGAGTATCTTTTCAATTATGGTGTCTTTTTGTCTACAGGTATTTGATCTGGTCGAAATTGTGAAAGGTTTTATGTATTTTCATCTATTTCCTTCCCAACTTGTTTTTTAGTTAGTTTAGACATGGGTTGTGGGTTCTCTAGATTTTTTTTATCAGTCGGAGAGCGTTGAGTTGTATGGCGGATAGAATTTCCTACGCTTTTTTGACTTCATTGGTTTCCGGATATCGAACGATGATAGAATTCAAGACAGCGATGAAGGGTGCTTTCTCATTAGTTTTTTCTTCGGCTATCGCTTTCAGGAGTAGGAGCTTGGTGATAATTTTATTCTTGAGAAATTTCTCAATCATTTCTTTGTATAGGCGTTCAAAGGTGAGGAAGTCTTCTGGCTGTGGGTTCAATAGGTACTTGACATATGTATAAGGAGTTGGGGAACTCTTCAATCAGTTTTTTTTGTAAGTCTCAGTTTAGGTCGATTAGATCTTTTTTCGGCTTTATATAGATCATAATAAGCCTTCAGTTTGATGGAACTTGCCATTTTTTTCGTAAAGAGGTGTTCTAGGCTGTTGATAGCAGCCTTTTCGTCTTGGAGTTTTTCGCTTCCTTTTGAGCTTGGCTTGGTTAGATGTCTTCGGATTCGAAAGAGATCTTTCGAGTAGAGAGCCGTCAATTGTCTAGGAGGCTTCGATTGCCACAGATGCTGATGAAGTCGTTGATCCCTGTCTGGCACATAATGGTATTGTAAAAGTAAAATCTTATTTTTTTGGTATCTTCAAATGTATTGTTGAAATCTGGTACTTTGGAAGAGCTACCTAGCGTATATCGACGTTGTTTTTCCTCATCTTCTTTTTTGAGCTGATCGATATGTTTCTGAAAAAAGTTTCTCTGCTCTTCTGGACTCATATAGATAATTGATAGGGTGTGTCGTTTTTTTTTGCACGATGACGTAGTTGTCGATCATTTCCTTCATGTTTTCGGGTTTCTTAGAGAGGATTGCTTTAGTTTAGTTTTTCGGTAATACGGCCAGAGCACTATAGTAATGGGTAGCTACTTCTAGATATTTCTTATCTTTGATAAGATGTCGCCCATGGTTTGTATATGTTTCCTTTGGTATCTGAGGTGCTGTTGTTCTTTTATTCTAGATCTTTTTCATAATAGACTTAAGCCTCGTTTTTTTTTCCAGATCGTTCGGTAGCTTTACCTCAGTTGCGTAGTAGACGTGATCTTGCAGATCGTAATACTTGTTGCCTCTCAAGAGTTTTTTAAGTAACTGGTCAAATTGTTGTAGTCTTGGATCTTCGGATCGAAGTTGTGAGTCAGAGGTATCTTTGTCCGGAAAACCAGTTCAAAACTGGGATTTTCTCCGAGATGTGTTGAAATTTTTTCAGTGCGTTCTTCATACCGTCTGCGTGGACATAGAATTATCCCTGGATTAGAAGTGGCGCATCTTCCTTCGTGTGTCTCGACTGAAGTTGAAGGCCTTGTCTAAGGGTTTTATCGCTAGGTTATATTTTTTTTCTTAATGAAGATCTCGGATCAGCTTGTGGTAATTTCCTTCTCTAGGCCTTTTTTTGAGCGTTTTTCTTTTCGAGAGTTTTTTCAGGGTCTTTAATGCTGAATAATAATTTTCAGTTTGTACCTCAACTTTATTGATCCATAAGCGTGTCTCATCGATAAGATATTTATTTTTTGCTCGTTGGGTGATTTAATTTAATGCCTCAACCGAAGCAAAACTTTTCCATTGGAAGTATCGCGCTTTGTCCAGAAGTAAAAAGACTTTCCCAATATTTTTTTCTTAGATTCTTTTCCCGTAATGATCATCTAGTGATTCTTTATAGTTTTTATAGGGTTAGTTTTTTTTAAAAAAAAATCCGCTACGGGATGATTCTGCTGAGGATGAACGGTTTGTACCAAAAAAAAAAAAATTGATCTCTTCAGTAAAATAGTTTAAGAATTACTTGATCTTTGCTCTCTTTTGAATAGTATCGAAATTAATTTTAGAGATTTCTGGGATAGGCATCTCAGCCCTATCTTGCTTAATCTCGGGCAAACCCGGTCAAGGAGAGGATACTGGCATAGTCGTTTTTGTAATTACTCTTTAATGAAACTAAACCTTTTTAATAGGTTTATTAAAAGTTGGATAGCACGTTGTATTGTGAGGTGATCCGATGGTATTGATAATTGAAAAAATCTCTTTTCGTGTCGAACAGACCACTAAGACGAAAGCAACAGAAATGAAATAGACGATTTTTTGGATCATAACTAGCCGATTACACAGCAAAGCTATATAAAAAACCGCCCTACAACTTGTAGGGATGAAAGGGTTAACTTTGTATGGGTAAAAAATTTTGGATGAAGGATCTCCTCGATGAACTCTCTTGGCGGGGTTTACTATACAACAAGGTGCCTGGGATAGAAGCTCAATTAGAAAAAGGATCAACAACGTTTTATGTCGGTTTTGATCCTACGGCTAATTCGCTTCACGTGGGTAGTTTGGTGCCGATTTTGATGCTCGTCCATTTTCAACGTGCTGGACATAAACCTTTGGTCCTCGTAGGGGGTGCTACGGGTATGATTGGTGATCCTTCGGATAAATCTACCGAACGAAATCTACTAGATGAGAACACCTTGCAGAAAAACATTGCCGGGATCCAAGCTCAATTAGCTTGTTTGTTGGATTTTAAATCGAATGCTGCTGAACTTGTAAATAATTACGATTGGATGAAAAGCATTTCTTTTTTAGACTTTGCACGCGAGATTGGTAAACACGTTACCGTCAATTACATGATGGCGAAAGATTCCGTCAAAAAACGTTTGAGTACTGAAGCTCGTGAGGGTATGTCCTTTACTGAGTTTACCTATCAACTTCTCCAGGGCTACGATTTTCTACATCTCTATCAAGCAAAAAATTGCCTCTTGCAAGTAGGAGGCTCTGATCAGTGGGGTAATATCACTACTGGAATAGAGCTTATCCGTCGGAAGATGGGCCATACTGCTTATGGACTTACTTTCCCGTTGATCATCAAGCCTGATGGTAACAAGTTTGGGAAGACCGAAAAAGGTGAAAACATCTGGCTTGATCCTGAGCAAACCTCGCCTTATCAGTTTTATCAGTTTTGGATGAATGTTTCTGATGTTGATACTGAGCGATTTATAAAGATCTATACCTTTCTCTCTCGGGCTGATATCGAAGCGTTGATTACTGTGCATCGCCAGGCACCTCACCAGCGACTGCTCCAACAGCGTTTGGCTACCGAGCTCACTACTTGGGTTCATGGCCAGGCGACTTGTAAGAAGGTAGTGCAAGTCTCGCAACTATTATTTGGCCATGGCACAATCGAAGCTTTGAAAGTTTTGGATGAAGTGGATTTTTTATCTTTTTTTGAGGGGGTTCCCCAAACCCAGCTCAGCAGAGAGGATTTGCAAACGGGTCTTTCTATCATCGATGCGCTAGTACAAAAAGGCCGTTTTTTATCATCTAATAGTGAGGCGCGCCGTGCTTTGAAGGAGAGGGCCATCGCAGTGAATAAACAACGCGTAGATGAGACTTTTGTCTTGAGTATGGTAGACCTCATTGCCAACCGTTACCTCTTGTTACAACGCGGAAAAAAACAATATTTTATCATCAAAGTACTTTGATGAAACTTTGAGAGGAGATGCTCAGGGGAGGTATCCGAGTTTTTTGAGTTGATGACTATCTGAGTGCCAATTTTTGTTTGTCTTTACATGAAATTTTAGAAAAATTTTTTTGTTAAAAAATTTTTCTAAGCTTTCTCTGGACTGAATCCCTAGTTTTTTTAATGCCTGTCCCCGATGTCCGATCAATATTCCTTTTTGGCTATTCCGCTCGACGAAGATCAGGCAACTGATGTAAATGAAATCATCTCTTTCTTTGAATTGTTCGGTGACCACTTCGGCCGAGTAGGGAATTTCTCTTTCGTATAAAAGAAGGATTTTTTCACGGACAATCTCGTTCACAAAAAAACGTTCAGGCTTATCCGTCAGCGTATCTTTGGAATAATAAGGCGGATGCTCGGGGAGCAGTTTTGTGATGATTTCGAGCAATAGGTCAATATTCAATTTTTTCAAAGCTGAGATCGGTAAAATACTTGCCTTTGGAAAACGCTCATTACATTGATTTACAGACTCTTCCAATGCTTTCTGAATGGTCTTGTCGATTTTATTGATCAGCACAATCAATGGGGTATTAGTCTTTTGTAGCTTTTCGAAAAGTTGAGTGTCTTTTGGGTCACTCTGTCTGGTTTCGGTCATGTAGAGCAGAACGTCCGCATCTTGTATGGATGTTTTAACGAACATCATCATCGCTTTCTGTAAGGGGTAAGCTGCTTGGATCACTCCCGGTGTGTCGGAGAAGACGATTTGAAAATCTTCACCATGGAGCATCCCTAATATTCGATGGCGAGTGGTCTGTGCCTTAGGGGTGATGATCGAGAGACGTTCGCCGACTAGGGCGTTCATTAGGGTAGATTTTCCTACATTTGGGGACCCGATGATGTTGACGAAACCGGCTTTGTGATTCATGGGCTAAAAGTAAACGTTTTTCTCCTCTATAGCTTGGGATAAAAGTAAGGGTGATTTTTTTATTTCTAAAATTGATAAAGAGCAATTTAATAAAACAAGTTCTTGATGAAATTGATGAAGTTTATAAAAAAAATTCAATTACTTTATAATTCTGTAAGAAATATGAAAATTCTATAGGAGGATATCATCAAATACCACCTAGCTAAAGAAGTACCAAATATACCCTCTCAACCCAAGCAAATATCAGGTCGCATACGGTGATATTATCTACCCCCTACTTTAAAGTCGATAAACTTCATCTGAATGTTAAATTGGATCTGCGTTTAGAAAATATATTTTTCTACCAATGCTACCTGGATCTTGGATGTCAGTGAGAGTAGGAAAGTACTTTGGAAACTTTATCTTCGTATCATCACATCGGGGCAAAGACTTTATTTAAAATTTTATCCTAGAGATATATACCAAACCGAATAATTCTCAGAATTACAGTTTCGAACTCTCAGGAGAGGGAGCTCATCAATTGATCTTTGTCAAAAAAAACAGGGAATAAATCCATAGAATTTGTTGGACAGATGAGCCCTTCGATAGCGATTTCAATCGTATTACAAAAAAAGTGTTCCAGATCTCAAAGTAGAGTGGAAAGTCATCTTATTAAAAAAGCAAGAAGATTATTTAGATAGTGGTCAATTGAAAAGTATCATGATAGATAAATTAGAATCGCCTGAAGGAAAATTTTCATATTGATATATCAAGATATAAAATTACCGATCAGCTTAAACAGTTAGTTCCGATACCATTTATTTCGATCTGAGTATAAGTATTATAACCAGAGACAAGCTTCAATCTAAGGATACGATTTTGTACACGGTTCGTGTGTACTTCTACTTTGCCCGTATGTATTACAGGTGATAAGATTTCTATAAATGCTGATACAACCCATATACAGATCTTCTTTGTTAGAGGTAGAGTAACGTTTGGAGACAGTGCCTTTCTAGTTCTAGTAAAACGGTATTCGAAGCCAAGTGTACTGTCAGAATATATCAACGTGGTCAAAATACGATTTTTAAAGAGTCATAGAAGCTCATTTAGAAGTAAAATATCCATTATCAATTGGAGATCCATTATTTAATCAAGGAGATGCAGTTAGGCTGGATAACGCTGGTCATAACTTCTATCAATGGGATCCCTTTACCAACAGGATATCAATAGGTACTGAAAGATAAGACACTGAACGCATGGGAAAAATTCAATAAGATATTGAAGAACTTCAATCTTTCTCTAGATCCATCTCTTGACTACATCACGTTAAATGAATGCGTTCTGCTCAATTTTATATCAATACTTGATGTGGTGCCTACCATACTAGATAAATAGTATCTAAAACCTTTAACTCAGATTATTGATATATTTTATAATCATACCAAAGAATACACACCCTGTGGAATAGAAAACTAGGTCAAGGCGATCAATTCTATTGGGTAGAGTTGGAAAAAAATACAAGTAACAGGATTAATTGCATCTTTAGATACAGGAGAGACAACTATAGCAGACTGTCACAAATAAGTCTGATTTCATCCCTTTCGAAATCTTAGGTACAGTCAATTCGGTCAGTAGTTTAGTTGAAATATTGATACTCAATACCAAAGAAAGATTTTTGTATCAAATTGATAAGCAAAATCAGAGTTACCTTTCGATTTTTGATTCGGGTTCGATCCCTTTAAGTCAGATCCAAAAGATGGTAAATAAGACCCATCATCTGTCTGTATTTACATTCTCATGATTTCAGACTCCCAAAGTGAATTCTCTATTGACCTGGTACAATACAGAAAACGATCAATATTATATATTATGCATTAGCTCGCCAGCAGGCTGTCTACATAGATACCATTCAGTAAGAAGAATGGGCGTTGATACAAAAATTACTCGTCTATGATCTGAAAGACAAGAGGCTCTACTTACTCAAGGGTGTGAGTCTTCGAGAAAGTGAAGACACCTTTCCGTCCATAGGATTTACTGAAGATAAAAAAGTTGGTTCTTTTAGAGGTGGATCGTGTAAGCCGTCAGGATGATCAAATCCTTTTTCAAAATAATTATACCAATGGCGCTACAGGTAAGAGATATGATCTACTTTAGTTATTCTCTTTCCATGGAAAGAGAACCCGTACCTATAGCGTTACGCTGATCGGTATACAAGGCGAATCACTCAAAACCTAAGCCAGGTTGCCAGTTTCGGATCTAAAAGAAATCATCATCCAAGCAAAAGAGAAGATGCTCAGGCCTTCTGTACAGAATATCTCAGGTATCGCTCTAGAAAAAATCCCCAATATCCTTAGTCTAGGACGATATAGATATTAGCTTATCGAAGAAAAAAAAATGTATTGATCAAAAGTTTAAAATAATTAACTATTATATTAATAATAGTTTTACTATAAATTAATCAATAAGAGGATATGAAATATTTAGCTGTAGAAAAAAAGACGTACCCTATCAAATACAATACGTGGAAACGGTAAGTGAATTTTACATCAACACGAAGGATTGGGACGTACAAGACTACTTATTCGAGTCCAGTTAAAGCTCTCTGTATTGGCCAACAAAACGCACTATACCTAGAAGGATCAGAATATATCATTTCAAAATAAAAAATAGATTCTTTATAAATAAATGGGATAGATAATATGATTTTATCATATGTTCAATAAAAAAAAACAGGTAGGTCGTTATGAAATCATGCTTAAAAAAAGCTCAATATGAAAGAGATAATCAAAATAGTAGTGCTTTCTAAATTACCTGATCCTAATATTCTGTACATCGATACCCGGACTAATGCTTATCATCCAGATACCTTACTGTTGCGTACAGGAGACGATTTACGTATTCAGTAATCCTCAAAAAGGTGTGTTGATACTCAATGGTACTTTTAGTTATGCAGAGGACTATTACTTATATCCTCAAAAAGAAGTATATCAAGTAGTTGTGTTAAATCTAGTAGACGCATATAAGGAGATTATACAATCCAGTTGGCTTGTACAAGATTATATCTCTTTCTATCCAGAAATCCTTTTAGAAGAAGCACTGGCCTATATCAGAAGTACTAAACGGCCATACCGGATACAGATACAAGAGACAATACGACATCTACTTACTATCCAAGGAGGATAACGTTTCATAGAATTAGAAAAAACGACTGATTGAGAAATACAATTCTACATCAAAAATGCTTGGGATTTTGAAGAAGACGGTCTTTTTTTCACCAGAATAAAAAAGATAGAAAATGTTGTCATAAGTCTGATAGGGAATAAGATGCTACCGCTAGTTTTTGAGGTTGTACTCGATATATTCATGTCCACTAAAGACCTGGATGAAAAAGGAAATTATCTAGTGACATTGGAAAGTGTAGGAACAAGATTCTCGGTTCGGAATAACAAAATTGAGGTACAAAATATTCATAACATAGTGTCTCCCACAACAGAAGATTTTGAAAAAACTTAAATACTTGAAGTTACTAATTGATTATAAGATTTTTATCTATTATTAATATATCTATCTATTAATATTATCATTACCGTACTTTAGGCTCAGAAGAGGTTCTGATTATAGAAGATCTCGATAAATACTTAGTAATCCACTTAGGTGTATCTGAAGATCAGGATAAGAAGAAAGCCTATTTCAGGGCCAAAAAAAACAGCGTATTGGTATATGTACGCTTTATAGGATCAAAAAGAATTCAACTTAAAGCGTCCTTATCCCAAATGGGGAGCATTTGCGTATTTGGGAAGAATTATTCCGGAGGGAAAGAATTGATTAGTTTTAGGACATGCAAGACCGACTTCGATTCCATGTTCTAATATAAAAGGTACATTAAAAGTCTTATGGAGACCATAGCTTGAAGATAATATTTTGACGTTGGATCTGTATTTAGATAAACCTTTTGAAAGTCTATCCGTAGTATTAGGATTGACAGAAAAGACTCAATGGAATAAACTTTGGCTCTATTTTTTTTGCCACGATGAAGAGGTACATTTCATACTAGAAGAGCAAATACTAATCATGCAAGGTACTAATCATATCGAAGTGTAACAGGCTTTTAGTCTAAAGCAATTGATCGAAAAAAAAAGGCTTTCTCAAATTCAATTTGAATACAAGGCCTCTTCCAAAACCCAAGAACAGCTCTTCGGTTTCTATTAGTTAGTGTTTGAATATCAGAGACAAAATGCAACGGCTGAGGTAAACGATCAACCTAAATAAATCACTTTCAAATCATTATTAGAAGGACTTCATTAATATACTTTCATGATTATAAAGCTAGATCAGACTGTAAAATATTGGTTTATTCATGATTTCAGAAAAGGAACGCTTTCAATTATCCTAAATTTAGATCATTTGAATAGGGGTATTTTCCTCACAGAGATCAGCATGAAAAAAGTGATATCGTCGAAGACTACAGGAGATAGCTATATTGATTCCAAACCCAAATTACCTTAAGGGAGATCTCATTTTGTATACAAAAGAGCATGACTATCAATTGATTTTCAATGAGATTAAGGTTAACGTTCTTGAAATAAAACTGATTAGATTCTCCAGATCAATCACACCAATTAGGAAGGTGAAAAAAATATACCCTCAATACTATCTACTTGGAGTACATCATTACTCGTGGTATTGGAGCATTAGAAAAGATTATTCATCGACTGAGGTGAAGTGGGTAGATTACCTCATATTATTGAGGGAGGATGAACGAGATCCTTTAGGTTTTTATATTACAAGTCTGTAAAAGTTGGCTATGTTCAGAACAGATCTTTACATGGGTTATACCTTTCTAGGGGTGAGAAAGGATCAAGATGGGAACGAATATCTCTATCTGTTTTGTGGAATCAAAAACCTGAATAATCAATTTTTATTTCGCTTTCTTAAAACGGATTATTACTAATCTAATAATCATCCCATTAAAAATGAAAATCTCAGCTATACAAAAATCAGCTTGAACCAAGAACCATTATGTCATAAAACATTGAATTTTAGATATATACCAAAAAGTATTTATGCAGAACGCAACAAATCTGATCAATTTTACAGTCAGTTGAAAGGGATAGTTTTTAGTATCGATCGTCCGAGTCCTTCAAGTCGTACAGGTCACAAAACACACATAGCCAGTACAGACAAACCGTATCCCATCACCACGGATCACTACATTGAACATGACAGTCAAGACCTCAAAATATCGATCCTGGATTAAAAAAAACTCCTACACAATACTCGAATCATTTGTAGATGATACAAAGACCGAAAGCGCTCTTTAGAAGTAGCAGATCAATTGGTATAGAGTGACTGTAAATGGCGAGAAGACTTGATCGCTCTATTGGATCATCATCGTCTACAAACAATTTTACAAAGAAGAAAGTCCACGCATCACTATACGATACTTCCTCAAGCGTACATGCAATCCCTATCTAGCCCATGCAAAGACCAAAAGTAAATCATATATGATTCTCGAAAAAAGGAGTTAATCCTCAGAACAGATATGAACAATCTGTAGAGATCTAGGTTCATTTTATAGAGGGATCTGATTCAAGCTGAAAAACAGGGTGGTAAGATCCATTTCATGACAGTAGAAGATTTCTTATGGAATTTCTCAATAGAAGCTGATGATGAACAGGGTAACCTCTCCTGACCTTACAAGAATTGAATGGACTATACCTGCAGGGTAAAAGTCGCCTCACTACAGCTGAATTCTTCAGAAGCCTAATATCAGTATAAATGCAACTCGAAACATCAGGCCTAAAGGCCAAAGTAATTCTTCCAAGAGTGATCCCTATGAAAGATTGTGATCTATATGATCTCGAGCAACAGAAGTTAATATTAGCTGGAGATCGAGTGAAGCCTACTGGCATTACTCGAGATAAAGAACATTATTATATTTTAGACACAAGTCGGTGGCAAATCCAGCATTTCCCCCGTACAAGAAAGCTTTATTCTACCCATCACTTCTTAGACCGAGTCTGATAAGCGTTTTGACTTATAAGTGGTACTCAGTACCGATGGTAAATACCTTCTTTTTGAAGAAGATATCAACCCCAGAGAAGTTTGGCTCACAGGTATGAAAGAGATCGAATGAGTAGAAAAAATCTTATAAAATCCTGGCGATTTCCAAGCAGTTCAAACGGTTAAGTTTAGTACCCAAGAGCATACCTACCTCACTACACAATATCCCCCGATCCCATGGATTCCGACCAGCCTCACGAATACATTATCTTGATGCGTCGATTTCACCGACCATACCTTGGGTTACGGTCTTTATCTGGATTTGCGACAAGAACATCAGATAGATCCGATTGTGCCTTCATTGCTAGTGGAAGCTCTGCTAGAGAAGTGAATAGAGTTTTTAATTTTTATATAATATGAATAATTTCTTGATTTATAATATTTATTATATCTGTATTGTAATTATTTTTTAAATAAAAAAGATTTATTTATATACTAGTTATAAAATAAAACAGGGGTTTTAAGTGGGACTACAGGTCTTTATAGATTTTATGATGAATCGTAAAGCATATGGGATAATGCTTTTACCTTTGAGAGAAATGCTCATAAACTATTCCTGTAATTCTTTCAATTTTCAATACCTCAAGAGTTTCGCATGCTCTCTCAAATTAATCGTTACTTTATAGAATATCTGGATGAGGGATATCGTGAACTAAATATTATTTTGTCAAGCATTATTAATAGGATGCAGACGATCTCAACGCCTCTGTATGATAAGAAAATGCATTGTATTTGCTTACAATTGGATGAGATCAAGTTGATCCATATCAGGTTGCATATTTATGCTAATCTTGATAAGATCAAAACAAGGGGTTATACAGAATTGCTCTATTATGATGAATACAACTATCTGATCCGATATATAGACCCTAAGATAAAAGTGAGAGTATTAAATGATTTGGGTGTAGATCTTGAGTCCAGTATATTGAAAGAGACTATTTGACGCTATTCGAGAATTTGGTATTGCAAATATGGACTGATTTCATAAAACTAGACGAGATCATCAAGGATGCTAAAAAGGTCAAAAATGATGATACAGTGGCCAAAATAGCCATTTATAAATATTTAGAAGGACTTGGATATACTCCTGCTGAGTTTAGTAAAATCAAAGAAAATTTCCTAAAAACCGAAAATAAGCTTCATTTTTTTTTGTCAGGCAGCTTCAGTTAGATACAGTTTTTCCATCCCAGCAGAAAAAATTACATTGAATAAAATAGACTTTTTGTCCAATGATCTCAAATTGTATCAAATGAAAATCACTTTACGAAAAGATCCCAATTTGGTTCATAACAATTTGACATGTTGTATCATAATATAGTGGTCTATGTTTTCACTTGAAAACTATGCCTGAAATCGATTCGAATATCTGAGCTGGTTTTTGGGAGGATGGTGAATCGAGAAGGACTTCAGCCTATACTTTGGTATAGATCATAAATCTACTGAAGACTGGGTGGAATCTATATAATTGAATAAAAGTTTAAATCTTTGCAAGAAGTAAGGCAGAGTTGGTATTGGTTAGGATTGAAAGAGAAGGCATCATCTATCCAAGAAAAGAAGAGTAAATCATATGGGCTTTTTATCTCGAGAATACCCCGAGGAATTATACCACTTTTGAGTACCTCTTGAGAAGAGAAGAAGAAGGGGGTTTCCATCGAGGTATTTCCAACGATATGCACAAAATACTGGATCAAGCCAAAAAAGATTAAATAACTAAATCTCTGAGTCTAGGAATAAAACTCCCTTCATTGGAAGAACTCTTTGTCATTGAGAGTATAGAAGATGAGTCTGAACTCAGCTGTATTATAGTCAATAAGAACGATCCTATTATTTAAAAGTTTATCGAGAAAACCATAGAAAAATACGAGTATCATATTCAAGAAACTTACAAGAATTTTGAAAACTTTTTAAAGAATTCTAATTGAAATCTTTATACTTCACCTTATTACTTCATACTTGTCTAAAATTTTTATTCATGACGGACTTCTCTCTTCTGAGGTCAACAGCCTAGGAAAATTGTACCTTTTCATCAGGAATATCTATTTGAGCAAATTGAGGATTGTAATACCAAGAGGATATAACAAGATGTTTTACATCAACCCATTTTCCGAAGTCACCTTTCATAGAACCAAATATATGATTTCTAATTGATGATTCAAATACCTATGGGAGGTTTTATTCGATGCTTACAGAGAAAGTTTCAATTATGATTATTGAATCATTTTACCATTGACTAATGAACTTATATCTAGTCCAATAATATCAAAACATCCAGGAAGATCGATATTGATAGATTTTAAAAATAATCAAATTAATATTATGAATTCTAGGATAGGAGATGTAAACGAATTGGCTGATTTAAATAAACTTGCAGGGAGAAGGATTTCTATACTTGTCGAAGTGGATTTCAATAAAGATAGAAGAATGATTCGTGGGGTGTAGATGAGAACGGGATATTTAGAGAAAGTCTCACCGCAGCTCAGTTCAAAAACGTTTTAGATAGACTTATAGTATTAGTATATATTGGTGATAAACATATCGCTAGACCCAGGTTCAGCGCATGTTGTCTGGAAAATTTGACTGATCATCCTTTAGTAGCACCTGACAGTGAACTCACAAATGATTTTATTTATGATTTACATCAGTTATTAATCAATAACGTAAACCCGGAGGATCAATTTCATGCTCATTATATGATTAAGAAATATACAACTATCAATAGAGTTACTGAGCTCAATCCGTTGGATAATGTGACTATATTTGATCAAGAATCTGATTAGACAAAAGATTAAAGAATAATAGATACAGAACATATGCTTGATGTCGTTCCAAATCCTTATGATATAAGGAGATTCTTCTATTCTAAGAGGTTTGTAGTACCTAACCTATTGAATCCTATACGAGCATCGACCGTTACGAGAACTCCGTTGTCCCAGGATTCCCTTTATCAAGAAGTTATGGGTTTGTTTGACCAAACACAGAATCCCTACTCTTAATCCCTAGCATACTGTCCGGGACCGAATAGAGCGTATCAGAAGTCAATAGAGTTTTACATATACTGTCAGATCATGTAGTGCTTTGCGGCAAGGTAAGTTGCCTTATTGTCTGGGATGAGTCTCCCACACCGAAGAGGCTATTGTAGTGATGGATATTTCGCATCAGCGGTTATAGGAGCTATACAAAAATTCTTAGAGCTGAGTTTGACAAGCCGCAAGTAAGAATGGATCGAGCAATTGAGTGAAATTTTTCAGATAGTTGTAGACAAGCTCAAGAGTTACATTAACCAAGAGGGATACAGCAGGTTGCTAGAGCAAGTAAACCAAAATCGATATTATTTCTACTACATTGACCAGAGCAAAGAAGATGCCGGATTGCTTATCTAGAATAAGCTCAAGACGAAAGAGGCTCAGGATACTAAAATCAGCCTGATAGATATAGAGCAAGACCTACTCCACTATCTCAGTGCTCAGAACGTTCCTTTAAGGAAGCAGAGAAGTGTTATAATATCGTTCAAAAAAACTTCTTGATTCTGGAATGAGCCCTGGATACACTTAGTACGCGTAATATGGAAGGTATAGAGATATTAGACACCCTCTATGAATCTCGAGGGTTATTCTCTAGAGAAGGTTCCTGATACGCATCGGGATATGAATTTCAGTAAGAAGAGCCTGCAAGGTAAAAAACTTACGCGGGAGGTATATATAAAGATGGACCGTCTGATCTCTCGAAGAGAGCTCACGCAATATTATTTACCTATTGGTACTCCCGAATACGATGCCTTGAAGGCTCGATGGAAGACGGTGTTTACCGATAAGCATTATCCGGAATTATCTAATTCTGTTAGAGTGGTCTATAGAAAAAGGATATTTTGGGTAGCCTCTATAGGGTATTACAGGAGGAGGTTAGTGCATTGAATATATTTTATGATATATATATTATATATTAATATTTAATAATATATTACATTAAATAAATAATTATTTTTTTATTAATGTTTTTCATTCTATCCTTCATGGGGGGGGCGAGTGTTTCTGGGGTCGATTCAGATCAGATGGCCGATATGATTCGATTAGACTTTTATTTTCAATCAGCTCTTCTGATGAAGATTCCTGTGGAGGAGGTATTAGAGAAGCTTACGGAAATTCAATTGAAAGATTTAGCATTGAAAGGAATACACATCAAAGGGTTCAAAGATTTTCTCAAAGGTCCTGGTTCTAATTTTAGGGTGGGCTCTTTGGATTTGAATACTTATTCATTTTGTAGGGCTGGAGCGTTTGCTCCATTTGAATGTAAAGCATTTACGTCCGATGCTGAGTGCTGGTACGGTGTTGAGCGGTGTGAGTCTAGTATTGGAGGTGGCTTCGGCGGGTCACATGGAGTTTTTCTACGGTAGATTTTTTCTAAGGAAACAACTACATATTAGGTGATTAGTTTTGTATTCGATACATATAGAGATCAGTATAGGGTTTACCTATAGGGAGATTTTAGATCAATCCAATAAGGTAGTCAAGAATATTAAGGAGACGGGAACTCATCTGAAAAGGATCAAGGAGGGTCTACAGAGCAAGGTTTTTAAAGACATAAAGACTCGAAAATATTAGCAGACTGAGATAGCCCTGCCTATATCGAAGGTTGTGCTCTCATCCGAGGGTATGGAAGTGGTTTTTGGAGAGATATATTATCAATTTTATCGCCCAGAGAGAAGTAATAATTTGAAGGGATGTACCGAAAGATCAGCTCAAAAAAGTGAGAACGTCTGAGGATCGCTAGAGGAGTTTTCTCAAAATATTTAAAAATGATAAAAGCAATCAGATCGCTTACTCAGAAGGTCATGTTTAGAGTATATTTTTTAATATGGATATATATTGATATTTTTACTTTACCTATATAATTATAAATAATATGCCTATAAATATAAATAATATATAAGATAAACTAAATTTTTATCTATATTTGGGGTATTGTCCAAATCAATCAGAAGTCATAGAGATTTGGAGGAGCTGACCGATATCGAAAAAGAGATTTTAGCCATATTCAAAGACATACAGGAGAGAGACTTCAGGCACTATGGGAAATGGGATGGTTTTTATGCATTTTACAATACTGTTGAGTGTGAAATACTATTATTACAATTATCTAATCCTCAGAATTATATCAGAGAGATGGAAGCGCCATACCTCCTAACGCATATCAAGAAGTCATTAGATGTCCCCTTTCAAAAGAAGAAGAGATACACATAGAGATCGGTAAGTACTTAAGTTCATGGATTTTTTTTATTCCCTTGATGGAGGATTCTTTCCGTAGTCGAGGAATGCGATCGTCTAACCCTGCTTGTATTGGAACGTTTGCGATCATATTACCAAGAATTAAAAAAAAATAGAGGGAAAATTATAAAATCGATGATAATTCCTATATATAATTGCTCAATAAAAATCATCTAGATACTCCTCGATCCAGGAAGAAACTCAAAGAATTCAGTAAGCCGTTGATGCAAATGAAGGACCTAATATGGAGATCTGATCAAGTACGAAGCAGTATATTATAAGCTTTTGACCCAAGATAATGGAGGCCCACACCTGATTATCCTACCCGACTCCAACTTTAAGACTTCATTTTCCTATTTGAATATCTACCTAAAATTGTAATTAGAGCGCGAGCATACAAGAGAAACCATTTAGGCCTTATAGACCCTGATCGAGCGAGACGATCCCCTTTAGAAGCTTTACTCGAGAGTCATCCCAGAAGGCCTCAGAAGTTATTTGAAGTTGTATCCCGCAGACTATGAAGAATCCAATACAAGCTACGGCTACAGCGTTGAATTATTAGGCCAAAGCAGTCATCAAGTGCAATTGATCAAAAAAAAAACTGTTGCGTATCAATCCATACAATTTGTTGGACAAGTGAACCAAATCCTCTCGTCCATGAGTACCCCTTTGGAGGAGGCCTTGTATCTTAAGATAATATGGAAACTAGTCTTACCCGAAAGAGCACAATCTTACACAGCAGAATCCCTGTGAAAGCTTTATGTAAAACTCAAAGATGAAAGAGGCCCAACTCTAAAAATATATGGTGATAGACAATTACCGACCTACTCAATAATCTTACTGATCCTTATTATGTTACGAAATAAGTCGCAAGGGGGTTTTCACTGAAGTGGAAAGCCAAGAAGAGATCCTCCTATCAATGGAGGAAAACTTTGCCTATTTCGTTTATTTGTACAAAGACAAGCCCTTTGATCTGATCATTAAAATACTATAAATCAATAAAAAGGATCCAACAGAAGATAAACATGAGCGTTTTCCGTATACTTCAAGCACCTTTCTATGATATTGACCAAACGTAAGGGAGTTGATTCGAAGATCAATGTAGAGCTCTACGATCACGAAAGATAAACAGTATTGAAAGAACACTATCACATGGATCGAATGAAGTAGAGGTGTATTACAGTGTACGGAAGCTACATTAAGGAAACATCCCCTTGGGTTGAATCGAATCAAAAGTATCTCATATTCAGGAGATATCGATGAGATACTGAGCGATCCTAACAAGGATCTGTGGAAGGAGTCAATCTAATCCTAGATGAATGGCACCCTTACATAAAATGGGAAGAGCTCGTATTCTTAGAATTCGACTCCAGTATATCCTTTATAGAAAACAAATGGCACATAAAATCTACCGATCAAATCATTGATTCCCTTCCAGCAAGTCAAGGAAAGTATATCCCGCTATAGAGTAAGCCCACAGATACAAGCAGCCAAGTCTATTGGATAACCATCAAAGATGATAGGCCATCAGAAGACTATGTCAAACTTTATACCCAAAATAGGTAAAAAGGCCAGAGAACCACCAACGCAGTAGACTTGATTACTTTCGAAACCCTAGGTTCCATTGGATCGGTTCAAAACCTCAGAGAAGGTATAAAATTGACTACTCGAGGAAACCTGATGTATAATACGTTTTAAGCAGTAAAACACTCTATACATAGAGCAGGTAGAAAGCCTGAATACAGGAAAAAAAGGAGGATTATTAATATAAAATAGATAGGCAACATAGAACTACCCTATGCGCTTGAGAAGTATTCAAAAGACACCTATGAAGTGGTTCTGACAAGAACCTTGACGAAAAAAGACACAGTGAGAATCATAGAACTTACCAACATACCTGCACTAGAATCCTTCAACCTAAAACACACTGAAGGCCAATTACCACCCAGAGAACATCCTCTATTGTACGCCGGAGACGGCCTACGAATGAGTAGTCCCTAAAAGGGTATTTTGATATTTATCAATACCTCCAGCTAAAGTGGATGAATTCTATTCCTATATACAAGAGCACTTTAGTCAGATCAGACTATTTCATGTAATAGACTGATTACAAAGGACTTGATTCAGCTATATGGGGGTCACAGGACTATAAAGTTTTATCCATAAATCTTTTTAAAAGAACCTCTTACTTATTCCAAGAGTCCCGAGCAATCATAGCGGATTCAGATGCAATGGCAGATCAACAATCTGCTCATCAATAAAAAGGACGATGCTTTATGGAAATAAAATTTGCTAGAAAAGTGCAAGTCTACATCAAAAATGCCCAGGGTTTTGAGAAGGGTATACTACTTTATGAGGGTTTAAAAAAAATAGAAAAAATCGTTACAAGCCCCACAGGAGAAAAGATCTTGTCTCTATGGTATAATGTTTTACTTTAGATATAATATATTGTAAAATAATACATATGAATAATAAAATTAACAAATAACTATATCGTACAAAAAGGTAAGCTACAGGTTGGTAAGATACATCGTGGGATGGGATTAATAAAAGAATATATTAAAAGGTGACTGAATTTATCAAAATTGTTCCTTACTTATAATACTCCTATTTAGATTGAAATAGCCACCTATGAATATTATCATTACAATAGCTCGCAAAGCTTTAGAAATTTCTTGCTGATAGAAGATTCTGATAAACGTTCAGTGATATAGATATCAGTTCCTCACACAAATAAGCTTTTCTAAATGAGATCCATATCATAACCCTCATCACTACGGTCATCTCAAAAGAGATTCGCCTGAACTTCGAGAACAGCATCGGTTTGAAAGGTATAGTTAAGCTAAATATGACAGAAAACCCCCATGAAATAGTCCTGACCGAGATCAGAAGCGATCTCCTCAAATATAGCTCCACAGAAGGAAGAAATACAGGAATATATCATTTCAGTGTACTGTATTTGGTATGCCTCAGTACTCAATAGTACATGAGCAGTAAAAAAGTCCATCGAATACCTTCATTTGGCCCTACGAAAAATCCAACGAACAAAACTACTACGCATAACTAATCCTATCAATGGTATAAGATAGATGTGTATTGGCCACAAAAGACGAGTACACAAACCTGACATTCATATCACCGAGAAAAGACTATAAACATATGTATCTGATCGGTGGAAAGAAAAAAATCCCCAGCTGGGGATTTTTAAAAATTCAGACCATAGATTATTACACCGATTCGGTAGAGTCCGTACTCTATGAGAAGCTCATCTACGCAAAGATCAGCTTAGAACCCTCTCCTAGAAGTTGGTATTCCCACCATTACTCAAAGAAAGTGCAGCAGCCAATCAGGTCAAGGTAGAAGAAGCAATGGACTTAGTTATTCATAATCTAGACGTCACAAGTTACAGGAATGACCTTCACGTAAGCGTAGAGACACCCACATAGTCGATACAGGAGAGTTATCGATCACGATGAATCTTACATCGAAAGAGAAGGTCAAAACCTGAAAGTATGGCATCCATCTCGCAAAGCTAATTATGTATTGCAAGGAGTTTTTTTTCGCAAGCAGATCAAACAGAAAAAAAATCTTTACGACAATCAGATCATCTAGAACAGACTCACAAGAGTAGGCCAAGAGAAGACCCGATCCTTGTATTGGATCAATTATGGTCTATTAGCAATAGCTACAAACAGACTAATCCATCAATCAAGATTCGGGGGTTTCTCGAACGTACGAAAAATCCCCATCTGGTCCGTCGTCGAAACAAAAATCAGATTATCGAGAATCCTCGAAGGAACGAGCTTTTTCTTACGATGGATATGAATTACCTGATCCGTGCAAGGAAGCTCCTTCAAAGTGGCGTGTTGCAAAGCCAAAGGATAGATCAGAACATCTATTTCAGAGACTAATTAAGCCTTAATTGATGTTTTCCGATAGACCCTGAAGATGGTTCCGACCGATTTTCCATAATCCTCAAACCCCATATGGGAGAGTTTTTTTTACAGGTCAGGGATGAACTGAGGCATCGGAACTATCCAAAATGCTTCGATAGGCACAGAAATAGTAAGAGAATAGTTGATAATAGTATTGTGTGATCCTGCCAGAGGATATTTACCTCGAGAAGGGGGATGCTAGGGTGCTCAGAAGTTTGTTTTGATCCGAGAGCGTTCTATCACACTAGGAATCACCCGATACAGGGCGTATTATTATATTTATCAATTGAGAAATTTTTAAAATCAACACCTCTCGGTACAAGACAACCTGAGTCTATCCATCACCAGCTGATCGAAGCATAATCGGATTTTACCCATTAGATTCATCCGCGGACTCAAGAGGTAATTACTCCTTCATCCAGGCCGATGGCTTTCCTAAGGAGTTGTGGTTGGATGCCTTAATGGGGATCGAGGATGTAGAAATGATGCTACAAAATCCAGGTAAGCTTCAAAGGGGTTCAAACGATTAACTTCGGTGTGTAGGAGCAGACTTATTTCACGTCGAAATAGTCAAGGAGATTGGATTAAAAATTTCCTATCTGATCTCCAAATTATTACTAGAGTGCTTTAATAGGAGGGGAAGGCTAGCACTTTTTTTTCTTGAGCCATTACTGTAATGAAAGAACTAGCTATTATGGGGTTCTTCAGGTTTAGGAATATATAATGTATTCATCATTGTATATTTTGCTACGTTCAAGATAATGAAAATTAGATCAAGGATTTAAGAAAAGCGTACCTTTACTCGAGTGATTTTCTTTTTTTTTTAAAAAAAAGATTTATACTTTATAAAAGTACTTTCATTAGCGATTGAAGCCTAGATCAGCTGTTGTAGTGATCACGAACCCCCACCATCTGAAACGTTTAAGTAAACATAATTGGATCAGAACGACTACGCTACACGTATTGATAGGATATTACCAAGGATAGATTTTGAGCTTAATTTTCAAGTTATTCAAACCAAGGTACGTTCTCGAGATCGGCACTTTTACAGGATATTCAGGGCTCTGTTTGACCGAGTGGATCACTTAGGATGGTCTTTTGATCAGTATCGATATCGACGAAAATTTGCGGTCGATTTCCTAGAAATATTTTGAGAATTCTGACTATGCTCATCAAATCCGACCGATGTATGGCAATACTTTAAAATTGATCCCTAAGTTACCATACCATTTTGATTTAGTATTCATCAATGCTGATAAGAGGTCTTATGCACAGTATTTTGATTTAGTTGTTGAAAAGATGCCGACCGATAGGATCATTCTCACTGACAATGTCATTTAGTCGAATAAGGTGCTCAAAGCATCTAATGCAGATGATAAGCAGGCTTCAGTTATTCGGGTATACAACAAAAAGCTTCAGAAAGATGCGGGGGTAGAGACTATCATATTGTCTATCCATGATAGGCTGACCCTTGCGCGAGTTAAATAGTTTATATGGATGGATCATCAGATCGAGCCTATAGGTTGAGTTTCCAGCCAAAGTGAAATATCTTATAACTTTACCACTTGAAGTTTTAGATATGAATATTCCGGACAGGAGCTTGAAAAGGGTAGTGATCATCGGCGCCGGCTTTGGTGGATTGCAGATCGCTAAGCGGCTCGATAGAGAAAAATTTCAAGTAGTACTCATCGATCGCAACAATTACCATACTTTCCAACCTTTGCTTTATCAAGTGGCTACAGCGGGTTTAGAACCGGACTCTATTGCTCATGCAGTTCGGACGATCATCAAAAAGACGGAAAATTTCTATTTTCGACTGGCTCATGTCCGTCGTATCGATCCGGATCAACGGAGTATTTTTTCCGATATCGGAACACTCACTTACGATTATTTGATTCTAGCTACAGGTTCGAAGACTAATTATTTTAGCAACGAACGTATTGAGCACTTTACCTTGCCAATGAAGTCAATCACTGAAGCATTGGATTTGCGGAGTTGTATTCTACAGAGTTTTGAAACAGCTTTACTCACTGACGATCTCAAACAGCGCGAACGCCTGATGACTTTTGTCATCGTAGGGGGGGGGCCTACGGGAGTAGAGTTGGCAGGCGCTTTTGCCGAACTCAAAAGACATGTATTGCCGCATGATTACCCTGACTTAGATATCCGTCGTATGAACATTCACTTAATACAGGCGACCCCTCGGTTACTAGACGGTATGTCTGAAGCATCAGCCGAAATAGCCTTGAAAAACCTCAAAGAAATGGATGTTAATGTCTGGTTAAATGCTCCTGTAAAGGACTATAATGGAGAGGTAGTCCATATGGAAAACGCCCGGTTAGAGTCTTTCAATGTGATATGGGCTGCCGGAGTGAAGGGAGCATTGATCGATGGATTTGAGAAGAAGGTTATAGAGCGTGGGCGGTTTTTAGTCGATACCTATAGCCGGATACAAGGATATGAAGAGATTTTTTCTATCGGTGATGTAGCTTCAATGAAGGGTGACAAACGCTATCCTCATGGACATTCAATGACGGCACAACCGGCAGTCCAGCAAGGTATCCGCTTGGCAAAAAATCTCAATCGTTTGGCAGCTGGTCAAAAGATGAAACCTTTCAGGTATCGAAATTTAGGTTCGATGGCTACGATCGGTAGGAATAAGGCCGTATGTGATCTACCTTGGCTTAAGTTGAAAGGATTCACCGCATGGTTGGTGTGGATGTTTATTCACCTGGTTAACCTGGTAGGTTTTCGCAATCGTATGATTGCTTTGATGAATTGGGTTATTCAATACTTTCAATATAATAAAAGCGTACGTTTGATCATCCGTCCGTATTGTCGACCGGAGAAACCGGAGAAAAAGGATCTGAACACTTCATCTGAAATGAAGTTGTGAGAGTGTGTTTTCTGCTTTGATTTCCGTTTCCAGCCATTCTTTTTCAGGTTCGCTCTGAGCAGTAATCCCACTTCCAACGTATAGCACAATCTCTCCTTGATGGATCTGAGCACACCTCAAATTGATGTAGAGTTCCGTAATGTTTTTTTTAATAGGACCAATGTATCCGGCATAAAATGTCCGGTTGTAGTCTTCGTGATTCAAGATGAAATTCAGAGCGGCTTTTTGTGGTAAGCCACATACGGCCGGTGTAGGGTGTAAGTGATGGAGCAATGTATGAGAATCCGGCATTTCCGAAAAGGAAAAATCGATCATTGTCTTGAGGTGTTTAATTCGGCCAGTACTCAGACTACCAGTCTTTCCAATAGATATTTTTCCGGAATAGTTTTGTAAAATGTTCGTGATATGCCTGAGTACCATATGATGCTCTTCCAATTCTTTAAAGGTCCAGGTGAACGCAGAAATATCGCTTGATAGGGTTCCAGCTAAGGCTTCTGATTGTAGTTTTTTGTTCTTGATACGAAGGAGTAACTCCGGTGTAGCTCCTATCCACAGGCCATACTTGGGCTCATACCAGAGATTAACCAAACCCTCTGGGTGTGCAGTAAGTAGGTTTTGAAAACTGGTTTTTAAGGCCAGCCTTCTGAAGGGAATCTTTTTCATCCGAGAAAGTACTACCTTTTTCAATATTCCAGTATGGAGTTGTTTCAGAGCTGCGTTGATCATACGGATGTATTCGGTCGAAGGAGTTTCCTGCCAATAGTGTTTGAGCGTCTTGTACTCTGATGAGGGGGAGGACGATGGGATTTTGGCATAGAGGATTTTACTGGGACAAATCCGGATCGTATGGTCATGATTGAAGCTCCCAATGAGAAAATGATCTTCTTGAGAAGTTTGGTCCGGATTGTGGATATAAAGTTCTATGATATCTCCTCCAGGTTTTCTGAAGAGGGCAAATTTTCGTTGGGCCTGATAAGCTTTTAAGGCTGCTTTATAAAGTTGAGGGAGATCATATTTTTTCACTCGAATACTTATTTTTTAGGGGAGATGATGTTGGTCATCTTACACTGGCTGATGAGAAGCCCGTCTTCATCACACACCTCGATTTGGATGAAATGAGTAGTCTTGCCTTTGTGGATCAAGCATGCGGTAGCTGAGAGGATTCCTTTTTTTTTGGAACGGATATGGTTGGCTGAGATCTCCAGACCAAATACCTGAAATTTTTCCCGATTGACAGTGTAGGCTGAAAGCATACTCCCAGTACTTTCAGCTAGTGCCACGGTAGCCCCCCCGTGCAGAAAACCCATCGGCTGATGCACACGCGTATCGACAGGCATTTGGGCGACCAGAAAATCAGATCCCACTTTGATGTAGGTAATATGGAGTGTCTTCATTAAAGTATTATCATTAGTTTCGTTGAGTCGTTTTAGTAGGATTGTCGAATCTTTTTCCATCAATTAAAATATTTTAGGATTGAAATTTTCTGGATATTTCCCAGTATATTTTTGATAATGAGCTTCGATTATCTTCATGTCTTCTTTAAAATTCCCCCTAGGATAGAGGATCTTATTAACACTAGCAGTCCTCGATCGATAATCTAAAGCTCCTAGAGCGATGGGTACACCGGCGCCTTGAGCAATGTAATAAAAACCAGTTTTCCACCGTGTGACACGTTTGCGGCTTCCTTCGGCTGGGACCATCAAGATGAATTGATCTTTTTCGTTGAAAAGATTTATAACGTATTGAGTTAGGTTATTTCTTTGAGGTCGGTTGACTCCTATAGCACCTAAGAATTTGAGCAACCAACCGTACCAGCTTTGAGTATGTTTGTTTTTGATAAAGAATTTTATGTTGAGCTGAAGGATCCAGAAGCCTGCTAGAGAGAAGACCAAATCCCAGTTTGAAGTATGTGGAGCAGCGATGAGTACACTTTTTTTGAAAGATTCTAAAGGAACTTTGGTCTCTATTTTCCAACGAAATAAAGCATAAATCAATTGGCCGATGTGATTTTTCATGCGGGCAAAAATACTCAAAAAGACCATAGAAGACTGTGGAAGAGTGCCTATAGTCTCTTGGAGGATCAATGAGGGTTTGAAGTTAATCAATCAGTCAATTTATACGATTGTTTTGATTCATCAGGTTAGTCTACCGATTTAAATATTTCATCATCACGATAAGGGCATCCCGAGATGACGCATTCCAGTCCGTCTTGGGTCATATTCCACCGGCCTTCGGTGTGATAAAATCAATGAGTTTTCTATTTTTTCATCATGAAGTTTTGAAATTATGATAAATAGATCTTTAACATCACGATTTTGAATATAAATGATACTCGAAGTGTGATACTGAAAAAATTATCAAGGTACATGGTAGAGATATTAGGCTCAAAACTGTATTGGTATCGGATGATTGGCATCTTTTTTTTGAGAATCTTTTCGATTATTTCCTTTGGAGATAAGGATGACCTCAGGATAGATAATATCATCATTTGATTTTTGAAAGGCTACCTCTATCGGGGAAATGATCTTGTCCTGAAATAATACCAGTAGGGGGATGAACCGGTCAAAGTTATATTCAAAAGTGTTTTTTTTCAGGATATTCGTTGAATATAATATTTCATTCATGTTGAGATCTATTAAGGTGTATAGTCTTCCTAGATGAGATATCATATTAGAATTGATCGATGTAGATCATACCGGATATAATGTTACTTGCTATCGCCATGTACCATAGGATGAGTAAATCAGTCATCAATAATTTTTTCAATCGAAAAACATGGTACAAAAACTTGATTCAAAACAACATAACTATGATAACCGGAATCAGGACCAATAGACTTATGAACAGGATCCTGAGGTAATACATCGGGGTGGAGTCAAAGCTGTAAATCAAAAAGTTGAAAAAAACACAAATTTTTTATCGGCTGGAAATACATATGGATGTTATGAAACAAAAAAAAGACACTATAGACTGATCACAGCCAACCCCAAGGATGAAGCAACTCCTTAGTACTACTATAGCCCATCGAGAAAAATGTCTTATGATTTTTTCTAGAATATTTATTATCAGGTTTATAGGTGATCTCAATTTTGAGTCAGCTACAACGCTTTACTTTTTAAAAGATTTTTTGATCGTGTTAAAATTCACAAGCTCTCCATGCATTTAGAGCTTCTCTACAGTAGTTTTAGCATAAGGTACTAGGATCCAGAAAATAATGTATCCTAATAGGATAGGGGATGAATGGAATGAATAACATCGCTAAGGCCAGAGCCAAGATTCGTATCCAGGTGGAATCCACCCCAAGATAAATAGTCAATCCACTAGATATTTAAGTGAGATATTTTTCTTCAGGATGCCTAAAAAGTCTTTTTTTGATAAGCGGTATGTCTCGATATTTCTTGAAATTTTACCTGTTCTTCTTCATCTTCGCTGAGATAGGACTCAGGCCCCTTCATGATTTAGATAACCTCCTCAACATCAGTTGATAGGATAATTTCACGGCCTTGAAAACTAGTTTTGAATAGGTTAACAATACATTGCTCAATATCGTACATGATATCTTCAGTTTTTTCAGTACTCTTTGAGGAAAATACCTTCTTCTGAGAAGTACTTTTTGAATAGGTCATAGGCCTTTTCTTCCATGTTGTAAACAAATTCAACTAAGTTGATTTTGATCGTCTAATTCATGATGTGTGTGTTTTTTTTCTGAGTTGATCGACAGATTCGGAGAGTTCATTCCAAGTCTCATTCAATTCTTTGAGCACAGCTTCTCCTTTAGTTGTAAGGGGAAAATACTTTTTTGGTGGACCGAAAGAAGACTCTTTCCATCGATAATGGAGCAAACTGGTATTTTTCAATCGGGTCAGCAACGGATAGATTGTACCTTCTACTACAAAGAATTTAACGTGCTTCAGTGTATCGATGATATCTGATGCATAGACCTCTCCATCTTTGATAATACTAAGGATACAAAACTCCAATATACTTTTTTTCATCTGAGTTTTAATATTTTTAATATTCATAGCATATCATATTTATTTGTTATGAAAACATATATATATATAATGATACTATGTGATAAAATATATCTTAAACATTACCTATCCCTCTCTATGCATATTAAAAACGAGCTTTAAGAAGAACCCGTTCAAATGCTGGATCAGGGTAAGCGAAACAATCTTAGAGAAACTAGCACAAATGAAACCATCAAAACTTTTAACATAATTACTTCATATCATCAATAGGTACAATGTTTAGAAAAATGAGTTCAAGAAATCCCCCCTGATATAAAGACTACGCAGGAATCAGTGTATGCTGTCCACTTTCCTTCTAGCTCCTTTACCTATTGATTTCGATCATCACAGCAAGATGGAAGGAGATATTTTTACCATAGGCCTCTTGTGTAATTCCAGGCCGATGTCGTGTTGGACTATGTGGATGGGGGTGAAATATTATGATGTATAGGTGGGGAGTGTTTGATTCTGATCTTTCTGGGTGGTATTGAGTGCTGATGCGCATTGGCTGGCATGCTGGATCAATCTTTACTCTACTAGTGCGGTGGATGGGATTAATCTTTTTGCATTTGTTAGAGGTAATTCCATCCGATACTTCGAACCGGATGGTAGGGCGCCAACGGATGAGGTGAAGATGATTGAATTTAGTAATTTTTTATTGTTTAAATATAGAGATAGGAAATCGAAGCAGATGATTATTTATACACATGCTAGTTTCATTGGGTAAGAATCTATTTTTGTACCTGAAGGAATGGAAATACATTTTTTTGGGCCCCATGGTAAATTTTTACGTACTCAATAAAGAAAATCTTTTAATCATTAAGAATACTGATATATATGAAAATAATAAATAAGTTGATAGAGTAAATAATTATTTATTATAATATTTTAAAATATATTATGAATATATAATTGATTTTAATGGTATTAATAATGATAATTTATTTTAATTCATAAAATAATTAATTATAAACCAGGATTTAATAAATATTAAATATAAATATATCTGATTTTATTTTTAACAAGGATAATATGAAAGTTTTATTTGATGAAATTAGTCAATTCAAGAGACTTCAGGCCACAAATTTACTTTCTGTGAAAAATACAGTAAAACATTTTGACAATCGAAAGCCTGACTTAAAAGAATTAGTTGAAGTTGATGAGGAATTGGGTTATGAATAAATATTTATTTCCTTTTATCTTGGGCTAAATCAGTTATCAGTTCTTTCTGAATCAGCTAAAAGAAAATATGATTATTATGCACCTAATCTTCCTGAAATAACTCTTGGAGAAGGCATTCAAGATTATATAAAACCCCTATCCGATAGAGAGATAAGATTAGTTGTTAGGAGGGCTGCAGATAATCCCGTGTTCAGAATCGCCAGATAAGGCAACTGTAGACCGGTGTAATAAGCTGTGAGTCAAGAACGAAATAGTAAACGATAAAAACTTTAATTATGAACGATAGGGATCAAGACCCTCTCAAGCCCATCTAAAGAATATGAGCTTGAATGATAAGACAATCGAGTCATTGCTCGATTATAAAGAGGGTGATCATTTTCTCTATGAATCGGCCTTTAAGATCATTTCCTTGTCCGAAACAAACTTTGTTGCGGCGGTGAGAAAGGATCGGTTTGCCGAAGCGCAGTCAAAGGTTATCTATCAAAAGGCAATCTACATAAAGGAATTCATCGCGCTATACTTGACCAATATGAAAAATGTATCGGAAGACCATTACAATGCGCTTTGCAGCGGAATAATAGGCAAAGGATAAAAACTTTTAATAGTCAAAAAACATGAGTGCAAAAGAAATCATCCCTACAGTCTTTGATGTAGGGGTTTATAACGAATGTTATGTATACCAATCCGTATTGAGCTCAGCAGTTTACCTGGTAAAATGCTTGAGATCATCTATAAGTACATCAAACAGCTCGAGCAGTCAATGCTTCTCTCAGATCGTCCCGATCTCTATGATATACCCTTCCTTGGATTGTGATCATACCCATAAGGAGAAGTTTTTTAGAGATTATCAATGAAATCCTGGAGAAAAAGATCAGTGATACGCTAGGCGATGTCTTGAAGAGGTTGGCTATAAGCCTATATATCCTTTTGATCTTCTAGTAAACTTTCCTCTGATGCTCATACATGCTTATCTGAAAGGATCTCAAACGAGCTTAGCGGAGATCTATAAGCTGTTTAATCATAATGCTGATATATATATAACATATTTGAGGCTACAACCTTATTGTCACTTCTGATATAACCAAGGACGGTTTGAAAAAGATCTATAGCGTGAGGGTTATAGGAATTGAACGATGAAGATCGATTTATCTAGCATGCAGGCCTTTATGAGGATCAACTTATCACCTTGTTCAAGGTCTATAAAAAGATCAATAAAAACTATAAATCAGCTACTTAATATATCAACATCAAAGATGGAAGACTATCAAGACGCATCAAAAATATCGATGAGAAGGCCTTAGGTTTTCTTCATCGTTTTGTCCATTTTACTCATGTATTAGGATGAACTTTTGAGACATTGAGTGAGGTGTTTTGGTTATCGATACCGATATATTTGAGCTAAATTTCAACGATGAAACGTTATCTCCCCTTTTGAAGGGACAGGAGGTATTTTCGACTGGATACTCACTTCTCTAGCACGACCAATCACTTCGATACTAGTACAATTTCCGATATCATCCATCCATCTTGACTATACGAAACAGGACAGTGACACTGGGGATCTCTTTCGGAAAGACATAATTCAACTGAAAGTCTTACAGGACTATCAGGGTATACTGATCATCAATTTACTTGTGAGCTATCCAGTCGAGTGGAAGAAGTTCAAACAAAAAAAGGTAGGAGATTTTAGCTTAAAACTTGTCCAAAAAGCTCTTCCAGAGCTATATCAAAGTACCAAAGCTTGGATCTGATCGAAAAAATCTATACAATCCTGACAGGACCACAAAAAGAGGTACAGATGGAATTAAATGGCAACGTAGTCAATGCAGCCGATCATAGCATGAATGGGGCTAATTTCAAAGCTTTTATCATAGGTCAGGATTTTTAGTAGCTCTCCTCATCAGAGCCAAGACGGTAGACAACATCAAAGAGATCATGATTTTATTACCTTATAGGGAAACGATCAACTGGAGGATATAATCGCTACGGAGGCTTTCACAAAAGAATAGGATAGAACGCCACTTTTGGATCACTTCGAATGCTGTTTTTTTGTTGATCTCTTTTCTCCGAATTTCACGATGCCTAACATCATGATCAACATAGAGCCAAAGATGACGATCAATAGGGTGTTTTCTTTAACGATCAGTTGGTGTAATTCGTTTCTAGCATTCAGATGGTCATAAAACTGTAAGAACAAAAGTATACTAATCAAGCCCCTCGGCGCGATAAGGGCCTCAGGTAATAGATTTTTTCGTTGGATTAACCCCAGATAAATTAGTCGTATCATATAGATGATCAATAAGATAACTCCTCCATACAGATAAGCATCTGGATGTTTTAAGTGTTCCAAATCGATAGAGAAGCCAAAGAATAGAAAAAAAAATGTTCGGATAAGGAAAGCACTCTCAGCAGTCAGTAGAAAAAATTGATGCAGATCTTCCTTGGCTTTTTCCAATGGAAGGAATCTTATAAATTTCCTAGGGATGAAGGTACAAGTATTTTTCAAAAACAATCCGAAGAAAAAAATGATGATCAAAGAAGAGAGATGATAATGTTTTCCGATAAGATAGGTCAAGATGAGAATCGAGAGGATGAGGAAAAATTTTACATGATGACTAATTTTATCCATCAATTGGAGTAGCAAGTAAGTCACCAGGATAGAAGCAATGAAAACCATAAGTATGTCCAAGCTGAGCTGTCCGAAGGCCCCCACTTTGATTTCATCATTATTCAATATGAAGTTGAAAAGTATAATACCTAAGATGTCCGAAAAAGTCGATTCGTAAATGACGAATTCCTTTTTAACCCCTGTGAGTGCTGCTACACTTGGGATAGCCACCGCACTGCTGATCACACCAAAAGGAACGGCATGCCTCAAATAAGTCAGATAAGACAACGTATCGGTACATAACCTTTGTAAGCCATATGCAATCACTATAGAAGTGAGTAGTAAAGTAATTAGCGCAACGAAGAAGCTATGAAAGATTAAACTTTTTTTTTCAATAGTAATCTCTAATTCCAACGCCCCCTCTAATACGATCAAAATCAAGCCGACATTTCCCAAACTCGGCAAGATCTCTTTCATAAAAGGCTCAGGGATCTCGTAGTGAAATGATTCAGCCAATAATTTCATCCCCATACCTGATAAGATCAATAAAATCACTGAAGGGAATTTCGTCCTTCGAGCGACCATGTCAAACAGGTAAGAAGCAATAACGAGAATGCAAAAGAGATAAATTACTATTGAATAGTCCATAATTTTAGACACATTGAGTGTCAAATTTACACCATTCAGTCTATAGCTGTCTAGAGGAGGGTTGACCAAAAGCTTTTTTGGAGCAATGATTCGTAATATTGAATACATTTGGAGTTCAAAAAAAAATGAAGGCTAAAGGAGAACAAGTCATATTGGTAGGAACTCAAGATGAAGTACTAGGATTGATGGATAAGCAAAAGGCACATATAGAGGGCTTGCTCCATCGTGCCATATCTATATTCGTGTTCAACAACCGACATGAACTAATGTTACAACAAAGAGCTGCCCATAAATATCACTCCCCACTTCTATGGGCCAACACTTGTTGTAGTCATCCCCGTCAGGGGGAAACTACCATCGAGGCAGCCCACCGATGCCTGGTCGAAGAGATGGGTTTTGATTGCCCACTTGAAGAGCAGTTTTATTTCACCTACAAGGCTGAGATGGATAATATACTGATCGAGAACGAACTAGATCACGTTTTGCTGGGGCGATATGAGGGTATTCCGAAGGTCAACCCAAAAGAAGTGACTACTTGGCGGTGGATTGCGCTGTCGGAGTTGATAAAGGAGATCCGAATCCATCCTGAATATTATGCCATTTGGCTTAGAATTATCATCGAGCGATATGCGGAAAAATTAAAATCATGAAGGTAACCATTAGCAGGCGGACCCACTTCAATGCTGCCCACCGTCTCTACAATGACCATTGGGATCAGACCCAGAATGAAGAGATCTTCGGTAAATGTGCCTATCCTCATTATCATGGGCACAATTATGAACTCATCGTGAGCATTACTGGTGAAGTGAATCCGCAAACCGGCTTTGTCATGAGCCTTAAAGAACTCAAAGAGATCATTCATCGCGAGGTAGAAGAGCCCTTTGATCATAAGAATTTCAATTTGGATGTGGAAGAATTCCGCTTGCTCAATCCCACCACGGAAAATATCGTTGTCCTGATCTGGCAAAAGATTCGGAAAAAGATCCTTGAGAAGCTTGCGCTAAAAATCATCTTGTATGAAACCCCCAGAAATTTTGCTGAGTATGCTGGTGAATGATGTACCCCAACCTTACTTTTTTCAGGAACTCTATTTAAAAAGAAAATGAAAAAAACTATCCTTTATGATATCCATTTAGCACTCGGGGCTAAAATGGCCCCTTTTGCGGGCTTTCATATGCCCATACAATACACCAGTATCCAAGAAGAACACATAGCTGTTAGAAATGCTGTAGGCCTTTTTGACGTCAGCCATATGGGCGAATTTTTCATCCGTGGAAGACAGGCTAAAGATCTTCTTCAGTACTTAACCACTAATGATGTATCTCGTCTCAATCCTGGTCTAGCCCAGTATTCTTGCATGACCCATGAGTCAGGTGGTATCATTGATGATCTGATCATCTACAAGCTGGCTGAAGAAGAATTTATGCTCGTGGTCAACGCAGCCAATATCGAAAAGGATGCCCAATGGATCAATCAAAACAATCATTTTGCTACCGAATTTTTTGATCGATCTCAAGAATATGCTTTGTTGGCCGTACAAGGTCCAAGAGCTCTGGAGATCCTTCAACCGCTGACAAATATCCCGCTCCAAGAAATCTCTTTTTATCACTTTGTTGTAAGTACTTTTGCTGGAGTCGATCAAGTGATTATCTCGGCTACAGGCTACACAGGAGCTGGAGGTTTTGAACTCTATTTAAAGAATGAACACACCCAAGAGGTCTGGAAAAAAATCTTTCAGTCAGGTAGGCCTTATAATATCAAGGCTTGCGGATTGGCCGCCAGGGATACCTTACGTTTGGAGATGGGGTATTGTCTCTATGGTCAAGACATCACCGATGATACTACACCATTGGAAGCTGGTCTAGGATGGATTACCAAATTCAGCAAAGATTTTATCGCGAAAGAGGTGCTCTTGAAGCAAAAGGAACAAGGTCTCTCTCGGAAATTGATCGCCTTTATCTTAGAGGAGAAAGGTATCCCTAGACAAGGATACCCTTTGATTGACCTTCAAGGTGATCCAATCGGTCATGTCACCTCAGGTACTGTATCGCCCATTTTAAAAAAGGGCATCGGTCTAGGCTATGTACCCACAGCTTTTTCTAAGGAGGGTACAGCACTTCAGGTTTCAATACGAAACAAATGTGTCCCTGCTCAGGTCATCAAATTACCCTTTATGAAAAAGGAAGTTTGATCAATCTGTTTGACCTATAACAAGGTTAAATACTACAATATTTAAGGTTTGAATACTGTTAGTAGATTTTATATCTTTGAAGTTTACAAACTGATGTTTTTGAATCTTTCGCAACATATCAAAAGGAATTTCCAATTGGCTTTACCAGTGGCTTTCGGCCAAGTAGGTCAGATTTGCATCAACTTGGCTGACAATATCGTGGTCGGTTCGTTAGGTGAGGTAGCTTTAGCAGCAGTATCCCTAGCCAATGCAGTTTTTTACATCATCATGGTCTTTGGTTGGGGGATGGCTTCTGCCCTTTCACCCTTGGTTGCTGAGGTTGATGCTCAGGGAGATTATAAAAATGGGGTGACCATCTTACATCACGGTTTAGTGATCAACCTTTTATTATCAGTGTTAATGTATTTCCTCATTCATATTTTCCTTCCAGTTTTACCACATTTAGGGCAGGATCAAGAAGTAGTGGTTCAGGCAGCACCTTTTTTAAATATCATAGCGATTTCTCTAATCCCGTGGATCTTGTTTGAGAGTCTCCGTAAGTTTGCTGAGGGTTTGTCTTTGACTATTCCAGGGATGGTGATCACCTGGATAGGAGTTGTTTTCAATATTATTTTTAATTATTTCTTGATTTATGGTGAATACGGCTTCCCTAAATTGGGGATTGTTGGAGTAGCTTATGCTACTTTGATCACCCGTACAGCTATGTTAATCGGGCTGTTTTTATTGCTCTATCGGAATGTTAAAGTTCGTAAATGTTACCAGCAGCTCGAATATAGAAAATTTTACAAAGTCTGTTTTAGAAAGATACTAGCTATAGGGATACCGACGGGCTTACAAATGTTGTTTGAGGTGGGGGCTTTTACTGTAGCTTCTTTCATAGTGGGTTTTTCCGGAGCAAAGCAACTCGCTGCTCATCAGATCACAACTAGTCTATCCTCGACTACTTATATGTTGGGTATGGGATTTGCTGTGGCTGCTACTGTCAGGATAGGCAATCAACGTGCCTTGAAGAATTATGTCGAACTCAGACGGTCAGGTTGGTCAGTCATTTTGATGTCAATGATCTTCATGTCATTGTGTGGTATAGGGTTTATTTTTTGGAGGTATGATTTACCATCGCTCTATCTCGATGACGATAAAGTGGTAGTCATAGCTGCTCAATTACTTGTCGTAGCGGCACTTTTTCAGTTGTCTGATGGTATACAAACGGTAGCTCTCGGCGCTTTGAGAGGGATGCACGATGTGAAAATTCCTATGTGGATCAGCTTTTTTGCTTACTGGATCGTTGCTATGCCTTTGGGTTGGTTCTGTTCTGTAACCATGGAGATGGGTGCCTTGGGGATTTGGATTGGTCTAGGTGTAGGACTTACTATAGCAGCTATTTTATTACTTCTACGGTACAATGATCAAACCCGACAACTCATCAAGTCAGAAGGTAGTGATATAATATAGATGAGGGATTAACTATATTACTTAAATATAATGAAATGATGAGAACGGATCAAAAATATTTAAACTTTATTAGAGAATTCGGAATTCTTTACTTGACTACAAAGAAAGATCTTGTAGGAATATGTGCGATCGATTGTGGTCATACTGGTCCTGGATGTAGAAGAGGGGCAAACTATCACTGAGTAATAGGCTGAAGATCTTTTGCAGTATGATCTTTAAAAAGATGAGAAGACAAGTGAGTAGTACTATCAAGGTGCAGCTGATAAAGAATCAGTTTGATGCATTACTCTCCTTTACTTACAACGTTAGATGGGAAATTTATGACGCAGTACTTTGCTTAGAAAACCCAATGAAGGCGATTATCAAGATGCACCAGACGAATTCTTTCGATGAAATAAATCCAAAGGAAAGGTTTTAGTAAGTTTGAGTAAAAGGAGGTAAGATGAATAAAAATTATTTCTAACTTCTTAACCGAAGATTAAGATATTGAATCATATTTACCATTAATCCAGTTTATTTTGCTTAGATTTGCCTGTCCAATTTTCTTCTGAAAACTGTAGCTTTTAAATGGAATTTTATACTACATTTCAAGCAATTCCATTGTGTTTATTGCCTCAGTTCTTCTGAAGCATGAACTATTACTTATGAAAACATTTGAAGAAGTCAAATTAAAACCTGAAATCCTCAAGGCATTGGAGGAGATAGGTTTTGTTACACCTACTCCAATACAACAGCGATCTATCCCTTATTTATTAGATTCTGAAAGAGACTTGATCGCTTTGGCCCAAACTGGCACAGGAAAAACGGCTGCTTTTGGCTTACCTCTCATTCAGAAAACACTCCCTGACTTCAAAATCCCGCAAGCCTTAGTACTCTGTCCTACACGCGAATTGTGCCTACAGATCACACGTGATTTCCTCCGTTTTGCTCGATATTTATCCAAGCTAGAGATCATATCTATATACGGTGGAGCTAATATCGAAACCCAAATCAAGGCCTTGCGAAAAGGTAGCCATATTATCATAGGTACACCTGGACGAGTCACAGATCTCATGCGCCGAGGAGATCTTAAGTTAGGTGATATTCGTTATTTGGTGCTCGACGAGGCTGATGAAATGTTGAATATGGGCTTTAAAGACGAGCTTGATGCTATCGTGAGACAATTACCTAATAAGCGGCAAAGTTTGTTGTTTTCCGCTACCATGTCCAGGGAGATGAATACCATCGCTAATTCCTATTTGATAGATCCTATGGAGATCACTACAGGGAAACGCAATTTGGCTTCCGATGACGTTAAGCACGTCTATTATATGGTTAGTAGTCAAAACAAGTACTTAGCCTTAAGACACATTGCTGACATCAATCCAGATATTTATGGGATCATATTCTGCCGCACTCGCCGGGAAACCAAAGAGGTTGCCGATCACTTGATCCAAGATGGATACAATGCCGACGCTCTTTATGGCGATCTCTCACAAACTCAACGCGAGTCGGTCATGAACCGTTTTAGAAAAAAATGCTTACAATTTCTTGTAGCTACAGATGTAGCTGCTCGTGGTATAGATGTCAGTGACATCACTCACGTGATCAATTACAATCTACCGGATGAGAACGAGACTTATGTACACCGTAGTGGCCGTACAGGTCGAGCCGGCAATCAAGGGGTATCTATTTGCATTATATATTCGAGAGAGACCCGTAGACTCAGAGAGCTCGAACAAAAAATCAGAAAAAAATTTGAACGATTGATGGTGCCCACTGGTAGAGAAATCTGTGAGAAACAACTTTTTCATTTGATCAATAAAATAGAAAAAGTTGTCGTAGACGGTCATTCGATGGAGAGTTATCTTCCAATGATTTACGAAAAATTGAGTGCATTCGATCGAGAGGAACTCATCAAGCGTTTTGCATCGGTAGAATTTAATCGTTTTCTCGTCTATTACAAAGATATACGAGACATCAATATTACGTCCACATTTGTCCCTATCGATAGTACTTTTGATAGAAAGAGAAATGATTTTACTACAAGAGGTAGACACGTAGATTTTTCAAAGATTTTTTTGAATATAGGCGCAAAAGACGATTTGACTAAACTCGGATTAATCCAGTTAATCAATCAAGCTACTAATACCAGAAATATTGATATTGGACGTATCGAGATATCAAATAAATCCTCGTTTTTTGAAGTGGACAGCCGCCATGAGGCTAAGGTTTTGAAAGGGATGAATCGTATGAACCATCGAGGACGTCCTATCTATGTAGAATTAAAGGTTTGAAAACGATCATGGCGGGGAATACTTTTGGTAATTTATTTAGATTGACCACTTTTGGTGAAAGTCATGGACCTTTTTTTGGAGGAGTAATCGATGGATGTCCAGCAGGTCTAAGTTTAGATCTTCAACAAATCCAGCATGAGTTGGATCGTAGGAGACCAGGTCAATCCAATATCGTGACTCAACGAAAAGAAAGCGATGAGGTCACCTTTCTCTCCGGTCTCTTTGAGGGTAAGACTACCGGTACCCCTATTGGCTTTATTTTACCCAATGAAGATCAAAAGTCTCAAGATTACACACATCTCAAAGAAGTATATCGCCCTTCGCATTCAGACTTTACTTATGATAAAAAATATGGTTTGAGGGACTACCGTGGTGGTGGGCGTTCTTCTGCACGAGAAACTACTTGTCGTGTAGTGGCTGGGGCCATCGCTAAACAATTGTTGAAAGAAGTGAAGATCACTGCCTATGTGTCTTCTGTCGGAGCATTGACATTAGAGAAATCTTACCAAGAACTCGATCTCTCTATAGTAGAAGATACATTGGTTCGTTGCCCTAATCCAGACTTGGCAGCGCAGATGATAGCTTTGATCAAACAAGTCCGTAAGGAAGGAGATACCATAGGTGGGACGGTCAGCTGTGTGATTCAAGGTGCCCCGATAGGTCTCGGAGAGCCTATCTTTGACAAGTTGCATGCTGAATTAGGCAAGGCCATGCTATCGATCAATGCAGTCAAGGGCTTTGAATATGGCAGTGGCTTCTCCGGTACCCGAATGAAAGGCTCTGTACATAACGATCTTTTCGATACTGACGGATACACCAAAACCAACTTTTCTGGAGGCATCCAAGGGGGAATATCCAATGGCATGGACATCTATTTTCGAGTAGCTTTCAAACCTGTGGCCACCCTTATGCAGTCTCAAATGACTATAGATAAGCAATATCATCCTACCATTGTAGAGGGTAAGGGACGGCATGATCCCTGTGTCGTACCGCGTGCTGTACCTATCGTAGAAGCCATGACAGCTTTGGTCTTAGTTGACTATTGGCTTTATAATCGGCTTTGTAAGACTTCATGAAAAATTTAGAAAGTATAGAAAAAATCCAATATTTCTAGGAAAAAGTATATTTGCTCAAAATTGTTTTGAAATGAAGTGGCGTCGTGTTTTAGATATTATTATTTTGTTGATTGCTATATGGTGGATCATTTATACCCCACCAGGGAAGGAGATCAGACGGATGGTTTGGGTTTGGGTAACAGGTGAAAAGATTACCCCTAAAATGAAATTCGTTTCAGCTAATATATTACTAGACGCTGATTTTCAATGGAAATTGAAAGCTATGGACGGTAGTATTATGGATCTTTCTCAATCGAGGGGTAAAGTGATTTTTATTCACTTTTTGAGTACTTCTTGTATTCTTTGTCTTCAAAAGATCCCTATATTGCAAGATCTTTATGATACTTACAAGGGGAAAGTAACTTTCTTGCTTGTATCCCAAGATACTAGTCCGGATAATATCTTCGATTTCATGAGGGCCAATAACTATACGATACCTGTATATGCTCCTATTAATCCTCCTACAAGAAAATTAAGCAATGCCAATAGGGTCTCTTGGATCTTCATCGATAAAGATGGGATGATCAGTATAGAGAAGTTGGGAACTCAAACGCCTACTAAAGATCAAATCGTGAAAAAATTAGAGACTTTACTGACACCTTGATGATAGATCGAGGGCATCATTCTTTGATATATGAAGACTTTAATTTTGATCGTAGGACCTACAGCGGTGGGTAAGACAAAGTTTTCAATCTTTTTAGCTCAGGAGTTAGGTACGGAGATTCTCTCTTGTGATGCGAGGCAATTTTATAAGGAGTTGAAGATAGGTACGGCCATGCCTTCGGATGTCGAGCTTGAGACTATACCTCATCATTTTATAGGGCAGTTGAACGTTCATCAGGCCTATACAGCTGGAGACTTTGAAAGGGATGCCTTGCAAAAGATTCGATCGCTATTTTCAAAAGTTGATGTAGTCTTGATGACGGGTGGATCTGGGCTATATGAAAAAGCCGTGACCAAAGGATTGAATCTCTTTCCTCAAATATCCCCCATCGTCCGAGAAGAATGGATCACGGAATTGAAAGAAAAGGGCTTAGCCTTTTTACAAGAAAAGCTCAAATCTCAAGACCCTGTTTATTATCAAAGGGTAGATCTTCGAAATCCTCAGCGGTTGATACGTGCTTTGGCAGTGATCAAGGCTATAGGGCAGCCCTTTTCATCTTTTCAAAAATCGATGTTTAGGCCACGCGATTTTCGCTTGATCAAAATAGGATTAATCTTACCTCGTGAGCAGATCTATCGGCGCATTGAACAAAGGGTCGATCAAATGATGAAGATGGGTTTGCTACAAGAGGCTGGAGAATGTTATACTTATAGACATTTGAATGCTTTACAAACGGTGGGTTATAAAGAGATTTTTCGATACATTGAGGGACAATGTACGCTTCGAGAAGCAGTAGATGGAATAAAAAAAAATACTCGGCGCTATGCTAAACGACAACTTACTTGGTATCGGAGAGATCCTACGATCACTTGGTTTTACCCAGAAAATCGAGGACTAATCTTAAATTTTGTGAGGAAGGGGTTAAAGGCTCAATCATAGTTCTTTATTTATGAATCTTATTTCTTAGGTTTTCTATTTTATGTGTAATCTTGCCTCGTTGTTGTCTTTTCTTTAGGACTTTCACGATGTCTTTGAAAAGGAATCCTTTGGTATTTAAAAGGACTAAAAAATGGAATATTAGATCAGCACCTTCGTTGAGAAATGCTTTATCATTGTTTTGGTCTTTGGCTTCAATGATGAATTCAGTGGCTTCTTCTCCTACTTTTTGGACAATCTTGTTCAACCCACTTCTGAAGAGGGAGGAGGTGTAGGATTTTTCATCATCGTACAACCAGCGATTGTCAATAATTTTTTCTAGCTCATTGATGAAGTTTATTTTATCAAGCCTCTCATTAGCCTCTCCCCATGCAGAGACCTTATATTTTTTTGTTGGAATCACTTGAATGAGTAGGACATCTTTTGTTTCATTGATGTAGAAATCCTTCACTTGCAACTTACATTTATCAAGAATTGGGTCTATTTTTTGTTGGCTTTGAGCCAGATGTACATAACCGTCTTTCATGGTCTCTTCCCATGCTCTTTGATTCATCTTGCCGATGTTGAGTACGACTCTTGTTCGGTGGTCTTGTAGGATGACTGTCATCAAATCATTATGATCTTTGATGGGTAACTTAGAAGTTTTCATAAGGGTGGGGTTGAAGGAATTTCGTTAAGAGATTCTAAGATGATATACAAGTATTTCGGATCTCTTCTAGGGTGATAATCAAATGGTATAGGAATTCGCAAACATTCACTAGAAAATAGCAGACGGAATATTATCAGGACTTTTCCATATATGGAATTGATATCAGGGTTAGTGAATGATACTCGGATCAGGGCTTCTTTTTCGTCGATCTGTTGCATCCAATCCCTTTCAAGTAATTCGATTATTACTGAATAACCGCTAAAGGTCGCGCGTGATATACCCACACAGCACCGGGTTGTGTGTGAGACATTGCATGAGTGCTTGAGAGACTATAAATACTCCAATAGAAATACAACCGCCTATACCTTTTCCCATCATTAGGATATCGGGTACGAGTTGATAGTCTTCGAAAATAAAGAGTTTTCCTGTCCAGCCAAAGTCTAGTTGTATCTCATCGATGATCATTAGAGTACTAGTTTTTTTCGTATTTTATTTTTACTTTTTATAGATAATTATTTTGAATTAATACAAAACCTGCAGTACTTTGTATAGTCTCTAGTACGATGCAGGCACTCTTCTCGGTGATGGCTGAAAGGTCTTTGTTATTATTAAATATAATGAATCTCAGACTAGGTAATAGAGACCGAAGAGCTCTTTTAGAAGATTCATTTCCTATAAGACTTATCGCACCATGAGTATTGACATGATAGACCATTTTGCAAGTGATGATCTTTTCACGTTCAGTGGCGTTTGGCTAACTTGAGTAAACCTTCTATGGCTTCGGTACCTGAATTGGACCCGGGTAAAAGTCGTTTCGAGGGGGAACGGGAGTATGTGCGGAGATTTTCTGTCATAGTTGGACGCAAATTTTCTGAATAAATTCACCGTAGACCATCACATGCATGTACCACTTCGGTTTGTTTTTTGACAGCATCTACAAATCTTGGAATGTGCATACCTAAGGGTGTAGTCCGATACTCCCAATGCAAAATCTAGATAGAATTTAGCATCCTTGTTGTAAGGATAATTACTCTGAGCATGATCGATTTCTAGACCAATGAGCTGAGCAGCTATCTGTGCTTGGTTTCGGAAAAATTTATTTTTGAGTTGATCCATTTTGGATAGATTTTTTGGGATTTCCGGCATCCCTTTGCTAAGTCTCTTGTTGTTTGTCGTCTTCTGGATTTTTATCAGGATCTTTTTTAAGTTTTTCTATAGCTCGTTGTTCGGCTTGTTGTTCGTTTCTGTATTTAAGAAGATCAGGGATGAAGATCTCCTGTATCTTTTGAGGGCGCTCTTTTTCGCGCCAGAGAAATTTAGATAAAAAGCGTTGTTCTTTAGGTATCTTAGACTCTGGTGCTAATTCAGATTGAGCCTTTTGTTGACAAGAGATCCGTTGGATCTTGTGTTGATTGAGGTATACTTCAATAATCCCACAGGTAGATTTGTTGATGCCGATACGTTTTTTCTTTTTGGTCTTCTCGTCTTCATCGTCTGCATAGTAAAGGATTTGACCATTACCCGTGACGATGAGTTTTTTCATTTCGTTGTTTTCGAAAAATCCGGTCATCTTGCGTCCTTTCATTTGGTTAAACTCTACTTCATTAATTGTATCTATCTTACTTATAATAAATGAATTTCCTATTATATCTACTGATTCGATAGATTCTTTTTTTGCATTAATATAGGCGTACATCGTGTCCCCAGTGAGTTGATGTCCTTGGACCCAAAGTACGGGATCTGTATGAAATTCGATAATACCGGTGGCTTCTTTATAAAAGATCGAATCGCATTTACCTTGCATATTGGCCTTAAATATTTTGGCAAAAGGGTAGGCACGGAGGATATGTGTAGAGTCAGGTTGTCGTACGGCAGTCAAAGTATCGGTATGGATAAAAAGGTTATCGTCTTTGAGTACCTTGATGGCAACAGGTCTATCTGTCAATATGACTGAATCCAGATTTTGATAAACTTCAGCATAGCCCCCGCTGAGATATCTATTTTTTTCAGGTTCTTCTATCCATACGTTTCCTGTAGCAGAACCGTATCCTTTGGTGTGGTCAAAATAGAGACGATCTCCTTTGAGGGTTTTCCCATTATGGTGGATGCTCGAAGATGGAGCAGAGGAATAGGAGGTCTTTTGCTGAGTGTAATGACTACCGTTTTCAGTATAAATAAAATCTTTAGGATTTTCGTTTTTTTCTATGATGGTCGGGCCGGAAAAATCGATGCGTTTGGGCTCAGTGTAATAATTGGCACGTTCTGAACGTATGGTTTGCTTTTTGTTAGTCAAACATACTTTACTAGTGAATTCAGCTCTTTTTTCTGTGGAAAAATAGTCGGCCTTTTGGCTGACTAGAGTATTTTCTCCATCGTATATCGTACCACCAGTGGTATAATAGGCTTGGCGAGTATTACCATCGTATTCGAGTAAATGGGTAGTCAGTCGTGTTTTTTTATCGATAAGTACAGCTTTGCCAACAGCTTGAGATCGTTTAGTTTGAGCGTTGTAGATAAGGATATTGGCAGTCAATTTTGTCGTTCCTTCGTAAGCAATAGGATTACCATAGGCTTTAGAAATCCTGGTATTACCATCGTATTCGATGAATTGAGCGTAGAGTTTTCTGTTTTCTGAGTACATTTTAACATTATCATACCCGTGAAAAAGATTTTGCTCCTTGTAGTAGACGGAACTGTCACAGGAGAGGATCGTACCTTGATGTTCAAATTGTACGTTCCCTTTCAAAACCCAGGCGTTTGGGGCGATCTTAGCATTTTTCTGAGTGAGATCTGCATGTAGTAAGTGAATTTCTTTGATAGGGAAGGCAGGGGTATGGCTCTGTAAAAAACGAAAATGAATCAGCAAAAATAGGTAGATAAAATATTTGAAAAAAGTGAAGTTCATTTGTTTCTGACACCGTAAAAATAAAGAGAGTGCCTTTGAATCTTTACATTAAAAAGGTCTTCTATCGTAGCTTTGATCGTTTGTATCCTAGGGTCACAAAACTCTATCACTTCGCCTGTGTCTGTAAGGATGACATGATCGTGCTGGATATCGAAATAGGCTTTTTCGTATTGAGATTGTTGCTCTCCCAATTGATGTCTCCTGACTAGATTACAGTGGAGCAGCAGTGAGATAGTATTGTATACAGAAGCTCGGCTGACCCGGTAATTCCTTTGTTTCATATTGAAGTATAAGGTGTCTACATTAAAATGTCCAGGTGTATTATAGATCTCTTCAAGAATACTATAACGTTCTGGGGTTTTTCGATGGCCATGCTTTTCTAAATAGTTAGTGAAAATTTGTTTCACCGTCTCGAGACGGCCAGCTTTTGTCGGCGTATTCATTAAGAGGTAGTATGATGTTTTATGCCATTACAAAGTTAAGATTATTTAGTGATGGGTGAGTGTTTAAAAGTTGATGTTTTTAGCAGTATTTAGAGAAATATTTTTTTTTTGGTAAATGCGTTTTACCTCTGTGACCTCTTCTATATTTTTCAGATGGCGGGTGACTTCCTCAAACTGATTTTTGTTTTTAATCTGGAGGGTGACTCTTGTTTGGAAAATTCCACCATCTGTAACTACATTCATGTTTTTAATGTTCAAGTGCATATTCTGCGTGATGACTTCGGTGATATCTTTGATCATCCCCATCCGATCAAATCCATTGACTTGTAAGACTACTTTAAAATCTAGGCTAGAGGAGTCGATCCATTTGGCATTGATGATACGATATTCGTAATTGGCACGTAGGCTGACGGCGTTGGTGCAATCTTCTCGATGTACTTTAATCCCTTGACTGATGGTGATGAATCCGAATACACGGTCTCCCGAGATGGGATTGCAACAATTGGACAGCGTGTAGTCTGAGGTCTCTTCATTGGGGTTGAATACAAGTAAATCTAATTTTTTTTTCATTTTTTCTTGTTCTGATGCCGGCGTAGGGATACACGATCTTCTAGTGAACCTTTTTAGGATTTTATAAATACCTTTGGTGGTTTTATTAGCAAACTGCTTGAGCTCTTTGTTGTCAATGGCACCTATACCTACTTTGTAAAATATCTCCTGGCTTGTACGTTCTTTAAAAAAATTGACCAAGGAGTGTACGGTGCTCTCTGTAAGTTTGATTTTCAGATAGCGGAGTTTCCTCTCAAGGATTTCTTTTCCCTCTTCAGTAATCTTTTTCATTTCTGACTTGAGTATGCTCCTTATTTTAGATTGGGCTCTAGAGGTGGTAGCAATATCCAACCAATCAGCTTTAGGTTTTTGATTAGGCGAGGTGATGATCTTTATTTGATCTCCGCTTTGTAAGTAATAATCTAAGGGAACTAATTTCCCATTTATTTTTGCTCCCAGGCAAGTATCTCCAATACATGAATGTATATTATAGGCAAAATCCAATGCTGTGGCTCCCTTGGGTAAGGAGATAAGATCGCCTTTGTGAGTGAAGACGTAGATCTCTTTCGCATATAGGTTGAGTTTGAAATTATCAATCAGATCGATGGTATTTGTCTCATCACTTTCCAATACTTCGCGGATCTTATTGAGCCAATCGTCTAAGCCATTTTCTTCTTGATGAAATCCGTGCTTGTATTTGTAGTGGGCAGCAATGCCTTTTTCTGCGATCTCATTCATTCGATCAGAGCGAATTTGGATTTCTACCCATCGGCCTTGAGATCCCATGACTGTGATGTGAAGAGATTCGTAGCCAGTAGATTTGGGTTGTGAGATCCAGTCTCGAAGGCGTTTGGGATTGGAGTAGTAGAGATCTGCTATGATGGAATAGATTTTCCAAGCAATGAATTTTTCATTTTTGGCATCTGCTTGATAGATAATCCGTATGGCAAAGATATCGTAGATGTTTTCGAAGGGGATATCTTGTGTGAGCATTTTTCTCCGGATAGAGAAAGCAGATTTAGTCCGCCCTTTGATTTGATAAGTCAAGTCTTCCTTATCTAAATGCGTTTTGATTTTTTGCGTGAATTCGTCGATGTACTTTTCTCTTTTTTCTTTACTATCTTCTAATTTTTTGAGAATATCATGATAAGCATCGGGTTCTATATATTTTAGACTTAGGTCTTCGAGTTCGGTTTTTATATCATACAGTCCTAGGCGATGGGCTAGGGGAGCAAAAATGTAAAGGGTTTCGGAAGATATGGTTTTTTGTTTTTCCGGTGGCATGAACTCCATGGTACGCATATTGTGCAGTCGGTCGGCTGATTTGACCAGGATCACACGGATGTCTTCGGAAAGGGTGAAGAGTAGCTTTCGATAATTTTCAGCTTGTCTTGAGATGGTTTGATTTTTGATTACAGCGATTTTTGTCAGGCCGTCGATGATCGTGGCGATCTTACGGTTGAAGAAGTGTTCTATATTTTCCAGAGTATAATCACTGTCTTCTACCACGTCATGGAGTAGAGCTGAGGTGATGGATGTGGCATCCAACCCAATCTCTTGGGATACGATTTTAGCTACAGCCATAGGATGGTAAATGTAAGGCTCTCCAGAACGCCTCCTTTGATTTTTATGTGCATCTACGGCTATCTCCATAGCCTTGTAAATGAGTTTCTTGTCTTCCTTGCTCAGCGTGAGATAAGTATTGGACAAGATCTCTTTATACATTTTGGCAATTTCGCGCCGTTCATTTTTACTATAAGTGAATTGCATCATTGCTAATCCATTCAAATTTAGAAGGAAATATAGAAATATATTACCTATTTATTTATGAGCGATGATGGATATTTCTATATTGACTTCTTTAGGTAGACGAGATACCTCTATAGTTTCTCTAGCTGGATAATTTACTGTTTTAAAATAATCCGAATAAATAATATTCACTGTAGTTAAATTATCCATATTTTTTATAAAAATAGAAGTTTTTATTATGTTTTCAAAGTTCATTTTAGCCTCGAGGAGGATGGCCTGTATGTTGTGTAGCACCTGTCTAGTTTCAGCCTCTATGCCTTGAGTGATCACTTGATTGGTTTGAGGATCGATAGGGATCTGTCCTGAGATGTATAAAAAATTGTTAATCCATACAGCTTGGCTGTAAGGTCCGATGGTTTGAGGTGCTTGAGGGGATGATAAGATTTTTTTCATGATAATGGATTTTTGAATTTGTATTAAAATGAGCTTTGGTTGACATCTACTGGGTTTCTCTTGTCATATTTCAGATCTTTCAATAGGGGGGCTTTGATCCCAATATAAAAAGACCAGAAGCTATAACATCCCACAGGCATCCAACGGAAATTCATGTTAAAACTCCGTAGGTCTCTCTCAAAGGTAATCAAAGTATTGGTGATTTTATGATTAATGAAATCATAGTTGATGTCAAAACCTATTTTCCAATGGGGTGTAGGTGAGATATTTCCGTTTAAAATCAATGAGGTTCCTGTAGTAAACTTACCTAAAGAGTTTTTGGTGTAATTGTAGGTCATGTTGATCTTCAACCACCATGGGATGTCGTAATGAGCATAATTATCTTCGTCGAAATTAAATTTTTCATAACGTATTTGCCCTTTCTTTTTGTAGGGGTCTTTGCCTTTTTTATCTTTTTTAAAAGTATTGTTATCCAAGCTATAATCTAAAGACAACCAAAGAGATTTGAGAATGAAGTTTCCTAATTGATCCATCCGATAAGATTTCGGGTTGGTTGGATCTGTATTGTCAATACGGTTCTTGTAAGGGTCTATGTTGCCGTTCAAGTTTATTCTGAGGTTTTTTATGATCGTGGTATTACCATTGAAAGTGATATCGCTCCATCGGAAGGTGTTTTTGGCCATATCATAACTGGTATTTAAACTGAGATTTTCGATGAGTTTAATCTTTCTGCTTCCTGTCGATTCGTTTTTGTCTCGTATTTTCATCTCCAGGTTGTTCTGTAGGGAAAAATTAATTCTTTGAGAGAGGTCTTTAGAAGGCGCACTATAGAGACCATTTTCAAAGATACTGTAAGTCTGTATTTGATCATCTTTATCGGTATAGCTTTTATAATAACCCCAAAAGGGTGTAGAAAAATTAGGGGAGTAAGTATAAGAGATCTGAGGATCTATCTTATGCCGGATAGCTTGAATGAAACCATCTTCGCTGAATTTTTTCAATTTGTATAAGGTAAATGACAAGCTTGCTCCTATATTAAAGATACGGAAGGTTTTGAATCCCTTTCTGGTTCTATCGATGACTTTATCTTGGTTAGAGTCATAAGTCTTTTCGATGGTTTGTAAGACCCAACGTTCGTTATATGTCATGTTGGGAGTGAATCTGAAATAAGTGAATAAGTCAGTCTTTCTACTTAAATTGAAGTTATGTTCAGTACCCGTTCTCATTTTTTCAAAAATCCCTTTTTTAAAGAGCTGGTTGATATTGGTATTCACTGTGCTTTTCGCTTTCATGTTATAATCTATGGTGAAGTTGCTCAAAAACGTATTCTTTTTCTTTTGAAAAGGTGTCCTTTGCTGCATGGTTAATGTTAAATTGGGCAGGATCATATTCACCTCTTCCGTGTTGAAATTCTGGATCAGGTCACCACTCAAAGTGATCGAAATCGGCAGTTCTTCAAAATTCTTTCTCAGGCTGACACTTGAAGAACTAGTATTGGTAAATACTGATCCAGACTTATTACTGATGTTGTTCGTATTGAGCGTTTTTCTATAATAGTCCTTGTTGCTTGCATAGTTGATATTGGCGGAAAAACTTAGGGTGGGATTGGATTTACTGTCTTGATTGTGATTCCACTGCAGTAGATAATTATTATTTTTATTGTAATCTTTTAGGCCCTTAGTCCCTGTGATGAGGGTTTGATAATTGAAAGCGAAGTTGCCTGAATATTTATATCTTAATTTATAATCAACCTGTTTTTCAATTCTCCAACTTCCATTGGTGTAGATCGAACCTAAGATATTCGAATTCCAATGTTCAGAGATCGGCCAAAAAAAACCGAGGTTCTCTAAGAAAAAACCGACATTGGTCCGCTCCCCCCAATGCGGAATACGGATTCCGGCACTACTCTTTTCTGTAGTAGGGATATAGGAGAAGGGTAAGAATAAGGGGGTAGGTACCTTATGAATATACATTAATATAGGTCCAGTGATAATGGACTTTCTATTCACATGTTTGATCTTATTTGTTTTTAGGTAATAGTCTGGTATCGTATCCTTTCTTTCTTTGAAGTAGGTATCGGTAGTGTAGAGGGCGTTCCGCATCAGGTTGATGCTATCGTTTTTTCTTTTGACTCTTTTAGCGATGATAACTCCTTCTTGTTCTTCAGTACGAATGTTGTCGGCAAGGCCTTTTTGGGTTTTGAAATTGAAGTGGAAACTATCGTAGTCATACTTTTTTCCACCTTGTGTTAAGGTAGTCGACTCACTGACATGACCTAGTGAGTCAAGCTTACCACGGGCATAGACATCATTAGTCTTCCAATCGATCTTTATATAGTCGGCCTGAACTTTCATATCAGTATAGTCTACTGAGGCATTTCCGGTAAGGTAAGATTTCTTGTGGACCAAGTCATGGTCTTGTACCTCTGCATTGTATTTGATAATGTCTTTCAAAGTCCCTTCCTTCTCTTTGGTTTTGAGTGTGTCTTGAGATGCTTTGTCCAGATCCTGTATAGCAGCAGATTTTTCTAGGGTCTGTTGAGCATGGATCAAACCATACAGAAAGATAAAAAAAAAAGGAAAATATATCCTACCGCTTTCTTAAACAAAGGATTTAATATTTTTACGATCTATGCGGTCAAAATTAGCTAAAAAAATCATCCTCAATATGAATTTCAACTTAGCCCGCCTTCTCCTACTCTTTTCGATCTTTTCTCTTGGTACACCCATTCGTAGTCGAAAAAATTTACTGTAGGGATAGATCCAGGACATGGGGAAGGAGATGCGGATTCCCATGGTTATGGTGGAAATGAGAAAAATATGACTTTACTTATAGCTAAAAAATTAAATACTTACATTAAAAAAAATTCTCTTTCAGAGGTCAAAATGGTGTACATCATTACTACGGATGTATTCATCTCGTTGATACCCAATCCAGGATCGCCAACGATCATTATGCAGATCTTTTTATCTTCATTCATTGCAATGCTATTCCTATAATTTCTCCTTAAGGTACTGATAATTATGTACTCATAACATGTCGTAGTCAAGATAATTTTAATGTAGATAAATAAGAAAACTCGGTGATCCTCCTCGATCTTTATTATAAGAAAACCTATCAATATTTCAATCCGAATTCGCTACAATCGGTCATTGGACTGACATTCATTCAAAACATTTATCTGAAAAATAGCATCGAATTCGCTAAAAAAAATTTGAAGAATAATTCGTCACAGCTAGGAAATATTAGAGAGGAGTTAAATAGATCGGGATTTTAATGATCAAATAGACGACTATACCGGTGTATTAGTAGGGACTGGTCTCATCACTAATAGGGATGAGGGGATATATTTAGGCTCTTCTAAAGGTTAGGAAGAAATTCCCCAAACCAATTTATAAAGCATTTGTAGGATTCAAAGCCGAGTATGATTCTAAAAGGGTCCAAGTACCAGCGTAAGCCGAGCCATCGATCCCATCACAGATTCAAGAACCGTCTCAATTAGATCCAATCCAAACGAATCTCTTAAAGATATTTCCCACGTATCCAAACGAATATCTAGACGAATACATCATTTTGTACAAAATACAACTCTTCACCCTTTCTAAAAAGCTTCCTGACCATGATCCTACTTTCCGAGGTTTGAATCCCAGTTCTTTCTAAATATAAGATGGTTCGTACAAATATATCTATGGAAATACTGATGATATCAATGTGATCAAAAAAAAATATTAGATAAAGATCGGTCGATTAGATTTTCTTCTACTTTCATCATTGAGATGAAAAACGGAAAAAGTTGACCATCCAGCAGATAAAATCCTTGTTAGAAAAATGAGTAATATTGTAAGCTGAAATTTTTTTCATTTTGAAATATCAAAAAGAAATAAAGGCAGGGCTTATTGCAGTGATTGCCATCGCTTCATTTGTTTGTTTAGTCAATTTTCTCAAAGGGAGTAATCTCTTTCAACAGGGTATCTTGCTCCATGCCGTGTATGACGATATAATAGGTTTAGAGGTATCGAGGCCTGTTATTATTAATGGTTTAAAGGTTGGGAAAGTGGAAAAAATTTATTTCCATCCGGATCACTCAGGGAGGTTGATCGTCGAGATGAGGATAGCGACGGATTTTGATTTTTCGGTAAATACTGTAGCCATGATTAATGAATCTGGATTAGTATCAGGGCCAGAGGTCCGCCTTATTTTGTCTCATGAAGGATGCAAAGCCAAAGATGGAGACACGATCAAAGGTCTGGTAAAATCCTCAGCTCTTTCGGGTTTACTAGGTGAAGTAGCACCAATCAAGATCAAATTGCAACAGGTGTTGACTTGCATGGATAGCGCATTGCTATCGCTCAATAGTCTTTTGGATCAAGAAAATAAAACTCAGATCAAGCATCTATTCAAAGGCCTCAATACTACTTTGCAATCCATGAAGACCAGTGCTGATTCGATTACACAAACCACACATCATTTTAGTCGAACAGCCGATTCCGCTACAATGATGATCATTAATGGTGGTTCTGGTTTCAATACCTCCCTGCAGCACATTGGTGCAGCGGCTGATGTTTATAAAAAATTGGCAGATCGGATCGATAAGATCAATATTGAAAATACCTTTATCAAATTGGATACCTCTTTGCAAAATCTTGATCAGGTGATGAGTGGGGTCAATAAGGGAGAAGGTACCTTGGGTAAATTTACTACAGACGACAAACTATACAATCATTTAAACCAACTCTCTGGAGAGTTGGGGCTCTTGGCAAAAGATCTGAGGTTGCACCCAAAACGTTATTTTCATTTTTCTTTATTTGGAAAAAGAGAACAGTCCTATCAGAAAGAACCTCCGGAAAAGAATGAATAAAAAAAACCATGAAACTTGGTATTAGTAATATTTTGTTTCTTTTTTCTCTCTTAGGAGAGAATGGTTATTTCTTGTTTCAAATCAGGAAACTTATTCGTAATATTCGTTTGGGAAGACCTGTAAATCGTACCGATCGTAAAGCCGAGCGTTGGAAGATGCTTTTTCGTATCGCTCTCGGGTAGGGGAAGATGACACGTCGGCCGCCTGTAGCTAGGATATTCCATATCTTGTTCTATATCTGTTCTTTAATCGTTAACGTTGAGTTGCTAGAGATCGTTATGGGTGGCCTTTTTGGTACGCATAGGGTATTGAGTCGGCTATTGGGTTTAACCTATTATAGGATCTTTACTGGTATTTTAGAGGTCTTTGGTTTCTTAGTCATCATCGCTGTGATAGTTTTTTTTTTCATTTGGAGAAATTTTCGACACATCAACTGCTTTGAAAAATCTGAGATAAAAACCTGGACCAAGACTGAGATCAATGGGATTCTGATCTTTGAGTTTCTATTGATGGTGGTTTTCTTGATAATGAACGCTGCTAATGGTTTGTTGCATATGCGAGGTGTAGAGGATTATGAGGAGATTCCAGGTAGCTTTCTAGTCAGTGACTTTTTCCTCCAGCCCTATTCACAAAATTTTTCAGAGCATGCCTTATACTTGATCGAACATACATTCTGTTGGTTACATTTCATAGGCGTTTTACTCGTTCTTAATTATCTGTACTATTCAAAACATTTACACATCTTATTGGATTTTCCCAATACTTATTTCGCTAATCTCGCTCCTAATGGAAAGCTCAGCCTATTAGAGTCCATTCGAGGAGAAGTTACTTTGATGATGAATCCACAAGCAACAGTCCTCCCACAAACTCAAGAGAACACCTTACCCCGATTGGGATCAGCAGATGTTTGGGATTTGGATCAGGTACAATTGTTGGAAGCTTATGCTTGTACTGAATGTGGTCGTTATAGGGATCAATGCCAAGCTAATATGACCGGTAAAAAAATTATCTCCTCGTAAGATCGTTAAAGATGTAAGGGATAGGCTGGAAGAAGTCACCAGAAACATAGATGCTCACTAAAGCCAATTTAAAGACGATAGCAACCAATTGATCCATGACGATTATGTCTCTCCAAAATAGCATTGGGTTTGTACCAGTTGCAATACTTGTGTAAAGGCTTGTCCAATTTTAATCAATCTTTTCTCGATCATCCTTGATCTGAGACGATATCTTGTGATGGAAAAGTGTACTGCACCTCATGAATTGAATATAATGATGAATCAAATTGAAAATAATTCCGGACCTTGGCCTTTCCCTCTATCTGATCATTTGAAATGTAAAGATGAAGTGTGGAGTGAAGGCTTCCATTGAATCCGTCGAACTCTGATTATGGTAATAACATCCATATACTGGAATCTTGATCCAGAAACTATTAGATTTTTTAGCATATTTTCTTTTAAATACTATGATTTTTTCTCGTAGAATGGTTATTTCTATGATATATAAACAATTTGGAATATTTATTTTACTGAAAACGTGTTATTAAAAATCTTAATCGATTGGATTTGTAGGTGTTTGTCGATGCTATAGTAAGAGGTAGGTTGGGATATTATCTTTTTTATGGAGCAATCTATTATTTAAAATACTCTTTGATAATCGTCTTGTATTTTGAGATCAGAAAGATGGAAATGTTTCGTTTTATAGAGTTTCAAGGTTTAGGTAGCCATGGTTGGGCTATTGGTATATTGATCTCTGTTTTGCTTTACATCTAGAGGACAAAAAACAATGTCTGGTGGAGTATTATAAAGGATGGCCCTTGCTATCCCATTGACGGGTACATTTTATACGATTGGGGGATTTTATGAATTCAGAAGGTCATTGGAACGGCGACTCATAGCGATTACGGTCTCATCTTTCAGTGAGTGGGTGCTTTGTCTAGACATTCAGTACAACTGTATGAAACAGTAACTTACCTTCTGATCTTTATATGGTTAATAATCATCTACAAAAAGTGTTCACCAGAGTTCGAATGGATTCGTCTTTTGGTGCTTTCTTGTACTCTTGTTTTTGGCTATATGCATCATTGATTTTCTGAAGGAGGTTTAGATCAATTCTGAAATAGACATATTTCTAAGTATAGAACAATTACTGAGCTCCCTCCTTCATTGTCGTAGGATTGATTTTGATAATCATGAAAGGAGGTCCACACTCTTATTGTTTGAGCTGATCAGGAAATTGTGAGATCTAAGCCGTGACCAATCTATCAGCCTACCCAATAGTGATGGTCATTCAAGCAAATAAGTTTTCAAAACTTCAGAAGCTTCTGTGTTAGGGAAGATTTCTCGAGCTTCGCGTTCAAAGATTTTGATATCAGGAAAACGGCTTGAATAGTGCCCAAGTAAGAGTTTTCCTACATCAGCTTCTTGGGCGATCCTTGCGGCTTGGGCTACTGTAGCATGACCAGTGGTCTTGGCACAATCTTCTTCTCCGCTCAAGAAGGTACTCTCGTGATAGAGTAAATCAACCTTTCGGATCTGTTCGATGATTGCCCGATGGTAAGCCGTATCCGAGCAGAAGGCATAAGAGAGCGCTTTTGATGGATCCAAAGTGAGTTGATTATTTGGGATCGTCCGTCCGTCTTCTATGATGAAGTCTTTCCCAAGTTTGAGATTTTGATAATCACAAATCTTGATTTCAGGATACTTTTTGATCGTGTCGATGTCGAGCTTTCGTTTTCGTGGTTTTTCTTTGAATAGAAAACCATTGGTATAGATGCGGTGCTTCAATGGGATGGTATACACTTGAGCTTTCTCATCTTCAAATATTTTTTCCGATTTATCAGACGAGACTTCAATATGTTTGATTGGATAGGTCAGTTTGCTACTGGACCATTTGAGGTAGGTGTCGATGATTTCCTTCAATCCCTTTGGGGCATAGATGTTCAACGAATTTTTCCGTCCAAGGAGCTGAAAGGTAGAGAGTAATCCCATCAAGCCAAAAAAATGATCTCCATGCAGATGAGAAATGAAGATATGTATGATCCAGTTAAATTTGATCTGGGCCCGACGTAATTGTACTTGGGTGCCTTCTCCACAGTCGATTAGAAAAAAATGTCCATGTAGTTCAAGTATCTGCGCCGTGGGATGAAAATCTTTTGTCGGTATCGACGAATGACAACCCAAAATAGTCAACTTTGATACCATTATTATTATAGATTTTTTTGATTTTCATTAAATAAATACCATTTTTTGAATACTTCGGCCCGGGGAATGATCCAATTTTTTCTTCAACGGGAAGTTCAGCTAGAGTTTTTTTTATAACCTTGAGATATGAAAACCGGATCATAACCAAATCCGTACGTATCTTGCTATTGTCTAGCAATTTGGACTAATACTGTACCCTCTGAAAAAAAAAATAGGTTCTTGTTCGTGTTTTCAAGCAAATGAATCTGGTTAAATATTCGGAGATATTTTCAAGAGCTGAGAGCAATTTTTGGATATAGTCTTGACTTTTTCCACTGGCAGCGTATCGTGTTGAGTAGATACCTGCCCCCCCCCTTTCAAATCCTTAAATTCTAGTTCAGAATCATTAGCAATGTAGCGTAGACCTGTACATTCGAAAACCCTCCCGGTCCCTAATAAGAGCATTTTCTCTGAAAGAGTTACCTGTCTCTTCAATCTTCTCCTCCAAGCCAATGTCATGCAAGGACAAAACTTATATCTTGGATGGGTGTAACATTCTTATCTCATTTATCTTATGTGGATTATGGTTGATGAAAATCGATTTTTTCTTGGTTTTTCGTTTGATACAGAATTACATAGGTATCGACGAGTGCGAGTAAAAGAGCTACAAAAAACAAGCAAGGGTTTGCGTCTAAAAAAATTGAAACCAAATCATCATCTTCTTTTTTTTTCCATAAAAAGTGGGTCAAAATAACAAAACCGTTATTGAACGCATGTAGCAAAATACAATTGAGCATAGATCGGGTACAAAAGTAGACCAACCCTAAAAGGTTTCCGATAAAGAATCCCCCTACAAATTGCCATGGGTTCATATGAATCAATCCGAATAAAAAAGAAGAAAATAGGATCGATTTGACCGGATGGATATTATTGCGGAGTAAGCCATTTAAGAGGATTCCTCGGAAAAAGATTTCTTCACATAGAGGGGCCAGCAATACTGTCGAGACAATTAGGGAAACCGGATAGAAAGTTTCTTCCTCGAAGACTCGTTCCAGATCTTGATACATCTTCCTTAAAATAGGACCCTCTTTAGGGATGGCCGATGAGATGTAGTGTTCGGCAATCATCCCACAAAAGATCAATGGAAAGATCAGTAGATAAACTTTCCATGATGAATACCTAAAGGAGAGGCCTAAGGTTGTACGTTCCTTTTGGAGTACATAAGAGATGAACAGATAAAATAAGATAAACGGACTGATATATAATAGGGGAAACAAAATACTTCGAGGTAAATTCAAACCAAGAAAAGAAAATATAGTCTCCAAACTGGTAATGAATAGACTCAATCCTATAAGCATAAAGGTGATTCCAATAGCTCTACGGTAGTCGACTCTAAAATATTTACGCATGATGATAAGGGAGACGGTTGATGATAGAGAAAGATTGGTACAATTGTTCAAAAAAATCAAGCACACTAAGTTATACGGAAAGGTTATCGGTAATAGTGAGAGTTTCCTATCTGCTCTTTTATAGAGTACCTCATAAAACCCTAAGGTCCCCTAATGATGGAAATCAGATGACGTTCAGCTCCCTACATTTATTTTTCAACAAATATCGAAAATTCTATAGAATCTAATAAGGTACCCCTTTCATTAAGCAAACAGACCTTATCTTTGGGATAAATTCCTGAGAAGGTAGATTCTTTTTCTTTTTTAGATTTATTTTTGATCTCTTGGATCTCTATCAGATTACAGGGAATAAAGTGATCAATATGATTTAAATAATTGTGTATGAATATTTTAGGTTTTTGATTAGGGATTTTAGTTACAATCAGAATCTTGATTTTTATAGGGTAGATCAGAAAAGCAAGTAATGGATTTTTATCTGAAAAATAAAAATACTTCGGTTAAAGGGATTTTTTTTTCTCTCCGGCAGATGAAAATTCAGACTTTTGGAGGCGTCTCTATCGATAAATTTTTAAAGCTTTACTTCTTGAGGTTGTTACGTGCCGACCTTAGTACACGTGCATCGGCTGCTTCGTACAGTTTGTTCATGAGTTTTTTTCCATTTATTTTATTTTTCTTTTCAGTAATCACCCGTTTTCCTTACAACCAAGGGATCATAAGCTATTTACATAATTGGATCGTACAGCTCTTCCCTCCTGATACAGGACAGCCGGCTTGGGAAATGATTGCCGAGATCACGCTAAAGATGAAATGGGATCTTTTATCATGGAGTTTTATCTTTTCGCTCATTTTTTCCACCAATGGTATCTATGCACTTATAGAACGTTTTGACCAAGATAAACGTCCGTTTTTGAAATGTTATGTGATTTCTTTTCTATTGACTGTATTTTTGACTGTACTACTCCTTTTGACTCTTTTATTGATGTACTATAGTCAGGTAGTATGGCGTTTTTTTATTGATATGCATGTCCCAAGATTTGTTTTGAATTTGATTAGCTATCTAGGTATTTGGCTAGCTTTTTTCGTCGGGACAGTTCTTTTATATAGCTTTGGATCGAAAACTCACTTGCGTTGCAAAGATGAAATTCCGGGAGCTCTTCTAACAACGGGACTCTTTATATTGGCTTCCTTTCTGTTTGGGGTTTACATCAGGAATTTTTCGAATTACAATCTCTTATATGGTTCTATTGGTACAGTTTTGATCCTGATGCTTTGGCTTTATGTTAATAATATTTTGATTTTAGCTGGTTATGAATTGAATAAAACCATTGCACAAATCAAAAAACTGAAATCGACCACAAAAAATTAAAAAAGTATACATTAGAATATTTGGTAATGGATTTATGTGTATCTTATACAGATATAAATCTCCTACTGATTGGTTGATTTGAAGTTAAAAAAAAAATCAGAGCAAAAAAAAGAATAGGAAAGAATTTTTAAAGTGATGAATATCCTTCTTCCCTCTCATAGATAGAAGATTAAAAAATCGATTTAACTGACTTGAAAAATAAAAGTAAAACAAACCTATAAAGATTGCTTAGCAGAAGAGGCTTACTAGATCGAGAGTCAGGGTAAGGTAGCTATATTGAGCCCTTACACTGATTGGGAAGCTAAGGATTGGGCATAGATTAAGTAAGTTTTTGAGACACATTTTCATGCTGATTTTTTTTGGGTATGTAAATTTAGATCGTCGTATAGGTGCTCAGATCTTTTATGGTCCAGATGACAAGCAGATTATCCAGTATACATTGCTCGGGATGGTGAAGTATTCAAAATCGGAGCACTTAGTTTGGTAGCGCTTCACACCCTTGGGCATACCTTAGAGTCCACTACTTATTTGCTTAAAGATTTTCAAGTCCGATACCGTATGTTGTTCACTGGAGATATATTTTTCATCGGAGAAGTTGTCCAACCTGATCTAGCAGCTAATGCATCGCTCAGTTAGATAGATCTTGCTGGGGTTTTTAGGATTCATTACATGAGAAGATTTTGTCTTTAAATGATGGTCTCATTTATCTATCCTACACATGGTTCAAGCTTAGCTTTTTGGAAACATATCACCAGATAAATCTCTGATACACTAGGAAATTAGGGAAAAAAATTACGCCTTATAACCTATGAGCGGAATAAGATAGGATATGAAGATCTGATCAGGTATTAGAGGGATGTGTAAGGCCTCTAATACCTGAGAAGTTTGAATCTCTAGTATACCAAAGGTCATGCCATCATCCTCGATACTCGTTCGGAAAAGAATTAGCCCACATTCTCAAGGTAATATTCATCGCTCTTGATGGGTGCATTCGCTTCCTGGGGGAGTACTCTAATCCATGACCTGGGATAGACTATCGTATTGATATCGTTCCCGAGGGTATAGAAAGAGAGGTGGTCACTCGTTTGATGCGTGTAGGCTATAATCGTGTGCTAGATTATTTGGAGAGCGGAGTGCAAGCTTGTGGACCGATTCGGGAAAAACGATAACTTCTATTGCATCAGTTTATGCTGAGCGTTTTGCTACTGAATTATAAATAATCTTTTGCACAGTTGCTCGATGTACGTTAGGATAAAGAATTTAAAAATAGCCATCTTGAAGATGCGTATCATTTCCTACTCGATATGTCAATGAGTATATGTCGTTGGTCCGACTGGATCAGGCTTACTATGTCCATTGTGATAGGGGATATCGCTCGGTCATCGCTACTTCGATTTTAAAGGAGCGAGGTTTTGATCAACTTATCAACATCGAAGGGGGTAAAACGATAAAAAAAAACAAGATCTGCATTGTGTGAACTAGTTTACTAAATAACTAAAGAGATCGGATTTTTAGGAGAATTTTTGAACAGAATTTGAAGAATAAAAATTGTAGATATTTTATGGATGTCTAGTTTGGCTATTTTCCAAGAAGAGATCATTAGAATCTTGATCTTTTGTGAATGAAGCGTAAGGTCTGTAGCGATGATCAGCAAGATATCCTGAGTATAATTATTGAGTAGTGTATTGAAGAGTTAGTGATTTTTATAGATTGTTTCTATAAATATTTATATCTAAAATGTATCATAGGGTAATTTTTCTAAGATTTTGATCTTTTTTTTTTCAACACCTCTTTTTTTTTATAGGCAGATATCCTTGGAAGGTAAAATTCTGATCATTCAATCCAGAAGCGACTAAGGCAAGTAAGATAGACGAATGGCCGATTAATAGGATCATTTCAATGTCTTTTAATGAGCAATTTGTACGGACCCTTGTCCAGGATCTGCGATATAAAGGATCCCATTTTTGATAATAATTCCATTGATCCTCCTTTGAAAATCGGCGCAATCAATGCATCAGATATTGGATGTTTTTCCAATGCGAAGATTTCAAGCATATTCTGAGGTTTGTCTGGGCAAAGGGCTTTAATGAAACGCCGGGCTGTCTATTCATTTTCTACGATGAAAAATTCAATCCTTTGACTATTTCTTCTACCTTTTTGGGTAATACTGCAGAGAGATCCCCTTGACCAAGTGGATTGATGATCAGGTAAATCCTTCCGTACATATTATATGATTGATATGAGAGCATTAAAGTTAAGCAAAATCATTTTTTGTGGAGTTAGAAATTATACAATGAACATTTTTTATGTAATATTTAAATCATATTTACTAAAGAAAGGTTAGGAAAAGATAAGATCGTAAGTGAGATTTTGCACTAGTCCTTTTTTAAAATCATTATTTCATGGAACGATGTCAGGGTAATCAAGGACGGTAGTAAAAGAAGAAATCTCACCATGTGATAAATTGCTAGGAATTAAGAAGGTTGTTTACGAGTATGATATGAATTCTGTTGGGATATTTAAACTTTATTTGGAAGATGATGGTTAGCTATTTTTGTTTTCCCAATAATTGCTCTAGATCTAAATAAAATATTCCTGATTATCAAAACAATAAATATCATTTTACGCTAAAGGGATCTGATACCCATCAAATCATTCCTTTTAATAAAGTCCAAAATAATCAGGAGTATTACATTATCATAGATGATGGGGGAGATTGTAAAATCAGCACTGGAAACTTCGAAATGTGAATAAAGAACATAAAAAAATCTTCATATGTAGGGGGGGGGACGTACTCAAGTTCTATCAAGGAAAAACCTCAAAATAGATAGATCTGCGTAAAGAAATATTTCATCTATATGATGGTAGGGATTGTAAATTTTATAAATCAGATGCTGCTAGAATAATTCTGACTGACAATAAAATTAATTCTAGTGCTCCAGGTCAGACCCTCGACTATTACGTCAAAGTTCAAGAGGATAGTTGTGAATCAGAAGTAACATAGTTTTCTCTCAGGGTAGAGAAGTATTTACCACCGCAGCTACGTGATCTGGTAGTGGATAGGAGTGATAAGATCATCGATTTATATATATAGACAGGCTTGGCCCTTTCTAAAAAAATTGAGTATCAGTTTTATGATCACCATAATACCTCTCAGATACACCAATAAAAGATGCACGATCTTATACTATTCCATAAACTTATGTAACTATATCTACTCCTTGGTAACTACAGATATTTCTACCTCATGCAAGAGCGGGAGAATGAACATCCAGTTTACCGTGAAAGAGACATTAGGTAAATCGTTGGATCATGGTAAAAATAATGATGTACTGGAATTCAAACATACTGCAGAGGACCCCTTTATTGTTTATGGATCATATAAAGATACCAGTGAATTAATTATCAAGTTGATTGTTGGTGGTATTACTACGTTTAGTGGTACCTATATCATTAATACTAGGATTTTATCTACCGAGATTTCCACTGTTTTTATTACTGGAGAACTTCTTTGGATCCAACCTTCTAGGTTAGCGATTCCTTACCTAATGCACAAGATTTTACTGATCTCATTGTTGATATTGCTCCAGAAAAGCTAGAAGGTTTTTTCAACTCCATAAAAGATTTCATAAAAAATATTTTAGCTCATCTCTAGATATTCCCTCCAGATCAGTTTGGTTAGTTTAATGAATTCATAGCTGCTTTTAAAAAGTCTCCGATGTGGTAATGGGGATATTGATATTCTTAGTATTGAAGCTACAGGTTAGTTAAATAAACATCGCAGGGCGGGGGGGGGGGGGGCTGGGGTACACTAGTTGATCAAGTAGGAGATGGGCAAACTCTGATAAACTTGTATTAATAGTTCATTCAACTTAGGTAAATCAATCAAAGTACCATTGAGATGCATAAATTCCTTAAAAAAAGAAGATCGACTGATGAAATAATTCACTTCGATCTTTAATGAATCTAATTATCCCTCAATCTGGTGCCGAAATGCCTGTAGTGAAAACGAATATATCACCAAAGAATATACTCTTAGCCTAACAAAAGTCTATATAGAACCCACTTTACTAGATTAGCAAGAGTAATGGAAAAGACAAGAAGAAGCTTTTCATGCAACCCTAAAAAAGTTCTCAAAAGCAAGGATACTGGTAGAAAAATGGATTGAGTATACTAAAAACTAGATATTTAAATTCAAAACAACTAAGCTGAGGAAAAAACTATGAATTTTTACTCAAAACCCTTATATCTATAGAAAAAACTTCTTAGAAGTTTCAAAGGAAATTTTCATTTACCAAGATTTATTGATTTGGATAAACAATACATTAGAACCTCTACAACGGAAAATATTTGCTCTTGGCCAGACATCCCATTCGGAAGCTTGTACACAAAAGATTTGGGGATTTATAAAAACCTTTGCTATATTGCCACGATTTCAGCTTCCTGTAAAAAAAAAATCTGTATTTCATCGGTTTCATAACAAATTCCTTGATCTGAAAAAGATCATCATCGTTAAGCGTTCTATATTACAGACTAATGAAGTAAAAAAACACTAGCTCTGCGAGTACTTTTGAAAATATTGGATAAAATCTATGATCAAGTGATGATTGGGAAGGTGGAAGCTCAAGAGAGACAAGTGCCTAGATATTATACAAGACTTATCATTAAAAAATTTTGATGTGGAATAATACACATTATTTCCCAATCCCATCTCAGAAGAATTATCTATCCAGCGGACACAAAGAGGATTCCCCAAGATGAGGTATTCAATACAGGGTGTAGGTGTTTGTTACCTTGTGAAGGAAAGGTGAAATTTGAAGCTGGTCAGAAACTGCTAAATTTAGGAAATATGAAAAAAGATTATGAATTGAAATTAGATAAATCTTACCGATTCGCCTTACTTGCTATAGAAAATGAGCGCAATCTGAAAAAATATAAGAAGAAAACCATGGGAAAAATTCTGATAAAAGAAGAAAAGATCATTATTAAGTAGGATTTAAAATTCTCACGGGGATTAAGATTGGTTTTTCAAATTACGCAATAAACTTTAAATTTGCTCACCAATTTGAGGTGATACTACATCTAATTGAGAAATATGAAGAAAATCACTACGTACACTTACCTACAATGGTTTAAAGATATGTCTTTTTGGAGACGATTTGAAGATAAATGTCGTTCCTTATATTTAAAACAAAAAATCCGAGGTTTTTTACATTTATATAATGGGCAAGAAGCGCTCCCTGCAGGACTCATCCATGCAATGGATATGAACAAAGATAAGATGATCACAGCCTATCGTTGCCATATCCTTCCCATCGCTATGGGTGTAGATCCCAAAAGGGTGATGGCTGAGCTCTGTGGAAAGGTCACGGGTACTTCTCGAGGTATGGGTGGATCCATGCATATCTTCAGCAAGGAGCATCGTTTCTATGGTGGACACGGTATCGTAGGTGGACAAATCCCTCTAGGTGCTGGGATTGCCTTTGCAGATCAATACTTCAATCGAGATGCTGTCACGTTGACCCTTATGGGAGATGGGGCCGTTCGTCAGGGCGCTTTGCATGAAACCTTCAATATGGCCATGATGTGGAAGCTCCCAGTGGTATTCATCTGTGAAAACAACCGATATGCGATGGGGACTTCTGTTAAGCGAAGTACCAATCTAGAAGATATTTACAAAATCGGTTTAGGTTTTGATATACCTTCCGCACTGGTAGATGGTATGGATCCTGTAAAAGTAGCTGAAGCTGCTTACGAAGGCATCGAAAGAGCTCGTAAAGGTGAGGGACCAACCTTTTTAGATATCCGTACCTATCGATATAGAGGGCATTCCATTTCTGATGCAGGGATATATCGCACCAAAGAAGAAATAAAGCAATACAAAGAGCAAGATCCGATCCTCAAATTGAAAAACCTTATTTTACAAAACAATTGGTCTAGTACCGAGCAATTGAAGACCGTTGAGGATGAAGCTAAAGAGAAAGCCGAGGAATGTGCCCAATTTGCCGAAGCATCCGATTACCCCCCTGTAGAACAAATGTATAAATTGGTATACCAGCAAGCCGATTATCCTTTTTTAGATAAAAAGTTATGAGGATCCAATCATTTCAATCATATCAAATAGAAAAGACATATGGCAGAAGTAATAGCTATGCCCCGCCTGAGTGATACTATGGAAGAGGGTACCGTGGTCAAATGGAATAAAAAGGTAGGAGACCAGATTTCAGAGGGAGATATATTGGCTGAGATCGAAACCGATAAAGCCATCCAAGAATTTGAGATTGATATCAGTGGTAGGTTACTCTACATTGGAGTAGGTGAGAAGCAAGCTGTTAAAGTAGACGAAATATTAGCTATCATTGGACAAGATGGAGAAGATATTAGTGCATTGATCCATAAAGGATCTCAAGTGAAAATCCCTCCTAGAGCGCCCCATTCGACAGTCGTTTCACTTGCTATTCCTCAACAAGATAGACCAGATAACCCTCAGAATCAATCTCCAAAGGTTATTCCACAGAAGAATAATAATCAAAGAATTTTTGCCTCACCTCTGGCTAAGAGGATGGCTGCTGAAAGAAATATATCCCTAAGTGAGATCAATGGTAGTGGTGAACATGGCCGTATCGTCAAGCGCAATGTAGAACAATACCAGTCTATAGCAGCACAACATAAGACCGAAGGGCAGGAAATAATTCCCAGTATTATACCATCTTTAACTCCTTCTTTGGTGAAACGTGAAGTGCCTCACTCTTCCATGCGTAAAATCATTGCCAAGCGTTTGACTGAATCTAAATTCGCCGCTCCTCATTATTATCTGATGATGGAGATCGACATGGAGCAAGCCATTCAATCCAGACAGACGATCAATGAAAAATTTTCCAGTGCAAAGGTCTCTTTCAACGACTTGGTGGTCAAAGCAATTGCTCTTGCTTTACGCAAACATCCAACAGTGAATGCATCATGGACCGAAGGGAAAATTATTTATCATTCGGACATTAATATCGGCGTAGCCGTAGCAGTGGAAGACGGTTTGCTCGTACCAGTTATTCAACAAACAGATCAAAAGTCTTTGAGTCAAATATCTACAGAGATTAAAGACAAGGCCGACCGTGCTAGAGTGCGAAAGATAGAACCTCAGGAAATGGAAGGTAGCACTTTCACTATTTCCAATCTTGGTATGTTTGGGATCGAATCCTTCACCTCAATCATCAATCAACCTAATTCCTGTATCCTCTCAGTAGGTGCCATTGTAGAAAAACCTGTTGTCAAAGACGGACAGATCGTTATAGGTCATACGATGAAGGTCACCTTAGCGTGTGATCATCGCACAGTAGATGGGGCCAAAGGGAGTGCTTTTCTACAAATTTTTAAACAAATTTTGGAAAATCCCGTACTCATGTTGGCTTAGATTGTTTACAGAGGACAGTTACTCCTAGCATGCAGAACATCATCCCTTTTTAGAGTTTTTAAAAATCCGAGAGATCAAGATCGGGAAAGGAAAGATACCAATGGCTACCAAAGAAAATAAAACTTTAGCAGTGTGACTACTCATAAAACAAGTCAGTTCTTGTATCCGGTAAAAATCTCTCATGAAGCGGGAAGAGAACTTTTAAACCAGATAGAAGGATGACTAAAAAAGGTGGGGTTTGAAGAAAAGGATATTTCTCCATCAACTTCACAAAGCCATGAGCAACAAAAAACATCGGTAGGATTTCGACGAAAACGCCTAAGCAGATCAGTAGAAAATTGTCCGAAAAATCCACTACAGCGAAGATATTGTCAATAGAAAAGACAAGATTCATTAACTCGATAGAGATCACCGTGGACCAAAAAGAATTAAAAAGACCCAAAATATTTCTAAAAAACCAAGTCTCTTTCTTACTGGCAGTAGAAGGATTTTCAACACCAAGATCGGGTAAAAAAATGTTTACCGATCAGATAGAGTAGATAAAGTTCACCTAAGGGTTTCAACTACTAGATCTTAACCAGTAGGGCAGCAAACAAACTCTATCTGAAAAAGAACGCTCCTAAGAGCCGGTATCGCAAGGTTTTTTGAGGATCTTCTTTTTTTCATATCCATAACTATAGTATCCAAGACAGCAGCATTGTCTATAGAATGAATCACCTCACTGATGATCAGGTTACTAAAGATAGGATACAGAAGCTACCGGATAGCGTATGATATCTTGTGACAGGGATTGAGTAATTCATTTATCCTGTAATAGCTATAAGATTTATAAAGAGATCAAATAGCTGTAAGTACCCCCCTGAGCGATAAGAGCCTCATGCCTGCCCTGTTCGATGATACGTCCATTATCCAACACAATGATATGATCTGCGCTTTGGACTGTTGAGAGTCGGTGAGCGATGATAAGCGAAGTACGGTTTTTCATCATATGGTTTAGTGCTTTTTTTACAGCCTTTTCTGATTCTGTATCCAATGAAGAGGTAGCCTCATCGAGGATCATGATCGGTGGGTTTTTCAATACGGCCCGGGCGATGCTGAGCCGTTGTTTTTGTCCTCCAGAAAGTCTATTGCCACCATCGCCGATGAAAGTATGATAACCTTCTGGAAGTACTTCGATAAAGTCATGTGCATTGGCCACTTTGGCCGCTTGAATCACCGCTTCCATAGAGGTATCTTCAATACCTAGAGTGATGTTGTTGAAAACCGAATCGTTGAAGAGTATAGAATCTTGGGTGACCATCCCAAAAAGTCTTCGATAATCTTTGATCTTGAGATCTTTGATATTGACTCCATCGATAGTAATCTCTCCTGAAGTCACATCATAAAAACGTGCCAATAAGCTGGCAATCGTCGACTTACCACTTCCAGAACGTCCAACCAATGCGATAGTTTTTCCGCTTCTTAGAGTGAAATTGAGATTTTGGATCAGCGGTACATCGTCATATCCAAAGAATATATTTTGAAATACAATCTCTTTTTTGAGCGTTTGTATCGGTTGTGCATTGGGTCTTTCGTACAGAGCACTTGGTGTATCCAAGATTTCGATGATGCGTTCGGCAGCAACCTTCCCCTTTTGAATGTTCGACATGGAATTGGCTAAGCTTTTAGCTGGATTAATGATTTGAAAGAATAAACCAATGAAAGGTAAGAATATTTCAGGAGCTATTCCTTTTTTCTCTAAGATCAGTTTACCGCCATACCAGACGATTAGTATCATCGTGATAGAACCTAAAAATTCACTGATCGGTGAGGCTAACTCTCTTTTTCGGTTGACCCGTGAAGCATATTTTTTCTGGCGTCCTGAGACAGTTTTAAAACGTTTTTGCATTTGCCTTTCTGCATCGAATATCTTGATGATCTTCATAGCATTCAAAGTTTCTTCGATGATCGAGAAGAGTTTTCCCAATTCCATTTGGGTTCCGAGTGCATCCTTCCTTAGACTTTTTCCGATCAGAGAGATGAAGATACCCATCAATGGGAGGACGATGAAGGCAAAAAGAGTGAGTTGATAACTCATCAAAAAAAGTGTGGTCAAATGGAGAAGCAACATGATGGGGGCACTCACGATTTCGGCCAAAGGAGTGATAATGGTATTTTCTACTTCATTAACATCATTGGATATCCTCGACATGATATCACCCTTTCTATTCTTAGAAAAGAATGATACGGGTAATGACAAAATCTTCCGGTAAAAATCATTTCGGATGTCACGAGCTATAGAGATTCGTATACCGACCATATAATAATCGGCCATGTAGCGAAAGACATTTCGGATCAAAAAGAGCAATATGGTGAAACCACAAAATATAGCCAGTGTATTCACTTTACCGATACTTTTAGACAAGTCGATGATGTAACGGTAAAAACCAATTCTCATCGATTCAAAAGTACCATTAAGCATATCGGGATAAGAAGATCCATCTTGAATTATCTCTTTCATAGGTACTTCCAACAATATGCTCAGTACCGGCGTGATCGATACAACAGAAACCACTGAGAGTAAGGAATAAAGAGTATTGAATGAGATATTGAGGAAATAAAGGGATTTATAAGGTTTCGAATAGGCTAGTATCCTTTGAAATGCGTTCATTCAATTTTTTCGATCAGTTTTACAAAAGTAAATATAATTTATGTTGATCTTTGTCCAGTTACAATTAGCTTTAAACCAATATCAGACTTATGTTTGAAGAAGACTTGAAGAAGTTTATCTTAGATGTGCTTGATTTTCCTAAGGCAGGGGTAGTGTTCAAAGATATCGGCCCTTTATTGGGGCGTGCAGCTTTGTGCCGAAAGATTATTAATGTATTTTGCTATCAGGCCAAAGGTAAGGTAGATGCCGTCTGTGGTATAGGTAATCGCGGTTTTCTGTTCGGACCAGGTATAGCCCAAGGTTTGGATGTGCCTTTTGTCATGGTTAGAAAGTGTGGTAAACTCCCTGGTAAGACGATTTTCCAGTCTTATCAACTAGAGTACGGTGAAGCTACAGTAGAGATTTCTGAAAATTCCATCCAAAAAGGTTGGCGTATGCTTATTCATGACGATATACTCGCCACAGGTGGTACAGCAGAGGCCACAGCACAATTATTGACTAGATTACAGGTTGTACCTACACAATTTAGCTTTTTGATCGAATTGAATTTTTTGAAAGGCCGCGAGAAGCTCTTGGTTCATAGTCGGGATATTGTTTCATTGATTACTTATTGATAATAATAAAAAACTAATCCTTTACTACCAAAATATTGTGGATTGAAAGCTTTGGTACATCCCTTGACCTAAAGCCAATCAACCCATTGAAAATAAATTTATACGACCAGGGCAAAGAAGAAAATCAATGTCATAGTGAACAATATTTTTCCAATCATTAAAAAATTCCTTTATTCCAATCATGAGATCTTCTTAGGCGAGATCATCTCGAATGCTACCGATGTCAGCTTGAAACTAAAAACTATGGAACAAGTCGGCGAATTCAAGCAAGAGGTAGATGAATTGAAGATCAAGATCAAAATCGATAAGGAAAAGAAGACCCTTCATGTGATCGACCAAGGAGGAAGTCGAAAAATATATCAATCAGATTTTCTTCTCAGGTGCTGAATAATTTATCGAAAAGCATAAAGATAAAAGTGATCAAGCTCAAACGATCGTCGGCTATTCTAGGTTAGAATTTTATTGAGTCTTTATGGTAGCATATACGTAGAGATCCTCACTAATTTTTACCAAAAGGATGCACTGGCTACGATTGGACTTGTGACAGTTCTCCAGAGTTTACCCTCGAGATAACCAATAAAAAAGACCATGGTGCGGTAATTATTTTACACATCAACAAGTAAAATAAAGAGTTTATCGAAGAATAGCATATTCATGAGTTGCTCACTAAATATTGCAAATTCATGCCTGTTTCCATCAAATTTAGCAATCGTGAAGAGACCCGAAAAACAGAAGATGACGAGGAGGAAAAAATTAAATTCAATGATATTATCAATAACCCTACACCTGCTTGGACCAAAAATCGTCAGAACTCAAGGATGAAAGGTATCTGAAATTTTATTATGACCTCTACCCTACGCAGTTTGAAGACCCCTTGTTTTGGATCTATTTCAATATTGACCATATCCCTTTTCCATCTTACAGGTATATTATATTTCCATAAGCTCAAAAATCAGGTCAAGATACAAAAAGATAAGATCCAGCTCTATCAAAACCAAATCTATGTCATTAAGAATTTCGAGGATATCGTACCAGAGTTTATCACCTTACTTTGTGGAGTGATCGATTAGACCGATATCCCGTTGAACGTATCCCGCTCTTATCTGCAATCCGATGAAGCATTGAAAAAAAAATATTAAATTATATCAACCGTAAGATCGGTGACAAGCTCGAAATTATTTTCAAAAATGATTGAGAATACATGAAGATCATTATTGAATATGGTATACTCAGTGATGAGGAATTTTTTGAAAAAACCTAAAATTTTGCTATTTTTCTATTGTAAAAGGGTTATATTTCACCTTTGAAAACCTAAGACCTGACTGAAAAAATCAAAGAAAATCAAAAATACAAAGACAATAAGCTGATCTACTTTTACACTCCTAATAAAAATATCCAGCATAATTATGTTCAGGCTAGCAAAGACAAAAAGTATGAAGTCTTGGTCTTAAATAGTCCTCTCACACCACACCTCATCCAAAAAATCGAGATAACTCACAAAAAAAACTCTTTTGTCCGTATAGATGCCGGACACATCGAAAAATTGATCAAAAAAGAAGAAAATACTGCATCAAAACTTTCAGAGGAAAAAAATCTCGAAGAAGAGATAGAGAAGTCAAAATTCACAGTACAACTAGAATATTTTAAGAGTACTGCGGATCATCTATTCATGATTATTATAGAAAAATTAATGCTTTGTGTGAAAGAGATGAGCATCACTGGCGTCGGGATGTTTAACGTTAGTCAGATGCCTGAAATGTATCACTTGATAGTAATATCAACCAAAAGTTAATGGATAAAATCCTCAACAGTATAGATAAAGAGCAGAAGAAGCGACTCATTCTCAATGCTTTGGATCTAGTACTAGATTTGTAAAATCTATTGCATGGCAAATCCTTGACTAAATTTGTCTCTCGAGGTTTTAGAAGATTACCCTCTGCTTGAATATTTTTCTTATTCTTTCCCTTCATTAAAAAAAAAGATCGTTCAAAAATCGGTATTTTAGCATGGTGAAAATCATCTATTTCTTGGCTACGATTTTTATCTTGAGATCAATGTCGTTTTTTATCACCACATCTTTGTAAGTAGCTTCGTATTCAACCTTGAAATCTTTACGGTTGATTGTGAATTTTTCTGATTCAAAATAGAGTAGTCCTTCTTTGAGTTCATTTTTTGCTTTGAAAGAAATTAATTTAGTGATTCCTTTAATCATTAGGTTCCCAGTGAGTTTTAGTGGGAGGTGTTGATTTCCACTTGCAACTATTCGTTTCAAAACAAAAGTAGCTATAGGAAATTTTTTCGTATCAAAGAAGTCGGCGCTTTTCAAATGTTTTTCTAGATCATTCTTTTGCTTAGCATCTCCTTTGAGGTCTTCGCATTCTAAGGTATTGATATTGGCTGTAAACGATGCTGCTTTTAGTTGATTTTTATCATCCAATAGAAATTGACCTTTGTTAAATTTCATCGTACCATGGTGAGAGGTAGACTTAGTTTTCAAAAGTTTATACCCCCACCAGTTGATCTTTGAAGAAGATTTTTCCACAGTGTAGTGTAATTGCCCAAGAGCAACACTTACCATGAATAAGCTGAGAAGTAAAACGGATAAAAAAGTCTTCATAATAGTGTAATTTCAAAAATTATTGGTAGCAAATGCAAAGGTAAAGCTTTTATAAAGGTCTTCTACCTCTTAGATATAACGGGGATTTGAAGATCGATTTCGTTTTCGACCATAGTATTAGGTTGTTGTTTTTCTTTATAATTTATCTTAAAATCATGTCGATAAATAGAGAAATTTTCCGATTTGAAAGAGAGCTGATCGTTTTTCATTGAGCTTTTTACCTTGAAGGAGAGCGGTTGTGTATGGGCTTTGATTGTCATATCTTCAAGTGATCAATAATGGATAATTTCGGTCTCCACTCTAGACTGCTTTGCTCATCTTGAGGGTAGACGTCGGATATTGGTCTATCTAAAAAAATCAACGTTCTTCAAATAATATTTCATCCATTTATTCATTGAATCTCTTAGACTTATGACTAAGATTATGTTCATGTAGGTAACAAAGGTGCCATCTAGTATTTTATTCCAATTGAGTAAAAAATTGCCTTCTTTGAGAATGATCGTTTCATATTGCAAACCTGACTTTCCGTTGGGAAATTGATAAGTCCATCACTTGATTTCAGAGGTATCACTTTTGTATTAGATTAAGTGAGAAAGATTTCTATCATCATAAAAATAAATTTTAAAAATCCATCCGAATAAAAGAAGCCTAAGAAACAATAGTAGGACTTTTTTACCATCAGATATTTAAGTTGTTTATTGAAGAATAAGTAAACTCTTTATCAGATCTTTCGATAGATTTCATGTTATTCTTTTTAATAGAGCTAGTTGTTTTATCTATAGGGTTTATGAATTCGATCAATTTCCTAACTCGAATTAGTTTTTCACCAAGTGGTAATAAGGGTCTCGTCGCTCAAAAAAAGTTTTTTAAGGTCCTATCTCGAGAATTTTCCCATGATCAACGACGACGATTTGGTCAACATTTTTTCACTGTGCTTAGCCGATGGGCGATGACGAATACCGTCCATCCGTGGAAGAAGGCATCGAGGTTTTCCATGATCATCTTTTTATTCTTGACATCCAAGGCATTAGTGGACTTATCGAAAAAGAGATAAGATGGGATTTTATAAACACTGCAGACGATGAGGATCCGTTGGATTACCCTCCACTGATACCATTCCTAGGGGAACCAATCTTGGTTTTTATCCCCCAAAGGGTAGTAGAGAAGCAATAAAGTCTGTCAGATAAGCGGTATCTATGGCGTGCTGAAGTTTTTTTTCATCGATTTCTTCGTCTAGTGTGGTGATGTTCCGTTCGATGGTATCCGAAAAGATATATCCGTTTTGCATCACGACACCGTAATGGTTTTTTCAGCTTTGAGTGGAAATTTTTTGTAAGTTTTCACCATCGATGAAGATTTGACCCTCGCTAGGAGGATAGAATCAGAATAGGAGTTTCATCAAGATAGTCTTTCCGCTTCCATTAGCTCCGATAATAGCCATCTTTTCTCTCTGGAGAACTCTATAGGTTAATATCTTGAAACACAGTAGATGAAAATAGGCCTTCGTATTGAAATTTCAAGATCTGAACAAGTATGTTATTTTTATAAGTATATTAAGGTGATATTATGATTTTTTTGATTTTTAGGTCGTCTAGTAAGGGGGTATCTTCTGGAGTTTTTTATCCATCTACCGATGGATCTCCCCTAGAAGGTTTAGGCTAATCCGTGTATCTTGTAGGCTACTCAAGAAGTTGATCAGTTAGTTCAATAGGCCATTCATCTGTCCGATGTAAGAAAGGATCATCAAAGGCACACAAGGTGATCCATTTCGTGATGACTGCCTCGGACAATAATAAAATTACTAAGTTGTTTTTCAGATGCTTAATGAAGTTGTAGCCCACGATCTGCCATTGATCTAACGCTAGGACACGTCAGTTGATTTGAAAGAATTTCAACTGGATTTCCTCCAAGCGATTGCATTGGTATTACTCAAATAAATTGAGCTTGATCTCCTGCATACCGTGGATAAGTTCGTAGAGGATCTCTTGATTATCTGTTCCGACGTTAGAATTAAATATAGTCGAGCGATTTCCGTTTCCTCAGGAATAGGAAAATCTAGCCGATTGTCAGAGAGATCAGTGCGATGTAGATGAGACAGATCCTTCGGTCGTATAGAGCAACATTAGAAAAAAGACTGAGAAGTTGATCAGTGAAAAGAAGATGAGTAAACTCTCAGAAGTCAAAAAGCTCTCGATATGTTGGGTGAAGTTACCGATAAACCACGTGTCAAAAAAAATGGATCGGCAGTCGCGTAAATTTTTTCATAAAGTTTGATAATAAGTTGATATTGATTTATGTACCGATGTTGAGCATGATCCAATTGCGCAGGAATTCGATGATAGAATTACTCAGGAAGAAAAACAATTGGGCCGAAAGCAATACCCAGACCAAGAAGAGGTTTTTGCTACCAATGCCTCGATTGATCAATGCTTGAGTGAGGAAGGGAAAGATCAGTATGATTAAACTGCCGATGAGAAATACGATAAAAAAAACAAAGAGTCCCCAGTGGTGTGGTTTCAGATAGAGACGAAGGAAGCCCACAAGCGATACGGGACGTTCTCTTATTTTGTCGAATCGGTAAAAGGCTTCTATCGGTTGGAAAAACATGGCCACACCTTGGAAATCCTAGCTAACACAGGCCTTTTTAAAGTCTTCGGCATGGATACGCATCAGACCATGATCAGGGTCGAGGATGTAGAAACGGTACTTTTTGATCAGTGGATTTCGACGGATGTCGTAGAGAACAACAAAATGATTTTAGTTCCAATGGAGGATGCGAAGTGTCAAATCGTTTTCAAGGAGTTGTTCAAATCTTAGTTATAGGGGGATGGTTTCCAAACCGATATCCTGATCGGTCTTGTTGATGCCGAATAGGATGATCCCTCTCACGTGAGAGGAAGAGTTTTTCGCATAGGTATTGCAGGGAATAGTGCTTATCGTAGTGCTGATCGATCATTTGCAGGCAAGAAAGCCCATAATCCATCTGATCGTATTGATGGGAAAATTTAAAAGCCCATAGGGTTTGTGGATCCTCTCAGAGCTTATATCAGTTGGATCAGGAATTTCTACAAAAAATACCGATTATTTGCTCATACCGATATCTTCCATCATACAGAATTCGACTGTGGATTCTATGGCTTGTTGAGAGCAGTCCCCTTTGCAAATCGGCAAGATTAAATACTTCAGGCAAGATAGATTTTTAAATTTAGCATCGAAGCGTTGATAATACTTCTCATTCCAGTTGACGATGCCCTGAGACGAGAGTATACCCTCCTTGATCTCCCAAGTGAAGTAGTGGACAGTACACACTTGAAGACCTCATCGTTGTAATTGATCATCGCTTAGTTTTTCTTATCGGAATAGCAAGAATTCCAAATAGTATTCATATCGCCTTGAGAGATGCTACGGGGAGCCATTTTTATTTGAAGTAGATCATCAGCATTGTGCTGGACAGTTTTTTTGCCATACATGCTGGAAAGAGAAAGTTAAGTGTTTCCGCGCATTAGCGCCAATTTTTTAAAATCGTCAGTGATCTTTTCGATGTCTTTGAGATTTTCTTGGATATAATTGATGCAGACCGTAAGGTTGAATTAGTTTCGACAAAGCAATTGAATATTGTCGACGATCTCTTGGTAAGAGCCCCGTATTGCACTGACGAAGTAGACCTTATCGTTTCTGTCGTGGTGGTCATCCAGAGTGATCTAAAAGTGCTCTACACTATATTGGCGGAATAAAGATAACTACTTCTCATCGATCAGATAACCATTGATTGTAAAATTCAATTGAAAGACCTATACCTAGACGCTCAGTGTTTGCTTTGGCTGGATGGAGTACGGGTAGTACGATCTTCTCAAAGTAGAGTAGAGGTTTTCAGTACTAAACCAGAAGAAGGTGAAACGCTTGATCTGTCGATTTTGACTGAGCGTGTTTTCGATGAGGGTCTGGATAGCTTTGATAGTCTGTGTATCCATACGAGAATTTTTGATGTGCTTCTTCATAGCAGTACTAGTATCTGAAGTTAAAACTAATTATTATATTGATTATCATATGTTTAAAACTTTTATAGAAGTCAACAGAATCTCGCAGCTTTTTGACCTTTTTTAGCTTGTCCTCGTGTTCAGAGACGAAAAAGTCCTTATCGATCAGTGCATAGTAAAAGTCGAGATACAACTCCTCAAGCCCAGAGATATTACCTTCCAATATAGATGATTTGTATAAATCCTTGAGTAAAGGATCCGACAAAAAAGTGATCAGTATAAGTGTTGTAAGCTACCAATTTTTTCTGACACGGAAAAAAAAACTATTAAATTAACTTGCTTTCATCGTATTGGATTTAAAAGATTATACACAAGAGATTGGTTATAAGCCCGTAGAATCTTAGGACCTGGTGGAAATAAGATTTATTTAATAGTAATTATAATTTCTATTCTATCTTATATACTTGATAAAATAAAAATTATTTTTGATTTTTATATTGTATAAAATTAATTTTATTTAAGATTTTTTAATAGTGCATTTATGATTATTATCATACGTAAAATTTAAATCGGTTTTTTTTGTAAATTTCTTTTCAATAGAAGTGAATTCACCTTTGAGCTTACCTTGTTTGGTTTGTTGAAGTTTAGTGATTTTTTTTTACCAACGCTTCGATAGTAATTTTTGATTTCATCTTGATTAAAATTTAAATTATTCCTCTATTAAGTCTTTTCAGAAGACGCCTATCGTCATAACAATATCTTCTACTTTGCTCGATTTTGTTTTCTTGACCTACATTTTTGATCTTGATTTTTTTATCTCATTGCCAGAGCGGAAATTGTACCGAAGGGAAAAGGAGATGTATCTTTCTTCAAGATACCTTTGAATCGTACTTATCAGATCTCTTTATTTGCTCTCCATAGTGTAGTTGTAAGTATTGAACAAATCGTTAATATTGATGCTAAAGATCCATCAATTTTAAAACTTTCAGAAACCCCCAGTGAAAAATAATAGATCTCTTAAACAATCTCTTGCCTTTTAATTTATGGAGATCTATATAACTTATAAAGTTATAATTTGTAATCTTTGTGTAGAGAGAATTGTTGAGTGATCTTACTGAAAACTATAGTTCCAGATCGATCGATGTCTTCCAAATCTTCAAACCGGAATTGTATGGATTTTCTTATCCAGAAAGTTTTTGATATCACCATCCATCAAAGGGGAAATTTATATCGAGTTCCGATAGAGGTTCTTAAGTCTTGCGAATAATCCAAATTTCTTCATACATACTGGACATTTTTTCATCTAGGGGTCTTATAAGCTAAGCTAGCTGTTGTCTTTCATCATTGATAAATAGGGATACATTAAGCCATTTTCCATAATTATAGTCCAATTTATAAACATTAATATACTCCGGCTTGAGGTTGGTATTACCTATCAAACTGAAATAGTCGATGATATAATAGAATGTGGGGGGTTAGACTTTAATAACTCGTTTGGAAAATCCTTCGGAAATAAGAGAAAAAGACCGAATGTTTTTTACTTAAAAACAAACTAGGGAAAAGATCCCAATACTCTTTTCTTTAACTTTAATTGATCTTTGAGAGAATCCTTTGCTTAGGGTGCATTCAGTGCGTAAGCCGGCCTAGGCTTCTATGCCTGTACGAAAGAGGTCTTCAGTAGAGAGGCTGGTATAAGCGGCAGTAATCCGCTCATCATAATAAAAACATTGCTACATTGAGGATTAAGTTGGTATTGATCAACCAGTAAGATATTCAAAATAGGAACGGTTTCTACTACGTACTAGGCTATACCTAGCTCCTGTCTCGAGTTTGACCCAAGTGAAAGGTTTAACATATTCATCTTGATCCGAATAGATCTAATATCGACTGAGGATTTAAGGCCATAATTGATTCGATTGATTGGGGTCATCATATTAATTGATACAGAAGTTTCTTTCTAGATTATCAGTAGAAAAAAACGTTGGATATGATTTCCAATTTTTGATCTGAACTATATAGTTTTAAGGTCTATTGAATCCATCCCCAATAGTAGATGTAGTTAGAGTTTTCCCAAGATTCACTGAGTGGGTTGGTGTTATTTTTCCCAGATCTTTTAAGTATATCGCTTTAGGTATAATATTTACTATCAATCCAAAAGACTATAATTTCCATACCGATGGAGTGCTTTTTATTAATCTTATAAAGTATTTTGACTTGAAATTGTTTCTGGATCGTATTTCAGTTGTTCTTTCTGCGATTGTTGTATCGGATATTTGAGGGAATAAAATCTTCTATAAAGTGCTCATTGATTAAAAATTTTCTCGTTTATAAGTTCACATCACAGATAGGGAGAGGTTTTCGTTGAGTTGAGCATCAAACATGATGGAGTTATTATATCTTGGAGGTTGGCCTTGGCTGTATTGAGAGATCATATTGCTACTGATTCCCTATTGTTTTTTTTCAGTGATGATATTGATGATACTTCCGCTACCTTCGGCCTTGTATTTGGACAAGGAGTTTAAGATGATCTCTATTGATTGGATAGCATCTTTGGGTATGCTGCTCAGATAATTCAGTAGCTCTTTTCGCTCATATAGGTGCGCTGTCCAGCGATCATCATCATGGTTTTTTTTCCTTAAAAAAAATCATTTCCTGGTACGTTCAAGATGATCTTATCAGCCTTGCGCTCGATCATGGGCTTTTATCCAGTGACTACCAGTGTACCTAATGCGACGTCTTTGGCATCTATAGAGTAAGAGCGCCCAAAACTTGATCGCCTTAGATTTGGATGTTTTTTCAAATGGGATCTATGCCAAGTGTCTGGATGCTCAGTAGGAAATCTCCTGCTTCGGGTTTTGAGGGAAAATATTCCCACCTCGTTGGTGGGGTGGCTTGGATCAATAGGGAATCACTAGAGGATGGTGGAGGGAGACCTCGGTAAAAGGTCGGCTATGCCTTTGAGATATTATAGTTTACCATTGATCCAGTATTCTTGTAATCAGATTAGTACGTTCTTCAAAGGAAACTCAGTCGGAAAGAATCTTTGGGAGGTAGAGCATTGCTTCATGAGTTTGGTATTTTGACTAGTCTAAATATTTTTTTTCAAAATAAAATGGCCAAATAAATAAATATATCAAGAAAAAAAACAGCTGTTAGTAGCCGCTCTCGTTTGCAATGTCATAATATGAGATTGTGAAGCGCAAGTAGAAATTATTTATCTAAGAAAATCAGCCAATCTAGAAAAGTATACTACTCATTGGAAATCAATACTATTCATAGATTAAAGGTTTAAGTTTTACCTACTCTATTGAAGGATTTTCAGTATCCGACTATTAACTGCTAGATATTTTTTTAATACTAATATTAATAACTAAGTTAAGAAATAATTATAATAATTACGAATTTTATTTAATTATTATAAAATATATTTTATTATTATTTTATAATAATTTATTTAAATAATAACTTGTTAATTCTTTATAATGAATAAAACAAGAGAATATTCATTTTTATAGTATGAAACTTCACGAATTATATTCTATTTTTCATGAGGTGCTTCAAGAGATTTATCCTCTGAAGGAAGAACGAGAAAGTCTCTTTTTTCTGTTGATTACCAATATTTTGGAATGTGATAAAGCTACTGTCCGTCTTCGATTGATCAATCAAGAAATACTCGACGAGATCACCTATGAAAAATTGATGAGTGGGCTTGCAGATTTGCAAAATAATAAGCCAATTCAATATGTATTAGGGCAGGCGCATTTTTTCGGATTAGATTGGGTCGTCGATGAAAGGGTACTCATCCCTAGACCAGAGACCGAGGAGCTCATTTCGTGGGTGATCTCTGACCAAGCATCAAAAGGGCCACTTCGTTTGCTTGATGTAGGTACTGGAAGTGGTTGTATCGCCATTTCTTTAAAGCATCGATTACCTGAGGTAGAAATTCATGCCTTAGATATCTTAGACCAAGCCCTGGAAATAGCACGCCAAAATGCTGTCCAACACAACGTGGAAGTCTTTTTTCATCAACTAGATATCTTGCAGGATCTACCGGAGTTCTGGCCAAGCTTTGATGTCATCGTGAGCAATCCACCCTATATCAAAGAGAGTGAAAAGGTATTAATGCACCCCAATATATATCAGTATGAGCCAGCTAAAGCCTTATTTGTCCCTGATGAAGCCCCACTGATCTTTTATAGAAAGATCGTCAGTTGGGCAAAACAAAAACTCAGTGCACAGGGAGTGATTTATTTCGAGATCAACCAGTTTCTAGCTACTGAGACCGCTTTGCTAATCGAGGAGCTTGGTTGTATCGAAGTAGAAATCCGAAAGGATATTCAAGGTCATCCCCGTATGCTCAAGGCCCTTATTGGTTGTTAAGGACCTTCGATCGATTATAATAATGGTTGATTCTTGAAGACCAAAATCCTGTACGGGAAATGGATTTCGATACCTTCAGGTCAAAAGGCTCTTTGATCATTTTGAATATATCTCACTCGAGATACATACTATTAATGTTGTTTTCAAGACCAATTAAAAACTCTGAGATTTACAGCAAAGCCACCCACGCTTGTAATCATTAAAGTCAATTAAAATATATCAATATTTTATTCCTTAATTGTATTTCAATAGATGAATGAGATATGTTTTTAAATATACTATTGTACAATCCTCACAGGACGATTGATGTCAGAAGCATAGCCGATACCAATGTCGTTGTTGTTGATGGTCTCTTCATTGATTTTACTGTTAGGGATAAAGACCTTTTTATTTTGCAATATCCGGATCATTGTATGGTAAGCATAATCTCCTGAATGAAAAGGTTAAGGAATGAGAATGAAAACACTGCTCTAGAGATTAGCAAAGACCTTTTGAAAAGCTAAACCAATCATGCCAAGCAAAATGCCAGAACCCATTAAAAGCTTATCATCGATATTTTTTAGGGCTGGGATCGTCTAAAAGATCAACACCATTGCAATAAAAAAAAATACGATAAAATCAATCGAATTCTTAAAAAGAAAAATTTGTTTTGTCTATTTTAGCCTGGAAAAATTTAGTAAATTCTTTTTTTTCAAAAAAACGGTTGATCAAAATGAGTAAAAAGAAGATGAAACTTATCTTGATAATATATTCTATCATTATTCAGCCTATTATAAAGTCTAAATCAATAAACTTGTTATTTTTACAACTGAAAATTTTACAAAAGAATATTAAAGACAGAGTTTCGTATAATAATTCATAACTTCGGCGCCTAATTTTAAATACGCCTACTTTTAAATCGGAATGAATAAAGAAGATCTACAGCGACGTATAGAACAACTACGGGAGGAACTTATCGAACACAATCACAAGTATTATGTTTTAGATACCCCAGAGATTTCCGATTTTGAGTTTGATCAGAAGATGCAGGTGTTGGAGGTTTTAGAAAAACAATATCCTGAATTCAATGATCCCAACTCGCCAACTAAAAGAGTAGGTGGAGAGATCACCAAGCTCTTTCCCACTGTTGCTCATTTCCGGCAGATGTATTCCCTAGATAATGCCTACAATCAACAAGAGCTGCTCGACTGGGAAAGTCGTGTGAAAAAAAATCTCGAAAGTCCACCTGAATACGTCTGTGAGCTCAAATACGATGGTATCTCGATCAGCTTGATCTATCATGAGGGGGTCTTGGTAAGCGCAGTGACTCGTGGCGATGGTCAGCAAGGCGATGAGATCACTGCCAATATAAGGACCATAGGCTCAGTACCCTTAAAATTAAGAGGTAATTACCCTACAAATCTCGAAGCACGTGGGGAAATTATCCTACCTTTAATTGGTTTTCAAAAGATGAATCAAGAGCGTATTAAGAATGCTAAAGAACCCTATGCCAATCCGCGCAATACAGCCAGTGGTACATTGAAACTTCAGGACAGTGGTGAGGTAGCCAAACGCCCCTTGGTTTGCCTGATTTATTCAGTACATGGAGAAGGGTTTCCTTTTGATTCGCAGTACGAGGCTTTGGAGTATGCTTACCGATGGGGATTCAAAGTACCTCAAACGGCCCGCCTTTGTCAGACCATGACAGAAGTTACGGATTTTATCAAACATTGGAATACTGCCCGACACAGTTTGCCTTATGAGACTGACGGGGTAGTGATCAAAATCAATGCCTATCAGCAACAGATTCATTTGGGGCATACGGCTAAATCTCCTCGTTGGGCCATCGCTTACAAATTTCAAGCTGAACGCATCGCTACCAGACTTCTAGATGTAAGCTTCCAGATCGGACGTACTGGGACAGTCACCCCCGTAGCTGAACTTGAACCAATATTGTTAGCTGGCACCACGGTCAAACGGGCCTCGTTACACAACGAAGACATCATTCAAAAACTCGGAGTTTGTTATGGTGATACGATTTTCGTAGAAAAAGGAGGGGATATCATCCCCAAGATCATGGAAGTGGATTTGACTCGACGTCCTCCTGAGGCGTCTCCCGTATGCTTTTTGAAAAAATGTCCTGCCTGTGATGCTATATTGGTGAGAAATGAAGGGGGGGCCGCTTACTACTGCCCGAATGAGATGGTCTGTCCACCACAACTCATCGGCAAAATTCAGCATTTTGTAAGTCGTAAAGCGATGTATATTATTGGTTTAGGTGTGGATACCATTGAACAATTTTTCCAAGCCGGTCTCTTACGTACGGTGGCTGATCTATACACTTTAGAGACAGCACATCTCATTCCATTAGAACGTATGGCTGAAAAGTCTGTACAGAACATCATCCATAGGATCGAAAAATCCAAAACAGTTCCTTTTGAGCGGGTGTTGTATGCACTGGGCATCCGCCATGTTGGGGAGACCGTTGCTAGAAAATTGGCCCGTCATTTCCATAGTATCGATATGTTGATTGCGGCCGATGGTGAGACACTGATCGCTGTGGATGATGTGGGAGAAAAGATTGCCGAAAGTTTAGCGGAGTATTTTTCGAGAGTGGAAAATCGGCAGCTTATCGAAAGGCTAAGAGAAGCCGGAGTTCAGTTTGAACAAGAAGCCTTGACCAGTACAACTACAGAAAATATCTTTCATGGGAAGACCTTCTTATTCACAGGAAAATTGTCTCGCATGAGCCGCAAAGAAGCTGAAGAGATGGTTGAATCTCAAGGAGGAATGATCTTGAGTGGAGTCAGTCAAAGACTCGATTTCTTGGTCGTTGGCGAAAAATCCGGCTCTAAATTGAAAAAGGCTCAAGAGATAAGTACGATGCAGGTTTTGAGTGAAGAAGAGTTTTTGGAGAGGTTGAATTTTATTTAGAGAAATAAATTAATTGGAACGAAGGATATCATTCGATAAAAATGAATTGGAAATAGTTTTTATTTATTTGTTGAACTTCACCAAGTATCTATAGAGACAACTAGAGATCGTAGAGGTCAATAAAGTTTGAATTAATGATTCCAATAAAGAAAATATATAAGTCTACATTAAATAGTATAAGAAATTTTTCTCATTTAGAATTTATCAAAATTTCTTCTTTAAATTTAGTAAGTGCAATTATTGGAATGTTCACTGGTCTATTAAGTGTAAAGATAATCTCCATATGGACAGGTGCTGGAGGGGTAGTTCTAGCTGGACAATTTAAAAATTTCCTGGGTGTTTTACAAACAGTTTCTGGATTAGGTATGGATGCTGCAGTTACTAAATACATTGCAGAGTATAAGGATGATCCTTTGAAACAAAAAAAGATTGTCGGATCTTCTTTTTGTATCTTAATGGTAATTTCTCTTATTATAGCTTTTCTTTTAATGGTTTTTTCAAATTCTGTGTCTACCTATTTATTTGGTATTCAAGAATATTCAAGTATCATACAAGTTCTTGGGTGTGTTCTTTTATTTTTTTCGTTGAAATTTTGGCTTTCTGCTATTGCAAGTGGTAAAAAGTATTATACATTCAGTATAATTATTAATATAACAACTAGTTTACTAACATTGATTTTTTCATCAATATTCATATTTTTCTTCAAAGAATATGGGCTTTTATTGTCTTTAGTACTTATTGAAATTATTTTATTTCTTTTGGCGGTTTTCTTAATACGAAAAAGAAAAATCTTCACATGGTCTATAGCGGATTTATATTACGGATACGATAGAGTATTTACTAAAAAATTATTAAGTTTTACCCTGATGATAGTGGTGTCGACTTTAGCAGGGCCCCCTGTAAATATATTTATTCGAAGATATTTGATTGAAAAGGTATCATTAAATTCTGCTGGTATTTGGGAAGGAATGAATAGGATCTCTAATGTTTATTTAGTTTTGATTATTTCTACACTACGTCTTTATTATTTTCCACGTCTTTCGGAAATAAAAACTTTGCAAGCATTGAAAAAAGAAGTTTTGTTAATATTTAAAATCTTACTACCTCCTCTATTATTATTCCTTATAACCATTTTTTATTTAAAAAAATTAGTTATTTCTATACTTTTCACTTCAGATTTTCAAAGTATGGAGGTATTATTTTTACCTCAGATGATAGGAGACTTCTTTGAAGTATCTTCATGGATATTAGTTTTTTTAATGATGGCTAAAGCAAAAGTTAAGATGCATGTATTTTCTAGTGCAATTGCTGGTGGAAGTTTTCTATTGTTGTCTATCCTACTCATTGATATGTATGGAATGGAAGGAGCGACATATTCATATGCAATGTCTAGGTTTTTTTGGCTTATTATTAATTTGATACTCATTAGTAGATTTTATTTTTTCAACCCTAAGAATTATTCTAATATGGGATAATCAACTTTAATTGTTGAATTAAAATGAGAAAAAAAATTTTATTCAGAATAGGATCCTTACAAGGGGGGGGGGCAGAGAAATCTCTCGTCACTCTTTTGAAATATTTAGATCACTCAAAGTATGAGATTGATCTTCTTTTGAATTGTAAAAGCGGTGTTTATTTAGATCAGCTATCCAGGGAGGTTAATTTATATTACATAGGAAAAGGAAATGAGTTCTTATCTAGAATATTTATCCTTCGATTTTTACAGAAGGTATGGCGTCTTATCAGACATGATTTTTATAAGTTTTTCCCACATTTTTTATACATATTTAAACTAAAAAATAAAGGATATGATGTAGAAATAAGCTTTATTCATACTATTATCCCACAACTGATTAAGAGCCCTCTGAAGTCAAAGAAAGTGGGGTGGATACATAGTGATTTAGAAGCTAATTATTATGATCGAATAAGAAAAGTCATACTATCCTCCTTGAAAAGGATGGATATAGTAATCGCTGTATCTAAGGAAAGTAGAGATGTTTTACTTTCACTGTCTCCTGATTTGAAAAACAAGGCACGAATTATTTATAATCCTATTGAAATAGAAAAAACTATTAGAAAGTCTCGTGATATCATTATAGAAAAAAAAGGAAAAAAACTGCAGTTAATAACTGTAGGTCGTTTAGACATTCCTCAAAAAAAAATTAATAGACTTATCAATGTATGCCATAGATTAAGACAAGAAGAGATTGATTTTAAGCTTTCTATATTAGGAGAAGGCCCTGATCGAAATAAGTTAGCCAGTCAGATCAGAACATTAAGATTAGGAGATATTGTTCAACTTTTAGGGTATCAAAAAAATCCGTATCCTTACATTCAAGCAGCAGATATATTTGTACTACCATCACAGGCCGAAGGCATGTCATATGTAGTATTAGAAGCTTTGATATTGAATAAACCTATTATATCTACTGATGTAGTCGGACCAAGAGAGCTTTTGAAAAACGGAGAATGTGGCTTACTCGTAGAAAATTCGGAAGAAGGACTTTATCAAGGTATAAAGAGGATGCTCAGAGATCAAACATTAAGAATATCTTTTGCTCGTAAAAAAAAAGATTTTAGTTCATTCGAACCTAGGTATATAGCTCGACAAGTAGAAGAAATAATTGATCATCTATAAGGTGAATAACCTATAAAAATTGAATTATAAAACAGGACCCTATCTATTAAGGAGAGGATTTTTGAACGATTTCTGCTGATTTATTTCTGGACATTAAGAAATAAAAGTTATAATGTAGGAATTGATTTCACTGAAAAAATGGTAATATAATTGGTAAGAAGTACTTTGAGGTTTAAAAAATTAAATCAGTTTTATATAGATATATAAGAAAAAACTAATTATAATATGATTACCAAAATGGTTAATGAACTTATATTATTCTGTTTTAAGAAAATGAATACAATAATTTTTGTCTCCAAAGAATGAAGAGATGTTTTATTTTCATTATCACATGAACTGATGCATAAGACCACATATGATTTATAACCCAATCGATATAGATGAAATGAAAAAATAAAATTATTAGCCATGGGTCGACTTGTTTTGCAAAAAGGTTTTGATTTTGAGCTCTTTATTTTAGAAGAGAGAACAGATCGAAATAAATTAACAAATCAAATTATGGCATTAGAATTGGATGATACTATCAATTTTTTTGGATATAAGATAAATCCTTATCCATATGTTCGGGAAGCAGATATATTTGTGATATCTTCCTATTATAGTAGAAAATTCAGAGAAGGGGCTTTACAAAAGGTTGAAAAGAATGATTTTGGATAAGGAATTCAGAAAATCTTTTATTCAAAAAAAAAATAAGATTTTAGTGTGTTTGATCCGAAATATATCGCCCAGCAAATAGAAAAAGTGATTGATAGTTTGTAATATGAGTCTTTTATCTAAAATCAAAATATATTTTCATAAATACCTATTGAAAGATGGAGTAAAATATGCTCGCTTATTAGGAGTCAAGATAGGTGAAAATTGTAGAGTTTTTGATTGCAAATTTGGCAGTGAACCCTTTCTCATTGAAGTGGGAAACAATGTCACGATAACAGGTGTTTCCTTCCTGACACATGATGGTAGTACATGGCTTTTTAAGGATGATAAAGGAAGACGATATTTATACAGAAAAATAAAGATAGGAAACAATGTATTTATTGGAGTAAATTCCACTTTACTCCCGGGAGTAAATATCGAAGATGATGTGATTGTGGCTGCAGGGAGTGTAGTAACAAAGTCTGTCCCTAAAGGGAATATTGTGGCAGGTAATCCAGCTAAGATTATAAAAAGTTTTTATGAATATAAAAATATGGTTTTATCCAATTATTATGCAGATTCAGAAATAAATTTTTTAAAAAGTTATAAGAATAGAATTCTAGATATCGTAGATCAAGGATTCAAAGATTATTGCTCCAAATAAAATAGTAAGTGATATATCCAAAAAAAAGGATTCTATGTGCGGCATAGCAGGTTATATCGATTGGCAAAGAAGAGAAGACACTTGTTGTATTAATGCTATGGTGGAAAGCTTGAAACATCGGGGACCGGATGATCAAGGAAGTGAGATCTATGAAAGCCCTTTTGCTAAAATATATTTAGGGCAAAGCAGATTATCTATCATTGATCTCTCTCCAGCAGGACATCAACCAATGAGTTATGACTCTTACCATATCGTATTCAATGGAGAGGTCTACAATTATCAGACCATTCGAAAAGAGCTGATGTCTCTAGGTCACTTATTTCATTCACATTCAGATACTGAAGTCATTCTTCATGCCTTTGCTCAATGGAGAGAAAAGGCTGTAGATCGCTTTATTGGAATGTTTGCTTTTGTGATTTATGATAATCATCAGGAAAAAGTTTATTTATTTCGAGATAGGGCAGGGGTGAAACCTCTTTATTACTTTCATCACAATGGGTTTTTTATATTTGGATCCGAATTGAAAGTATTGGTAGCCCATAAAAATTTTCCACGAAATATTGATCTCAATGCTGCTGGATTGTTCTTTAAATACGGTTATATCTTAGCCCCTCATACCATTTATCAAAATACTTTTAAGCTTATCCCAGGAAGTTACTTAGAAATCGACTTAAAATCACAAAATCTCTTGCAGAGGAAATATTGGGATGTGCTAACTTATTATGGGCGGGAAAAACGAAAAATTCCATTCGTTCAAGCTAAAGAAGAATTACATAAATTATTGATAGATGCCTTTAAATTAAGACTTGTTGGTGATGTGCCGGTCGGGGTTTTTTTAAGCGGTGGTTATGATAGTAGTATTGTAGCAGCAATACTCTCAAGACATTCCAATGAAAAAATAAACACCTTCACCATTGGGTTTGAGGATAAGGCATTTGACGAGGCTCCTCATGCTAAAAAAATAGCTGTACATCTGGGGACAGAACATATGGAATATTATTGTATGGAAAAAGAAACCATAAATATCATCCCAGATCTTTCTTATCATTATGACGAGCCTTTTTTCGACATTTCGTCTATTCCTTCCATATTATTGAGTCGGATCACCCGGAAAAAAGTTAAAGTGGCCTTATCGGCCGATGCAGGAGATGAAATTTTTGCAGGATACAACAGTTATAAAAGTGTTTTACAATACACCTATAAATTGAGGAATGTCCCAAAAATATTTTATCCTATTTTATCCGATCTCTCTAAGTGTTTTTCTAATCTTTTGCCCAAAAATCAGATCCGATATAAACATAGGCTCATTCAAATAAGTAATCTTTTTAAAGAGAGGCAAAATTTAGGAGTATACCTACTAGACAGTATTTCTCAAACAAATAATATTGAAACAGTACAGAAAATATTCAATACGTTTGTACAAGTACCTTGTACCAAATTAGATGAATATAATCTAGTCCATTTTCCTTTATCTGTTCTTGAACAAGCTATGGCTCTTGGTTTTCTGGTATGGTTACCAGACATGATTTTATGCAAAGTAGACCGTGCTACTATGTCGGCCTCTCTAGAGGGACGCGAGCCGCTTTTGGATCATCGGATCATAGAATATGTAGCTCAACTTCCTAATGATTTCAAATATTATAAAGGGATTCAAAAACACATTCTTAGAGAGATTTGTTATGAATATATTCCTAAAAAAATAATGAATCGGCCCAAACAAGGATTTGTACCACCATTGAAAAAGTGGTTACGAAATGAGTTAAAGGATTATCTTTTAGACATGCTGAACGATAATGTACTTAGTCGGTATGATTTTCTTGATAAGAATTATGTAATGTATTGTCGAGAGGAGTTTTTGAAAGGAAATGACCAGTTTTATAACATAGTATGGGGATGCATGGTGTTCTTGTCATGGGGAGATCGATGGATGAAAAAATAAGAAATTTACTATGATCAACATTTTAGTCACTGGAGGGTCTGGATTTATCGGTTCGCATCTTTGCAAAGCACTTCTTCAGGCTGGGCATCTTGTAATCAATGTAGACAATTTTGATGATTTTTACGATCATCGGATCAAGATCAAAAACACGTTAGAATCTGTAGGGAAAGATCATATTTCATTTGAATGGAGCGCTAATAAATTTAAAAATTTAGAAGCATTCTCCCAATTTTTCGATAAAAAAAATTACAAATTTTTTATTCAAGACATCCGAGATCAAGAGGGGTTAGAACAAATCCTTGAACAAAATATCATCGATATCATTATACATTTAGCTGCATTGGCCGGTGTAGGGCCTTCCATAGAAAGACCTTTGGAATATGAGCAAGTCAATATAAGTGGTACGATGCATTTATTGGAGCTGTGTAAGAAATATAATATAAAAAAATTCATTGGTGCCTCCTCCTCATCTGTTTATGGAAATAATGAAAAAGTTCCATTTTCAGAAGAGGATTCAGTAGATAGGGCTATATCGCCTTATGGAGCTACAAAGAAATGTTGTGAAGTCATCGGACACGTTTATCACTATCTGTATAATATTGATGTGATCATGTTGCGATTTTTTACTGTTTATGGTCCTGGGCAACGGCCCGATCTAGCTATTCACAAATTTGCCCGTTTGATTACTGAAGGTCAAGAAATTCCTTTTTTCGGAGACGGCACTACGGCTCGAGACTATACCTATGTCGATGATATCGTAGAGGGTATTATGGGATCGCTTAACTATGTGATGAACCATGGGGAAATCTATGAAATCATCAACTTGGGTAACCATCAGCCCATTACACTAAATGAAATGGTGGGAACTTTAGAAAATGCTCTCAAAATCAAAGCAAAAATCAATCTATTGCCATTGCCGACAGGAGATGTATTGACGACTTATGCAGATATTTCCAAAGCTCAACGCTTGATTGATTTTGCTCCAAAAACTGATTTTGAACAAGGAATTTGTAATTTCATCAATTGGTTTAGAGAAAAAGATGAGAAAGACAATATTATTCATCTTACCTAATCTTCGCGCTGGAGGAGCGGAAAAAGTTACTACTTTATTAGCCAACTATCTTGATAGGAAAAAATTTATCCCTAAGCTTTTATTATTTCAAAAAGAAGGTATTTATTTGAATATATTAAAGAATGATATAGAGATTATCGAAATCAGCGTCTCTAGGATAAGATATTCACTATTTAAAATATTGAAAACTATCAAAAAACTTCAACCTGATATCGTATTTTCTGGATTTGGAGAGCTTAATGCCTTTATTTCTCCTTGTTTACCATTTTTCAAAAGGATCAAATTCATCGCTCGAGAGACCAATGTGGTCAGTCAACATGTCAAACAAAAGAGGACACTGTTTTTTTATCGATTTTACAATAATTTTGATAAAATCATCGCACAATCTGACGATATGAAAGAAGATTTAATCAAAAATCTGCGGATTAGGCCTGAAAAGATTGTCAAGATCAACAATCCTATAGATATGGATTTTATACAGGGGAAACTCAAAGAAAGAGGAAGACCAAAAGAATATTTCACAGAAAAGAAAAATTTCTTATCTGTTGGTTCATTGAACCATCGGAAAGGGTTTGATTTTCTCTTAAGAGTGTTTTCCCATCTAAGAAATCTGCCAGTACATTTGTTTATCATTGGGGAGGGCCCTGAAGAGAAAAAATTATTGAAAATGACTCAGAAGTTAAGCTTGCAAAATGTATCCTTTTTAGGTATACGTGCTAATCCATTTCTTTATATGAAATATGCTGATCTGTTTATACTCTCCTCTCGTTATGAGGGTTTTCCCAATGTTTTACTGGAGGCCAACGCCTGTGGTACGCCCGTAGTGGCAAATCATTGTAAGGGAGGGATAGATGAAATTATACAACTAGGGGTGAATGGCGAGTATGGACCCATAGAAGATGAAAAAGCTTTTTCCAATTTGATACTAAAAACATTGAATCGGAAAGATACGTATCACAATCTATCGCAGATCATACGAGAGAAATACCATGTGACTAGAATCGTATCCTCATATGCTCAGGTTTTTGAATCTATTCTTCAGTACCAATAATGATGAAAAAGAAAATCTTATTTAGAACAGGGACTTTGAGTGGGGGGGGGGGGGTAGAAAAATCATTACTAATGATCTTGAATCAGATGGATTTTTCAAAATATGAGATAGATCTCTTGTTAGATTATAATACCGATGCCTTTCTTGACTGCCTGCCCAAAGAAATCAAAGTGTATCGGCTTGTCAAAGGAAATCAATTTTCTTCTAAGCTCCTTATGAATGCATGGATAAGAAAAATTGTAAAACGATTAAGGTCAGTGATCGGTGAAAATTCGTTGATGATTCGTTACATCTATAGTTCTATCCTAAAAAGTAAGTTATATGATATAGAGATAGGATTTATCCAGGACATCGTCCCACAACTGATCAAAAGTCCTTTACCGTCTAAAAAAATAGCTTGGGTCCACGTAGATCTTAAAAGGAGAATTCACGGAGTATATGAAAGCAAACAACTCCAAAAGATTATATCATCTTTCAAAAAAGTGGATGAAATAGTCAGTGTGTCTGAAGGAGCTCGAGAGGCTTTACTGTCATTATGGCTAGAGTTAAAAGAAAGAATACAAGTCATATACAATCCTATTGATCTGGAAGAGGTAATTGAAAAATCAAAAGAAAGAGATCCAAAAAAAAGAGATAAAAACTTAAGATTAATCGCTGTAGGCCGTTTGATGTGGCAAAAGGGATTTGATCGATTGATCAACGTATGTCACAAACTAAAAAAAGAGAATTTTGATTTTGAACTTTTTATATTAGGTGAAGGTCCTTTAAAAGGAAATTTGATTCAGCAAATCATTGAATTAGGTTTAGAAAGTCACGTAAAATTGTTAGGGTTCAAAGAAAATCCCTATCCATACATTCGTACAGCAGACGTATTTGTAATGTCGTCCTATGTCGAAGGATTTGCTTACGTGGTGTTAGAAGCTTTGATTTTAAATAAGGTTATTGTGTCCACGGATATTGCTGGGCCAAGAGAGTTGTTGAGAAATGGTGCATTGGGTCTGCTTGTAGAAAATTCAGAGGAAGGACTTTATGAGGGGTTGAAAAATGTCCTATCGGACGATATTTTAAGAATGTCTTTTATGAAAAAAGAAAAAGATTTTGCTTTGTTTGATCCCAAAAAGGTTGTACGACAAATAGAAAATTTGATAGATGGTTTATAAAAATTACCATTAACTGATATGAATACACCAAAAGTCAGTATTATCGTACCTGTATACAATGTCGAAAGATATTTGAAGAAATGTTTGGAATCATTAGTTCAACAAACATTATCTGATATAGAGATTATTGTAGTGAATGATGGTAGCATAGATGATTCTCAAAAGATCATCGATCAATATGCAATATCCTATCCTGATTTGATCAAAACGTTTCAAAAAGTTAATGGTGGTCTTGGTGATGCTAGAAATTATGGGATAAAACACGCCAAAGGGGAATACTTATGCTTTGTAGACAGTGATGATTGGGTAGATCATCAAATGTTTGAAGAAATGTATGTTTTAGCTAAAAAGTATGATACAGATATTGCTGTTTGTGACATCTATAAAGAAGATGAGACAGGGAAATTTTTGAAGAAAATAACACAAAGCTCTCATCTAGCAGAGTACATAGACTTACATAAAGATTTTTCAGTTTTTGGAGAGATGTCATGTTCCGCTTGTAATAAGATGTTCAAACAAAGACTTTTTACAGATTTACGTTTTCCAGTAGGATTTCATTTTGAAGATATTGCAACTATCCCTATTACCTTTTTACATGCTGATAAAATGGTAAAATTAAATGTACCCTATTATCATTACATCCACAGAAAAGGCTCTATAAGCAAGTCTTATACGGAAAAAGGATTGGATGCTTTAAAGGCCATCAATACGATAGAAAAACAATTTTACATGAGTCAATATAAGGCTCATTCCTTTGAGATAAAAAGGTTTTTTATCTTTCAAGGTTATTATGGTTTTCTTTCTTATATAGCGTTTATTAAAGATAGAAAGGTTTTGGATAAAAGTATAGAAAAATTAAGATCTTTTAAAAAAGAAAAGAATCTTTCTATTTTAGACATTATTTTATATAAGAAAAATAATCGAAACTATTTTCTTTCATTGCCATTAAAAATTCAAATCTATTATCTGTTAAGTGGGTTGATCTTGGATTTGTTAAGAATCTTACCTACTTTTAATAGAAAATGATCTTTTATGGATATCATATATAATATCATATTGATTTTTATTTTTTTATTATCTTTTGCTGAAGTTTTATTCCTTAAAAGGAAAAAGAAATTTTTTTTTTACGGTATAGTCTTTGTCCTGATCTTTATTTCTGGATTTAGATACGAGGTGGGTTCTGATTATAGTAGTTATAAAAATGCATTCTTTATCATACAGAATACGAACAAGCCAGGTGTAGAATGGGGTTATCATTATTTGAATAAGATCTTTGCATCTTTTCAGAATGGATTTATAGGTGTGTTTTTCACGATAGCATTTTTTGCTATATTATCCAAAGCTATAGCTATTTTTAAATACTCTCATTATCCTATTTTAGTTTTATTACTTTATTATGTGATTTATTACTTTAATGGGGATAGTGGTCAAATCAGGCAAAACCTGGCTATGGGCATATGTCTTTATGCTACGCAATATATTTTTGAAAAAAGATTTTTTAAATTTCTATTTGCCATCATCTTGGCAACTTCTTTTCATAACACAGCTATTATTTTTATTTTTTCTTACTTTATAGGTAATATCAAAAAGATCTCTAAAAATGCTTTATTTTTATCGTTTTTAATCGTGATGGGATTATCATTTACTGATGTTAAATATATTTTTAAACCCATTATAGAGTATTTTTCAGTCTTTGATTTAGATAAAAAATACATGTTATATGTAGATTCCAAAAAATATGGCCAAAGATATGATTTTACTTATGGTGATGTGACTAGGGTAATATTTTTCTTTCTGTTTACAATCAATATAAATAAAATGATAAAAGAGAATAAGAATATACAATTATTCTTTCTTCTTTATATGGTGTCTATTTTTCTGTATTTTTTATTTAGGAGTAATGTGATTTTTGCCGTTAGATTAGGGCTATATTATAAAATTTTCGAAATTTTGATGATACCAGAATTGATTTATCTCTATAGAAAAAATATTAGGGTGAAGCTCACCTATACCTCTATTGCTTTAGTTTACGTTATTTTGTTATATTTAAGATTATGGAAATTAGGTAGCGGTAATTTTTTGAATTATAAAAATTATATTTTTATGGAGTAGAGAGATTAAAAATTCAAGAAATTTTATATTTTTTCAATTTATAGAAATAAGAAATCACAAATTTTTGATTATTAATTGATTAAATATTAGATAAACACTTATAATAGGGTAGATGATGAATATTGATTAGAGAAATTGTTTATCTAAGAATAAAATTAAAATACTCAAGGTATAATATAATGTTTATAAAAATCATCTAGGGATAAATTGGTATAAATCTCTTTATTATTTATCACACAGATTCGTTGTTTAATTATTATTGACTAATTTTAGTAAATGAGTGAAGATCGATTGTATATATTCTGTCCTGGATCAAGTAAAGAATTGATAAACAGTATTATAAAAGATTATAAAGATAAACTTTTTATCAATCGTATTGAGAAAAACATTCCTATTCATAAAAAGGTACGTATCCTCTATCACAATTCATCTTTTTTAGAGAGAGAATATGAAGATTTTCTTTTGAAGAAAGTTGAAAAAGGACATAAAGTACAACCATTGGTTGATTTTCTTGACAAGAAAAATGATTACACAGACCTAGCTTTGGTCAATGGATCTTATTTTCTACGTACTAAGCAGTTTTCTGTGCTGAATAAAAAAAGAAATTTTTTATTGAAACGGCTGATTGATATTATTCTTTCTCTTATCTTATTGGTCTTGCTCAGTCCTATAATCTTGGTTACAGTTGTTCTTATACGGTTAGATTCAAAAGGGCTAGTGTTCTATTCTCAGAAAAGAATAGGATTATTTAATAAAGAATTTAAATTATTTAAGTTCAGATCGATGTTTATTGATGCTGAAGAGAATGGAGCTGTGTGGGCAAAGAAAAACGATAAAAGGATCACTAGGATAGGGAAATTCATCCGAAAAATTCGTGTAGATGAATTACCACAATTGATCAATGTGCTTAAAGGAGAGATGTCATTGATCGGACCAAGGCCAGAGCGGGAAATATTTACACAAGAATTAAAGAAACATATTCCTTACTATGAATTCAGACATGCCGTAAAGCCAGGTATCACCGGTTGGGCTCAGGTGAAATATCCTTATGGAGCTTCTATTGAAGACGCCCAATGGAAACACAAGTACGACCTGTACTATATTAAGTATCAGAATCTGATGCTAGATTTGAAGATTATTTTTCTCACTATAAAAATTATTCTTTTTGGAAAAGGAAGATAAAAAAATATATATATCCCTTCCAAAGGTAGAGGCTAATGTATTCATCCATGTGAAAAAATATTTAGCTTTTGGATGAATATTACCTTATGGCCCATATCTTATTTTTTTTGAGTAAAAAATCAAAGCATATACGGGGTATCTCATTTGTTCGATTTTATCTCTTCAAATGTTGCTACCTTGCATTTGGCTTTACGTGCGTTGGGTATCAATAAAGATGATATAGTGTATTGTTCAAGTTTTTTTTTATTGCTTCGGTTAATCCAATCTTGTATGTTGGTGCTAGGCAAGTCTTTATTGATTCTAAATACGATACTTGGAATATGTATTCTGATGCATTGGGGAGAGCACTTACCCCAAAGACCAGTCCAAAAAAACAGTTTTCCATAAGCTGTAATCGTCGTACATGTTTATGGTATTCCGGGAATATAGATTAAATTATGACCATGTGCAAGTATTACAAAGTCCCTATTATTGAAGATGTAAGCAGAAGCCTTGGAATCTTATTTCGATGGGAAGGCTTTGGAAACGTTCGGCAACGTCGGTGTTTTTTCATTCAATGAAAATAAAATAGTCACTAATTCTACTGGAAGGACTATCATAATCAGTAGAAGTAAATACGATAAAAAAATGCGATATTTGGCCGCCCAGGACAAGAATGAGCTGTCATATTATCTTCATACTGATATGGAATATAACTATAGAATGAGTCATATTTATGGGGGGGTATCGGGGTAGCTCAAATCGAGAAATTAGAATAAAAGGTGGTAACCAGAAGGGGAAATTTCCAATATTTCCAGGTGGAAATACAAAAATTTTGTTCCGATATCCGTTTTCAAGAAGAATCTGATGGACGTTTTTTTTTCAATAGATGGTTGAGTTGTATTTTCAGCCCGATAAAAAGAGATAATTTCACAAGAATTCGTGAAGAATTGGTAAAAATTCAAATCGAAAGTCGGTCACTTTGGTATCCTTTGCATTTACAGCCTGTTTTTAAATGGGCTCATTGTTATCAAAAAAGAGAAACACAAATTGTCGGAAATTCTATTTCAAGATGGTCTTTATCTATCATCTGGTACGGTCATCACTCTCATAAAGGGATATTTATTTTTGAAGAGATGATTGATCAAAGCTATTACAATCCATTTTCTATAGAAGAAGTATCCTTTTTATTGAGGAGAAAAGTCATTCCAATGGATTGGAATACAATGGTAGAAAATAAATTGAAAGATAAGGTGATTTGGTTACCGGTGCAGATGGATCTATCGGGAGGCATTTCATCAAGACGGTCATACCTTATCGTCCTGCAAGAGTTATTGCACTGGATAATAAAGAAAAAGTACTTTTTAATCTAAAGATGAAGACTACTGTCCAAGATAAAGGAAACTCTATAGTGTATTTTTTAGAGGATATCAAAGATGTTCAAACTAGAAAGCGATTGTTTTCTTCTTATTGTCCACAAATCGTGTTTCATACAGAAACTTATAAGCATATTTCTTTCATGTAGGTATATTTTTACGAAGCGATGAAAAATAATATATTAGGAACAAAAAAATTAACCGATATCGCTGTTGAAAATGGGGCAGAGCGATTCGTTTTCATCTCTACAGACAAATCCGTAAATCCTATTTCTATGATGGGAGCTAGAAAAAGGCTAGGAAAGTTCTATATATCGGATATGGATAAGATAGCTGATGGGTGTATAAAGTTTACCATCACTCGCTTTGGAGATGTATTTCACTTCATCGGATCGGTTGTTGATATTTTTTTATATCAATTGAGAAATGGTGAAAATATCACCCTTACGAATCCTCAAGCAGAAAAATACTTTATGACCATCAATGATGCTAATGGTCTAATTCTAAAAAGTCTTTTTGATTTAAATCATAAAAAAGCTTGGCTTTACATCTTAAAAGTAGGAGATCCTATCAAGATAAAAGACTTGTCGAAAAGATTGATACATGAATTTTTTCAAAAAAAAAACAACAATAGATCAGTTGATATTATTTATAGCGGCTTAGGTAGAGAAGAAAAGATTAAAGAATAATTTTATTATGAATGTGAAATTTTAAAGACCACAACTTACTCGTATATTTTTGAGGTTCATATGCCCCCCTATGGAAAGTAAAAATATTTCTCTCATCACTCAAGCATTTATTCAGTTAGAAAAGAATGATTTCTCTATTAAAGCTTTAAATGCATTGATAGAACAAACCATCCCTGAATATTCACCCGTTTATTGATTTTATAATAATAATTGAACTTAAGAGAGAAATCAATGAAAAAAAAAATTGTAAAAATCTTCAGTATAACCCTCGGTTTTAGTCTTTTTTGGTCATGTATATCGTTGAAAGAAATAAAGTATCTTCAAGGAGACTCTAAGCTTGAGTTGAGTCAAAACGGATATATTTCTAATCAAAAGGAAGAGTACAAACTCCAAATAGATGATATTTTATCTATTCAGATCATTGCCAGAGATCCCAATTTAGCAGCTTTATTTGGATCTCAGCTCACCCATACTAATGTCACACAAATCAATGAAGAGTCATTTTATATCAATGGATTGACCTTAAAATCCGATGGGAGCATAGATATCCCCGTAGTAGGTAAAATACAGGTGGTAAATTTAAACCTGGATCAAGCCCAGTCTGTTATTGAAAACAAGTTGTATTCCTTGTGTAAGAAAGATGCTATTTTTGTAAAAATACAGCTGACAGGAATCAATTATGTCATTATAGGGGAAGTGAATAAGCCTGGTCGTTATGAGGTCTATAAAAACCAAGTTACGCTCTTGGATGCCATTGCGCAAGCCGGGGACCTACCTATAACGGCTGAAAGAAAAAAGATCAAGATCATACGGCAATATCCTGAAGGTAAGAAGATAATATCAGTAGATATCACTAAAGAGTCTATTCTCAACTCCCCTTATTATTACTTGCAACCTAATGATATTCTTATAGTAGATCCCAAACCTCAAAAGAGTTGGGGTATTGGTACCAATACCCTCAACACTGTAGGTACGCTTTTGGGTACAGCAGCAAATATTTTTGCTGTCATTATAAGTATTAATACTTTTTTAAAAAAATAGGATTCAATTTCTTATTAAAATGAAAAATGAAAATCAATCCGAGAAAGCAGAAAGAAAATATCTTGATATCGACCTTTTTAGGTTTTTGAACCGAGTACTTATCAATTTAAAATGGATGATTACATCTATTTTTTTTGCTTTGCTCATCACTTTCCTTTTCAACAGGTATGCAGATCGCCAATATAAAGCAGAATCCTTACTTCATGTCGCTAAAGAGGGGATCAATCCTTTTTTATCGAGTGCTACTTCCGTAAATTTTGTCTATGGAGGAGTCAATGATAAGATGAGTACCTTAGAGGCCATCTTAACTTCTCGGACACATAATGAGAAAGTCATTGATGCTTTGGACCTTTTAACTACTTATTACCAAGTAGGGACTATTAAAACGGCCGAAGCTTATAAAAAAGAAGTTCCCTTTGTTGTCGAATATGATCAAGATCACTATCAATGGGTCGGACAAACTTTTAATGTAGAGATGGTAGACGATCAGATTTTCAAACTTCATATCAAAAAAATAAGAAATATCGGTTTGTATCACTTGAAAAGTGGAGAGACCTTTCTCCAAAACGAAGATTTTATTGAAAAATATGCTGAAAAGCTGCAAGAGGAAGGTACATACAAATTTGGTCAATGGATCAAAACTCCTCTCTGCAAGTTTAGATTGGTGTTTAAATCATCCAAATCCTATCTTCAATACCTCAAAAACAAACATTATCAATTCGTGCTCAATGTCAAAGACGAGTTGATCAATCAAATGATCAAGCAGATACAGACCAGGGATAAAGATGGTAGCGACGAATACCCATTGGCTTCGTTAATCACCGTTGTAATGAAAGGTAAAAATTTGAATAAGATCGTCGATTATATCAATACTTCCAATAAGATATTGACCAAAAATCAATTGAATCAAAAAAATAGGGTTCCTGAAAACACTGTCCGGTTTATAGAATCCAAGCTCTCTATCATAAAGGATTCTATGTCAAAATCTTCCGAAGAATTAAAAGGTGTCAGGTCATCAGACCGAATCATAGACCTGAGTTCCCAAGGTTCTAATGCTTTAAAAAGCGCCGTAGATCTAGAGATGCAAAAGGCAAGTGTAGAGCGGCAATTGGAAATATTACTCTTGTTTAAAAATCATTTACAACGAGGAAATTACAAGTCCTTAATATCACCTTCTTTAGCAGACATTAATGACCCTGCCCTAATGGAGAATATTAAGACAATCAATGGGTTGTATCAAGAACAACAAAAACTTACTGAAATATACAATCCTTCGGTTAAACCTGTTCAAGAAATCAACCGGCGGATCTCTCTTTTGAAAACCCAAGCACTCAGTGCTGTCAATAGCTATGTTACCGGTGTACGTTCTCAAATCCATAGCCTGAGTACTCAATTATCCAGGATAGATAGCCAAGTCAGAACATTACCTTCAAAAGAACAGAAGTATGTAGAAGCACAACGGCTTTATCTCATCAACAATCAGCAATACAACCAAATGCTTATCAAATTGAATGAAGCCTTGTTGACCAAGCAATCCAATGTGTCAGACATCGATATCATAGACCCAGCAAAAAATATTGGACAACCTTACATCTCTCCGCGTCCGATGCTTAATTATGCTATTGGTTTATTGATAGGTTTTTTCCTCCCTATGATGTATATGTTTGCAGTAGAGGTTTTTGATAATAAGGTAAAAATCATAGATGATGTGATCAAGTACATCAAGGCACCTTTGATCGGTACCATAGGTGAAAGTAGCCATGATAATAATTTGGTAGTATTAAACAAAACCAAATCAGGAATAGCGGAAAGTTTTCGGGCCATCCGCTCAAATCTGAAATTCATTTATGATAAAGACCGTTCTGAAAAAAGCAGTGTGGATATAGAGAATCCTAATTATAATCGAATTATTTTGATTACCTCATCTATTTCCGGTGAAGGAAAAACCTTTGTATCTATTAATTTATCCTCTGTATTTGCCTTGAGTCATAGGAGAACATTATTAATAGGGACGGACCTTAGAAAACCAAAGATTTTCAGCGATTTCAATATAAAAAATGATGTGGGGTTGAGCAATTATCTAGCAGGTCAAGCCACAAAGGAACAGATCATTCAGCATACCAGAATTCCTCATTTAGATATACTTACCTCTGGACCTGTACCGCCCAATCCTTCAGAATTATTACTCAGCGAAGCATTGACTAAGTTGATTAATAATGTAAGGAAAGAGTACAAATACGTTATCTTAGATACTCCTCCGGTAGGTCTAGTAGCTGATGCCTATGAACTGATGAAGTTCTCTGATGCCAATCTCTACATCATTCGAAACAACTACAGTTACAGAGACCAATTCCTATTTATAGATGACAAATATAGAAGAGGAGAATGTCCTAACTTGACTTTTATCTTGAATGGATATACTCGACCGAATTACGGCTATGGATACGGTTATGGATATTTCGAAGAAGACAGCAACATGATCAAAAATCATTGGTTGTACAAAATAAAGCATTATTTAGGTATGAAATGATTTGGAAAAACATTTTTAATTATCTTCTATTGATTAACCTAATATTCCTTATCGGGATGGGGTGATTTTTTTTATTGATAGCCGTTATGAGTATAGAATTTCGTTCTTTTAGATGGTTTTATTAGATCTGTTTAGGTAGGAGGTGGATGTATGTTTCGATTTTATAAAATCAAGACGATGTATTTACTTATGGGTTCTTCAACTTCTATGACCAGATATCCTAGAATCTCCAGAATAAAAAGTTATCTACGTAAGTAGAAATTGGAGATGATCTTTCACAGTTGATCAATGTATTGAATGGTGAGATGAGCTTTGTCGAGTCTCGTCCAGATATACCCGGAATTGCAGATCAACTTGAAGAAGGAGATCAAATCATACTTTTGGTGAAACCGGGTATCATTGGGCCGACCAAGATAAGATTTAGAGATGAAGAATACTTACTCTCCCAATAGCCCAATCCAGAGGTGTATAATAAAAACTCCTCTGGACAGAGAAAATGAAAATCAACAGGGAATATGTAAAAAATTGATCGTTTCGTAACGATCTCTTTTATCTATATAAAACGTTATTTCCTTAGGTACTTCCTCGATACTTATCCTCAACACGAGGCGTATAACTTCTAAACATACCATCTTCAAAAAATACTACGATACGTTCAACAGCTTGAGAATGCTCTAAAATTTCATGATCCTCGAAAGGTAGAGAAGAGGATATCGACTTCAGGATTTCAGTAGGATTTTCTTTACCAGTCAACAACCAATCCAAATTTATTTCAGGAAAAGCCGTGTGAATTTTCAAGATAATTTCTAAACTGGGCTTGTTTCTACCAGAAAATATATGGGAAACATTTGACCTCGTTACCCCGATCTTGTCAGCAAATGCAGCAGGTGACAAGCCGTGATCCAACATGATTTTTTCAATCCTGGAAACCATATACAAATGTATATAATTTATTCATGTAAAAAATTATCGATTTTATCACGGAATTTTTTTTAGGGAAATGATTAAAATTTACTAAAATTATACATTGAGGTAGTTTATATTAAAATGCTTATTAATAAGTAATTAGTAATAATAATTATACTTTATTCAATAGGGGAAATTAAGGTTTACAACCCTAAACAATCATCTATTTACATTTGTAAATAGATGGAATCATTTGTTGTTTTTTACATTTGTAAAAACATATTTATTGTGATGTTCGACATTCATTCGTTAGAGAAGACTTACGACCAATTCAAAGAAAAAAATATTTCATCTAGAGTTTTCAGACATGTCGAATTGTTAGTAGAGCTCAAAAAATACCAAAATCTTTGCACCATTGATCCTATTGGATATTCTGTAGAAAGAAGGGGGGTCTTTAAACTTTCATGGGGTACTGGACAAAAAAAGGTGATGATCTGGTCTCAAATGCATGGTGATGAAACTACCGGTACAATAGCCCTATTAGATGTATTGAATTTTTTCCAAGAAAATGATCCGTTGGCACAGTTCTTAAGTGCTCGTTTAGAGATCTCATTCATCCCTATGCTCAATCCTGACGGAGCAGAAAAATTCCAAAGACGCAATGCTATAAATATTGATCTAAACCGTGATGCACGAGCCTTACAGTCTCCAGAGATTCGGATACTTTTTAATCAAGTACAACAACTTCGTCCCGATATACTTTTTAATTTGCATGATCAGAGGAGTATATACCACGTTGGCTCGACCCCTCAACCGGCTGTCTTGTCTTTCCTGGCTCCAGCTGAGGATGCTCAACGTACCATCACAAAAAATAGGAAAAAGACTATGGGCCTTATCGCTTGTATCGAGAAAGAGCTTAGCTTAGTCATCCCAAATATGATCGGGAGGTATTCTGATGAATTTTACCCTACAGCTACTGGAGATTGTTTCCAACAATTAGGCTACCCTTGCATACTTTTTGAGGCTGGGTATTACCCTAACGATCTACAGAAACAACAAAGTAGGAAATACAATGCTCTGGCTATCTTAGCAGGATTTTACATCCTAGCTGTAGAAGAAGACCTTGGACGATATCATTCATATTATTTCTCTATTCCAGAAAATGGAAAAAAACTCCTAGATAAGATTTATAGACAGTTGAGGATTCGAAATGGCTCCATTGAACTTACAGTAGATATTGGTCTGATGATTAATGAGCAATACAATTCTCGTACTCATGAGCTTCATTTCATCCCCCAAATCATGGAAATTGGAGATCTGATACAATTCTTCGGTCGTGAGGAGATCCAAACAGATGGTAAATATTATCTTGGAGAAGACGGTAGTACATATCCTCAACTCGGTAGATCTGATGCATTTCAGCTCGTTTAGTCCATATGACCAATTAGATGATAATAGATGATGAGTATAGTTTAAAAAAATAGATTTATTTTACTGTAATATTAAGATAATGGAACGATTAATAAAAACAAATCCTAAAAATCCGCAAATTCGTCTTATAGAGAGAGTTGTAGGGGATTTGAAGAAGTTTGCATTGATCATATATACCAAATATACTATCTATGGTCTAGTTTGTTACATTACTCATATAAATGCGATGTATAGGTTCTATAAAGTGGAAAATATCAGGCTTGAAAAGGTTCGTTTTTTTTCATCTGTAATGATCTGATCCATCTTTCTCACTACACGAATCCTATACCAAGCAGCATTTTCAAAAAGATGAAGAAGGCCTTGCTTGGCCCTTTCACTTTTATTTTATCGGTAGTCAATAACTTACCTTTAGATTTCACAGCCAAGAAGACTGTAAGGATACGCATCCCAGATAATCTCATCCCACGTGAAATCTTGAAGCAATTAGGACATCCCATCGCTTCGATTTCTATCTATGATGACGATGAAGTGATCGAATATATAACAGATCCAAAACTAATTATTGAAAAATATGACAAGCTTATCGATATCGTCATCGACGGTGGCTATGGAGATAATGAGGATTTTACCGTGGTAGATTTGAGTCAGAATGATCCAGTGATTTTGAGAGAAGGTAAAGGACAGTCGGGAAATTTTCTGTAGATATTTTTAGGAAGTGTAGGTCAAGTGATTGAGAAGTCTCCCATTTTTACATTTGACGATGCGAGCGGGACAATTCTTGATAATGATAAGGTCATGCTTGATTATCAAGACGGAAGTATTTGTCTCACGAGCAATATTTAAAAGAAGTTGCAACATTTTTTGAGAGGTCTCCAGATCAAGGTTTCCTGTCGGCCCATCAGCAAGGATCAACTTAGGATGCTTCAATAAAGTTCGGTCAATGACGATACATTATTACTCTCCTCCAAAGAGTTCGTGAGGTCGCTTGTATCTCTTGGTAAGCGTGTTGACATTGTATAGGACTTCATTAATATGATCGTCTATTTTGTGAATATCCGACAAGTCGGTGAATCTTAATACAAATTTTAGATTCTCCTTTACATCCCGATTCGAAATCAGTTAAAAGTCTTGAAAAACAATACCTAACTTTCTTATTAAGTAAAAAATTTATCGTCGTTTGAGTTATCTCAAGTCATATTCTACTACCTTACCTTCTCCTTTTAGTAGAAGTAATTCATCATATAGATTCCTCAGGAAACTATTCTTATCAGTACTTGCCTTCCCGATGAGATAACAACCCTCATCACGTTTTAGGGAGAAATTTACTTTATTCAGAACTAAAAAATTCTCTTGATATATGGAGGGATTGCTTAGGGAGATCGTTAGGCCTTTATTCATCTAAAGCAAGGAATCTATGAAATAGAAGAAAACAAGGGTCTAAATTAAATGAATTGCTTCTGATCATTTAGTGACTGTCAATTGTCTTCTACCTTTGGCTCGTCTTCTGGCTAATACTTTTCGACCATTTTTAGTGCTCATGCGTTTAATAAAACCATGTTCGTTGACTCGTTTTCTTTTCGAGGGTTGATATGTTCTTTTCATCTGCTTCTTTAGTTTTCTTCAATCCCTATGAGATAGAGCAATGTGAGGGGCAAACTTACTATTTTATCCGGATATTTTTGATTACAGCTATTTGATCTTGATTTTCAATTTGAAAAATGATCTCTTTCTGCGAATCGACTTCTAAATAATAGATCTGATAAATAGGGAAAGGTTTTTTTTGGGCTTGGCTTTCTCCGAAATTGATCTTACCATTAATCAAAAGTTTTGACCGAATGAAAACTGGATCGCGATAGCAACCTAGAGAAAGAGGATATTCGCTAGTTTGGAAATGGATCTCTTTTCTTTTGATCTCATTCAAGATCCGTTGATTGGGGAAGTAAGCACAAGAAGTGGCTCTACGACCGAATAATAGGCTAACGATAATCATACCTAAACTCACTCCAAATAAAAAATATCCTAAACGTTTAATCATATGTATAAGTGGGTAAAATTTTATATTTTAATCGAAGGTAACAGTTAGTTACTTTTGATCCTTTTTTTTCTATTATCATGCTATGGTGGGAATGGGTAATAAATATTTGACCCTTTCAGACCATTCAATCAGAGAAATTGCATCGGAATAAAAGTAGTCTTCATAACCTAGATCGTAGAATTCTATTTCATTTTTGATGCAATAAAAATTAAATTGATAGATCTTATGTTTTAAAATGATATATTCTTTGATGATAGAGGAGGTGGGATTACTTATCGCCTCAATACTCCCTAAGGATTGATAAAGAAAATAGATCAATGGGGGTTCCCAAGCCCATATCACCTTGAAAGGCGAGATGCTATGCAATATAATCTCCCACAGTGGTCCATTGGTCCATGAAATGTACGTTAAAGCAAATAGCTATAGTGTCTACTTCGGTTCGAAAATGGAAAAAGGTACAATTAAGTTCTTCTAAAGAGATCCCGCCGTGTTGATAGATGTTTTTATAGTATTTCACGTAATAGTTGTAATTATTGGGATAGGTAAAAAATATATTTTCTCTAGCAAAGAGATATTTTGAACTAACGTTGAGTTTGGGTAGGAAATATTCTTCAGGTTTGTGAACTACAAGGACTTTTTTTTTATTGTAATTAAGATTTTTTCCCAATTTGTATCTCAGATTAGTATTGGTTTCTTTATCTCCGATCACTTTAGAAGGTTCTGTAACGAAAATGGTACCGTGGTCGGTGGTAAATAGTAAACGTATCTTAGCTTCTATAGCTTTTTTGATCGTTTGTAACAAGAAAGAATGCTCAAACCAATTTTTGGTCAAGGCCCGATAGGTTTCGTTGTCTCTGATAAGTTGAGAGACTACATAGTTATCCGTTTTTGTATGGGATAAGATGTCTACGATATTACAGACTATAACGGTGAAGTCGTTATTGTCGATCTGAGGGAAATTTTGATACAACCTTTTTTCATCATCAGTAGTATTGATTTTGTAATATTCTGATTTTAGGTAATCTAAACCTAATCTTTTCAACTCTTCATGCATGAAGAGTTCTTTGAAGTCATTTTTCTTTCCTTCCTCAATATCATTCCTCAGTATTTTGGAAAACGTTTTTCAATTTCCAAAGGCATCAAACCAGCAAAGAAGGAATTGCGTACATAAGAAGTAGCAGAAGGTAAAATACTGTAATGTAAAAGCTCTTCTTGTAGATTGTAATAAGGAGTAAGGAGTGGTTCGATACTCTTCCCATTGGTCGTACAGGAAATTGTCGATCAGGACCAATAGCGTAGGTTTTTTATTGCTTAGATATGGCTTGATATATTGCCGAAATACGTTGTGGGACATCACCGGTCCATTCGGTAGAATGGAGCTATCTACAGTAATTATCTTTGATAAATTTGAAAAACTATTGGTTGGCTTCATGTTTCTGATCTTCGAAAATCCTCAAGAATTCAGGATCGACTATTTTTTCTAATTCCAACTCCCAAAATACGGGTTTTCTATAAAGATCTTGCCATCCTTCGGAATCATTGACCTGCATCAGGTCTATCGAAATCTTCCGAGAGATTATTAATAACGCATCGTCATCTTTTCGGTGATGATCTTCCGTGCTTCAAATATTTTTTTCAAGCTAAGTGAAATCTGATTAGGATTGACCGGTTTGATCAGATAATCAGCTATATAACTACCTATAGCATCTTCCATGATTTGCTCCTCTTCGCTTTTGGTAATCACTACCACTGGTAGTGTAGGTTTGTGACCTGTTTGATACTTTCAAGGGTTTCAAGACCATCGATGCCCGACATATTCTCATCTAAAAATATAGCTGAATAATGATTTTCTTCACGGATTCTATTCAAGGCATCAGCTCCGTTGTTAACCGTATCTACTCGATATCCTCTTTTTTCAAGGAATAATAAGTGAGGTTTCAAGAGATTGATTTTGTCATCAATTCATGGAATTTTTTCTGATATATTTAAAGAGGTTTATTTTTGCAGTGACTAAAGTTAGTTATTATTCGCATCGAAGCAAAGAAATGAACCGGAATTTAAAGAAGATTAATGATTCAGTCTATGGTCTAATCACCATCCCAGAGCCTATGACTAGCTGAACTAATCGCTCACCCTTATTTTCAACGTCTCAGGCACATTACTCAAACAAGGCTTTCGCATATCGTATATCCTGGAGCCTAGCATACAAGATTTCATCATGCTTTAGGCTGTCTACATCTGATGCAAAAAGCAGTAGAGGTATTACGTATGAATGGGGTAAAGGTATCCAGTAATAAAGAAAGAGGCTCCTATATCGTTATATTGTTGCATGACATCGGGAAGGAGCCATTTTCTCATGCTTTGGAGAAAGGTATTATAAAAAGTAATACTCATGAAGATATTCCTAAAATGTTGATGGATGAGCTCAACGAAACATTTCACGGAGTGCTCGATCTGACTTTAGATTTTTTCGAATCGAAATACCTCAGGAAATTTCTTCACCAACTTATCCCAAGCCAGCTCGATATGGACCGTATGGACTATATACAACGTGATAGCTTTTATACTGGGGTAATTGAGAAGGAAGCATCAATGCCAACCGATTGATCTCCATGTTTAATGTTAGTCGATGAGCAATTAGTCGTAGAAGCCAAAGCATTAGACTCGGTAGAGACTTTTTGATTGCACGTATGTTCATGTATTGGTAAGTCTACCTACATAAAACCAGTATAGGTGCAGAAATATTTCTCGTTAAAATATTAGATAGAGCCAGAGAGCTTATCAAAAATAGCATACGCCTATCAGCTTACCATCTTTATATCATTTTCTTCAAAAGGATACTGAAGTGCCCCATTGGAAACAATTCAAAGAAAATGATCTTAAGCATTTTGTACAGCTCGATGATACAGACATATGGCAAGCTGTGAAGGTATGACACAATCCTGTCGAGATAAAATCCTCTCAAAACTTTGTAAAATGTTGATCAAAATAGAATTATGGTCTGTAAAAATTTTAGATGCGCCGCTTTCGGAAGAAGTATTAGAAGCCTATAAAAAACAGATCAAAATACTATTGGGAATCAAACAAGCCGAATATTTTGTCCACCAGACAAAAATCGAAAATCTAACTTACCATCCATACAAAAAACTCATACGACTCTTGATGAAAAACGGTCAGACCATATACCTCTTAAGTGTATCTGAAATACTCGACAATAAAAAGATCACCTCACCCATTAGTAAGTATTATTTTTGTCACCCCAAACAAAGGGCGTGATTTCCTTAGAAAAGTGATATTTTTGCCGTCATATGGAGCCTATTTTTATACAAACTACCCAACATATGGAATTTACTGCTCAACAAATCGCTGAATTTTTAAAGGGAGAGGTGATAGGCGATCCTTTGATACAAGTCAGCAGGTTTTCTAAAATAGAAATGGGTCAGAAAGGTACACTTTCGTTTTTGGCTAATCCTAAATACACGCACTACATCTATACCACAACTGCTTCAGTAGTGATCGTAAATAGAGATTTTGTTCCTGAAAAAGAGATTTCTTCTACCTTGATCAAGGTAGAAAATGCTTATCAAGCTTTCATAAAAATCCTAGCCCTATATAAGGAAACCTTGAAAAAAGAGAAATGTGGTATTGAACAACCTAGCTTCATTTCCCCATCTGCGCAGATGGGGAAAAATACCTATATCGGAGCTTTTTGTTATATCGGAGAAAATGTAAACCTAGGAGACGAGGTGAAAATATACCCCAATACTTTCATCGGTGATGACGTTCAGATAGGTTCCCATACCATTATTTATTCAGGAGTACATTTATATGCTGCTACACAAATAGGAGAATATTGTATCATACACTCAGGAAGTGTCATCGGATCCGATGGTTTTGGTTTTTCCCCCGATACACAGCAAACTTATCATAAGATCCCTCAACTGGGTAAAGTAGTTGTCGAAGATTTTGTAGAAATTGGTGCCTGTTGCACTATAGATAGAGCTACTTTAGATGCTACTATTATTTGCTCAGGTGTTAAGCTAGACAATCAGATTCAGGTGGCACATAACGTTGAGATCGGTTCCAATACAGTGATTGCCGCACAAACAGGTATAGCAGGCTCTACTAAAATAGGACAAGGTGTAATGATAGGAGGGCAAGTAGGTATTGTTGGCCACTTAAAAATAGGAGATCAGGTGAAGATCGCAGCACAAAGTGGCGTATCAAAAAACTTATCCAATCATGCTGTTGTACAAGGATCTCCTGCTTTTCCCATACAACAATACAAAAGATGTTATGTTTATTTTAAAAACCTACCCGATTTAGCAAAACGATTGGAACAATTGGAGAGAACTTGAACCATAAACCCATGTTTGATAAGCAAAAAACTATTGCGAAAGAAGTTTCGTTGACGGGAATAGGGTTGCATAGTGGGAAAAATGTGACCTTGACATTCAGACCAGCGTCCGAGTATACAGGCTTTGTCTTTGTACGAACAGACATAGAAGGCCACCCCAACATCGAGGCGGACGTCTCTTTTATCAATAATACACAGAGAAGCACTACTTTAGAAAAAAATGGAGTGAAGATCCATACCATCGAGCACGTATTGGCATCCCTAACAGGAATGGATCTAGATAACGTCATCATTGAGCTCGATAACGTAGAGCCACCTATCATGGACGGTTCTGCTAAAGATTTCGTTGAAGCCCTTGAGAAAGTTGGAATTATAGAACAAAACGCTGAAAGAAAATATTATTCAGTCAAAGAAATCATTTCTTACACCGACCCAGAGACAGGTGGTGAGATTACTCTCTTGCCAGCAGATCATTTTGAAGTGACTACAATGGTAGACTTTGGCACTAAAGTACTCGGTACCCAAAACGCTATCCTCAAAAAATTGCACCATTTCAAAGAACAAATCGCTAATGCTAGAACTTTTTGTTTTTTTCACGAATTAGAGCATTTAGTCGATAAAGGATTAATCAAAGGTGGTGATCTCAATAATGCCATCGTATACGTAGACAGAGACATTTCTCCACACAGCAAAGAAAAGCTCAAAAAGATCTTCAATAAGCAAAACATCTCTATCCTACCCAATGGAACTCTGAATAATCTCACCCTTCATTATCCCAACGAAGCAGCTCGGCATAAGCTCTTAGATGTCATAGGAGACTTAAGTCTAGTCGGCATCAAGTTAAAAGCCAAAGTTATAGCCAACAAACCTGGGCATCATATCAATACACAATTTGCTAAAATATTAGCCAAACACATCCGACAAGCCAGACGAAAAGGTATCCCTACATTTGATCTAACTAAAAAAGCCCTCTATGATATCAATGATATCATGAAGATATTACCACATAGACCACCCTTTATATTGGTAGATAGGGTCTTAGAGATCACGGATCGATATGTCGTAGGAGTCAAAAACGTTACGATAAATGAGCCCTTTTTTACAGGACATTTCCCCCAAGAGCCTGTCATGCCTGGTGTATTACAAATAGAAGCCATGGCTCAAGTAGGCGGTATCTTTGTCCTCAATGGAGTAGACGACCCTCAAGCCTATTCCACTTACTTTTTAAAAATAAACAAGGCCAAATTCAAACAAAAAGTAGTACCCGGAGATATTCTCATATTCAAAATGGATCTGTTAGAGCCTATAAGGAGAGGTATCGTCCGTATGCAAGGATACGGGTATGTCAATGACAAAGTAGTAGTAGAAGCAGAAGTAATGGCACAAGTAGTAAAGACTAATTTCTCCAATGGATCTTCAGTAGTAAAATCATTATGAATCAACCTTTAGCATACATACACCCACAAGCAAAGTTGGCTTCCAACGTAGTGATCGAGCCATTTTCTACCATATACAAAGATGTGGAAATAGGAGAAGGTACCTGGATAGGACCCAATGTCATCATCATGGAGGGTGCACGCATTGGAAAAAATTGCAAAATCTATCCCGGGGCTGTCATATCTGCTGCCCCACAAGACCTTAAGTATTACGGAGAACCTACTTTGACCTATATAGGTAACAACACCATCATCCGAGAATACGTGACAGTCAACAGAGGTACCTCCGCACAGGGATACACAAAAGTTGGAGAAAATTGCCTAATTATGACTGCTGTTCACATCGCACACGATTGTATTTTAGGCAATCATGTCATTTTAGTCAATGGCGTAGGTCTGGCAGGACATATAGAAATAGACGATTGGGCTATCATCGGTGGGATGTGCCCAGTACACCAATACACTAAGATTGGGGCACACGCACTCATTGCAGGAGGATCCTTGGTGCGAAAAGATGTACCACCTTTTGTTAAAGCTGGGAGAACCCCTTTAGCCTACATCGGTGTCAACTCCATTGGTTTACGCCGGAGAGGATTTTTCCCAGAGAAAATTGTAGAGATACAAGCGATTTATAGAGTACTCTATCAAAGAAATCGTAACATTTCCCAAGCTTTAGAGATTATAGAGACCGAGATCGACGCCACAGCCGAACGAGATGAGATTATACAATTCATACAAAACTCATCACGAGGCATCATGAGAGGATACATTAAAAGAGGGAGCTCCAACGAATTATAATCATTTTTAAAATTTATCTATGGCATCAACTTCGGAGATCAAAAAAGGCTTATGCATCGAGTTCAATCACGATATTTACAAAGTCATAAAATTCCTTCATGTCAAACCGGGAAAAGGCCCTGCTTTTGTACGTACTAAGCTCAAAAGCCTGACCACCGGTCGTGTATTGGAAAACACTTTTCCAGCCGGACACAAGATAGAAAAAATTCGTGTAGAATCCCATTCGTATCAATATTTATACGAAGAAGAAAATAATTTTTATTTCATGAATACAGAAGACTACAACCAAGTACACTTACCCAAAAAACTGATCGAAAATTCTCAATTCCTCAAAGAAGGCATCCATGTGATGATCACCTTCCGTGCAGATGATGAGACCCCGTTATCCGTAGAGATGCCTGCCAATATCATATTAGAAGTGACCTATACCGAACCCGGCCTCAAAGGAGACACTGCTACCAATACTACTAAATCGGCTACGCTAGAGACAGGGACTACAGTACAAGTACCTCTATTCATCAGTACTGGAGAACGTATCAAGATCAATACCGAAGACGGTACTTACATAGAGAGAGCAAAATGATATGAAATCACCTCATTTCTATACTCTGAAAGAACACGATCCGTCCCAAAAAATCGGGATCACTCATAAGAAGTACTATTCCCTAAAAGATCTACCAAATCATGACTACAAATCCAGGAAAAAGCTCCTTTTTAAAAATAGCATATGAGCATTCTAGTTAATAAAAATTCCCGAGTCATTGTACAAGGATTTACAGGAAAAGAAGGAACCTTTCACGCCGAACAAATGATCGCCTACGGAACACCACTTGTCGGAGGTGTCACCCCAGGTAAAGGTGGGCAAAAACATTTAGAGAAATCCGTTTTTGACACTGTCGACGAAGCCGTTAGAAAAACAGACGCTGATGTAAGTATCCTCTTTGTACCCCCAGCCTTTGCCGCCGATGCAATCCTAGAATCGGCTGATGCAGGCATAGCCATCATCGTATGTATCACCGAAGGTATCCCCATTGCAGACATGATTAGAGTAAAATATCACCTCCAAAACAAAGATTGTCGGCTGATCGGTCCCAATTGTCCTGGTATCATTACCTCTGAAGAAGCCAAAATAGGTATCATGCCCGGTTTCGTGTTTCAAAAAGGCAGGGTAGGCATCGTGTCCAAATCTGGTACGCTCACCTACGAAGCAGCCGATCAAGTAGTCAAAGTCGGTTACGGTATCTCGACAGCCATCGGTATCGGAGGAGATCCGATCATTGGGACTAGCATACAAGAAACTATCGAATTATTTATGGCAGACAAGGAGACAGATATCATCGTTATGATTGGGGAAATCGGTGGACAACTCGAAGTAGACGCCGCCCGATGGATCAAAGAGACTGGTAACAAAAAACCCGTCATCGGGTTTATCGCTGGACAAACTGCACCCAAAGGACGTACTATGGGTCATGCCGGAGCCATCGTGGGCGGGAAGGGTGATACAGCACAAGCTAAGATGCAAGTCATGACCGAATGCGGTATTCATGTAGTAAAATCTCCAGCAGAGATCGGACATCAAGTGGCTAAAATATTAAGCCAATAAATTTTGAAGACGAAAATATGTGATGGATAAAACTATACGCATCTACGGAGCAAGGGAACATAATCTAAAAAACATCGACCTAGAGATTCCCAGAGACCGATTGGTAGTGATCACCGGCTTGAGCGGGAGTGGTAAATCATCCTTAGCTTTTGATACACTTTATGCTGAAGGACAGCGCCGTTATCTCGAGACGCTCTCAGCCTACGCCCGGCAATTTCTTGGAGGTCTCGATCGCCCCAATGTGGATAAGATTGACGGACTCTCTCCCGTCATCGCTATTGAACAAAAGACCACTTCGAAAAATCCTCGTTCTACCATAGGCACGATCATCGAGATCTACGATTTTCTCAGGCTATTATATGCCCGAATAGCCGACGCCTATTCTTATGTCACCGGAGAAAAAATGATCTCCCATACCGAAACACAGCTCAAAAAATTGATATTCGAACGCTATCAGAAAAAAAAAATAGCGATCCTCGCACCAGTAGTCAAGTCCCGTAAGGGACACTACCGAGAACTTTTTGAATCAGTTCGAAAACGCGGTTTTTTGAAGGCTCGCATCGACGGGACTATTGTAGAACTCAGCCCTGGCATGCAACTTGACCGATACAAAAATCATGATATCGAGATTCTAATCGATTGCTTAGAACTTCAAAAAGATGAAGGCAGCGCACAAAGATTGAAAAACAGTATCGCTACAGCGATGCATCATGGAGAAGGTGTTTTGATGATTCTTGAGCAGGAAACAAACAAACCCAAATACTTTAGTAAACACCTGATGTGCCCTAAGGCTGGTATCGCATATCCGACACCCGAACCCAACACTTTCTCTTTCAATTCACCCAAGGGAGCCTGTCTAAACTGTAAGGGATTAGGCATAATACAAGAAGTGAATCTTAAAAAAATCATCCCAGACGATACAATATCTATCGACAAAGGAGGCATACAACCCATAGACGGATCTTTAAACCCTTTAATCTTTCAACAACTAGAGATCATTGCTAAAAATTTTCAATTCAGCCTGAAAGACCCCATCAACAAGATCCCTTCAGAAGCTTTACAAGCCATTCTCTATGGAATGGAAGAAAATTTCTCAGTCAATCTAGAATTCGCTCATGTAACCAAAGCTTACGAAATTCGTTTTGAAGGCATCATCCCTTATGTAAAAAGAATGAGCCAAGGAGAACTGATAGGGTCTGCTTCATTATCAAAATATATGGAAGAAAAAACCTGTCCCGATTGTTCGGGTATGAGGTTGAGAAAGGAATCCCGATTTTTTAAAATCAAAGGGAAAAGCATCACTGAAGTAGCCCGACTCGATATCGGACAACTAGACGTCTGGGTAAATGAAATAAATGATACCCTCTCAGAAAGACATCATCTCATCGCACAAAATATCTTGAAAGAATTGCGCAATCGTATTGGTTTTTTGCTTAAAGTAGGTTTAGATTATCTAAGTTTAGATCGGCCTACCAAGACGCTCTCTGGAGGAGAAGCTCAACGCATTCGGTTGGCTACACAGATTGGATCACAATTGGTTAATGTACTCTACATCCTTGATGAGCCTAGTATTGGGCTTCATCAAAAAGATAACCATCTTCTGATCAGCGCATTAAAGCAACTCACAGCAATGGGGAACTCTACTATTGTTGTCGAACATGATCGTGATATAATTGAGCAAGCTGATCATATCATAGATCTCGGCCCCGGAGCAGGCCAACATGGTGGAGTAGTTATCTTCAATGGCTCACCAGAAGCTTTGTTAAAAGCAGATACCTCGACAGCAAAATATATCAGACGAGAACTCAATATCCCATTTCCAAACCAGCCGCGCAAAGGTAATGGCCAAAAACTTATCCTAAAGGGAGCTTGTGGAAATAATTTAAAAAAAGTCACTTTACATATCCCATTAGGTAAAATGGTCTGTATGACAGGCGTATCAGGTAGTGGTAAATCTTCGTTAATCAATGAGACCCTCTTCCGTATTCTAAACCGCCACTTTTACCATGCAGAAAAGGAACCTTTACCCTATGAATCCATCACGGGTCTAGAGTATATTGATAAAGTCATTGACATCGACCAATCGCCCATAGGACGCACACCACGATCCAATCCAGCCACATATACAGGTGTGTTTTTGGACATTCGGAAACTATTTTCTGAAGTCCCTGAATCCAAGATCAGAGGTTATAAGCCTGGGCGTTTTTCTTTCAATATGAAGGGTGGTCGTTGTGAGACCTGTGAGGGTGCCGGTTTGCAGACAATAGAAATGAATTTCTTGCCCGATATCCAAATCCGTTGCGAGAAGTGTCAAGGCAAACGTTTTAACAAAGAAACCTTAGAAGTCCGCTACAAAGGAAAATCTATCGCCGATGTCTTAGAAATGACCATCGAAAAAACTATCTCCTTTTTTGAGCCCATTCCAGGGATTCATGCTAAAGTAAAATGCTTGCAAGAAGTCGGATTAGGATATCTCTCTCTGGGTCAGTCCTCTGTAACCCTCTCCGGTGGCGAGGCACAAAGAGTGAAGTTAGCTACCGAACTCAGCCGTAAGCAAACCGGGAAGACATTCTATATTCTCGATGAGCCTACTACGGGCTTACATTTTGAAGACATCCGTATTTTGATGGAATTATTAAATTGCCTGACCGATCTAGGCAATACAGTGTTAATTATAGAACATAACTTGAACGTGGTCAAGATCGCAGATCATATCATCGATATGGGCCCCGATGGAGGACAAAAAGGAGGAGAGATTATCGCGGAAGGCCTTCCAGAACAAATCGCAGGAAATCCCCAAAGCCATACAGGCAAATTCCTCAAAAAAGAATTGAACGCTTATAGGTGACGGACAAAGTATAAACCGCCATTTTTTAGAGATCAGGTTTACTGAAGTAATGATACGCTTACATATCATGATGAATCAAAACTTCAAAACCTCAACATGATAGATATCCGATGTTTTTATCGAGCCTATCCTATCCTTATTATAAAAAATCAAATTTTCTCTATTTAAATATTAATTTTACGTAGCTCAGAAAAATTATTTTAGATGTGTTATACCAAAAATAGATGATCTATCTACTACTCATTTTTACGGTTGTTGTCGGGGTAGCTTTAGCACAGATGCTTAGTACATGTACACGTCATCCTATTTTTTTACTCACTTTCAGTAGTGCCTATTTGTTAAGTACAGTGTTCAACCACTTATTTCCTGAAATTTATTCCAAAGAACCTATCGGAGAAAAAGGCCTTTTTATCCTAGGGGGAGTTTTCGCTCAAATCTTATTAGAAAACATCACTCATGGTATAGAACATGGTCATCTCCAACATGAAAGAAGAGATCGTTTCCCCTACGGTATGTTTATAGGATTGTGCATTCACTCTCTGTTGGAGGGGGCTGCTATTCTCCCAGGTGATCATGCTTTGCTGTGGGCAGTGATCATTCATAAGATCCCCGTTACTATAATCCTTTACATCTTTTTATCAAAAGCATTGCAAAGAAAGAAAAAGATCCTTATACTGATGTTGGTCTTTGCGCTCTCAACCCCCTTAGGATCTTTATTGGTCAATATTTCTTTTTTCACACAATACCACGATCATATTCTAGCTCTAGTTTCCGGGATATTCATCCACATCGCTACGGTAATTTTATTTGAAAGCTCTGACGGACACCGACTCAACTTAACCAAGTTGCTATTTTTTTTACTTGGTGTGGTATTCTCTTACGTATTTTTACCCTGAAATGATTAAACTTAAAGCCATTTATTTTTCTCAAATTGGGTTAAATATACCCAATATAAACCCAATTTTTTTCATTAAAAATATTACAGATGACCATATTAGTCGGAAAGAAAACACCTGAATTTGAAATTTCTGCTATGATAGAATATAAAAAGATCGTAGAAAGCTTCAGTCTAGAACAGTTCAAAGATAAATACATCTTATTATTTTTTCCCCAAAAGAATCCACTTTTATATATCCTATAGATTTGCACGCCTTTCAAGAAAAACTTAACGAATTCGAGTCAAGGAATTTGCAAGTCATCGCTATTTCTACCCATACGGAACAATCTCTATTGGGGATGACTACAATTACCTAAAAAAATAGTGATATACAGGTAGTTACCTACCTCATCGTGGTCGATACCAACAAAACCATCCCTCACAACTACATTATTTTGTCCGATATTGGTATTTCGAGGATGAGAAAAATTTGGAAGAAGAGGATGAACTCATCGCTTATAGAGGGTATTATGAAACATCAATTGATCAACGAATTCCCTCTAGGAAATAATATAAGCGAAGTACTCCGCATCGTCGATGCGCTACAATATTTTAAAAAAAAGAGTGAGGTTTACCCAGCGAATTGAAACCAAGGAAAGCAAGTAACAAAGGCTTATCATCAAGGTATAGCAGAATATTTATCTTGATAATAATAAAAATATGGGCCCATTTTACGAAAATCACTGATTGATCAAAACGTTTTGGGTAGCTCTAAACAACCAAAAAGACGAAATCAAGAGAAATAAAATAATCGATACGTTCTTTCATAAAGATTTTGTCATGATCCAAAAATGGTGGGAAGGATAGGATAGATGTGAACAAGATTAAAAAACTCTTGACCTAAGAGCTATTTAATATAAATTCTAATTATATGATATTTTAAAAAGATGATATAGGTATTACAGACAACGGTGAAGATATCGTAGGGAGTGCAGCCATCTCAAGAGGGCGACATGGATAAAAGAAATTTAAGATAAGCATCGTGCTATTTTTTAAATTTTACAAGCATCAGATCATCAAAGAATGAGAACTCATCGATTGGACGACGTTGGAAAATTCATTCTAACCCATCTCCTGTCGATAGATTTTTATAATATATAAAAAATCTTATATTTGGTATGGCAAAGGTAGCTCTTGCAACATGCAAATTGAAAAAATTCTACATTCAAGAATATCCCAAGTAGATTTTGAAAATCTGAATTTTGGCCAATATTATTCAGATCACATGTTGTATTGTGAGTTCAAAGATGGTCAGTGGGGAAAAACTATTATCAAGCCATTTGGCTATTTGAGGCTTTCACCCGCCTGCTTAGTCTTCCATTACGGACAAGCGATTTTTGAGGGCATGAAAGCTTATAAAGACCCAGAAGGACAGGTTTTTTTATTTCGTCCAGAAGAAAATTTCAGGCGGATCAACCATTCCGCCAAACGTTTAGAGATGCCCCAGATTCCAGAATCTGTATTCATGCAAGGATTACAATCCTTGATCGATATCGATCAAGAGTGGATACCTACCGCCTACGGACAATCTTTATATATACGTCCCTTCATGATCGCTACTGAAGGGGTCCTAGCGGCCAATCCGGCCAAAGAATACCTCTTTATAATGATCACCACCCCAGCATCTGCTTACTATACACACTCTCTAAAGGTTAAAATCGAACAAAAATATAGCCGTGCAGTCGATGGTGGCGTAGGCTTTACAAAAGCTGCAGGCAATTATGCCGCTGCATTCTATCCCACGCGGCTTGCTCAGGAAGAAGGTTATGATCAAATATTATGGACAGATGCCTCCACCCATATGCTCATCGAAGAGTCTGGTACGATGAACGTCTTCTTTCGTCTCGGTAATCGGTTGATCACTGCGCCAGCCGGTGGAAGAATACTCAGTGGAGTCACACGCAAAAGCATCATCGACCTAGCCCGTCAAGAAGGTATAGAAGTCGAAGAGCGTAACCTGTCCGTATCAGAATTGATAAAAAGTTTGAAGAACGGTTTATTGAAAGAAGCTTTTGGATGTGGTACAGCTATAGTGATCAATGTCTTCAAAATCATTAGTTACAAAAGTGAAGATTTTCATCTGCCCAATTTAGTGGAGGCTGACCGTATCGCATTTCGACTAAAAAAACGACTTTTGGACATTCAACACAACCTCGTCGAAGACCCCTTTGGGTGGAGGTGGAAAGTAGATTAGTAAAATGGTAAAGTGGTTTTTCATAGGGGATATAGCCGACTCCTTAGAGTCGGCTATATTTTTTTTACTTTTGCTCACTAAAGCTCCTCCTATGAAGAACAGCATCCAATACATTACACCTATCATACAACAAGCGCTTATTCAATTATATAATTTACAAGTATCAGAGCCGGAATTTAAATACACCAGAAAAGAATTTCAAGGCGATGTCACCCTTGTCATTTTTCCATTGGCCAAGAGACTAAAAAAGCCTTTAGAACAAATCGGACAAGAGATTGGTAATTATGTACAAGAAAATGCGCAAATCGTTACATCTTTCCAACTTGTCAAAGGTTTTTTAAATTTTCAATGGAAAGATGAGCATTACATTCGACTGTTTGAAGAAATGGTCCAAAGTATCAACTTTTGTTTTGAAAAAGCTACCTACCGCCCAATAGTGATGATAGAATACGCCTCACCCAACACCAATAAGCCATTACACTTAGGGCATGTCCGTAACATCCTTTTAGGATATGCCGTAGCTATGCTATTCAAAGCCATCGGCCGTGAGGTGATCAAGACACAAATCATCAACGATCGTGGTATACATATCTGCAAATCCATGGTGGCTTGGGAAAAATTTGGCCAAGGACAGATCCCAAAAAGTATAGGGATCAAGGGGGATCACTTCATTGGAAAATATTATATAGCTTTTGATAAACACTGGCGCAAAGAAGTCAATGCACTTTGTGCTCAAGGATATGAACGAAAACAAGCTGAGAAAGAAGCCCCAATCATGCAAGCTGCCCGAGAAATGTTGCGCCAATGGGAGGACGGCCATACGTCAACCATAACCCTTTGGAAAAAAATAAACCAATGGGTTTACGATGGTTTTGCAGAGACTTATCGCAGATTAGGTGTAGACTTCGATGTTGTACAATATGAAAGTCAAACCTACCTCTTAGGTAAAAACCTCGTAGAGGAAGGTCTTCAAAAAGGGATTTTTTATCAAAAAAAAGATCATTCGGTCTGGATCGATCTTAGTGATGAAGGCCTAGATGAAAAGTTGCTCTTGCGTTCCGATGGTACTTCGGTCTATATGACTCAAGACCTTGGGACCGTTGTCGAACGTTTTAAAAAATATCCTATCGATACATTGATCTACACTGTAGGCAAAGAACAAGATTATCATTTCCAAGTACTCTTTCTCATCTTAAAACGGTTAGGATACCCTTGGGCTAAAAAACTTTATCATCTCTCCTATGGAATGGTCGACTTGCCTAGTGGTAAAATGAAATCTCGAGAAGGTACCGTGGTCGATGCCGATGAATTGATGGAACAAATGCACTGTGCAGCCCAGAACATCACTCAAAAATTCAGAAAACTACAGGACTATTCAGAAACCGAAAAAGAAGAACTCTTCGAAATGATTGGCCTAGGTGCTCTGAAGTATCACCTCCTCAAAGTCGATCCTAAGAAGCATATTCTTTTCGATCCAGTAGGATCGATTGAGTTCAAAGGTCATACCGGCCCTTATATTCAGTACACCTATGCACGGATCCGCTCACTCGATCGGAAAGCTCCTCAATCAAGATCAAATCATTTCTACAATATCTCATTAAATGATTATGAGCGAGCTATCATTAAAACACTGGAACAATATCCTTTTGCTGTCCAGAATGCAGCAGAAAGTTTAAACCCCTCATTGGTAGCGAATTATATATACGAATTAGCTAAAATTTTCAATGATTTTTATCAGAATATCAGGGTGTTGAATGCTGAAAACACACATCAGAGCAACTTCCGTATGAGCCTATCGTCCTTCACTGGAAAGATTTTGAAAGCGGGAATGGAACTTCTGGGCATCTCGATGCCTGATCGGATGTGACTCCCAATACATAGTAAAAATGGGTAATTTTGTAACCACCCTATAAAAAGAAAGGAAAAATGTTTGATAATCTACAAGATAAATTAGATAAAGCCCTTCACATCTTGAAAGGGCGGGGAAAAATCACTGAGATCAACGTTGCCGAGACCCTCAAAGAAGTACGTCGAGCTCTGATCGATGCAGACGTCAGCTTCAAAACCGCCAAAGAATTTACCAATACAGTCAAGGAAAAAGCCTTAGGGCAAAAGGTTATCACCGCGATCAATCCCAGCCAATTGATGATAAAAATCCTTCATGACGAGCTAACCACCTTAATGGGAGGAGAAAATATTGATATCGATCTCTCTGCAGACCCTACAATCATCCTCATTGCCGGCTTACAAGGGAGTGGCAAAACCACCTTTTCGGCCAAGCTTGCCCAGCTTTTGAAAAACAAAAGACAAAAGCGACCCTTGTTGGTAGCAGCAGATATTTATCGCCCAGCAGCTATCGATCAACTGAAAGTATTGGGGGCAAAGATCGATGTACCTGTATTCGCATTAGAAGCTAATCAAGACCCGATAGATATCGCTCAGAAAGCCATCGCCCAAGCCAAGATCCAAAAAAACAATACTATCATCATCGATACAGCCGGTCGTTTAGCTGTAGATGAAGCCATGATGGATGAGATCAAACGCATCCATCGATCTACCAATCCCACCGAAACTCTCTTTGTCGTCGATGCAATGACCGGACAAGACGCTGTCAATACAGCCAAATCCTTTCATGATGTATTACATTTCGACGGAGTAGTTCTGACTAAACTTGATGGTGATACACGAGGCGGTGCCGCTCTAACCATCCGCAGTGTAGTAAAAAAAACCATCAAATTTATCAGCACTGGCGAAAATATAGAAGCACTTGATTCATTCCATCCCGAACGCATGGCAGACCGAATACTTGGCATGGGAGACGTGGTTTCTTTGGTTGAAAGAGCCCAAGAACAATTCGATAAAAAAGAAACACGACAGATCTATAAAAAAATCGCTAAGAGCCAATTCGGTTTTGATGATTTTCTCAAGCAAATCCAACAGATCAAGAAAATGGGAAGTATGAAAGATCTTCTTAGGATGATTCCTGGTATGAGGAAAATGATTAAAAATATCGATATAGAAGACGATACCTTCAAACAAACCGAGGCCATCATCTACTCGATGACACCCTACGAACGCCAAAATCCAAAAATCATCGACATCAATCGTAGAAAGAGAATTGCCAAGGGTGCTGGTATTCCCATCGAAGAAGTCAACCGCCTCTTGAAACAATTCTCAGAAATGGGGAAGATGATGAAACGCATGCAAAACCATTCAGGACAGCAGATTATGAAAAACATGATGGCTATGAAAATGGGCCCCCAATAAAACATCAAAGTCGCGTTCCTCTACGATAAGATAAAAAATCAGAAGTGGGGGGTCCCCTCAGGTTTTTTATCTTTTCGCTACACTAAAGTAATATATTTACCCAAGCTTACAACCCTACAACTCTATTCCCTATATTCATCCACTCAAGCCGGTCAGAATTTTTAACCAACGGATATTGATATTTCACCTCATATGAACAGAGTAACTAAAAAACGTCTTTTGGACAGAGTCCAGTTTATAAAGAATTTGAAAGATATCAATATTTTGGGGTGTCTCCTTATTATCGATGGAGTAGTCACGGGCTTAGGCTTGGCCTTAGATGCTATCTCAAGAGGCTATAAAACCCTCCTTTTAGAAACAAAACCTACTTTTTACCAAAGTCGCTCTAGTTAAAGTACCAATCTAGTCCATGGTGGCATCCGATATTTAACCCGAGGTAATATCAGATTTGTCTACAAAGCGCTAGATGAACAGGGGATCCTCTTACAAAATACACCACATTTAATCCAAAATCAACGTTTCATCATTCCTTTTTTGACTGGAAGATGGGATGTATGTATTGATTGGGCTTAAAATTGTACCAATGGCTGTCTGGTATCTCAACCTAGGCAAATTTCAGTTCCTCTCCCGATAGAAAACTTTGGGAAATTTTCCTGAGATAAAGTCTGATCAATTGAAAGGAAAATATCATCTATTACGATGCCTAATTTGATAATACCCGATTGGCGATCAATTTAGTGCAAACTTGCGTCGAGCAAGACAGTACTCTATTGAACTACCTCTACAGTCTAGGATTTTCTCAAGGAAGACGGAAAGACATCAGGTGTCATCGCCTGTGACCTAGAAACTCAAAAAGAATATCGACTTTACTCAAAATTGATAATTAATACTACCGGTATATTTCTCGATGAGATCCTACAATTAAATAAATCCCAACAGCTTCCCTCATTCAGAACCAGTCAAGTAACCTATATTGTATTGGATAAATCATTTTTAAAAGTAATAGTGTGATGGTTATTTATAAGAGTTCAGACGGGAGAGTATTATTTTCCGTACCCTGGTACAAGCATGTACTAGTGGGTACTACAGATATCCCTCTAGACGAATACCATCTCGACCCTCAACCTCAGAATGAAGAAGTCGCTTTCATATTACAGTCTTTTAGAGATTACTTCAAGTGCACACCTCAAGAGGTAAACATTCTGATCGTCTTCTCCAGATTGCGCCCACTAGGTCATCCCTTTTAAGAGTTTCTTCATCAATAAAGACATATCCCGTCATAACAAACTCATGTTAAGTACTTCAACCCTCATCACCATCATCGGATGGATAGACTACATATCGGAAGATTGCCAAAAATACAGTAGATAAAGCAATCGAGGTAGGCCCATTAAAAAAGACCTCTTCGAGCACTAGATATCTCAAAATTTAGGAATATAAAGCCCATTTCTTCTTGAAAGAGCATTGGTCTATCTATGGGACGAATGAATCTCACATCAAGAAATTGATGGAAGAAAAGCCTAACTTGCATCAGAAGTTGGTCGACCATTATAACAACCCATACAGCAGCCGAAATAGTATAGACTGGACTCTCGAAAATGTCTTAGCTAGGATAATTATGTGTATTGTTTTAGATACCTAATCCGTCATGAATATAGCCCCAAAACAGCTTCTCTGGTAACTAAATAACTAGGGCAAGATCAGATATGGAAAAAAACACAAATCATCACTTTCAAAAAATTAATTGAACAATACTTTCATAAAGTATCACAATCAAAGAAGGAATCAACACCATAAGTTATATAATAACTATATAATTTAGTTAGATCAAAGTACTATATACTAGTTATATATAAATTATTTTTAATCGTATTGACGACATTGTCTTTATGGTTCAAAAAGAATTCACCTAGATCTATGCCAATCCAAGTTGGGTAGAACACGATACTAAAGAAATCTGATCTTCTTAAGAATCGGGTAACTATCAAGGCCATCCTGAAATCCGATTTAGAAGGGAAAGATATCGTCGCTATCGGCATCACCAATCAGAGAGAGACTACCCCATCATCTGGGATAGATCTACAGACGAGCCCATCTACAACGCCATCGTCTACCAAGACCGGCTTTACTAGCGATTATTGCAACTTACTCAAAAAACAAGGACTTGTAGAAAATCTGGTAAAATACTGAAGTGATCATAAATATCTATTTTTTCGCTACAAAGATCCGGTGAATCTTGGAAAACATCTCCGGCTCCAGAGAAAAATCCAGACGAGGCACTGTAGCTTTTGATACCATTGACTCTTGGCTCATCTGAGATCTGACAGGAAAAAAAGAATACGTCACCGATGTGACCAATGCCTCACGTACCAATGCTCTTCAATACCCATACACTCGACTGGAATGAAGAATTGTTTGAAGTGAAATCGTCCAGCAAAATCTTTAGCCATACTACTGATCGGATCCTTTCGCATAAGATTCCCATTACAGGAGACTAACAAGCTGCTCTTTTCGGGCAGATGTGTACCCAGGTAGGCATGGTGAAAAAGATCTATGATACAGGTTACTTCATAGTGATGAATGTTGGGGATAAGTTATTTTTTTTTTACAAAACAATCTTTTGACTACCATCGCTTGGCAGATCAAAGGTCATACATAATATGCATTGGAAGGGAGTGTCTTTATTGTAAGAACTTTGGTACAATGGTCCTGAGATGATGGCTTGAGAATCATTTCAAACTCTTCAGAGACAGAATAACTCGCATCAGCAGATACCGACTAGATGGGTATATCTAATACCTACCTTATCGGGTTTGGGTTCCCCATTGGGATCAGTATACCAAGAGCACTATTGTAGGGATCACACGTGGCACATCTGACCCGGACAGCTTTGGAAAGTATCACTTTTCAAAACATGGATATCTTAAAGATTATGGAAGTAGATTCGGATATCTCGATCAAAGAATTAGGTGTAGATGGTGGTGCTGTAGCCAACAATCTATTGATACAATTTTAAGCTGATATCCCTCAATATGAAAATCATCAGATCCAAGATCACAGAACTTACAGGAGCCGAAGCGGTTTATCTAGCAGGTTTTGCTATAGTTTATTTAGATAGTTTAGAAAAAAGTCAAAAAAAAATAAAAAATAGATAATTTTTTTAAAAAAAATCGCTATCTAGTCGGGTACATCATATAAAGGGATAGCAAAAACTGTAAAGACGGCTCAAGTATGTATGACGTTATAATTATTAACTAAAGCGAGTTTTTTATGATAGCATTCTGTGCAGGAATCATAGGCACCATGACTCATCTCCATCTAGAAGATGGAGTAGGGTCTAATATATTCTTATCCAATACCAAAGGTATATAATTCAGGTTAGATCGTGATCAAAACCGGTTAGGATTTGACTGTTTTTATAAGGGTAGTAATAGCAAGGACCATATAGCAGTACACATTTAAATCCAACTGCCACTATAGATTTACTGTCGTAGGAAAATTTACTTGGGCTGATGTTCCACTTTTGTCAGAGCACAATTCATTAGTGCCCTGTTAGGAACATTTTTAGATGTGGTTTATCTACAAAGATCACTTTTCAGAGACCAAACGATCCCAGAGTTCAATTGACTGTCTTTAGCAAATGGCTAGCTATCGGAAATACTTTTTTTAATCTTGTTAGTAAAATAGTAGAGATTTTTGTCTTAGTTTTCATGTGTTTTATTTCACAGGAGCCCAAATAGAGAGCGATAAAACACCCATCGATTTAGAATCTTTGGGAGCACTTCCAGTAGCTTCTTAGTGTGAAGTATCGGGTTGTTCTTTAGGAAGGGGACTACAGGCTATGCGATCAATCCGGCTCATGACCTCTTGACCCAAGGATCATGTATACACTCTTGGTCATCTCTGGAAAAGGAAAAAGCAATTTAGGATATGCATGGGTACCTGTCTTAGGATCCGTGATTGGAAGAGTCATCGCCGCTTTGCTCTATCTATGCTTATAATCGTAAAGCGGCTATCGTCTTCGAGAGGATAAAGAATTAAAAAGATTGTCTAAAGCAACGATTTTAAGTCTTTAAGATTTAATCGAGAAATTTACCTTTACCGACTGATTAACAATAGAGGAAAGCATGATTCGTATTATCTTACCTGACGGTATTGTTCGGAAATATCAGTCTGGAGTGACCCCTGCCCAAATAGCCCAGGACATCAGCGAAGGTTTAGCCGGAAAGGTCTTATCAGCCAGTGTAAATGGTGACCAAGTGGAATTGTCTACACCGATCGAAAGAGACGCTCAATTAGTTTTATACACTTGGGACGATGCACTGGGGAAAAAAGCCTTTTGGCATTCCTCGGCACATCTATTGGCTCAAGCTATTTTGGAGTTTTATCCGCAGGCTAAGCTGAGCATTGGACCGGCCATCGATATCGGATTTTATTATGATGTAGATTTTGGTACGGAAGTTTTTTCAGAAAAAGATTTTCAGCAAATAGAACAGAGGATACTTGAAAATGCTCGCACAGCTGCTGAATTCAAGATTTATCCTGTATCTAAGATAGAAGCTTTAACTCAATACAAAAGCAATGTCTACAAAACCGAGCTGATCAAGAACCTCCAAGATGGTACGATCACTTTCTGTATACATGATGACTTTACAGACCTCTGTCGTGGAGGACATATTCCACATACGGCTCTGATCAAGGCAGTCAAGATACTCAACACTTCAGGAGCCTATTGGCGGGGAGATGAAAAAAACAAGCAACTCACACGCATCTACGGGATCTCCTTCTCTAAACAAAAAGAACTGGATGAATATCTATTGTGTCTAGAAGAAGCCAAAAAAAATGACCATCGAAAGTTGGGTAAATCCCTTGGACTCTTTACTTTTTCCGATCGTGTCGGAGCGGGTCTACCATTGTGGTTGCCTAAGGGAGCTGCCTTGCGCAAGCGGTTAGAAAACTTTTTGACCCAAGCCCAAGGGAAATCTGGTTATGAAATGGTAATCACCCCACATATCGGTCATAAAGATTTATATATGACCTCTGGTCATTGGGGTAAATATGGGGAGGACTGTTTTAAGCCGATTGCCACGCCTCATGAAGGAGAAGAATTCCTTTTGAAACCTATGAATTGTCCGCATCATTGTGAAATCTATCGTGCTCAACAATGGTCTTATCGTGATCTGCCAAAGCGCTTTGCAGAATTCGGTACAGTATATCGCTACGAACAGAGTGGAGAGCTCCACGGCCTGACACGTGTGCGAGGTTTCACCCAAGATGATGCCCATATCTTTTGTACACCAGATCAACTATCCGAAGAGTTTAAAGCCGTGATCGATCTGGTGCTTTATGTGTTCCGTACGTTAGGATTCACCGAATACATCGCCCAAGTTTCGCTCAGAGATCCTCAGACACCCGACAGGTACATTGGTAGTGAAGAACATTGGAAAAAAGCCGAGAGCGCTATTATGCAAGCAGTAGAAGAAAATGGTTTGAAAGCTGTATTAGTCCGTGGTGAAGCAGCATTTTACGGTCCTAAGCTCGATTTTATAATTAAGGACGCATTAGGCCGACACTGGCAATTAGGGACGATCCAGGTAGACTACAACTTACCTGAGCGCTTTGATTTGCATTACAAAGGACCGGACAATGAATTCCATCGACCAGTAATGATTCATCGTGCGTCTTTTGGATCCTTAGAGCGTTTCATTGCCATTCTCCTAGAACACACTTCGGGTGACCTTCCCCTATGGCTTACACCGAATCAAGCAGTCATTCTTCCTATAAGTGAAAAACATCTAATGTATGCAGAAAAAATTTTAAATTTGCTATCGCAGTCAAAAATCCGAGCATTTATAGACGATCGTAATGAAAAGACAGGCAAGAAGATACGAGATGCAGAAATAAATAAAGTGCCTTTCATGATCATTGTAGGAGACAAAGAACAAAAATGCAAAGAGATTTCTGTACGTCAACACGGTCAAGGAGATTTAGGACGTTTTGCAATGGAGAATTTCTTAGATCTCTTATTTAAAAAAATGAATGTTTATTTAAAATCATAAAACCATCGCACTATCAAGGAATTTCTCAAAAGGAAAAAAGGGTAATTATCGCCGAGTAAAACAAGAAGACCTACATCGTGTCAATGAGCGCATCACAATGCAAGAAATACGATTAGTAGGAGATAATGTAGAAGCTGGGGTATATGCTCTCCCAAAGGCCCTGCAGATCGCTCGAACTCAGGATCTGGATCTAGTGGAAATCAATCCAAAGACCAATCCACCTATATGTAGAATACTCGAGTATAAAAAGTTTTTATATGAACAAAAGAAAAAACAAAAACAACTCAAAGCCAAACAAGAAAAGGTGATCACAAAAGAGATCCGCCTTGGACCACAGACAGGAGATCATGATCGTGAATTCAAAATAAAGAGCGCCGAAAGGTTTCTCAAGTCTAAAGAAAAGGTGAAGTTCTCTATTTTTTTCAAAGGGCGTTCTATCGTCTACAAAGAACAAGGAGAGCTTCTATTGTTGAAATGTGCAGAAGCGTTGGATGATTGTGGTAAAGTAGAACAAATGCCAGTAATGGAGGGGAAACGCATGCTTATGGTCATGGCACCGAAGAAAAAGTAAAGTTAAAAATCAAAAAATACATGCCGAAGTTAAAAACTAAATCAGGTTCAAAGAAACGTTTCAAAGAGACCGCCAATGGACGGATTAAAAGGAAACATGCCTTCAAGAACCATATTCTGACCAAAAAATCTACCAAGCAAAAGCGTCGATTGGCGCATTTCACGATAGTAGATCAAGCAGATGAGAAAAGTATCAGAAGACAATTGTTGTTGGGTTAATTCTTAATTTTTATTTATATCATCCTGTGGTAGTGACTAATTAAACACTTAAGAAAGTCAACTATCATAAAAAAAATATTAGAAGATCATGCCAAGATCAGTCAATGCAGTAGCATCCAAACAAAGGCGGAAAAAAGTACTCAAATCGGCCAAAGGTTATTATGGGGCGAGAAGTAAAGTATATACCGTGGCTAAAAATGCAGTTGAAAAAGCCCTAGGATATGCTTATGTCGGTCGCAAACAAAAGAAAAGAGCTTTCCGCGCCCTATGGATACAACGTATCAATGCGGGTATACGTCCTTATGAAATGTCGTATTCGCAATTCATAGGGAAACTTCATGCTCAAAATATTGGGCTCAATCGCAAAGTACTCGCCGATTTGGTCACGAATCATCCTGAATCTTTTAAAGCTATAGTAAAGCAAGTAAAGTGAGTCCATTCACTTTAATTTCGAATGAAATAATATTTTAAAAGAGGGCTTTGAGATTTAAGTAATATACAGATCAACGTTCATAGCTTCTTTTTTTATTCGATGGTCTTTAGAAGAATCAAATTCCATCACTTCTTTTATGGGGAAAAGCTCATCTATTTTGCCCACGGGATTTATTTAGCATTTTTTACCAAGCCTTTAATTTCCGAAGCCATCTATATCGGAAGACATGGTAGTATAATTGATTCCGTTTATTATAATTATAAGGTGTTTGGAAATCATCCTATCGTTTTAAAAAATCAATCTTTAAGTGTATTATATGAGTATGATATTAGTCAAATCAAAAGTATAATAACTCAGATAGATTGAGTTTTTCTAGAGAGCATTTAGAATATATTCAAGAAATATTCTGGGGTAGAATTGTGCAGTTTGGAACGTACGAATGGTTCCCCACGGTAGGGTGTATTATCATCCAAAATAATCAAGGTGGTAATCTCCAGAAAAACCTCCCTATAGAGAATGAATTAATCAGAAATTACTTCACTGAAGAATATCAAATAACCCTATTTTGCTAGTTGAGAGTTTAGAAATGGATGATAGTGTTAAAAAAAATAAAAGAAAATATTTCTCCTGCCTTGCATCAAAAAAAATGCGATAAGTTTTTTATCGGGGGTAAATCGCCTACAATTTTGGGGAATAATGACTGTAAGGATTTTTAAAATTGTTACAATTAAAAAGCAATTCTCAAGATATCGAACAATGAAAAAAAAATATGCTTCATACATATTTTGGTTGTTGATGAGTTGGTTGTTTTTATATCTATTTTCTTATTATTGAATGCTTGGTCAAAAATTCACAGGTCTTAAAATAAGTGATGCTGTCATCATCACTTTAATTAGTTCTACTACAATGAATGTTACCTATTTTTCATGATCTTGAGTAAAGATCTTTTTCTCTCCAAATGAGAAGGTAATAATGCGATTATCCTATTACTTCTTTCTTTTTATTACCTTCTGACAAGCTTGATGTAATAAGACCTTCCTAGTGTAAGACAAGGTTCTCCAATGGAATATTTTTTTTTAGATCGAAACCACCATATACACGACTCTTGTCATAGTCCGGTAATATCTTCTCAAGATACTCGTGAAAGTTCTCGATTTTCCTTTACAATTAATACGCAGATCTTTTTTTTCTTCTTGAGTAATTTTTTTTCAAAAATCTCTACAAAGAAGAAATATCCTTTATAAGTGTATATGGTAATATCTTTCAATTTATTTATTTATTATCTAATAATCCATTTGGGTACGTTTTTTTATACATCAGCGATGTGATAACAAAATTATTACGTGTCTGTGATAATAGCTTGTATAAAACCGACTTGCCCGATATGTCGATGATCTTTGAAAAGTCTATGGATTGCATTTCTATTATTTATTTTTACTCAAGGGTGGTTTTATGGGATAGTCTATTTTAATTTTTCCCTCTGAAATATCTTTCAATTTATTACTGACTAATTGTCTCTTTAGAGAGGAAAGATGATCGATAAAAAGCTTTCCTTCGATATGGTCATATTCATGTTGTATAACTCTGGCTCGAATTCTATCTAAAGTTTCTGTATGCTTATTCCAATGCTCATCGTAATATTCGATCAGAATATGAGAAGATCTTTTTACATGTCCCATGACCTCTGGTAGGCTTAAGCAACCTTCTCTGAATTTCCATGTTTCACCGTAATTTTTCAATATCTTGGCATTAATAAATACTTTTTTAAAATTTTTCAACAACCTGCTCTCTTCATTATTTTTATCATTTGAAAAAGGTGTTGTATCTACGATAAATAGACGTAAATCTAATCCGATTTGAGATGCTGCCAATCCAACTCCCTTTGCATTATACATAGTCTCAAACATATTAGCAATCAATTTCTCAAGTTGAGAATAAGATGGGGTGAGCTCTTTACATTGTTTTCTCAATACTAGGTCGTTATAAACTAATATTGGTAAGATCATATAGATTTCTTTTGATCAAGGTAGGATTGTAGGATGATCGTAGCACTGATCCGGTCTATAAGTGCTTTATCTCGTCGTCTTTTTTTTTTAAGCCGCCTTCTATCATAGCGTTTAATGCTAGTTTTGAGGTGAAACGTTCATCGATACGTTCTATAGGGATATTAGGGTATTTTTTATGCAATTTGTCGATGAATTTTTGGATAGAGATTTCGATAAGGGCTTCTTGACCATTGAGTTGCTTGGGTAATCCGATGATGATCTTTTCAATGGTTTCTTGTCCAAAGTATATGCTCAGAAAAACCATCAATTTCTCTGTAGGTACTGTATTCAAGCCCGAGGCGATAAGCTTCATGGAATCAGTGACTGCAAGTCCCGTTCTTTTACTACCGTAATCTATGCTTAGGATCTTTGACATCCGGTTGATTTGGTCACAAATATACTTGATATCCGATATATTTTCTATTTTTGTACTATACTGATTGGAAGATGCAACAATTCAAAAAATTAATAGAAAGAACTTGGCCCGATAAGGATGCTTGGCAGGTTGAGAAAGTGAAAACGGCTGTTTTTGAAGTAATTAAAAATCTAGACCAAGGTCGCATCAGGGTAGCTACTTGCAATGAGGAGGGATGGATGGTACATGAATGGATCAAAAAAGCTGTGTTGATGTATTTCTCTCTCAGAAATATGGAGTTGATCAAAGTAGGGCCGTTGGAGTTTCATGATAAGATCCCCCTAAAGACCAATTATAAAGAAAAGGGTATTCGAGTGGTCCCTCATGCCATAGCACGCTATGGCGCTTATATCTCTTCAGGAGTGGTACTTATGCCTTCTTATGTCAATATCGGCGCCTACATTGGTCCAGATACCATGGTCGACACTTGGGCCACAGTAGGCAGCTGTGCCCAGATCGGTGCTCGTGTACATTTGAGCGGTGGTGTAGGTATTGGGGGTGTTTTAGAACCCTTGCAAGCAGCTCCTGTGATTGTAGAGGATGATGTTTTTATCGGTTCAAGGTGTATTGTAGTCGAGGGAGTTTGTGTCGAGAATGAAGCTGTCTTAGGAGCCAATGTAGTTTTAACCGCCTCGACTAAGATTTTCGATGTGACAGATACTGAGCCCCTTGAAATCAAAGGTCGAATCCCCGCACGTTCGGTAGTCATCCCAGGAACTTATCCTAAAAAATTTCCCGCTGGAGTTTATCACGTTCCTTGTGCTTTGATCATTGGAGAACGCAAGGAAAGCACTGATAAAAAGACTTCTTTGAATAATGTTTTAAGGGAGCATTATATCGCTGTTTGATTTTGAAAAAAGACATCCGCAAATTTGTCCAGATCATGGTCCACTGTGATATATTGATAACCAAAGAAGATGGAAGTATCCACATTGTCATGGGGCTTGACAAGTCAACCTTTACGATTTATTCTCCCTCTTTCAGTGAAAGCAATGGGGATAGCTTTAAAGATGATCGAAAATTTGATGGGATTCATCTGAATAATATAACTCCAGAGATCTATTAACAATAGAATCTCAAAGAAATCGAAACCCATGCGGTAGACTATGCTTTTCCCTCTGCTTCTCAAGACCGAGTTCGTGATCCCCCTTTTATAAATGATTTTCTATCTAGGAGCCAAGCCGATGTCTATCACTAAGAAACAAACTATATTTTTGATCAGTCCTTTGCTTGACCACTTATAGTGGGGAGAACACAACGAAAGAGAAGAAATTATTCCGATTTTTTTAGAGGTTCAAGTACATTTATCATTGCTATATTGATTGTTTTTATGTATGTAAATACTTTGGATGGACTCGTTTTTCTATCCCATAGAGAGTCCAAGTCCGTCTTTTTTGAAACGTTTCACTACGGATTGCTTTATTTTTGACAAGGTCTTTTTTATTGATATAGCCTCTATTGTGTTCGAGATGAATAGAAATAGCACTATATCTGATCTGCTTCCCTTTAATACCCAGATTTTCCAGTCTCTCGCCCAACTCACGGTCTTCGCCTCCATAAGCCATCCTTTCGTCAAAACCATTAATTTCTAAAAGGTCTTTTTTCCAACCAGAAGCATTATGACCATTCCATGTAGCCTTGGTTGGAGTGAAGGTGTTGAGCAGCCGAGCTTTCCAAATAGAACGGCTGAGCTTGTTATTTTTAAATGAATTTGAAAGCCCATGTTCCTTGAGCCATTTCAGATTGAAACAGCGTCTTGTGAGAATATCTCCTTTTGAGATGTGTTGCGAGAGCTGTAGAGGTAATTTGTGATATCCGCCTGATAGAAAATGTCCGGATGCCCGAAACTGATGATGAATAAATAAAAAATCCTCCCTTGGGATACAATCCCCATCACTGAAGACCAGGTACTCAGCATTTGATTGGACGATCGCTTGGTTCATGATACACGTCTTTCGAAAACCTTGGTCTTCTTGCCATACATGAGTGATTGGGTAGGAGACTCGCTCTTTCATCCGTGCTATGAGTCGAGAAGTCCTTTCGTCAGAGCCATCATCGGCTATGATCATCTCAAAAGAACGCAAAGTCTGAATATGGTACCCAAAAAGAACTTTCTCAAGCCATTCAGGGGTATTGTACGTGGTGAGGATTACTGAAATTTTAGGAGTCTCCATAGTATCAGCTTTTGTGTTGACTGTTTCAAAAATGTAAAGGCAAAGTTAATCCCCATCATGCTAAATTTGGATCGTGTCCTCACGATAGTCTACATTTGCTTTAACACCATAATGATGTTTTGCTGATGCATCAAAATCTTATCCATCAGGAACGCCACCAGTCGAATTGTCCACCGTTAAGTGCCTTGCTCATTACCTACAATGAAGAAAGAAACATAAAAGATTTTCTCGAGAATATCTCCTTTGCTGATGAAATTATCGTTGTAGATGCTTACAGTACCGACAAGACGGCAGAGATTACTCGCACTTTTCCAAAAATACAGATCTATCAGCGAAGATTTTATGATTTTCCTTCTCAAAAGAACTATGCGCTCAACTTAGCTACACATGAGTGGATATTGTTCTGCGATGCAGACGAACGTTTGAATGAAGTCTTGAAAGAGGAGATTTTTCAAACGATCTCACAACAAAATACTCATGATGCTTATCAGATAAGCATAAGGTTTTATTTCATGAATAAATCATTATTTTACAGTGGTTTTCAAAATGATAAATCGATCAGGTTGTTTAAAAAGACGTGTTGTCGCTACGATCCGCATAGACACGTCCATGAAATACTTCATTGTGAAGGTACAGTCGGTAAATTGAAAAATCCACTAGCACACCATACTTATGTATCTTGGGATCAATACGACCAAAAGCTCGTTCGATATGCCCGACTTCAATCTGAAGAACTCTTTGCAAAAGGAGTACGGCCTAACGTATTTCATTTTTTTTTCAAGCCGTGGTATCGTTTTTTTTACCATTATATCCTCAAACGGGGTATCTTAGACGGTTGGGAAGGCTTTTTTATTTCTTGCCTTTGCGGGTTTTACGTTTTCAGACGATATGTCTTTTTATGGATGAAATATAGGGGGATCCATTGATATCTGGGTGTTGGTGAAGAATACAAAATTTATAATATAATGAGTATGATTTCTCTGGTCATCTCTACATACAATTGGCCGGAAGCACTTAAGCATGTCCTTTTGAGTGCTTTTGAGCAAAGCATACTACCTGTAGAAATCATTATAGCCGATGATGGTTCTGGACTTGAAACACGACATCTGATCAAAAAAATTCAAAAAAAATCACCTATACCTTTGAAACATGTCTGGCATGAAGATCAAGGCTTTCGTAGGACAGTGATCCTAAATAAAGCCATCAGAAATGCTGCGGGTAAATATATCGTACAAACAGATGGTGATTGTATCCTCTCGAGACGATTCATCAAAGACCATTTAACCATGGCAAAGCCGGGTTTATTTTTATACGGAACTCGTGTGGATGTTCCTCAAAATCTTTTTAAGAAACGGATTCAGCAGGGAGAAAAATTTCATATCAGATTTTTTGATCGAGGTATCAGAAACCGTCATAGATCTCTCTATTGGCCGGATTACACTCTGAGGTGGGCATGGATTGAAAAATTTTTTTCAAATAGTCGCTCCCAATCCATCCCTTATACGATAAGTGGCTGTAATATGTCTTTCTGGAAAATGGATTTTTTCAAAGTAAATGGTTATAATGAAGAGATTACCGGTTGGGGATTTGAAGACAGCGAACTAGCTTTCCGTTTTTTACACAAAGGTTTGAAAAGCCAGAGGCTTAAATTTCAAGCTATTCTCTATCATATCGATCATGGAGCAAATTTTAAGAAGGAGACCCATGCTCTCATTAAAAAAAATCGACAAATCTTTCAACACACTTTACAACATAAGATGATCCGTTGTCGCAACGGTCTTTGCAAGGGATCGGATCAAATGCATCATATGAATCATCCAAACAATTCATAGATATGGACGTTTCACAAGAGATAGAAAAAAGTATCAGAACCTTACAAGAAGGAAAAGTTTTACTCTATCCTACCGACACCGTATGGGGCATTGGTTGTGACGCTACTCAAGAGCAAACCGTACAAAAGATCTATCGGATCAAGCAACGAGATGTTGGTAAAGCAATGATCATATTGGTAGAAAGCCCCGAACGCCTATCTAGATTGGTAAAGGTGCCTAAAGTCGTCTGGAGACTCATACATCGGACCGAAAAACCTCTGACCATCATATACGAAAACCCTCAAGGGGTAGCTCCCAATCTTTACGCAAAAGATCAGACCCTAGCCATTCGTCTGACTAAAGATCTTTTTTGTAAAACCCTAATACAAGCTCTCAACAAGCCCCTTGTCTCTACCTCAGCCAATCGTTCAGGAAACCCAACACCCCTATCTTATAATCAAATTGATGCCGGTCTTTTGGATGAAATCGACTATGCTGTAAATTTTCGCCGAAAAGAAAAGGCCCATTATAAAGGCTCTTCTGTGGTGAAATTTTCTCCGGACGGAGAAGTACAAGTGCTACGTAAATGAGACTTATGGATTTGAGTCGAGCCGTTCATCAAAAGATATTTCAGATCATCAGCCATTCTGCTCAAGAAATTCAACAGGATTGTTATGTCATCGGAGGTTATGTGAGGGATTTTTTACTCGGTGAAAAAACTTCTAAAGATATCGATATCGTCACAGTAGGGGAGGGTATTCGATTGGCAAAACAAGTCGCTCAAAACATCCAACCACATCCCAGAGTTAATATATTCAAACGTTTTGGCACAGCCATGTTACAATATAAAGACCAGGAAATCGAATTCGTCGGTGCCCGAAAAGAATCCTATCGTCCCGATAGTCGCAAACCCATAGTAGAAGATGGTACCCTAGAAGACGATCAAAACCGACGGGATTTTACTATTAATACACTAGCTATCAACTTAAACCGGAATGATTATGGCCAATTGATTGATCCTTTTGGCGGATCAAGCGATTTGAAAAAGAAGATTATACGGACGCCTATGGATCCAGACATCACCTATTCAGATGATCCATTACGCATGTTACGTGCTATACGTTTTGCTACACAATTGAAATTTACTATCGACGTGGCTTCCTTTCGATCTATTCAACATAACAAAGATCGAATCCATATCGTTTCAATGGAGCGTATCATGGATGAGTTTCACAAGATACTCCTCGCCGAACACCCATCTATAGGGCTTCGTCTACTCTACGAGACCGGCTTACTCTCAATCATCTTACCTGAACTTACAGCCCTTCAAGGTATAGAAGAAAAAGAAGGCCATACACACAAAGACAATTTCTTTCACACCTTAGAAGTAGTGGACAATATCAGTCGAAAGACCGATGCTCTTTGGCTCAGATGGGCTGCATTACTTCACGATATCGGGAAAACCCTAACGAAAAAATATTCCCAAAAGATTGGATGGACGTTTCATTCGCACGAATTCGTAGGTACTAAAATGATCCCTCAGATATTTCAACGTTTGAAATTACCAATGGGTCCCTCGATGAAATACGTCCAAAAAATTGTACAACACAGTTCACGACCCATTGCCTTAGTCAGCGATGAAGCCACTGACTCAGCCATACGAAGACTATTATTTGACGCTGGAAACAATCTCGAAGACCTGATGATGCTTTGTGAAGCTGATATCACCACAAAAAATACAGAGAAACAAAACCAATACAAAAACAACTTTACTTTAGTAACTGTCAAGCTCAAACAACTTGAAGAAAAAGACCACATCCGCAACTGGCAACCACCCATCTCAGGAGAAGACATTATGAATACTTTTAATCTGGCACCATGTAAGCAAGTAGGCATCATAAAGAATGCACTCAAAGAAGCTATTTTAGAAGGGGAAATACCCAATGAATACCACTCAGCCTATACCTTCATGCTAGAAAAAGGAAAAGAGCTAGGACTACAATAAAAAAGAAATAAATTTAGTTATAATTTAATTTTTTTATTAATTTTAAGATCAAAATCTTCCTAAAATAAATTCTTTAACAATGACTCATGAAATTAGGATAATATTGGATTCAGAAGAAGACATTTTTCGAGACATCGAGATCAAGAGTGATCAAATCCTATAGGATCTACATAAAGAGATCAAAAATATCTTCAGTCTACCGGATAATGAGTTGGTTTCCTTTTTTCATGTGGACGAAGAATGTGGAGGTAATTGGAATAAATCTCTCTAGAGGACATGACAGAAGATCGTTCCAGGGTAACCATGGCTAGTACAAACGTTAAAAAAAGCTTTCCAAAAAAAATGCTATACTGCTCTATGTGTATTATTTCTTACACATGTGGACCTTCTTTGTAGAACTCCTGCAAATAGAGAATAAAAAATTGGGGCCAAATTATCCCTTAACCATACATCCCTGTAATGAAGTCCTTTTGAAGATCTTCTCCAAAAAATCGATAATGAAAAATTAAGAAGAACTCCTCTTCTATCAAGAAGACGAGATAGAGTAAATATTTGGAGACCTTGATATAGAAGAGTTCGAAGAAGGATATGATGAGTAAGAGTAAAATATGTTTTGACGATCTGAAAAAAGCACTTCTTGGATCACAAAAGAAAATCACCCTAGTGCCACATAAAAATCCTGACGGGGATGCCATAGGTTCCTCCCTAGGGATGTTTCTCTATCTCAAAAAACTTCGGCATGACGTTTGTCTAATTTCTCCAACAGACTATCCCGAATTTTTGAAATGGTTGCCCGGAAGTGAGGAAATAATTCTCTTCTCAGAAAACACTAAAAATCTCGTACAAACACGAATCAAGTATTCGGATTATTTATTTCTCATAGACTTTAATGTCCTTTCAAGAGTGGCCCCACTTGATTTGCTTCTGCAAACTACTCAAGCTATCAAAGTTTTGATTGATCACCACATAGACCCCATGCCCTTTGATTTCATATTTTCCGATCCGATAGCTCCGGCTACCACAGTACTCATATTTAAATTCATCGAACAAATGGGCCACTTGGATCAGATCAATCAACAGATAGCCACTTGCTTATATACAGGTACAGTGACTGATACAGGTTCCTTCCGATTTCCTTCGGTCACACCAGATACTCATCGCATTGCTGCCAAATTACTCGAAAAAGACGTAAATATAGCCCATATAAATCGCCAATTGTATGGTATACACAGTGAGCACCGTATGGGCCTCTTGGGTAAAACACTGCAAAATCTAAAAATCCTACCCACTTATCGTACCGCCTATATGGTCATCAGTACCTCGGACCTAAGTACTTATCAATACAGACGTGGTGATACTGAAGGATTCGTCAACTACGGCCTAGATATCAAAGACATCATTTTTTCTGTGATATTCATCGAAGAATTTGAAAAGGGACCCATCAAAATATCATTCCGATCAAGAGAAGATTTTGATGTCAATGCTTTTGCTAAGGAGCACTTTCAAGGTGGAGGACATAAGAATGCTGCCGGTGGCAAATCAGACGGAAATTTGACAGGGACGGTACAACGTTTTTTAGATATTTTACCAAACTATGAACAGATATTTAGTAATATATAACTTCTTATCAATAATCATTGCTTGTTGTCTGTTTTATTACATTTGGAAGTATAAAAAATCTTCCGTTCAGATACTTATAAAAACAACCCAAGAAAACTTTCACAAGTCCTCATCCAAGTGGCATCATCAACTATACCAAGAAGAAGTACAATACATCAAGGCTTATATCCGTAAAAATCTAGCCAAGAAATACCAGAAAACTGTTTCTGTATTTTAGATATTTCGTCTCCAAAGCCATACACTTGATGAAAAAACCGCTTACTATGGCGATGAGATTTACTTCACCTATTCGATACAAGACTTCCATGGATAAAAGATCCGTCTGGGCAAAGAGTCTATGATCCAAGATATAAAAGAAGGCTTGAAAATGATTCGTAAAGGTAAAGATTACGAGTTACTCTTACCCTCTTTGTATACTTATAGTACCTCAGGTGATAGGGATTAAGATCTCATCCAATCAACCCATCATCATACAACTCAAATGATAATCCTATCATCTAAAAACTTAAAAATCAGAATAAAAAAAAATTTATAAAGATTTAAACGACGGACTTTATACCTATATACATACGAGTAAAGGCGATATACTCATACTCCTCTATGCAGAAAAATCCCAAATGACCGTAGCTAATTTCGTTAGTTTGGAAGAAGGGAAAATCCCTAACAAAGTTTTTCCAAAGGAACTTCCTTTTTATGATGGGATTACATTCCATCGTATTATTAAAAATTTCATGATCCAAAGCGGAGATCATCAAGAAGGAAGTATGTTATATTCTGTATATCAATTACCTAAATAATCAAACGAAAGCTTGAAGCACAATAAAAAAGGTATTTTCTCAATGGCCAATGCAGGACCAGATACTAACACGGTAATCAATTTTTCATCACACACAAAAAGACACCTTGGATCGATGGAAAGTACAATGTTTTTAGCCAAATGATCAAGGGGTTGGAGATCATCGACTATATTGTACTGTCAATACTGGAACAGTAGATAAACCTTTAGAACCGATCACTATCAAAAAAAAATAACAATCATTCTCAAAAAAAAGATGCTTACAAAACATATGATGGTGCAAATATTTTGCAGGATAAAATGAATGATTTGGAAAAAGATCTACAAGTTCTCATTTGCACGATAGCAAGAAATGACTACTAAGAGAAAATAGATTAGTGATGGGTTTGAAATACGTCATCTCGAAAGAGGGGGTAGAAGCATCCATCCGTTCAGTTGACCAAGTAACGGTACACTATACCCTATGGGTGGATAATGATAAAAAATTGATTCGTATCATGACAGAAATCAGCCTTTTAAACTTACTGTAGGAGCAGAACAAGTGATCAAAATGTTGAAATCGGGTTTTGCAAGAGTTGAAAAAAGGCTCAAAGACCTACTTAATTATCCCCCACAATGAGGTTATGGAAATAGAGGGTAAAAAATATCATCCTACCTGGCGCTATCTTGTATTTTGAGGTCGATGTTTTAGATTGATGATTATCATAGCGCAATGCTCTTATGTTTAATATTCATTGAATTCTATGAAAAAAGATAAGCAACTTACGTATACTTCTAAACCTTTCTTGGTACTTTGATGCACTATCTCGCAGTTGTGACTCATCGACCATCTATTTCCTATCGGTTAATGGATAGACGTATCCGTCATAAATAGCATCTGATGAGTCCTGTCTAAATCCTATTTTTCATATAAGCTGTTTTGCAATGTGCTTGGTCTTATCCGTTTTCAACCTCAAAATAGATGCTTTATTTTTTTTTTGGATCTCTCTATAGCCTTTAGGATAACTGAGCTACCTACACCTTTTTTCCTAAATTAGGGTAGTACATAGAGATTGTTTTATCCGTATATTTTTTGGAATAGATGAAAGAAAAGGCTGGGTATAACTAAGTAAAATCAATGGTGATTTTTTTTTGTTATCAACCTCTGTATTAAGGTAACAAACACTATAAACCCTTTATTTTAAAAACGTTCCTTAATAAAACATATACACTGCTTTATATCAGAATGCTGACAATAGAAGGTCCTATATTGATCAAAAAGATCTACGACCGAAAATGAGGATTCATTGGAGGTTATTTATCCTTATTTCCACTGGTGGGTGATGTTAGGAAGCCCATCTCAGGGTAGATGGGATCCCATTTCTCTTTTAAGTGCAGAGCAACGATCCCTAGTATTTCCATTTAATGTTGCAACCGATACTAGGTCTTTGCGCATGGGGAACCTCTCTACCTTCTAAAATAGCGTCCAATGCACCCCGGATATCTTTGCCTGTCACAGGGATAACATTGCCTGGGGAAGAATCATCCAACTGACCACGATAAACCAACTTTTCTTTACCATCAAAAATAAAAAAATCTGGAGTACAAGCCGCATCATAAGCTTTAGCCACTTCTTGAGTTTCATCGAAGAGATAAGGAAAAGGATAATCCAATGCTTGTGAGGTTTCTATCATTTTATCAGGCGCATCTTCCGGATAAGCTTCCATATTATTGGAATTAATTGCAATAAAGGAAACCCCCACAGGTATATAATCTTGACCTAGACGAACCAGTTCTTCATTTACATGCTTAACAAAAGGACAATGATTACAGATGAACATGATGACGGTAGCTAAATCAGATTGTAAGTCTTCGATCGATTTTTTGCTTCCCGATATCGGATCTAGCAATTCAAAATATTTGATTTCCGTACCCAGAGGAAGCATCGTAGAGAGTGTACGTGCCATAGTTTATGATTTTTTTATTTCAAGAGGATTGGTTATTAGTGTCCATTGCACAAATTTAGTAAATATCGATGCAAGATTTCAAGAACTTTTACAGAAGTATTATCGATCCATTCTTTACGCTTAGAGTGAACCATCTAGAATTCATGGGATTCGAGATTATCTCTAGTAGCTAAACCGATATAAAACATACCAATCTCCCGGTCCATCTTCCCCATTACTATGTCCAGCCATGCCATTGGTTATAGCTTCAGCTACAGACCAGATTACTACAGTATATTTTTCTATCAACGGTGCAGGCACACTAAGGAGTACTCTCTTCGAAGTAGTATGTGATAAGCAACGATTGTACCTCAATAGTAAGTAAAACTTCCAGCTATAGAAATGATCTTTGAAGCAATCAGACCAGCTGTACAACTCTTAGCTGTAGCCAATTTCCAAGTTTTTTTTGAGCTGCTATCCGATAAGATTTTCCAAGCCTGGTCCTCATAAGAGATGATGTACATCTCTACGATTCGAGACAATTTTCGGATCTCTATTTGCAACTGCTCTTTCAAAACTTCTTGATCATTTCCTTTGCCTGAGAGACGTATACGTATACGTCCTCCAGTAGGTAAATAAGCCAACCTAATGTTTTTTAGCAAGCCATTTTCCCAATCAGTGATTTTTCTGATAAGACACTTTAACTAATACCCATGATGAGTAAGGTTTGATGAATGATGTATGGAGTTTAAAATCATTCTCTCAATCGGGGTATGACTTCCTTTTTGATGAGTGATCTCATCTCAAAAGGCACCCAGGGTAAAGCTATAAAAATCTTATCACCATTTTCCATCCACAAACCTGGGGACGTACCATAGATGTTGGGCAATAATATGGCTTTTGATGGGATTTCTGCTTGATTTCGTGTCAATGTATTGATCGATATATTCCTTGAGGCCAGAAGTCATTGGATGTTTTGATATATTGCTTCGTTAAAGATAATCGAATCGTTAAAAGATTAACAAAAAGTATTTTTATGAGATCATTCTGAGTAGATCCTAATCCACATGTACTAAGAATAATATCGGCTTTTTGTACCCCTGCTTTAAGGTGTTGTAAGAGCTGTTACGTATCATCATAGACACTCTGGTAATTTCTCAGATTTTCTAACCCACCTCATCGATTTTTTGAACGATAAATGAACTATTGGTATCAATGACATGACCGATGAAGATCTCATCATCTATGACGATCAATTGAGCCTTAGGTATATTTTCTTTTGGATCTGTATTGGCTAGTATATTAGAGTCCCCTTTCTTTTTTCCTATGAGGGTATAAAATAGATTTTTTTCGTTTTTTCATCTTTGAACAGACCTTTTCGCTTTCATATTTAGAGCATTTTGCGATAATACTCGATAAACTCCAACTCTACAGCTAGGCCCTTTTCATAATCTTCTCTAAGGGTTTTATATAAACTCATGCACATAATATCAGCATATATAGAAAAAGGTAGACCTGAGATGACTACAACGGTCTGAAGTGCAACATCGATCACCTCCTCTACAGAGGTTTAGAATATTTTTTGACCCTTTGGCGTATTTTGTCTTCCATTAGAAGTGAGAATGTCCACCACCATAAAACATGAATCAAAAGAAGTAATGAAAAGAACTAGCTACCAAGATGGCCGACAAAGTAGAATAAAAAAAAGCTATAGGATATTGTTCGAAGAGCTTTTATATAGATGTATCAATATTCTCATTTACATCTGTTTTGATGAGATTATTACAATTCAATTCTTGATAAAGAACAATCCTTCCAAATGCACTCATCCATAGAAAAGTCAATAATGAAAGTACAAGTAAAAAACCTAAAATGAATTTTTTGATGATATCTCCTTTAGAGATCCCTGCGATGAAGGTCCTTACAAAAGGTGACCACGCAATCCACCATGCCTAATAATATACCGTCCACAAATTTTGCTAATATCGAAGCTCATTAACACCCTGATAAGATTCCGTTAAAAAACTCAACTCAAAAAAACTGCTGATATAATATCCAATATTTTACACAAAAAAAACTGAATATAAACAGTGCTGGTCCTACAACCACTAGAAAAATCAGTAGCAAGAAGGCCAACCGTACATTCTATTCGCTCAATATTCTTAGACTTCTTTTTTCAAGAGACGGTAACCAGAGAGATCGTAGCCAATACTGTGATGATAATGATGATGACGATCTGTATATTTATACCATACGAAATATTGAAAACATAAGCTAAACCAACATTCATCTATTGAAAACTAAAGGCCCAAAGAAATCGCTAAACCAAACAATTTAGCTACCAAAGAAATAGTATCGATTAGATCTCCAATCCATCCATGAATACGTTATCCAACAATCGGGAAAAGATCGAACGTATAGTCAAAGGGATCCTCACTATTAAAAGTGAAATAAGTCAAATTCAAACCTACTAATTCAAAAAGGTGATACTCATAGCACTCTGCGCTGCCTTGATTACATATTATCATTGTTCACCAGCAGATTACTATTGTAATGTATCAGAGGCTCAGTCACATTAAAAAATAATAGACCAATTCAAATCCTCGCACTGAAGAGCATAGCAAACCAACTTTCTTTGCTGAACTCCGGTCGGGCTTCAGGACCTCCAATACTCATCCTCCTATATTTATTAAATTCTAGATAAAAAAACGACAACACACCATTGATAAATAAGATAAAAATTCAACCTATATTATTAGTCACGATCTTTTGGATCCGAGAAAACCATTCCTTCAAGTCATCTCCCATGAAAAAGGTAAAAGTAACCAAGAAAGAGATCAATGAAACTGCGCCATTCATCGGCATACCTAAAAAATTCTTTTTATCACTTCCTTTCATGTGATTTTTCATAATCGATATTTTTATTTCAGATGATCTAAATATATGAGCTAGAATGAAGGATAATAAAGAAGTAATGAACTTCAAAAGATGCTGGATGAATAAGCCCTTCCTCTAGTGAGGTGAAAAAATAAAGGATTTGCACTAATAAAGGAATAAAAAATTATCAATATAAGATTAAAGGTTTTTAGAAGATAATTTACTAAAAACTTTCTCATGATCATCGGATATGCCGATCAGCATGATAAGAAGAACGAACTAAGGGACCGCTTTCTACATATCTGAATCCCATCTTCAAGCCAACCTTCTCATACTTTTTAAATTGTTCTGGGGTGATAAAAGTGCATACAGGTAAGTGATTTTTAGTCGGTTGCAAATATTGGCCAATAGTGATGATATCTACCCAAGCATTTTTGATATCTTCCATCGTCTGCAAAACCTCTTCTTCAGTCTCACCCAATCCGAGCATGATACCCGTTTTGGTACGAGATTGTCCATTTTCTTTCAAATGACGTAACACATCGAGACTACGGCCGTATTTAGCTTGTACACGAACTTCCCTAGTCAACCTAGGGACAGTTTCCAAATTATGAGAAATGACTTCAGGTTGTGCATCGATGATCCGATCAATAAAATCAGTATTTCCTTGAAAATCGGGGATCAAAGTCTCAATAGTTGTTCCCAGATTGATCCGCCGTATCGCTCGGATTGTCTCCACCCATATCAAAGAGCCCATATCCTTCAGATCGTCTCGATCTACTGAGGTGATGATTGCATGTTTGATTTTCATGATTTTGATCGATCGAGCCACTTTTTCAGGCTCCTCCCAATCTACATTTTTAGGACGCCCAGTCTTTACTCCACAAAATCCGCACGATCGGGTACAGATATTTCCCAATATCATGAAGGTAGCTACACCATTACCCCAACATTCGCCCATATTGGGACAATTGCCACTCTGGCAAATCGTATTGAGTTTATAATGATCGACCAATTCTCGCAATTGGCGGTAATTTTTACCCGTGGGGAGCTTGACACGAATCCACTGAGGCTTTCTTACAAGTGTATCATTCGTTTTCTCGGATGATTCGATGATTTCCGAATGTGAGTTCATGAGCATGTGTGCTGAGGGAAAAAACTATAAAATTGGAAAGATAAAAGTACATAGTTTATTCGGAAATGAAAAATTTATGCCGGCCGAAGGATTTTTAAGAGCAATTTTTTAGCCCGAAGCAATTGTATTTTTACCTGATTCATACTGATAAAAAGTTCTTTGGAAATTTCTTTGTAGGTCTTTTCTTCGAGAAATCTCAACCGGACGACCTTCTTATATTTCAGTGGAAGTCGTTCAATGCTGTCTCGGATCTGCTTGACAGTTTGCTTAGAGATAAGCTTCTCTTCAGGAGAATGTTCTTCAAGGATTAAACTAGATAAAAAATCTGTATGGACAGAAAATTGATCTAAGGAAATATTTTGGATCTTTTGCTGCCTGAAGTGGTCGAGCATAGTATTATGGGCGATAGTGATCAACCAAGTATGAAAGTTAAAGTTTTCATTGTAAAGTTTAAGCTTATTAAGCACTTTAGTAAAAGTCTCAATAGCAATATCTTCAGCCTCATCATCATCATGGATTTTCTTCAACACATAGTGATACACATCATTCCAAAAGATTCTCATCAACAAACTTTGGGCTTTCTGAGTACCTTTTTTGGCTTGACGGATGATTGAAATGAGATTAATATTTCTTTGAGGATTCAAGTATAAGATTCTAAAAATTGACGTATATCAATTCTGATTTTCACAAGCCTTAAAATTTCTTTTGCAAAAGCTACAACCCTCACCACTTTTGGTAAGAAAAAGAATTTGACTACCACAAGTACCCACAAATCTCCCCCTTTTTTTACTCCATAACTTGATACTAAGGCCTATCATCATCAATACCAACATCACACTTGTGATCAAGCTCATTTTCATGAAAAAAAACATTTGAGGTTCTTTTTTGTTGATTAAAATTAAATCATTACAAAATTAGGAAATATTTTATGGATTACCGAGTCTGGTCGCTCTTTAAGCAAGATGATGATTAGTTTTAGGTAATTTTGACCTCATGATAAAATGAAGTTATGAAAATCAAAGAAATTGCTGAAGCACTCGAGCAATGGGCTCCTAAAGATTATGCGGAGGACTTTGACAATGTAGGCCTTTTGATCGGTTCATACGAGCAAGAAGCACATAAAATATTGATCACTTTAGATACCACCGAAGCAGTAATACAAGAGGCTATAACCAAAGGTTGCAATCTAATCATCACCTTTCATCCCATCCTTTTCAATGGAGTCAAGCAATTTATCGGATACAACCAGACCGAACGAATAGTAATAGCTGCAATCAAGAATGATATCGCAATCTATGCTATTCATACCAACCTAGACCATGCATGGAATGGGACCAACCATCAGATCTGTAAACATCTCGGCCTGATCCAACAAAAGACACTCATCCCCAAAACAGGAACCATTAAAAAACTCACAACTTATGTACCCAAAGATCATGCAGAGCGAGTCAGAAATGCACTATTCGATGCCGGAGCAGGAAATATAGGTAATTACAACCAGTGTAGTTACAATTTTAATGGATTAGGGAGTTTTCTAGGTAATGAAGATTCGCAACCTGTTTTTGGGAAAAAGGGACGATTACATTTCGAAGAAGAAACTTGTATCAACGTGATCTTTTCTACTCACATAGAACAACGCCTCAAAAAAGCACTCTTCGAAAGCCACCCTTATGAAGAAATCGCCTATGAAATTTTTGAGCTTCAAAACACGGATCAACATATCGGACTAGGACTAATAGGAATATTACAAGAGCCGATGCCAGAAACCATATTTTTGATGCATTTAAAAGAAAAGATGGCTGTGCCTTATATCCGGCATTCTCCCCTCTTAGGGAAAATGATCCAAAAAGTAGCTATTGTAAGCGGCTCAGGTAGTTTTGCATTACCCTACGCCAAAAGAGAAGGCATAGATCTCTTTCTATCATCTGATTTTAAGTATCATCAATTTTTTGAAGGAAACAACCAAATCATCATAGCTGATATCGGACATTATGAGTGCGAACAATTCACTAAAGATCTTCTGATTGCCTATCTCAGTAAAAAAAATCCTAAATTTGTTCTTTCCCGATCAGAGATCAATACCAACCCGATCCATTATCTTTAAACCATGGTAAGCAAAATACAAGAACTCACGGTAGAAGAAAAATTAAGAGCCCTTTACAAACTACAATTGATAGATTCTCGTATAGATGAAATTAAGAATTTACGCGGAGGGCTTCCACTAGAAATACAAGATCTAGAAGACGAATTGAAAACATTAGCACAAAAAATAGAAGATATTCAACAAGAAATCAGTAAATTCGAGAAGGAGATCGAGGAGAAAAGAGTAGAAATCAAAGCAGCTGAAGCATTTATCAAAAAATACAAAGTACAGCAAGATAAAGTACGTAACAATCGTGAATTTGAGGCCTTAAATAAGGAGATCGAGTATCAAAGTTTAGGAATCGAATTGGCTCAAAAACGAATCAAAGAATCCTTTACAAGGATCGATCAAAAAAAAACCTCTCTTGAAGAATTAGAGGAATTTTATACCGGAAAAGAAGAACACCTCTCCCGTAAGAAAGATGAGTTAGAGAAGATTGTCCTTGAAAATCAGGGGGGAGAAAAAATATTGATGGAAAAATCCGAAGCCTTTTCCAAAGAAATAGAACCCAGGTTACTGCAAACATATAGAAGGATTCGTAAAGGAGTCAAAGATGGGTTGGCTGTCGTTCCGGTACAAAGAGGCGCTTCGGTAGGCTCCTATCTTTTCATCCCACCACAAATCCATTCAGAATTGGCTCAACGAAAAAACTTTATTATTGATGAGCACAGTGGGCGTATACTCATAGACGCTACTCTAGCTGAAGAAGTAGAGCAAGAGATACGTGTTGAGATAAAAATAGACTAAATCACAACTCAATTCAGAAACTTTTCATAATGATGGGAAAAGGCTTTTCTCAATAAGACAATGGTATTTTTTTGAAATATTCCCTCTATCAAGAAGTAAGATCCCGTAGTTCTTACCATCAAAATTGCTTAAAATTTCCTTTTTTTTCATTCAAACCCCTTAATTGAAATAGGGAGTGTCCCTGTACTTTAATACATTACTTTCAAGAAATCACTCAGATCATTGGAGAGCGAACGCCTAAAAGATCCTTATTAGATTTTACAAAAAAAACCATTGGGGTTATATATCTAAATAAATTAATTATATTATTTTTTTTATAAATTATTATAAATAAAGTTTTTAATATTTTTTATATATATATTTAAATATTAGGAATCAGTCACGTTCTAAAGAGTACCAACCCAATTCAAATATGGAAAAATCTACTATGAAAGCAATCATCAACCTAGGAGCAAAAGACTACGTGTTTGAAGAAGTACCTATCTCTAAAATAGGCGAAGATGAAATCTTGATCAGAGTTGAAGTCTGCAGAATCTGTTCCCGCGATGTCAAATATTGGGATGGAGGTGCAATATTTTGGGGTGGAAAAGATGGACAATCCAAATATCTAAAGGAGCCTGTAATCCCAGGACATGAATTCGTTGGCCATGTTGTCGAGTTAGGTAAAAATGTGACGAGCTATTGAATGGGGAAATGTTTTGGAGATTTTGCCGACTATTTTAGCCCGAAAAAGATAATGACATATACTGTGATCATCTGGATCTTGTTTTATACATCTTTTTTGTTTTCCGGCATTCAGTAAGTCAATTATACAATAATTTTTTATCCTCTATGTGGTACCGATGGGCTGCTTATCCAATGTTTATCTATACCTTGTCTGAATCTTGCATACAGCCCCAATGATGGGTTTTTTTACCAAATTTATCGTCTATTATCTTATTTTTCGGCATTGGTAGCTTCATCATTGTTTTCCTAACGAAAAGGAGTGAACAACATAAGAATGGTCTCCAACGCATTCAAATATTGACCAAGCGCTCCTGAAAGATGTGACCATCGTCTACGAAATACCTCAATTGGTCCTGTCCATCGTCGTCAGGATCATCAATCAGATATCACTTTTTCGGATTTGTTGTTTTCACACGCGATGTGTGAGTTTACGATGTTGAAATGGCTATAAATATGGAGGTTGGTCTATTTTAGAACCATCTTTACCAATGTCATGTGAAGTATCATCGATGACAAGATCAATTGTATCAGGGTGCTTATTGTAATCCTGCTTTTTTATTATGTTCCTCTCTGGGGTGGCCTAATCTTTGTGGGTAGGCAGATTGATATCGATGATTTTCAATTTTGGTATAGCAACCTTTGTTTCGATATCGGCAATCTTCCCAACAATGGCAGCCAATTATAAGGGAACAGCAGTTTCCTTACATAATTTGTCTGCAGACTTGAGCAACTTCGTTGGTCCTATCATTGCCATCACCTTATTGCCTTACTTTGATACCAATGAATTCATTTGGGTATACGCCATCATCTATGTAATAGGTACAATAGTAGCACATTTTACAAAGATTGATCAATATAGTCAAAGTTAGGAAATCTTTTCAAATAAATCAATTCCTCAAAAACTATAAGATATGACAAGAATGGATACTATTCTAGAACGTTTCAGATTAGATGACAAAGTATAATCATCGTCACTTGGTGGGAGCTATGGGATTTAGAAAAGCCATGGCAAGATATTGGCCGAAGGTAACCCAAAGATAGCCATCGTAGATTTCAATAAAAAAATTGAAGAGAAGACCGCTACAGAGATCGTAAAAAATTATCTAGTAGAAACCTATTTCATCTTTACAGATGTGACCCCAGAAGAGAAGGTCATTACCATGGTCCAAAATGATCGAAAATTAATTTGGATTTATCGATGTACTGTTGAACAATGCGAGGATAAGCATAGACCTTCCGCTCGAATTCACTACATTGTTTGAATGGTATAAAGTGCTTGACTTCAATCTCAATGGAATCTATCTAGTCTTGCATGAAGTAGGTAAAGTGGATGATTACCCAAAAGAGTTGCATCATCACATCAATACCTCCTCTATCTCTGGGTTGATCGTTAATGTACCACAAGCGCAAGCTTCCCACAATACTTCGAAAGTAGCCGTCATCATACTGATAAAAGTGCAGTGGTAGAATAGGTTATTTACTAATTGAATATCAAGACGATAGAACTGATCTATATGAAAACCAAATTGACAGGGTGTTTTTTCAATAGGGATGGTAAAATGATCAATACCTGGATGCGTATGATGCCCCGACACCTGATGAACTGGGAGCAGTAGAAATCTATTTAGCTTCAGACGTTTCAAGCTTAGTCACCGACAATGTTCTGCAAATCGATGTGGGGATATACAGCGCCATAATAGGGTATCCAAGGTTACACTTTGGATCAGACTAATCCAAGTATAGTTTATAAATATTATATGATAAAAATAATCGATTTTTTTTATAATGTGAAACTTCAGATCTTTGCTTTGTAAAAATCCTAAATCCCATCTTGTTATGAACGATAAAGTACAAAATAAAAAATTGACCACAGCCTCAGGTATCCCTTATGTACATCACGAAAATACGATGAGTGTAGGGCCAAGAGGGCCACTTTTATTACAAGACTATATCCTGCATGAAAATTTGGCTCATTTCAACCGTGAGCGTATCCCCGAACGTGTAGTGCACGCTAAAGGTACAGGTGCTTATGGGACATTGACCATCACACACGATATCACTCGTTATACACGGGCTAAAATATTTTCGAAAGTTGGCAAGCAAACTCAATTATTTATCCGTTTTTCTACGGTAGGAGGTGAGAAGGGTTCAGCCGATGCAGAACGTGACCCACGCGGATTTGCTGTAAAATTTTACACTGAAGATGGTAATTGGGACTTGGTTGGCAATAACACCCCAATATTTTTCATCAAAGATCCTAAAAAATTTCCTGATTTTATCCACACTCAGAAACGTCATCCACGTACCAACTGCAAAGACGCTACGATGATATGGGACTTTTGGAGTCTCAATCCCGAGAGCTTGCATCAAGTGATGTTCTTGATGAGTGACCGTGGTACACCCTATAGTTATCGGCATATGAATGGTTATGGATCGCATACCTTCTCATTGATCAATTCAGCTAATGAATGTTTTTATGTGAAATTTCATTTCAAAACTTTACAAGGGATCAAAAACTTTACCGATGCAGAGGCTATAGAGATGAAAGGAAAAGATCCTGATCATGCTCAACAGGACTTGGTCAAAGCGATTGATCAGGGAGATTTTCCAAGATGGACGTTCAAGGTACAGATCATGACGGAGGAAGGATCTAAAAAACAATCTTTTAATCCTTTTGATTTAACCAAAGTATGGCCTCACAAAGACTTTCCACTGATCGATGTCGGAATCATGGAACTGAATAAAATCCCCAGCAATTATTTTGCTGAGGTCGAGCAAGCCGCTTTTGCCCCGGCACATGTGGTAGACGGCATTGGATATTCTCCAGATAAAATGTTACAAGGACGCTTGCTTTCCTATCCTGACGCACACCGCTATAGATTGGGGGGGAACTATGAGCAAATCCCAGTAAATCGTTGCCCCTTCATAGTAAATAATTACCAGCGTGACGGTTTGATGCGTATAGATAGCAATTCCAGCAGTAATCCGAATTATTACCCTAACAGTTTTGACAAGATCTATGCAGATCAGAATTATAAAGAGCCCGCGCAAAAAATCGATTCGGACCTAGCTGATTGGTACGATCGAAATGAACCAGGAGAAGATGACCATTATTCACAACCCGGTACCTTCTGGAGAGAAGTACTCAACGAACAATACAAAAAGCATTTGGTACAAAATATCACAAGCTCAATGAGCGGAATTACAGGAGATAAAAGAGAGCAGATCATCTACCGTCAGTTATGCTATTTTTTCAAAGCAGATGCTGATTTTGGAATGCAGATAGCTCAGATGCTAAACATAGATCTAGAGGCAGTCCAAAAACATATAAGGATTTAAAAAATCACTTTTTCTTTTTTTGTTGGTCAAGAGGAGAGTTTATGAACGCTTTACTTATTTTTTTACCAAATCATCCAAAAAGTATTCGATAAAGTATTTGATTAGGTATTTTTTTATTAAATTTATCTTTTCAAAATACATATATTTAATTGAAAAGTAATTACTATGAGAGAAGAATAAAGTAAATCTACTAAACATAATGAATTACCTAATGATATGGGCAGAATAGAAAAAAAGATATTTAGAAATATAAGAAAAGCTCACTGAAATGAAAAATGAATGTGGAATTATCAAATCTCAGAAAAAAATTTATAAAATAGAGTCTAGTTCTACTCCATCAATTACAGAATTCAATATACACAATCTTCTCAAATATCTTGAGACTATTAGTCCAGTTCAGCGAAAAGAACTTTTTGAAAAATAGAGAAAACACATTACTTGGACTCTATCAATAGGACGTTTTTATGAAAAATTTAAAAAAAGAAGATATGAAAAAAATGAAAGAATTATATCATAATTTACAATATAAAGAAGGAAATCCTCCACTCTTAGAAAACAAATCCTCCTCATGATCAACTAAGAAAAGGCATTCAATCATAATCTGATTAAAAAATCCAACTTGATCTCTCTAAATTCTCATCAAATATGGGGCCTTTATTATAATGAGTTAAATACGATTCTCTTAACCTGATATGTAAAACGATAGATTTTTATATTTTTTTCGATTGAATGATCAAATTATAAAAAACCAAAGTATTATCATAGGAAAAAAATATTTATATGAAAATTTTTTATATTAATTTTGCTCCTCGATAATACTTATCCTTAATGAATAAAGATATTATGTAATAATATTATATTCAATAATGAAGACATCTTTTGATTCAATATTCTCTTTATACCTTATTTCGATGATTAAGTAGTTAAAAAATCAATTATCATGCTGTCAAATACTATTACAAATTCGCAAGTCGATCCGGCTATTATAAAACATATTTATAATAATGAAAAAAAATGAAATTTTTTAAGTATTAAAAATAGATTTTTAAGTTTATTCAAACCTAAATCTATTCAGGTAGATGCCTCTACTGAGGTTTTGGATACCCCTAGACGCCTTACTGCCATGAGAGGCAATTTATAAAAATTTTCAAATAAAGTCAAAACCCCTTCACATAACTCCCAATGTCTCGATGTGCCCAAAAAATAGCGAGGATCCCATGTCTCAAAAATTGGGAGAAAAAAAGTGGGTTGAAGAATAAAAATATTTCAGAAGATGGGAATCTTTTATGATGTATTTGAGAAGGTTCAAATTGAAAAGATATTAGTAGAGTTAGAGAGTTGTGAAGGAGATACTCAAAGTTTGAGTGCAGAGGAACATTCCAGTTTTGAAAAACTCTCCCCTGATCAGATACCATCTGGTCAAGATTTGAATGAGATCCCAGGAAGAAAGTATAATCTTGAGAGTTTGATAAAAGGTTTTAATTGGGTTTAAAATTTGTTATAAATACTTTAATGACGTTTCTTGATATTTCTAAAGAACAAATAAATAATTTCCTTAAAAGTTTCAATGAGCTTATAATTAGTGAACAAGATAACCTTTTTGTCTTAACTAAATCCTTGGATCAGGAATAAATACTTAATATAGCTAAAGGTGATTAGTGTTAGTAAACTTTCCCCAAAGAGACGAGTAATTATCTTGAAACCGATACCATATAGTGGTCCTGATCAGGATCAGCATGTCAACTTATCAAAGGTAATGATCAATGATCTTCCGAAGGATCTTAATCATGATAAATATAAACTCACTGAAAATGAACAGAAATATATCCTTAAGGGATTAGGAAATAAGAATCTTCCTGAAAAGCATAAGGTTGGTAATCTTTCTATGCTAAATAATGTCGAGCTTTTCCTAAAAAAACAAAATGTAGATTTTACGCCAAATCGAAAAGTAGTTAAAATCACAAGCTGGAAATACACAAAAACCACAGATCATAGATAAATAAAAGAAAAGATTCCATACGCTATAAGTAGTTTATTATTACTTGAATCCATATGATTTTTATCTCTCAAAGTCCCAGTTTGAAGGGCCTTTATATTTATTAGATAGTGTAGGTATTATAATTAAATAATTTGAATATATAAAGTATTAATATTTTATAATTAATTATAATATTAAATTAAATTTACATTATTATATTTATAACAAAATATATATTATAAATATATATAAATTTAATCATTTACTACATATTAATACAAAAAATATTTGAAATTAATATTTATAATAAATAACTAAAAAAATATTGGTATGTCATCAAATATTACTTCATCTCCATTGACTAGCCAATAGGGCTCAGTATTTAGAATAAAATAAGTCAAGAAAACAGGAGATCCAAAAAAGAAGTCTGGTATATATAAAATGAAGATTAAACTTGTAAATTCTCAATAAAATTATTATATATACTTAAAATTTTAAGAATCACAAAAGTATTCTAGAAGAATTTTAATATTTTTTTTAGATCTATGGCAATATTTCTAAATTTATTTAGATCTAAATCTACTGGATTTTTGACACATCTAAACACCTCATCAGCACTATAAAAAAATAACACATTAAACAAAATTCTAATGCTTCGATATAGTCAAATTTTAAAGAGAAATCTGTTGAAAAAGTCCAAATTAGTTCAGTTATAAAAAAAGGCTTAGGATCTAGAAAAATCTCTTCTGATAAGAAGAGTACTTGTACAAGGTCAGGATCAAAATCCAAGGAAAAGGTATAATAATGGGATTTTCTATAAAAACTTAATATTAATAGGATTAGTAATATTTACTTAAGATTATTTATTAAAATCATCTAAGTAATTTCATTAAAATTTTTAATATACTTAATTGAAAAATTATTAATTTTATTAAATCTTTAATATATTATAAAATATTATAAAACTAATCAATGATGAAAAATGCACTCAAGATGAACTAATAAATATTCTTAATATACTAATGAGTGAATTATTATCCAAAAAGAATCTATTGAATTTTATTAAAGTTATGACCAATGTGACTCTAATAGAACAAAAAGAAGTATTTAAATCGTTGAATAATCAAGAAATTCCTCGAAGTCAAATGGTATTTATTCCTATCATAGTGGCTAATCCTGAATCGAAACAGTTCATAAAAGATTATTTATAAAAATTTGATGTAAGTATTTAGTCAAATCCCGAAGAATCTTCACCATCTCTTATGAAGAAGCATCGTCAAAAATAAGTACCCCCCCCCCCCCCTCATCTGTAATAATCACTATGATTCGGTATAAGTTTTCAATCCTCCAAAGGCCCATCAAATTGAGACTTTATCTTAAGCAACTCAGCTTTAATCGCCTCAAGACGGTGGATTACCTCAATTTCTCGGACCAGTCGTTCGTTAGTGTACAAGACCTGACGTGCCCCTTCGAGTGTATAACCTCGCTCTTTGACCAGATGGTAGATGAGACTAAGATGTTCTATATCTTTTTTTGAGAAGAGACGATTACCCTTTTTATTTTTCTTGGGAGTAAGAATGTCAAACTCTTTTTCCCAAAATCGAATCAGTGAAGCATTGACATTGAAAGCGACAGCAACCTCCCCAATGGAATAATATAACTTATCGGGCAGTTCTATATGCATGGCTCAATCCAATGAGCGAGTCATCTTTTCAGCTATTGCGACCATTTTCTTATATCCATCTAGGTTCAAGTTGTCGTAGAAGTAACCCAGAATATCGATTTTTTCACCTTTTTTCACCACTTCATAGTGCAGATGTAGTCCAGTGGAGAGGTCTGTATTCCATATATAATCGATTACTTCCCCCTGTTTGATTTTTTGCCCCATTTCCACCTTATAGGCCTGCAAGTGTGTGTGGGAGGTCATATAACCGTTTTGATGGTTGATGCATACTACTTTAGCAGAGTCTCCATCAGATACAGGTACCTTGACTACTCCATCGGTAATCGCATAGACAAGTACCCTACCTTGTTTGGTGAAAAAATTCAACCCGGTATGCATACAGCTGATTTTCAAGATGGGCTGAAAACGCAAGCCAAATCCCAAAGCGATATTTTTCATATCCATTTTAGCAATAGACTGTATAGATGATACATAGCTATATCTGGCATCATTCTTTTTAGCTGACTTCATGATACATTCTAGCGAATACGTTTATTTCTGAATCTTGCAATCTAAAAAATTTACCTTTTTCTCAAGTTGTTTCACCATATACTTATCATTGTATGCTAGATAATTAAGAGAGATCTCCGGTGCAAAGTAAAAACGGTAAATTATGCGGTCTTTCTCCTCCAAGTTGATTAAAAATCTTTCCATTTGCTGGAGCTTTATGTTGAGGTTGGCGTACTGTTGCTTCATACGTGCCAACTCCTTCGCAGAAGGAGTATTTGAAGAGAAAAAACCAAAAAGAAAAAGCTCAACTCTATAATTGAAATATAGAAAAAAAAACACGATTACCCAATATTTTAATTTTTTTTTCTTGTAGGCTCCAATTAAAAAATTTAATTTCGACATCCTGAAGGTTTCAATGGAATTAATAAATTCGCACAGCGGTAAAATTAATGAAAATATAGTCAAAATTGACTTAAAATTATAATAATTTTTAATATCCCTAAACGATGAAGGCCCGAGAGATTCGCCAAACTTTTTTAGATTTTTTTCGAGACAAAGGCCATCAGATCGTCCCATCGGCCTCTATCGTTGTCAAGGATGATCCCACACTTTTATTCACTAATGCTGGTATGAATCCCTTTAAAGACTACTTCCTTGGTTATAAAAATCCGGCTTACCCCCGTCTTGCCAATACTCAAAAATGTCTTCGCGTTACTGGTAAGCACAATGACCTAGACGACGTTGGTCACGATACTTATCATCATACGATGTTTGAGATGCTTGGTAATTGGTCTTTTGGGGATTATTTTAAAAAAGAGGCCATTGTGTGGGCTTGGGAGCTCCTGACCACAGTCTATAAAATCCCTGAGGAGAATATCTATGTCACGGTCTTCAGTGGTGATACTCAAGGTCATTTACTCGAAGATGAAGAAACTCGCCAGTTTTGGAAGGACATTCTTGATGAAAAGCGCATCCTCCACTTTGGGAAAAAAGACAATTTTTGGGAGATGGGATCCATCGGTCCCTGCGGTCCTTGCTCAGAGATCCATGTAGATTTGCGCAACCCTGAGGACAAAACCCAAATACCTGGTAGGGAACTTGTTAATCAAAATCATCCGCAAGTGATCGAGATCTGGAATCTCGTCTTCATCGAATTTCTCCGCAAGGTAGATGGTAGTCTGGAAATACTTCCCGCACAACATGTCGATACAGGTATGGGTTTTGAGCGACTTTGTAGGGTATTGCAAGGTAAATCATCGAATTATGATACCGATATCTTCACCCCCTTAATTCGAGAGATTGAAAAATACAGCGGGGAGCATTACGGAAAAGATATCCAAAAAGATATCGCCATACGTGTAGTAGCAGACCACATTCGTGCGATCACTTTTGCTATCACCGATGGGCAACGTCCCTCAAATAATGGCGCTGGCTACGTCATTCGTCGCATTTTACGCCGAGCTATTAGCTATGCTTACCGTTTTCTTGGAGAAAAAGCTCCCTTCATCTATAAGTTGGTCCATGTATTGGTTGTAGAGATGCGCGGGGCTTTCCCCGAACTCAGTAGCCGAGAGGTGTCGATTGGAGATACGATCAAAGAAGAGGAAGAGTTTTTTTTGAAGACCATCGACCAGGGGATGAAACGTATGGGGGGATACATCATTCGCAAACTCCAAAAAAAAGATGGGACGATGATCGATGGAGCTCAGATCTTTGGACTCTATGACACTTACGGTTTTCCAATCGATCTTTCACGTATCCTGGCTAAAGAAAATGGTCTAACCCTCGATGAAAGTGGTTTTGAAAAAGAGATGCTTAAGCAGAAGGAACGCTCTAGAGAAGCTAGTATGATAGAAAAAGGTGATTGGGTCACTATTGTACATAAACATATACATGGTACAATAAGGGAGTTTTTAGGGTATGACTATATGGAAACAGCTCTCACTTGGATCATCCAGTACCGGCAAGTCAAAACCCCTAAGGGTGGGCATTATGAACTCGTTTTTAACAAGACACCTTTCTACCCAGAAGGGGGAGGGCAAGTGGGTGATAGTGGATTTATTGAATGTTCAGATAAGGATTTTGGACACTTTCATGAGAAGATTACCATTTTAGACACTAAGAAAGAAAACGATCTCATCTTGCATATTGTAGAAAAACTACCTCAATACCCTCATAAGGCTTTCAGGGCTAGAATAGATGTCCCTAGAAGGAGATACATTGAAAAAAATCATACAGCCACACATCTTCTGCATCATGCTTTGAGAGAAGTTTTAGGTAAGCATGTGGAGCAAAGAGGTTCTTATGTGGGACCGGATCGTCTTCGTTTTGATTTTTCCCATCCAGCCAAGCTGAGCCCTGCGGAACTCGAAGCAGTAGAAAAACGTGTCGAAGCCCTGATTCATGATCAGATTCCTTTGAAAGAAGTTCGAACTACATCTTTACAAAAAGTCTTAGAAGATGGTGCTATAGCCCTCTTTGGTGAAAAGTATGGCGATACGGTACGCACCATTCGATTTAGCGGTTCGATCGAGTTGTGTGGCGGTACTCATGTGAGCAATACGGAAGCAATCCAATCTTTTCAGATCCTTTCAGAATCCTCGGTCGCCTCGGGTATACGTCGTATTGAGGCTCTTACCTCAACAGCTGTAATTGAACATCTTAAGGAAACTTATAAACGATACAACATCTTGTTGAAACATTTGAATCATCCAGCTAATCCATTGAAATCTGTCCAAAACTTGCAAGAAGAAAACAAAGTACTCAGGGCACAGGTGGAAAAATTCACTATACAAAAGGGTAGGGCTTTGAAGGAGGCTTGGCGTTCAAGAGCACAAAAGACCCCTTTGACCACTCTGATCTGTGAAAAAACCGATCTAGAGCCCGCTACGGTAAAAACCATTGCTTTAGAATTACGCAAAGAAGTTCCCGATCTCTTCCTCCTCATCGGACAGACCATGGACAGTGAAGTAACCCTCTGTGTAGCACTTTCCGACAAACTCGTCTCCGAGCGGGGGCTAAATGCCTCGACCATCATCCAAAACTTGGCGCCCTATATTGGTGGAAAAGGTGGGGGGAAAAGCTTTTTTGCTATAGCCAAAGGCAGGGATTCCAGCGGATGGGACGCTGCAATACAACATGCTAAGGCTTATATCGGCTTGTGAATCAGTCAAAGAATGAAATCTTCAAAAAACCTTTATCGATAACGGAAATAGAATCTAGATTTAACCATCATTTATGTATTGACTTGGAGCTTTATCTCTTTGGTCTCGAGGATAGGCTAAATCGGTTTAAATTATTTTTAATTCCTTTTCTAATCCAATATGCTCTCAACTTTTCTTGATGTTTTTCATTGTTTTGGTCAGGACAGGATTAGGTTTATTGGTATTACCTTGGAGGGAGGTCTGCCAATTGACTTTACTCGGTGCACTGGGACGTCGATTTTACTACTTGCTTTTCTATTATCGTTACAATAAAGAAGGAAGTATTCCGCTATTAGTGGTACAATACAGCTGGACCACACTAATTTCTCTACTGTTAGTTTCTATATAAGAACGACTTATCAGACTGAAGAGATAGAGGTTGATTTTTGTTTTTTTAGCTATTATTTTAATAATCATGAAGAGGTGTTTTACTGTATTGACTATGCATGATCCGTAAACAATTCTATTCATATTCATAAGTTCCTTTTACTTTACGTTCTTCTAAGTTTTGTCCAGACGCTTTTCGTTCGATGCTTATATCGATACCCTTTAATTTTTCTTCTTTATACTTATCGTTTCAGGGGTACTGATGCTTTGGATTAGTAATTTGGCTATACCAGACGAAAAATCCCTATTGCCGGTATTACTCAATGGGATGCTGATCAATGGTCTTTCTATGTATTATGAATCCAGGATCTGAGCCTGGGTAAGACTTCCAAAATCTCTCCACTGATATTTTTTTATTACTCATTTTTTCTATGCTTTTATAAAAATTAAGAAAAAATAAATATAACTGATTTTAGATTTGATTAAGGAAGATTCACTAATTTTTGAAAAATTGCCGGTATTTACACAAGAATCTCTCATTTTACACTTTTCAAATCGTCCTTATGAAGGAGGTAGACCGTTTACTATAATAAATATTTAGTAGCCAAGAATAAGGAAGATAAGTTGTTTAAATAGTTTGGATTGAAATATTTGCGTAAAATTTTTGATGAATTTGAGTTGATTGCTATTCTCCGTGAGCTTGGAAGTGTAAATCTTATTTTGACCAAAAAATATCATGAAGCAAAATCATCTGCACAATTGAATGAGGAGAGGAGGATCAGTTTTTTAAGTTCTTTTTTTTACTTAAAAATGACAAGACAATTTATTTTTATTCTTAAACATGAAGACATGTTTAATTTTTTTGAAAGCACTTATCTATTTTCGGTACCGATTAAAATTCTGGCTGTTTCCGAAAATGAAAAAGACTCTTATTTCATCCCCAATCAGAATATTTATTACTCTGATAGCGGCGGTTAAAAGTCTGATTTAGTCTATGTAGAAAACACTATCAGACATTTATCTAAAATTGTATGAGGAGACCTAGCTGATGCTTTGTTTAAGCATTATTGCTATGGGGAAGGGATATCCAATTGAAAAAAATGGATGTTTAAGGATATTGATCAATCTCAACAAATAGGATGAGAAACGCTAAGCTGCATAATGAAGTGATTGAGAGGAAAAAAGAAAGATCATTATAAAATCTATGGGTAAAAATCCTGATAATCATTATAATAAATTTATCTATAAAATATTCATATGTCCGAAAGGGCAAATAGTACGGTATAGTTCAAATCGAAGGATTTTTGACTTACCTATATAGTAGCACCCACCTTTCGAACACAAAAGAACTTACCTTTGTAAAAGTAACCCAAGGTTAGGGGTAAAAAAGAAATGTCGGGTTGAGCTATAAAATTGAATAGATGATAGATGGTATTGTAAATTTTTCGTTATTTCTCATTTCATCTGTGCTTTTAGTCATTTTGCCAGCACTTGACTTTGTATATGTGGACCACTCAAGAGATCGACCAAGGGCATAAGGTAGGATTTTTAGCTGCTTTGGGGATAAGTTTCTGCCTACTGATCCACACTTTACTGACTACTTTCGGTTTATCGGCTATCGTGAAAACCTCAAGGACCATGTATCTGATCATCAAATACCTTGTAGCGATATACTTGCTTTACATCGGGCTAAGGATGCTTCTAAAAAAAACTGTTAAAAATCATGAAGTCGTATCGACTTGATAAGAAGAAACGAATTACCCTTACTCAAGGTATCATGATTAATCTATTCAACCCCAAATCCATCGTAACCTACATGGCCTTTTTACCTCAATTCATCCAGATAGAGGTCAGTCACCCGACAAGACGATTCTTATTTCTTGGTTGGATCCTGACGTTGATTGCGGCTTCATGGTATCTCTTAATGGTTTACTTTTCAGACGTTGTTGGGCACGAATCAAAAATAACAAGACTGTACAAAAAGGAATCCGGTACCTCATCGGGTCAATCATCACAGCTTTAGATTTTAAACTAATAGCGAAGAAAGATTAAATTTTTACTCCTCATTGAAAAAATCCGTATCCTCTACATCATGACAATATAGAGGATGAGTTTTAACACCAAGTCAACACCCACCTTCCTACAGTGGAGAAAAACAAAGTTTGATGAGCACTACTTGAATAAAAGTCTTAAATTTGAAACATTATTCTAATGAATAGCATAACTACATTGATCGTAAACTATGGATAGGTATTCCTTTCTGAATGCCTTGCACCCAGGGCATATTGAAATGTTTTATGAAGAATATTTAAAATCTCCTGATACAATAGAACCCAGTTGGCGCGCCTTCTTTCAAGGGTTCGATTTCGCTCAAGAAAATTACAATGGAAAAGTTTTTGAAAGCGGTGTTTTTCTTTCAACAATCCCCCCCTCTTTAGACGGGGATAAGGCGATCATTCCCGAAAAATTGCTCAAAGAATTCAAAGTCCTCGATCTGATCCACGCCTATCGTACCCGCGGACATTTGTTTACCCGGACCAATCCCGTACGTGAACGTAGACGGTACGAGCCTACACTCGATCTAAAGCATTTCGGCTTGTCTGAAGCTAATTTTGATACGATTTTTGATGCCGGTAAAGTCATTGGTCTTATGCCGTCTTCGTTGAGATGCATTCTTGAACATCTGCAAGCGGTCTATTGCGAGTCTATCGGTATAGAGTACATGCACATCCAGGATCCGCAAAAAGTCGAGTGGATCCAACAGTGGATCAGATGCGATAATAATCATCCGAAGCTTTCGATCGAGGAAAAGAAACACTTGCTACGGAAACTCAATGAGGCAGTGACCTTTGAAAATTTCCTTCATACGAAATTCGTCGGTCAAAAGAGGTTTTCTCTTGAGGGTAATGAGTCCCTTTTGCCGGCATTGGATGAGTTGACCGAATATGCGGTAGAGCGTCACCAAGTGAAGGATTTTGTCGTGGGTATGGCCCACAGGGGCCGTTTAAACATCCTTTCAAATCTTTTTAAAAAGACCTACGCTCAAATCTTTAGCGAGTTTGATGGTAAGGAATACGAAGAAGGTATATTCGCCGGAGATGTTAAATATCACCTCGGTTCTACCACGGTCAAAAAGACCCGTCGGGGCAAGCAGATAAAAATGAATCTAGCACCCAACCCTTCCCATCTCGAGACGGTCGACGCAATCGTCGAAGGCATTGCCCGAGCCAAGATCGATATTCACTATCAGGGTAATCCCGATAGGGTGATCCCGATCCTCATCCATGGCGATGCAGCCGTAGCAGCTCAGGGAATTGCCTACGAAGTGATCCAAATGTCTACCTTGGAAGGTTATAAAACCGGTGGTACTATCCACATCGTGGTGAATAATCAGGTGGGTTTTACAACGAATTATCTCGATGCTCGCTCGAGTATCTATTGTACAGACGTAGCCAAAATACTCCTCTCACCGGTACTTCACATCAATGCCGATGATGTAGAAGCTGTGATCCACGCTATTCGATTTGCCGTGGACTTTCGCATGCATTATCATCAAGATGTCTTCATCGATCTGTTGGGTTACAGAAAATATGGTCACAATGAGGGGGATGAGCCTCGTTTTACCCAGCCCTCTTTGTATAAAGCCATTGCACAGCATCCCAATCCTCGAGATATCTATAAGAAGAAATTGGAAAAAGAGAGAGTCATCAATCCCAACTTCATCGGGGAGATCGAGGCTGAATACAAGAAATCACTAGATCAAGGTTATGAAGAGGCCAAAACCATTGAGCGGAGCAGGCTTGATCCTTTTATGCCTGATGAATGGGAAGGTTTTTCTATCGTCAAGTGTGACAAAGTCCTCAAAGAGATCGATACTCATTTCCCAATCGAGCGCTTGCGTGAGATCGGACAGGTACTCACCAGTCCACCTGCTGGGAAGAAATTTTATCGAAAGACCGAAAAACTGCTCGAGCAACGTGCTGAAATGATGCAACAAAAAAATGCACTCGATTGGGGTATGGCCGAGCTATTAGCTTACAGTACTCTCCTTGACGAAGGATACCACGTACGTCTTTCAGGCGAAGACGTTGAACGTGGTACTTTCTCACATCGTCATGCCGTGATCAAATCCGAAGATGAAGAGGAATTCATCCTGTTGAATCATCTCCGAAAGGGCCAGGGTAAAATGTATACCTACAATTCGCTGCTTTCCGAATACAGTGTTTTAGGTTTTGATTATGGCTATGCTATGGCATCTCCCCACACTTTGACCCTATGGGAAGCGCAGTTTGGCGATTTCAGTAATGGTGCTCAGATCATCATCGATCAATACCTCTCTGCTGCCGAAGATAAGTGGAAGATCCAAAACGGTCTGGTCATGTTACTCCCTCACGGCTACGAAGGCCAAGGAGCAGAGCACTCCTCAGCACGGATAGAGCGTTATCTGCAATTATGTGCCCGTTACAATATATTTGTAGTGAATTGTACGACACCAGCTAATTTTTATCACCTCTTGCGCCGTCAAATGAAATTTCCTTTTCGCAAGCCGCTCATCGTATTTACGCCTAAAAGCCTACTAAGGCATCCACGTTGTGTGTCACCTTTGGAAGCATTGGCCGAAGGAAGTTTTCAAGAGCTCATAGATGATATTTCATCTGATCCGAAAAAGGTTAATAGATTGATCTTTTGCTCGGGCAAAATCTACTACGAACTTTTGGGGAAAAAAGAAAGCCTTGGCGATGAATGCACTGCGCTGATCCGCATCGAGCAACTCTATCCTTTACGCAAAATGTCGATCGAAGACTTATTTGAACGCTATCCAAAGAGAGACCGTTTGCTTTGGGTACAAGAGGAGCCCGAGAATATGGGCGCTTGGCCGCATATATTGAGGTATTTTAGAGATCTTCCGTGGAAATTGATCGCTCCAAAGGAGAGCGCTACAACCGCTACGGGTTCGTATCAACACTTTGTCAAAACACAAGCAGAGATCATTCAAAGAGCACTCCAATCATAAAAATTCGATCAAAACGATACAAATTCAAAATCTATGATACTAGAGATGAAAATCCCTTCACCAGGAGAATCTATCACGGAAGTAGAGATCGCCTCGTGGTTTGTGAAAGACGGTGATTATGTCATAAAAGACCAAGCGATAGCGGAAGTAGATTCGGATAAAGCCACTTTAGAACTCTCTGCTCAGGAAAGTGGTGTAATTATTCTCAAAGCCAAAGAAGGTCAGACCGTGCCTGTAGGTGGGGTAGTTTGCTATATCGATACCTCTGAAGAACCCCCGGATGGACAAGCTAATCAGAAAGAGATTTCAAAAAAAGTGTATCTAGATAAAGTAATAGAGGAGAAAGTCAATACCCGCTCAGCTATACCTCTAGAAAAAACCGATACGTATGCGTCTGGAACCCCTTCCCCTGCAGCGCGTAAGTTATTGGCTGAAAAGAATATCCAACCCAAACAAGTCAAAGGAACCGGCAAGGCAGGTAGGATCACTAAAGAAGACGTTATCCAAACGGTAGTCTCCATGGGTAGTCCAACGACAGCTCTTCGCTCATATCAAATATCGCGTTTGTCCAAACTCAGGCGTAAACTTTCTGAGCGTCTGGTCTCGGTGAAAAATGAGACCGCCATGCTCACTACTTTCAATGAGGTGGATATGAGTGAGGTATTTCATCTAAGGAACCAATTCAAAGAAACCTTCAAAGAAAAGCACGGAGTCAACCTAGGTTTTATGTCTTTTTTCACCAGAGCCTGTACTAGAGCGTTACAGTTGTACCCCGATATCAATGCAATGATCGATGGGGAAAATAAGATCAACTTCGCATATTGCGATATCAGTATCGCAGTATCAGGACCCAAAGGTTTGATGGTTCCAGTACTGAGAAATGCTGAGTTGCTCACCTTTCGCAGCATCGAACAAGAGATCAAACGCTTAGCTATACGCGTACAGGAAGGACAAATTTCGGTAGATGAGATGACTGGTGGTATCTTTACCATCACCAATGGTGGTGTGTTTGGTTCAATGCTTTCTACGCCAATCATCAACCCGCCGCAAAGCGCAATCCTCGGTATGCATAACGTAGTCGAGCGACCCATAGCGATCAATGGAAAGGTAGAGATACATCCAATGATGTATATAGCTCTTTCCTACGACCATCGTATCATTGATGGTAGGGAGTCGGTAGGTTTTCTCGTAGGAGTGAAAGAGGCTATTGAAAATCCTATCGAACACTTGATGGAATCTAATCCACAAGCGGCTCTTGAATTGTAATGCTCATTGCATTAATTAGAAGGGATCGAGACAGTTTCTCTCTGTATAAGGATTTGTAACGAGTGCCACTTGCATGTCATTCGCATTTGAAAAGCCAATTGTAAGTACATGGTATGATTTGTGTGTTTTTAATAATCCATAATCAGTAACATATGCAAACTCGTCCCTATACTCATAATTCTACCCCCGACACCTTGGCATCTTTCAAGGAATTGGTAGATACCAAATTTCAATTGTACAACAGTCTTTTCATCTCGCTGCCCTTCCATCGGTTGGAAAAGACAGGGATTCTACTTTCCTTGTTTCTCTTGCACTGTGAAGACGGATATGATAAAGGACAGAGCCCACAAGAGATCGTGACATCTTTTTTCAATCAATACACCACTTATACGGAAGCACAACAAAAAACTGATCTTTTGTTTCGATTTATTCAATACGTAGAGAGACAGGTGGTGTTGTTTGATGCGTTGGAAGACGCTGCATTCCGTCATATTCACAACATGCAGGGTATGGGCACGCTACGGCATCTACAATCCGAGGTGATGCGTAGACAAAATCAACAGCAATTGATCAACCAATTGAAGGATTTCTCCGTACGTTTAGTGTTGACGGCTCATCCGACCCAATTTTATCCAGGAGAAGTTTTGGGCATTATCAACGACTTATCTAAAGCACTGATTAATGACGATACTACTCAGGTAAATATCTATCTGCAACAGTTGGGTAAAACGCCGTTTTTTAAAAAAGAAAAACCTACCCCTTATGACGAAGCCGTCAGCTTGATATGGTACCTTGAAAATGTATTTTATCAAGCCGCTGATCGTATCATAGTACATTTGAAGGCGGCGTTTCCTGAAGCTGTTTGTGAAATGCATTCGTTGATCCGCATGGGATTCTGGCCTGGTGGCGATCGTGATGGTAATCCTTTTGTCCATGCGCCTACTACCCTGAAGGTAGCTCAGGCCTTACGCAAGGCCGCGATCAGATCTTACTATCGGGATGTACGCCAGCTCAAGCGCCGTCTGACCTTTAGAGGGGTAGAAGATCAGGTAGCGGTATTAGAGAAAAAACTTTATAATGAGCTCTTTACTACAGGACAAAAGCCAGCTTTGAATAAGCAAGAAATTCTTGGGATGCTTCGCCGTATACGTGATATTATCGTTGAGGAACACAATGGACTTTTTCTGCATTTGATCGAGACATTAATCAGTAAAATGACTTTGTTTGGCTTGTACTTCGCCTCGTTAGACGTGCGTCAGGACAGCTCGGTGCATAGGTCTCTATTGGAGGTAGTGGCTGCACAGACGAATGCATTACCACATCATTACAAAGACCTCGCTGAAGAGGATAAAATCAATGCCTTGTTGCAGATTGATGAAAGATTGGATCCGGCAATCTTACAAAATGCCATCCATCGAGATGTTTTGGAGACCATTATAGCGATGAAGAGCATCCAACAAACCAATGGAGAGGAGGGTGCCCATCGGTACATCATCAGTCATAGTATGGGAGTTTTAGACGTGATGGAGGTCTATGCCCTCTTTTTACTGAGTGGATGGAAACCCGAAACACTCACCGTAGACATCGTACCTCTATTTGAAACCATCGATGACCTTCGACAAGCTGATCAAGTCATGCAGACTTTGTATAAAAATGAAGTCTATCGCAAGCATCTGCAATTGAGGGGTTGGAAGCAGACCATCATGTTGGGTTTCTCAGACGGTACTAAAGACGGCGGTTATCTAATGGCTAATTGGAGTATTTACAAAGCTAAAGAGGCCTTGACACGCCTTTCCGAGCAGTATAGTATTGATACGGTCTTCTTCGATGGGCGAGGGGGTCCCCCAGCCCGTGGTGGTGGAAAAACCCATCAATTCTACGCCTCAATGGGTAAGTATATTGCTAGCAAGGAGATCCAACTGACTATACAAGGTCAGACGATCAGTTCGAATTTTGGCACGATAGATGCTGCCCAATACAACATCGAACAACTCATACACGCTGGCTTGGCCAATGCTTTATTTTCTGCCTGTGACCAGACCTTATCCGATACGGAAAAGACACTCTTGCAATCTCTGGCTGAGGAGAGTTATACTGCCTTCAGCCAATTGAAGACACATCCTCATTTCCTCGAATATTTCGATCAGGTAAGTCCTTTACGTTATTACGCTCAAGCAAATATCGGTAGCCGTCCCTCCAAGCGTCATGCCGACGACCAGCTCAGTCTAGATGATCTGCGTGCAGTGCCTTATGTAGGTGCTTGGAGCCAACTCAAACAAAACGTGCCTGGCTACTATGGTGTAGGCACAGCACTCGAACAACTCGATCAAGCCGGACATTGGGATGAAGTGAGACGATTGTACCAACATTCGCTCTACTTCAAAACCTTAATGGATAATTGCGAAATGGCGATGAAAAAAACCTATTTTCCATTAACGGCTCATCTGGTAGATCATCCGAAATACGGCGAAATCTGGAAAATGATTTATGAAGAGTTTTTACGTACGAAGACGTACGTGTTGCAGTTATCCGGTGCTACTGAATTGATGATCAGCAACCCTAGGGATGAGCAATCTATCGAAATGCGCGAACGTATCGTACTACCTTTAGCCACCATCCAACAGTATGCCTTGGCTAATATACATGATCAGGATAGTAGGGACATCTGTGTCCCAAAGGAGATTTGCGAGAAGCTCGTCGTGCGTTGTTCTTTCGGTCTAATCAACGCTGGAAGGAATTCCGCCTGAGTTTATATTCTGATTTTTTCAGCCTTTTTCCTTAGATTGTTTTCCCAATAAATAAGCAAAATTGAGTTATCTTGGCTGTTTTCTAGGCATACATTGAGAAATGAGAAGAATGAACCACTATTGCGTAATTTTAGCCGGCGGAGTAGGTAGTCGTTTTTGGCCGGTGAGTACAAGAGCTTATCCCAAACAGTTTTATGACATCTTAGGAGTAGGCAGAACTTTGATACAGCAAACTTTTGTCAGGGTTTCCGAATTGGTTTCGTTGGAAAATATTTTTGTCATCACTCATGAGGATTATGAATATTTGGTGTATGAGCAATTACCTGAATTACCCAAGTCCAATTTACTTCTAGAGCCTTTCATGATGAATACGGCACCAAGTATTGCCTATGCTTCTTTCAGGATACAATTGCGCAATAAGAATGCTTCTATCCTCATCGTTCCATCGGATCATTTGATCACTGAAGAGAAACAATTCTATGAGATTCTTCAATGGGCTTTTCAAAAGGCAGTCCAAGGTGAGCGCTTGATCACCTTAGGGATAAAACCCAGCCGTCCTGATACAGGTTATGGGTATATGCAATTCGTTTCAGAAGACCATTCATCGCCCATCAAAAAGGTGAAGACCTTTGTGGAAAAACCTTCTCATGAAATCGCAATCGAATTCTTGCATTCAGGTGATTTCTTATGGAATTCCGGCATATTTGTATGGAACGTCCAAACCATATTAAATGCCTTCAGAAAACATTTGCCCGAGATGTACGAAACCTTTGATAGAGGAAAGGGGAAAATTGGCGGTGAAGAGGAACAAATTTTTATCCGATCGATATTTCCCACCTTGCAGCGGATCTCCATTGATTATGGCATCTTAGAAAAAGTCGATAATGTTTACGTGATCCCTTCCTATTTCGGATGGAGCGATTTGGGGACTTGGGGCATACTTTACGATAAAATTCCTAAAGATGCCTCAGGTAATGCTTTGATGGGTAAAAAAGTACTCTTTTATGAAGCCAAAAACAATATCGTCTGTTTAAAAGGTGATAAAGCGGCGATCATAGAGGGGTTAAATGATTATATTGTAGTAGGGACATCAAAAGCTTTACTCATCTGTAGAAAGGAAAAAGAGCAAGAGATCAAAAGGTTTGTCAATGATTTGAAGATTGAAAGAGGTGAAGAATTTTTATAATCAATCCTTTGACAGGAGCAGATAAAGATAGAGGCCTTATTTTTATACCAAACCCTATCATTATGAGGAATACACTGACTACCCTTATCTTTTTCATGAGTTGTCTGATGCTTGCCCAAGTGCGGCATAAAGTAGCGTTGGGTGAAACGATCTACAAGCTCAGCAAACAATACAAAGTAACCATCCAAGAGATATTTCAAGCCAACCCTGGTTTAAAAGACAAACCTTTGAAAATAGATAAGATAATCCTTATACCTAGGGAAAAAGTTACCATTTCGGACGCTGTTGCAGAAAAGGATCAAGTACTGACGCATCAGGTACAAAGCGGAGAGACCCTTTATGTGATATCCAAAAAATACGGTATAAGTATAGAAACTTTAGTCAAAGAAAATCCTCATTTATCCCAAGGATTGAAACAAGGCGATATTTTGTCTATCACCCCCAAAAACACAGAACGTTCTGTAGTTAGTAATCAGAGTAATACTCAAGCATACAATAAAAAGAGCAGTTTCTATCAAGTACAAGCAAAAGAAACTCTCTATGGTATCAGTAGACGTCTAGGCGTATCTCAAGAAGAATTGCAAAAGATCAATCTCAATTTAAAAAACGGCTTAAAGAAAGGTATGACTTTACGCCTTCCAGTGAAAAAAGATTCGGTACGGACACAAGAAAGTATTCCAAATAAGTCTCCTTTAAAAACATCAGTCAAAGACCCTGGATATGATGACATCATCTATATCATCAAAGAGGGTGATACAATGTTTAGCATCATGCGGAATTACGACATCAGTCTAGAAGATCTTTTGAATCACAATCCTGAGCTGAAAAAAGGTTTGAAAGCTGGCATGGAGCTGAAGATTTCTACAAACAAAAGGATAACTTACAAAGTTGCACCAACGCAAGACGGGATTAATATTGTACTGATGCTCCCTTTGCTCGCTCAAGAAACTCGTACTAGCGAACTCAGCAAACATGCCATATCTTTCTATCTCGGTGCCAAATACGCAATAGATACTATAGCCAAAAAGGAGAAGATCTATATCAAAGTTTTTGATACAGAAAATAACAAAAGTAAAATAGAAAAGTTTCTTGACACCTATGACTTTTTACCCATACATGCAGTAATAGGCCCCTTTTTCCGATCAAGTGTAGAGAAAGTAGCCCGAGCCCTAAAAAATGAGAAGATCCCTGTGATTTCTCCATTAACTGCTTCAGAAGCTTTAGATATTTATCCCAATGTTGTTCAAGCCGAGGTCAAAGATCAATATTTAGTGGAACCTATCGTAGAGGAGATCAAACGTTTGTCTTCCTCAGCCCAGACCGTGTATCTGGTCGTTGCAAAAAAAGCCAAACCAATGGCACAATACCTCAAATCTCTACTCTCAAATCGGCAAACCTTGATGCGTGTCATAGAGATCGATGAGCTTTTAAATATTCCAACTGATACGTCGCCTTTCTTTACTGTTTTGTTAGGAGAAGATCCAGTGCTCGGTCAATCCTTTATAAAAGGCGTACAAAACTTTGAGCCCAGTCAAGTGATCCCCTTAGGGGTTGGATATAACGAAGTTTATTATAAAAACATCGCTCTGTTAAAGAAATACAGGTTTGTCTTCACAGTGAAGTACCATACCAATAAAAATGAAGCTACTACACAGCAAACGCTTGATGAACTTCATAAAAAATTTGATCAAGCTCCAGATAAATACAAATTACTGGGCTTTGATCTCACTTTTGATCTTTTAGAGCGTCTCTTGAAGCACAGGAAATTGTTACATCATCTTCCAGGGAAGGAATCAGCACGTTTGGTGGCCAAATATCATTATGAAAAATTGCCTTCAGGTGGCTATGCCAACAAAGGTGTATGGCTGATTCGCTTAAGATCTTCTACAGTATCTGATGTATTAAAAGATTGATCTCAAGGCTATAGGGGAAGATCAGTGATGAACTTATTTTTCTACCTCACATGAGAGTTTGCTAAGTTGTGACCAATGTTTACCCTTTTCAATTGTTCTCTGATCATCTTGACATGGTCTTCTAAAAGTCCTGCTTTATCCAATTTTTTGACCTCTGTCAATAATTTCTCGGCCTCCCTTTTTCGACCTTTTGAGCCAGCTGCTACAGCTATATGCAACTTAGCTAGTGCTTGATTTTGTTTGAATTTCAACCCAAGTTCAAGCGCCTTCCGCATATAGTGCTCGGATTGGTAGATACTGGTGTTTGATGCCAATAAACCGTTGAGGAAATAATAATAAGCATCCTGGCTCTTGATTAGTTGTGATTTAGGATTTTTGATGTATCCTAACCATTTTTTGACACCATCGAGATCTTTTTTGCAGAGTCTGACAAAGGCCATGATCAAAAATTCATTCCTAAAAAAGAGAGCTAAAGGTATCATGCTCAAAAAGAACAGAAAGATTCCCCACCCTGACTCGCGATGCTTGAAGGCGTAGATTGCTCCGAGAAATATCAGACCGGTAAAAAGAAGTTTAATGTATTTGTTCATGAATCAATTTTTTTAAATCTTCGAGAGAAGATTACTCTTTTTTTTTAAAAATGACTTTTATCCATTGCATGAGATCTCCATAATTGGATGCATTTAATCCATGTCCAGCTTCGTATTCCTTATAAAGGTATGGGATCTTGTAATGATCGAATATGATTGGTCCTTGTCTAGCCCATGCGATTGGGATAATGAGATCTTCTTTCCCATGAGAAACGAAAAAATTCAAGTGTGTATAGTCGACTCTCTTAACTTCTTTGGGTAAGAGATTCTTGTGAGGAAATCCGCTCAAGACAATCACCTTACTCACCTTTTTAGGATGATGTAGTGCGATAGCATAGCTCAAAATAGCACCTTGACTAAAGCCACAGAGCCATACACGATTTTTATCCAGTTGATAGTGCACCACAGCTTCATCGATAAAAGAAGTGATCTTCTTACGCGCTTGGATAGCCTGTGGGAGGTCTACAGTAGGTCTTTCTCCCGAAAAATCCATCGCATACCATGCAAATCCACCAAAGGCTAGAGGATGCAAAGCTTGTAGACTGATGACGAAAAAATCTGCTGGTAGATCTTTTACCAAGGAAAAAAGATCCTTTTCATCAGCCCCATAGCCATGGATGATCAAAAACATGGGCGGCGTTGTTATGGCTGTCAAATGAGGTCTAATCAAGTGTTTGATAGATAGTGTCTCTAAAAGTATCATGGGCATGGGTTGGTTCTTCAATTGGGGGACAAGGAAAATTTTATCCTTGGGAGATTTTGCAAATGCGAAACTATGAAAAATGTTATAGATTAAAAATTCTCAAATACTCCAAGAGTAAACAATGTAAAATAATACTTCACGGGGTCTTTTTGGTCAAACGATCTGATGTTTTGATCCAGTACCATCACAGCCTTGATGTCGTTTTGTCTTCTCGAGAGCAAACCCAGTTTCCTAGCAACTCGTCCCGAATGTGTATCGAGCGGGCAAAAGAGCTTTGGGTGCAGGATATTCTTCCACAAGCCCAGGTCTACTCCAGTACGGTCTTTTCGTACCATCCAACGCAAAAACATATATGCACAGGTATTTGGAGGCGGAGCCTTTCTCAGGATTGGGGAGGTGCTTCTAGGTACGTTTTTCATAGGGGATGGGGAAAAGATTTTACGAAAACGTATAACACCCTCTCTTGGGGTAGCCTTTTTCGGATCAATCGTAAAGAGGTCTTCCAATCCACCATGCTTTTGATAGATTTATTACAGCAAAGTCAGGAGGTGTACCATATCGGTAAATTGAAAAGTATACTATTTGAAGTCTCTCAAATGTTTAATATTTTTTTGATTTGTGATGAAAAATGAATTTATGATGACTCTCATTCATCAGAATCATTCACCACCGGGCATTTCGGAGAATCGTCTCGCACTTCCCCAAGCGATAAATACCTTCAAAAACCGATGGTTTGGATGTTCTCTTTTTTTTGAAAAAAAGGTGTAGGATCTGTATTGGATCCGATTCGATGAAATCTGGCTGATTGTATTGCAATACTTTTTCTTCTAGGAAAGTTTTCAATTCGTTCATGGAATCGAGCTATTTTTTTATTGACCGGTTAAAATTAATCCATATTTAACATTATTGATGAGGGCATCCACCTCCCAAAATCATAAAACGATCCTCATTTTGATCTTTTTTAGAAAGTGGTTAGGGGTTCTGGTTAGAGGATTGAGGTGTTGAAACTTCTTTAGAAGAAGGTTGATCTATAACCTGAGTCCATCTAAAAAACAATCATTCTTCGTAGAGACCATCATTTATCCTTTTTTGTCTATCATACGGATAAGCATTAGAGGCTATTGCTTCTCGATCTTTTCATTTTCTTTTTAAACATTTTTCTTATATCCTTGAATTCTTCCTGAATTTCTTTCTAGAGTTCTCTGATTTTTAGATTTTTCTCTTTGAATTGTTCTATGGCCCGTAGATCCCACTGATTTCGAGATACATCTTTGTAGATTTATTGGGTTCTTTCTATTAATTTCTTTCTTTAGTGTTGCATCGATCATTTCCCAACCCTGTCTAATACTTTATCTTTTCTTCTTATTTTTTTTTTGTAGTATACGGATTCTCGAATGTTCAGAATGTACCATCGGATTTAGATATCTTTTTTCTCGAGTTGTTCATGATATATCATCTCCATCAGAAGATACTTTCATTCTCCCCACATCTAGTCACCTACCAACAAGCCTATCAACATTATATACTTACCCGATTCTTCATAAGAATAGATATTGAGGTCTCCCATAGTGATGAAGCAGGTGGTTAGGATAGACAAAGAGATATACGGGCGTCAAAACCATACGCAAGAGGTAATCCAATAGGGAAAGTGGGGGTATGTCAAACGCAATACAATCCAAGAGCTTAGAAACCTTATATACCAGTTGTAGATCATATGAAAATTATCCTTCTTGCAAGAACGCAGTATAGATGAGCTCGAACAGATGCGATTATACCACAAAACCACATAAACAAGGAAATCCACACCATGATCAGTCACGCAAAAAACTGAACTAGTTTGACTTGCATCATGCGCTTGACGTTTTTCCGGTTCGTCCGTATCTACAAGCTACTACGCACCCTGCAGAGGATATGATAGAGTGGGAAGTCTATAGAGACTATAAAGTAGTAAGCCTGTTCCACTTTAGTAGACCCCAAAGTCTACCATCAGCATGCTGATGAGTTTGAAGATAAACATCCTCAAGAGATTGGCGATGAAAATATGGAATCACTTGTTGTCGCGGTCAAAAAATCATATCCCAATCCATAGGAAGGCTCTGAAAAAAAATACCGGGGAAATAGAGGAGATTTTGAATATCCCCAAACAACTCACTGTGGATGAAGTAAAAGTCCGCTTTCTGAGGAAAAGCAAGTAGATATGATTGAATGAGATGGAGAGTACTATCGGGCGCTTCCTTGCTATACTCGCTCCACTGTCAAACCTCTGTCTTGAGCTGGCCTTTTTATACCTGCTCCATGCCAACAGTCTCTGTGCTTTTATAGAGGGATAAAGCTCTAAAACTCCTATAGGAAGTAGAAGTGCTGATACTCCTGTAGGATCCCAGTGCCCCAACCTAAGCGAACACAAGGTCATCCAGTAATAATTCAGGATGAGTACACCGATGCATGAACTATAGCACCGCTTGCAGAGAAAAAAAACAACAGATCGACAGGGCAGCTAATAACTGGAGTAGAAGGAAAAAATCCCCTCTCAGAAGAATAGCTCTATCAAAAAAATATCTTTTCATTTATAGAAACGAAGAAACCAATACACCATTCTTCATTTCCATTTTTCTGTCAGCCATATCGGCTAATTCAATATTGTGGGTGATAATGACAAAGGTCTGCCTAAAGAGTTCTCTAAGAGAGAAGAAGAGTTCGTGCAATTCTTTGGCGTTTTCCGAATCTAGATTTCCAGAAGGTTCATCCGCAAAGATCACCTTGGGCTTATTGATGAGGGCCCGAGCGATGGCCACACGTTGCTGTTCTCCACCAGACAGTGCAGCAGGTTTATGCTCAATCCGGTGAGACAACTTCAGATAGTTGAGTAGCTCTAGGGCTTTTTTCTTTACCGTCTTTGTATCCCGTCTCCCGATGAAGCCTGGAAGGCAAACATTTTCCAATGCAGTGAATTCCGGGAGCAAATGATGAAACTGAAAGATGAAACCGATGTGTTGGTTGCGGAAACAGGATAAGCTTTTACCTGTCAGATAGCTGATCTCTATCCCATCAATTTCAATACGGGTAATAATGCCTTGCTGCAGCGTAGGTTTTTCCAAGGTGCCCAAAATCTGCAGTAATGTACTCTTCCCTGCACCAGACGCTCCTATAATCGATACAATTGCTCCCCGATCTACTGAGATATCTAGGCCTTTTAATACCTTTATTTCTCCAAAAGATTTGTAAATACCTTGGGCTCGGATCATAGGATATGGATGAAAAAATCCTGTTGCGAATTTAAAAGATAAAAACCAGATCAGGGTCAGGACTTTGTTCGACGACAAATAGATCTTTTTTTTCTACATTTGCCCAAAGAGAAAAATTCTATTGATGAATTTACACGAATACCAAGGTAAGGAAATATTACAATCCTTTGGCATAAAAGTCCCGCAAGGTATAATGGCTACCGATCCAGAAGAAGCCGTAGCAGCCGCCCAAAAGCTCTCTGAAGAGACTGGTACTCAGTTCTGGGTAATCAAGGCCCAAATTCACGCAGGTGGCCGTGGCAAAGGTGGCGGGATCAAGGTGGCTAAGACTTTGGAAGAAGTCCGCAAGAAAGCCTCACAGATCCTAGGTATGCAACTAGTGACACCCCAGACCCCAAAAGAAGGTAAACGAGTCCATCAGGTGATGATCGCTGAAGATGTATACTACTCTGGAGCTTCTGAACCTAAGGAGTATTATGTATCAGTCTTGCTCCATCGCGCGACAGGTAAGAATATGATCATGTATTCTACCGAAGGGGGCATGGACATCGAGCAGGTAGCTGAGGTTATTCCAGAGAAAATATTTACCGAGAAAATAGATCCGGTATTAGGTATCCAAGCCTTTCAGGTCAGGAAGATCGCTTTCAATTTAGGGTTGAGTGGTGAGGCATTCAAAGGTTTTACAAAATTCGTCACGGGCCTTTACCGAGCTTATGTAGAGTGTGATGCTTCACTTTTCGAGATCAATCCGGTACTCAAGACTTCCGACGATCAGATTTTGGCTGTAGATACCAAAGTGGTGCTCGACGACAATGCCCTGTTTCGTCATGTCGATTATGAGGGCCTACGCGACCGGAGAGAGGAGGATCCTACCGAGTTGGAAGCCTCTGAAGTAGGTTTGAACTTCGTTAAACTTGATGGTAATGTGGCATGTATGGTCAATGGGGCAGGTTTAGCCATGGCTACGATGGACATGATTAAGCTCTCTGGCGGGAATCCAGCCAACTTCCTCGACGTAGGGGGTACAGCCAATGCTCAACGCGTAGAGATAGCCTTCCGTATCATTCTGAAAGATCTAACAGTCAAAGCCATCTTAGTGAATATTTTTGGCGGTATCGTCCGTTGCGATAGGGTCGCTCAAGGGATTATTGATGCGTATAGAAAACTAGGAGATGAGATCCATGTACCCATCGTTGTACGCCTACAAGGAACCAATTCTGAAGCAGCTAAAAAGATGATTGATGAAAGCGGTTTGCATGTCTATCCAGTCATCACGCTGAAGGAGGCCGCTGAAAAGGTTAAGGATGTATTAGCTTGATCCTTACAAAAAATTCTATGTGGAGCACCTGTCAGACGCCTTTAATGTTTTTCAAATGTTGAGTTGGTGGATGAATGATTCAATGTCATCGAATTCATTTTCGGAACTTGTTTTCAAATCTTTAATCTTGACCTTGTTTCTTTCGATCTCATCCTTCCCAATGCTTGCCACGAAAGGGATATTTCTCTTGTCAGCGTATTGAAATTGCTTTTTGACCTTGACCGCTTCGGGATACAATTCAGCTGAGACCGACTGTGCCCTCAATGCGTTGATGAGCTTATAGGCATGCAGGGCCTCTTGATCGCCAAAATTGATAAACAATACCTGAGGAGCCGTCGCTCTCCCCTCAGGGAACAATGCTAAGGCCTCTATAGCTAAATAAATCCTATCCAGTCCGAAAGAAATTCCTACACCTGAAACGTTCTTCAGACCAAATATTCCTGTGAGATCGTCGTAGCGTCCACCCCCACCGATAGAGTTTGAACTAACCCCTTGAGGTACAACCTCAAAAATTGTCCCGGTATAATAATTTAATCCACGGGCCAAGGTGATATTTAATTGCAATCGTTCACACGATGACGAAAGTGCTTGCCAATTACAATAGATAAAGATGAGATCTTCGAGGCCTTTTCTACCTCTTTCCGAAGAAGAAAGTAGGGTACCAAGCTGGTCCAATTTTTCTTTGAAACTACCTTCTAACATCAAGAAGGGTACCGCTTTTTCCCAGTCAGATACAGTGATACCTTTCTGATAAACCTCTTCCTTAACCTGTTCTGGTCCAATCTTGTCCCATTTATCTAAGGCTACGGTAAAATCTGTCCAATGGTTTTGGATCCCAGCCACTTCAGTCAAACCTGCGAGGACATCCCGATGATTGATCTGAATGGTTACAGGTAAACGTAACTCAGAAAAAACCTTGTCATAGAGTTGGATCAGTTCGACCTCCTGCCATAAAGATTTCGATCCTATCACATCGGCATCACATTGATAAAACTCCCGAAATCGGCCTTTTTGCGGACGATCTGCTCGCCAAATAGGCTGTATTTGGTACCTTTTGAATGGGAAATGGATTTCGTTTTGATGCATCACTACATAACGGGCGAAAGGCACTGTTAGGTCATAGCGAAGGGCTTTTTCTGAGAGGGTAGGTAATATCGCTTTAGCGCTTAGGTGTTCTTCGATGAAAGTTTTAGCAGCTAATTCATCATCCATTCCGACCAGCTGATGAAATTGGGATGTTTGTTCTTTCAAGAAATCACCTGAATTCAAGATCTTGAAAATCAATCTTTCAACCTCATCACCATATTTTCCACTGAGGGTAGAGAGCATTTCAAAGGCAGGGGTTTCGATAGGAGAGAAACCAAAAAGTTCAAAATTTTTTTGGATGGTTTGGATTAAGTAGTTCCGCTGTATCACCTCTTCTGGAGAGAAGTCACGTGTCCCTTTTGGGATAGTCGGTTTGTACATGCTCTTTCTTTTGCAGGAGTTCAAAAAAGTCGTCCCAAAGATAAACAGAGAACCGAGTTTATTCCTTCAAAGTTTTCTGGAAAAAGATTAAGAAACTTGTTCCGATGGCCATGATCAATAGACCGACCTCTACCCAAAGTAGACGGATTTTGTAAATAAAATAACCGACAGGGATCCAAATGGGAAATATGGAAACCATCTTTTTTTTTCAATGGGATATCTTTCTTCTCTCTAAAATGAGCAATGTATGGAGCAAGTTGTTTATTCTGTATCAGCATTTCGTAGTGCTTGGATGAACTCCTATAGAAGCAATAATCCGTCAAAAGCAAAAAAAGGTATTATAGGAAACAAGAGTAAAAATTCTCAATACGCCAACCTCTACCAATAAGAAACCCAAGCCGATCAAACTGTATTTTTTAATTTTTCGGATCAAGCCAGAATATCTCTTTTGATAAAAGTATCTAAAATCACCATACATACTCCTTGAGATAGATGAGGTAGATCTGTAGGAACGTATACCCCAAATAGGGTATCGAAAACGAAAACCAGCCCTGAGTACTTTCTCTGCTGATATGGGGCTGCTTTTGAGTAAAACATCGGTTCAATTCACTATACAAGAATTTAAGCACAGTGGTGGAGATTTTGAATAGAAACAAATATAGGCCCAATATCAGTTACAAAGTACTCATAAATAGCCGATTGATGAATTATCCTGGAGCTATAACATTATAAGGGTATTTGTTAATTATCATTCTCCTATCGCATCGATCTACATATCAAACAGATCGTTATATAGATCCAAGGCATGCATTGTCACCCATCTCTTAGAGGAGAAGCTAAGTTGTTACCGGATAGCCTTGTTCTTTTTTTTCAGTGCATGGCTTTAAGCCGACAAGACCAAACCGGTACATAGGTATACAACCTATACGTCGATATTCTTAAAATCATTTGAGTTTTTCTAAAGCTTGGAAAACCTTAGCTAAAAAGCCCTCCCCTACAAGATATTTCTTCCATGAAAGGATCTTGTAAAGTGATAATGTCATAATAATTCACAGCATTGACCGAGATAAATACTTTAGCCATAGCATTGAACTCTAAGGCTTTTTACAAGAGTAGTTGAGCGCCTTCGACCTGGCATGTGTACAATCTTTTCTCGTTAATAAAATTCCTTCTAATAGATCGGACTTTTCTTTTGGTATGCTTTTTTCTACTGAAGTGCTTGACATGATAAGCATTGGAGATTAATTTCTCATTGAGTCCTCGCCTAATCAGACCTGATTCCCAGCTAATCAATACATTTTTCATAGTACTCTTTTTAAATGCATTCGTAGAAGGGTAGCCTCTAAGCTCAAATCATGATGAGTGCATATAAGTAATCGCCCAAAATCTTTTAAAGTGTTTTAACGATATGTAAATAATAGAAAAATAGATATTTAAAATCCTATTATCATCATATAGATGGTTATGTTTTGTATTAAGTTATATTTTTATATAATAAGTTTAAAAAGGTAGCGAGATTCTGTTGATCAGCAAAATCCGATAGACAAGCATGTGTGAGATCATATCCTTCTTTCTTAAGATCGTTGATATCCTTACTGAAGAAGCTCGCTACATCCAACAGTTTGATTTGAACGATAGGGTATTATTGGATAAAGATGTCCATTACTTGCCTCAATTTTTGATTGAAATATTGTGTTAATTATATTGACAAATCTTGCTTTTCCGAATGTAAAAATACCGGTATGTACTCTATATTGAGGATATTGGATACTACTATATGTTTGACTTGTTTTGCAGTTAGAGTGCTTAATGTGTTATAGATCTCGGCGATGGTTGTCAATACATTATTTCCCCTATCATGATCAAAAAAAGATCCTCTTAGATTAAATCTAGATGGTTCCTTATCAATGATTTAAATTAAAAATTTAATTGAAATTGATTGAGGATGAAATGATAGGTCGCCTCTCTATCAGTTGCAGCTCTTGCGTTTGATACGGCATAGTTTATCCCGATTTGTTCTGAGGTCTTATAAAAGGTATGAAAGTAGTAACTAGATTTTAATGTTAATTGCAATCATTTTGCTACGTATTCGGCAACCAAAGAACAATTAGAAAAAGATTACCCATTGAAAAAAGGTGGGAGAAAAGAAAGTTTTCTAAACCACAAACTGCTCAAAATGCTTACTAAGCACCACAGTCCGATAGGCTCTATTCCGGAATAGAATTTTTTTTTGTAATTTATATATTTTCTTTATCTTGAAAAGCAAAACGAATGATAAATGTCGATTAAAATTATGAGACCATATACGACGAATAATGCCTAATTTTACATATTCTTTTAAACTGTACATTTGATGAAATTTTTTATAGATACGGCCAACTTAAGTCAAATTCGAGAAGCACAAGCCTTGGGTGTATTGGATGGGGTAACGACCAATCCTTCTTTGATGATCAAAGAAGGGATCAGTGGATTGGAAAGCGTTTATAGGCATTATCGAAGTATTTGCGATGTCGTAGATGGGGATGTCAGTGCGGAGGTCATCGCTACGGATTTTGAAGGTATCGTCAAAGAAGGTGAAGCTCTAGCTGATCTGCATCCGCAGATTGTGATCAAAGTACCTATGATCAAGAATGGGATCAAGGCAATACGTTATTTTTACGATCGGGGAATCAGGACCAATTGTACTTTGGTGTTTTCAGTTGGTCAGGCTCTTTTAGCCGCTAAGGCAGGTGCCGTTTATGTCTCTCCCTTTGTCGGACGTTTGGATGATGTCTCTACCGATGGTCTGAATTTGATAGAGGACATCCATACCGTGTATCATAATTACAACTTCGAAACACAGATCTTAGCTGCCTCAGTGCGTCATCCGATTCATATTATCGAATGTGCCAAAATCGGGGCTGATGTGATCACAGCACCTTTGCAGGCGATCATGGCATTATTGCATCACCCTTTGACTGATATCGGCCTAGAGAAATTTTTGGCCGATCACAAAAAGGGTAAGGTTTGACCCAACGCTAGATAAGGATCTTGAATTCGATCAGACGGATCTATCGATCCAAAAATGTTGAGGTTGTTTATAATTGAATATTGGTCATTATCATTATGAGAGAGAGAGATACTTTGTGATAATCACTATTCAATCAGAGGAACCAATAGGTTAATCTATTAAAATTTATTTTTTTTATAAAAATGACATTTATATATGTGATATATAAAATATAATTATATTGATTATCAGTAGTAAAGGATTTAGAAATCACCAGAAGAGAAAATATTTTAATACGGAAATTAATATATTCTTCAATCTTTGACATATAATATAGAGATTTCATATCTGGCATCAATAGGTATAGATAAGCCGGGAGCTTTGAGATATAATTTTTTTTGGGGCAATGGTTCTCGAAGAGATAAATAAAAAGGGTTTATTTATAAGATGTTGGAAGAAGAAAAAAGAGTTTTGATCTTGTGTACTCGAATCCATTATGGATGATAATCATTATCTAATCCAATTTTTGAATACTGATTTACATTTGATTGTTCATTAAATGAGTTTCATTTCGTTCACTTGAATTAAAAAAGCACACTCATATAAAAAGTTTGCAATTGAAAATAATCAAAAGAAGCCTTCGAATAGTCTGAATTATAGATCAAATTACATGAAATATTGGTATTGAGTAGATTATTCATATTGAAGTAAACGATCAGAGTGGTCTTATCTCATTTGAAAAAGGCGATTAATAGTGAATTTCAATTTATGATAAGTAGGGTATCGACTGGCGTTAAGCGTATCGATGAAAAGAGATTGATGGACTTGATGTTCATGGATCTCATAGGACCCTCACGATTGAAGTGTAATGCATCTCTGATCTACCGATTTTGAACCAACTGAGATGATGGTTTGTAAGTCAACGATGCCTTGAGGAAGAGATAATCCATATCTCTAGCCTTTTGGAAACACTTCCCATACACCAAAACGTTTTCATATAGGTAAGTTGTTGCCAACAAAAAACTCCAACTCTTCAAAAAGCTTTATCGATAAGAGAATTCTAAACTCAATATTTCGATCGAGGAGATTGGGGTAAACCTTTCGGTGGTCTGCAGGGCATCTTACTTCTTGTAATAGCGAACATGAATAATCCTAACCTTCTTCCTTTTCAAAAGCGTAGTCCAAAATAATTTAGTCGAGCCTCAACAGGTTATAAAACCTGTTGTGTTACTTGTCTCATTGATGAGGAGTACCGGGGGGGGGTATAGTGAGTAGTTTTGTATACCGTGCGCCACGATTATACTTGTATGTTGGATTTTATCTCTATCACCTGCCTCGTCGATAGAGATGTTAAAGAGGTATTTTATTTTTTTCTTGTGGGGTAAATTTTCACTTGGTCCACTGAGTGTATTGATGAATTCGGTCAGATTTTTTTGAGGGTTTCGTAGATGGAGTTTTTGGAGGTGCCTGTTTTGTGGTAATTGATATTTATAGTAACTAGGAGCTCTTGTGCGTATATCGAAAACAAGGTTGTGAGCAAAAAAAACCATGCGCCTCCCTATACGGGGGGGGATAGGGATTAGCGAATCGCGCCGGAAATATAGTGCAAAATCTCGAATGAGAGTTCTTCTTTAGACTTTAGGGCTAGGGGAAGGATAGTATTTTTGACGTCGATCAGGGTAACTTTGTTCGTGTCCTTATTAAATCCAGCACCTGGATCTCTCAGAGAATTAAGGATGATCAGATCTAGATTTTTTTCTATGAGCTTTTTCCGAGCATTTTGATATTCATCATTGGTTTCTAAAGCAAATCCAACTAGATATTGTTGGGATTTTTTCTCACCTAATATCTTGAGAATATCTGGGTTTTTTACAAGACGGAGGTTCAATATATCAGTTTCTTTCTTGATCTTTTGGTTTGAGATGTTTTCTGGACGATAGTCCGCCACAGCGGCCGACATCATGACGATATGAGACGCATCAAAGTATTGTAATACTTTTTCTAACATTTCTAAAGCTGAGACTATTTTGATCTGCTTGATAGGGTGATAACCAATGGATTCAGCTGTATGGCCACTGATTAGTGTAACTTCTGCTCCCATTTGTGCAGCAGCTTTAGCTAATGCAAATCCTATCTTTCCTGAAGAGTGATTTCCAATGAATCGCACAGGATCCAAAGCTTCTTGAGTAGGGCCAGCTGTAATAAGGATTTTTTTTTCTTTGAGTACTGAGCATTGCGAAAAGTAGTTTTTTATTATTGTGACGATATGATCTGGTTCGGCCATACGACCTTCTCCAAAGAGTCCACTGGCGAGTTCACCTTTTTCTCCTGGAATCAGGATATTACCTCTTTTGATGAGTCTGGAAATATTTTCTTTTGTGCTGGGGTGTCGATACATGTCTAGGTCCATAGCAGGAGCAAAGAATACGGGGCATCTAGCTGAAATATAGGACAATAGAACGATATTATCACACTGTCCATAAGACATCTTGGCTAATGTATTGGCTGTGACCGGAGCAATGATCATTGCATCAGCCCACAACCCCAACTCTACATAATTATTCCACGATTTGTTTTTTTCGGTATAAAAATCAGACCACACCACTTCTTTGGAAAGTGTAGATAGAGTGAGGGGGGTGACAAAATCTTTAGCCGATGGTGTCATGATTACTTTGATCTTTGCTCCCCATTGGGTAAAAATTCTGATCAGTTGAGGAATTTTGTAAGCAGCAATACTGCTGCATAGTGCGATGACGAGCTTCTTGTCGTGCAACACTGGATAGGGATTATTCGGCTTTGTCTGGCTTACGGTAATATATCTTTCCGTCTAAGAACTCTTGTATGGCTATGGAAGTAGGCTTGGGAAGTCTTTCAAAGATTTTTGAAACCTCGATTTGTTCTCTGTTTTCAAAAATTTCTTCTAAGCTGTCAATTGAAGTAGCAAATTCTTCAAGTTTGTTATCAAGCTCCTTTTTAAGGACGCTGTTGATCTGATCGGCCCGCTTGCCCAGAATAGTTGTGATAGCATAAATACTCTCACCAGATTTTTCCAACTCTTTCCGATCGATAGTTATGGTAGATTGAGGCGCTTTTATTGAGTTAAGATTCATAGTTAAGATGATTTTTCTGTCGGATGTTTTGAAATAGTACGCAAAGAAAGATCCTTAAGCTTCTGTTGTGTCTTTTGGTAGATCTTTTCTGTATCGTTGATGCGTTTAGAATTGGGATAAGCTTTTTTGAATTGGGTATATAACCTGACAGTTTTTTCCAAACGGTCTTTTTTGAGGTCCTCTCTACTATTGATTGCAAGCTCATATTGGGCATATAGCATATAATAGGAAGCTTTTTCTTTGAGGTTACTGTCAGGGTAGTCGTTGATAAAGTTTTGGAAAGACACTAAAGAAGCTTTATATCTCATAATATTGTGATAGATCTTTGCAGCCTCAAAGGATTTCCTCTCCAATTTTTTTATCAATTTCTTCATTAGAGTGTTAGCTTGCGATATTTTTTGGCTATTGGGGTATTGATTGATAAAATTTTGTAATTCTCTGATCGCGTTGTAGGTACTATCTTGATCAAGATAGTAATCGGGCGAAGCTAAATAATAACAGTAAGCTGATTGAAATAAAGCTTCTTCTGCTTGTGGATCTCTCGGATAGATCTTGTAAAAGTTGTTGAATCGATGCCCAGCGAGGATATAATTTTTATCGTGATAATTAGCCATAGCTGCCTTGTAGATGAGTTCCTTGGTATCCTCTTCTAACCCCCTCACTAAAGGGACTGCACGCTCAAATAGTTGCAGGGCTTCAGTGTATTTTTTTTTGTTGTAGAAGGTATATGCCTTGGATAAAATATAGTCTTTTTCCGAGCTTTTTAATGCGCTTTCTAAATTCTTATCGCATCCTTCCAGTAGGACTAAAAAGCTAAAGGCAAGAATGCCGATACCCTTTTTTTGCATGGGGTAAAGGTACATTTTTATCAATAATTGTCTATAGATGTATGAGAGAGTCAAATGGCTCACAAGTCTGAAATTTTTAAAATTTTAGGTTTTGGTATCATATTTTTCATGAAAGTCTTGGATGTCTCGATCAAATAGATATAAACCCCCTTTATCTTCATCAATCAGATCAAGTTTGTCAAGAATCAATTTAGCTAGGCATTCCTCTTCTATTTGTTCCACTAAATACCATTGCAAAAATTGTGTGTGGGATAGTAATTTTTCACTGCAAATTGATATCTACTAATAAGTTAATCTCTTCAGATGCCTTTTTTTCATGCTCGAAAAAAATCTCTCAAAGAGACATAAGTATCTTTAAATAAGAGTACTGCAATGATAATAACTTGCCCCATCACGTTCATTAATGTATCTGACAAGTTTGACCATGTGCATTCTTTTTTAGATCCGAATAGGTGTAAAGAATTAATATATTTCTTCAAAAACCTGATATTTGGACTATGAAGCCATCGTTAAGCATACTTGAGAAACTTTGCATTCTTTGTTGAGTTATTTGTTTAATTTTATTTGGATTTTTAGGTTCAGAATGATCTAATAGGTCTTATTTTAAGATTAATAAACAAACCGTCTTTTGTACTCTAAGCGTATTTTTTGTTGTAACTTTTCTGTAGCTTGTACTAAAGGAAGACGTACGTAAGATTCGCAGATTCCAATGTTCTTTAATAAAGCTTTAATACCTACAGGATTGCCTTCTTCAAAAGCAAGCTTGGTCATTTCTAGTGTTTGATAATATAATTCAAAGGCTTCTCGAACCTTGTTCTGACGAGCCAAACGAATCATTTCGGAGAATTCTTTAGGAATACCTTGAGCTACAACAGAAATCACACCATCACCTCCAGCTAATGTCATGGGTAAAGCCAGTGCATCATCTCCTGAGACCACACTAAAACTTTCGGGTTTTTGCTGGAGGATCTCATAGGCTTGCAAGATACTACCTGAGGCTTCTTTGATCCCTATGATGTTTTCGTATTCATGGGCCAGCCTGAGGACTGTTTCAGGAAGTACATTGGATCCAGTACGTGTCGGGACATTGTATATGATGATGTCTACCTCTGTGTTTGTCGCCAGTGCTCTGAAATGTTGATAAATACCTTCTTGCGTAGGACGGTTATAATAGGGGGAAACCGAAAGTACGGCCTCAAAATCAGTTAAATCGGCTTGTTGGATTTGCCTGATGACTTCTGCTGTATCATTACCTCCAATACCCAATGCTAAGGGTAATTTTTTTTTATTAGTGCTTTTGATGCATTGGATAATCTCCTCTTTTTCTTCTTTTTTCAAAGTGGAGGATTCTCCTGTGGTACCTAAGAGTACCAGATACTCCACTTTTCCTAGACTAATATGTGTTATGAGTTTTTCAAGCCCCTTAAAATCGATTTTTTTTTCTTGATCAAAAGGGGTCACTAAAGCTATGCCTGTGCCGTACAATTTTTTCCTTGTGCTTGTCATATATCAGATTAGTTTTTTATATGAGCAGCTTCTCTTTTGTTAAAAATTAAACAAACGGAGGTTAGGTACTCAAATTTAGTAAAATTGTACGAGCTCAAAAAATATATCCAGATCTATAAAATTATTCTTAAGGCTGAGTTATCTTTTTAATAAGACATCAAAACACTTTTTCTTTTAGAAAAAGAATTGTCTTATCGAATGAAGAAATACGATTTTTATAAAAAAACGACAAAAAAAAGAAAAACATCCTCTTTTTGTCGTTAAAGAAGGAAAGGTTAAAACTCTCTTCTAGGTCTTGGTCTGGCTTCTGATACTACGATAGTTCTTCCCATGAATTCTGTTCCATTGAGCTTTTCTATAGCTTGTCTACCAGTTTCTTCGTCAGACATTTCAACAAACCCAAATCCTTTACTTCTAGCTGTATTTCTATCGACAACAATCTTTGTGCTATTAACCTCTCCTATGGATTCAAAATATTCCTTTACTTCTTGTTCTGATGTTTGATAATGCAGGTTCCCTACGTACAGTTTCATGTTATAAAAAATAAATGTTTCGCAGCAAATTTAGGTAAATATTTTTTCTAATGAAAGGAAAAATGAATTAGTCATGAGATAAATGTTTTTTCATTTTAAAAATTAAAATATATTTTGATGTTATTTTTATATTAAATAAGATTATAAACTATATTATATATATTATTTTATTTAAATGTTTTTATTTTAATAAATAAGGGTTAAAAAATTACATCATACTAATATTTGAATAATTAATATTAAATGATTTATGAATTATAAAAAATACACCCTTGTAATGTGTTGATTTTAGTTAAAAAATCATGTGTAGAATGAATAATATTCAAAAAGATGCCACTTCTCATATAATCATTCAAATAGGTAATAGTAAGGAAGAAATAGGGATTTCTGGGTAGTTGTATCAAGAAAATAAAGAAAAACGACCTTGGTTTGAATATCAATCTGGTAAGATAATAGCATCATCTCATATCGGTCATGATTCGCAATTTTAAAAAGAATCACATATTATCTTGGTTGGAAGAGAGGTAAGTGATAGTTCGGTTTTATGTATCCTTTCTAGTTTGGATCCGAAAGAGATAGTGTCAGCTGTAATAAAGGTCTGGAGAAATCCAAATAATAGAAAATTTCACTATTTAAACCCTAAAAATAGGGTCATTAGGAGATAGTCGTTTTGTGAATTTAACTAACAACCTAGTATTTTTAAATTCATATATTAAAGAATAATAAAAATAATAGAGTTTTTATGAGGATTTTATAAAAAACTTGGTAATTCAAATTTAATAAGGAATCTTTCAGATAAGAGTACAGTACTCGGAAGTACTCAAGTAATCATACGTATAATCATACGTATATTTCATTATTATTTACCAATAGGAAAATATATTCATACGTACCATCTCTCTAAGAGGGTGGTATAAAGGAGAAAGATCCTGATACAATAGTCAAATTTCTGAATAAAATGAGGGGAGAAGAAGTAAGAGAGGCCTATCTTCTGGATGAGAGGATATCCCTTAGTATAGATCATTTCGTTGTTTTTTTTACAACGTCCTCATACGTGTAGTACTTGTTTACCCTAAAGTGGTTTATCGAATCCTATTGGGAATAAAGTTGTAAATTCGTTCACTCATTCTATTTTCGGAAAAAAGCTTATTTTCTATGGATTTTGATTTGATCGTAGTGGGGAGTGGTCCTGGGGGTTATGTTGCTGCTATACGTGCTGCTCAATTAAGGCTGAAAACGGCCATTATTGAAAAAGAAGCACTTGGGGGTATCTGTCTCAATTGGGGATGTATCCCTACTAAAGCGCTATTGAAGAGTGCTCAAATTTTTAACTATTTGAAACATGCATCAACCTACGGTCTGAAAAATGCACAGGTAGAAGTCGACTTTCCTCAAGTGATTGCACACAGTCGTGAGGTAGTTAGCAAGATGAATAAAGGTATAGCCTTTCTGATGAAGAAGAATAAGATTGAAGTGATCTTGGGTACTGCGCAAATCAAACCTAACAAGAAGGTCATTGTCACTGATCCAAAGGGGGAAATTGTAGCATATACTGCCTCAAATATCATTATCGCCACAGGGGCTCGTTCTCGAACATTGCCCAATGTGCCTCATAATGGTCAAAAAGTCATTGACTATCGGGAAGCATTGGTTTTTCCAGAGTTACCTAAGACTATGGTTATCATAGGATCGGGTGCTATTGGTGTAGAATTTGCCTACTTTTACAATGCTATGGGTACCCAGGTGACTCTTGTAGAATATTTGACTCACATTATGCCAATAGAGGATGAAGATATTTCTCAAGAATTGGAGCGTTCCTTTAAAAAAAGTGGGATAACTGTTTTGACTTCCTCTTCTGTAGAAGGAGTTGATACCTCTGGCACACAGACTAAAGTTTTTATTAAGACTCAAAAGGGAGAAGAGGTCTTAGAAGCGGACGTTGTTCTCTCTGCTGTTGGGATTACTCCCAATATTAAAGGTATTGGTTTAGAAGAAGTAGGTATTCAAACGGAAAATGGGTATATCAGTGTCGATAAATTTTACCAGACCAATGTGCCTGGTTATTATGCCATTGGGGATGTAACCCCTGGTCCGGCACTGGCGCATGTAGCTTCGGCTGAAGGTATCCTCTGCGTCGAATACATCAAGGGATTGAAACCAGAGCCTCTAGACTACAACAATATTCCAGGTTGTACCTATTGTGCACCGGAGATTGCTTCGGTAGGTTATACGGAAAAGCAGGCCAAGGAGAAAGGTCATGAGATCAAAGTAGGTAAGTTTTTGTTTACTGCTTTGGGTAAAGCCATGGCTAATGGCGATACTGAAGGTTTTGTCAAAGTCATATTCGACGCCCAATACGGTGAGTGGCTTGGTTGTCATATGATCGGTAATGGTGTCACTGAAATGATTTCCGAAGCAGTAGTTGCGCGAAAACTAGAAACCACTGGACATGAAGTAATCAAAGCAGTCCATCCTCATCCTTCGCTGAGCGAAGCCATCATGGAGGCTGTAGCCGATGCTTATGGAGAATGTATTAATATGTAGATCCAGATAAGGATTTTTTATCATTTTACTTGCAATGCAAGATACCTTTCAACCTTTTCTTAAAGAAGATGATTCACCGGATCCCCAAGATAAAATATATTGATGAGAATAATTTTTGGTTGATCGCCGGTCCTTGTGTCGTGGAATCGGAGAAACTGGTTTTACAAACGGCCGAATACATTCTGGGGCTATCCGAAAAGTACAAAATCCCATACATTTTTAAGAGTTCATTCAAAAAAGCCAATCGTTCGCGAATAAACAGCTTCTCAGGTATTGGTGATGAAAGGGCTTTGAAGATTCTCCAAAAAGTAAGGGTTATTTTTGACTTACCTGTGACCACGGATATCCATATCCCTTCAGATGCTCATCGTGTCAGTACATATGTCGATGTTTTGCAAATTCCAGCTTTTTTGGTGCGTCAGACCGATCTGCTCACAGCTGCAGCGGAGACAAAAAAAGCTATTACACTCAAAAAAGGCCAATTCATCTCCCCTGAGACTATGCGATTTGCTGTGCAAAAAGTACAAGAAAATGGCAATGATCAAGTAGCTATCATTGAGCGGGGTACTACTTTCGGTTACCAAGATTTAATTGTGGATTATCGTAGCATCCCTATCATGAAACCGTATGCTCCAGTTATCCTTGATGTAACTCATTCTTTACAACAGCCCAATCAAAGTACTGGGGTCACTGGGGGGGGGAGGGCTGATTTGATAGAAACTCTAGCTAGAGCAGGTATCGCTGTAGGTATCGATGGTATTTTTATCGAAACCCATCCGGATCCGGGACAGGCCAAAAGCGACGGTGCCAATATGCTACAGCTGGATCGTTTGGAAGAGTTATTGCGAAAATTAGTGATATTGCGTCGTACGGTCAATGTTATTAATGAGCTTCAATGAAAAAGGAAGATCGAGATTTAATCCGGAAATACAATATTCCTGGTCCACGATATACGAGTTACCCCACTGTACCTTATTGGGAAGTAGACGACTTTACTCATGGGGTCTGGCTACAAACCGTAAAAAGGTCGTTTGAGGAGAGCAATCAAAAAGAAGGTATCAGCCTTTATATTCATTTGCCCTTTTGCGAAAACTTGTGCACCTTTTGTGCTTGCAATAAACACATTACCAAACGGCATTCCGTTGAGGAGCCTTACATCCGATATCTACTCAAAGAATGGCAGATGTATCTCGATATCTTGCCTGATCGACCTATCCTTACCGAGCTTCATCTGGGGGGTGGCACGCCTACCTTTTTTAGTCCCATCCATTTGAAGCAATTGCTCGATACCATTTTAAGTACAGTCACAATAGAACCCAAGCATACCTTCAGCTTTGAAGGGCATCCCAATCACACGAGTCGAGAACATTTTCAAACTCTCTATGACTTGGGATTTCATCGTACAAGCTTCGGTGTACAAGATTATGATCCAAAGGTGCAGAAGGCCATCAACCGTATCCAATCCTTTGAGCGGGTAAAACTCGTCACCGAATGGGCAAAAGAAATAGGATATTCTTCTGTATGTCATGAGTTCGTATACGGTCTTCCCTTTCAAAGTTTGACTAGTGTAGCACAGATCGGAAAGAATATTGCCATCTTGAGGCCCGATCGGGTAATCAATTATAGTTATGCCCATGTACCTTGGAAGAAAGGATTAGGGCAACGTGGTTTTAATGAAATTGATCTACCTTCGGTTGAATTCAAACAATTATTCAATGAAAAGTTGAGAGGATATTTAAAAACCTTGGGATATCAAGAAATTGGTATGGATCATTTTGCTCTATCCCATGACAGTCTATACCAGTCTTTACATGAGAAGAAGATCTGCCGAAATTTTATGGGGTATACCCATTCAAAAACTCAACTGATGATCAGTTTGGGAGTCTCTGCTATAGCAGACAGTCGTTATGCTTTTGCACAGAATACCAGAGATGTGAAGACTTATTATCAATGGTTGGATCAAGATCGTTTGCCAATTTTTCGTGGGCACATTTTGAGTACAGAAGATTTGATCATTCGCCGCCATATCTTGAATTTGATGTGTAAACTTGAGACCGATTGGGCAGAGGTATCCATGCAATTTGAGCAACTTCCCGAAGTGTTGGATCGCTTGGATGAGATACAGCAAGATGGTCTAATTAAATTTTTTGATAATGGAATACACATTACCGAAATTGGTCGCTCATTCCTACGGAACATTTGTATGGCCTTTGATCTGCGTTTGATACACAATCAAACTCAGACCCGCATTTTCTCTATGACGATATGAAACATATATTGAGAAATTTCGAATCGAGTCATGAAGCAAATCATTCTGCATAATAAAATTTTTGTTCCCTTTATCGATCAAGAAAAGATCGAGCAGAGTGTTCGAAACATGACTTTAGAGATTTATGAGAAATATAAGGATACCACACCGGTATTCATTGGGGTACTCAATGGAGTAATCTTATTTTTCAGTGATTTTCTAAAAAATTATCCGGGTAGATGTGAGATCGCATTCATTCAGTTGTCTTCTTATCGTAATATGAGTTCCAGCGGTCAGGTGAAGGTCATATCAGATTGGCCAATAGATATTTATGGTAGAGATGTGGTGATCTTCGAAGATATCATAGATACGGGCAATACGCTTGAGAAGCTTTATGAAATGGTTTGTAATCAATTAGTTAAAAATGTTAAGATCGCTACATTATTCCTCAAACCTGAGGTATTCAAGAGCGACTTGGTCATAGATTTTATCGGGATGCGTATTCCCAACAAATTCATCATAGGCTACGGACTCGACTTCGACGGTATAGGAAGAAATTATCCTGATGTTTATCAATTAAAAGACGAGGTATGATCCACATTATATTATTTGGTCCTCCAGGCAGTGGGAAAGGAACACAAGCACAACTCATTGCTGAAAAGTTCCAATTTATTCATTTATCTACTGGCAAGATGTTCCGAAAACATGTACTAGAACAAACACCATTAGGGCAGCTTTCCCAATCCTATATGGATCAAGGTTTATTAGTCCCAGATGAAGTCACCACCGATATGTTTAAAGAAGAGTTCAAAAAATATATCTCAGCTAAAGGTCTGATCTATGATGGGTATCCACGCACAGTAGCCCAAGCTACTGCTCTAGATGAGACCCTTAAAACGCATTCTTTAGGGCATGTAAACTTGAGTATTTTTTTCTCTATAAGGGATGAAATGCTCATCAAACGTCTTTCAAACAGAGGTAAGACTAGTGGTCGTACAGATGACAGTGATCTACAGATCATCCGCGAACGAATCGCCGAATATCATAGGAAGACTGAATCCATCTCAGAGTATTACGAACAAAAAGGTTGTTTGGATAGATTCAAAGCTGAGGGAAGCATTGCGGAAATTACTCAACGTCTAGAAAAAGTGATCTCAAATCTCTCGGGATAAAAACAATATTCTATCTCATGTCTGAAAAGAACTTTATAGACTACGTAAAGATCTATTGTAGGAGTGGAGATGGTGGCGCTGGAGCTATACATTTTCACCGGGAAAAATTCATCACCAAAGGTGGCCCTGATGGAGGTGATGGAGGTAAAGGTGGGGATATTATCTTACAGGGAGATCACCAGCGTTGGACACTTCTTCACTTAAAATATCAAAAGCACCACCGGGCCGGCCATGGCCGGCCCGGTGGAAGCAATCGGCTCACCGGAGCTAATGCTAAAAACATTGTAATCAACGTCCCTATAGGTACAGTGGTCAAAGATGAAAAGGGTCAAATACTCTTCGAGATCACTCAAGACGGTCAAAAAGAAGTCCTTTTAAAAGGTGGTCAAGGTGGTCAAGGTAATTGGCATTTTAGGAGTGCTACCCGCCAAGCACCCCATTATGCACAGCCTGGGGTTGAAGGTATCGAAGAGTGGTTCATTCTAGAGTTAAAAGTATTGGCTGATGTAGGTTTAATCGGATTTCCTAATGCGGGTAAGTCTACCTTACTTTCTATGCTTACAGCTGCCAAACCCAAGATAGCTGGTTATGCCTTCACTACGCTCACACCTCATCTAGGCATCGTGCCATATCAAGACCAACATTCTTTTATAATGGCTGACATCCCTGGTCTCATCAAAGGAGCAGCCCAAGGTAAAGGTTTGGGACATCGTTTTCTTCGACATATCGAGCGTAATACAGTACTTTTATTCATGATTCCAGTAAACGATACAGCACCCAAAAAGGTATATGAAATCCTCTTGGATGAGCTTCGCGAATATAATCCCAACCTTTTGAATAAGCAACACTTGTTAGTGATCTCTAAATCCGATCTACTCGATGATGCATCTAAGAAACGCTTCGAAAAAGAACTAACAATAGACCGACCATACATTTTTATTTCTTCCTTCACAAAGCAAGGATTGGAAAAATTAAAAGATGAGTTATGGAAAATGATTCACACTTCAATAGTTCCCTAGACATAGAATTGCCCTCTTTTGAAAACATCACTGAACCTGCTTCACATTATGAAGTATTAGAATTTTACCAACCCATAGTTTATTTGAGGACATTCATCATAAAGATCGAAGAGTACCTCTAGCTGTAGAAAAAGTCTTACCATAAATCGATCTTGTCTTCGGTAGTATCATGGAAAAGATGGGAAAGGATGAACGATTGTTTTACATAAGTGCAGGTACCAGTAGACATTTTGAGAGATTGTATCCTTCAGAATACCTGCCTACTTTTGGTGTAGAAATTGGTCGTGTAGTTGGATGGAGATCGATCCCTTCGTCAAGCTGTAGAACGAACTGAAGACAATCAAAGCCAAAGTTGGATAGATTTACAAAAATCTCAGATTAATAATAGAGGTTTTTTATTGAGTATAGCTACTTCTGTAAACTATGCCCTATGTTATTAGCGGTTAGGTAAGGCTCGAGAATATGGTATAGAGAGTGCTTTGTTTTACCTATAATCCAGCCAGCTCAGTAGGATGAGTAAGTGTATATGAAATCCTGAAAGGGCCGAAATTCGTCACCAGAAGTACCCGTAAAAAGGCAGGAATGGCTCAAAAATTCGTATTGAACATGATATCCACTACAGCGATGGTCGTCGAGGACGCGTTAAAGGTAATAAGATGGGTCAATATGCAACTAACCAACCATAAGTTGAAAAACTGAGGAATCAACATCCTTATGACCATCTTAAAAATATCCAGAAATCAAACAGCTGAATTATTAAACCAGTACAAGAAGTGCGTACTACAATAGCTACCTTTCAATCCTATTGAATTATTTTAAAGACTGAAAATCCTTCCGCTTGTAGATGAAATATTGAAAAATGATGTTTTTATGGTGGTAATAGTTTTTGATTGATTTGGAAGTCCTTTTTTTGTAAAAAGATAGAAATTTTTTGTAAAAATGAAAGTGTGCCTTTACAACAGCCCAACCATGCTGGGGGCCAATGGTGAAGAAAAATCTAACCCCAGCAACCCCATCAAGCATCAAGCGTATCAAAAGTATAGTAAACAAATGCTCATTCGGAAGGTTTTTAGTCAACATGAGAAGATTATGTAGAAATATCCGAAAGCTTCTCGTTGGACTTTGAGGATTGAGAGTACCTCCGCCGAGATGATATACTACACTCCGAGCAGTATAATAGATCTTGTATCCAATATTTCTAAGACGCCAACACAGATCAACCTCTTCCATGTAGGCAAAAAACTCGGTATCAAAACCACCAACCTCCCAAAACTTATCACTTCTGATGAAAAGACAAGCTCCCACACACCAAAAGATTTCTGTAGTATCATCATATTGTCCTATATCGACCTCTACCGTATCGAAAAGCCTTCCTCTGCAATAAGGATAACCCCAGTTGTCGATAAAACCACCAGCAGCCCCAGCGTATTCGAAATGATTTATTCTCCTATGATCTAATATTTTAGGTTGTACTACAGCCACAGCAGTATCTTCTGAAAAGATTTCGAGAATGGGCTCAATCCAAGATTCGGTAACTTCTACATCGGAGCTGATCAGACAATACACATCTGCCTTTATATCTTTCAATCCTTCATTATAGCCTTTAGAAGGTCCGTAGTTTTTTTTATTACAGATGACATTCACTATGGGATGATTTTTTTCAACATAGGCGATAGATCCATCATTGGAGCCATTGTCTATGAGATAGATATCAGCTTTTTGACTGAATTTTTCCACCTTAGGTAAAAATTGTTGCAATAGCTCTTGTCCATTCCAATTCAAAACAGCTACAGCAATATTCAAAAGTGAATGCCTTTTTTGTGTTTCCATCGCTTGTGGCTCCAGAGCCAATTGTCAGGTTGTTGTCGAATGTTTTCTTCCAAAAGAGTAAAAAATTGACTAGCAATCTCATTCTCAGCAAAAGTATCCTCAGTAGGCTTTATTGGAATAAAAGTGGTTTTATACCGTCCTCTCCCAGTCTTGATGATATGGCCGTAGACCACACCCATATTTCTTTTCTTAGCCATCTTATCAAAACCGTGATATGCAGCAGTCTCTTGGTTGAGAAACGGTAAACTATAATAAATCTGATCGATACGTGGACTCTGATCACCCAAAATGAGGAAGACATGATCTCCATCATTAGGGATCCGCATAATCTCCTTAGCGGCCTGGTACAGGGGAATATTTATGGTGCCAAAACGAGACCGGATATCTAAGATTGTTTCGTTGAAAAAGACATTGCGTACTGGTTTGAATACAGCGTACGAATGTGTTTGTGGTAATTGCAGTGTCAATGACAAAAACCATTCCCAATTGAAGAGATGTCCGATGAGGACCATCACATTTTTTCCTTCTTTTTTATAGGTTTCAAAAATATTTATTTCTTCATATTCAGTGTATTGCGAAAGTGTATCATAATCAATACTGATACATTTAATCGTCTCTACCATATAGTTAGAAAGATTCCAGTAAAACTTCTTGGCGATCTTACTTATCTTCTGATTGGAAAACTCCGGGAAAGCACTTCTAAGATTTTGAAGGATGACTTCTTTTCGATACCGGATCAGATACTTCAGTACGACATAAAGAATATTGGAAAAAGCATAAAGGACTGACAAAGGCAATAGCGAAACCAACCTGATGATAAAATACCCAATTTTGTGCATGAAATGTATTATTTGACAAAAATAGTGTCTCTTTTCTGGATATTTGGATAGGATGATGAGCAAGGATGGAATTTACTTTATATTTGCATGAGTATAAATCGAGTAAAATATGAAAAATTGCGTTTATTTTTTATCTTTCACTTTTTTCCTTACTTCATGTAGCTTATTACTGATTAATAAGAACTAGCGCAGTAAAATCAACAGTCGCTAGACCTTAGATAAACTAAGTTATGAAGGAAGCCACAGGAAATTTATGTCCATATTTTTTTAGTGAAGCCAATACCGAATGTTTCCAAGGTAGCATTTGGAGATTCAATTCTAATAATAAAATAGGTTTGTATACGTTGAACGGAGGAGTTTAAAGTTGTCCTTCCTTATCCCGACAGATACGCTGATCAGTCTACGGACCAGAAGATGACAATTGGATGTTGCAATTCAAAATGATAGATCCTGCTAGCAGCAAATCTGTAGAAGATGACACTCGATATCGCCTTTACATCGATAGTATCACCTCTTCAGTAATGACTTTAAAATTCCAGATCATTTTCAAATGGAAATCTTTTAATATCATATATCAATTCAATAAAATATAAATATAATGAAAAACAAATTGAAAAATATTATATTAATCACTCTATTATTGATATTTTTAAATGGATGTTATCTTTTCCAAAACATGAGCAATCAACAAAAAGGTATAGCTATTGGATCCGGGTCGGGTGCTGTAGTTGGTGGTGTAATTGGGAAAGTTACAGGTAACAATACAGCTTTAGGTACTATATTGGGAGCTGTTATGGGTGGAGTCGCCGGCGGATTGATTAGTACCAAGATGGATCGTAAAACAGAACGCATCAAAAGCGAAATCCCTACCGCAGAAGTCAAACGAGTAGGGGAAGGAATCAATGTAACCTTTGATGAAAAAAGTGGTCTTTATTTTGGTTTTGCTAAGATAGATATCAATAAAAATTCTGGTGAAACTTTAGAAAAATTTGAAAAAATACTCAAAAAAGACCACAATGTCGACATCTTGATAGAGGGACATACAGATAATATAGGTCCAGATACTTTCAATATGGAGTTGTCACACAAAAGAGCACTAGCCGTAGAAAACCACTTTATCAAAGCGGGAATCAGTCGCGATAGGTTGACTATCAAATGGTATGGAAAGAATCAGCCAAGATATCCTAATAATTCCCCATCCAATCGTTCCAAAAATCGTCGAGTAGAGTTAGCTATCACAGCTAATGAAAAAATGAAAGAAGAAAGTAGAAAGCAAGCTAACCAATAGCAAGACTAGGTTTTTGATAATGAAAAGAGGCATTAATCCCTATTTTTACTTAAAATCTTGGTCTAGAAGAAATAGCTTTTTCGAATAAAACCTCTTTTTTTTAAAAAAAACTATTATCTTATTCCATAAAATCTCTGTATCAGTAAATTTCCTGAATTAGAAATTAAAAGATGGACATTCTTTTTAAAGGTTGTATGTCAATATTTTACGCCCCCCCTCTTACAAGTCCTTCTCCAAAACGACACACTTCTTTATATGAATATCTTCCCAAGATATCCATTATATCAGTATTGTCTCTATACACCTGAATAATATAAAAAAACAAATCGAGATCTTTTTCCTGATACATCTCTATAATCAGTTCTTTAGTAGAAGAATTTATGTAAACATTCATTTCTAGGTTGGGAATACCAAAGATTACGGATTCTTTGGAAATCATAATACATCAAAATAGAATTTGGCTATCAACACATTTACTATTTTTCAATATTTTTTCATGATCAGGTGAATCTTGTACCGTTATACATCGATAACTAGAAAAAACAGGAGGCTCAATTGTGTATTCTTTTATTATACCTTCTATCTCTGTAGATCTAAGAGTAAAACAATAAAGAAGAGAAGGATCTTTATTATATTCTTCTCTCAAATAGATTTTATTAGATCCCAAACAAAAATACCAGAATCTGTTGGTTGATAGGTTTTTATCATATAACAATCTAGTTCTTTATTGGGTTTTATGAACCATATTTAAATATCATCTTGATTAGGTTCATTTTATTGTATAAGCCGCAGGGGAGTTTCACTCTCGATCATAGGATCACTACCATAGTCTATCTAGATATTGATATTTTTTAGCATTTTACCTTTATTTAAATTGATGATCTTTATTAGGCTTTTAAAAGGATAATCTTTTAGATCTTGAGTATAAAAAACTTCTATCAATATGAATTATATAAATAATCACTGTTAAATTAGTAATTTTACTGAATACATGGTATAGTTTTTTAACTAGGGAAATTATATAGCCATCAGAAATCGGGTAGTTAATTTTATTAAAAATATAAAAATAAATAGAATATAAAGTTACAAACTTAATATGTAGTTAATTTTAAAAAAATAAAAGATCTACCATGATGTTTATTTTATCATCATAGAGACCACCTTTTTTTGCTATTTTATTTATCTCAGATGAATATTATGGAGACCATATGATGGGTAGTTCTTGGTACGATGCTAGCAATAATTCCTACAATAGCTGAAAAAGCAAGGATACCGGCTGTGATCAAGTTTATCAATAAAGTACAAACTTATTCAAGCCAGTCTGTCTCCTGATAAAATATTATAGAAAGGTTTCTAACATACCTTGTATCTAGCAAATTGAATTTTACATATATTGTTTACGATTATTTAAACAGGGTAGAAAGGAATATACAGTGATTGTCACTGTACACAATTTAAAGATTAAAATAATTAAACAGATTTTATGTTTTAATCAAAAAAAATAGTCGGGAGAAAGGGATTTTTTCTTCAAATGAACTTAAATCTTATTTATATTATAATTTATTGTATCGATTTAATACTGTAAATGAGATGAAAGACAACCAAGATATTAGGAGTATTTCTAAGGTTGAAGTGGTATTTTTATCTTATCGATATATGTCTATCTAGTAAAAAGATAGAATGCCATTTGTTCTATACTATATCGAGCATTTCAAAGAGAAATGATAAGCCCAATGTATTGATAACTATCAGTGGTCGCTGGATGGTCACTCATCCAGAAGAGTTTGCATGGTTAAGATCATTTTTTAGTAAAAAAGACATAAGATTCACGTGGTTAAACCATAACTTCAACCATATTTATCATAAGGACATAAAACCTAAGAAAAAATTTTTATTACTCCCCAACACGCAAACAGACAAGGAGATATTGGAGACGGAAAAACAACTTATCATGCATGGAGCGTTATCATCCGTCTTTTTCAGATGCCATGGACTAATCTCTAATAAGTCGATTGCTCATACATTGATTTCTTACGGTCTTATACAATTTGGAGCAATCGATTGGATATCAAAGCTCTCTAAAGATTATAAAATCAAAAATAGTGATATCCTATTAGTTTATGGTAATGGGAATGAGAGCAAATCAGCCTTAAAAAAAGTCGTTCGATTGATTCAGTCCAACCGGTTTTTATGAAGGAACTTCTGATATACATTAAAATTTATTTACACAAAATGATAAATATAAATTATAATAATAATATTTTATTAAATATAATAAATATCAAGTATCTATTATATAAAAAATTAAAATAGTTAATATGCTATTAATCTATTACTAAAAAAATATAAAAATTATCTCATCAATACTATCATTTATGAATATATACATAAATGATTGGTATTTATTTATATAGTATGTACCTATTTATTTCAATGTTTTGGAGGTGATTAACGGTTCGTATGAGGATGGGTACATTATTACCTTTTTTTACCTCTCGCATCGAGGTACATAGAAAATTCACAGAATATTGGCTCAAAAAATACAGCTTTCAATACCATGCTATCCTCTTTAATAAGCCATTGATGGGAACTATCATTGGATCGACAGTCACATGAATACGGGCTTACCCAATATCGGGAAAAATTCACAGACCTGGTAAAGAGAAATACCAATATCCAAGTCTTTAACGATGGACACCTAAACGATTGATCTCCTCATGATGGATGAACAACAAGTGAAAACCATAGCCCAACACTTTGAAAAGGGTACTCAAACTGAGGTACTATTTTGGGTGGGTTGTGTGGTAGTTTTGACGATAGAACCAAAAAAAAAGTCACCAAATCCTTTGTGAAGTTGTTAAATGCTGCGCTAAGTTCTCTTTTGTCGTCTTGAGCGAAGAGAATCGTTGTACAGGAGATCCTGCTAGGCGTACAGGCAATGAATTCCTCTTTCAGATACAGGCTATGAAAAAAATTCAAACACTCAATACATATCAGGTTAAAAAAATCGTGACTACCTGTCCTCATTCCTTCAATACCTTGAAAAATGAATATCCCGATCTAGGTGGGACTTATCAAGTCATGCATCATATCAATTTTTTTTGCAACAGATCCTTCAAGAGAAGAGGTTGAACATAAAAGGTGCACTTTCAAAGGATATCGTATCATCTTTCACGATCCCTTGCTATCTCGACAGAGCCAATTGGGATATATGAGACCCCTAGAGCACTGATCAAGAAACTCGATGCTAAGGTTATAGAGATTAAGAAGCGTTGTAGAAACAATTCTTTATGCTGTGGTGTTGGTGGGCCCAAATGTTTAAAGAGACCGAACCGGGTCAAAAAGACATCAACGTCGAGCGGACTGAAGAATTGCTTAAGACTTCGCCCAAATTCATCGCTACGGGATGTGCTTTTTGTAAAACCATGCTTGCCGATGGCTTGAAAAATAAGGAGAAAAAAGCGATGTCCTTGTAATGGATATCGCTGAACCCATCGCTCAGGACAAGAGTCTTTCATAATCATACCAAGGTATTTGTAAGAAATCTTGTGAATCAGTCCAAATTTCCAACCATTTTTTCTGGACGCACCCAAGCGTCAAATTGCTCAGCTGTAAGATAACCCAATCGAAGGGCTTCCTCTTTCAAAGTAGTATGGTTTTTATGCACTGCTTTGGCGATCTCGGCGGCCTTTTCATAGCCGATATAAGGATTCAAGGCAGTAACCAACATCAAAGAGCGTTCGAGCAATTCTTTGATACGTGTTACATTGGGCTCGATCCCTATGGCACAATGCATAGCAAATGATACACAAGCATCCCCGATCAATTGAGCTGATTGTAAAAAGTTGTAAGCCATCACCGGTTTGAAGACGTTCAACTCATAATGCCCTGATGCTCCTGCTATGGAGATGGTCGTATCGTTACCCATCACCTGTGCACAGACCATAGTGAGCGCCTCGCATTGTGTGGGGTTTACCTTTCCAGGCATGATGGAAGAACCCGGCTCATTTGCCGGAATCAGGATCTCCCCAATACCTGAGCGTGGTCCGGAGGCTAGCATCCGGATATCATTGGCGATTTTCATCAAAGCAACAGCTAATTGCTTTAATGCCCCATGTGCGCCGACTAAAGCATCGTGAGTAGCCAAAGCTTCAAATTTATTATTAGCGGTTCTGAAAGGCAAAACAGTGAATCGTGCAATATAATCGGCCACTTTAACGTCATAACCTTTAGGGGTATTAAGTCCAGTACCTACGGCTGTTCCACCTAAAGCCAGTTCTGAGAGATGTTCAAGAGTATTTTTAAGAGCCTTCAGTCCATGATCGAGTTGGGATGCATAGCCAGAAAATTCTTGCCCAAGTGTCAAAGGGGTGGCATCCATCAGATGTGTCCGTCCGATCTTGACCACATTTTTGAAGGCTTTAGATTTTTTTTTCAGCACATCGCAGAGTTGTTCTATCCCAGAAATACTTACTCCCATCAGCTTCTTATATGCGGCAATATTCATCGCCGTTGGATAAGTATCGTTGGAGGATTGGGATTGGTTTACATCGTCATTGGGATGGATCACAGAACGGCCCTCACCAAGTTTACCTCCATTCAATACATGGGCTCGGTTGGCAATCACCTCATTAATATTCATATTCGATTGAGTACCTGACCCGGTTTGCCAAATAACCAAAGGGAACTGATCATTGAGCTGGCCTTGAAGAATCTCATCACAAACTTGGGCGATCAAATTCCTTTTTTTCTCAGTAAGTACACCTAGATCACAATTGGTATAAGCAGCGGCTTTCTTTAAATAGGCAAACGCCTCGATAATTTCTAAGGGCATGGAAGCTTCTGGCCCAATTTTGAAATTGTTACGTGAGCGTTCAGTTTGTGCTCCCCAATACTTTTCAGCAGGTACACGTACCTGACCCATAGTGTCTTTTTCTATACGGTAGTCCATCACTTAGTGTAGATTGATTCTGTCTCAAGGCAGGTAAGTTACGAAACTCCTTTTTCTCTTCGTTGATACGCCAATGCTTTTATAAAAAATGGTTAGTTTTGAAGACAAAATGCAAGCGCATGACAGCCATAGCACAATTTTTAGGTTTCTTGCTCTTCCTATGTATTACTGTGGCGGGTTTTTGGTGTCTAAGCTTCTTGATTTTTATGGTGCCTTATTGGATCACTGTAGGTGCAGGAGAGATGTACGGTAAGATCAACAAAGATGTCTATCCTGATACGGTACGTAAAAAACCTCTTACTGAGCAAGAAGATGTTACAGTGGTCTGGAAAAAGACTCCAAAGTATGATAGCTGATATAATTTGATAATCTCTCTTTCAAAATTAAAAAAATTTTTCGAATGAATATGTCAAAATCACGCCTTGTGTAAATATGCTGGAAAATTCAGAAAGCTTTGGGGGCATTTGAAAATGATGAATTGAGGATTTTCATACTCTGAAGACAACAGCCAATATTACTAATAATATTAGTTATAGCTTTTTTAAATTCTTTTTTGAGATTAACCAATTGAGCTTCTACCTTAACCATACCTTCTTCAGTAGCCAAATATTTGATTTTATCCTCAATATGAGTCGGTATGGTATACTTCCGTGATAAAGATTTTGACCTTTGTAGTGGGTATAATTGAAGGATTTGATACTACAAATAATCAAAAATTTGTTTAGTTTTTATTAAATTATTTAAATATTAAGGCTCTATTTTTTTGGATATAGTTTCTGTTATTAGTTCATTTAGAGTAAATTAGTGTATTGTAATGCTCCTTCTACTAAATTCCTTGCCTCTTTGAATTTTGTTTTTATTTCTTCAAAGTATATAGGAAATCTTTTTCTATATTATTAAGCTCTTTTGATAAATTTCTTTCTATTGGTTTCATTACGTATAGTACTTAACAATTTAGATGTCTGTTCTAATAAAAGAAAATCATATAATATAAACTCTCTCTCGTTAATGTTAATTTCTTTCATTTGATTAATTTCTAATTTGCAATTCTCACAATAATCATGATCTCCTCTTGTGATAGAATCCGATTTTTCAACAGAAAAATCTTTTTTAATCATAGAATTGATAATCAATTTAGCAGTTTCATATCGATCATAATTTATTGTAAGATTAAGCGGGATATTACCATAATCATCTTTAATATTCACATCAGTATCAAGATGATCCAAAAGTATGTATGTTATTTTTCATATCCTTCTTTAGCAACTATATGAAGTAAACTTATACCTTGACCACCCCTAACGATAGGGTTAATATCTACATTTAAAAGAGATTCAATCTCATCTAGCATTCCCTCTCTGGAAGCTTCAATAAACAGTCTATTAGGAAATTGATTGTTGCTAATATCAAGATCAGGCGCTGAATTCAATTTCTCAATTTGGTTTCTTACTTTTATTGATCTTATTATAAAGTTAAAAACTATAATGAAATTAAAAGTAAAAATCCCTCTTTTGAAAGGCAAAAAACCTATTGAGAAGTCCTACACAAATAAAGATAGACATAAGTAAGTTCTTCTCGATTTGGAGACAAACTTTTAAATGCAGGAAACGAGAGAGGAAAAGATGAAATAATGTCTTTTATCTAAAATATTGACTAAATCTCATAATCTTAGATTCATTTATTATCTGGATAATAAATGAATTATATGATATCTCTAGTGACCTGGCTGGGTCTCGAACCCAGGACCCTTACATTAAAAGTGTAATGCTCTACCAACTGAGCTACCAGGTCTCGGTTGATGCGGTGGCAAATATAGCATGATTTTTTTGTTTCACAAATCTACTCTGAAAAAATGTTAGGAAATCATTACTTTTAACCTGGATTTGAAAAGATATATGAGTATAAATCCGATTCTGATTGGATACATGGGATGTGGGAAAACTTCGGTAGGAGAGGTTTTAGCATTAGATTTAGATTATGACTTTTACGATCTCGATACACTGATTGTTGAACAGCAAAGTCAGGAAATAGGAGAGATTTTTCAGCAGCAAGGGGAAACCAGTTTCAGGCAAATCGAGCATGAAACTCTGAAAACTTTTTTACGATCTCATACAGGTTATGTACTTTCAGTAGGTGGAGGTACACCTTGTCATCATGATCATATGAATCTGATGAATAAGTATGCCAAAACCATTTATTTGCAGACGAGTGTTTCAATATTATTCAAGAGGTTGCGACTACAAAAAATTAGTAGGCCGATGATCGTTCAGCTGAGCGATGAATCTTTACATGAGTTTATCGTAGAACATCTTCCCAAGCGTGAGATTTTTTATGAAAAGGCTTATAAACGAATTAATGTCAATGACAGATCGGTTCAAGAGGTGGCTCTGGAAATCAAAACGTGGTATAACCAATAGAGAGGAATAGAGACGGATCTTATGTCGTATAAGGAAAAATTTTTGAAAGAGACCAGAGAAAATTTCCTACTCGAAAACAAAAAAATCTTAGTGGCTGTCAGTGGAGGGCTTGACAGTATGGTCCTTTTGGATCTCCTACTTGAACTTGACTGTACTTTAGACGTGGCCCATGCTAATTTTCAACTTCGGGGGGCAGCTGCTGATCAAGACGAAAACTTTGTTGCTGATTTCTGTTCAAGGCGTCGGATCCCTTTCTACAGTAAGCATTTTGATACTTATACCTATATGTATCAGCATAAGCTTTCTATCCAAATGGCTGCCCGTGAACTCCGTCATACTTGGTTTATAGAATTGCTCAATATCGGAGCGTACGACCTGATCGCTTTGGGGCATCATCTCGACGATTCGATAGAGACCTTTTTTATTAATCTAATCCGGGGTACAGGAATCAAAGGTTTGTTAGGTATTCGACCCAAACAGCGAAGGATCATCCGTCCTCTTTTAGCTTTCACCAGGGCTGAGATTTTGAGTTATGCCCTAGCACAGCAGATTGTATGGCGGGAAGATACCAGCAATCAAGAGGATAAATATTTGAGGAATTGCCTTCGACACCGTTTAATACCCATCTTGCGAGATCTTTCGCCTGATTTCCATGAATCTTTTAGAAAAACCAAGACCCATCTGGCTGATGAAGATCTTTTGATAGAAAAATCGTTGAGACGAGTAGCTGAGGAAATCACCTTAGAAAAGACTACCGATCCATTGATATGGAAGATCAGTTGCCTAAAACTCAGCCTGATTGATCCATTGGCGGTTTATCTATTTAAGTTATTTTCTCCTTATAAATTCAATACCACTGATCTAACGCGCCTTTTAACTGCGCAATCTGGTAAACAGCTCTTCTCAGATGCTTATCGTCTTATCAAAAACAGAGATCATTGGTTACTAGTTTCAAGGTCTTTTCCGGATCAAGAGGTATATGAAGTGAATGGATGGAATCCCATCAAAAAACCCATCCCCATCTCATTTTCTATAACCACCAAACGGGAAAAAACTGCAGCGGCTTCAGTCGATCTCGATAAGGTCAAGTTGCCCTTGCAGTTGAGGATTTGGCGAAAAGGTGATTATTTTTACCCCTTGGGAATGAAAACAGGTAAAAAGCTTAGTAAATATTTCAAAGATGAACAATTGTCTCTCCTTGAAAAAGAGCAAACTTGGCTATTAATCAATGCCGAAGGTGCTATTATATGGATCATTGGAAGACGTCTCGACGAACGGTTTAAGGTGGTAGAAAGCACTAAAAAAGTTTTAAATATTTATTTATGTACATGAGAAATCTTTTTTTTCCTTTTGTGGTCCTTTCTATCGGCCTATGTAATGGAACAGGTCTTGAATCCAGTAAAATAATAAACCTCCAGTTGGGGAAAACTTTCTGATGAAACCTACGAATTATCGATAAATGTTCAATTAGAAGAGGGGTGGTATTTGTATTCTATACGCCTCTCAAAGTAGGTGAGATCGGTATCCCCACTTCAGTCCGATTTCAAAGATGAAGGTAAGACTTACAAGAGAGTCGGTGCACTCGAGGAAGTGGTTAATTGAAAGAAAAATCTTTGCCAGAATTAGGTAGGGGTATCCAATATTTCGATGATAAAGTCTTCTACAAGCAGAAGGTCAAAACCTTATCGACTGAACCCTTTAATATCAAGACGGAGGTTGAATTTCAAATCTGTGATGAAAACCATTGTTTACTACCTAACAATCAGTATCTCCCTTTTCAGATCGATCTCAAAATTTCTTCTGATGACATCTCCAACCGGCAAGGGGTAGACTTTATTCAGTAGTCTATGCAGAATTCCATTGTTCATAAAAATTCCCCCAAACGCATCTCCTAGTCAGAACTGTATCAGATCTTTTTCATTGGTCTTTTTGGTGGTCTTGCCGCAGTATTGATGCATTGCATTTTTTCAATGATTCCATTGACAGTGAGTTTTTCACTAAGTGCAGTAAGGGTAAATCTTCTAGTATCAGAAAGGCCCTAACCTACATCCTATCTATCGTTATAATCTACTTAGTTTTGGGTCTATGTATTACCCTATTTTTTGAAGTTTTTACATTGAATGAACTCTCTACAAATCCCTGCTTAAATCTCCTCTTTTCCCTGTTATTTACCCTCTTTACTCTGTTTTTTTTCGGTGTTTTTGATATCAATCTGACCGAATCCTAGGTAAATACAGTCGAGCAAAAATCCACATGAGGTGTGGCCTGTTGGAAATATTTTTTATAGCCTTAGTTTTGGTTTTGGTTTCTTTCTCCTGTACCATACTGACCGTTGGTACTTTACTTATCGAAGTGGCTACAGAGAACGTCCTATAGGGGGCTCTGGTTGGTATACTAGGTTTTTCCATAGGATTAGCAGTACCTTTTATACTTTTTGCCGTCTTTCCTGGCTAGTTGAAGGCCCTCTCGCGTTCAGGTGAATGGTTGAATACAGTCAAGGTTTCTTTTGAATTCATCGAGTTGGCGCTGGCGATGAAATTCTTATCGAATGGTGATTTGTCTGGAAATGGAATGTTATCAAACGAGATATTTTTATAAACTTTTGGTTGGTACTATTTGACTTATTGAGTATTTATTGTATTATGGGTATTTCGTCTATCGAAAGATAATTCTGTTCAAGGTATCGGTATGATCAGATTGCTTTTGGCTTTACTTTTATTCATATTTTCCATTTACATCTTGCCTGACCTTTTTACTGGACCCTTAAAGCTTTTGAGTGGCTTCATCCCTCAGAAGATTTATAGTGATAATTTTCAAGGTTTTTTTTACAAGCCCAGATGGGTATGCTTGATCCGTATGTGGAAGGTATTGAGAGAGGTCCTCATAGATTTATGGTCTTTCACAACTATAAATATGGTCTCGCCCACGCTAGGGGACAGCTGAAGCGAATCCTTCTCAACTTTACAGGCTATACCTGTGCAAATTGTCGTAAAACGAAAGATCTTGTCTAGTCTAATAAGTGGGACAGACACTTTTTAAACAATGATTTTGTCATCATTTCCTTGTACGTAGATAACAGACAAATTCTCCCAGAAAAGGCGCGATATCCATCAGATATTTTAGAGAAGGGGTTCAAGACCTTTGGCAGAAATGGACTGAATTTCAGATCAAACATTTCAAAACCAATACTCAAACCTATTACGTGATTGTCGATCACAAATTCAAACCGTTGAATACACCTATTGGTGCCGAATTCAATATCAATCGTTACTTAGATTGCTTGAAATCTGGTATAGAGAATTTTTTAAAACGGCGGCCTCCCATACCTCATCATTTTTTAAAATGATTTTTTTACATTTGTAGGAGCTTTCATACCTTGATCAAGTTCATTTTTTATGAAAAAACACAATTTCGGTGCAGGGCCGTGTATACTACCGCAACAAGTCCTTAAAAAATTAGCTCAATCCGTCCTCAATTTTGATGGGTTAGAACTCTCTTTGCTTGAGATATCCCATCGTAGCAAAGATTTCGTTGCGGTGATGGAACATTCCCGGGCCTTAGTCAAAGAGATCATGCAGTTGAGTGACGAATACGCCGTACTTTTCCTTCAAGGTGGGGCCAGCTTACAATTCATTATGGTACCCTATAATCTGTTGCGGATTGGAGGTAGAGCGGCTTATCTTGATACAGGTACCTGGGCTTCTAGGGCTATCAAAGAAGCTAAAAAATTTGGCAAAGTAGAGGTCGTAGCTTCCTCCAAGGCTGAGCAATATGTATCGATACCGAAGACTTATAAACTCCCTTCAGATGTAGATTATTTCCACTATACCTCCAACAACACAATTTATGGTACACAGTCCAAGTCCATCCCATATGTTGATGTTCCTTTAGTTTGCGATATGTCATCAGATATATTCAGCCGTTGCTTGGATTTCTCCTATTTTGATCTCATTTATGCCGGAGCGCAAAAAAATATGGGACCAGCTGGAGCTACTTTGGTCGTAGTGAAAAAGTCACTTTTGGATAATACGGGACGAGATATTCCTTCATATTTAGATTATCAGATTCAAATCGCTAAAGAAAGTATGCTCAATACACCTGGAGTGTTTTCCGTCTATGCTTCGATGCTCACCTTGGAATGGATTAAGAACCAAGGGGGTATTCAAGCTATCGAAAAATTGAATCGTGAAAAAGCAGGATTGCTCTATGAGGAAATCGATCGCAATACCCTCTTTCGTGGTGTGAGTGCTACAAAAGATCGTTCGGATATGAATGCTACCTTTATCTTGCTCCGTCAAGAACTCAGCGAAACCTTTGACAAAATGTGGAAGGGCGCCGGTATCGTGGGACTCAATGGACATCGTTCTGTCGGTGGGTACCGAGCCAGTATGTACAACGCCCTTCCGAAAGAAAGTGTTCAGGTTTTGGTCGATGTGATGAAAGCCTTTGAAAATCGATTTACCTAAGAGGTACATATATTCAAACAGAATAAAATTTTTCAGCCAATGAAAATTTTAGCCAATGACGGCTTGTCTACATCAGGTATAACGGCATTGAAAGATGCAGGTTTTGAGTTTATTGAGCAGAAAGTGGCTCAGGATCAACTCGCTAGGTTTATTAATGAATATCAAGTGGAAATCTTGTTGGTACGCAGTACAACAAAGGTACCTCAAATTTTGATCGATATTTGTACCGGTCTGAAACTTATCGGTCGAGGTGGAGTAGGGCTAGATAATATCGATGTGGCCTATGCCCGAAAAAAAGGTGTTGAAGTGATTAATACTCCAGAGGCGTCTTCTCATTCGGTAGCTGAGCTAGTTTTTTCCCATCTATTTGGTATGGCTCGTTTCCTCCACGAAACCAATAGAGAAATGCCTCTACAAGGAGATCAAAATTTTAAAACTTTAAAAAAGAATTATTCCAAAGGAATAGAGCTCAAAGGGAAAACCCTAGGTGTGATTGGAGCTGGACGGATTGGTAAAGCAGTGATGAAAATTGCATTAGGCACAGGAATGGATTTGAAAGTTTTTGACCAAACACCTGATGACCATACCGTCACACTGAATTTTTTTGATGGTCAAGAAGTTTCTTTTAAAATTCCTATCGTCTCAAAAGAAGAAGTTTTGAAAAAGTCGGATTTCATCACACTTCATGTACCTAAGCAAGATCATCCTATATTAAGTGAAAGGGAGTTTGCAGTGATGAAACGAGGAGTAGGGATTATAAATACTTCTAGAGGAGGCCTAGTTAACGAATCCAATTTGCTCAAGGCGCTCAATACGGGCCAAGTGGCCTATGCTGGTTTGGACGTATTTGAAAACGAACCTACCCCATCGATGAAAGTTTTGATGCACCCTCAACTATCCTTAAGCCCTCATATTGGTGGGTCGACTCAAGAAGCTCAGGATCAAATAGGTATTGAGTTGGCTCAGCAAATCATCAGACGTTTCCCCCACCCAACTAGGTAGACATGGCTAGGTTTTTACCTTTTGAGAGCGTAAAGCCTGTGGAACAATGGGTAGGTCAGATCTGTTCGAACAACCCAGGTTGGTATACTCAGGAAGAACTCGACACGGTATTTCAAAAAAATCTGTATTCATTTCTTCAGATCATTAGGCCTACTTTGGAGAAAAGTCAAGCGTCGTGGAAGGAACGCTTTAAAGCCGTACGGAAAAATTACAAATCCTTTCATGAAAAGGGTTATTATTTCAGAGACAAAAATCCTGCGTATTACATTTACCAAAGGATACTTTCCCCTTCAGACATTTTCATCGGCCTCATCGGATTGGTACATGTGGAAGATTTTTTCAACGGTGTGATCAAAAAACATGAGGAAATTTTAGAACAACGTAAAGAACTCTTTGCTGATTATCTTGAAGAGGTTCGTTTTCAGGCAGAGCCTGTGCTCTTACTCTACGATGAGAATACAGAGATTCATCAGCTCATGACTGAGAAGATACGTCACGCACCCTTGCTCAGTTTCACCTCTGATGATGAAGCTATCCAACATAAGCTTTGGCGCATTGACGAACAACCGTATCAAGCACGTATTCAAAAAAAGTTTGAGCAAATAGATAAACTCTACATTGCAGACGGTCATCACCGTGTCGACAGTGTAGCTTTATATGCACAACGGAAAGTAAGATCCGACAGTCATACAGATGGATCTAAGCCTTATCACTATGTATTGGCCTATCTTGTGGCCGATACTCAGATCAAGATCTATGATTATAATAGGCTGGTTAAAGATCTCAATGGACTCAGTCCCTCTGAGTTTTTAAAAAAGCTCCAGATTTTTTATCAGGTGACGGATCAAGGAGAAGACTTCTATTTTCCTTTGGGTAAGCATCACATAAGCTTATATCTACAGGGCAGATTTTATGATTTACACATCAAACCCGAATACTGTTTTCAGCCTGAAGGTCTTGGCACCTTGGATACCTATCTGTTTGAGCAGACTGTTTTGAGGTCGATTCTTGATATCCAAGATACGTGTCATTCAGATCGGATGAAGTTTATCTATGGAGAAGGAAGCATACAAAGCATTCAAAAAATCAAGCAGTTAGTCGATCAGAGTGAGTACGAGGTAGGATTTGGTTTTTATCCCATTTCGATTGAGGATTTGAAACGTGTCTCAGATCTAAATCTAAAGCTACCGCCTAAGAGTACCTTCATCAGACCCAAATTGTTGAGTGGACTCACCATCTACGAAATGAATGACTTATGAACATCGCTGAACGTTTACATGAGATCAAACGCAGCTTGCCTTCTAAATTGACTCTTGTGGTCGTGTCTAAAAAACAACCCATCTCGGCCATCGAAGTTGCCCATGCAGCTGGGCAACGTGACTTCGGTGAAAACTATATCCAGGAGATGCTTGAGAAATACGAACGTCTTCCGAAGGACATCCGTTGGCATATGATCGGTAAAGTTCAACGCAACAAGCTTAAGTACATCGCACCTTTTGTCCACCTAATCCAGGGTATTGAAAAACTCAGCCACCTTGAGACTCTTGATAAGGAGGCTATGAGGTGTGGACGTACGATTCGTTGTCTGCTTCAAGTGAAAATCGCTCAAGAGGAGAGCAAGACTGGTATGACAGCCATGGAGGCTAGTGAGATCTTGACCTCAGAAACCTATATCCGGATGGAGCATGTGAAGGTCATCGGTTTGATAGGTATGGCTACTTTCACCGAAGATGAGCATCAGTTACATGCTGAATTTAAATCCTTACATAAGCTCTTCATACAGCTCAAAGAAAAAGACCCTACATTGGAAACCCTCTCTATGGGTATGAGTTCCGATCATCAAACAGCTATAGCTTGTGGCAGCACGATGATTCGCCTAGGCAGTGCCATTTTCGGGGCACGTGATTATAGAACACATTCATTTTAAATTTTTGAATTTTTCAGGAAAGGGGGACGTTATCAACGGTCAATAATTTGAAGTCCTGGACTTCATAAATTTTTCCCAACTCATTGTACATACAAAATGGATCATCCTTAAATCGTTGATAGTTCATTTTTAAGTATTTTTTAATGTCTGTTATTCGCTTTGTATAGTACAGGTGCTAAACTGATGAGCCATTGAGGAATCTTTTTCCAATCTCATAGATATAATGGGTAGATTGTAACACGTAGTGAATTATCCACAAGCGATCAGAGAGACTTTTTTGTCTACTGATCGTTTTTTTCCAAATCAAATCCATAGTGTAAGGGATATGCTATAAGAATTGTAAGCTATGATTTACATTGATTTTGAGGGATCTAGTTCAAGTGAACTTGTGCATTCTTTAGTGGTTGATTTCGTTAGAAAATGAGGGGGCGTATAGACGTGATAGCATTTGCTAGACTTTCTCCATTGAGGAGATTCGTAAAAGTGGTCGTACAAAATTCTGAGGATACGTTTGGTGAATACTCTATTGCTCAATATCAATACCGATCGTGTCCTAACCTTAAATATTTTCGTGACGAGATGCAAATGTATCTTATAAAGATATGAGACAAAAAAAAACAATGATCTTAGGAAGAAAGGTTTTAGATATTCTTGATTTGAGAGATAAACTGCTCATACTTTGTTTTATAGGTTGGACTAGGCTCAATATAATGAGAGGTAATAACGATCTTCCGAAGATCACTCCACCGACGGATATGAGCTAGCTAGTCTATATTTGGAGTTCTACGAAGATGATCAGTATCCCGGATCAAGCATAAGATTTTCAGTATGATGCTCATGTATTCAGATTGATTACATTGAGGAACGTATATGGAGTCAGAGATGGTATTTGATAAAGGATTCATAAAATGGCTACCGACATCGTTGACGAGCATCAGATCAAAAGACTTGAAAAAGCTTTTTCACTTAATACGTCTTTTATGCGCCGATATCATACTTTCAAAACCCTGATTATCTATGATCCCGCCATCCATCAAATCAAATTGTTTTACTTTTAATAAGGTAGATTCGTCCAGATCGCCTGTTTGAAGTTTCATAATCAAGGCCGATTGGAGCATTTCTTTGGATGCTTCTTTTGTGTGTAAGATCTTCCGGAAGATCGTTTGTTTGAAAAATTCTCCATGGAAAAATTCTGTAACATTAAAGCAGACCTTTTCCAATCATAGGCCAGTACAAAGGTATTGATGAGGTTCCAATTTTTCAATGGGTGGTTTTTCAATTCTGAGCTTTCATTGAATATTTCGATGGATTTTGTTTAGAAGATTCTCACCCCTGAAGTTCGATGAAAAGTTTGACGCAGTAGTCTTCAAAGAGACGACCTTGGGTATTGAATAACATATATAGAGTAGTAACGATGCTACCTCTGGAGGCCGGAGAATAGATAAATTACCTTTTGAAATAGATTCGTTTTCTTTTTCCCTTGGTGTGGTCTGGAAATGATAGTCAGTTTTTGTAAAACAAAACGCCTAATATAAAGGTTGGTGAAGTAAATTCACCTCATGAAAAGGCTAGTACAACATTTTTGAAGTATTGGGTAGTTGACTCTGGTTACATTTTTCTTCTAGGACTTTACGGTGTTTTTTTGATGATGTTGAGATTTTTTGTTATTTTATTTCCGATAGAAGATGTATTTTCTTTTGTTAAGAGATTTATATTATCAGTAATGCATTATCTTATCGGATAGATATTATAAAATTCTCAACGCTTTTCTCTAATCTATTTTTATCCAAGACGTTGATGAAAGCACTTCCAATAATGACTCCATCAGCATATCGACAAGCCAGTTCGAAGGTGACTTTGTTTGAAATCCCAAAGCCGATCAATTTGGGAATTTTCAGGTCTAGTGCTTTCACCCGCTCAAAAAAAATAATTTGTTCTGTTCCAAATGTTTCTCTAGCTCCTGTAGTTGAAGTCGAAGAAACCAGATATAGAAATCCCTGGCTCATTTCACTCAACATCCGGATGCGTTGGTCGGACGTTTGAGGGGTGGCTAGAAAGATGAGTAGCAAGCCATAGGATTCAAAAAGTGTTCGGTATTGCGCTTGATAGATCTCAGGTGGTAAGTCAGGTAAGATTAAACCTGATATACCGACGTCTACACACGCCTGCAAGAGACGTTCCTGTCCAAAACACAGAAACTGATTGTAATACCCCATGAGGATCAGAGGTATATCGATGACTCCTTTGAGTTCTTTTAGCTGTGTAAAAAGTCGTGAGATGGTCATCCCATGCTCTAGTGCCTTTTGGCTACTCTTTTGGATGGTTGGCCCATCGGCTAGAGGGTCTGAATATGGCATGCTTATTTCTATCAGGTCTACCTCAGCTTTTTGCAAGCTTTCTAGCAATGCTTGAGTGCTATCCAATTTTGGATAACCAGCTGTGAAATAAATGCTGAGAAGATTTTTTCGCTTCTTAGCAAAGAGTTGTTGTATCGCATTCATAAGGTAGAAAGTTTAGACAATCGGCTGATATAGGTATCCATATCCTTATCACCCCTACCAGAGAGATTAACGACGACGATCTCATCTCTTTGAAAGCTTAATTTGGGTAGCACTGCTAAGGCATGAGCGCTCTCCAAGGCAGGGATGATACCCTCCATACGGGTGAGTTCGTAAGCTGCTCGTAGTGCTTCTTCATCAGTGGCATGGAGAAATTCAGCCCGTTTCGTGTCGAACAGATGAGCATGCATAGGTCCGATGCCTGGATAATCTAGCCCAGCTGAAATAGAATACGGTTCGATGACTTGTCCATCTTCATCCTGCATAAGTAGCGTCATACTACCATGTAAGATCCCTCGAGAACCTTGGTATGTCGTAGCTGCAGTATGGGGAGTATCAACACCTAAGCCTGCAGCTTCTACAGCGATGATCCTAACGGATTCTTGCTCGAGAAAATGATAAAAAGCTCCTGCCGCATTGCTGCCACCACCTACACAAGCGATGATACAATCGGGACAAGACAAGCCTTCTTTTTCTAGTAATTGCCCTTGAATCTCTTCACTGATGACCGCTTGGAATTCAGCCACCATCTGCGGATAAGGATGTGGCCCAACTACTGAGCCGATCAGGTAATAACTCTCCGGTTGATTGATCCAATAGCGAATGGCTTCATTGACCGCATCTTTGAGTGTCTTATTTCCGCTGAGAACTGGGACGACTTTTGCGCCGAGCATTTTCATTCGGTCTACATTAGGCGCCTGACGGTTAATATCAGTATCACCCATGAATACAATGCATTTCAAACCCAACAGAGCGCAAATCGTAGCTGTAGCTACACCGTGTTGCCCGGCACCAGTTTCGGCAATGATTTTTTTCTTACCAAGGCTTAGAGCCAATAGGGCTTGCCCTATAGTGTTATTGATCTTATGTGCACCAGTATGATTGAGGTCTTCGCGTTTGAGGTAGATCTTAGTTTGATAATGGGTAGAAAGATTTTCGCAATAAAATAGGGGAGATGGACGTCCAACATAATCCCGTAGGAGTGTTTTAAATCTCTTCTGAAAGGCTTCGCTATTGATGATTTCTTTATAGTGTCGTTGAAGCTTCTCGATATTAGCTTGTAACATTTCAGGGACAAAGGCTCCACCAAAGCATCCATAAAAACCTTTTTCATCTGCTAAATAATTCATGATCGGATCTTTTCGATGAAGGTGCTGAGGCTTGTAACGTTTTTCGCTCCCGGACTGATTTCAAAACGACTATTGAGATCGATACCGAAGAGTTGTGGATGAGAGCATGTACTGATGAAGTCGACGTCTTCTGGTCCGATACCTCCACTGAGCAGAAATGGAATTTTTAGGCCATATTCGAAGAGTTTCTTCCATGTAAATTTCTTACCACTTCCGCCATGGGAAGGTGTTTTCGTATCGAATAGAAAGTAACGGCAAGTGCTCTCATACTCTTTAGCCTGCTCAAAGGAGAAGCGCTCATCTATACCGAAAACCTTGATCAAAGTAAGACCTTTTTGGATAAGATTTTGACAATAAGCAGGACTTTCACGACCATGCAACTGAATCATATCCAAATGGTTTTTAAGATACTTTTCCAATATCTCTTCTTCAGAGGCATCGACAAAAACCCCAACCTTGGAGATTTTTTCCAAAGCTGGTACAATGAAATCGTCTCCTATAAATCGTGGAGAAGGTCGATAGAAGATGAAGCCCATCCAATCTGGTTGTAGGGTTGCTACTGCCGAGATGTTGGTTCTATCACGCATGCCACAAACTTTTATTTTCAAACGTCTTATCATCGTTCTCTCTTGAATCTAATCAAGAGAATATCTCCTTTATAAAGCTCTAGATTTAGAGGATTTATTTTTATTTTATTAGCTCGTTTCAACAGAGAAATGAAGGTGTTTTCAGTCTTCATCTCCTTGCAACTTTTTCTAGTGGTAATGATCTCAAAGAGATCGATCTCTTTATCATTAATGAGATAATTGCCTCGTATCTTATTGCAACCAGCAAAGCCTCGGAAGGAAGAGGTTCTTGGATCGAAAGAGATATACACTTTTTTGTCATTGGCATATACCTCAGCGGCATCTTGCAGGATCCATTTGCCGCCGTATGCAATAGAGGTAGGGTATTTGTTTTTGGTGCCACCGCAATTCGTCAGGAAGAGAATGCATAAAATACTAATATATGATGATATGTACCTCATAATGAAATAATTTCTTTTAATTGTCGAATGAATCTTTTACAGCTTTCTCCAGGGTCGGATGAACGCATGAAATTTTCTCCAATGAGAAATCCTTGAAAACCTACCTCTCGCAAGTAAACAATATTTTCCGGTTTAGAAATACCACTTTCTGAAATCTTTATAAAGTTGTTAGGAATCCATGGAAACAGTCGTACCGAGCGTTCAATATCGACTGAAAAGGTTTTTAAATCCCGATTGTTGACTCCGATAAGGTCAAGATCATCGGTGATCTTGTCGAGTTCTTCTTCTGAATGGAGTTCCATGAGTACTTCCAGTCCAAGCACTTTAGCTTGGGTAGCAAAGATTTTAACCGTTTTTTTTGAAAGCACTTCAGCGATCAGTAAGATGACGTCTGCGCCCATAGCCTTGGCTGCAATCAATTGATATTCGTCGATGATAAAATCTTTGCACAATATAGGGATCGAGATGCTATGACGTGCCGTAGGTAGGTCTTCATCTTGTGCGGTAAAGTGCTTGATATCAGTGATGACAGATATACCGCTGGCACCTGCGGTTTCGTACCCACAGACGACTTCCTCTACAGTTACCTGATCGTTGATGATCCCTTTTGAAGGGGATTTTCGTTTGAATTCTGCGATGATACCTGTGTGGCTCTTCTGGAGGCTCTGTGCTAGGGATCGACATTTTCCTTCGAAGAATTTACTTTTTTCGAGCATCGCTATGGGTTTGTGCTGACGGTTTCTGGTAATTTCTTCCTGCTTAGTAGCAATAATTTTGTCGAGAAAATTCATAGTTATCAAGATTTGGTCAATAGTCTAAAAATTTTTTTAGAACATTTTTGGCTCGTCCACTTTTTAAGGATTCTTCAGCCCTAACATAGTTACATTCAAAGTGCTCACCATTGAGCAAACCCAATGCAAAAGCTGCATTGGTTAGAACTACTGTGTTCTGAGCCGATGTCCCCTTTCCAGATAGAATATCAACGAAGATACGCGTATTTTCTTCGGTATTTCTTCCACCTATCAATTCTCGACTATCGATTTTTTGGCTACCTAGTGCTTCAGGTGGATAGATTTTTTCGCCTTGTCGAGTGTAACATTTGAGATCACTGGTCAGAGAAATCTCATCGTATCCATCGAGACTGTGGATGATCGCATAGTCGTTTTCGGTCTGCTGATAGAGATAATGATAGAGTCTGGCTACTTGCAGATCACTTACACCGAGTAGATGATTTTTCGGTTTGCTCGGGTTGAGTAGTGGACCTAACATATTGAAGAAAGTCTTTGTACCAAGTTCCCTGCGCACTGAGACGACCTTTTTAAGCGCTGGGTGAAATAGTGGCGCGTGCAAATAACAGATCCCAACAATTTCGAGTTGTTTTTTTAGTTTCCCTTCTTCATTAGTGAAGACATAGCCGAGTTGATTCAATAGATTGGATGAACCGGTGACCGACGAGGCACTGTAATTGCCATGCTTAATAACTTTACTTCCTGCACCAGCTACTATGAAACACGCTAAGGTTGAGATATTAAAAGTGTTTTTTCTATCTCCACCAGTACCAACAATGTCAATGGCATAGAATTCGCTCAGATCCAGTTTTACGCATAGTTCCAACAAAGCTTGTCGAAATCCTTTGATTTCCTCTAGTGTCGGAGGTCTCATGTTGTAAACGGTAGCTAGGGCTGCGAGTTGGGCTGCATTAAACTGATCTCTTGACATGTCGATCAGAACACTTTGTGCTTCTTCTTTGCTCAGGGTCTTATGGGCAAAGAGGTAGTGTAGAAGGTCTTTCATGATACTGATAGATTTAGCCAATTGGTGATGATATTCTCGCCATGCGGTGTCAAGACCGATTCGGGATGAAATTGTACCCCACAGACATTGTAAACTTTATGACGTAGAGCCATGATCTCCCCTTGGGGTCCAAGGGCAGTGATCCTGAGATCGGTAGGAAAATCTTCTGATGAGACAATCCACGAATGATAACGCCCCACTTCGATTTTCTTAGGTAATCCTCTGAAAAGTGTCTCATTAGGATCGGTGACTTCGATGAGACTGGCTACACCATGATAGACTTTTTGAGTATTGAGCAACATGGCACCAAAAACCTCTCCGATGGCTTGTTGTCCCAAGCAGACGCCCAAGATACTCTTTGTCTGGGCATAGGTCTTGATTAGTGGTTTAAGAATATGAGCTTCGTTAGGGATACCTGGACCAGGAGATAAGATGATCTTCTCATAAGCGTCGATAGCTTCCAATGCGATCTCATCATTTCGAAATACTTCTACAGGAGCTTTTGTCAGTTGTTTGACTGCGTATACCAGGTTGTATGTAAATGAATCGTAATTATCAAGTACTAGAATTTTTCCTTTCATAGGTTTATATATTTTGTGCTGCTTCGGTAGCTTTGAATAGGGCCATAAGTTTGTTCTTAACTTCCTGCACTTCATTTTCCTCCTTGGATTCAGAGACGACTCCACCACCAGATTGGAAGAAAAGTATATCGTTTTTGCTAATAAATGAGCGAATGATGATGGCTGTATTGATTTGTCCGTCGAGTCCAAAGAAACCGACCGCACCGCCATAGACACCACGGTGCTGATTTTCGATCTGATCGATCAGTTCCATCGCTCGATATTTAGGCGCTCCTGAGAGTGTACCGGCCGGAAAGGTATTGCCAAATACTTTGATCGAAGAACTGCCTGAATTAAGCTTCCCAGAGACTTTTGATACCATGTGCAATACGTGTGAGAAATATTGGATTTCTTTATAGCGTTCAACCTTAACTTGTGAGGAGTTACGACTCAGGTCATTGCGTGCTAGGTCGACCAGCATGACGTGCTCGGCATTTTCCTTAGGATCTTTGGTGAGTAGTTCAGACAGTTGCCGGTCTTTTTCATCATCGCCTAAACGCCTAATGGTCCCAGCAATTGGATGTATATAGGCGGTTTGGTCCTTAATGACCAATTGTGCTTCGGGTGAAGAACCAAAAAGTTTGTAATCTCCATAATCGAAATAGAATAGATAAGGAGATGGATTGATGCGGCGTAATGCTCGATAGACATTGAACTCATCGCCTTTGAACTTTTGCCTAAACTGGCGTGAGAGCACAATTTGAAATACATCACCGCGGAGACAGGACTTGATCCCTTGAGTGATCATTTTCTTGTGCACTTCATCGGTCACGTTAGAGTCAGGTGCTCCAATGGATTTGAAGGAAAAAGAAGGAAAATTTCTATTGTTGATCAAGTCGGTCAATTGGCCGATAGAAATACCTTCTCTTCCTTTAAACTGGTGCTCGACGATACTGAGTTCGTTATAAAAGTGATGAAAAACGATCAAGCTGGCATAAAAGCTCAAGCGCAGTTGTGGTACGTAATACGCCTCTTTGATAGGAACCTTCAATCGAATCGTCTCGAAATATTGTACACTGTCATAGGAGACATATCCGTACAGGCCAGAGTAGGACGTAGCGAAATTCTCAGCTTGAAAACGCTTTAGAAAATCATCTATCAAATCCTGAATCGTCGACCAGTCATCGATGGAAAAATTTTCTAAGCTACGATCTGGGTAGGAGATACGCACTTGACCTTGGTCGATGATGAGTTCGGAGGTCGGATCGATACAAAGGATTGATGCATGATTTTGCGTAGTATGGTAGTTGGAAGACTCTAAAAGTAAAGTGTTAGGGAAACGATCTCGAAGCTTCAGATATAGTGCTACGGGTGTGATATCATCGGCTAAACGTTTTTTTTGAACAGTTTTGAAAGTGATTTTCGACATAGTCTATAATTTTAATGAAAAAAGCTTGTCGTCACAACAAGCTTTCCCGGTTTTATGTGGATGATAGCAGCTCATCCACAACGACTTTCATAAAAGATTGATCCACTACTAAATATTTTGTTTTTGTCCTAGCACGCGAGCAAAAGTAAAGAAATTTTTTTTCTGTGCAAGGCGTTCATCAGCTCGAGCTATAAGTTTTACTTATTGAGAATAAAACAGAGAGGTGGTGGAAAGTTTTTTTTATTACTCCTTACTATGATTCTACCATTACATGTTTTAGATTAGGAATATAAGGTCGAATGAAAGATAGATCGAAATGGGTACCAGTACGAGGGAGTATGTGACGATCCGACCAAATTTTGGTACAAAAGATTGAAAAAAGGAACGTCTTTTGATTGAAAATATTTAGGAGCTTTATGAAATGCACAAGACAACACCTAATCCTCAGAATAAGCAGGCGATATAGAAACAGATTGATACACTTTTTCAGGAAGCTTCCAAATAGGTCATTATTTATAAGGAATTTAATCAATTTCAAGACAATAACCTCAATCAAGTCCAAGGGGTAATGATAACTGCGCTCTTCCACAAACATCCCTACGGTAAACGACCTACTATCAGTAAACCGGAACATTTGAAAAATTCCTTAATGAAGATCATCAGCCGATCGCGTACACATCGGTTTTAGAATGCCTGGGTAGAGCAAATCGTAAGGCGCTTTATCTCATGATGATCAAAGAGCTTTTAAGTAATAGGGCTAGTAGTTTGATGGATTTGGATTTTAATCAAAAACAGCAAATCTTGGATGTGAGCAGTTCTGTCAAGTTTTTAAGTGATTATAACCTCCATTGTATCAACCCATTGCCCAAGGAATAAGAAAGACTCGATGAGGTCAAAAAGCGTTGCTATTGGTTGAGATCGAAAAGATCAAAAATGGACAATTTGATGATGAGATGCTTCAGGTTATCGTTAATCATAAGAAATCGGATCAAATTCGAATATTTGAAAATAGTGATGATTTGATTGACCTTTTCCAAGTTGATCTCAGGAATATTGCGTCATGGTATATCCATCGCCTATGTAGTGGACTTGGTTAATGATTTGAATCTGTATGATAAGAACATCAATACTTGGAAAAACGGTATTGTCCGTTCCTTGAAACACTACATCTCCAATGGGATGAAGTTGGTCAATAAAAAACGTCCCCAATCTATGAGACCACAACGGCTTGATTTATGATGAGGACTACCTGGCATTGCAAGAGTTGTGTTCATTCTAAGTGTGATTAAGAGCCCTACGAAAAAGACACTGCTTGCTTTCATACCAATACCATATAGCCTGGTATGGGGTATTTTAATATATACCCGTCCTACTGAAGTTGTTTTTTATAAAACTTGTTAGAATTTTCGATCGTCTTGAGCAACTTCTCTTGTCAGAATCTGATGTTAGGAATATCATTCAGTTGAAGATCTGTAATGTCAAAGCCCCCACCAATAGTGTAAAAACCTTATTAATACGGTCTTGCTTCACGATAGTGTAATTCTTGGAGTAACCTGATATGAACCCCATCTCGTTATTGATTATCATAGAGACTCTGCCCATGGATGAGAGAATCAAAATTATTTTTCAACCCAAATATTCCTTCATGATTGTAGGTGTGATATCATAATGAATACTCAGGTGTATATAAAAACTTGAGGTGCTTTGTCTATATCATAGGAATCTAGATCTGATATTTTGTGTAATTCCCACTGTGGGTATCAATAGTTATTATTATTAAACTCTTCTCTGTGATCACTCATGATGAAGATGACGATAGATTCAAGGAAACCTTTCACCTTCAGATACTTGATTACTTTACCGATCAGACTATTGATGAAATGGAGTGCATTTTTATAGTAGTTCAATACAGGTGTTGAATTAAGTTCATTATTCAATGGTAATTTATTATTTTTTTAGTAATAATTACTGTAAATAAATTAAAAATCAATAATATAGTCCCCCTTTTTTACTAAATCGTAGAATAAAAATCTAAAGAAATGCTTTGCATTGATGATCTTCCGATCCCTTTGTGGTGTTGTTTTCCTCTTGGATTCTGAGCGTAACCCTTTGATTTTTGAAAAAAAACATTTCGATCGAAAATTGAACGATTTAAAGAAGTACTGGCAAATATCCCCAAAGGATAATGCAATTTTTTCAAACGATCTATGAATACAGACGAAATTTCTGATTGTGTAAAGGTATTTCAATAAATGGTATTGATGCCGTAAAAAAAGAAAAAATATCCCATCATCAGTATCGTTAGAACAGATAAAGTGGGTTCTGAAACCACTGTGACTTTTGAACGATTTGATACACATAAGGTGTCATGATGTTGTCTAAACAGTCAAACCGTCAAGAATTGATGAAGATATAGAAAATATTCTTTTTTTTCACCTTCTAATCATCAAAGGCCATTTTCAGTAAGGAATATTGGATATCCTGAACCTTATTTATATCATAAAGCACCCGGTTGACTTAACTGTATTTTGCAAATGCTCATCCTATTTTTCCCAAGAAGCTTTTGGATGTGAGAGAGGTAGTATAGCAGATAGATCGTCCGGATCTTAGTAATAGTCCTGTAATATCTACCATGTACTCAAGCATAGATCAAATAGCTAAAAGTCAACATGAGGAGAAAGATTCCTATCGTAACACCAATATACGAATCGTAAAATTTTTTTTACTAGAAATTTCGCTAAAAAGAGCAAACTAGCATCTAAGATTACCAGCAAACTGACAAAGATAAGTGCCAACCAGTATATTATATCAGAGAACTGCAAAATATTCCCTGGGCGTTCCCTAAAAATACCAATCGAAACATAAATAGGGAGAAGTGACAACGAACTGCTTAAAAATTAAAAAATTTATCATGAATAGGATCAACCCAAATGACATAGAAAACATCAATACAAAGAAAAAAACCTCCGTTTCCTTAATAAAAAATATACCGGCAAAACAACGAAAAAAGGATCAAGCTGAGTAGGGAAAAATGGCTGAGCAGTAGAGACACTGATATATATAAAATACCCAACAGCAACGTATCGATCTATTCGATGTATTTCAAATGTCGCCATGCAAATACCAAAATAAGAGTGAAATTTAGTAAAATAAATAGATAATCCTGATTATATAGCATTATTGTTGATGATCAAAATTAAGCTGATCGAAGATGTGAAATTATAATATTTTTGTCTAAAAGAAATATTTCCACATGTTGCAAACCTCCTTCATCCGTGAGCATAAAAAGAAGATTCTGATAGGCTTAGATAAACGTTATTTTGCGCAGACCGATTGGATCGATGAGATTTTGATGCTCGATGAAAAAAAGAGAAAAACTCAATTTGAATTAGATGTCTTTTTAGCACGATCCAATCAACTTTCCAGTCAAATAGGTAATCTTTTCAAATCTGGCCAAAAAGATGAAGCTGAAACTTTCCGACAGGAGTCCATGCGTTTGAAAGAAGAAGCTAAAATCCTCGGTGAGCGTTTGACTGATATCAGTGGAGTCTTATCAGAAAAGCTTATCCAGATTCCCAATATCCCTTCAGAGCAAGTAAAAAAAGGACAAAACGCTGATGATAATGAGATTGTTCATCAAGAAGGGGATATCCCTTCAATAGATGATACAGCCCTCCCCCATTGGGAGTTAGCTAAAAAATTTCAACTCTTCGACTTCGAGTTGGGGACAAAACTTAGTGGGGCTGGATTTCCCGTTTATATTGGACGGGGTGCTCGCTTACAACGCAGCCTGATCCAATATTTTTTAGATCAGAATACACAAGCCGGTTATCTCGAGTATTCGCTCCCTCACCTCGTAAATGAAGATTCGGGCTATGCCACTGGTCAGATCCCGGACAAAGAAGGCCAGATGTACCACATCAAAAAGGATGACCTCTACCTGATCCCTACTGGGGAAGTCCCCTTGATTAATTGCTATCGCGGTCGTATCTTGTCACAAGTTGAACTTCCCATCAAGGCCACTACTCATACCCCTTGTTTTCGGCGTGAGGCCGGTTCCTATGGTGCGCACGTCCGTGGCTTGAATCGCCTTCATCAATTCGACAAAGTCGAGATCGTCCAAATCACTACTCCCGAGGCCTCTTATACAGCCTTAGATGAAATGGTCGAGTATATCAAAGGTCTGTTGCGGGATCTGGGACTGCCTTTTCGTATTTTGCAACTTTGTGGTGGTGATATGGGATTCACTTCAGCGATGACCTATGATTTTGAGGTCTATACCGTTGTCCTTAAAAAATGGCTAGAGGTAAGCTCAGTGTCCAATTGTACCGATTTTCAAACCCATCGCCTCCGGCTACGATATTATACCTCTAAAGGTAAAATATGCCTTTGCCATACCCTCAACGGCAGCGCTTTGGCTCTACCACGCATACTAGCCACCTTATTAGAAAATAATCAAACGACCGATCAGATCAAAGTCCCAAAAGTCTTGGTCCCTTATACAGGTTTTGATACTATAGTCTTACCTTTAGCCAATCTCTGAGCGCCAATGAAAGTGACTGAACATATCGCTCGAGCAAAGAAGACATTGTTTTCTTTTGAGATCTTGCCCCCTTTGAGGGGGCAGGGCATTGAGGGCGTTTTTAACACTTTAGATCCCTTAATGGAATTCAATCCACCCTTTATCGATGTGACTTACCATCGTGAGGAATTCGTCTATATCGATCGTGGAGACAGACTCTTACAAAAGAAAACTATCTCAAGAAGGCCAGGCACTGTAGGTATCTGTGCAGCTATCATGAATAAGTATGGAGTGGATGCCGTACCTCATCTACTCTGTGGCGGTTTTGACAAGCAAATGACCGAAGATGCTTTGATTGATCTACATTTCTTGGGCATTGACAACGTTTTGCTGCTTCGGGGTGATCCAATCAAATCTGAAAAGACTTTTACCGCTGAAGAGGCTGGTCACAACTATGCGGTAGAATTGGTCGGTCAACTGAGTGACCTCAACCGAGGAAAATACCTCGATGGAACCTTTGAAGGAGGCTGTTCCTCCGATTTTTGTATTGGTGTGGCAGGCTATCCCGAAAAACATTTCGAATCCCCCAATATGGAGGAGGACCTTTATCACCTGAAAAGGAAGATCGAAGCAGGGGCCGACTACATCGTCACACAGATGTTTTTCGACAACCGTAAGTATTTTGAATTTTTCGACCGATGTAGAGCCGTAGGTATTACCGTGCCAATCATCCCGGGCATCAAACCGATATCGACCCGCTCACAATTGAGCGCTTTGCCGGCCTATTTTTATGTCGATATTCCTAACGAACTTGTACAAGAGGTACAACAGGCTAAAGACCAACATGCAGTCTATCAGGTTGGTATCGAATGGGCTATACAACAATCCGCAGCGTTAAAAAAAGCTGGCGTAGAGGTGATTCATTATTATACGATGGGCAAACCCGATCCTATTCATCAAGTCGTCCAAGCTATTTTTTGAGTTTTTGTAAAATTTTTTATTCGTCAGTAAAATACATTCACTCTATCATTAAAAAAGTAGGATTTACTTTAGCGATTGTCTTTTTTTTCGTTTCTTGTGGCAACAATGTTGTTCCATTCACTAGTAGGAGACAATTCAACATCGTATCCAATACCGAGATGTTTTTCATGAGTTTTGATTGGTATAACCAAGTATTGGCTAAGAAAATAATATGAAGACCAAGACAGACCCATGCATTGCAGCTTAAGAAGATCGTTGCATGTATCCAGGCTGCTGTAGAACCCTATTTTACTCAACGAGACTAAAACGATTTATTGAAAGACTATCGTTAGGAATTCAATTTGATCGAGGGTCTGGAGATCAATGCTTAGTGTATGCCTGGAGGGCAAATAGTTTTTTTCACTGTAATACTCTCCTCATATGCAAAGATGAGACAGACATCGCTGTAGTGATTAGACATGAAATAGACCATGCGCTGATCCAACCATACTGCAGGGCACATCATCCAGCAACAATTGGCGCAATACGGCGCCATAATCGGGATAGTTATAGCGATCCAAAACAACTAATGCTGCAAGGTTTTTAATCAACTGTATTCGCACGTAGTAAGCTTGACCATTTTGAGTTATTCGAGAAAATAAGACCTCGAATCCGATAAGATTGACTTGTACATCATGGCTATAGCGCATTATGACCTGTGCGAAGCGCTAAATTTTTGGAATCAGATGGTATAAGCTACTGCAGGTAACGATCATGGTCCTCAATTTTTATCTACTCACCCCAATCCAGATAGTTGTATATTAGATATTTATAAAGAAATGCTTAAACTCTTATAATATTATACTCAGGCTACCGGTAAAGTTGATATCAACTCCCGGAAAATGAGGATACCTTCCTTTTATCGAAAAAGTGGATCAAATTTTTAAGACTTAGTCTAGTTTTGTAAAGCTTTTTTGAGTGCTGTAGTGATGATGATTGTAGCACCTACGTTGTGTTGTATGTAGCGGGTAGCGGCTGTCCCCATTTGGGTTCTGAATGCTGAGTGGCTAGTCAATTGATCTAAAATGTATTCCAGCTCTTGAAGATTTTTTATAATATGGGCTGCTTTTGTGTCGAGCAGGCATTGAGCTTCCGGAAATTTGTTATGTATAGGGCCGAAGAGTACAGGGATGCCGAATGCGGCAGGTTCTAAAACATTATGAATACCCTCCTTTCCAAAGCCTCCACCGACATAGGCAATATCTGCTGAGCCATATATTCGAGTCAATAACCCTATAGCATCTACGATCAATACCTCGCTATTTTTGATTTCATTTTCAGCACACTCGGACTGACGTAAGGTTTTTTTGAAAATCCTTTGCTGGAGTTTTGAGATATGAGCAGGACAGACTTCATGAGGTACTAGGATGAATTTGATAGGATGAGTACATCGGTTGATGAGACTAATAAGAAGGTCTTCATCCCTTCCCCAAGTGCTGCCAGCTACGAAGATGAGGGTATTGTTTTTGAATTTTTCTATCATGGGCAGGAAGGACCAAGTTTTGCGGATCTCTACTACCCGATCAAAGCGAGTATCTCCACATACAGTGATGTTCGAGATACCTATAGATTGCAAAAGCTTTTTGGAGGTATCGTTTTGAACGAAAAAATGAGAAATCTTTTTGAGGATTTTTCTCATCACTCCTCCATAACTACGGAAAAATATCTGATCCTTTCTGAATGCAGCTGAGATGACATAGATCGGTATGCTCCTGCGATATAAGGTTGATATCATATGAGGCCAGAACTCGTATTTCACCAGCACGAGTATATGAGGATGAATGAGTGTTACGAAACGCTCCATATTTTTTTTCGTATCTAGTGGTAGATAAGAAATCACATCGGCATGAGTATAATATTTTTGATTTTCGTAGCCAGGAGATGAGAAAAAAGTGAGCAATATTTTGTATTTTTTTGATTGAGATCCAATGCTTTCGATGACGGGACGACCTTGTTCAAATTCGCCTAATGAAGCGCAGTGAAACCAAATGATCTTATCCTGTGGTCCGATCTTTCCACTAAGTGTCTCAAAGAGGCCTTTCCTTCCATGGATCCATCGTCTGATTTTGGGAGAGAAAACTGAAGCAAGATCGATCCCCCATTTGTAAAGTAAAATGAATAAGTCATAAGATCTTTCTTCCATATTATATTTTTTAGGATGAGTATCCATCTTTTGAGAAAGATGGTTTTTTTGGTGGTTTTCTATTATATTATATGAATATATATATTAAAATATATAATTATATTAAAAATAATATTTTTATATTATAAATATTTTCTATCTAGCAGATATCTTTTACAAAAAAAATGTTTACCTTCACCCCAGTTCTTTGTTTTATATGAATAACTTTATAGTTGGAGATTAGTATGTAATAAAGTTTTAGTGGTAAAAGTATGTAAATATGTCTACAGAGGGTTTACGAATGGCTAAGTTGAAGGAAATAGATGAGAAGATCAAAAGGCCAGATCAGTCGACCTGTACCTAGCGTAGTAGGTCCTTCTCAGGGGTAGATCTACATGAAACTTTACTCTTTACTCAGTATTTTGGAAATGTCCTAGTACCTTTAAGATTTACGATTAACTCGATGATAATGATACAGTTACGGTTGAATCAATAGTTTTAAATTATCGAGAAAGCGGGGGATAATTATTCCAGGTATTACTTTCCCAACTAGAAAAGAAGTTATTTTTTTTTAGTTCTCGATGAGAAGGTTTTTAATCTCGATAGAGTTCTACTGAGGTAGAATGAGATCAGTATCAGTTCGAATTAAGACGGCTTACATTTGATCGTTTTGAGGGTAAAGTTGTCTGATTCAGATTGGTATGCTTATCAGAATTTCCCAAGTAAAAATGAAGCTTTTTTCTTGATTGATCAGTTAGCTATTCGGTATAGGCGCTACCCATACAAAATAAGCTTTGATTGAGAAACCATTGGACTATGAAGCAATATCTTAGAGTAAAGAGATGAAACAAAAAATACTAGTCACAGGAGGTCTTGGATACATAGGATCACATACCGTAGTAGCTTTGCAAGAAGAAGGTTATGGAGTGGTGATCATCGATGATTTGTCTAATTCTAGCGTAGATTTCTTGGACAGAATCACTTCTATTACGGGAATTCGTCCCGAATTTGAAAAGTTTGATCTCATGGATCAAAACCGGACCAGAAAGTTTTTTGATCAATATTCCATTGATGGATTGATTCATTTTGCTGCCTTTAAATCTGTGGGGGAGAGTGTTAAAAGGCCTTTAGCGTATTACCAAAACAATCTTTTCTCTTTGATCGATCTCTTACAGATCTTCCAAGAGCGTGAATTGGATCATTTTATTTTTAGTTCTTCTTGCACCGTTTATGGACAGGCTAACGAATTGCCCATCAAAGAGAGTGCGTTAGTTAAACCCGCCGAATCACCTTATGGGAAAACCAAACAAATGAGTGAAGAAATTTTGAAAGATTATACCTCAGCTTATGATAAAAAGGTGATTTCATTACGGTATTTTAATCCTATAGGAGCACATCCTTCGGGAAGGATCGGTGAATTGCCCTTAGGAGTTCCTCAAAATTTGATCCCTTTCATTACGCAAACAGCTATAGGTAAGCGTGAGGAGCTTTTGATTTTTGGAGGTGATTATCCGACCTCAGACGGTACGGCTGTTCGTGACTATATTCATGTCTGTGATCTAGCTAGAGCTCATGTAGCGGCTTTGAGACGACTTTTGGAAAGTCGTAGTAAAACCGGTTTTGAAGTATTCAATTTAGGGACTGGGAAAGGACACTCTGTACTCGAAGTGGTGAAAACCTTCGAAAAGGTCTCTGGTTTGAAGCTTAATTTTAGGATCATAGGGAGACGTCGAGGAGATATCATCGCCGCTTATGCAGACACTAAATTAGCCAATGAAACTTTGCGGTGGCAATCCAAGTCTTCTTTGAGCGAGGCGCTCCGGACAGCTTGGTTATGGGAAAAACGATAGTAGAAAAAAAAAACACGAGATCCTATTTTAATACTATGATAATTATAACTTAATAAAGTTAAATTTTTTAATCTATAATACTTATACCTCAATATTATGAGTAGTTTTATAAATTTATTTGAAAAATTCCATTCAGATATTACTGAAGAAGAGCGGGAATGGTTGAGTACGAAGATCTATGATAAACGTTTTAGAAAGAATGAAGTCATCACCAAGATGGGTGATATTGCCAACGAAATTTACTTTATCGAAGAGGGGATCACAGCGATCATAGAAGACTACTACAAAGATAAAAAGAAAAAGGAATTTGTGTTGGATTTTAGAGTTTCAGGTGATATGGCTTGTGTTTATACTTCCTTCCTGAACAGACAACCTTCCAAATTGAAGCTTATGGCGCTCTCTCCTGTCAAAGCACAAGCGATGAAATATGACACCATACAAGAATTATATGAGACCACTTCTTGGGGAGATCGTATGGGGAGGAAAATAGCTGAAGAATTATTTATAATCAAGTCTGAGCGGGAAAGATCTCTCATGAGAGATTCTGCCACCGAACGATATCTCAGACTTTTACATACTCGTCCAGAATTGTTTAAGCGAATCCCTTTGAAGTACATCGCTGCTCACGTTCCGATCTCACAACAAGCCTTTTGTAGGCTTAGAAGTTCCTTTGTAGAGGTTTGAGATAATTAGGTTAGAGCATCATCTGATCAAATGGGACCATGGTGTGGAAGCCTTTGTGAGAGAAATAATCTCTCATCCCTTCCCGGGCTCCTACTAAAGCGAAGTCTCCACCCCATGCGCCCAGGCTTTTGATCATCCCTGGATAATCTGGAAAGTACTGCTCTTTGAGCGTCGGTGTTCCTAGCAAGTTAGATAAAATCTGCTCGTGATCGGATAAGAGTTTCTCAAAATTGTCTAATGTTGTGCAATAGGGTAATTTTTGAGTAATTGAAGAGATCAATTTAAAGTTTTCATTAGGGACGTCTTTGGTACGATAAGTTTGGATGGATTTACGGCTATTTTGCTTTCTGTTTAAATGGAGGAAGTAAAGTCTCCCTTTGAAAAGGGGGGTGAATTCTATAGGAGCCACTTGAGGTTTTTGATTTTTCAATCGGTACAATATCGGTAGGTGATGTATGGCACAAGCGATGTCATAGCCACTACCTGGAAGGCTACTCCATAATAGAGTATAGGGATCTACTCGTGCCCATTGGGCAATGTTGTAGATTAAGGTTGAGCTGCTGCCAAGACCCCAATCTCTTGGAAATTCTAGCTGAGTTTCTACAGAAATGCCGACCGGTTTTTGAAGGAAATCTATCTGAAGTCTCTGTGCAGCCTGTAATAGTTTTTTCAAGAGCAAGGCGACCTTTTTTTCCGTATGATGGTGTATCCTTAATGAAGGTAATTCAAAGAAGGCTTCAAACCAGATTTGGGAAGTCTCATCTAGGCTTTTCCAATGCAATTCAGTGTGCGCTTCTAAGGGGGAGACCCTCAAAGATTGGCCTTTACGTGTAGGTAAGGCTAGCCCCCAGGCACCATCAAGAATGAAGTATTCGCCTGTAAGGAGGAGTTTACCATGACTATAAAAATGTTGTGGTCTCATGATTTTTATTGGGTGGATCAGTTGGCAGCTGATACATGCATTTGTTTATTGATTTTTTTAACTAAACCTTGCAGGACTTGGCCAGGTCCTGTCTCGATGAATTCGGTAGCTCCGTCGCTGATCATACGTTCTATTAATTGCCTCCACTTCACAGGAGCAGTCAATTGTGCGATGAGGTTTGTCTTGATCGATCGAGGATCCGTTGTACCCGTCGTCGTTACATTTTGATAGATTGGGCAATTGGGAGTTTTGAATAAAGTATGTTTAATGGCTTTTGCCAGTTTTTTACGAGCCGATTCCATCAGTGGCGAATGAAAAGCTCCACCTACCGGAAGCATGAGTATGCGTCTCGCTCCTTGATTACGGAGGGTTTTGCAAGCCTTTTCTACAGCTGTTATCTCGCCAGAGATTACCAATTGGCCTGGACAATTGTAATTGGCTGGTACGACGATTCCATCGATTTCTTGGCAAACAGTTTCCACTAATGCATCCTCTAAACCCAATACGGCAGCCATACCTGATGGGGTAGCCTCACAGGCTTCTTGCATGGCCAAGGCTCTTTCATAGACCAACTTCAGGCCATCTTCAAAGTCTAATGAACCATTGGCTGCTAAAGCTGAAAACTCTCCTAAAGAGTGACCAGCTGTCATATTTGGTTTGAAATCCTTTAACGTTTTTACCAGGATCACCGAGTGGATGTAAACAGCTGGTTGAGTCACCTTGGTTTGATTGAGATCTTCTGCAGATCCTTCAAAGAGAATATTCGTGATCCGGAATCCGAGTACTTCATCAGCAACATCAAAAAGTGCTTTGGCTTCTGTAGAGCGCTTGTATAACTCTTTTCCCATACCTAGGAATTGAGACCCTTGTCCAGGAAAAATGTAAGCCTTCATTTTAGTGAATTTGATGAGGTAGCCAAAATTAAGTCTTTTTCACAAACCGTATCGAATGCCGATCTTTGTCCTATCGAGACGTGAAATAATTTTGTATCTACAATGAGCCCATTGGCTAAAAAACTAAATGTATTCCTTATCGATACCCATGTTCATTTGTATGATGAGCAGTTCGATCAAGATAGGGAAACAGTGATCCAAAGAGCATTAGAGGTTGGTGTTGAGCGGTTTTATCTCCCAGCTTCCGATAGTAGTACACTGGAGCATATACTCCAGCTTGAAGTGCGTTATCCAAAGATTTGCTTACCGATGATCGGTTTGCATCCTACTAATGTACATCCGGATACTGTAGAGGCAGAATTGGGTTTGGTGAAAAATTGGCTCGATCGACGTTCATTCGCTGCTGTAGGGGAGATTGGTATCGATCTTTATTGGGAGCAAGGTTTTTTGAGTACGCAACAATACGCCTTCCGCACCCAGGTCGCTTGGGCTAAGGAAAAATCTCTTCCTGTTGCGATTCATGCCCGAGCTGCTTTTGATGAGATCTTTGAAATTTTAGGACAAGAACGAGACGCTCGTCTGCGGGGGATTTTTCATTGTTTCTCCGGTACACTTGAGGAGGCTGAACGTGCTATCAGCTATGGGATGAAATTAGGGATCGGTGGAATGGTCACGTTCAAAAATGGACAGATTGATTTATTTTTAAATCAAATTGATTTGAAGCATATTGTCTTAGAGACCGATGCGCCTTATCTGGCTCCAGTACCTCACCGGGGCAAGCGCAATGAGCCTGCTTATTTGAGGTTGGTACTCGAAAAGCTTGCTGATGTCTATTCGATTTCGCAAGAGGACATTGCTAGGATTACTACGCAGAATGCTATGGAAATTTTTGGGGTACATTGAATGAATAAAAATGTTTCCTTTGCTATATTTGCAGAAAATCATTCCCGGTGAAATATAAACGTTCCTTGCTGAAATTGAGTGGAGAAGTCTTGATGGGAGACGGTCAGTTTGGTATTGATTCTAATCGTCTTCATCAGTATACCCAAGAGGTCAAGCAGATAGTAGAGATGGGAGGGGAGATTGCTATCGTCATCGGCGGTGGGAATATCTTCAGAGGTTTGGCCGGGGAAGATAATGGTATCGATCGTGTGCAAGGAGATTATATGGGTATGTTGGCTACCGTAATCAATGGTATGGCTTTCCAGTCTGCATTAGAGCGCTTTGGTGTAGATACGCGTTTGCAAACGGCCATCCGGATGGACCAAATAGCTGAGCCTTATATCAAAAGGCGGGCAGTTCGTCATCTTGAAAAGGGAAGAGTAGTCATATTTGCAGCAGGCACAGGCAATCCCTATTTTACCACAGATACTGCGGCTACTTTACGTGCAATAGAGATTCAAGCAGAGGTGATCTTGAAAGGGACTCGTGTAGATGGTATCTATACGGCAGATCCAGAAAAAGATCGCGAAGCCAAGAGATTGAACAATATTTCTTTTGAGAATGCTTATAAGATGGGACTTAAGGTGATGGATCAGACGGCCTTCACATTAGGTGCTGAGAACAATCTGCCGATTATCGTTTTTGATATGAATAAAAAGGACAATCTGAGGCGGGTCGTTTGTGGCGAAAATATCGGTACATTGGTTTCAAAAATATAAAAAGAACTTATGGAAATATTAAATAAAACCATCAATATCAGTAAGGGAGAAATGGAAAAATCTTTAGAACACTTACAAAAGACTTTTTCTCAGATCCGTGCTGGCAAGGCAAGTCCCGCTATGCTCGACGGTGTGCGGGTAGAGTATTACAATACGATGACATCCTTAGATCAAGTGGCTAATATGATTGTTTTAGATGTAATGACAATCAGCATCCAACCTTGGGAACGTCCGATGCTTTCGGTGATAGAAAGAGCCATCATCAATGCCAATCTCGGCCTGACACCGACCAACAATGGTGAAGTTCTATTGATTCGCCTTCCACCCTTGACGGAAGAAGGACGTAAGGGATTGGTTAAAAGAGTTAAGGCTGAAGCCGAGCAAACTAAGGTGAGCATCCGTAATATCCGTAAGGAAGCTAATCATGTTTTGAAGAGAGCAGAAGGCCTAGCAGTGGACTTACTCAAAAGCTCAGAAGATCGGATACAAAAGATCACGGACGAATATATTAAAAGGGTTGATACGCTCTATGTAGCTAAGGAGAAGGAGATCATGACGGTATGATCTTCAATTCTTCCGAAGAGGGGTACCTTGGAAGCATCAAGCTGCTTTTTTATTTCAAGTTACTAAAAAAAACAGAATATCATTTGATTTTTCTGTGAAATGAAATATATTGCCATGTCCATCGCCTTATACAGTGTGGCAACTATTATCAATCATTTGGGGATGAAAGTATACACTATTAAGAGATTATTACATCGAGGGGAAGCACTCATTTCTGAGCAAGTTCTTGTGCGAGGTTGGGTACGTGCCTTTCGGAGCCAGCGTTTCATCATGCTCAATGATGGATCGACCGTACAAAGCTTGCAGATCGTTATTGATGTGGTAAATTTTGATAAAAATCTTTTGAAGAAGATCAGTATTGGTGCCTCACTGAAGGTCATCGGTATCGTTGTCGAAAGCCAAGGTAAAGAGCAAAAAGTTGAGCTTAACGCTCAAAAGATCGAAGTCTATGGTGAAGCCCGACCTGAAGAGGTGCAAGAGACCATCTTACAACCTAAGCGCCATAGTTTAGAGAAACTTCGCGAACAGGCCCATTTGCGTTTTCGTACTAATCTCTTTAGTGCAGTGATGCGTGTGCGCCATCATTTGGCTTTTGCTGTGCACGAATATTTTCACCAACATGGTTTTTTTTACATACATACACCAATCATTACTGCTACCGATGCTGAAGGTGCTGGAGAGATGTTTCGTGTGACGGCCTTGGATTTAAAAAATCTTCCGCGCGATGCAGAAGGACAAGTAAATGAGATAGAAGACTTTTTCGGTCGTACTACTTATCTAACTGTTTCTGGCCAATTGGAAGGAGAGGCCGCCGCTCTGGCCCTGGGTAAGATATACACCTTCGGTCCAACCTTTCGTGCTGAAAATTCTAATACTTCACGACATTTGTCCGAATTTTGGATGATCGAACCCGAGATGGCCTTCTACGAGTTGCAAGCCAATATGGATTTGTCTGAAGATTTTTTAAAATCTATTATTGGCTATGTTGTTAAATATTGTGAAGAGGATCTTCGGTTTTTGAATGATCGTCATTTCACTGAGCAAATGCTTAAGCCCAAAAAGGAACGCAGTGGGGGTTTATTGGAACGTCTACATTTTGTATTGGATCACCGTTTTGAGAGGCTCAGTTATACCGAAGCCATAGAGATCCTCCAGAATAGTAAACCTCATCGGAAAGGACAGTTTATCCATCCCATTGATTGGGGCGTAGATTTGCAATCCGAACATGAACGCTATCTGGTAGAAAAGCATTTTAAATCTCCATTGATCTTGTTCAATTATCCAGTAACGGTCAAGGCCTTTTATATGCGTTTGAACGAAGATGGGAAGACGGTTCGTGCCATGGATGTTCTTTTTCCTGGGATGGGAGAAATCATCGGAGGTTCTCAGCGTGAGGAGCGCTATGATATCTTGTCAAGGAGAATGGATCAAATGCGTATCGATAAACAAGCCCTTTGGTGGTATCTTAATATCCGGCGTCTTGGCTCAGTGCCACATAGTGGTTTTGGTTTGGGTTTTGAACGTTTGATTCAATTTGTCACAGGGATGGATAATATACGCGATGTCATCCCTTTTCCCAGGACGCCCAACCATGCAGAATTTTGACCCATGTTGAAGCAAAGTTTACATCAAAAGTTACAGCAAAAACTCTCGCCACAGCAGATTCAATTGATGAATCTCGTGCAACTGCCCACATTGGCTTTTGAGGAACGTGTCATACAAGAGTTGGAAGAAAATCCTGCTTTAGAAGAATGTTATGACCCTAAAGAGGAAAATCTAGAGGAACCTTTTGATACTCCTTTTGAAGAAGAAGGACAATCTATAGATACCTCTGAAATCAATATCGACGAATATCTCAGTGATGATGAGATACCTGCGTATAGGACTTATATAAATCATCAAATCGATGAAGAAGAACGATCTATGCCAATGGTTTCCAGATTGAGTTTTCATGAATACCTTAAGGATCAGTTGCATACTTTTCGCCTGAGCGATGAAGACTTTCTCATAGCGGATTTCATCCTGGGGAATTTAGATGGAGATGGCTATTTGCGACGGGATATTCATGTTCTGGTAGATGATATGGCTATCACACTTGGGATAATGACTACAGTGGTGAAAGTGGAAGAACTCCTCATCCACTACATCCAAAAGTTGGACCCCCCTGGAGTAGGGGCTAGAAATCTGCAAGAGTGTCTTTGTATACAGTTGAAGACTAAACCTCCAACAGGTGTGATTATATTGGCTCAAAAGGTTATTCAAGAGGCTTTTGATACGTTTTCTAAAAAGCATTATCCCAAGCTTCAAGAACGTTTTGGATTTACAGAGAGGCAACTCAAGGAAATCGTTCGTCAGATCGAGAGGCTTGATCCAAAACCAGGTAGGCTTTATTCAGGGAATAATATTGATTCTGAGCAAATTATACCAGACTTCACTGTGCGTATCGTCGATGGTGATTTGGAACTTTCTCTAAATAGTCGAAATATGCCTGAGTTGAATGTATCACCCTCCTACACTGAAATGTTCGAGGCGTATAAGCATTCCAAGGAAAAATCCGAAAATCAGAGGAATACCGTTTTGTTTATCAAGCAAAAGTTAGATTCAGCCAAATGGTTTATCGATGCACTCAAGCAGCGCGAACACACCTTGATGTTGACGATGAATGCTATCATGGATTATCAAAGAGAATATTTTCTCAGTGGAGATGAGCACAAGATCAGACCGATGATATTGAAGGACATTGCCGAGAAGATTGGTATGGATATCTCTACAGTGTCTCGTGTGGCTAGTAGTAAGTACGTAAATACGCCCTATGGTACTTTTCTGATTAAAGACCTATTCTCTGAAGCAATGATTAATGAAGATGGAGAAGAAATCTCTACTATCGAGATTAAAAAGATATTAGCTGAGTCTATTATCCAAGAGGATAAAAGAATCCCGCTCACAGATGAAAAATTAGGCGAATTGCTCAAAAAGAAAGGTTATATCATGGCCCGGCGTACTGTAGCTAAATATCGTGAGCAACTCAATATTCCTGTGGCTAGACTTAGACGAACCTTATGAAAAGGTATATAAGTATACGTAGAAAAACGGTTAATTTTGGCCTATATTTAATATGAGACTTTAAAAAGGAGAAGTGGCCGAGCGGTTTAAGGCGCACGCCTGGAAAGCGTGTTCACGGTAACGTGTCAGGGGTTCGAATCCCCTCTTCTCCGCTTTATTAAGGATCGTTTTGTAGAGATATTAAGTCAGATTGATTATCTCAAAAACCCGATGAAGGTAGCTATTCTCAACGGTAGTATAGCTGGGAAAAAAAATCTGAAAATTCAGGAGATTTAGTTCTAATCTTGAGGGTATTCAATGAAATATAAATAAGCCTATTTCTTTAAATTAAGGTTTAAAACTATACATATAACGGGTTGGAAGGTCTATATTATTGGAAATGATCCCAATGCGGAAACGATTGTATTTAAAGGTTTCAAATTGTCCTGTAGGAATATTTATTGCTTTGCAGGTCCTGAATATGATACTGATTCCGGTATGGGTATCTAATATTCAGGTATAGATAAAAAATACAATACCAGCTGTTAGTCATTATTGAGATTTTATCAGGTTGAAGACTGAGTTTCCTTTGCTTATTCCCAACCATTCGTTTATCCCCACTGTAATCGATTTGGATCTGAAAAAAATGATATATCTAGGCTCACGGAGGATCTTTCTAATAAAGATCTGATTCGTACCGATGAGATACCGTTTGACAATTAATTTTACCCCAATGGACAACGAAGGTCATATCGATTTAAACATTTCGAATGGTACCTTTCATATTTAAAGAAATCAATAGAATTCAGCATAAATTTGTCTCTAAGAGTTAGTACTATGTATCGGATCGACGACCGCTGGTATGATTAGAAGCTTCTTGTGAGATAAGTAGGTATCAATGATGATCGGGAAGCCGCCCTTATGGAGCCGGCTCTTAGATTTTAGTGTTCAGGGGAGAGTGTTTTACGGGAAAATGCCCATCTTTTGGTATAGACAACCCACCTTTTCGATGGCTAGTGCAAAGGCCGTTGTGCGTATATCCTCTATCTTTTTAGCCTTTTGGAGCTCCTGTAGTTCGTAGAAGGAATTGATCATAGTGTCTTCCAGTCCACTGTAGACTAGGTCGGTTTCGTTGGGTCCGTGCAAGATGGCCTTGCGTTCTTGCTCGGATATTTTTTTACCGCTGACGTTTTCGACTGCTTGTAGGATCTCTGCATTCATATTTTCACTGAAGCGTTTCTCCATACGGCCGTAGCGTACATGACTGAGGTTTTTGAGCCATTCGAAATAGGATACGGTTACCCCACCAGCATTCAGATAGATATCTGGTATGATAATCACTCCTTTTTTGCTGAGGATCTCATCAGCATCTGGAGTCAAGGGGCCATTGGCTGCCTCACCGATGATCTTAGCTTTGATACGTGCGGCATTACTGCTGTTGATCACGTTTTCTAATGCTGCCGGGATAAGGATATCGCATTCGATTTCCAAGGCGTCAGTTGTGTTTTTGATATTTTGTGCTCCTGGAAAGTTGAGGATGGATTTAGTCTCCTTCAAGTGGGTCATCACTTTCTCCACATTGAGTCCCTTTGGATTGTAGGCTGCTCCTTCTCGTTCGGCTAGAGCGATGATAATAGCACCAGCTTCATGGAAGAATTTTGCAGCATGATAACCTACATTGCCCAACCCTTGGACGATGATATGCTTACCTTCCAGACCAATATTTAAGCCGATGGCATGCATCTTTTCTTTCATTTGGCATAGTTCGCGGATCCCATAGAAGACACCTAGCCCGGTAGCCTCTTTGCGGCCTCGCACTCCGCCTTGTGATATGGGTTTACCGGTGACACAAGCCAAAGCATCAACTTCCAAAGGGTTGATTGATAGGTAAGTGTCTGTGATCCAGCTCATCTCTTGTTCGCCTGTTCCGTAATCTGGGGCAGGTACGTCTATACCTGGTCCGATAAAATTTTTCTTGATCAACTCAGCAGTGTATCTACGGGTGATCCTTTCTACATATTCGGGTGGTAGTGTCTGCGGATCGATCTTGATGCCACCTTTAGCCCCACCGAAAGGGACATTTACAATGGCGCATTTGTAAGTCATCAATGCAGCTAAGGCCATCACTTCATCCTGATTGACGGCTGTGCTGTAGCGTATACCTCCCTTGCAAGGGAGCTTGTGATGAGAGTGTTGTACACGATAGGCCTCGATGACTTTTATTTCGTTGCTGAACTTGACTGGGAAATGCATACGGTAGACTGCATTGCATGCTTTGATTTGGTCCAAGATCCCGCTCTCGTAGGAGACGAAGCGAGCAGCCTTGTCAAAGTTTCGTTCTACGTCCTGAAGAAAGTTGTATGAAGGTGTTTCGTCGGAATGTTGATTATGTGTGGACATATGTGTTTTTTTTTTGATTGTGATAGAATGGATTCATGGACAAGAACTCAAGCTTTTTTTCTTGTCTTTTTGTTTTTTTTTGGATGAGGGTTCTTGTCCTTTGATTTGGTCTTTTTTTATGTCGGTTACGTTCTCTATCATTTTACCATTGGTATATGTGTAGGTTTATAGGAATTCTTGGCAGTGTATCAGGCGTGTCTCTTCGCCTTGCTTGAGAATGATGGCTCCGTTGTTTAATTTTTGTAATGTGGTACCTAGACTTTGAAATTCTCCCTACACCTTCGATGTAAACTGCATAGCAGATATCCAGGCGGTTATCACGTTTTTATAACCTATATTTGGGGTGTTTCCCATGATTTTTTAAATCGCTCATTTTTTCTGGATAAATGCTCTGGTGGAATTATACCAATCGAACAGACCAAGCTCTTTAGCATGATTCAGAAATTCTTCTACTTTCTACAGAGAAAACTTTGAAGAATCTCCCACAAAGGTTTTGATTTTTTCATAAAGCTTGTCTGCTTGTTCTCGATTGACGAGATTAAAAATGATGACACCTTGTCTATCACATTTTATAGCTTGCTATGTCTTGTATTTGTCATTGAAAAAAATAGGCCTTTATCACCAATGACTTTACCTTGCCAATCTGTAGTAATCAGTTGGCTGACTTTTTCATGGTCTGCTAGGTAGCGCGATGATTCTCTATCATCGTCAAATTTAGCGATAGATCGGATGAATTTCTGTACTGAGGAGATCACTGGTGTACTGTATTCCCAGCGGACTTTGTCAAGTTCGATAGAATATAATTTCTGTTTTACCATAAGATTTTTGTTGTTTTTTTGGTCTTTAAAACGGTAGATAAGGTTTGATCTGTCTTATAAGACAATGTTGATCAGTTTTTTGGGTATGATGATGATTTTTTTCAAGGCTTTTCCGTTTAAATAATCCTGTGTCTTGGGATGCTTGAGGATCTGTTGTTCGATCTCTGCTGTCGGTATGTCTTCCTGAAAGTGTACTTTGAACCGCAACTTCCCATTAAACATGACTGGATATTCGATAATTTTCTCTATCAAGTATTGTGGGTCGTGATTTGGCATGCGAGCAAGACCAACTGAGTCCTTGTGTCCCAAACGTTGCCAAAGCACTTCAGCGATATGTGGGGCAAAAGGGGCAATCAGGATCACCAAGGGTTCGAGGATGATGTGTTTGCAGCATTTCAAGGCAGTCAAGGTATTCACAGCAATCATGAAAGCGCTCACCGAAGTATTGAAAGAAAAACTTTCAATATCCTCTCTGACCTTTTTGATCGTCTGATGTAGCACTTTGAACTCTTCAGCTGTGGGGGGTTCTTGATCAGTGTGGAATTTCCCTGTGGAGTGAAACAAGTGCCAGAATTTCCTCAGAAAGTGATGTACTCCAGTAATCCCTTGTGTATTCCAGAGTTTGGCTTGATCGAGAGGGCCGAGAAACATCTCATACATTCGTAGGGTATCGGCACCATATTTTTTGCAGATTTCATCTGGGTTGATTACGTTGTATTTCGACTTGGACATCTTTTCTACCTCACGCCGGCAGAAGAATTTCCCTCCTTCTAAGATCAACTCAGCATCGGTAAATTCTGGTCTCCACTTTTTGAATTTTTCTACATCCAATTCATCTCTGTTCTTGAGTAAGTGAATGTCGATGTGTAACTCTTGCACGTCCTGATTTTTGATCAGGCCAGCCGAAAGAAATTTTTTTGTACTATTAACTCGTGCTACAAAGGCAGAATTACACAGGATCATCCCCTGATTGATGAGCTTTTTGAAAGGCTCCTCGGTGCTCACCCAAGCCCTATCTTTGAGAAATTTGTGCCAAAATCTCGCATAGAGCAAGTGTCCGGTGGCGTGCTCTGCTCCACCAATGTACAGATCGACATTTTGCCAATAGTTTTCTGCTTGCTGGCTGAGAAATCTTTCCTCATTATCAGGATTCATGTAGCGGAGGAAATACCAACTCGACCCGGCCCAACCTGGCATGGTGTTCGTCTCTAGCGGGAAAACCCGTATCTCGTCTATGAGTTCATTGTTGACGACTTTTTGTTGTTTTTCATCCCAGGCCCATGCCTTGGCACGGCGCAATGGTGGTTCCCCTTCTTCAGTGGGTAGGTATTTTTCGACCTCTGGGAGCAGTAAGGGTAATTTTTGTTCAGGGAGAGGGACTGCAATGCCTTTTTTGTAATAAATCGGTATGGGCTCGCCCCAATAGCGTTGTCTAGAGAAGACAGCATTGCGTAGGTGGTAGTTGATCATGCCCTGACCGATGCCTTGTTCTTCTATTTTTTCGATGGCTTTTCTGATGGCGACTTTTACCTCTAGTCCGTCGAGGAAATCCGAATAAATGCAATAGCCTTCTTTGGTTTCGTGGGCTTCTGTTTGTACATCGAATCCACCAGAGATGACCTCGAGAATTTTCAGGCCAAATCTTTTAGCAAAACGGTGGTCGCGACTGTCGTGAGCCGGTACGGCCATGATGGCTCCGGTGCCATAACTAGCCAGTACATAGTCGCTGAGGTAAAGGGATATTTTTTTCCCTGTGAATGGATGCAGGGCATAAGCCCCAGTGAATTGGCCTGATACGTTTTTCGAATCGGATAAGCGTTCACGTTCGTTGCGTTTTTTTGTCTCTTCGATGTAGGCTTCTACTGCTAGACGATACTCGACTGTGGTGATCTGGTTCACTAGGGGATGCTCAGGTGCCAAAACAATGAAGGTTGTACCAAATATTGTATCGGGGCGAGTGGTGAATACTTCGATGTTGTTACCTTGGGTAGTTTCGAAGCGAATGCGTGCACCAAAAGATTTACCGATCCAATGGCTCTGAGATTCTTTAAGCACTTCGGGCCAATTGATTTCATCCAATCCTTTCAAGAGTCGCTCGGCATAGGCGATGATTCGCATGCTCCACTGCATCATTTTCTTTTGATAAACTGGGTATCCACCGCGCTCACTCTTACCGTATTTAACCTCGTCGTTGGCTAGGACAGTGCCTAATATCGGGCACCAATTAACTGTGGCCTCTGAACGGAATGCTAGACGATGGTTTTGTAAGATTACTTCTTTTTCAACTGCTGTAGAGTTTTTCCATTCTTCAGCAGTAAATGGATTTGTCGGTGTGCCAGCGGATTTGATTGTCTGATTGCCATTTTTTTCGAAGGTTTCAATCAGTCTTTCGATGGGCCGGGCTCGCTCGGCTTCTTGATCGTACCAGGAGTTGAAGAGTTGGATGAAGATCCATTGTGTCCAGCGATAGTAGGACGGGTCGCTGGTACGGACTTCTCGACTCCAATCGAAAGAAAAACCTAGCTTAATGAGTTGTTCCTTATACCGTTGGATGTTGATTTCTATAGTTTTAGCCGGATGTTGTCCGGTCTGAATGGCATATTGCTCTGCTGGTAAGCCGAAGGAGTCGAATCCAATTGGATGAAGAACATGGTACCCCTCAGCGCGTTTATATCGGGCGTAAATATCCGAAGCAATATATCCGATTGGATGGCCTACGTGCAGACCAGATCCAGAAGGATAGGGAAACATATCCAGCACATAATATTTGGGTTTTTCAGTGGTATTGTTAACTTGGAAAGTCTGATGTGTTTTCCAATATTTTTGCCAGTATCTTTCAATGTCCTTAAAGTCGTATTCCATCTCTTTTTCATCAGCTACTTTAATTGAGACAAATGTATAGATTTTTCTAGCGGATGAGTCAGTTTTCTGGCTTTTTCTCTGATTTATCTATCATCTTAGATCAAGTTTAACATAGAGATGAATACTGGAGTATTTTTGGGTAGTTTTTTGTGCTGATTTCAAATTTGTTTAATTATGTAGGCTGTCTTATCTTGGGCGGTTGTGAGGTCTTTTTTATACGGCTCATGTTTAACCTGTAAAAAGTTCGTTATGGTGAAAGTATTTGATTCATTGAAGATAGAACTGAAAGAAGCCTTAAATCAAGGTCGTTTGGTACAGCTCAGAGAAGATTTAAATAATCAAAACATCAGCGATTTAGTCGAACTCATTCAAGCGTATTCCGAGGGCGCTACGGCTATTGTGGGGGTATTAGAGATCCATCGAGCTGCTAGTGTATTCAAAATATTGGATTTCCCCTTACAGAAAGAGCTTGTAAAAAATCTTCCAGCGGCCAAAGTGGCTGAGCTTTTGAATGAGTTGCCTGTGGATGACCGCGTAGCCTTTTTGGAAGAATTACCTGAGTATTCGGTCAAGGAGATGGTTAAATATCTTCGGCCTGAAGAGAAGCGTCAGACGTTGGTCTCTATGGGGTATCCTGAGGATAGCGTTGGACGTTTGATGATCCCTAATTATATTGCTGTGCGCGATACCTGGCGGGTTGAGCATGTGCTGGATTACATCCGTAGAGAGGGCAAGAACAGTGACACGATAGAGGTGGTCTATATCGTCAACGAACAAGGGCAATTGGTCGATGATGTCAGAATACGTGAATTCCTCTTGGTAGATCCTTCTACTGAGATGACTGAGTTGATGGATTGGCGTTATATCAGCTTGAGCGTCACTGATAGTGAGGAGGAGGCTACTAAAATATTTAACATGAATAATAGGGTGACTCTTCCAGTGGTCGATGACCAGAATATCTTACTTGGGGTTGTCACTATAGATGATATACTTTGGGTGGCTAATGAAAACTATAGTGAAGATATTCAAAAAATCGGTGGAATGGAGGCGCTCGATCAGGCCTACCTTGATGTACCTCTGCCCAGCCTAATCAAAAAACGAGCTGGGTGGTTGATTGTACTTTTTCTAGGTGAGATGTTTACTACTACAGCTATGCAACATTTCTCGAATTCGATTGAGAAGGCTGTGGTACTTTCTTTGTTTATCCCTCTGGTGGTATCTAGTGGAGGTAATAGCGGTTCTCAAGCGGCTAGTTTGATCATCCAAGCGATGGCTTTAGGTGATGTACGTCTGAAAGATTGGTGGCGTGTGATGCGCCGAGAAATTATTTGTGGTCTGTCATTGGGTGGTATCTTAGGTTTTATCGGTTTTATCCGCATTACTACCTGGCAAAGCATTCAGCTTTATGATTACGGTTCGCATTGGGTTTTAGTGGCTTTGTCTGTGTCCTTTTCTTTGGTTGGTATTGTCCTCTGGGGTACTTTAAGCGGCTCAATGTTGCCGATTTTAATCAAGAGGCTTGGTGGAGATCCAGCGAGTTCTTCTGCTCCTTTTGTCGCCACCTTGGTAGATGTGACCGGTATTGTTATCTATTTCTCTATTGCTTATTTGTTTCTCAATGGAATCTTATTGTGAATTGAATGTTTGATGAGTATGTTCTGGAAGGAGAAGAATTCGAAGACTTTTCTTTATTAAAAATTAACTTGAAAATTTGATAATTTCCGTAGTCTTCCATTACGATGAGATCCAGGGTCGATCCATTTATATCCCAATTTTTCTTATATCCTGATCGCCTTTTCGAGTAGTACGATTGGATGGAACGCCTTTTGGTCCAGTACCGTAAGATATTTAATAGTGACAAGAAGTACCGGAAGTGTTTATCATAGTCTTGTTGCTTATTGTACGAAGGTGTGGAAATAGGACCATCTCGTCGATCTATATATTTAGGTTGTATGAATTTTTTTCGTAGCCAAAGCTTCCAGCCATAACGCGGCAACCGCTGGGGTGATTTCTTTCTGGAAGTGATTGTGCATATGAGTGACTTTTTTCGTTTCGAGAAAAATTTTCTTCAGAAATAGGTGGGTGCCCAGTATCAATTTTATTATTCCTCCGATATCGGTGAATGGATCAGAAGATTGACCAGTATAGGTATTTTCATCGCTGAAGAGCATTGGATCGAAAGATCTTTCTGAAAGCTTTAGTTCGCTAGGGCAACCCTCTTTTTGGTAATACTAATTCAGAAATTCTATCTTGAGCAGAGCGATATCTACATTGTAGGGCCGTTCTTTGGAATAGGCCTTTCAAGGAGTACACAGGTCTAATACGGTTGTATAATGACTTCTTTCATTGCATTGGCTCTTGAGTTGATAGAGAGGTCTTCCCCTTTCACCGACTTAGTAGGTTGGAGACACATCATACCCCCATAGTCTTGCTCTTGTGCAACATCCCGTCAAAGGAGTAACGTAAGAGCTCTTTCTTTTTAAAGTCTCTGTAAAGTCCTGAAAGGACCTCAACGATCATGATCGATACAATTCAATCCAAAAGCTCCTCAATCTGAGAAAAATACTTTTCTATATTATTAATAATTTGAATATGTGTTAATTGATTTCTTAATATTTACTTTGATTATTTTAGCATATTGATTGAGGCCTAAGAGGAATTTGACTTAATTTTTCTCAGCCAGTCCAAGACTTAATGAGCTCAAAAGAGAAAATAACACTGCCATAGGGTACATTAAAAAATACATAAAAATTTTAATCTTGTTGTGGGAGGCTTTTAATTTCTTCATCGGTCAATATTTTTTTGCTAGGGTTTCTACCAGGCTGTCTCAGGCTTGTCCCAGTCTGCCGCCATTTTGGTTATTACAGAAATAGAGCCCAGAGAATCCACCGGTCTATTTAATAGGCTCCTACCCGATCGTAAATCTGGATTGGATTCGGCCGTGATTACTGAAGTATATTCGTTGCAGTGACCCCACCACAACACCCGAGATAGTTTTAATTTAAAGCTTAATGCTGAGGTGTAATCTTTGTGGTGATCATTACCCCAGCGCATGTCCCTTGATAAAACGTTGAATTTACTCCACTGCACCTTGTCTTTGATAGCATCAAGTTTTTGGTATTTTTTAAGAATGCGATTTATTTTTGGTTGGTTCTACCGCTTGATTAGCCTTTTTTCTAATTCATTGTTTTCTTGTACTCTGAGTATTTTTCTCCCACTTAACGATAGTTCTTCCCGGTAGGATAAACCTTTATCTAAATAATCTATTTTGTATTGATTATTATTTAGTAATTTTTTAATAAAAACATCAAATTATTTATAAATCTTTAATAATTCTGATTATGAATCAAGACTTCTTCTTATAGGTTCTTGCAATCGAGTATATCGCTCTTCTAAAGGATCGATCCTTTTTTTTACAATTCATCTATTTTGCTCTTAAGTGATACGCTCTCTTTCTCTTGTTCATTCAACAGTCTATACTTCTGATTTCTCTCACGGTTAAGTGTTTGTAAATATTCTTGCTCTCCTTCAGCAGAATGGATATAGTTGATATTATCTCTTTTATCATATTCCACATTGGTATGTGGTGGCCTTTTTTCTATGTATCTGAGGGCCTTTTTCGTTTCATCAGGCGATGATGTAATGCATCTAAACTGGATAATCTCTCCAAATACTTTTTTGAGGTATCACTCAAAGTGAGGATATTGGATAATATTTGCTCATATTTTCAGAGTTTTAATCCTTTCTTATATGTTTCTGCATCTTTTATATTGATGGATATTATTTTTTTTAATTTATATTTAAATTAAAATATATTTTAATAAAAAATAAACAAAATTTATTCATTTCCATGATTATATTAATTTTTTTTAAAAAACATTACGCTTTATTATATTGAAATTAATAATGGAGTTTATATAATAATTTAATTATAATATTAATTATGGATTAATTTCATCTGATTTAGATACTATATTATGAATATTTAAAATTGATGAGATTTTATCAGTTTTATGGGATAGATGGGAATTGATTTTTGTGATAATAGGCTTTTTCGATGAAAACAAACATTCGATAGATGATGTTTTGTGGTCCGTTTTAAAAAATTCATGGTTTTTTTTAAAAAAAATATTTTTAATTAATAATCAACTTCTAATTTTGAAAGTAAGAGAATCTCCCATATATTTTTTGAGTATATTTTTTTTTAATTATCTCTCTTATTTATAAATAAAATCATTTCAATATGATGTGATATTCGATATAAAATTATTTTTCAGATATTCCTTTAAAATATTGATATTTTTTATTCCTCTCAGTATTAAATGATTTTATCGAGATAATGTTTTTTTCTGCAGATGAGATATAGCTGATGTGATCGTTATCACACCTCATATTAGTTTTATTTTTTTATATAAATTAGAATTTATCAGTTTTATATGTAAATAATTAATATAAATTTATGATATTTTAATATAATTATAATAATATACTTAATCTTAAAGAAATCTCAATTCCGTTTTGTACTCTTCTTTATCTTCCTTACTTAACATCAAAGGATTTATGTCTTATAAAACATCAAGCGTTTATTTGATAAAAGATTTTATTGGTTCTAATGCATTCAGATTTTGGACTTTCGATCTTCCCAAGGTATCTAGGGATTCCCTAATTTTATCTTTTACTAGTCTAAAAATCACTTCTTCAAAATTCTCCTTTAAATGATTATATGTTTTTTATGTAAATATTATATTTTTACAGCGGGGATATTAATCTAAGCTCTAAGTTTTTCCAAGATATGGAAACTGCTCCAAGTATCAGATTTTATCTTGCTAAGTGTTTTTCTATTCGCAGACTGTATTTTTCTAGTTTCTATTTTCTCTTTTTTACTCAAGAATTTTTCTTATTCAAAAATATTTGTCTAGCAGATACAATCTGACCCAATTTTTCAAGCATCATCCTTGTTATAAGTCTCTCGATGGTTTAATAAAAAATATTTGATTAATCCTTTATCTGCTTCAGGTGAGAAACTCCAAAATATATTAACTTAATGGGAATCCTTAGTTTTTTATAAATAATTCAGTTACTATTCTATTTACTTTTACAATATCCTGATCCAATTTTTTATCATTCCTCATTAAAGTTAAGAGATGAATATTATTATTAATAATATATTTTTTTTTCTTTGGATATTAAAGAAAAAATTACAGGTAATGAGATTTTATTTAACTTGCATCATGACAACTATTTATCTACAGGGATTTTGAAAGAGTATAGTTTTAAAGCCGGAGAGTCGACCTACCCCCGTACGAGAAAAGGAAAAGTCACCGCAAAAAGTCCCTCAAACATTGCGCTAATCAAGTATTGGGGTAAATACCCTAAGCAGATCCCAGCTAACCCTTCCATTAGTTATACCTTGAGACAGTGCCATTCGGAAACCCAATTGTACTATCAGTTCCAGAAAAATCGAAGAGAAAAATTTTCTGTACAACTTCTCTTTGCTGGGGAAATTCAACCGAAGTTCTTGCCGAAAATCTTAGATTTCTTCGAAAAGATTTTACCCTACTGTCCTTACTTGTATGACTTTGATTTTATCATTAAGACAAATAATACTTTCCCCCACAGCAGCGGTATCGCCTCTTCAGCCTCTGCTATGAGTGCTTTAGCCTTATGTTTGCTCCAACTTGAGCAGAAACTGGGACATGTTTTGAGCACAGAGGATTGCTTACAAAAAGCTTCGTTTTTATCCATGCTAGGCTCCGGAAGTGCGTGCCGATCAATATATCCTGGACTAGTGATCTGGGGAGCTCACAAGGCTATCAAAGGCAGTGATGATTATTATGCAATCCCTTATCCATATGAGATACACGAAGCATTCAGTAGCTTTCAGGACACTATCTTATTGATAGATGAAGGAGTAAAAAAAGTATCCAGTTCACAGGGGCATGAACTAATGCAGCAACATCCTTATGCACAAAAACGTTTTGAATCGGCTTACGAAAATCTTGAACGACTCATCCCTATTTTAAAGACGGGGGATCTTGAGTCGTTTGGCGAATTAGTTGAGCATGAAGCATTGAGCTTACATGCAATGATGATGTGTTCCCGACCCTATTTTATCCTGATGAAACCCGATACACTCCAGGTTATCGAAAAAGTTTGGGATTTTAGGATACGGACTGGCAAACCGCTTTATTTCACACTCGATGCTGGAGCCAATGTGCATCTCTTGTATCCGACTAAGGAGAAAGAGATGATCCATCCTTTCATCCATGAGGAATTGTTGCTTCATTGTCAACGAGGACATTACATCGAGGATTCTTGTGGCTATTCCTAAGAAAGTAACATCAAGAATCAATAAAAGCGCAAAAGACTACGAAAATTCTCTGGAGCTTTTTATATTTGCACACATGATCACGGTGGGCGTAGCTCAGTTGGTTAGAGCATCAGATTGTGGTTCTGAGGGTCGCCGGTTCGAAACCGGTCGTCCACCCCATCTCAAAAGATTTTTCATAGATTCTCTAGTATTTAAAGGAATTCTAAAAACCCACTTAAATACTTAAAAGGCCTTCGAGAAGACCCATTCCTTTTAAAATCTAGTTTTTACCTCTCACCTTAAAACTTCGCGAATTCGTTGAAAAGCCTCCCTCAACTTCTCCTCCGAAACAGCGTAAGAAATCCTCAAGCCCTGGTCATCGCCAAAAGCTGCTCCGCTCACTGTAGCTACATGGGCCTTTTCGAGGAGAAACATCGTCAAATCATTGGCATTTCGAATGAGGCTACCAGAAAAACTTTTTCCAAAAAGATCCGACACATTCGGGAAGACATAAAAAGCCCCTTGAGGTACATTGGACAGAAATCCAGGGAGGTCATTAAGCAACGCTAGGACCAAATCTCGACGCTTTTTGAAGGCTTCGATCATGTATCCGATGCGTTCTGGAGAAGCCTCTAAGGCAATAATGGCTGCACGTTGAGCAATAGCATTAGCCCCTGAAGTGATTTGACCCTGAACTTTATCACAGGCTTTGGCTAGCCACTCGGGCGCACCAATATAACCAATACGCCAACCCGTCATCGCAAAAGCTTTCGAAAGACCATTGAGGGTAACGGTCTGCTCATAGACCTCCGGAAATACTGCCATACTCGTATGCAATCCGGTATAATGGATGTGCTCATAGATCTCATCAGAAATGATAATCACCTCAGGATACTTCTGAAAGATCTCTGCCAAGGCTTTCAATTCGTCTCGTGAATAAACACTGCCCGACGGGTTACAAGGCGAACTGAAGAGAAATCCCCGTGTCTTGGGGGTGATCACCTTTTCCAATTGCTCGGTTGTGATTTTAAAATTTGTCTTAATCCCGGGTGAAATTACTACAGGGGTAGCCTCACAAAGTTTGACCATTTCATAATAACTTACCCAATAAGGTGCTGGAATGATCAACTCATCACCTGGATCAAGTAGCGCGAGGAGTACGTTGATAATCGATTGCTTCCCACCGGTGGATACGACGATCTGAGAAGGCTTATAGTGTAGGCCATTATCACGCTGAAATTTTTTACAAACTGCCTCACGCAATTCAAGATAGCCCGACACAGGCGTATAATAGTGATATCCTTCATCTATGGCTTTTTTTGCTGCATCGAGGATAAATCCAGGCGGCACAAAATCGGGTTCGCCAACACTCAAGCTGATCACATCATAACCTTGAGCCCGTAATTCTCGGGCTTTGGCCGTCATAGCCAGGGTTTGAGAATAACTCATGTTTTGCAAGCGGTTGGAGAGTCTTGGCATAGTCTTTTTGGTTTGACATGAGGACAAATCTAATAAATTCGGCCGTATGAATCCACAAACCTCTCAAGAAACCTCATCATGCAATTGATTCAAGAATACTTCCCAAACCTCAACCTTCGACAAACCGAGTGTCTCATGGAGATGAGAGCACTCTACACGTATTGGAATGTACGCATCAATCTGATCTCGCGAAAGACAGCCGAGGATTTTTACAAACAACATGTATTACATGCTTTGGGTATCGCCAAGGTGATCAATTTTTTACCCCGGGCACGTATCATGGACGTGGGAACAGGAGGCGGATTCCCTGGAATCCCTCTAGCGATCCTATTCCCTGAAAGCCAATTCCTGCTCATCGACTCCATCATTAAAAAAATTAAGGCTGTGCAAGCCATCACGCAAGAATTAGATCTAAACAATGTTCAAATCCACTGTATACGCGCAGAGGTCGTAGAAAAAAAATTTGACTTCATCCTGAGCCGTTCTGTGACACAGATGCCCCAATTCTACTACTGGATTAAGAATAAGTTTCGGACTAAATCACAGCATGCACTACCCAACGGTATTTTATCCCTGAAAGGGGGTGATCTTTCTGAAGAATTAAAAGACTTTCCTCAAGCAGTTGAATTCCCTTTGATCAATCATTTTAAAATGGCCTTTTTTGAAGATAAAAAAGTAGTCTATATCCCTGCAAATCATAGTATGTACAACAAGCGGATTTGATCCAAAGTACCTTCCACTTCCCAAGCTGGGAAGCCTATCAGAGCAGTAAGTTCAACTCCACAAGGAGTGTCAACACAGCCCATGCCATTAACAAGAAAATGGCCAAAGAAATCTACTCCTTTAGTAACCAATATTGATTAAAAAAAAACAATATACTATTTGTAATTGGTTGATAATTAACGATCATAGAACTAACATTACAAATGTCATCAAATCCAAGAGGATCGAAATAAAAAGATGAGTAAAGCTGTGACGAACGGATAAAAAAAATCTTGATAAGGATGACTGAAGAAATCCTACCCAAGATAGTTTTTTGAAAGTACTTCCCCTCAAGCTACTCAAGCTCAATCCTAAAATAAAGAATCTGATAGGAGTTATTAACCCAAGCCAACATATTTACCGTTTTCGAGATATAGATCAGCATTTGCAGATCATTTAAGCTGATCAGCACCTCCACCATTTTCAACAAAATAAGAAGATGGATCAATAGACTTCTTGTGATCAACATAAATACGGGTTTGTAAATATTCCCACTATTGTTATCTTTCAATTTTTGATTGAACTCAAGTACGAATATAACCACCAATATGATAGGGATACTATATAGGATCACTACTATAAAAGCCGGTACAAGTGCTCTTTCCAAAAAATCAACATCAGGATAGGCTATATCACAGCAATGTACAAAAGCTATGGGAATCTTTCCTTAAACATTTCAAATACATAGAGGTAGCTGGTGGCTTGGTATATAACGCAGTTGGGTAGACCTTGTTCATCTATCGATTAGGGAAATGGGGCCTACCTAAAGGAAAAGTAGAAGAAGGTGAAAATTTAAAAGAAGCAGCTATCTGTGAAGTGGATAGAGAAATGCGGCATCTCTAACTTGAAAATCATCAAACCACTGAAAGTCACCTATCACATCTATCACTACGAGACCTACATACTGAAGACCGTCCATTAGTATAAAATGTACACATCAGACAGTACCTCGATGACCCCCAAAAAAAGGGAGAAAATATTCTGAAAGCAATCTGGAAAGATCCACAAGAAATCGCTGAAGTAATCAAAAATACTTATGAAAATATCCGAGCCATTTTTGATGATGATTCGAGCAAGACTACTCCAAAGACCTCTTGAAAATTTATTTTCAATCGTTCCTTCACTTCCTCTATGGAGACTTCATAGTGGAGTTCCTGTGCCAGAGAAGTCACCGCTTTGTCCCGAATACCACAGGGAATAATGTATTCAAAATACTGAAGATCTATATTAACATTCAAAGCAAAGCCATGCATAGTGACCCATCGGCTAGCATGGACACCAATCGCACAGATCTTACGCGTATAGGGTTTCCCTACATCCAACCACACACCAGTTTCTCCCGCCGAACGATCTCCATCCAATCCATAAACAGACAAGGTACGAATGACTACCTCCTCGAGCAAACGCAAATATTTGTGCATATCTGTGAAAAAATGATCCAGATCCAAAATAGGATAACCTACCACTTGCCCGGGACCGTGATAGGTGATGTCTCCTCCCCGATTGACCTGATAAAAGGTAGCACCTATCTCTCCCAAAAGCTCCTCGGACAAGAGTAAATGTACATACTTACCACTCCTACCCAGAGTATACACATGAGGATGCTCGACAAACAATAGATGATTAGACGTAGGTCTTTGATCTGTTTTGGGCAACTTCCTATTTAAAAGCTTCAAATCTACGATCTTCATGAAACGCTCCTGTTGATAGTTCCAGACTTCTAAATAATCTCTACACCCTAAGTCTTCAAAAAGAATTGTTTTGTTTTTTATCATATCGCGAATTCCATTACAAAAATACTGGATTCATTTACAATCGATTGATGATCTGGATAAGAAAATCCATCACCCTTTACCAAATATATTTAATCTTGCCTTTCATCTGCCTTAACAAGTCAATCTTCTTTTATAAATTCATAAAAAAAATTATAAAACCAACCTAATTTAGCAAAATCTAGAAAGCTACTTATAATAAAACTTCGATTATTTTTGCAGCGACCAAAAGCCTCATTCATGCAACAGCTATCAGAACAAGAGATCGTACGCAGAAATAAACTCGAGCAAATCAAATCCTTGGGTATAGATCCTTATCCAGCGGCAACTTATTCTGTAGACACTACTGCTCAAGAGATCATTGAAAATTACAAAAAAGGGAAGGAGGTCCAAATCGCTGGACGGTTGATGCGCATGCGTATCATGGGGAAGGCTTCCTTTGCAGAGCTCAAGGATCATAGTGGCCGTATACAGATCTACATCACTCGTGACAATATCTCCAATGATGCAGAAAAAACTGCTTATAATACCGTTTTCAAAAAACTCCTCGACGTTGGAGACATTATTGGTATACAAGGTTTTTTGTTCAAGACCCACATGGGTGAGATTACCATACACGCTAAAGCATTCACGCTGCTTTCTAAATCTTTACGCCCACTGCCACAGGTAAAAAATGACGAAGAGGGACAGGTACACGATGCCTTTTCCGATCCTGAGCAACGCTACCGCATGCGTTACGTTGACTTGATCGTCAACAATCAGGTCAAAGAGATTTTCCTCAAACGCAGTCGAATGATCCAATCCATACGTCAATTTTTGAATGATCAAGGTTATTTAGAAGTTGAGACCCCAATCTTGCAGTCCATCCCCGGAGGAGCTATTGCACGTCCCTTTATCACTCATCATAATGCACTTGATATTCCGCTCTATCTGCGCATTGCTAATGAGCTGTATCTAAAGCGACTGATCGTCGGAGGATTTGAAGGGGTATATGAGTTTGCTAAAGACTTCCGAAACGAAGGAATGGACCGTATACATAATCCAGAGTTCACCATCCTAGAACTTTACGTTGCCTACAAAGATTATCATTGGATGATAGTCTTGACTGAACGTTTGCTGGAAAACACCTGTCTGGCCGTACAAGGCACTACAGAGCTTCAAACCGAGGGACAAATCATCAGTTTTAAGCCGCCTTATCCCCGTGTGCCAATCTTTGAAGCAATCAAAACACATACCGGATTTGATATCAACGAAATGGACGAAAAAGAACTTCGAGAAACTTGCCAAAAATTGGGTATCAAAACCCAATCCAGTATGGGAAAAGGAAAGCTCATCGATGAAATTTTTGGCGAGAGATGTGAAGCCCATTACGTACAACCGACTTTTATCATCGATCATCCGATAGAGATAAGTCCCTTGAGCAAAAAACATCGAGAAAAGGAAGGCCTTACCGAACGTTTTGAGCTCATAATCAACGGAAATGAAATCATCAATGCTTACTCTGAGCTCAATGATCCGATCGATCAACTCAAACGATTTCAGGAGCAACTTCGGCTGACTAAAAAAGGTGACGATGAAGCCATGTTTATTGACTACGATTTTGTACGTGCACTAGAATTCGGAATGCCCCCTACTGCAGGTATTGGAATCGGCATCGATCGATTAGCCATGTTGTTGACTGGACAACGCTCCATCCAAGAAGTTTTATTCTTCCCACAGATGCGCCCAGAAAAAAAAGATTGAAGTACACACGAATCAGATCCCAAAGACTCTCAGCCCGTTATCAGTAACGATCTTGTCCAGCTGATTTATATCGTAATAATGGCACGTCTCGAAAATCACGTGTAACTCAGTCCAAAGGTCACTGTCAAAAAAAATGCTTATAGATTCACAAGTATTACCAAAGGCTACGGTGATGAGTCCAGCAGGGATTATTTCATCTACTGGAGTGATAGAGTTATGACTCGGAGCCAAACAACTCGGTACGGTTATGATCGATCCAAGCTATGGGGGGAGGAGAGAGATCACACTATCAAATCAGCTTCTTTCATCAACGCATATACTTTCTGGAGGTATTTCTTAGGATGGACTTGCTAGAGAGATACACTGTGTACGGCGGCTATCCATCTTTGAATGTCGTGTGTGCTTAATGGTCTTTAGAGCCAATTGCTCAGTCTCGTATTCTTCATCGGTATTGAATTAATCTACATGTATATGCACGAGCTTGTTGCCCAATTTGGCTGTACTGAGCAAGATATCCAGATTTTGATCTTCGTTTACCAAAATCTTTGGTTGGCAATCTTTCGATGATATCAACGAATTCTACCCACATATCAAACCAATAATGCGTCTTTGGATCCAACACCCCTTTGAGCACCTAATTAGCAAAGTGTATATGAAAATCTTTATCATAGGACCTCCTGAAGCTTCTAAATAACCTTGAGTACATGATTCTTCGATCACCTCATCAACATCGATAAAGGTACCGATGGTTTAGGTAACCTGATCTAGAAAATAATTCTACTACTCTAGTCCATACGCTCATAGATATCATCTACTGTGGCCAGACGCTTCATCTCATCGACGAGATATACTATTTTCTCTTTGAGATAAGAATAAAAGTAATTGAAATTGTCTTCTGTGAGGATGTAAGCTCTATCCAGATACGCATGAGCGTTGACTCAGCCTCCATTTTGTTTGATCTTTTGGATGACACATTCTTTAGAATCCATATTGATAGGTTTTATCACATATTAAAAATTCCATCATCTTGATGGAATTCGTTTGGAACATCATATCAATCATCAACCTACTTGCCCAAGCAACCGGCTGATGGCCTGATGGGCTTTTTCAAAATGAAATGCTTCCAAAGCGCGTTCCATCATTCTTCTAATGTCTTCATTACAAAGGTTTCCAATGCTCCCCTCATGCGAATGCGTCACTTGCATAAGGGGTTCAAAACAGTTCTGTTGGATATCCAATCCTACTTTTTTGTAGGCATCTCTGAATGATATCCCTCCTTGAACGAGTTGATTGACTACCTCTACACTGAAGATATACTGGTATTTTTCATCCTGAAGGATGTTCTTTCTCACAATGATATGCCCGAGCATGTATTGAGCAATACCTAAGCAACTTTTCAATTGATCAAACACCGGTAAAAAACTTTCTTTGATCAGTTGCAAGTCTCGATGATAGCCAGAAGATAGATTCGCCATGATCAAGACGATTTCGTTAGGTAAAGCAAGAATTCGATTGCAATGCGCACGAATCAACTCAAATACATCAGGATTTTTCTTGTGTGGCATGATACTTGAACCCGTCGTCAAGTGATCTGGGAAGCTGATGAAACCAAAATTTTGCCCCATATATAGGCAGACATCCTGAGAGAATTTGCCTAAAGTAGCTGCTACAGCACTCAAGGCTTCAGCTACGATGCGCTCAGTCTTGCCACGGCCCATCTGAGCGTAGACTACATTATAATTCAAGTCTTCAAATCCGAGAAGCTCGGTAGTCATCCGGCGATCCAAATGGAAAGATGAACCATAACCAGCTGCCGAACCCAAAGGGTTTTTGTTCGTGATACGATAGGCTGCTTGTAGCAACAACAGATCATCTACAAAACTCTCAGCATAAGCAGCAAACCAAAGTCCGAAAGATGAAGGCATAGCGATTTGATAGTGCGTATAGCCCGGAATCAAGAGGTCTTTGTGGCGTTCACTGAGCTGAATCAACGATTCAAAAAGAATTTGTATAAGGTTTACAATTACTTGGATCTCGGCACGGATGAAGAGTTTAAGGTCAACCAAAACCTGGTCATTACGCGAGCGTCCACTATGGATTTTTTTACCTACTTCACCCAGACGTTGGGTCAAGAGGAGCTCAACCTTCGAGTGGACATCTTCAACCCGTTCCTCTATTTGGAAATCTCCAAGTGTAATCTCAACATAAATTTGACGCAATGCTTCTGTCAAAATCGACAACTCCCCCTTGCTCAGCAGGCCAATACTTTCGAGCATACTGATATGGGCTAAAGTACCGATAACATCATGCGGTGCTAGGAGTAAATCAAGCTCACGGTCCTTACCTACAGTGAAGCGCTCAATCTCTTCGCTGATCTGAAAATCTTTTTGCCAAAGTTTCACGTGCTGGATATTGTCTTCAAAATGCCGTGGCTAAAATAGCTTAAAGATCACACCGAACAAAATGTTTTCCTGTATGAAGAAGAAATCTTGAGAAGCTTTGTTTGCAAAACTTTTCGTATTACGGACCCATGGCATGTTGATGTATCCCCCCCCCCCCTTTGAGTTTGGATTGGATAAAAGAGTATTTAAACAAAGTGAGATTCAAGCCTACTTTGGCAGCAGTTCCAAAACCAACCAAGCCCCATTCAGTACTCCTAGGATAGTCCATAAGCCTTATATAAGTTTTTAGATATATTATCCTTATAAAAAACCTATTAAATAACTCATATATAGTAATTTATGATTCATTCTAATATATGTTTTCATATCACCGTATCGAATGAACTCAAGATTGAGATAGTTCATCCCGAAAGTATGCCGATAATAGCCGAATAATTTCCCAGGGATTTTTTCCTCCATTTCATCGTATTCTCCATCAAGTTTCAATTCTTTTCAGACATAACCCGATATACTGACCTCTTGTGAACTTTCTACGATATATTTCATATAATTGAATCCAAAAGAAAGTTCCATAATGATCATTGAGGAAATAACCTATGTGGTAGTTGGTCTTCGTTAGATTCCAAATGATAAGGAGTAGCCATCTGAGAAACTTGCCTTAACCTCGTTCAGATTGAAGTCATATCTTGTCTCTATGAAAGGTATATCCGATCTAGTTACTGGGCAGTATTCGACTCACAGCAGATTTTAATTTTCCATTTGTTGTGTATTGCACTTCGGTATTTTGTGTCTTGCTTGAGATAAATAAAAAAACTGTAAAAGTCAATAGAATAAAAAATTTCATATATCTCGTTTTTATATCTTTTAAAGATCAGAGCTTATTTGTATACGGCTAGCTAAAAAATTAAAAAAAAATAATGCGGGAATGATCATTAAAAGAATATTAATCATTTCACTGATGTTTACAGGAGGTTCCGCTTGTGAACATTCGTCTAAACCGGCTCAAAAAATTGAACSGSRGGGGGGGGGGGGGGGGGGGGGGGGGGATGTACCTTGGTATACAAAAGATCTCTATCTGTCAAAACCTAAAAAGTTTATCACCGATCCGCTATAGCATGCTGGATTTTATTACGTCCAAGAGGCTTCCTCAATATTTCGAGAGCATATTTTGAAGTTTTTATACCATACTGAAGATCCCGAAATCATCTTATACCTCTGTGCTACTCCAGGAGGAAAGACTACCTTGCTAGCAACCAATTTCATAAAATCTCTACTCATAGTCAACGAAGCGATACGCAGTCGCACAAAGCCACTTGCCATTTATAGAAAATGTTATCAAATCGAGCAATCCCAATGTCGTGTTCACCAATAAAGATCCGAAAGAATTGGGTAATTTCATCGCCTCTTTTGATCTGATCATCATTGATGCATCTTTCTCAGGAAAAGGATTATTCAGAAAAATTCATACAGTACCGCAGTATAAAATACTCGAGTGCTCGACTTTTATATATCAAGATAAAATGGATATTTTTTGATACTTGGGACCTACTTAAACCAGGAAGTCATCTGATCTACTCGACTTGTACTTTCAATCCGGAAGAAAACGAAAACAATCTCGCCTATTGCATCCAAATACTTAATTTTGATTTGCTAGAAATCCCTTTTCCAGAGTATTGGAAGATCTATTCAGTAAAAAGGGTAGGATTTTCGGTTAGTATTTTTATCCCCACCACATCAAATGTGAAGCCTTTTTTGGTTTCATGCTCTGAAAAAATATACAACATCTCCAAAAATGGTTTTTTACAAAAAGGGAAGGATTCCTTTTTTACCCATCAACAAGACTGATAGTGAGGAAATCCACTCCTGGATAAGGGCCAATACAATCGATATATTAGGATTTGTGAGAGATGGAAACTCGATCTATACCCTAGATTAAAAGTATGTTGAATATTTGAACGTTTTAAAGGCATCAATGAGCACTATCTACCAATGAACCCTATTGAGTGAAACAGAAAAAAAGCCCTTCGTTTTTGGAATTACCTGAAGCCTTGAATTACCTGTGCGGACAACAACTCGATGCAAACGGAAACATAGGATGGGAAACTGTTTCCTTCCAAAGGTAACGGCTTGATTGAATTAAACACCTAAATATCATAGCAATAATAGCTATCCCAAAACACAGACTATTAAAATTATTAATTTATTTACCTATTTTAATGAATAATTAAAACCTAATTATCAAAAACATAGAAATTAATTTAATTTATAAAAAAAACATTAGATAATGTTTTTAATTAAAAGTTTTTCGTTTAATTTTACTTTCCATTGATCTAAAAACATCAAATCTATATCAAAAAGTATCTTCATCACCCCAAAAAACTATCAATCTTCTTTCTCACTGATGGAAGTCGAAGCAGGCATCAAAGCACTGAAAGATTACTTCAAAAAAATAAACAATACACTCGTTATAAGCAAAATATCCGACCCAATTTCTGTCTTCCTAGATACTTGGATTCAATGGTAATTTAAATGGTACAGAAACCCTAGTCTACTTCCAAGAAAACCATGTAGAAGATGAGCTATCGTAAGCTGATTCTGCTTTCCGGCAGCACGCCTGAATATGAGAAAAAGAGCCAAGAGGTAAAGATAAAAACATCCTCATCCAAGAGCTTATTCAAAGTAGCGGGGTCAAGATGATGGAATAGCCTGCCATTTTAACTCTAAACGAACCAATCATTTCATCTTAAGAATATAAAAATTAAACCAACATGAGAAAGAAGGATTCTTCTATAAAAGATATAAATTAAATGTCAAATAATCAAGGTATAGTCCTTACTCTAAGCTAAGTGATCAGTTATTTCTCAAATCGATATTACAAAAGCTTCACATGGTAGATATCGATACCATAGCGGAAGTGAAAAAAAAATAAAAATATATTACATAATTTATTAAACTTAATAGAAATATAAATATTAATGAGGAGGAGGATGGTAATATCTCCTTACATATCGCCATCAAAGAAAACCGTGAAAAAAAAATTATTGAATTACTACTTAAAAAGAAAAAAATATTAATGCTAATAATAATACCCCTTGCATATCGCTATCAAAAAAGGCAACAAAAAGATTACCAATTTGCTGCTTGAGGAGAATACTGATGGATCATTCAAGTTGGAAATAGATGCAGATAATATAAAAACAATTGGATTTAGTTAATAAAAAAAACAATACAAATTCTAATAACTCCTAGCAATTCATCAAAGCGTTATTAGAACCATCTAGGCCGAGCACTTCTGGGGTGAAAAGAACTTTGTATAATACAGGGAGTGATTTTAATAGTGAAAAGTTTAAGGTGAATATTGATATTCAGGTGCTTCCAAAATGGGAAATACAAATCAAGGTGGAAATCCACCTAATAAACAAAGAACTGATCCGGAATTAGATCCGAATCCTACCTTAAATTCAGGGATATAAATAAAGATCCAGAGAGAGGATATTGTGGAAATAAAACTCATTTTGAGTGTAACAGATAAAATGAAAAGTTGGAATGCAAATTTATAGGAATGAATAAAGCTTGATAGCACGCTCCTCGGATGAGAATAGTCGATTTTTACAACATCTTATGGGAGAAAAAAGTATAAAGCTGATGTTTTCTCTGTAAGATTATGTAAATTTTCTTTTTAGAGGACTACGTCCTACACAGGGGTAAGAAGTAAACCATCAAGAGCGCCCAGTAGGCGAACAAAGTCAATGCGATACAGTATTGACTATAGGCTAATTTTCAAGAGTTATTCAAGAAATCTTTATGATGTACTGTTTCTTTCAGATGGCAAGAATGAATTTTTTCTCTACGTCGATGCGGTCCAGCTTTTGTATCTGATCATAGAGAACTTAAAAAGGGTTTATGGAGCTCAAGACTATCAAGTAGGGGACGTGCCTGATACGCCAGTAAAGAACCTTCGCTTCTCAGATCAAAATATTTATCAAGCCCTTCATCAAGTTATGCAGAGAATTTTCACTCGAACACGAATGGGTGGGTAAAGACCTTATTAAGGCTGGCTAAAAGCATAGGTAAGGATACATGAATTGTATTAGAATTTAAAAATGGATTTCATTGGTATCAAGTTGGATTAGTTACAAAAACGAAGGCCTCATCACTTGTTTATATCCTTACAGAGGTAAGAAAAATATCACATCAAACTATCGAAATGAGGCCGAGCATTTGCAGCTTTCGAAAAATTTCTTGGAAAAAAACATCGAGTAATATGAGATCATTGAGGTGGTCAAAATTTTTGAAGAAATTTATCCACACAGGGGAGGCAAAGTAACAACCATTAATAGAAAAGACCCCTTGATATTTAATAATGATACAATGGATTTTGATCTCAACGAGTAATTTATCCTGGGAGTTACGGACCAAGGTAACCTTTAATAGTGGAAATTTATCAGGCTATGAGATGGAGATCCATACCTATAATTCGGAAAGGAAAGAATTCAATCTTGTGGGATATGAAGACGAACGGATCCGCCAAGCAGCCCAATGAACATTTTAAAATAAAGATGGAAGATTCCTATTCATAATATCATGATGCCTAAGGTATATGTAAAAAATGCGGGAGAGGAGCTAGGGTAAAAAAGCTCAAGAGTATCTTGAGCGCTAGAACCAGAGTAAGGTGGAATAAAACTTGCACAAAGGCACAGATACAACTTCCGATGAATCCTATACCATTTAGAACAAGATCTAAATGATTCTTAGATCAGTTAATGCTCAGAAATAGTTTAAAATACCAGATGGATGTCTTTTTGTTGCATATCTCCCAAGACCTATTCAAATTTGTTTTAGTGATATATCGAGTCAATGAACGAAGATAATAAGTATCAAATCCACTACTTTTTTTCATCCAGATTCATGTAATACATACAATAGTCTGCAACCAATTCGCAGATAAAAACTTGACCGATATTCATACCCTTGAGGTAAGCTTCCAAACCGATATCATACAGATGTAGAGGTTATCAAAAATTCGCTATATATCTATCTACATCTAGATACATACCTTTTCGGAAGATCACCTGGAGTCGGTGCATGTGCAAAGCTTTAGAAAAATCGACACCCATTGTGCCTTGTATGTAATTATCCAGCCATAAGACTTAATACCATCCCTCTATATTGAATCCAGTCAAAATCTTACTTACTAGGCGCTGATTGGACGGAAAGCTCTTGTGTGTAGGTGGATGCCAATTTTGGGTAACTACCCCACAACCAAGTCAATTTTTTTTGGATAGCATTGGACCTATGGGATGATTCGATCTCCTTCTGGAACGACCAAGATTTCGCCAGATAAAAAATCGTTTTGAATATCGATGATGAATAATGTTCGCTTCATAAGAAAATATTGCTATTTCTAAGGGTGGATTTACTTGGATCTTTTCAGAGCATTGCCTGAAAAGATTTTTTTTACTTTTGCTTTTCTCTGCCTATAGACTATACTCATTGATAGGCACTAAATCTTTAAATCAAAACCATGGGAAAAGGAGATCAAAAAACACGTAGAGGGAAAATCAATAGGGGTACTACTGGTAAGCTCCGTTTGAGTTTTAAAAACCTCAAAAACAATAGAAAAAAGGACAAGACGTAAAAACAAAACAAAGAGCCACATCCGCATTACAATCCCAAGACCTCGAGAGACCTTGCTTAAAAAAGTAATCTTAGGCACCTTTTCACTTTGTAAGGCCTTTTTGATGGCTTCGGGTTGTGTGTTTCTATTTTCTATCCATGTTTTCATGTCCTCATAGTTACCCTCACCTTGTAGCATCAGTATGGTACAAATGATTTTTTTCTATCGCGGTTTAGACATCTTAGCAAAGATCACTCAATAAGTATCGTCTGCATTGTGTTATATCGCGTTTTTTCTGGATCAGATAGTGAAGGTGGACTGTATTGACAATGCTATTAGATACTAATCTTACCAAATCGAAGAGACTAAATATATCATCATCGCATTGTAAATGTAAAATAACAAGGGGATTGGCAGTAGAAAAAACCACTAGTATTTGATCTCAGAAACCACCCCAACAGATATCATCATATTTAAGAACATATAGATCTGTCTTACCATCGTCCCAGAGCATGTGCAGCAGCCAATACCAAGGCTTCGAAGAGAAGGGTCTCTTCTCACGATAGTTCTGGAACTCGATCTGACTGCCTATGCTGCCTGAGCCTGCCTACTTTTAAAAGATTAATTCAGAGTTTAAACACAGACGTTAAATCGTAATAAAATAAATTATTATTAATTTTTTATCACTACCCCATATCTCTGATCTAATCTATATCATTAAATCCCCTATAAGTAAATTCAATAGAGCAATGTATCACTCCAAACCGAATAAAATTTATATAGATTAATAATTAGAATTTTAATTTTATCAAAATGATATACAGATTTATACCAAATAAAACGAAATAATTTTAAAAAATTTAAGATATTTCTTACTATGCTCTTATCATGCACTTCATGCAATGATGAGCATCAAGCGCCTCTACAACCTCTATGATACTTAGAAAACCTACGATACTAACGATGCCCACAAAGAGCATTAATCAAGAAAACCTTATAGGTAGTTGGAGAGTCGACATAGAAAAGATAGTCCCTCCCATCCCAGAAGAGTAAAAAATTCATCTCATGAATACATATCAATATTCAATAGAAGACCATTTTAATATCATTAAACAATCATGTTGATTTCTCACTCATGATCAAAAATTTTTCTAGTTCTCCCGAGACCCCCCCCCCTATAAGATAGCAGGGAATAAAATGGACCATAGACAATGAATATAGATATAAAAAAAATCACGATCAATATCCTTACAAAGGAAAATTTAATCATATATAATGAAATTCTATCAAACAAAAAAAAATTAAAAAAAATTGACATCAATTTCATCAAAAAAAAACTGATCATCGTTGATGTCATGCATGGATGAAGGCGACTACCCAACATGCAGCTTGTCGTTGGGCTTGTTTCAGGTCATCATTAACCAAAACTTTATCAAATTGAGTAGCATAAGACCATTCATAATGAGCCTTCTCTAGTCGTATGGCTATTGCGGTAGGAGACTCGGTCTGCCTGGATCGGATCCGGTGCTGGAGCTCTAACAAAGAGGGCGGTTGTACAAAGATAGCCAAGGCGCATCCGGGATACTTTTTTTTCAAGTTCAATCCCCCTTTAACATCGATATCAAAGAGCACGTACCGACCAGTAGCCCAAATCCTTTGGATCTCACTCTTGAGGGTACCATAAAACATCCCTGGATAGACTTCTTCCCACTCAGCAAATTCGCCTTTTTGTATTTTGGATTGAAAGGCTTTTAAGCTGATGAAGTAATAATCCTTTCCTTCCCTCTCATAAGAGCGTGCCGGTCGGGTGGTGCAGGAAATGGAAAACGCCAATGTAGGAAAGAGCGTAAGCAAATGATGAACAATGGTGGTTTTACCCGAGCCTGAAGGGGCCGAAAATATGATAATCTTACCTGTATGCATCAAAGGATATTTAAGAATTGTTCTTTATTTTTTTCCAATTCATCCTTCATTTGCACAACAATTTTTTGGATTTCGGCATGCTGGGAATTGATTCCCAAGATGTTGATATATCGGATTATCTCATGAATAATGAAACCGAATTTTTTTCCCATGAAATGCAGACTCTTGTAGATTTTCTAATAAATAATCACAATGATTCTTCAATCGCAATATTTCTTCTGTGATGTCCCACTTTTCGAGGTAATAAATCAACCCTTCTTCCAGACGATTGAAATCAAGTTGCAAGGCCGACTGATTAAATGCATTTTGGATATTTTTCCGGATTGTTTTTTTTCGCATCATCTCAAAAGGGGCGACCTGATCGAAGCAATTTAGAATATTTTTAATCCTGTAGATCAATTTCCCTTGCAGTACCCCACCCTCATTAGTTATAAATTTTTTCACCGCTGCAAGAAGCCTCATCGATCAGGTGATCAAGTTCTTGCCATTCGCATCCTTCTATATCGGCTTGTGAGATCTCTAAAACTTCAGGCATCCTCAAGGATAGTCTGAGATAATCGATCTCTCTAAAACCTAGGTTGACGGATTTGAATTCGTCCATATATGTATAAAATACCTCATTATTGCCTCGCAATAAAGTTTCGGCAATTTTTTACGGAATTCCCATTCTCTCTCACAATACCAAGCAGGCATGCGTAGACTCAAATCGAATTGTTTGCTATTGAAAATTTTGATCTTGATAATGTTTTTTTTGTTGAAGTATTTTCTTTAGGTTTTCCTAAATCCAGTCATCTATTCGAGCATAAGGATAGATTACTCTAGGGTCTTTATTTATCGTTTTGCATTACCTCTAAGCAATCTTTGAATGCATCGAGTACCTACCCCCCCCCCTTGACTACCTATGAAAATGCGATTGCCCACCAAAAAGATAAGATGGGCTAATAAGGTGTACTCTTGCAAAATTCATCATCTATAGTCGGCCTCATTGATCGGTTTAGCATGGAAAACCAGTTGATGGTATTTTTGAGATTTTTGGTTGAATAGACTTTCATAACTACCTAATCGTTCCCTCATCTCCTGTAACTCTGCTTCAGTCACAGGGCGATTTTTGAGATGACACAGGACAAAATCCAAAAGATCAAACGAAGCAAGTATCCGCCGACAAGTAGCACAGGTCTTCAAATGATAGACTTTCTTCATAGACCCATTGTTTTCGAGGGTCAATTATAATCAAATATTTACTTTTACTGGGCCATTCTGATTTTGGCAAGCATAAACTTGAAAAATTCAATACAAAAGTACAATGAAAAAAGTAGCTGTAGTCGGCGTCACTGGAATGGTCGGACGTGTGATTCTCCAAATTTTGGAGGAAAGAAATTTCCCAATAGATGTGTTGTATCCTGTAGCCTCAGAACGCTCCGTCGGGCAAGAAGTAATATTCAAAAAAAAAGCTCACAAAATCATCAGTATAAAAAAGGCTATTTCTCTCAAACCCGATATCGCGCTCTTCTCAGCCGGTGGGGATACTTCTAAGACATGGGCACCACGATTTGCCGAAGTGGGCACTACGGTCATCGATAATTCATCAGTATGGCGTATGGATCCGACCAAAAAGCTTATCGTACCCGAAGTTAATGGTGCGATACTATCTACAGAAGATAAGATTATTGCCAATCCCAATTGCTCGACTATACAACTGGTGATGGTATTGTACCCTCTGCACCAGAAATACGGTATCCAGCGGGTAGTAGTATCTACCTATCAATCAGTCAGCGGGACAGGCAAAAAAGCCATAGATCAACTTGAAGCTGAGGTGCGCGGTGTACATACAGAGAAAGTTTATCCCCATCCCATATATCGCAATGCCTTACCTCACTGCGATGTTTTTGAAAGCGAAGGCTATACCAAAGAAGAACTCAAATTGATGCGAGAGCCAAAAAAGATCATGGATACCAATCACATTGCCATCACGGCTACAGCTGTACGCATCCCTGTAGTGGGTGGACACTCTGAGAGTGTAAATCTCACCCTCGAACGTGACTTCGCCTTAGATAAAATACGTGAGCTCTTGGCCCGTTCGCCTGGCATCATCGTACAAGACCAACCAGAAAAAAACCTCTATCCCATGCCAATCCATGCCCACGGTAAAGACGAAGTCTTTGTCGGACGCATCCGAAGAGATCCTTCACAGCCCTATTCTCTACAACTTTGGATCGTAGCAGACAATCTACGCAAAGGCGCTGCAACCAATGCCGTACAGATCGCGGAACAGCTGCTGAAATAAAGAAAGCACAGACCAAGATTTATAAATCGTCCACGATCGACAGACGGAATGAATATGTCATACCCTTAAATCATCCTTACTTCTTATACTTTCAAATATAAATATTTCATTCATATATATCAAAAAATATACAACTTTTATTTATACCTATTTTTAGAATCAATCATAGTAGATAGATAATTAAAACTATCATTTAAATCTAAATAGATAATAAATGAATAAGATTTGATATATAGAAAAAAGTATAATCTCTAGGATTTAAAATTTAAAGCCATGATTATCAACTAATATAAGTTGATAATCTTTATATAAAGATTCTAATCAAAGTAAACTATATAAATAAATTTATATGAATTATAATATAAAATTAAATACTTCCTCCTTTTCATGATATTTCAAAAAAAAATGTAAAGCACTTTATTTGACCCTACTTCTTGCTTCATTCTATACTTATACTCAATTTCCCATAAAAGATTTCAAACCTATCAAAGAAGACTTTAGTAAGGGCTCAGCGTCCTACGGTGGGCCTATCCAAACTAGCACATCATCAATTATCAGTATACAACATTCACAAGAAAATGTACTAAAGTAGGTGCCTATAGTTTTAAAAATCAATTAGATTGTAACTATTGGAAGAAGATCAAAGAAGACCACAATCCAGGAGATCAAGAAGGGTATATGATAGTTATAAATAATTCTAAATAATATTATAATTTTTATAAAAAAAATATATACTATTCTAATCAATATTTTATATATTATTGATTATAAAATATCATAATAAATAATAAATACACCCAATCCAACGTCACTACAAAGATCCAAATCAATGGGGATACCCTCCAAGAAGAGAATAGTGGAGATCTCACTACAGGAGATAAGGAATGAAAAATATTACTGTTAATTTTAACAACGAAAACAGCAAATCCCTTGACTTCGTTTTGATCAATAATGTAACCGGTGAAAATAGTAATAACTTAGCATTAAAGGATATAGAGTTTCATCTTCAAACAGGAGATATCACTTATCAGGTAAACGACCACTGGCCACTTCTCAAGAGACTATTCCTCTGCTCAGTCAAGCAAGAGATTCAAGCTGAGTTATTCGAAATATTTTTACAAAAAAATGGGGAATCAGAAAATCCAAAGGAGAAAGTTGGGCAGAGATCTCAGGCGCCAATAATGAAACACTAATCCTTAAAAAATTTACAGAAATTAGTCAATACATCTCCTCGTATCCAACGATCCCATCTTTGATAAAAATCGTACTATATTCTACAAATACCTCAATATTAATAATAAAAAACTCTTTCTATCGCATCTAAAGAAGATAAAAGATAAATTGCTAACGAAAACAATAATAAAATCGCCACAGTGCCTTTATTTACGTCCTCATCCAATGGAACTATTATGTAACCAAGCAGTCAATCCACAGGGTTGTAAAATCTGAGAAAGTCAAGTTTTTCATAGCGTTAGATCCAACCCCTACCATAAAAGATAAACCCATCGAACCTTATTGCTCTCTAGCAATTCTATATCAATCCTCTCACTGCAAACCAACACACGAAATACCGTAAAATAGTTTAATAAAAATAACAACAAACTCGCCAAACGATATACTTCTTTCATTTCCTCATCAAAAGGGATCTATTATACGGAAGCCTCCAACGCTACAGGATGTAAATCGGATAAAATAGAAATGATTAAAAAAAGGTTAAAAAGGATTTTTATAGGGTAGAAATTTAAGTTATTTTTAATAAAATGAATTAATTGATGTTTCTTTTCAGGGTGATGTTCCCTCTAAGTGTTGGAGTAATCCCATCATTAAATTCTATAAGATACTAATAGGTGTCGCTAGGGATAGAATGGCACAAGTAATTGTTATCATCCCATTGAGGATTTTGAGCAGTTAGTTCTTGAATTGATTGTTAGTATCTATTAAAAATCCTCATTTATACGTTGGGGCATCCGTTTACGATTTCGTTTACATCTCAAACGTCGTTGATGTCATCACCATTGGGATTGATTAGATTAGGTATCGTGAAAGATTTAGTGTAAAAATTTTCTTTGATAGTGCATTTTTGATCCTGGATGTATAAGGATTGTTCGCTCTTTATGAGGTCTGTAAACATTGATGTTTTTTGATAGTTGATACCCCCGTCTACAGAATACTCGTAAGGAGGTAGGCCTCCTTTTGGATTGGGTATATAGAGGTTTTTGAAACAGCTCACTAGAGGCTTGCTTAGATGCAGATCGTTCATCTTGATAATATTTTTTTCTATAGAATCAATAAGCGATCAAGAAGGGTATTTTATAGATAATTCTTATTTAACAATCAACCAACTTTATCTACTACATCCTTCGCAAACTGGTTTCGAATGACAAGGAAGGATCAAGATCGTCACACGACAACAATGGAATTCAAACAATTTTCAAAGATATTTTTTAGATTTACCATGAGTTTCAATAAAAAACTCAGACAATTCAATTCCACTCTAGTCTCATACCTTAGTTATGATCACAATGGACCTACTCGATAATTTTTAGGACAACTCACCTACACCCACCATATCAATCTCAATCAATAAGATGACTATAACCATCATAAGTTGGTATTAAGTGTTTCGTTTCTATTTAACAACTACAACTATTCCAACCTGATGGAAGAAGACACCGTGTTACAAAAGAAAATTATATCAATCACAACATCAATATCAGTTCCAACTATGTATTGAATAATTTTTCACCTCCCTTACCGTCAATAATATATTGAGGTTTTATAAGAAAAAAGATCAGCAAGGTAACGAACCCATCAATCTAATGAACTACGTAGTCACAGCGGGGTATCACATTTATATCAATGAGCAGAAAACCTTTATCATCGCACCTATAATTATTTTCATGTTTTAAGAAAGAAATCTTAGAAAATATTTTAATATCACTGTAAATAACATGTATAAACCTAATTTTAACTATAATAAAGATTTCATCCTAGACTTTTCCTTCAGGGAATTTTTAGATCGATGGATATCTCCTCCCGTTTACGATATGGTCATACTCGCTGCAGCATTCAATGCCTTCAAAATAGGCTATTCCTACAATATTTCGATGAGTCGTTACAAATACTATAATTCCTGGAGCCATCAAATAGGGGTGTCATGGGTATTTTTCAATAAAAACGAATGAGAAAAAACACCCAAAATGCTTGCCCTATCTGACAAATACCTAATTTTGTTTGGATCTTTTAAATATGAAGATATCGAGTATTCACAATCCAAAAATCAAAAATCTTTTGAGGCTTCAACAAAAATCCAAAGAACGTGTTTCACAAGGTTTGTTCGTCATCGAAGGAGTTAAAGAAGTACAAATGGCCCTTGATGGCGGCTATACTCTAGAAGAATTTTTCCTTTGTAGAGAAATATTTACAGCGGAAAGTCTCCTCAAATCCTCGGTAAAGGTCACCGAAATCAATCCGATGGTCTTTGAAAAATTGGCTTATCGAAAGACTACCGGAGGTCTCATCGTCTTATGCCAGACACGACGTCTAGGTTTAGAAACACTCCATATGTCTGACCATCCGCTATTACTGATCTTAGACAGGGTAGAAAAACCAGGTAATCTTGGAGCCATACTGCGTACAGCCGAAGCCGCAGGGGTAGAAGCTGTGATATTAAGCGATCCCAAGGCTGATCAATTCAATCCCAATGTAATACGTTCCAGCGTGGGTACGGTCTTCACCACAACCGTCATCACCGATACGGCTGAGGAGATTGTTTTTTGGCTCAAAAAGAAAAATATCCAGATCCTGGCCACGGCACTAGAACAGGACACCAAAAACCTTTATGAAACAGCACTAGATAAAGCCATAGCTATCGTCATAGGGACAGAAGACCGAGGTCTCTCACCACTCTGGCTCAAGGTAGCTGATGAGATGATCCAAATCCCTATGCAGGGTAAGGCAAACTCACTCAACTTGAGTAATGCCACAGCCATCGTAACCTTCGAAGCCCTCAGACAACGCCTGTATATTTCACCCTCAGTAAAAAATCTTTAAAATTTCCTATGTAATCCATACGTTAGTAAATCAAAACCTTTTACGAATTGTCTTTGTAGGAATTATACAAATTACTTCAATTTAAGCAGTATATCTTCATCCTCAAACAATAATGCCCCTATCTCGATGCGGACGGTAAAAATTTCGAATCATATTATCTATCGATATACAAAGACCATCGATTTATCCCTTATACCCGACTGATATCTCCAAAGACTTCCTACAAAGAAGCCTTATTCGGTAGATTTCTGATAGATCCTGACTCCCGAGGAAATGGCTTAGGACACGAGTTGATTCAAAAAACCGTCAAATACATCGAAAAGATTTTCCATACAAGTCGGATTCGCATCGGAGCTCAACAATACTTGAAAAATTTTTATACCCAATGGGGCTTTGCTCGAAAAGAAACTCCCTACCTAAAAATATGGTATCCTTCACGTAACAATGCTCAGAGGCTGAACCTTCAAAAAAATGATACACCAATCCTATATGATAAGGTCTTATCCCAATTCACTAGGACCTGAAAATTTGAATCGATCACTAGAAACTTTTCCGCATAAAGCCAAGACGATGAACGGACCTCTTCGGTAGGATCTAGGCGGATCTACTGCCTCCATACATACACATGTATCTAAAAATCAAAGACTTAAACTACATTACTCCAATAGTAATACAAACGAGTGTTTTTGATTTCATAATTCAATACAGGGATCTTTCTCGTACGCAAATATTAATCGAAAAGGTAGGATAAAGGCAGACTAGTTTCCCGGATGATCTGGTCCTTCAACTGATTTGTAATCACAGTACGATGATAAAATTCTCGAGACAAAATGTAGAGCAATTACCTGGGTCGTTCATCATCATCTATTCATTGCCGGACCATGTGGATCAAAACAGATCCTTTATTATAAATGTCTCCACTACCCTCTTGCCGGCGATGATAGATCCTACAATCAAGTGGATGTCGTTTCTGGATGAAGTTCTGTTTAGATACAGGTAAGCAGTAGCAGCTCTTTTCCCTTGTGAGCACTTTTTTACACATACAAGACATCAATATAGGTGGTAAAACCCTCATGGATCCAATTGTCGGCCACATCGGCAGCAGTAATGCTGTTCCCAAATCATTCATACCCGATCTCATGGATGATGATATAGTCAAACCTTAGATAAATCACAGTTTTTGAATGATCTATCCAACAGCGTTACTGTATACTGAAATACCCCTTCCCATAGTAATTATCATAGGCGATAGCATTCTGATGCTCCATACCAAAAAAAGGGTGCTTCTACCAGCTTATAACCATTTCGATAAAAAAGGGTAAAGCCCTATCCAATACTCAAAACATTGCACATAGTACGCACTTCGGAAAATTGAATTCGTTCTTTAGCCTCATTCACTTGCAATGGATAAAAATATAAAGTGAGCTTGTTCTCTACCCTATCAAAATCTTCTTTCCAATGTGTATACTTACCGATGTAGAGCGTCACATTATACGAATTAATTGAGGTGAATATTTACCAATACCAACTCTTTTATGCTGCCTAAGCTGAAGAGACACCCCACAGCCGTCCATTGGATATAGCCTGTAATTACTTAGACACTGTGATACAAAAATCAAACCCATCATCAAGCTCATCACTTTAATGGTTTTTGCAAGACCACCATATACTATCACACATGCCCTAATAAAGCACACTGATCAAATCGTCCCCTGTACGATCCTTGGTCCAAACAAAGTAACCCCCCTCCCAAGGGAAATTTCTAGATAGCCGAGTCGAGCCATGAAATAGAGCATAATCTCTCTCGAGCAGCCAATATCTTATTCCGGTAAAGGATTTACCATTTGCTAAGAAGGACTTTTTCGGAGGAATTTTAGAAATTTCCCCTGAGCGATCACACGATCGATTTGCAAGCTGCTGATATCTGATTTGAACACATCAAATCGAATGGTGTTACTACATATAATATCTTGATTATTATGGTTTTCAGTCATTGAAATTGTATAATGTTTGATATCCACCAAGTGTGTGCAGGATTCAAAGCTCCTAGCAAGACGTCTGCAGCATTGAAAAGTTGAACCATGAACGGACTGGGTAAAAACACCACCCAAAGATTCCACCTTCTCATCCCTGTCCTAAGAAAAATCTTTTTTAAAAAAAATCAATTACAGTCATAACAAAAATCTCTTTCTAAAAGGATTTTGTTGTTCGTATACTTGATCTATATTCATACGTTTCTGTAAGGAAGTTTGTACAGCCAAACGATGACAACGCTCGTTTTGGGGATGATTGCTATGTCCCTTAATCCATTGAAAAGTCACCCAATGCCAACGGTAGATCTTCAGAAAGCGTTGCCAGAGATCGGAATTTTTCTTCATCTGAAAATCATTCTTTTCCCAATGAAAGACCCATTGTTTTTGTACAGCCTCAGCCACATATTTCGAGTCCGTAAAGACAATGATATTTTGACCAATCGATTTGATTTTTTCCAAGGCTACGATTACTGCTAGGAGCTCCATACGATTATTGGTCGTACGGCGAAAGCCTTCAGAGAACTCTTTTCGATAAGCCATCCCAACAAGCTCCATGACGATACCGTAACCACCCGGACCAGGGTTGCCTCGAGAAGAACCATCAGTATAAATATGGATCCTCCACTTTGCTGAGGCCTGATAATACATTACTGGTATTGCTTGATCTGTAGGCATCATCCTATATAGTTCCTCAAGAGATACGATTCTCTCGCTCAAATGTTTCTAGTTGAGATTGGATCAGGTCATGGCATTGCTTTTTTAAGCCATTTTTATCTTTGATTATCAATCCTTTTGTAGAGATAACGCGGTGTTGTTTGATGCGTATCTTACCAGGGAATCCTTGAGTCAACTCATGAGGAAATCGCCACTTCATACCATCTATAGTGAATGCTAAAATAGGGATTTGCTGGTCGATAGCTATTGAAAAAGCTCCATCTTTGAATGGAGCCAAAAAGACCGAACGATCTGGTACACCACCTTCAGGAAATATACAGATGCTCCTACCAGCAGCTATTTTCTTCTGAGCCTCTTTGAATACCTGCATGCGGCTGGTCTTGCTTTTACGATCTACTAAAATATTACTCTTACCGTATACATAGCCGAAAATCGGTAACCTACCCAATTCAGCTTTACCAACAAAGACCAAGGGATGGTCTTTCATCAAGACGTAGATGAGCATGATGTCTATGACAGAAGCGTGATTGCTGATGATCATATAAGGCTGATCTTTACTCAAAGGCTCTTCTTTTTCCAATTCGTACCGAAATCCCATCAAAAAGAGGTTGCTCCGGCCCCACATCCGATGAAACCAATAAGCGATGTAATAATGCCTTTCATGAAAAAGGAAGGGAATCGATCCTCCTCCACAGAGGATCACTAAAAAAAAATTGATCAATCCAAACCACACGCGCCACAGTAATACCAATCCCATTTGGAAGATCTTCATGACAACCAACTGTAAAAAAGTTTCAACTTAAGATTATATCTTCTTTTCTGTACGATCATAGTCTTTTTATTTTTTCTTGAATTGGATCAGAGCTTCCTTTACATATGGTGTCAAGGCCAACCTTGCACTGATGGTAGCCCTCTTTCTCAATAATTCGTCCCAATGAGCAGTGTCCTCCCAAAAGACCTTCTTCATCTCGCGTACTGCCTCAAAACTATAGGTACTCACCCGTTGAGTAAAATTCTGTATTTCATTTTCCAACTCAGCTCTTCCAGCTACCACTTCATCCACCAACCCGACGGCTTTACACCAGTCTGCAGTACGCTGATGCTCTGGATCCAAAGACAAAGCCATAAAGTGAGCCAGGCCAATACGACGACGGATAATTGGCTCGATGACAAAAGGGCCAATCCCTATAGAGAGTTCACTCAATCGTACCGAAACACCAGATGTGGCGATAGTATGATCACAAGCTGTTACCAAACCCACAGCTCCGCCAATCACCTTACCTTCAATGCAGCTTACGATGAGCTTAGGGCAACGAATCATGCTGAGGATCAACTGGGCAAAACCCCAAAATAAGTCTTCCCCAGCTTGTACATTATCAAGCTCTAATAATTCATCTAAATAGGCACCGGCTGAAAATACCTTCTCTCCAAAGCTGCGCAATACAATCACTTTAATTCGGTCGTCCTGTCCCAAATGATGAAAAGTCACTGCCAATCCCATCAATTGTTCGAAAGAAAAAACATTTGCCTTAGGATGAAAGAAGGTCACCTCAGCGATCTGATCTTCAAAGTCCACCTCTATCCGAGATCGATCCATAGTATAAAAAAAATAAGTTCTAAAGGTAAAAATTATCCACATTACCGAACTATACATTCATTTCAACACATCAGCCAAAATGCTTAAATTTGCTTCCCTTAACGATTTATTCCCTAACATTATAAAGCTAATTCCATTTTTTATCTTCTTAGTATCCAACCTCTCAATGATCCGTACAGATGAGAGGATCTGGCTATTGAACCTGATTAAAGATCTGAACTATACAGATATACAAAAGCAAGTATTGAAGCTCACAGCGGAAAAGATATATAGTATCAACTCCTTTTCCTTGAAAAATGCCATCGTTAATTTTAGTGGTTTTTGTACCTCTGAGATTATCTCAGCCCAAGGCTTACTCTTCACCAACCACCATTGCATCTATAATGCCATAACTGGTTTTTTTTCGATAAAAAACAATTACCTCAAAAATTATTTTTAGATTTACAAGTCTGCACAAAAACTCAGAGCTGAAAATTTATATGTAAAATTCTTAGTTTGGATCGACGATATGACCAATCGTATATAAAAAAAAATGAGCAATACACTCTCTGAAAATTAAAGAGAAGACATCGTTAAAGGTGAATCAAAAGAGATCGAATACGAATTGAGTAAGAATGGAAAGTATACGGATGAAGTGAAGCATTTTTTCAATAGAAGTGAATTTTATTACTTCGTCTATCAGAAATAGAATGACATCCGCTTGGTGAATGCCCTGCCGACTTCTATAGGAAAGTTTGGCGGAGATACAGACAATTTGGAGTGGCGCCGCTATACAGATGACTTTTCTCCCTTCATAGTATATGCAGACAAAGATGGTAATCCAGCGGATTATTCTCCGGACAATGTCCCACTAAAACCCAAGCATTTTCTGCCTGTCAATTTGAAGTAAAACCAACCAGTTGATTTATATATGGTTATATGATTATCAGGTACAACAAACGTTATATGAACTCATGGGGATCGAACAAGCCATCCGTATGGAATACCCTACTTAGCTAGAAGTCTCCAAAAATATCATGGACGTGATCAAAAAACATATGGAAGATTTAGAAAAGATTTCCATCAATTATTCAGCCGACTATTCCCAGATTTCCAATTATTAGAAAAACCAGACAGGATGATCGAAATACTTCAAAAAATTAGACCCCATCGGACAAAAAGGATTTGGAAAAACCTTTCAAATAGTGGTATTCTGCTGATGAAAAAACGCCAAGCTCAGTATGGGTAATGTATTCAAACTATTTCAAGATTATTACAAGACCAGCAACGAGTCCGTACGAGCCTAAAAGTATGGAGAATTTGTTTTGAAAGGGACCAAGATTATTTCAACACTCGAGACAATCTATTCGATCATCAATACCACTATACGACAAAGGGGATTCAATAAAGAAAAGATCATAAATACCCTCACTAGGACTTTAGATGACTATTATAGTAAATTCGATTTCGATACCGAGCAAGATATATTAGCTGCACAACTGATCCTTTATACGAAAATGGTAATCCAAGTCTATCAAGCCGATGCGGTCAAATCTATCAACACCAAAATACTAATGTGATTTTAAAAAATTTACTCAATAAGTCTTTATCTTAAGTATTTTACGATAAAAATATGCTTTAATCGAATTCCTTCAATATCCAGACCCCAATCATAAGGATACCTTGATTAAGCTCTATCAATCCGTAGCAATAAAAGTTTTTAACCCCTAGAAAGACTTTCAAGCAGATGAAAGGAAACAAAAAGGCTCATCGCTTATTCATCTAAGGACTACGTGAGATGGATCAAAAAAAATTTTATACGGATATGCCGACGCTTCGTTACGGATTAGCTATGGACAAGTAAAAGCCTTGCCACTTAAAAAGGGGCTATAGCTAAATACAAACCTGGGGATGAGCAATTTGATCTTCCTGAAAAACTACTCGACCTCTACAAGAGAAAAGAGTATGGGTCTTATGTAGATCAAGAAAGTATATTTCGAGTCAATTTCCTAACAAATAATAACATAACTTATGGTAACTCTAATTCGCCAGTCCGGTCAGCTCCTCATAAGGAGCTGACCGGACTGGCCTTCAATGGCAACTGGAAAGGGATGAGTGCTAATATCGCACTTGAAAAAAAATAAGCAACATACCATTATGGTAGACATCCGCTACATACCTCTCTTTAGAATAACGTTTTTTTTCTATTATTCTCGGCAATCCTCCCTCTTTACTGAATTTCAATCCATAGTTGATTGAATAATTCTCGGCTATATTTCTGGCGATGTATTTTATGTATTGTTTTTCGGCTTCTATAAATATCTTGTCAAGTATTGTATCTGAAAGTTAATTTTCTAATTTTTGAGTAAAAGCATTGAGCTTCTTACAGAAGAGGATCAGTTTTTTTTACTGAGAAGGTTCCGATTAACTAAATGGGGTGGGGTGTTTTCTTTGAATTGGCCTGATAATTTTACCGTGATCAGGCCATTATATTTTGGAGATGGCTTGCAAGAGCGTTTACAGGTACAAGAGGTACTCATAAAAATAGAAACAACAAAATTTCTTATCATAATCGTTTTTATCTATAAATCTAGTCATTATGTTCAGAACAAATCTTGATACCAGCGATTTACTCGTTAAACAAAGATCTTTTATTTAGCTAATTTTTATAAAATTCATAATTTTCATTTAGGACTCTATTTTTTTCTACCTGACTATTTAATAAATGGTTATAGATTTCCCCCAAGAGGAAATTTCTTTGATTTTGTTATTTTTAAAAAGCCAATGGATCAGATCCATCCTTCATTTCCAATTTGGATGACCGGGTTCTTTTTCAAAGGATTTTTCGGCTTCTTATGCATATTCTCGCCTGAGAAAGGTTTCATAATTCGAATACGGTGTGCTCATCAATAGTTCATAATAATCTAGTTTCACATTTGAGTCACATATTCCAAAAGTTTGTCTCTTTCTATCAGATCTATTTTCTTAATTTGTACTTGTTCTACTGTATTCTTATCATTTTTTTTCACAGTTACTCAAAAGACAAAAGACCATAACTTTCAACCCGTATTCAAATTCTTCTACTCTGAGGAGTAGAAGAATAATCATCAAGCCCCTGATCAGCCCACTTGGAAAAGTCCCTCAGTGCTTCCCAAAAGGTCATGAGGTTTTCCGTCTCTGATATATTAAACAAACAACGTGTCTCGTTTCTGATCTTTTTCAATATCTCATATTCTTTACCTCATTTTCCTTCGAAAATAACCTTATTAAAGGGATAATCTATAGTGATCTTTAACTCATAACCATCTGCTAGGTAAAGCGGTATCTCACTTCACTATAGATAAAATAGAATGCTTTCTTCAATTGTAGAGTCTTGTCAAATCTACCATAGATATCTACGGGAATTAACTTAGTAATCAACTTGCTATCCAACACCTAATAGTGTCCATGAATCTCACTTGTCTCTCCATAGAGTTTTACCGTAACCATTTTCTCAGTCGTAACTAAAAAAATGATTTTTAAAGATAGTGTTTATACTTCACGTTTGTCATGAGAAAGTTATTTTCTTCCCGTTTACCTTATCTTAGCCCTATTTAATTGCGAAAAAAATGAAAAAAATGACCGTAATCCCTCCACAACCGAACAAGGAGGATAAAATATTCAACCTCCACAATGATACTCGTATAGATCCCTACTATTGGCTCAACGAACGAGGAAATCCAAAAGTCATTCAACACCTTGATCAGGAAAATACTTATACTCAAGCTATACTTGCTCATACTGAGGGTTTTCAAAAAAAGATTTTCGAAGAGATCAAAATCCGAATCAAAGAGGAGGATGAGAGTGTTCCTTATAAATACAACGGCTATTGGTACATCACCCGATACAAGAAAGGTAGCGAATACTCGATCTATTCTCGGAAAAAAGGCTCCTTAGAAGCCCGAGAAGAGCAACTCTTTGATGTCAATGAAATGGCCCAAGATCACAAATATTATCATCTAGAGGGTTTCACTGTCAGCCCCGATAATCAGTTAGTTGCCTTTGGGGTTGATACGCTAAGTCGTCAGATCTACACACTCTATTTCAAAGACTTAGAAACGGGAGAAATTCTGTCCGATCGTATCGAAAACACTACCGGAAATGCTATATGGGCTACTGATAATCAAACCATATTCTATGTGAAAAAAGATATGAAGCTTAGGCCTTTTCAAGTCTTCAAACACATCTTGGGGACGGATTCCAACCAAGATCAACTGATCTTTCAAGAAAAAGACGAGGCTTTTTACGTTTCGGTATTCAAGACTAAATCCGAACAATATCTCGTTATCGGTTCGTACAGCACAGTTTCTGATGAATACCGTATCATCCCAGCTGATAAACCTGAGGCGTCATGGGAAGTATTCCAAGCCCGTGAAGGAGATCTTGAATATCATATTGATCATTTTGGAAATGATTTCTATATCGTAACCAACAAAGATAGGGCAACCAACTTTAAAGTGATGAAAACTCATGTAGCCCACACTGAAAAAACATATTGGACAGATGTGATCCCTCATCGGAAAGATTATTTTATTGAAAACATCGAGATTTTTAAAAATCATCTCGTGGTAGAGCAGCGGTACAATGGTTTAATTGAACTAGAGATCCGTCATTGGGACGGAAGTGAAAATTACAAACTGAGTTTTGATGAAGAGACATATACAGCATCTATCAGCACAAATCTAGATTTCAATACTTCCATCTTGCGGTACAATTACAGTTCGTTGACTACTCCAATTTCTGTGATCGATTTCGATATGGAGACCCACCAAAAAGAGATCAAAAAAGAGCAGGAAATATTAGATGGGAAATTCGATAAAAAAAACTACACATCTGAACGTGTTTGGGCAATCGCTCGCGATGGTCAAAAGATCCCTATCTCATTAGTACGTCATAAAGACACTGAAAAATCTACCAACACACCCCTATTGCTTTATGGTTATGGTTCCTATGGCATTACCGTAGACCCTTATTTTAGTAGTACACGATTGAGTCTGCTCGATCGGGGATTTATTTATGCCATCGCTCATATTCGAGGTGGACAATATCTCGGAAGACCATGGTACGAGGCGGGCAAAATGCTCCAAAAGAAAAATACTTTTTACGACTTCATCGACTGCGCTCAACATCTGATCGTTAAAAAATATACTTCTTCAAAACATCTTTACGCCATGGGTGGATCGGCTGGCGGCTTACTCATGGGGGTGGTGATCAATATGGTACCAAAACTTTTCCATGGGGTGATCGCCGCAGTACCTTTCGTCGACGTGATCACTACTATGCTCGATGAAAGTATTCCTTTGACTTCTGGAGAATACGACGAATGGGGCAATCCCAATGAAAAAGAGTTTTATGAATATATAAAATCCTACTCACCTTATGATAATGTAGCAGCCTATGACTACCCTCATCTTTTGGTCACTACTGGTCTACACGACCCTCAAGTACAGTATTGGGAACCAGTTAAATGGGTTAGCAAACTCAGGGAATTGAAAAAAGGAGACAACAATATCCTTATCCATATCAATATGGATACAGGACATGGGGGAGCCTCCGGACGTTTTGAAGCCCTGAAAAAAGTTGCCTTGGAGTATGTTTTTTTGCTCGACCTGGAAGGGATAATAGAGTGACATTTCCAAATTGATAGATCACAAGTGGTTTTCTAAAAGTTCGATTGACTCAATTTCCAATGCCATAGTATTCTAAACTAGGAGTTCTGTAATGCCTTCTTCGATATCTTTATTTTTTCTTCATTATTTTTTTAGAAAAATTTACATTTTTCTTTTCTTTATAGAAATAAACATTAATTAACTACGTGATATGATTTTTATCAAATATTCAACCCTTCTAAAAAATACTTCATCAACTTTGGGTGTATGAGTATCCTCCGAGCAACGAAACAACCACAATCAAATTTAAATCAGTGATTTAGCATTGAAAGTCTTAGGAATTTTGAGTAATGAGATCGAGGATTTTTATTCTATATTAAGAGATTCTCTACTACTTTTACAAGAAGTTGCTACGGATCATGGGCAGATCTCTTCAAACGTTTATCCAAAAAAGGAGAGTCTGTCAGATGTGAGTTTTAGCAGGTTTATTGGAAGGAGAGATGCTAATTTTGATGGATCATTGTCAGCATCTTGTTGGTACAGAGGTAAAAAGACAAGATCTTAGAATAACGACTTCGTAAACAATGTCAAACCATCTATAGATTTTCAAATTATTAGGAATTCAATAGCAATCATATTATTTACATACCGATGAGTATTAATTATTATTATAAATAAATTAATAACATCCATATTACTTATTATGAAATATTCAGATGTAATATATTGATATTTGTATAAAACTACTTCAAATAAGAAACCTAACAAGAAGAAGCTCTAAAAATCAAAATAGCAATCAAACAACATTTTTTATTCGAGGAGGAATTTGATAGCGCCTTTTCACGAGATCACAACGAATACAAGTATCCAATTTTGAATTCTCTAGAAATTTTCTAGCTTCTTTTTCTCCAGGAGATTGGGTCATACGTTACAATTTTTCTCAATGGCTCTACTATTAGTATTAAAAATCTCTTCTGATCACGGTACTGAAAAACTTATCCAAATCATCGGAGATTTTTTTTCTAAAAATCAGCAACTAGGTCTTCCTTCACTTTGTCCAGTGATCACCAAGCAAGATCCAATTTACAACGCTTTGTTGATAAATCATTATTCTTGATTCAAGAACAAATCGGGATATTTTCATAATGGAAGGATTTGGTCTGTGATCAATAGATTTCTAGTCATAGACTTAACGGATGCAGATCGTCCTGAGTTGACTAGAGAATTATTTCATTCACTATATCAAAACTTGGAAGAAGTTTCAAAAAGTCCTCATTTTGTAGAATATTTTAATTATAATAATGGTAAATTAAAATTATTCACTAATTTGTTTTTCAGCGCATCAGATTATTTTATCTTCTAAAAATTCATTTTATATCCGATCAGATCGAAAGTTTTTTTTCAGATATGGCAGGATAAAACAAAGACAACAGAACAATTTTTCCTAAAAATAACTCGAGATATTTTTCAATAGTTGGTATTGCCTACCGAAGTGGTTTTGGTTGTCTCTATAACCGGTGAATTCAGATTAAGCAAGACAAGCCTTAGCTTGGATTTGAAGTAAATATTTGAGGAATATAACTATAAAAACTTGATATTAGATCAAGATGATTATTTTTATTTACGTCCTCATAAGAATCATTAAAAATGTCTCAAACAATTCTCATGGATTGTTACTGGAATGGTTTGCTTGGATTAACTCGATCGGTACATCCGATAGGATCAAAGTTCAGGAAGTACTGCCCATTGAGTTACCACTGATGGATTGGACCACAAACACCGAAGGTGTACAAAAGATCAATATAACAAGGATCAATGTTGTCTTGGTTGATGATAGTTAGACTTCTCTCCTACAGGAAGCTGATCATAGGATATTTTTCAACAGCGACTACAAACATACGCATCAAAACCGAATCCATAGAAATCGGGAGATGGTCACCGATTTTATCGAAAGAGTCCTCAAGCATGAAAGTGAGAGCATACGAACTTATCAAAAATAGCGGATTTCATCATCGACGAACAATTACAATTGGTCTATTCAACTCCTCTAAAAGATCGTTGAATGCTTAATCGTATATTTTATTGATTCCATCTGGAATATTAAACATAGATTCACTTCTGGTAGATCATGTATATGAATTTTGAATTCTTCGAGCTGCAATATAGCTGTTGGGTTCCAACAGGGTATAATATGATCCCGATTTACTCTATTATTTTGACTCTGATGAGAGTACATCATCTATCTGTGCTTGGATGGACCGATCACTAGTCTGATTGTCCAACCGATCGTTGGGATGATGTGTGACAAGAGCATCAGCCATTGGGGTAAACGGACGTTTTATTTTCTCATGGGAGGTATCCTTTGTAGCCTTTCCTTGTTATAGTCATACCTTATTAATAACAGTCTTTGGATAGTGGCGAGCATCCTTTGGATATTGGATGCAGCTAACAATATCACTCAAGAATCTTACCGAGCTTTTGTGAGTGACCGTCTTGATGAATATCAGTATTCTCTGGTTTTTTTTGACAGAAAGTGTTTTCACTGGTTTGGGTCAGAATTTATCTTATTTGACGACTGCACTGTTGATCTTTTTCAGTGTAAGTAAAACGGCTGAAAATATGTATCACATCCCATTGATGACAATCATTGATTTTGTCATCAACTCGATTTTTTCTATCAGTTCTATTCTCTGGACGAACAGGACGACCCAAGAGCTTCCTTTGATGGAGGCACCAAAGGAAGAGATTAAAAAATCTCGACAAGATTTTGTTGATTCTTTTCAGAAGTTTGTCAGCGCGTTTCGGGAGATACCTATGACGATGAAACAGATGATCCCAATGATATTCTTCAAATAATATACGATATTCATATATTAAATTTATATAACCAAATCATTTTCGTGATCGATCTTTGACGGTACAAATGGGTTTGATAGTGGCTTTAGAGAGGTTGATTTCTTTATTGGACAAGTGGGTTCCTTTACAGTTTTATCGCTTTTATATCTGCTTTTTCCTTGACTTGATTGGTAAAAAATATGGCCAAAAAGGGTGCACGGCTTTTTTTATTCTTGGCTGAATTGAGTTTATTCGTCTCACCTTCGATCAGAGATACAACCTTAGCTTTCATCCCTATTTTGGGGCTTGGGTTATGTTAGTCCAGTATGATGCGTATGCTTTATTTCATTTTAACTAGAAGTATTCGTCTGGCTCATATAGAGGTATATGTAGGGATTTTCAATGCATTCTTTTTTTAGTAAAGATTTATCGAAGATCCATTGATTTCTTTCAATCATAGGGATTTCCTAATTTCGTTCTTGTTTACAAAAACATCTTCCTCACTATTGAATACGCCGATAGAATACCTCAAGGGTATAGGCCCACAGCGGGCTGAATGGTTACGTGAAGAGCTTAATGTATCTACGTATGAAGATTTATTGTCCTTGTACCCAAATCGTTATATAGACCGTTCGCGTTTTTACAAGATCGCTAATATAAACCCTAACCAAGCTGAAATACAGTTGGTAGGCCGGATCACTTCGGTAGAGATATTCGGTCAGAAGAAAACCAAACATTTGGTAGCACGTCTGGAAGATGAAACTGGAAGTATAGATCTAATATGGTTCAAAAAACTTGATTTGGTTAGGACTTTTCTTAAGAAAGATATTTCTTTGGTGGTTTTTGGACGTGCCAATATCTTTCAAGGACGTATCCAAATAGCTCATCCTGAGGTAAATAAACTAGAAGACCATCGTATCAAGTCGCCAACCCCTCTACATCCGGTGTATTCTACTACGGAAAAGCTTCAAAAAAGAGGAGTCAACAATCGTCTTATGGTGAAACTCTTTCAGGAGCTCATCGAACAGTTGAAGAATCAGATCGAAGAGATCTTTCCACAAGAGATTCTCGAGGAATATCAACTCATGGATAAAAAAGAGGCCCTTGTACAAATTCATTTTCCATCCGATTTAGAGGTACTTTCCAAGGCACAATATCGTTTGAAATTTGAAGAGCTATTCTTCCTACAGTTGACTCTATTGATGCGAAAAAAGGATCATCAAAAAGTATGGGCTGGATATGCTTTCACTAGAGTGGGAGAACACTTCCATCGATTCTATCGGGAATTTTTACCTTTTGTTCTCACTGATGCTCAGAAGCGTGTCCTCAAAAAGATCCGTCATGATTTAGGCCAGCCCATTCAGATGAACCGCCTCGTTCAGGGTGATGTAGGTAGTGGTAAAACCATCGTGGCTCTGATGTCTATGCTTGTTGCTTTAGATAATGGATTTCAGTCCTGTTTGATGGCTCCAACGGAAGTTTTAGCCACACAACATCATTATGCTGTGAGGGAATTACTCGGTCCGATGGGTATCCAATCAGCGCTTTTGACAGGCTCTACACCCCAACTCGCTCGCAAACAACTTCGTCATGGAATAGAATCCGGAATGATCTCTATACTTGTCGGTACACATGCCTTGATCGAAGAACCAGTTCATTTTCAAAATCTCGGTCTAGCCGTGATCGATGAGCAACATCGATTTGGTGTAGCCCAGCGCGCCAAGCTTTGGAAAAAAAATGAAAAACCACCCCACGTATTAATCATGACAGCCACCCCTATCCCTAGAACATTAGCCATGGCACTTTATGATGATCTAGACGTCTCAGTAATAGATGAATTGCCTGCTGGACGCAAACCTGTGAAAACGTTACATCGTTATGAGAATGCACGTTTGGAAATCTTTAGATTCCTTAAAAAACAAATCGCTCAAGGACGACAAGCTTACATCGTCTATCCTCTGATCGAAGAATCCAAAAAGATCAATTACAAAGATCTGATGGACGGTTATGAAAGCATCAGTAGAGCATTTCCGTTACCCGAATATCGTGTCGGCATTTTACATGGCCGGATGAAATCCTCGGATAAAGAAGCCGAGATGAGACGGTTTACACGGGGCGAAATCCAGATCATGGTAGCCACTACAGTGATAGAAGTCGGGGTAGATGTCCCTAATGCCTCTGTGATGCTCATCGAAAGTGCCGAACGATTTGGTCTTTCGCAACTACACCAGTTGCGTGGTCGTGTTGGACGTAGTGCTGCACAGAGTTATTGCATCCTCATGACTAGTGAAAAACTTAGCGATGAAGCCCATACACGCATACAGGTCATATGCCGCACTCATGATGGATTTGAGATTGCTGAAGAAGATCTCAAATTACGTGGACCTGGAGATCTGATGGGTACGCGCCAAAGTGGTATCTTAGATCTACGTATTGCAGACCTCTCCAAGGATGTACAGATCATGGAACAAGCACGTCAAGCTGCTGTCAAATTGATCGAAAAAGATCCTGAACTCTCTACACCTGATAATCAAACCATACGGAATATTTTCACCAAATACCATCGAAAAAAGATAGCCTGGAATAAGATTAGTTAATCTCGATCTAAACTGATTTAGCCCAGTTAGAGTAAGTATTCAAAAAAATGATTAAAACCTACTATATTGGAGATGACGGACTACTAAAATTGATCCATTGAAAAAGCTTCCTTATCAGGAGCTTTTATAAAAAAAAATTGCTAGCAATTTATTGCTTACTTTAGATTTAAATCTGTAAGATTTATCCGAATGAAACTTGTAATCTCTATCATTTTTGGATATTCATATTTAAACAAAGGAGATATTTTTGTATAAAAAAAGATCTTCTCAATAGAGAAATCCTTCTTTTCTCCATTATTCTATAACTGCATCTCTTTTCTTTTTAATTCCTCCTTCAGGTGGCTACGAAATGTTCATTATTATTTTAAATAAACAATCCCAATTAAGGATCTCCCCCATCCCAATGTTAGATAATTTTAGATATATTTTTTCATCGTTTTTCGTAAGGTAATATCCAAACTAATGGATAAAGGCATAGAGAAGGATATTAGTCAAGTGTATTTTGAAAGGTATCTTCAGTCTTATTTCTAAAATCCATCACATTAGATGGCATGCCTAAAATAAATGATTTTAAATAATTTTCATCTTTTCGCCACAATCAATCCACTAAAGATTTCCCATAGGTTGAAGAATAATTAATTTTCTTTCTATAATTTTTAGGTATAAGATCACTAAAAACTTTGAAGATCTTCTATCGTTGTATTTTCGAAGTTTATCTATGAATTCCCCCTTCAATAGGGATAAGATCATCATGTTCCTCCTATACGATAATCAGTACGAGTTGCTCTCTCTTGATCGATATGAATCGCAACATTAGGAGAGTCTAACTTTAGCTCTTCTTCATTATTACAAGAGGATAATGAAATCGATCCAAAATGAGTAATAATAGATTTGAAATCCGAATCTTCCTTATTCTATAAGGAAGAGAAATGTTAAAGAAATAAACACTTCTCATTCTAAAAGGACTTCAATGGTTAGAAAATATAATTCATAAAATTAATAAAATTTATTTATAAGTATTATATTTTATATCATACTATTTCATATAAGTATGAAAAATAATATTTCTATACATATTAAAAATAAAATTTAATCTAATTAGTCTGACTATTAAATAAGGACTTATTCAAATACTGAATCAAAATGAACGAAATGATTTTAGATAAGATACTACAAATAAAGCAACTAAAGCTTTTAGTAAAAAAACCTCGTATCATTAGGTTTGATCGATACCTTAAAAGAACCCTCTTCATAGCCTTATATGCCTCCATTCGAAGTAAATGACGTTGTGAAATTCACTAACGTAGATCCCGACTTTAGGATGTAGGGTATTGGTAGTTTTAATTTTGTCGCGATAAATGTATTATCCGCGGTGAGGGCTTTTTCACTGTTGCTCTCTTTACAAATTTATCTCTTGTTCTCAGTACTTATCTTCAAAGTATTACCCTTGATTTGGGGTTTGATCATGGATTTACCTAATTAGAGTTAATAGTACTTGGTACGGGGTTTTGTTTCCCATTTTGGGGCAATCGATAATCACTTCAACAAAGCTTAAGACCGTCTCGGTAATCACTTCTCTTGTTTGCAAATGGCTTTTGGCAATCGTCTTATGCAGTGTTTCGGTAATGATACTCTTCTCGGTGATTTTAAACGAGAACAGCAAGAATGATAGGGATATACTGTGGTTTTTCATAAGTATTGGTATTCTACACAGGCATCGAAACAGGGATAGGCCTTTTTGAATCCTTGGAAATCTCTATGAACTAAAATTTTAGCTGAGGGATAATATCCATTGAGTATTTTCAAAAGCTTGAAAAAGGTTGATTTTTGGGTTGGTGTACAGGTGTATTTTGGATTAATCACCCATCGAGTTCTTCGATATATACAATTGCTTAGGCTGTGTTCGCTGTAGTCTCTGATATGGGTGTCTACTTATCTTTCAAGATACCACTCCTGTATCGTACCTCGAGGATAATCACTAATGATTACAGACACCTTACCAGCCTAAGGTCTTATACCAGCAGTCTATTTCTTAGATTTTAAGGTCTTTACCTTACCAGAAGCTAAAAATATCATAGATGTTTTTTTTTACCTCCGGGCCGTTTTGTATGTATCTATTTGTGAGAGTATTGTTGTAGATTTCAGGTCTGGAGGTTTTTGCACTCTTATTTGAAGGCTCCTTTATCATTGAGTTTGCGGAGTTTTTTTTCAGTAGCCATTGAATGATCAAATTGGTCACAGTAGCTAGGTTTTTAAGGATTGATACCGATTCTCTCAATATGATACCGATGACCACATAACGGGTAAAGAAGTCCAATGCTTGTGGATATTCATCTGAGAGGGTATAATTCTTCAAGAAGTAGTAGAGAATCAGGGCTAAGAAATAAATAAGGATAAACAATAAAAAAAAAGGAACAAAACTACAAGGAGAGCAGTAGTGAAAAAGCCCTCACTGCGGATAATACATTTATCGCGACAAGATCAAAACCGTCAAAGTACACTACATCCCCAAGAGGGGATGAGCACTGATCACTTTCAATGTGATTCACTTCGAATAGAAGTATAAAAAATCACTCGTGAATCTTTGGATCAAATGATCAATATAATTAATATGCGAGATTTGTAGCTATAGTAAGGATATTTATCATGAAGCTAGAAAATCCACTATAATTTTATCATATATATCATAAATAATTCTTTAATATATTCATATCTTGTTGTTTTAAATACTTTTCCTATAAATACAGTTCATAATATCTATATTGAGATGATTTCAAATACAGTAAATATATTCCTCTCCCTAATGAAAAAGATAAGATTTGTGTATTGGGTAATATCCATGATGGAGCTACGATCTCAGACCATTTGCATTAATAAATATTGTTTTCAATACTTTTTGACTCCTAAACTACAAAAACAGTTACATGAATTTGATATGAAAATGCATCGAGTTGCTTAACTCATTTATAGAGACCCTCTAGGTACGTTGGATAGGGTGATCATTTGGTTTTTTATTTTTATAATAGGCAGTGACTTTCTCTCAAATCGAAAGAGTTTCTACCACTACAGAAGTAGCATTGGAAATGCTCAGAAGCTAGAGAAAATTCAGGAATGAGTCCGATTAGATAATCTTCAATAACTTACAAACTATAATAAGATATATTTAATAAAATCATAAAAATTACATAGGAAAAAGCTTTTTGATAGAGCTACATACTATCATGACGACCACTACTTCGGCTAAAGATTACGCGGTCAGTTACAGAAAAAGGCCTACTTATGTGAAGGATCACATCGATGAAAAAATAACCTATATATCCCACTTCATGGGAAGAAATCAAAGATCTGATGGAGGATTTTTTTGAATTCATCAACAGTTAGAAGGATTTCATTCATCCCATTGTAAAGGTTTCTATCATTCATTTTCTTCTCGGGTACATTCACCCTTTTATCGATAGAAATGATCGAACTTCCAGACTCTTGTTTTATTGATATCATTTGAAAAATGATTATAAATTAATCAAAAACATTTTCATTTCTATAGCTATTATCAGATCTATAATACAATATGACAAATCCTTTCTTAAGACCGAATACAATAAGAATGATTTAATCTATTTTATCCTCTATTCGATAAAAATCCTAAATGAGGCTTTCGGTAAGATGATGGATTATCACAAGAAAAAGTAAGAGGAGAAAATATTGAAGATCCCTCTTATGTACTTTCTTAGCAAAGAAAAAGAATTTCTCAGGTCGACAAAGCCGCATCTTTATTTTATCTCTATGTAGAGCACACTAAGGATTTTTCCGTTAAAAGATTATGCTCGTATGAGCGGTATTTCTCGAGCTACTGTACATGTAAGGATCTTTCAGACTTGGCTCGCTTGGGGCTATCTTAAGGAGGAAAAAAGAGGCGGAAACAACGCCTTTACCCTGACTTCAATAAATCGGATCGAAGAAGTTCTTGAAAAAAAAAATCTATTATTCAATAGCGAATCTTAATTCCTTTAAAAATAAAAAAATCAGAATGTATTTAGTGTTTTTCCTTCTAGGATAGCTGACTTTATCTAGAAGAATGAAAAAATACAAGGAGCTAGAAACCCAAACTAAAGAAGAGGATAAAGACCTATGAAATAAGAAGAACCCTATCGCTCCATATGAATGGAGGAAGGAAAAAGGAAAATAAAATCGTACGATTTTCGTTCGAATATGTAGAATTTAGTTGTATAAATGATTAATTTTAAATTATTTACAAATTATATTATCACTACTACTCTCACACACGGAGCCTTAGATTCAAGTTTCGACCAGACCCCCGTTAGAGTAACGGTATGAAAATAAATAATTTAATCTTGTTTTTATTTTTTTTCTTTGATGATTTTCCCTTGAATTTCGAGAAATTTCCTACATTTTTCGGGTAAAATCATCCGAATGAAAATCAGAATACCAATCATTTAGCAAATGAGCTCGTTTTTAGTATTGACTATCTCTTCTTTGGGTTCGTATTTGGCCTAGATTACTTTGGTTTTATCTTAGCCACATCTTCTTTAGTAGTAAGATATTTAATACTATTCTAAACCCCAATAGGTGTTTTATCTTTCAAATATCCACCAATACTTCATCACCTTCATAATCTATCTTCCTAAACAGTATCATAGATTTTTAAAGTAAACATTTCTACTGTTTTAAAACTAAAAATGTACGAAGCTTTATAGCTGGAGGGTTACCAATCCAAAAGGATAAGGTCAAAAAATCCGCTTGCTCTTTCTAATCGGTAAAATTAGAAAAAACTTATAAAGCTTGAAGATTTAGTTGACGAGATCGACTAGATAAATACAGTAAATATAAAAAATATTATTTCAAAAGTAACTTCCGGCAGAAGTTGTGTAAAGAAGAACTACTAGAACTGGTCAAAAACGGCATGGTCGGTTTTTGAATCCTTCTTGCCTGTAAACTACATAGTGACTGTTTACATATTACACTTGCTGAATTCGTCTCCTCCTTGCTTCTGCTTGCAGACGATGGGACTCAAGACATATCTCTTCCAACAGACTTCTTTCTGATTACTTCGTCATATGGACTCGTTCATTTAAAGCTGCTTGGACTGTGAGAATTTCTTGATAAAATTTGAATTTTTATATTTCATAGTCTTGATTGCTTATCATATATTATGATGTCTTTATCGTCCATGGATACAGTCACTCCTTTTATTAAGCAATGAAGGTGACAAACTACGTTTTTTTTTGACAGATATTAGATCAACCTTTATTAAAGTTCTTATTAGAGACATAACCTGAATCAGCCTTTATTTTTTTTAAAAAAAAATCAATCCGATTTAATCGATCAAACTCTTTTTTGAATCTGATATCTTCAATGGGTATATAAATAGGTTCAAATTTTGAATAAATATTTTTTTTTAGTTTATTGTGAAATATTTCAATTAAATAACAAGCCAAAATCTTCAATCGTTCGTAATCAGATTCATCAATTGTTATATGAATATAATTTTTACGAATTATCATTATATTAATCATTGATTTAGTTGGATATCCATCTGTAATTTTATCATTTACTAATGATCCCAATCACTATTATTAATAAAGATAAAAATTTTACTTTTTTTAATGGGAATATAATATGCTACTTTTTCCTAACCACTACTTCCATTATATGTTTTTTTTTTCAACTACTCAAGTTTTTGAGAATAAAATACGATCCTCATCTAAAAACTAGGAATAAGTATGCTTTCTATTTCCTCTATAATATTTTGCTCAGTTTGAATAAGATATTAACACTTACGTTCTGGTATTTATACAATCTTCTAAATGTCTACTGATTACGTTCAATACACTTTCCTAAAAACTTTCTAACTTCTTTATTTATCTTTGGACATCTTTGATCAATTTTTTCCCAGTAAAGTCAGAGACTAATTGACCTGACTCATATACAGCGAAAATTGTTATATTTTAAAGGCACAACGTTGCATATTTTTCAGGATTTATACTTAGATCTATCTTTTCTTTCGTTTGATTAAAATGGTCTTTTTACGAGTTGATCACATCAAGTAAGGTTTGGAAAAATATAAGAATGTTTGGATACATCTTGCCTTCACCCTCGTAATCTGGGTAGGCAGTAAATCGGTCAACCTCTTGCAGCTTTTGATCTTTTTGATCCCAATCTTTTCCTTGAGGATATTAAAGTATACAACCCATTACGCAAGTGTACGATCCCTAAGTCGGTTACTTTCAAAGCATATTTCTCACTAGATAGTTTCTTTACAGCAATTTCCATATCTAGCTCTGTATTTCAAGATAAAAATATTCGAGTGATAGACTTGTGGTCAGATATTCACCCGATCCTTTCGATCCTTTCGCTTTTTGGGCTCTTGAGCCTGATTTTGGAACTTTCTCCGACAGACCGAGTAGTCGTACGTTTATATCAAGAAAAAAAAGTCTGGAATAAAGCCAAAGGATAGTTGGTATGAGATACCATTTTTTACGTTCAGTTCCCATGTCTTACATCTTAAAAAATTAATAGTTCGATGAGCATTTAACCCTCTGTTAGTGATGATAGTTTAAAAGATATTCTTCTTAAACTTAAGATATAAACTTATGAAGTTCATTGAAATTGACTTAGCAAAAAACTCATTTTTGGCTATTTTTCCTCAGAATGTGGGTTACTTTATAGTCATATACAAGAATGACAAAAAAAGCATTGAAATCTTTCTAAATAAACTTGATAGAGAAGAGCATCACTCTATCTTATAGGTTACAGGAAATTATGGGGGCTTATTGCTGCATATATTCACAGAGCGGGAAATGCCCATATCAATTGTCAACCCTAAATAAACCAAATAATTTACTCATATGATGCTGAAGATGAACAAAAAAAACAAGATAAACGCTTATCTTATTACCCTGTATGGAGAAAAGATGTATCCGCATCTCTATAAAATGCTAGATAAAGATCATACAAGCTTTAAATCAACAAAAAGCGCTGCTTTCTCAGATGAGAAAAAACGAACCATGTTCTGCAATATTCAAAAGTCTTTCAGTATATTATCACAGTTGGATGCTTTGGTATTAAATGCTTTAGAGCAGAACATAATCTTTATTGAAAAAGGCATAGAAATACTAGAGAAACAAATGCGTTCTATCTCTCAAAAAGTATTTAATCAACTCTATAAATGCATTAGTTTCATCAAAGGAATGGGAAATAGAATCGCTCTAGAGATCATCTTAGTTACTGTTTTGGGAAAACACTTTCAAAGGACCAAGCAATTCTCTAAGTACATCACATCAACATAATTCCCAATTATGAATATTCAGGCCTCTCTATAAGGAAAAATGGGTATACCAACCATATCCATGGGGAACCCATAGCTTTATACATGCCTTCTTGGTCTACTATATCCCTTAATAAGGGTTGTAGAAGGTTTTATGAAAGATTAAAAACTAGAGGAAAACCTTTAAAAATAGCCCTCATTACTGTGGCTAATAAATTCATTCGATAGGTTTTTGGTATCCTTAAAAATAATGCTCTATATATTGACGGTTTTGTTTCCGATCTATACATAAATCTTTCCCTTTCCTCTTGCTTTTTAACATAGTTCGTAAAAACTCCAAAAAGAGACCTCGCGGGTGGATAGGAATTATTCAAATTTAGAGGATATTGTAAACCTAAATTATTAACTATAAGATGATTGATTATGAATAGAAAAATAGCTTAGCTCTCCGAGAATCTTTTTCTTTAAAAACTCTCTTTTCCTTAAGCTTGCCTCTTTGCTTATTTTTCTCCTGTTGCACTTTGCTACAAAATCTAGATACACTTGTTTATTGCTCTATTTCTTCAAATCATGATGAGATAGGATATTGTATTTTGGAGTACTTGAATCTTTGCGATGTTTAAATAAACGCTAAATAATCATTTCAAGTAGCGCCACCAATATAACAAAGTCAATCAATAGGTCAATACTATTCTTTCATTAAAGTTTGGCTCTCAAAGAGAAGGGTTTTACCATCAAGTTACTCCTTATGTTCATTCTTAAATTTTATAGCTTGTTACGCCAGTTTTTTACTGATCAACCTCCTCTTGATTTTTTAACCCTTCCGAAAGAACGGAAACCATACCGTCTAAGACTGTATTACTCTTACTCCCCCCCTATGCCTTCTCCAATTTTCTTATCCCCATTAGGCTTGAAATAGACGATGAGGTTTTGCAAATGAATATCCTTAATACACTTGAAAATAATTTTTTCATCTTTCTTTATGGGTATATTTTCTTCATGAAATTCATATTCGTAAAACTCATCTCTTTGATTTTTAATAAGTTTTGAGTTTTTTGCATTGAAAGTAACTATTGGAGTTTTTTGGCTGATGTCCTCCCTATCCCCAATCCATAATTTTAATTCCCATGTATCATTTGTATTTATTGCCAAAAAACCTGAAATATCTATAATCCCATCTTCTATGGCTTTTATATTCCCTATTCTTTTTTTACTATCGTTAAGTAATGTAGTTTTTATCCAATGTTTTTTCTGTTCAGAATTTTTGGGTTCAGGAAATTCATAAATGCAGTTATTATTTTTTTCTCTAATTACAGTTTGACTCACACCTGGCGCATTAGGCCAACGATAAATTTCATGGGAGTAGTTCTTGGCTTCGTTTCCTTTGTTAAATCTCTCATCATCATCGCAAGCAACAATGAATAAAACTAAAACCAGGGACCATACTAAGATCTTCATAATTTCGATTTAAATAAACATTTATCAATATAGCTACGTATTTCTTATTAAGAATATAAAAATACAAAAATTTAATTTAAAATTATCCAGATTGATCTATTATTGAATACTAATATATTTGTACCTCTAGTGGATAATTGTATGTAATCTTGTTCAAATATTTTTTATTTTATTTTCATTATATCATAATTCAAAATACAATATATCACATTTGATCATAATAACTTTGCATAGGTAAGAATATTTTAGCAAGTGCAAGGCAAATTCACGAGAGGTTTCTACTGAGAAAAAATTTTATCTTGTTCTATTTCATAGTAATATTGAGTTTTCTTATCTTTCTTAGATTTGAAATAGAGAATGAGGTTTTGTAAATAAATATCTTTAATACACTTGAATATAATTTCTTCATATTTATTTACGGGTATATTTTATCTATGAAATTTATATTCGTAAAAATCACCCCATTAATTTTTAATAAGTTTTTATTTTTTTTATTTAATATTATATCCTTACGTAATAAATAATTCCAATTATTATATATCATATGTATTTTTTTCTAAAAAAAACATGGAATATTTATAATTTCATTTTCTATGGATTTTATATTCCCCATTCTTTTTTTACTATCATTAAGTAATATTCTTTTTATCTAATGTTTTTCTGTTCAGAATGTTTGGGTTCAGGAAATTCATAAATGTAGTTATTCTTTTTTCTCTACTTACAATTTGACTCACATCTGGCCCATTAGACTAACGATAAATTTCATGATGATAATTATCCGTTTCGATCAAATCGGTATTCTTAATTATCTTCAATCCGATATGCAAAGAAGATGTAATGAGCCATTCAAAAATCCCTCCGAAAGCATTAGGGGAATTACCTTCTTTGTCCCCCCTTTTTCTACTGAAGACAGCTTCTTTAAGAATATTAGGGAATCCTTTAAATTGATATTTAATCCTGCATACTCACGGCATAAATGCCATCTTTGGATACTTCTATTTTATCCCCATCTTCTAAGGATTCTGATTGAATAAATAACTTGCCCTGTTTGATGTCCAGGCTGAGAGTTTTATCCTGAGAGGTGATTTTGCATTTATCGATAAACCAGTCGGGTACTTAGCTCTTTTGGATAATGGACCCCTTGACCATATCTAAATGTCTTTTTCCGATACGTTCCGATCTAGGCTATTTTCTCATTACCTACGATAAATTGATTCTCATCGAGATCAATAAAGCTGTATCCATCTACGCTTTTCATCTTACCGATGGTAACATTTTTTAGCTAACAAGCCGTATTGTTCCATAGTGATGATCCTTTCTCCTGAAAATAGCTTTGAGATCACTTGCAAAGGTTGGTTCATGAGTTTTGCGATCCCTGTATTGTTTCTTTCCAAGCCTTTATAAAAAAGAATTTTAAAAAGTTGACAAGTCCACTGGTTAATTTCTTTTTTAAATCCAATGAATGTCGTAATTATTAAATAATTTTAATTATTAGTAAAGTAATTTATTTAATTCTTAAAAATATTTACCTCTCCCATAAGAGAATTATTCTTATTATTGAATAAATATTAAATATTATAATATGTACGAAAATTCAATACAATAAAACAGACTATAATGAACAGAATTTAAGGGACTAAGGTAAGAAAAAAATGTTCGATCTGAAATATTATGAATGATTATTAAACTATAAATGTGTCTCTGATAAAGATTATTATAGGTTAAATTCTTAATATTTTATAATATACACAAAATATATGTTTAAATTTTTCAAGCTATGTTAGAAACGTTAGTGTACAGTTTTTTTTGAATGGTAGTCTTTTACTGAAGATGTAAAGATAGGACGCTTGGTGTTGCTCTCTATTGTGTTCGAATCTACTAATACATTCACCACAATTTGGTATCAAATTACTTCCGTTGCTTGGAGTGTTCTGTTGAAAGTGCTATAATGATGAAGTCGGCCAAGTGTCTTTTAACTCATTTGATTAAGCAGTATCTACTTTTAGCTAGATTATAGTTAAATTATTTTAAATTAAAATATAATACAAGATTAAAATAAATGTTAATTATCGAGGATTTTTGAATCTTTTAGTCTGTTTATTTTTATTTATAAATATCTCGTTTTTTTCAGTTTGTGCAGAGGATTCCTTTGATGAAGATTAAGGATTCTTTAGTTTATCTAGATGATTACTTATCATCTTTTGGAAATTTTAGAATGGAGTAGAGTAGGCAGTTCTTTTGGATTGTGTGAAGTCTTTTGAAGAAGAACTTCGATGATACTCACGTGGTGAGTGAAAGGAGAAGTTAGTCTCTGTTTTTTTAGTATTTTATTAAATATTTAAATTTCTTATTTTTGTAGAATCAATAATAAAATACTTTATTTTTTTTAAAAAAAATCTTACTTTATGTTATTATTAATAATAAAAATGTAAAAAAAAATTAAAATCAAGTTTATGAGATAATTCCTGATCCAATGAGTTCTTCACCTAGATACCAAACAGCGAATTGCCCTTCGGTAATTGCTGCCTGAAACTCTTCAAACTCTATATAAAGCCCGTTTTCTACTTTGTATAAAATGGCTAGTTGCAAGGGTTGCCTGTAACGGATCCTACAATAGACCGACATCTCATCTCCTTCACTGAGTTCCAAATCTTTATAGATCCAATGTAGTTCGTCTTCCCTAATGAAAAGTGCTTTCCTGTATAAACCAGGATGGTTTTTTCCCATACCTGTGTAGACGATATTTTCCTTCACATCAGTTTCAATGACAAAAAGGGCTTCTTTGTGTCCACCCACACGCAATCCTCTACGCTGTCCCTTGGTGAAGTAATGTGCTCCTTGATGCATGCCGATAATATTTCCGTCGTTTTTTTTGTATATTCTATTTTTTGATAGCAAGGCCAGCATTTCTTTTTTGGAAGAGGATAAAGGAGCTCGATAACGATAGATAGGAGCCTCAGGGAAGATCTCGACAATATCACCCCTCCTTGGTTGTAGCTTTTGCTGTAAAAAATCAGGCAAATGTACCTTACCAACAAAACAGAGTCCTTGAGAATCTTTCTTCTCAGCAGTGATGAGTCCTGCTTCAGCAGCGATCTTTCTGACTTCTTTTTTGGTGAGTGTGCCTAACGGAAAAATGGATTTACTCAACTGATACTGGTTGAGTTGGCAGAGAAAATAGGATTGATCTTTGTTAATATCTTTCCCAACCAACAAATGGTAGGTCAATCTCCCGTTTTTCAAAAAACATTCCCTTCTAGCGTAATGACCTGTAGCGATGCCATCGGCTCCAAGTGAGCGGGCTTTTTCCAAAAATAAATTGAATTTGATCTCACGGTTACAGAGCACATCCGGATTGGGTGTACGACCATGTGCATATTCAGAAAACATATAGTCTACGATACGTTCCTTATATTGTCGGCTCAGATCGATCACCTGAAAGGGAATATCAAGTTTTTGGGCAACGAGCATCGCGTCGGTACTATCTTCGATCCAAGGGCACTCAACATGGCGTGTTACACTAGCATCATGCCAATTACGCATGAAGAGACCAACTACTTCATAACCCTGCTCTTTGAGTAATAAAACTGCTACGCTCGAGTCTACCCCACCGGAAAGTCCTACGATAATTCGTTTCATACTATTTTTAGGTAAAGTTACAGACTTTTGATTGGGACGAAGCTGAACTAATTTCTCCAATAAGTCGATTTAAAAAAAAATTTCAGCGGACTTTGTCCTCCGAGACTTAGGATACCTACACGGTAGATCTTAGCTGCTAAACGGATCATCCCCCAGACGGAAAGAAATAAAATACTTAATGAGAGGACGAGCTGCCAAAATGGTATTCCATAGGGGATACGTGCCAACATGACCATTGGAGAGGTCAAAGGAAACATCGAAAGCCAAAACGAAATCCAACCTGTAGGGTGATTAGAAGCTATGATTCCTCCGTAAAATCCTAAAAACAATACAATAGAAGCTAAGATAGAATATTGTTGAGACTCATACTCTGCTTCCATAATTGAGCCGATAGTGGCAAAAAAAGCACTGAAAATTAGATATCCACCAATGAAGTAGATGAAAAACATCGAGGAGAAAAAAAAATAGTCAGTATAAAATAGATTTTGGAATAAGCTATTGAGTTGTGGTATAGCCATCTCTGAGTCGAACGATCTATCAGCTGAGGTGTTTTGAAATACCCACGAAACCAATAAGGCACAACCTATCCAGATCGTGAATTGGGTCAAGGCTACTAGAGCAGTCCCAAATATTTTTCCAATCATCAGTTGAAAAGGTCTGACTGAAGAAATAATGATCTCGACAATGCTGCTATTTTTTTCCTCGATGACACTGCGCATGATCCGAACGCCATAAATAAGGATAAACATCATCACTGCATACATCATTACTATCGAGATTAGTGTTTTAGCTTCGAGGTCTTGATCTAACGTACCGGACTTAATGTTGATGACTTTTAAATGTACATTAGAGGTAGATCGCCTTAGCAAGTCTGCGTTGATGCCATACTCCTCAAGTTTTAGGTTTTCAAGTCTTCTATTGAGTAGCGTTGTGAGCTTATTGGGCAATTCGCGCCCAGGTTGTTCCCTAGTATAAAGCTGAATGTCCCGCTCCAAATCCGAAAGGTTTTTTTTAGAGGGGATCACGAGCAAGGCATTGATATCATTGTCGTCTTTCATACGATTTTCGACGGTCAATTTTTCTAAAGGATCAAAAAAGGAAAGGAACAGGTTTTGGTTTGATTTCAAACCGGTAGCAAATCTTTGCTTTGGGCTTTCATCAATCACAGCTACTTGATAGATTGTTGAGCCCGCTTGGTTGAGAAAGGATAAGATACCTTTTAGTCCCATGAGTAAAACTGGTGCGAGCAAAGTCATGATTATAAAAGATTTTTGTCGGACTTGTACCAGGTATTCATGTTGGATGATCAGCCATACTTTTTGCATTGTATTCAACTTTTTTAACCGCATTAATGAAAATTTCATCGAGACTTGGAATGTATTCGCTAAAGAAGTGAATCTCTCCAATCTTCATCAATTCTTGCAATAAATGCGTCGAGGATTCCTGGAGTTGAATTTCAAAACTACAGAAATCTCCCTCTCGGATGACTTTAGATAGAGGATACCGAACTGAAATCCTATCCCAAAGCAACTGATTGCAGATCTTTAAACGGGCTTGATAGTAGTTTTCTTTAAACTGTTCTTTGATTAAAGGTAGCGGTCCATCGAGAATTTTTTGCGATCGATCGATCAAGACGATGTGGTCACAAAGTGTTTCTGCCGAACCCATACGGTGGGTCGATAGGATGATAGTCGCCCCATTCTTTTTCAAATCAATGATCTGATCTCGAATCAATTGGATATTTATTGGATCAAATCCGCTGAAGGGTTCATCGAAGATTATCAACTTGGGTTCATGTAGGACTGTGACAATAAATTGGATTTTCTGAGCCATTCCTTTGGAGAGGGTACAAAGTTTTTTATGACGCCAAGGGTTGATTTCGAAACGGTCAAACCACCATTGAAGCGTAGCTTTAGCATGGTCTTTTTTCATTCCTTTGAGCTGGGCTAGATAAAGGATTTGCTCCTCGACCCGCATGTTTTTGTACAAACCTCGTTCTTCTGGTAGGTAGCCGATCTGTGTAATGTGTTTTGGGGTGAGTAACTCACCATCAAAAATGATCCTACCTGCATCAGGCAACTGGATTTGATTAATCAATCGGATGAAAGTAGTTTTACCTGCACCGTTGGGACCAAGCAAGCCATAAATGCAACCATAAGGGATCTTTAGATCCAAGTCGCTGAGAGCTTTTTTAGCCCCGTATTGTTTGTGAAGGCCCTCAGCTATGAGAAGATGCTGCATCTTTTGGTGTGGGGATCAGGCATTCTAGGAAAACATTTCTCTCACCCGATCGAAAAATGATTTTTCTGAATGATTAGGATTGGGAATGAAATTCTCATTTTCTTTCATCTTCTTAAAAAATTCCTTTTGTTCTTTATTGAGCTCCTGAGGGGTCCATAGGTTAATGTGGATTAAAAGATCGCCATGGCCATAACCTTCGATATTGGGTAGTCCTTTACCTTTAAGTCGAAGGGTCTTACCTGATTGTGTACCAGGTTCTATATTGATTCGTGCTTTTCCATCGATGATAGGTACTTCTTTTGATGTGCCTAGCGCAGCCTCGGAGAAGGATATATACAGATCATAATGAAGATTTTGACCTTCACGTTTGAGTGTTTTGTGTGGAATTTCTTCGATAAGGACAAGAAGATTTCCAGGGATGCCACCGAAAGGAGCTTCATTACCTTTTCCGGATACTTTCAACTGGATCCCTTCAGTAAGTCCTGGTGGGATTTGAATGCTCACAAGCTCCTCTTCTTTGATCAGCCCTTGATTATTAACTCCTGGTGGGATATTGGCGGCAATCTTACCTGTGCCATGGCAATTACTACAAGATGTGGTGGTCTGCATCCGGCCCAAAATGGTTTTGGTCATGTGTGAAATCTGTCCGCTACCATGACATCTGTTGCAGGTTTTAAATGTAACTCCTGGAGCTACTTTCATTCGTTTAACCTTGACTTTTTTCTCTACACCTTGAATTATTTCTTCAAGATTGAGTCTTACTCTGATGCGTAGGTCACCCCCTTTAAGGACACGCTGATGGCTTGAGGTTCCTCCAAAACCAAATCCTGAAAAACTTCCCCCAAAGGCGTCCCCAAAGATGTCTCCAAAGTTAGCAAAGATGTCTTCCATATTCATACCACCCGGTCCGTGACCAGAGGCACCACCTACACCAGTATGACCGAATCGGTCATAACGTTGTCTTTTTTCGTCGTTGCCCAAGATATCGTAGGCTTCAGCAGCTTCTTTGAATTTTTCTTCAGCTTCTTTTTTGTTGTCGCGATTTTTATCCGGATGGTATTGAATCGCTAACTTCCGATAGGCCTTTTTGATCTCTTCGGTAGAAGCATTTTTTGGTACGTCCAATATGTCATAATAATCTCTTTTTTCCATGGGTGATGAGATTAATTATTTACCGATGACTACTTTGGCGTATCGAATCATTTTATCTTCGAGCAGATATCCCGCTTCTACGACCTCTATGATCTTGCCTTTGAGCTCTTCGGCTGGAGCAGGGATTTGTGTAATGGCCTCATGAAAATCTGTATTGAAATCATCTCCTTTTTCTATGTCGACCTTTTTTAATCCTTTTTCTTGTAAAATTTTAATAAACTTCTCACGAATGAGCATCATACCTTGTGATTGGTTGATCTCTTGAAAACCTCGATCAAAATCGTCTAATATAGGTAATAGATTAATGGTTAGACCTTGGTGAGCGGTCTTGAAAAGTTCTAAACGTTCTTTTTGAACGCGTTTTTTATAATTTTCAAACTCTGCAAAAAGCCGTATGAATCTGTCTTTTTCTTCAGCCAATTTTTCAGCAAATTGTTCGGCCTCCGATTTTTCTTCACTTGGCTTGCAATCTTTTTTTGAATTGATTTCACAATATTTTTCTTCTTTTTCCGCCTCAAGTGAGGATTTATTTTGATCTGTACTCATAGATGAGTTATTGATAATAATCGTGTTTTTTCTTTAGCAAAAATTTTGCCACTTCTTTGAGAATTGCCATTTTGACAGATTAGAAGAATATTTAGGGGATAGGAATTTTTTCGCCTAGAAACTTGGGTTGTGTATGATAAAAAATATCCCACAAAGCTTTGATACGGGCAAAAACCTCTCTTAGAGAGGGTTGCTTGATCTCACGAGGAATATCTTTGGCATTGAATCCAATGACATCCAAACCCCCATGATCTGCTATAAGAATGGCTCGTTCATTGTGAAATTTTTGAGAAATGACAGTAAATTTTTTTTTTGACCGGAAATTTTATAGGCTCTGAGTATGGAATCCAGTGTTCTAAAACCGGTATAGTCTCTATAGATAGAGTGGGCCGGTACACCTCTTTCGATTAATTCTTTTTTCATCATCTTAGGCTCGTTATAGTTGTTTCTTCTGTTGTCACCGCTGACAATGAGATATTGAATTTTTTTGTGATGAAAGAGTAAAGCAGCAGCGTCCATTCTGTGTTTGAAATAGGTGTTTATACCACCTTTTGATAAGTATTTGGCTATCCCCAATACAAGACCTACTTTATTAAAAGGAATTTTTTTTATACTGATCATAGGTTTTATTTTTTGTCCAAAAACTTATTCCAAAATAAATGGTAATCAAGAGTCCAAACATCAACCACTAACTAATAAAGGTTATACGGAAAGAATATTTTATCAACCCTATGTTTAACATAATATAAATTATGGAAAAAAAACTTAATGAGATCTACCCTAACAAAAGTATCACTTATAATCTAAGAATAATTCTTTCATGCGAAAAATATATTGTTTAATAAAAATCCCCCTATACGGAGGAGCTAAATCGTTAGCTAACAAACAACAATTCCCTATATTTAGGTAAAGGCCAGAGTGTATCATCTACAATAGCTTCCATGGCGTCGCAATGGGTCCGAACTTCTTCGAGTAAGGGTTTGACCTGGGTAGAAAAAGCTTCTGCTGAGTTGTGAATGTCTTGGTGAGATAAGGCCTTTTCCTTCTCAAGGCGCAATTTATCTACTGAAGCTTGAATATCCGCCATGTGATTTGACAAGGATTTGATTAAGTGCAATTGTGGCTGGGCAAAATTTTTAAAAATATCATCATAGATCATTTTCAATCCTTTTACATTTTCGATCAGACGATTTTGGTATTCAATGGCTGCCGGTATGATATGGTTCGTGGCCATATTTGCCAGTACGGTGGCTTCTATGGTGAGAAGTTTGAGGTATTTTTCGTGTTTGATGTCGTTTCGAGCTAGAAATTCTCTTTTTGAAAGGACACCCGTTTTTTCAAACAATTGGATGTATTCTTTATGTTTTTCACTTTTCAATGCCGAGGGTGTAGTACAGTGATTACTCAAGCCTCTCTTTTTTGCTTCTTTGACCCAATTATCACTGTATCCATCACCTTCAAAGAGGATTTTTTTGGACAATTTGATATATTCTCTCAAGACATTTAAGATAGCATCGTCTTTTTTCATATTTTTTTTCTCGATCAACTCATCGGTCTCTTTTTTGAATAACATCAATTGATGTGCCATGATGGTATTTAAAACGATCATGGGCTCGGAACAATTAGCTGAAGATCCTATAGATCTGATTTCGAATTTATTGCCTGTAAATGCGAAAGGGGAAGTCCTATTGCGATCAGTATTGTCTAATAGGATTTCGGGGATCTTACCGATTAGGTTGAGTTTAAACTCTGTTTTTTCGCTAGGAGATAGTTTTCCCTTGCTGACTTTTTCTAACTCATTGAGGACTTTTTGTAGATAACTTCCTATGAAGACTGAGATGATAGCTGATGGAGCTTCATTGGAACCAAGCCGATGATCATTGCCTGCAGAGGCAATACTAGCATGGAGTAGATCTGCATGATCGTGTACAGTTTTAATCGTATTGATGAAGAAAGTTAAGAATTGAAGGTTTTTATTGGGTTTTTTTCCCGGAGCGAGAAGATTTTCGCCATTATCGGAAGCCAAAGACCAGTTGCAATGTTTACCCGACCCGTTGATGCCTGAAAAAGGTTTTTCGTGCAAGAGTACCTTGAAATGATGCCGACGCGCTATACGATTCATCACATCCATCAGAAGCGAATTGTGATCTACAGCCAGATTGGCCTCTTCGAATATTGGGGCTAATTCAAATTGATTTGGGGCTACTTCATTGTGTCGTGTCGAGACAGGTATGCCTAGACGTATGCATTCAATCTCAAGTTCACGCATAAAATTCATCACTCGATTGGGTATGGATCCAAAATAATGGTCTTCGAGCTGCTGTCCTTTGGCTGAGTTACGTCCTAGGAGTGTCCTACCGGTCAATACCAAGTCTTGTCTGAGGTTGAATAGTGCTATATCAATTAAAAAATATTCCTGTTCCCAACCTAAGGTAACATTGACTTTCTTTACGTTTTTATCGAAATATTTCATCACTTCCGTAGCGGCTTGATCTACTGCTTGTAAAGACCGCAAGAGTGGTGTCTTGTAGTCAAGTGCCTCACCAGTGTACGATACAAATATGGTGGGGATGCACAAAGTAGTCCCAATGATAAAGGCTGGTGATGACGGATCCCAAGCTGTATAACCCCGGGCTTCGAAAGTATTTCGTATACCTCCTGAAGGGAAACTTGAGGCATCGGGTTCTTGTTGTACAAGCATTGATCCACTAAAATGTGCTATCGCTCGGCCATCTCCTATGAGGGAGAGGAAGGTATCATGTTTTTCAGCAGTGATACCGGTGAGTGGTTGAAACCAGTGAGTATAATGTGTGGCACCTTTGGATTGTGCCCAATCTTTCATAGCTACGGCTACCTGATCGGCAATGGATCTAGAGATCTTTACTCCTTCATAAGCAGCATTCCTTAGATAAGTAAAAGCTTCTTTAGTCAAATATTCTTGCATGACATGTTCAAAGAAAACGTTCTCCCCGTAAAGGAAAACCAATTGATCCGGAATTTTAAACTCTTGTAGATTCCTCATATTGGCATCAGCTAGGGATTTAAATCTTAATTTTGACATATAGGCTTTATTTTTGAGGTTGATATAGTAAAAATACTTTCTTTTCAAAGAATAGATTCCTTTTAATTGGGGGTATCATCAAAAAATAAAACTACTGAAAGTATAAATGAGAAGCAAAAGAAGACTATTATAATGAAACGAGTTGATTTTTCAACGTATCCTGTTTATTGATTTTATCAAGGCGTTATCTCTTTGAATAGCTTTGTTGCTAACAAATAGAAAAATGACAGATGAAATAGGCACTAAACCATTGATCACTTTTTGAAAATAATGATGCTCTTCAGGGAAAGTACATATCAAATAAAAAATCAATGCAAAAAGCAATAAATTTAACCAGACATTGAGGCGGTTTATGTGTATTTGCAATTTCCTCCATTTGAATAAAAAAATATTTAAAAAAGCTATCACAGCAATCACTGCAAATAAAAACACTATCACTTGATCCATATGATCAAGTGAATCGTACCCCATGTTTCCATCCCACAGCCAGAACGGAGAATATCTTGAGGCTAGGCCTGACATGAATGCTACGATGGATATATAAATCGTCTGGACGCGATACAACATAAGACCAAGAATAATAAGGTGAACCAAATTTATAAAATTTTTTCTATTGGAGTTTAAATTAATTTGTATTATTGCAGTTCAATAACACTTCTATCAAATTAAGCATTTCAATATCCCTTACAAGTTTAAAGGTATATTTTACAAATAAAATTCAACCCAATTACCATAGACCTTATGTTTGATATTGCTACGTTAAAAAGTAAAAGACTTTTTGAGTTACAAGAGATTGCACGATCTTTAAGGTTGAAGAACACTACACAGTTCCGAAAGAATGAACTCCTAGAAAAGATCATTGCTACACTTGACTCTAAAGGGAGTACCTACGTCCATTCTACAACCGTCAAAGCCCCCATCCGTTTAAAAGATCCCCAGGAAAAAAGAAAAAACCTCACCTCCAAACCCCTCTCAAGTGAAAATGTTCTCGAGAAAATAAAACCAAGAAATCATGAAGAGACTCCTAAAGATCTTTCCAAATTCCCCCTAAGAAAGAATCAAGAGGAATCTAACAAACCACATAAAAAGTACCAAAACTACTCTAATCAAAATTGGAAAAAAAAAGATCGATTTGAAAACCAGACACCGTCTTCCCCATCAGCAGACTCCTCACCCCATAGATACAACAAACATCGTGCTACAGATTACGAATTTGAAGGGCTCGTAATCAATGAAGGGGTATTAGAAATTATGCCTGATAATTATGGTTTTTTGAGATCTTCCGATTTTAACTATCTAGCCTCCCCAGATGACGTGTATGTATCCCAATCCCAAATCCGTCTTTTTGGTTTGAAAACAGGTGATACGATCAAAGGAGAGGTACGGCCACCCAAAGAAGGTGAAAAATATTTCCCTCTAATCAAAATCATTGAGATCAATGGCCGTCTTCCATCTTATGTAAGAGACCGAGCTTCTTTCGAACACTTGACTCCACTCTTCCCTAATGAAAAATTTAGTCTCTCTGGAAAAAGTGCTACACTCTCCACACGGATCATTGACCTCTTCACCCCCATCGGAAAAGGCCAACGTGGTATGATCGTTGCCCCACCCAAAACCGGAAAAACTACTCTATTAAAAGAGATCGCCAATGCCATTGCCGATAATCATCCTGAAGTGTATCTGATCATTTTATTAATTGATGAACGCCCTGAAGAGGTCACCGATATGCAACGTAGTGTCAAAGGAGAAGTCATCTCCTCCACTTTTGACGAACCTGCAGAAAGACATGTAAAGGTGGTCAATATCGTCTCAGAGAAAGCTAAAAGAATGGTTGAATGTGGTCACGATGTGTGCATCGTGGTAGACTCCATCACTCGTATGTCACGTGCGTTCAATACCGTAGCACCAGCCTCAGGCAAAGTACTCTCAGGGGGTATCGATGCTAACGCTATGCATAGACCCAAAAGATTTTTCGGAGCAGGTAGAAATATCGAGAATGGTGGGTCATTAACCATCATCGCTACAGCCATGATCGACACTGGTTCTAAGATGGATGAAGTGATTTTTGAAGAATTTAAAGGTACTGGAAACATGGAATTGCAACTCGACAGAAAAATAGCTAATAAGAGAATTTATCCGGCCATTGATTTGGTTTCTTCCAGCACACGTAAGGACGATTTTTTATTGGATACTAACACCTTGCAGAGGATGTGGATCTTACGCAAACATCTCTCTGATATGAATTCTGTTGAATCTATGGAATTTTTGCGGACACGTATCACCAGAACACAAAACAACGAAGAATTTCTCTTCTCGATGAATGGCTGACAAGATCCCTTCATGAAAAAGGTTGCTTTTTGAAAGCAATCTTTTTTTGTTATCTATAAATAGAGTAAATCATAAGATCATGGGAGATTCCTTGTCCTTTAAGCATTTCATAAGACCAAAATATCGTATCTGTGGTAACACAGTTCGATGCAATGTTTTTCAAAACGGATTTTTTTGGTATTTTCAAAATATTTTTATGTTTTAGGTATATTGTGCATCAAATCCGTCATAGCATCTACTGCTTCAGAGAGTCTTTTAGCTTGTGTCGATATAAGATGAGATATAATTGTGTCGGTTTTTTTGTCCAGCCATCTCATAATAAACTCCAGTGCTGTAAGCCAAATAACGTGACTCTCTGGATTTCTTAGAATAAGACTGAAGTAAGGGGCCCCGATCCAAAGTAAATATTGAATACTATCGAGTATACCATAAGCTTCGGATTAAAAAATATATCCCTAGCCATTCTCTAAATTTCGATGTTTTGCCTACTGCAGCATAACGTGATAAACCAAAAAATACGCTCTCTTTATTGAATTTAATATCAGCCCGTAACTTGAGCGCGTACGAGCCATGATTTCCCGATAAGCCTTCTGATCAGATTGAGGATTTTTCAAAAAATATTTCACTCATTCAATTCCTACGGAAAAATTTCCCATCAGTCCCATCAAAATGATCATCGTTTTATCCTCTTCCATACCTATGGAATATTTGATCTTAATCTTGTACAATGTTTTTTTTAAAATCGTTTAGCCCATGTTTATTGGTACCTAGGTAGTTTATATAACTGGCTATCAATAGCAGGTAAGGATCATGAACCGACCCGATGTCATATATGATTTGAAGTTTATTTAGTCAAGAGCACCCTGAGATAGAATTACTGAGTCATAATTCCAATACTCTTTATCGAAGGAACACGAGAGTCCTTCTATGGTCATGTGATAGCAGGAATTGTCAATATACTGGAAATCGTAACGGGTTTTTCCATTTACGGTATAGTTTTTGGTCACTAAATTCTTTTATACAGTAGCTGGGGGATTGAAAGCTTCTTCCATCTTACCTGTAAATATCTCATAAAGACGTCAGTTGAGCAAACTGACTACGATCAGCTATTTTTCATAATCATTCTAAAAGCGAATTACATCGGCCTGAAATTTTTTTGGACCGACTGGGGTATTGGACTTATGAAACTCTTCGATAAGTGTTTTGAGTTCTTTTTTGTTGTTTTTTTGCTATTTTTTAGAGATTAACAACACGCCACTGAACGAACTATCGCAATATACTTAGGATCTTGATAAATCTTATCGAGGATTTTCTTTACGCATTCGAGTTCAATCTCGACCAAATAATCCTTCAAACTCTAGGTTTTGTAAACAGTTTCTTAAAATTGAGTATAATCAAATCGGACCTTAGTAGTGAAAGGTGATTCTACAAATCTGTACAAATTCAAAACGATCAATCGGCAATTATCATCACCTTGCATAACTATCTCCGATCAAGGATTGATAGAGGCTATTTTTGTAGTTGTGGTACACCGAAGAGGTCGAATAGCGGTACTGTCTGTCCTAAAGAATCAAATCGGGATCAGCAATATTGTACACACAACGGATAATGTTATTCCAAAGGGTTTTTATTCGAATGATTCTTTTGTATTTAGATTGATGGCTATCAATAGGCTAATGCAGGGTATAATCTGTGTCGTCGAACACACCTTGCGTAAGTTCGTCGGACAGACGTACGGATATGTTGGCTCTTTTGATTTTTTTGAGGTCTTGCTTGGACCATAACAAAATTTTCTTCATTCTCCCCCGGATGAAGGATACATCTATGGTGAGCATGAGCGCATCGCGATGACCATTTTGGGCTACTTCTCGAGTGATATTGGAAAACCTATCCATGAAAAAATACGGCCCCGCGATACTGGTCCCTGCTGCATTGGATACAAAAGTATTTTTGGGCCGCAATCCGGAGATGTCTACTCCAAGACTACAATAATGTTTAAATAATTGAGCGAGTTGTTAGTTTGTATACATAATTACTTCCATTTGAATTACAACAAGGTGGGGATGGGGATGACTACATAATTGGACAAGAAGGTAATGATATACGGATGATCTAAGGTAGACATGATACTCTCTTTTGGGATGATGTATTTGAAATCTTTGAAAAAGTGAAAAATCTTCTCCTCTTTGAGTGGCTCTCTACGCTTCCCATATTCGGATAATACTTCCGAAGTCGGTGAATGATTTTAGGGGTCTTTTTCTTCGTATCAACCTTGTGGATCCCTCAAAGCATATTTGTTGATCCAGGTAGTAGTAGCCAGTTCATCCCCCTTAAAATATTTCAAACTGGAATTGAATACTTATTTATAAATATATGTGATTTATTTGACCTACGTATCAGAAAAATTATTCATAACAATGAATATTATTTCAAAAAAAAAATAACCGCATCACTGGCTTAAAAAGGGTATTCCAACTATTCAGAAAAATTCTACAGGTACTTTTTTTTTCAACAAGACTTGTTGAAAATCGGTCATATGCCTTTTATGATCGAGGTTAAGTTATCTTTTTATAAAAATCCGTGTTCTGGTCTAGGATAGAGATTTAAAAAGACTTATTTTAAATGAGATCCTATGGGATCTTATGATGGGATCATTTTTTGAATTTATACTCATGATAGCGCTTAGCATCGATCGTAAACAATGTGATATAAGCGCCATTAGAGAGACAATCCATGATATATTTTTGACATCAGGACATGAGTCAGATTTGAAAGAGGCTTCATTGGAGAACTTATTACTAAGCTCGTCGAAAAGATCTACTTTGATGTCTTTCCCTTCGAAGCCATTCAGGAAGACGATCAACTGATCTTGGATCATATCATAATTGATGATAAAACCATTGTTTTTTTTTAAAAAAAAAAATAGCTACTTCTCTACCTACAGGTCTCAATATGCCATTTTTGTAAAGAGCATAGACTTTATAAAGATATCTGCCGTCTTGGAGATCGCTTTCAGAAAAATAGGTTTGAATAAGTGAAACAGTCGTTAGGCTTTTTCCGTCTCTCTTTATTTCATGACCGATGAGATTGAGAGATGTCTCAGATTGGTCGGAGAAAATATGATTCGATCCAGGCGATTTCCAAATCAAAATGACATTCTTTTTTTTTATCGTAGCTCTAATGTCTTCTACCGATAGGCATACAGAAATCTCTACAGGGATATCGGCGGTTTTTGACAATGCCTTCGGATATGACCAAAGAATAGGGTTAGTACTCGATTTTGGTGAGCAGTACCTCTCTCCCATCATCCGCCGGCTCACAGTATAGGCAGATTGTGGAAATCCTATTTATGGTCAATGGTATAACTCTAACCTCCCTGGCTTGGAGAACACATTCAACTTGCTCGATATTATTTCGGATATTGTATCCAGGCTTGTCTGATAATGAATGGTTTTCAGTTTCTAAAGTCCAATCTTTACAAATAGTATCTTTTTATTATACGCTTAAGTTAAGCTCATTAATCAGCCTAATCTTCCTATTGTTCAAAAAAAAAGTAGTCTTGCTTCCTTTAAACCCAGTGTGGGAGAAAGACATACCCACTCTGGAAATGAAAATTATTCTAAGAGGTCTATTATAATCCATACTCAGCTATTATAGGTATATCAGGAATATCAGGTGTATCATCCCATGTTAGAGTGACTTTTATCAGTTCGTCTCCTCTGACTTCAATCTCATACTCGTCCTTTTTTTAACCATTCTTGAACGTTCTCTACAAGATGGAGAAACTTGTGTGATCTCGTATGATCTCCAAAGCACTAGATACGTTCAAAACTCCTACTCCACAGTGATAATCAGGTTTCAGATTCGGGCTAAATTTCCTAGCACTGTTCCAAAGCAATACTTTGATCGTAGGAGCTAAGAGGAACCTCCCTAATTTTTATTTAGCACTTTGTTACCATAAAGTGGTCCCTCTCAAAACAACAGGTATACAGAAGAGGCCTCCGAATAAATATCATAGAATCTATTGAAAATCACGATGGTATAAAACATATTGTAACTATAGACACAGATGTTAGGTTTGATACGTTCATCATCGATTGGACCCCAATTGCTGAAATCGGTCTCATATCTACAACTGATTTACTCCATCTAGATGCTCTGATAGACCCTATCACGATAATATTTTTGGCTATTCGATTATATAGTATACAATCATAACCTTTTATACAATTTCTAGGGAGATCACCAGGCCTCAGATAATCAGGCCCATCATCAAGATTGTTCCTACAATCATAACTGGAGTATGCCAATATGTTGCTACTTTTGAAAATTAGGAAGGCATTGTTTCCAAGCGAAAACATGTACCATCTCATCCAACTTGGCATCACTTAAACTATAACGACCCAACTTATAATCCTCTACCCTACTGATCTTCCAATCTCCGAACTACTTCCACTGGGGGATCATCACGATCGATCATTCATCCAACCCTTACCCAATAAGAATGATTGGAAACAATGCCTTCCTAATTTTCAAAAGTAGCAACATATTCGTTAAATAGCTTTCCAAAGACATCATACACTTTGATTTTTTTCTTCTGGAACCATACCCTCAGTCTGGCGTAGAAAATCATATGTTTTTTTTAAAAAAAAATTCTTGTCTTATTTTAATATCTACTAATTTAGTGGATTGATATAGACAAAAATATATAAAATATATAAAACACCATAGCACACTTATAAGATTATTTTAATATTTAATTTTTATAAAATAAATTTATACTGATTTATTAATAAATCTGACCGATATGATCCCATCTTGATCTATGCCGAAGAGCTTGATAGTTTGTAAAGTATTAACCTGCTCAAATGCTCAAGGGACTTTGATTTTAATATAGTTCTCTGTGTAACCGTGTATGAAGCCTCCCTTGTTTTCGCTTTCAAACAATACGGTACACTCGGTATCAATCTGACTTTCGTAAAACTGCCGGATTTTTTTTGGCCGAAAGTCTGCGGAGCATTTTATTACATTTTTGGCGGATCTATTTGGGTACAACACTCTCCATATGGATGACTTCCATACAAGCCCTCTCGGAATAACTGAATACATGCAGATAAGGGATTTCCAGCTCATGGAGAAAACAATACGTCTCCAAAAAATGTCTATCGCTCTCTCCAGAGAAACTTATGATCACATCTACGCCTATACAAACATGAGGTATAAATGCTCATATCCAATGCACTTTTTCGACGTAGAGTACACTCAGATAACGCCGTCACATTTTTTTAAGAATCTCTGAACATACTGATTATAATAGTATTTGAAAATACAGACAAAACGTCGATTTTTGAAATGAATGCAATGATATCATTTTTGATCAAATTAAGTTAATCGATGAGATACAGATCCTTTCAATGTTCTCGATTTCTTCCAAATCCTGGATCAAATTGAAAAAAGTATACTCATACCACTTGTTTCTAAACTCGCCTTGCCCATAATCGCCGACATTGATCCCCGTCAAGACGATCTCCTTGACATCTTTTTGGGTAATCTCCCAAGCATTTTTCAAAACGTTTTTCAACGTATCCAAACACGATATGCCACGAGTCAAAGGAATCGTACAATAACTGCATTTATAGTCAGAACCGTCTTGCGTCTTCAAAAAGACACAAGTACGATCTTCTAAAGAAGATAAAACAAAATATAAAGATTATCCTATCTTATCTCATAAGAATGGGCCTTTCCAATAGGTTTTTGGGAAAGCTCATGGAGGTAATCGATAATTTTGAACTTTTCCGTAGTGCCAAAAACTAGCCCACCCCTCGATGTAGGTAAGTTCTTCAGGCTTGAGCTGCACGTAGCAACCCACCACAATGAGAAAGGCTTCTAGATTGTTTTTCAATACGGCGCCGCACACGATAGATCTGAATTCCCGATCAGCCTGTTCGGAGACCGAATAGGTATTTATGATATAGATGCATACAAATTCTTCAAAATACACATGATCATAATATTAATCAGTAAATTTTCTTACAATCGTAGAGATCTCAGTAAAATTGAGCTTACACCACAAGGTATAGAAAATGATTTTCATCTTTTCCATCCGGAAAATTTAAACCTTTCCATTTTTATATACAGATTAAAAAATAATCTCTAAATTCCTCATAGCATATCGTCATTTGACGTTTTCTAACTTCTCAAGCATCTGATTCTAATAGTTGAGATAGTATTTTTTTTAAAAAAAAAGAAAGGGGGAATTAAGAAAAATATTACACTAATATCCACTTCAAATGGACAAATTAAAATAAAAAAGATCCTCAAAACACCCGAAAGCAAAGATGATCTCCAATCAAATCATTCTACACCCCATTTTCCAAAAGAAGAAAGCATGAGAAAACCGTTTATCAAAACCCATAATCCCTATATACAAAATGATCCATACAGGCCTGATCTAAGGAGATGCAATAATAGAATGCTTTCGAAAGAGATATTCAAAATACCCAATACTACAGACTATCCCCATTTGGGATAAACCCTCTTATTGGCCAGCGCAAACATAATGGATAGACCTCTAGAAAACAAACAAGTCACTCCAAAATAAATACCTAAAGCCAACAAGACCTCCAAAGAATCAAATAAGATCCATATCCAACTCAAGATCAGTAATAAGTGTTTAATCAATAGCAATCACCAATTTTTGATCACATTCATAATTAGTTCCCCTTTTTAACATCTATATCAAAGGGAAGAAAAGAAAGAACATAAATTTGCATCCCCATACTAAAGGAATTATGGTCACACAAGAACAAATCAAAGCGATACACGACCGAACCAAAGCGCTATACCAATATCTTGACATCGAAAAGAAACGTATCGAGATCACCAACGAAGAAGAAGAGACTACAGCCCCAGACTTTTGGAAAGACCCTCGAAAGGCCCAAAACTTGATGAAAACATTGCGCGCCAAAAAAAGATGGGTAGAAAAATACGAAACGATAAAAATAGCTACCGAAGACTTAGAGATCTTAGCGGAATTCTCAAAGGAAGACCAAGCTATTGAAGTAGAATTACAAACCCAATTTGACAAAACTGAAGCTCTGCTTTCAGATATCGAATTCAAAAACATGCTCTCAGAAGAAGAAGACACTTTAGGAGCCGTATTGCAAATCTCTGCCGGAGCCGGAGGTACTGAAAGCTGCGATTGGGCCTCGATGTTGATGCGAATGTACCTGATGTGGGCTGAAAAAAATGGATACAAAATTACTGAAATTCATCATCTATCTGGCGATGTAGCCGGGATCAAATCAGTTACCTTAGAACTCGAAGGGCCCTATATCTTCGGTTGTCTCAAAGGAGAAAACGGCGTACATCGCCTGGTACGCATCTCCCCATTTGACAGCAATGCCAAACGCCATACCTCCTTTGCATCCGTATACATATACCCACTTATAAACAACACCATAGAAGTCGAAGTCAAAACATCCGATATCATCTGGAATACCTTTCGATCTAGTGGGGCAGGTGGCCAAAATGTAAACAAGGTAGAGACCGGCGTACGGTTACGCCATCAGCCTACAGGGATTACCATCGAGAATACCGAATCGCGTTCGCAACTTCAAAACAAAGAAAAAGCCTTACAATTGCTCAAATCCCGCCTGTATGAAATGAAAATACAAGAACGCTATACCAAACGAGACGAAATCGAAGCTGGGAAGAAAAAAATCGAATGGGGCTCACAAATACGCAATTATGTAATGCACCCTTATAAGTTGGTCAAAGACTTACGCACAGGCTACGAAACTTCTGATGTAAACGCCGTGATGGATGGAGAAATAGACATCTTCTTAAAAAACTTCTTGATGGTCACCAACAACTAAAGAGGATCAAGTCATACCACAACTTTCTCTAATGGAAAAATCTACATCAAACATTTCCACATGTGAAGAGAATTTACCTATTTTGCACACGGAAAGAGTAGCTTTATTTCAATGAAAATCCGTTACGCCGACCTTATCGAACAGACCTTTGAATTCCCTACTGAGGAATTCAAAGTTCAAAATAACCTTTTGGAATTCCACGGAATTCCCCTGATGGAGCTGATCCAAAAATATGGTACACCTTTAAAATTCAACTACCTACCCAAAATCTCGCAAAACATTCAACAGGCAAAAGGATGGTTTCAAAAGGCGATCGCCGAAAACGCATACAACAACAACTACACCTATTGCTATTGCACCAAGAGTTCTCATTTTGCATTTGTCCTAGAAGAAGTTTTAAAGAATGATATCAGCATAGAGACCTCCTATGCCTACGACATAGACATTATAAAAAATCTCCATCAAAAGGGGAGGATCGACAAAAACATCGAGGTAATCTGCAACGGTTTCAAGACTGGTAATTATCTCGAAAACATCACCGAGTTGATCAATAACGGATTTCACAACACCATCCCTATACTTGATAATGCTAAGGAATTAGAAAAGTTGGAGGATTTCATCGAAATCCCATTCAAAATAGGCCTACGAATCGCCTCGGAAGAAGAACCTAAATTCGAATTCTACACCTCGCGTTTAGGTATCGGATACAAAGACATCGTCCCCTTATACACTAACAAGATTAAGGATGATCCTAAGGTAGAATTGAAAATGTTGCACTTTTTTATCAATACAGGCATCAAGGATACGGCCTACTATTGGAATGAACTTTTCAAATGCCTACGCGTCTATGCTCGCTTGAAAAAGATCGCCCCGGAGCTCGAAGCCTTGAATATCGGAGGTGGCTTCCCAATCAAAACCTCAATGTCATTCGACTACGACTACAAATACATGTCTAACGAGATCGTTTACCAAATTAAAAAATTTTGCACGGAAGAAAATGTAGCCGAACCACACATCTATACAGAATTCGGAGCCTATACCGTAGGAGAAAGTGGCGGGATACTCTACCAGGTACTCAGTCAAAAAAGTCAAAACGACCGTGAGAAGTGGAATATGATCGATGGCTCATTCATGACTACGCTACCCGATAGTTGGGCCATCAGTCGCCGCTTTATCATGATGGCCCTCAATCGTTGGAATGACGCTTACGAAAGAGTCTTTTTGGGTGGGCTCACCTGTGATAGCGACGATTACTACAATTCCGAACAACACATGAATGCGATCTATCTACCCTATTTCCGAGAAAAGGACCTGCTCTATATTGGATTTTTCAACACCGGTGCCTATCAGGACACCATCAGCGGATACGGTGGAGTACATCATTGTCTGATCCCCCAACCTATGCATATTTTGATCGATCGCAATGCAGAAGACAAATTGGTGTACAAGACCTTTCGTAAGTCACAAAGCCCTAAAGAAACATTGAAAATTTTAGGTTATTAGAAAAGATAGTTACAATGAAAACCTTTGCGGGAATACCCCAAATCTATGCCCGACTCGAAACCGCTCAAATAGTACTCATCCCTGTGCCCTATGATGGTACAAGCACTTGGGGTAAGGGTGCCGATAAGGGGCCTAAAGCTTTTTTGGAAGCTGCTGAAAATATGGAGCTCTACGACATCGAAACCACTTCGGAAGTATACCGGCGGGGAATATACCTCACAATAGCTGTCACGGAAGACAGTAACCCAGAAAGAATGGTAGAAAGCGTTTATAATACAGTCAAGGGGTATTTATCACAAAACAAATTAGTTACCCTCATCGGTGGAGAGCATTCGATTTCTATTGGTAGCATACGAGCCTTTGGTGAACGATTCCCCCAACTCAGTGTGCTTCAAATTGATGCTCATGCCGATTTGCGGCCCAATTATCAAGGAAGTCCTTACAACCACGCTTGTGCCCTGTACGAGACATCCCAAAAACATCCTTTGATCCAAGTAGGTATCCGCAGCATGGATGCTGAGGAAAAAACCTATATACAAGCAGGCCATGTATTCTACGCCCATGAGATCTATCAAAACGATATTTGGATGGAAAAAGCTCTCGACGCCTTGTCAGATCTGGTTTTCATTACCATAGATTTGGATGCATTCGATCCCTCGATAGCTCCCTCGACAGGCACGCCAGAGCCGGGTGGTCTGCTGTGGTATCCTGTATTAAAATTCTTACGCAAAGTCTTTAAAAAAAGACAGATCGTCGGATTTGATATCGTGGAGCTTGCCCCAAACGAAAGCGAACGTACTACAGCCTTTCTGGCAGCCAAGCTTTACTACAAATTACTGAGCTATCGACTTGAATTTTGAAGGCCGTTAGCGACCGATCTCCTATGAAAAACAAGATCATCATCACTATAGACGGCTACTCCTCCACAGGAAAAAGTACGTTAGCTCAAGCACTTGCTCGCAAATTGGATTACAAGTATATTGATTCGGGGGCGATGTATCGCGCAGTGACCCTATTTGCCCTCCGTCGACATATCTTTAATAAGGATCCCTGGGATCAAAAAAGATTGCGTGATCTATTACCTGAAATTAAGCTATGTTTTCAAACAGATCAAGGTATAAGTGTCCAACATCTCTTACTGAATGGTGAAAAAATTGAAACAGAAATACGAAGCATGGCCGTATCAGAAAAAGTGAGCCTAGTAGCCAGTATACCAGAAGTACGTGAAAAATTACTACATCTCCAACAGGCATTGGGACAAGATCGAGGCATCGTCATGGATGGTCGAGACATTGGCAGTGTGGTATTTCCCAATGCAACTTTGAAGATATTCCTAACCGCCTCTTTAGAAGTCCGCGCATCCCGACGCTACAAAGAGCTCATCGAAAAGGGACAAAAGACCACTTACGAAAAAGTCTTGAACAACCTCACCGAGAGAGACCGCATCGACAGCTCTCGAAGAGTCGCCCCACTGATCAAGCCTATCGATGCCATAGAGATAGACAATACCCATCTAAGCCTCGAAGCACAACTGATCATACTACCGGCTTGCATTGAACAAGATCCAAAGACTTTCCAAATAACCCATGATGAGAAAAAAAAAACTATTATTTAGGATAGAAAGACTAAATGGTGAAGACACTGAGAAACATTTGATTAACTTGCTAGAGAACCTGGAGTATTCAAAATATGAAGTAGACTTTTTATTGGATAATAAGGAAGGGATCTATTTGAAGCGGATCCCCAAGCAGGTAGGTTTATTTTCCATCATAGATGGAAAAGAATTTTTCTCAAAAGAACCTATTATTCGAAACTTACAGAAGATCTGTCGTGAGCTATACTGGGGACTTTATCGACTATTCCCTAGATTTGTATACGAGCTTTTCTTGGGTGAAAAAAGAAAAATATGATAGGGAAAATACTTTAACATATTCAAACCAAGATATATCATTTAGGAAGTAAAATAGGTTATAAACAACTCACAAATAAAAAAAAGTGAAGAAAATTAAGAAGAAAAAGATTTTATTCCGATCAGGTCCTGGAATGGAAGGAGGTGCAGAAAAATCATTACTTAATTTATTATATCACTTAGACTATTCAAAACATCAAGTAGATGTATTACTTCGATATAAATCAGGAATTTACTGGAAAAAAATACCAAAAGAAGTCGGCCTTTATCACCTAGTCAAAGGAAAAGATCTTTTCTATAAAACACCTCTCACTCGGCTTGTACAGAAAATATGGAGTAGTTTAACCCTCTACGTTTACCGTATTTTCCCCTATTGGATCTATCAGTACAAATTAAAAAACACTTCCTATGATGTGGAGATAGCCTGGCTTCATTCTTTTATATTCGACATGGTCAAAAGTCCTTTGAAATCCAAAAAAATAGTCTGGATTCACAGTGATTTTACAAAGGTATATGAAAGCAAATCCTTAATGAATAAATCCTTACACGACTTACAATCAATGGATAAAATTGTCACCGTTTCGAAACAGGCCCAGGATATACTACTATCCCTAGCACCGGAGTTGGAAAAAAATACACAGATGGTTTATAACATAATCGATGCTGATGAAATCATCAGAAAGGCCGGATCAGAAGATGTGAAGAGGCAAACCAGGCTATTGAACCTAATAGCTATAGGTCGACTCAGTAAAGAAAAAGGATTTGAGAGATTGATCGATATCTGCCATGATTTAAAGCAGGAAAGCATCGGCCCCTTCACACTTTCTATCATAGGTACAGGCTACCACTCATATCAAAGTAAGTTATCAAATCAGATCAAAACATTGGATTTGGAAGACACCGTCAAACTCTTGGGATTCAAAGAAAATCCTTATCCTTATCTGCAAGCAGCAGATATCTTCGTGCTGTCTTCTCATTTTGAGGGTTTACCCTATGTAGTCCTAGAAGCCCTCATACTGAACAAACCTATTGTCTCAACGGATGTTGTCGGCTCAAGAGAACTCTTGAAAGATGGAGAACTGGGCTTGCTCGTAGATAATTCGGAAAAAGGGCTTTATCATGGACTAAAAAGAATGATTAGAGACGAAAGCTTGAGAAACTCTTTCATTCACAAGAAAAAAGACTTTAGCATGTTCGAATCAAAACACATCGCTAGACAAGTAGAAGAACTCATAAACAATCTTTAACCATAGACATTATGAAATTACTAGAAGGGAAAACAGCCATCATCACAGGAGGTACCCGTGGCATCGGAAAAGCCATTGTAGAAATCTTTGCTCAAGAAGGAGCGCAAGTAATCTTCACTTATATCAAATCAACCGAAAAAGCTCAGGCGATCGAATCCGAACTCAACCCTTATGCAAAAGTACAGGGCCATCAAGCCGACGCGACCGATGCAGAAGCAGTACAAAAACTCGTAGAAAAAACGCTCGAAGCCTTTGGGGGTATCAATATTGTAGTCAACAATGCAGGCATCACACGAGACAACCTATTGCTGCGAATGACGCAAGGAGACTGGGACAAAGTCATCCAGACTAACCTAAACTCAGTCTTCTATCTAACCCGGGCGGTGATCAAGCCAATGATGAAACAACGCAACGGATCGATCATCAATATGAGCTCTATCGTCGGTGTGAGCGGAAATGCTGGACAAGCCAACTATGCCGCTTCCAAAGCAGGGATCATTGGCTTCACCCAATCCATCGCCAAAGAACTCGGATCGAGAAATATTCGTTGTAATGCCATCGCACCCGGATTTATCAGTACAGAGATGAATACTTCCTTAGATTCCAAAATTCTAGAAGGCTGGCTCAAAGGCATCCCTTTGAAAAGAGCTGGTACACCTGAGGAAATAGCCAAGGCCTGTCTATTCTTAGCCTCCGATCTATCAGCCTACATCACTGGAGAAGTGTTAAACGTAAATGGAGGTATGTAATTCCTAACCAAAATGTATTCAAATAAAAAGATCATACAAAGCCTTGGAGAGATCTTCAAAGCCAAAGATATTTGTCATGTAGTACTCTCTCCAGGATCGAGAAATGCTCCGATGATCGTACAATTCACCCAACAGTTAGCATTCAAGACCTACAGTGTCGTCGATGAGCGTTGTGCGGGTTTCTTTGCCCTAGGCATGGCCCAACAGCTAAGAAAACCTGTAGTACTCAACTGTACCTCCGGATCAGCTGTAGCCAATTATTACCCAGCAGTAACAGAAGCCTTCTATCAAAGCATTCCGCTGATCCTACTCACAGCAGACCGACCTAAAGAGCTCATCGACTTATTTGAGGGACAAACCATCCGACAAGAAAATTTCTTCCAAAATCATGTAGTCAAATCCGTCCAACTCACAGAAGACGAATCTGTAAGAGGCCTATGGTACAATGAACGCTTGATCAATGAAGCCCTAAACGAAGCTCTCCTTCGACAAAAGCCTGTCCATATTAATGTGCCTCTTTCCGAGCCACTCTATGGCACTACAGACCGACTACAAGTAGAACCTAAGATCATCGACATCCCCAATACACGCTCATCAATCGACGAAAATAGCTTTGAAGAATATCGAAAGATCTGGAGCCATTCCAAAAAGAAAATGATCCTCATCGGACAGAACAATCCAACTCAACAACTAAATAAAACCCTAGTGATATTAAGCCGAGATCCTTCGGTTATCATCTTGACTGAGACCTTATCTAATATCCATCATACAGACTTCATCCCCCAGATAGACAGAATGATATCCCCCATGACAGAACAAGAATGGAAAGATTTTCAGCCTGAAATCCTAGTGACCATAGGGAAAAACATTATTTCAAAAAAAATCAAAACTCTGCTAAGAACTCAACCACCCCTACACCATTGGCACGTAGAGACGAGCAGAGAACACAACCCAGATACTTACCATCGATTGACAGCCTATTGGACTGTGCCGCCTGAAGACCTCCTGGAGGAATTCCAATGGATGAAAAAAAGAGTCTCTGATTACCAAGAAAAATGGATGCGACTCAAGACCTACCGACAAAAAAGACATGATCTCTTCTTAGAAAGCATCAAATTCTCGGACCTGAAAGCTTTTGATCAAACCTTTAAAAAAATTCCTGATCACACTATCTTACAACTAGGCAATAGCACAGTGATCCGTTATAAAGAACTATTCGAGCAAAAACCATCAATCCTCTCCCATTGTAATCGTGGCACAGCTGGGATCGATGGCTCGACCTCTACTGCTATAGGAGCCGCCGTAGCCAGTAGACACCCCGTCACACTGATCATCGGAGACATAAGTTTTTTCTACGACAGCAATGCCCTTTGGATTGGCTACATACCCGACAACTTCCGGACTATCCTGATCAATAATGGAGGAGGAAATATCTTTCGATTCATCTCAGGGCCAGATAGTTCACCGGCATTAGAAAATTATTTCGAAACCAAACACCCTTTCACCGCCCAACACCTCTGTCAGGCATATCATTGGGAATACGACCAGGCCAATGACACCAGTACATTATCGAATGCCTTAGAAAAATTTTGGACAAGATCCAAAAGTCCTCGATTACTCGAGATAAATACCCAGGGGTATAGAAATGAATATGTGTTAAATAAATATTTTGAATTTTTAATATAATTAATTATTTTTTGAAAATATTATTAAAATAAACTCAAGATGAAATACCGACGTAGAAAGGGTTCTGACGGTTGGTACTAGTGCCAACAACTGTTCAAACTGGCCTACTTCATTCTATGAAGAAGGAAATGAAAAACCAATCTCCAAAGCAATATGCAACCAATGCAAGATCAAAGCGAAACATAACAATTGTACAACAGAAAATTAGAGCAAATCTCTCAGGGTAAAAAAGGAGCTATCTCAAAGGTATGTAAGACAATCTTTTCATTCCAGACTATCCTCACGATAAAAAGATCAATCTCCATGACACTCACCTTTTCTGTCTCTTGAGACAGTCCCATTAACTGTAAATCTTCCATCTTCAGAAGACAACAAAGTATACGGAACAAGATTCAAAAAACTTTACCTTCATCAGGGATGATACCCCTTCTCAAAGAATTTCCTTTTTTATTCCATAAAATACCTAGCTTTAGAAACTAAAAACCAGATAATGAACATTTTATTCAACCAAAGAGAAGACCACAATAAACTACTGGTTTCTGAACTCTATCAGAAGCTTAAACAAATCAAACAAGGCGGCGGTAAACATAAAATCAAAAAAGAACATATCAAAGGCAAAATGACCGCTCGAGAACGCATCGTTTATCTGCTCGACAAAGACAAACCATTTATTGAAATCGGAGCTTTCGCTGGCTATGAGATGTACGAAACCGAAGGTGGATGTCCAGCAGCAGGTACCATCGTTAAAATCGGATATATCCAAGGTAAATTATGCCTCGTAGTAGCCAATGACGCCACGGTAAAAGCTGGTGCTTGGTTTCCAATCACTGGGAAGAAAAACCTACGTGCTCAAGAGATCGCTATGGAAAATCGTCTACCCATCATTTACCTAGTCGATAGCGCCGGCGTCTACTTACCCATGCAAGATGAGATTTTTCCCGATAAAGAACACTTCGGTCGAATCTTTAGAAACAATGCCCGGATGAGTGCTATGGGTATTCCACAAATCGCAGCAGTGATGGGTAGTTGCGTAGCAGGTGGAGCCTACCTACCGATCATGAGTGATGAAACACTGATCGTTGAGAAAACCGGTACCATCTTTTTAGCTAGCCCTTATCTAGTCAAGGCAGCCATCGGAGAAGACATCGACAACGAAAAACTTGGTGGGGCCACCACTCATTGCGAAATCTCTGGAGTGATCGACTATAGAGCCAAAGACGACAAAGATGCCCTAGAGAAGATCAAAAACATCATCGAAAAATTTGGAGACTTCGACAAGGCTGGTTTCAATCGACTTCCCTCTCTCCTTCCAAAAGAAGACCCGCAAGAGATATACGGTCTACTACCCATCAGCCGAACTGAACCCTATGATATGTATGAGATCTTGATACGTCTGATAGATGACTCTTCCTATGAAGAATACAAAGCCGGCTACGGAAAGACGATCATTTGTTGCTACACACGAATAGACGGCTGGGCCGTAGGCATCATAGCTAATCAACGTAAAATCGTCAAGACCCAAAAAGGAGAGATGCAATCCGGTGGTGTGATCTACTCCGACGCAGCGGACAAAGCGACACGATTCATCGCCAATTGCAATCAGAAAAAGATCCCATTGATCTTTCTGCAAGATGTGACAGGCTTTATGGTCGGATCACGTGCCGAGCAGGGCGGTATCATCAAAGATGGAGCAAAAATGGTCAATGCTGTAGCTAACTCAATAGTTCCCAAATTCACCATACTCATCGGAAATTCTTACGGAGCAGGTAATTACGCCATGTGTGGTAAAGCCTATGACCCCCGGCTGATCGTCGCCTGGCCGTCATCCGAACTAGCCGTCATGGGAGGCGCTCAAGCAGCCCAGGTCCTACTCCAGATTCAAAAGGCTCGCCTAACTGCTGAAGAAAAAAAATCGAACAAAATCGCTGAAAAACAACTACTGAAAAAAATCACCGAAAATTATCAACAACAGACTACCCCACAATATACTGCTGCCCGACTATGGACAGATGCTATCATCGACCCACTAGAAACCCGCTTGTGGATCAGTCTGGGGATCGAGGCGGCCAACCATGCACCAATTCAAGAAAAATTTAACCTAGGGGTGATCCAAACCTAAAGCATAAGATTCATCGGTAGGGACCGGACATTTTTAATTTTATCCATGTAAGAACGAATGACTCTATCAAGAATTAAGGTGGCTTCGTAGGTTTCTTGGAGTCTCTCACGTTCTTTAATGGTAAAATCCGCTATTTTTCTTTAGCAACAGTAATCAAAACTTTCTTAGCAGCATTGAGAAGCTCAAGTAAAAACATCGTAAGTCTTGCTGGTTCTCACTAGACTTCTCAGATATGATCACCGGAAGCAAATAGAAAGGAAAATTTGAAGAGCAGCTCAAAGCCGTGATTAAAAATCATCCGAGCATTAGAAATGATTATCCTATTTATGGATAAAATAAATAGATTGGTAGGCGCTTGGGGAGACAAAGGCGCTATGTAGGGTGCCAATATCCTAAAATCCTTCCTGGAACGAATCGAGGTACAAGTCGTCGGAGCTATCACATTAAACGAATATTAAAAATACTTTAAAAAAGACAAAGTACTCGAACAAAGATTCCAACAAGTCTATGTCGACGAACCCAATACAGGATCCGCCATCTCTCTCCCACGGAAGATCAAATAAAAATACAAGATCCAGTACAAAGTTCTTATCAGAAATGAAAAAATCATTGCCGCTGTAGAACTCTCTCAACGCTATATCAGCAAGAGATTTCTATCCGACAAATTCATCAACCTGATCGATCAAGCCATCTCCAAACTTCGGATTGAAATCAACTCCAAACCTGAAAAAATCGAGCTACTCAAGCGCAAGATCATGCAACTCCAGATCCAAATCAAAGTAATCAAAAGAGAAAACGATGAAAAATAACTGGTCACCCTCAAAGAAGAATGCAACCAGTTAAATACCTAATGGTAAGATGAGAAATAATTAATAGAAAACATACAAATAGCCAAAGAAAACATAGAACCTTACAAATTTGAATTCAAACAAGCCAAACAATCAGGAGACTATGGAAAAATAGACAAGCTCAGATACGTAAAATCAAAGAAGAAGCTAAAGTGAAAATACTCGAGGAAGAATTGAGTCAAAAATATCAAGGTAAAAAGATAATTCAAGAAGAAGTCACCCGATAAGAAATCGCCGAGGTAGTCTCCAAATGGACAGACATCCCAGTAATCAAAATATTGCAAGGCGAAAGCGAAAAACTACTCTATATCGAAGAAGAGTTACACCGGCGAATCATCGGAGAAGAAACAAGCATCCAAATAGTAAACAATTCATACACTACTCATGATCAGGTATACAAAACTAAAAACTTCAGATAGGCTCCTTCTTATTCATGGGCACTACAGGCATAAGCAAAACAAAATTAGCCAAAGCCCCTAGCCCCGAATACCTCTTCAATGACAAAAACAAACATGGTACGCATCGATATGAACGAATACCAAGAACGCCACTCAGTGAGTCGCCTTATCGGTATACCTCATGGATACATCGAATACGAAGAAGGTGGGCAATTGGCCGAATCCATACACTGTCATCCTCCTAGATAAGATCGAAAAAAAACCATCCAGAACCTTCAACATCCTCCTACAAATGCTGAATTATGGCCGACTAAAAGACAATAAAGTCCGTACAATAAACTTCAAAAACAGAATCATCATTATGATTTCCAACATCGGTACAGATCTCATCAAAGAAAACTTTGAGCGTGAAAATAACGCCCTAAGAGGCCGCCTGGTAGAAAACACCAAAGATTAACTGATCAACTTATTGAAAAACGTCGTACGACTAGAATTCTTGAATCATATCGAAGAGATTGTTCTATTCAAACCTTTAACCAAAGAAAAGATTCAATAAATCATACAATTACAATTGAAAAACTCACTGGGCTCCTATCCCAAAGAGACATCACCATTGAAGCCATATCCGAAGCCATCGAATACTTATCAGAAAAAAGCTATGATCCCCACTTTGTCGAACACCCCTTAAAACGAGTCATCCAAAACAACGTATTGAATGCACTCTCGAAAGAAATTCTCAAAAGAGAGATTTCAGACAACAAGACAGTACTATTAGATTACTTTAAAGAACAAAACATTGTTTTCCGAAAGTCTGAGAATGCAAAAGTATTATAAATAATATAAAATAAATTTTAATTTTTAACTTTATATAAAAATATAAATATAAATATCATGATAAAAATTAAGGAGACAATACTAAATATCTACAAAATTAAATAAGTCAATCATTCAAAAATTCTGAGAGGAGGGAAGGAAATATTCATACCCTTTTCTGATTATAAATGCAGAAATTATTTTTCTTTTCTTTGTTATTAAAAATAAATCAATCAATATTTTAAATTAAAAATTATGTCATTAGACTAGAATAAAATAGAATCGAACAAGTTACAAATCATGCAAGCCAAAAATAGATCAGGAGCAAACATACCCACCTGTTCAGAAAGGCAGTTCATACGTAAATGGATTATAAGTTTTCAAGAATCATAGAAAGGCCATATCCAAAAGAAGTATATCGATGAGTTAATCAACGATATACCCGAAAAATAAGAAACTACCCTCTTTTAAGAAGACACCTTTTTTCCATTGAATTTAAATATCTTAGCGGTAATAAATCATTTCTTTATTCTTATGAAAAAAAATATAATCTCGAAATCATTCCTACTCATTTTGATAAAGAATTAGATAGTAAAATAGTACGATCATTTTATCTAAAAAACAAACAAGGCCTCAATATGGTGGTCAGCAATTACGGGGGGAGGATCGTCCCCTGAGCATCCCTGACAAAGAAGGAAAACTTGAGAATATCATTTTGGGATATGATTATATCGATGGTTATCTACATTCTCATTCAGGTTACTATTACGCTTTATAGGAGGCTATGCCAATCGTATTCATCAAGGAAAATTCACACTGAACCAACAGGAATATGCTCTAACAATCAACAGTGGTGAGAAATCACCTCCACGGTGGGAAAAAAAAAGTTTTCAGACATGTGTTCTGGGATACAAAAAAAAATCAACGATCAGCTTTTTACAACTTCACTACCTATCCAAAGATGGAAAAGAAGGTTATCCAGGAAACCTGTACGTCGTAGTAAACTATGAACTGACGAATCAAAATAAACTCAAGATCAGCTATGAGGCCCAATCAGATCAATCCACTTCATTCAATCTAATACAACCATTTCTTTTTCAATCTACATGGAACCGGAAATAGCAACATCCTCGATCGTAAAATCACAATCCAAGCTCAGCATTACACCCCTATAGACGCTACCCTGGTACCTACAGCTGCAATCGCTGAGGTGAAAAAAAACCTATAGATTTCAATACACCGACCTAAATAGGTCAGCGCATTGAAGAAGAATTCGAATAATTAAAATAGGTAAAAGGCTATGATCACAATTGAGCACTAACAAAACTCGAAAAACAAGAGAATATCTCATTGTTAGCTACTGTCTATGAGCTCTAAATAGGTCATCTGATGGAGATGTTCATTACCGAATCGAGGGTACAATTCTACATAGACAATTTTTAGCTTGGAAAGAGATAGGAAAGCATGAAAAACCTTACTACTTCAGAAACGTCTTTTGTCTCGAAGCACAACATTTCCCTAACTCTGTCAAGTAGCTTAGTTTTCTCTCTTCTCTACTACACCCAGGAGGATTTTATCAAAAAATCAATATATAGATATTTTTATAAAATAAATATCACTTTCAAGGGGTTTTAATGTCATAAAAACGAGGAAGTCCTTTAAGGTCCCTTCAAAAAATCTTCAAAAAGTCACCTAAGATACAGGTACGATGATAAGCTTATACTCCCAATCTTCATCATTTAGTTCAATATCAATAAAATACACTTCTGGATCATTAGAATCTAGACGATTGCATTTTTCTACTTCTCAAAAGTAGCATCCAGCTCTAGTACCTTCTCCTCATTTAGTCTAAAAAACTCAATTCTACTTTCTCTAATTCTTCTTGGTTTATATCTAATCGAACGCACACTTGATTGTCTTTTAAATACATTTTAAATGAGGATAATCTAAAAAACTATTCATATTTTGATTATGATTGAGTTTATTCTCACTAAAACTTTGAGCTCCTATACTACCGTCTTGAGAAGAGGATAGAAAATGCCACGTCTCCTGATTCTTGATAGATAAAATATGTTTTTCAAGAAAAACTAAACCAATTTCCTTTAAATACATGTCATAAAGAGAAGCCTTGATGCTTTAATGTTGGTCATCCTTTAAGGCAAAATCCGAACAATTCCAGAGCTTATCTAACACAGGATTTTTCTTTTTTTTCTTTCAATAATTTGTATGATTCAACCAGATAAATAAAACATTAATAAAAGATTAATACTCTATTAAACTGTTTCTTAAATGAATAATTATTTAACAATAACAAATAAAAATTAATACAGTAAAATAAGAAATTTTTTTATAATACCACGTACTATGATTTTATAAATCATAAAAATCTTATTAAATTTTATATGAGAAATTTTACATTGGATTAATATTGAAATGATTAATATATAAATTATTATTGATGATAAAATATTATTATATATCGAATTAAATTCGATAAATTTATAAAAAAATTATTATTAAGAGTGCAGATCTTAAATATTATTGAAAAATAAGATCATATAATATTCAATCAGTGGAGAATACCATCGCTAAGTCAGGCAATGATAAATACTCCTGAAACACTAGGCAACGTAATTATCTAAAATTTGAAAGAAAACTTTTTTAGGCTCACACATAACCAGATATCAAACGTATATCAATCTATACTATCGACCATAGTTGAACAGGTACAGATCAAATTCCGATCACCATAGGCCTCTTCGATACGGGCTACAGCAGGCCAAAACTTTCTCTCCTGTACCCAGCTCAATGGGTAAGCCGCTTGTTTTCGGGTGTAAGGGTATGTCCAATGATCACTAGTCAATGATTCTAGAGTATGTGGAGCATTTTTTAATAGATTATTATCTTGAACCAACCTTTCTTTAGCAATTTCATCTATCTCTTTCTTAATATGGATCAAAGCCTCAGCAAATCGATCTAACTCCTCTTTATTTTCACTTTCAGTAGGCTCGATCATAAGTGTACCTGGTACAGGAAAGGATACAGTAGGTGCATGATAACCGTAGTCCATCAATCTTTTAGCAATGTCAATTACCTCAACTCCAAGAGATTTGAATACCCTACAATCTACGATCATCTCGTGAGCAATCGTATTGTTTTTTCCTGTGTACAAGATATCAAAATGCATCTCTAAGCGTGCTTTCAGATAATTGGCATTGAGAATGGCCGCCTCAGTACATCTTTTGAGTCCTTCACCGCCCAACATACGGATATAAGCATAGGAAATTATCAAAATCAAGGCTGAGCCATAAGGAGCTACAGCTATAGTGTTCATGCATGGATCGCTATCAGATTTGGCAAATGGATGAGATGGTAAGAAGGGCTTCAAGTGTGCAGCTACGCAAATAGGGCCTACACCAGGACCACCTCCACCATGAGGAATTGCAAAAGTTTTATGAAGGTTGAGATGACATACATCTGCTCCGATCAAAGCCGGGTGAGTAAACCCTATTTGTGCATTCATATTGGCACCGTCCATATAGACTTGTCCACCATGCTCATGAATAATATGGATGATCTCTCGGATGTCAGTTTCGTATACGCCATGAGTAGACGGATAGGTGACCATCAAGGCAGCCAGTCGCTGTTGATGCTTTTCTGCTTGAGTTTTTAAATCCTCAATGTCTATATCACCCTTTTTTGTAGTTTTAATTACAACAACTTTCATGCCAGCCATCACCGCTGAAGCAGGATTGGTCCCATGTGCTGAGGCTGGGATTAGTACGATGTTTCGTTGCGTCTCAGTACAGGCCTTATGATAGGCTCTGATGACCATCAACCCGGCATATTCTCCTTGAGCACCTGAATTGGGTTGTAAAGAGGTGGCAGCAAAACCTGTGATCTTATTCAAATCATTTTCCAATTCCTGAATGATTTTTAAAAACCCTTCTACTTGATTATCAGGAACAAATGGATGAATATTACTCCACTCTGGACGACTCAAACAAAACAGTGTTGCAGCTGCATTGAGTTTCATTGTACATGAGCCAAGTGGAATCATCGAATGATTGAGCGCAAGATCTTTCCGCTCAAGACGTTTAATGTAACGCATGAGTTCGGTCTCGGTATGATATTTTTGAAATACTTCATGGGTCAAAAATGGAGCAGTCCGCTTCAATAGGTCAGGGATACGATCTCCCATCATATCATTAGAAAGAGAGATGGTATTTTCTTCCATACCAAGTACTTGGGTAAAGACGGTGACAATATCTTTGAGATCCTGCTCAGAGGTGGTCTCATCCAAACTGATCCCAACAGTCTTGGGGTCGATATAACGAAAATTAATCCCGTGGCTTTCAGCCTTAGTTTTAAGCGTCTCTACAGACCACCCCCTTAAATCTATCCTCAAAGCATCGAAATAGTATGCATTGAGTTGTCTCAAACCAATCTGATTCAAAGCTTTCTCTAGTTTTCGTGCAGCTTTATGGATTCTTTGGGCAATATGTTGTAAACCATTTGGACCATGATACACCGCATACATGCCAGCCATGACGGCTAGGAGCACTTGGGCTGTACAAATATTAGAAGTAGCACGTTCGCGTTTAATGTGTTGCTCTCGGGTCTGCAAAGCCATACGGAAAGCCTTTTTTCCTGATTTATCGACAGATTGTCCAATAACCCTTCCTGGGATAAAACGCTTGTGTTTTTCTCGAGTAGCAAAATAGGCTGCATGTGGTCCACCATATCCCATAGGGATGCCTAATCGCTGAGTGGTACCTACCACTACATCTACACCCCACTCTCCAGGTGATTTGAGCAATGTTAAAGCTAAAAGATCAGCTGCTACGACGACAGCAATGTCTCTTTCGGTTGCCTGTCGTACAAGTGACTGATGATCAAATACCTCACCTGATGCATCAGGATATTGGAGCAACATCCCAAAAAAATCATCTTCATAAGAGAAATATTTATGAGTACCGACGACGAGCATTATACCTAAACCATGAGCCCTTGTTTTTAGCACGGCGAGGGTCTGAGGAAACACCTCTTCCAAAACAAAAAATCGGATAGCATTTTTTTTCTTCTTTTCTTTTGATCGTGCTTGGTAGAGCATTTGCATCGCCTCTGCAGCCGCTGTACCCTCATCGAGCAATGAGGCATTGGCTAGACTCATACCAGTAAGATCTACAACCATCGTCTGAAAATTAATCAATGCCTCCAGACGTCCTTGAGAGATTTCCGCTTGATAAGGAGTATAAGCAGTGTACCATCCAGGATTTTCCAAAATATTTCTTTGGATCACAGGTGGTAATATGGTGTTGTGATAACCAAGACCTATATAAGAGCGGAACTGCTGATTTTTCGCACCAATTTTTTGCAACTGGACAAGCCACTCATATTCGGAGATGGATCGAGGAAGATCCAAGTCTTTTTTCATGCGAATAGCTGGAGGGATGATCTCATCAATCAATGCATCTACGGATTCATATCCAAGCATCTGGAGCATTTGATGAGATTCATCAGGAGTAGGCCCAATGTGACGATGGTGAAATTTTTGATTTTCCATATAATTTTAGATACATAATAGCAAAGTTAGAGAAATATTTTAAGGTTATATTTGCTTTGGTGAGGCGATGGATAATTATCTTTCTGATGAAAATTCAAATCTAGGTAGGGTTGGCCTTAGCTTTTCTCTCTGCTTATGTACAGGAAATCCTCGGGATCAGGGATAAAGATTTACTCAAGTTTAATTTTTTTCTACTGTGATAACCTATGTCTTTACTCATCCTCAACTGGAGTAGATTTACCAAAAATCCTTCCGTGGACAATATATCTATGTTGCATCTATACTCTGCAGCCTTACGTAGATCATTGGTTTATGTTATAATTACATTATCAAATAATGATCTTTTTGATTTTATTAGCTTTCATCAGTTTGGTATACACTATCCCTATTCGGGGAAGAATTTGAGAAATATCCCTTCATTGAAGATCTTCTTAATCGCCCTCCGTACGGAGTAGTACAATAGTAAGCCTCCTTTGATAATCTACGAGATAACTTGGATGCCGTCGAAATTTTTCTGTTTATCGTGATCTTTTTATATGTTTTAGGACTGACCATCCTCTTCAATGTTGGTGATATGGAGGAGGATCCTCAATCTTTACAAAGTTTACCTCAGAACTAGGGGATGAAACCTGCAAAATATTTTGCTTTGGTTTATCTACTGAGTTCAAGCGAACTTTTATATATTAATGCAACCTAATCATCTTTCATCACAGGGTGGCTGAGTATATCGGCTTCTTCAAAAAGAGAGGATTGGTACTATACTATATTTAATGGGAGCTTGCTATTTATTACCTTATACTTTAATAAAACTTTTTAAGTATTGGATATCTGAATGTTCCTAATAGAGATTGAATTATATGATAATAGATAGGCTAAAGCTTTTTAGTACATTTACAACTCAAACAACATCGCATCAAACATCAAAAACTTATCGATATGAAAATTACAGTGGTTGGAGCGGGAAATGTCGGCGCTACCTGTGCTAATGTATTGGCTCAAAAGGATATAGTCAAGGAAATCGTTTTAGTAGATATCAAAGAAAATTTTGCTGAAGGCAAGGCCCTAGACATCTGGCAAACAGCTCCAGTAATCGGATACGATACGCGCATCAATGGCGTGACGAATGATTATTCGAAAACAACCGGTTCTGAAGTGGTGGTTATCACCTCTGGACTCCCTCGTAAACCAGGCATGAGCCGAGACAATTTAATCAGTACCAATGCTAAAATTGTCCAATCCATCACCGAGCAAACGATACGATATTCGCCCGAAGCCAAATTCATCATTGTGTCCAATCCTCTAGACGTAATGACATACGCCGCCTACCTTACTGCTCAAGTTGATGCATCTCGCGTCTTTGGTATGGCTGGGATATTGGACACGGCCCGTTACCGCGCATTTCTAGCTGCTGAATTAAATTGCTCACCTCAAGATATCCAAGCTTTACTGCTCGGCGGACATGGAGATACAATGATGCCTTTACCCCGTTATACTACCATAGCAGGCATCCCAGTGACAGAACTGATCGCCCCAGAAAAACTCGAAAGCATCATAGAACGAACAAAAAAAGGTGGGGGAGAGATCATTAACCTTTTGGGCACTTCCGCTTGGTATGCACCGGGAGCCTCTGCTGCACAAATGGTAGAAGCCATCATCAAAGATTCTAAACGAATTTTCCCTTGTTGTGTATGGTTGCAAGGAGAATATGGGATGAAAGATATTTATATTGGTATACCTGTAGTATTGGGTAATAAAGGAATAGATAAGATTATTGAACTAAAATTAAATAAAAAAGAAATGCAATTACTCAAAGCTTCCGCAAGACATGTCAAAGAAATGATGGATATTTTAGATGGGATGCATCTATTCTAAAACGTTTAACCACCAAGAAACTACCAGAACTCATGAAAAAATAAAACCCTTAGCCTCTTAGCTCATCTCAACATCAGACGATCACTCTCCAACCGGATTATCATAAAAGAAACTCTTCGATAAAGAAATAGTGATAATAAGACCCTTATATACGCTTTACCCAAAGTTCAAAATTGATGTGGAAGCAGAAAAAAAATACTCTGCAAACAGGACAGTCATTACACACTTTTTCATAAAAGACTTCTTAAAAACATAGTATAAATAAAAATCAATCCCTCTGATTCTCAAAACTATTATGATACAGAATAAAAGGAACTGCTGCTGGTAGTTTATTTTTTATAAAAACTATAAAATTAATAAAAAAAAATAATAAAAAGTTGATATTTAAGAGGCCTGAATAAAAAAGGTAAGAAAAATACAAAATATACATCAATTAAATCAATAATATTACTATCTAAAATATTTTAGTTCATTTTTTCCTCCTTCAAGCAAGGAGGAGAGTAGGCTAAATCCCCCTGAGTAAAATTAATATGAATGTCATTAAAAATAGAAAATAAAAGATCTTTTGTTATTTTTTTTTATTAAGTTTTTATATTGATGTTTTATTATTTATTATTAATAAATAATAAATATTAATTGAGTTTTTTAAATCCCGTACCCGGGGCGGGAATTGAACCCGCACAGCCACAATAGCTACAGGATTTTAAGTCCTGCGTGTCTACCAATTCCACCACCCGGGCCTACAAAAAATGGATTTGATCAAATCCCTTTACAAATCTCTAGAGCGAGAAACGGGACTCGAACCCGCGACCCCGACCTTGGCAAGGTCGTGCTCTACCAACTGAGCTATTCTCGCATCTTACTTAAACTCATCATCTAAGGGATGCAAATATAAAGCACTTTTCGAGATTTATCAAAATCATTAGCCTAAGATTTTCTTGATCTCATTGAGTTTAATCAAAGCATCTACATGGGTTAGAGTATTGATATCTAATTTAATAAATTGATCCCGGATAGCTTTTAATATCAGACCATCAAATTGAAAAAAGCTCAGCTGCATATTATCATAGACGAGTTGACGATTTTTTTGCTTGATAGCTTCGTAAAGGTGTGATCTTTCAAGCGTCTTCAATATTTCGGTAGACCTACGGATCACCTGAGTAGGCATACCAGCCATTTTGGCCACATGTATACCAAAACTGTGCTCACTACCCCCTGGGATTAGTTCGCGAATGAAAATGATATGTCCATCTATATCCTTAACCGAAACATTGTAATTCTTGATTCGTTCGAAAAAATGGGCCATCTCGTTAAGCTCATGATAATGCGTAGCAAACAAAGTTTTAGGACAGCTAGAATGTCCATGCAGATATTCAACAATAGCCCAGGCGATCGAAATACCATCGTAAGTACTGGTACCTCGGCCTATTTCATCCAAGATGAGTAAACTTCGCTTAGAAATGTTATTTAGAATACCAGCCGTCTCATTCATCTCTACCATGAAGGTAGATTCGCCCATAGAAATATTATCTGATGCTCCTACCCTACTGAATATCTTATCGACCCAACCGAGCTTAGCTTGTTTGGCCGGTACATAACTACCGATCTGAGCCATCAATACGATCAAAGCAGTTTGGCGTAAGACGGCCGACTTTCCAGACATATTTGGGCCTGTGATCATAACAATTTGCTGATCTGTCTGATTCAGTAATATATCATTAGCGACGTAGGATGTTCCCAAAGGGAGCTGCTTTTCAATGAGGGGATGCCTACCTCCTTTGATATATAGATTAAAAGATTCATCCAGATCTGGTCGCACATAATTGTTTTCTGATGCACAAACAGCCAGAGCACGAAAGACGTCTATACGGGAAATCCATTGGGCATTCAACTGCAGAGGCTTGATATACCCGGCAAGAAATTGGACCAATTCTTGAAACAGTCGCGTCTCCAAAGAAAGTATCTTCTCTTCGGCACCCAAGATCTGCGTCTCATAATCTTTCAACTCCTCGGTCACATAGCGTTCGGCATTGACCAGAGTTTGTTTACGGATCCAATCAGCGGGTACTTTATCTCGGTGCACGTTGCGAACCTCGATATAATAACCGAAAACATGATTAAAAGCAATCTTTAAACTATTGATACCCGTACGCTTTCGCTCATGCTGACACAATTGTTCCAAATAATCTTTGCTCGCGTAGACCAATTGACGTAATCGATCCAACTCCGATGAAACACCTTGAAGAATCACATTCCCTTTATTAATCTGATGTGGTGGTTCAGGAGCCACAGTCTTAGCAATACGCTCACGAAGTAGGTCACAAGGTTGAATACGATCTCCAAACACTTTGAATACTTCTGACCTGGATGCCGAAAATTGAGTCTTGATCATCACTACTGCTTCCAAAGACTTGAACAAGACCATCACCTCACGCGGGCTGATACGTTCGGTAGCAATCTTAGAAATCAAACGTTCGATATCGGCTATTTGCTTGAGTTGATCAGACACAACCCGTGAAAGAGACTCATTTGTTAAAAACTGTTCCAGAGCCTTCTGACGTTTTTTGATCTGGGAAATGTTTTTAAGTGGGAGGCTGATCCAACGCTTGAGCAACCGTGCACCCATAGGAGAGATCGTCTTATCAAGCACATCGATCAAAGCCATACCCTTTTCACTCGTGGGGCTGATGATCTCAAGATTGCGTAATGTGAAATCGTCCATCCACACATATTGGTCTTCTTCTATCCTACGAATGGTCGAGATATGTTTGAGACGATCGTGCCGTGTATCAGATAGATAATGCAAGATCACAGCGGCAGCAATGATACCTAGAGATAAACCCTCGATCCCAAAACCTTTGAGCGAACTAGTCTGAAAGTGTTGCGTTAATTTTTCGTATGCTGCTGGATATTGAAAGGCCCAATCTTCCATCGTATAGGTATGGTGATTTTTGCTAAAATGCTGTTCAAACATCTTTCTTTGCTGTTTCTGATAGACGATTTCACTAGGATAGAAACGCTGGATGAGTTGTTGAGTATGATGGAGTGTGCCCTCAGATACGAAAAATTCGCCGGTAGAGATATCCAAAAAAGCCAGGCCAATCTTGTCCTTTTCCAAGTGGAGGGCTGCAAGGAAGTTATTGGATCGGGCTTCGAGTACTTGATCATTTAAAGCCACACCAGGCGTGACTAATTCAGTGACCCCCCTTTTAATAATAGTTTTAGCCTTTTTGGGATCTTCTAACTGATCACAAATGGCTACACGAAGGCCTGAACGAACCAACTTTGGTAAATAAGTATCTAAAGCATGATGGGGGAAGCCAGCTAAATCAGTATCAGTCGAAGCGCTATTTGAGCGCTTAGTCAAGACAATATTGAGTAGTTGTGCACATTTGACAGCATCTGGACCAAAGGTTTCGTAAAAATCACCTACTCGAAACAATAACATAGCATCAGGATAATGGGCCTTGATGGAATGATATTGCTCCATCAAGGGAGTATATTGGTTTCTCGATTGGTCCAAGGCTGAGAGGGATTTAGTTATATTGCGAAGGTAATAAGTTGTTAGGGTTTTGTGAAATGAGAAAATTAAGAACGGTAGAACTCAAACGTCTCTCAGTCGAAGAATTCAAGAAAAGTCCCAAAAATCCTATTGTAATTTTACTTGACAACGTGCGAAGTTTATATAATGTCGGTGCTGCCTTTAGGACAGCCGATGCTTTTCTGATCGAAAAGATCTGCTTATGTGGTATCACAGCTTCTCCGTCTCAAAATGATATCCATAAGACAGCCTTGGGAGCAGAAAATAGTGTGGCATGGATACATTATCCTAAGGCAGAAATAGCTATACAGCATTATAAATCAATAGGTTATCATATCATCATCGTAGAGCAAACAGATGAAAGTATCCTTTTGAGTGATTTCTCTATCGAGAAGGGAGGACGCTATTTATTGATCTTTGGCCATGAAGTCAAGGGAGTCAAAGAAGAACTCATCCATTATTGCGATCATGCTTTGGAAATTCCTCAATTTGGAATAAAACATTCACTCAACGTCTCAGTGAGCATAGGGATTGTTTTATGGGAGTTCGTCAAAACACTTCAAAAATAAAAAAAAAGACCCAGATTACTTCCAGGCCTTTTTTTCTTTAAAATCTTTCGATTAATCTCTTAAAAACTTTTGAATGAACTCTACTCTTCTATTTTCATCGTTTTTGGAAAGTCCTGTCTCTGAATTCTTAGCAGTACAATTTTTGATTTTATAATGCTTGTCATCACATTCAGGATACTTCAACTTGGTCTTTCTTTTGGCCACCACAGTCAATCTGGATGCTTTGACACCCTCTGAGACTAGAAATTTCTTAACACTCTCACCTCTTTTTTTACTCAATTTGAAATTGTATGGAGCAGATCCGGAAGCATCAGTATGGCCGATTATAACAAAGTTAGTATGGGGGTATTCTATCATCAGTGCAGCAGCCTCTTTTAGTGTACTATGATATTTAGGCTTGATTGCAGCATTGTTCAGATCGAATTGGATCCCTTTGAATTCCTTATTGATGTTATTGAGTCGCTCTTTACCTACCGTATCAAACTCTTTTTTGATCGATTTTTTCTCCTGTAGGGGACAACCTTGGTTGGAAGATAGCCCATGTACGGTCACACACTTGTCATAAAGGTCGATCACGCCATCTAGATCTACATCTAGTGCTTTACCGCTACCATCTACACGAGCACTGGTAGGAGTATTCAATTCTACATCCCAATCATCGCAAACACCATCATTGTCATTGTCTCCTTTTTTACACACTTTGAAATCTACTTTAGGTACTTTTTGAGGTGGATAGAGTGCTTGTAAGGGATCATACCAGAACAAAGACTCGGGATGGCCTCCAATAGTGTACGTAAAACCTAAAGATGTCGTAAAGAAGGAGTCATATCTCCCGGGCTTAATATCTGCTACAGAAAGTCTTTCATCTCCACGACTACCGAATCCTGAGCCATCAAAGGCCTCATCCCCAGTATAGATCCACATACCTCTAAGTTCTGCATCAAATCTACGACTGATCTTATATTTCAAACCTAAACCTCCTTGAAAAAAAATAGAACCTAAACCAGATGAGAACATTATCTTATCGTTATAGCTTGATTGCATTCCTTCAAGCTTACTACCGTCGGAAGAGTTTAATTTCGTTATATAGTACAATACTCCTGGTCCAGCATAACCGTGGAGAGCCCATCTGTACTGCGACTTGTTGTCTACCCCTCTAAGTAGAGAAGTAAAATTGACATCTGTAAGTAAAGACATTCCCCAATAATTGGTTTTTCCTATCCAATAGGCTCTCTTCATCAGCCCCCCTTCATTAGGTCGACTGAATTGCTTGGTCTGTCCGTATTGACCCAAAAGTTGCAAGCCAAAGGCATGAGTGATTTGTTTGGTGATGGGTAATTGTACATCGTATCCCCAACTCTTGTTGTCTTTAGTAAAACTTCTCAAGTCTCCACTATGTAAGACAGGTACCCCGCCATACAGACCAATAGACCAACTGTTAAACTTCACTTTGTTAATAGTAAAATTTACATATTTCTTTTCTCTTCCATAATATTTACCATCTTGATGGTTTTCTTCTATTTCCTTCTCCTGACCAAAAATACAATTCCCAAAGAGGAATATTCCTAAAGCTAAAATATTGATAAGATTCTTTTCCATGGTAATTTTTTTTATTCTTCAAACTATATGTTTTTTTAAAAAAAAACATCACAAAAAGCATGGCTCGAAGTCATTTTTAAAGTCATAATCTCTCACCTCGAACAAGACCATGATGGCAAATATAAAAAATATCATGAAAATGTGTAGACAAGCTATTTAAGATTGTCATCAATCAATTTTTTTCACGCTCAAAAGATCTGTACATCGTGACAACAATGTGTTCAAGGTCAAACCAAATATAGGATGTTGTTTTTGCGGAGCCAATTCACACATAGGCTTAAGGACAAATCTGCGTAGATGCAACAAAGGGTGAGGGATCGAAAGCCTAGACCCTTCAAAAACTATTTGATTATAAAATAAAATATCAATATCAATCTCTCGGTCTTCGTAAAATCTGTCTGAACTTTTTGATGTTTTCCCCAAAGACCATTCGACACCAAGGATACCTTTCAAAAGATCCATAGGAGAATGAGTAGTCTTTAATCTCAAAACCCTATTCCAAAATACAGGAGCATCTTTCATTTCCCAAGGCTGGCTTTCGTAATAGGAAGAGGTTTCTACTATCTCACCCATACGTTGTGCAATCAAGATTAAGGAAATATCTAAATATTGTTTTTTATCTCCTTTATTACTTCCTAACATCAAAAAGACCTGACTAAACGGCATGATCGATGTTCTTAATTTATTTGACTAATTTTGCCTAGCAAATTTAATAAATCCTTGATTTATGAAAAACATTCTCAAAACTGCTATAGGAACAGTATTGGGTATTTTTATTTTTTTGTTCATCATGGCAGGAGTGGGTGTCGTATTAAGTATCATCCTCTGGTCTTCAGTTAATAGGACTGGACAAAACAGGAATAAAGCGACTGTACTTCAAATTAAATTAACTTCTACCATCATAGAAAAAGGAGATGAAAGCGAATCATTTTTATCTTACCCGCCTCATTTAAGAAGTATTAAACTTAAAGGAATTCTCAAGGCCATCGAAAAGGCTAAGGGAGATGAAAACATCAAAGGGATCAGCCTGGAGTTGGATCAAGTGAAAGCAGGGATCACACAACTGAAAGACATACGAGCTGTTTTGGAAGATTTCAAAAATTCAAAAAAATTCATCTATACCTATGGGCAACAATATTCTCAAGAAGCCTATTATCTAGGATCAGTGGCCGATTCAGTCTTTCTCAATCCATCTGGAAGCATAGATTTCAAAGGGTTGAGTCTAGAACAACCCTTCTACAAAAAGCTAGCGGAAAAATTTGGTGTGAACTTCACTACATACAGGCATGGAAAATATAAATCAATTACCGAACCTTATACTCAGAACAAAATGAGCCAAGAGAGTCGTGAACAATCCGTTCGATTGCTCCATGATATTTGGGGAAATCTCATCACTGAGATTGGCCAATCACGCAACATAGTTCCTGAAAAGCTCAATCAGATTGCTGACGAATTGTCTGGGACCATTGCTGAATTATCTTATCAAAACCGACTGGTCGATCAATTGGTCTATTACGATGAATTTATAAAAATCATCCAGACCAAATTGAAGATCAAGTCTACAGAAAAAGTACCTTTCATTAGCCTTTCGGATTACATCGAACATCTTCCTGAAAAAACTTCCAAAAACAATATTGCTATACTCTATGCCTCAGGCATGATCTTACAAGGAAATGGGAATCAAGAAATCCAAGACGAAACCTACAAAAATCTCATCACTGAGATCAAAGACAATCCATCGATCCAAGCCGTCGTATTGCGGATCAATTCCCGAGGTGGAGATGCATTGGCCTCGGAAAATATCTATCGCGAATTACTCAATCTGAAAAAAGAAAAACCTCTTATCGTCTCACTTGGAGATTATGCTGCTTCTGGAGGCTATTATATAGCTGCTGCGGGTGATCAGATTCTAGCTTCACCTATAAGCATCACGGGCTCTATCGGAGTAATCGGGTTAATCCCCGATGTAAAAAAACTCAGCGAAAAACTAGGCATCACTACTGATAGTGTAACTACCAATGCTAATAGCATTCCTTTTTCTCCTCTAAGCAGTGTCAATTCACAATACAAAAAGATGATGATACAAAACATCGAAAAGTTTTATAGTACCTTCATAAGCCATGTGGCCCAAGGAAGAAAAATGTCATTTGAGCAAATAAACGCCATAGCTCAAGGCCAGATATGGTCTGGGAAAGAAGCTTTGGAAAAAGGTTTAATAGACCGTCTAGGTAATCTCAATGATGCAATAAAATTCGCCGCCAAAAAGGCCAAGATTCAAAAATATGCCATCGTGGAATTCCCTAAAAGTAGCTTGTGGTCCGAGACACTAAAAAATTTCTACAAGAACGCAAATATACAAAATCAGGTTAGGCAAGTACTTGGACCCAAATATTCAAGGCTCATCACAGAATTCAATTATCTAAGATCTCCAGCTACAATATATGCTCAATCATCTTTCAAAATATATTGAGAATAAAAAATACCTCTTTACCAAATTCTCTAAGAGAGGCGCAGTAAGTATTTTTTTATTCCACGCAAGTTGATACTTTTGTCTGAGTCAATCTAAATCGAGTTAAAAGGAAACTGCATGGGTTTGTTTAATTTTTTTATTCAAAATCTAGCTATAGACTTAGGCACAGCCAATACACTGATCATACACAATGACAAGATCGTAGTAGACAGCCCATCTATCATAGCTATCGACATGCGAATCAAAAAGGTTCTAGCTGTAGGAGAACAGGCTAAGCAAATGCAAGGTAAAACACACGAAAACATCAAGATCTATCGACCACTCAAAGACGGTGTGATCGCAGACTATCAAATTGCAGAACTCATGATTAGGGAATTCTTGAAGAAAATCCCCGACGTCAATAGAAAATTCTTTACTCCTGCTCTAAGAATGGTTATCTGTATCCCTTCAGGGATCACTGAAGTGGAAAAAAGAGCTGTAAAAGATTCAGCCCAACATCTCAACGCCAAAGAGATCTATCTGATCGAAGAACCGATGGCAGCCGCCATCGGATCAGGTATCCCCGTCACCAAGCCTGAAGGTACGATGATCATCGACATCGGTGGGGGTACCTCAGAGATTGGTGTAATCGCCTTAGGTGGTATCGTTTGTCAAAAATCCATCAAAATCGCTGGAGACGTCTTCACCAACGATATCGCCTACTTCATGCGAACCAAGTACAACCTCTATGTCGGCGAGCGCACTGCAGAAAAGATCAAAATCGAAGTAGGAGCCGCTGTGGAAAACCTCGAACACCCTCCAGAAGATATCTCTGTACAAGGCAGAGACCTGATGACGGGCAAACCCAAAGAGATGAGTATCTCCTATAAAGAAACAGTTCAAGCCCTCGATAAATCTATTCTTCGTGTAGAAGATGCTGTCATGGAAACCCTTTCACAAACCCCTCCAGAGCTCTCGGCTGATATCTATAGAACAGGAATTTATATGGCTGGAGGCGGATCGATGCTCAGAGGACTCGACCAACGAATCTCCAAAAAGACCGGACTACCAGTATATCTGACAGAAGACCCCTTGAGAGCTGTAGTGAGAGGTACAGGGGTAGCATTGAAAAACATCGATAAATTTACCTTCTTAATGAAGTAATCCATTTGAATAATTTCGGCCTATGCATGAAGTATTGAAGTTCTTTTTGAAATGGTGGTTTTTTCTTTTTTTTATTTTTCTAGAAACCATAGCTCTTTTCTTCACCTTTTCAAAAAGCCGGTTTCATGAGGCTGTTTATAATGATTATACCCATACCATCCTGGGGAAGATTTATCAAGCAAAATCCGATGTGCAGACTTATTTCTCCTTGAGCGAAGAAAATAAAAAACTCGCCTGCGAAAACGCTATACTCCGTCATGAATTACAAACTTCCAAGCTCATCAAAACCAGCAAAAACGATCTCAAAGAAACAGACACCGTATACCTACAAGAATATACCTATACCCCTGTTAGGATCATCAATAACAGCATTTATCAACAAGAGAATTTTCTCACTCTCAACAAGGGAAAAGAAGATGGTATCCAAGTAGATATGGGCGTGATCCTTCCCAATGGTATTGCAGGCCTCATCATCAAAACTTCACCACATTTCAGCACAGCAATTTCCTTGCTCAATACCCAGATCAAAATCAACACCCGACTCAAAAAAAGTCGGTATTTCGGGACACTCAGTTGGGATGGTACGGACCATGATATCGTTATATTGCAAGACATCCCTAAACACGTACCCCTCACCAAAGGAGAGGTGGTAGAGACCGATGGTAAATCAGCTATTTTTCCCGAAGGTATAGCTATTGGGACAGTGGCGCACTATCAATTGGATCAAGAAAGTGCTACTTATCGTATCAAAGTCAAATTACGAGCAGATCTTGCGGCTATAGAAAACGCTTATGTGGTCAAGAATCTCTTCAAAAAAGAACGGAAAAGCATTCAAGTTATTCCATCTAAACAGATACCTACTCGATGACTTTCAGGAGCCTTATATTCCATTTATTTTTCATTTTGTGGCTTTGTGCCTTTCAGATATTGGTATTGAATCAGATTAGCTTTCTAGGGTATATCAATCCTTATCTCTATATTCTTTTTGTATTGAGTTACCCTCCATATGAAAGTCGATTTATGTTGGTAATCTTATCTTTTTCAATGGGTTGTATAATAGATTATTTTATGAACACTGGCGGAATGCATGCCTTTGGTATTATATTAACGGCTTATCTAAAACTAGATGTATTGCGTCTAGTCGCTGGAAAGAACATCATTACCGATGATGACTTTTCAATTCATGAATTGTCTTTTTTAAAAAAATGTTCTTACATTTTTATCTTAATAATCATCCATTATTTTTCTCTTTTCTTGCTTGAATTATTTAAAATATCCAATCTAGAAATCATCTTATTAAAGGCTACATTTGGTACAATCTTTACCACTGTCCTGTGTTTGATCTATTTCTCATTGACAGAAAAAAAATAAGTCTTGAAAAGATTATTTGTTTTTTATAGTATCCTGATATTCATAGGTGCAGCCTTGCTTATGAGATTGGCTTACATCCAACTTTTATCACGGAAATATATTTTCAGCGCCTTTAATATCTCTATCAAACAGGAGATCATCATCCCCGATAGGGGTTACATCTTCGATAGAAGCGACAAGTTGCTGGTATACAATCAACCAATCTACGAACTCACAGTGATCCCTATGTATGTAGATGAAAACTTCGATGTAGAAGGATTTTGTCAACTCATAGGCATCGACAGAGATACTTTTGATAAAAATCTAGCTAAAGCTCAAACTTATTCTAAATATTTACCTTCTGTATTTCTCTCCTACATCTCAAAGGAAAAATTTGCACTCATTCAGGAAAAACCGCATCGATACAAAGGATTCGATGTAGTGAAACGTTCTTTGAGGGACTATAAAGTTCAAAGTGCAGCCAACATCTTAGGATACATTGGAGAAGTAGGGCCTAAACAGATCAAAAAAGAACCCGATTATTATCAAATAGGCGATTTTGCCGGTTGGGCTGGGGTGGAAAAATCTTATGAAAAGGTATTACGAGGTGAAAAAGGAATCAAATACTGGATGAGAGATCGAAAGGGGCGTATAATCGGTTCCTACAACAATGGAGAAAATGATGTGAAAGCTGTTCGTGTCGATGATATTTCCCTGACAATAGATTGGGAATTACAAGATTATGCAGAACGCCTCATGTATAAAAAAAAGGGGGGCATTGTAGCGATCGATCCAAAAAACGGAGAAATCTTGAGTTTGGTTTCCAGCCCGATCCTCGATCCAAATCTATTCGTTGGAGAAGACCGCTCTAAAGCAATCTCTAGATTGCTCGAAGACACTATAAATAATCCTCTTTTCGACAGGGCTACTCAGGGTCTTTATCCGCCAGGCTCTCCTTTCAAGGTACTCACAGAATTAGCTGGCCTACAAATGGGGGTTGTAGATACAACTACCTCCTTTACCTGTAAACACGGTTTCCGTTATGGGCCAAGAAAAATTAATTGCCATTGTGGTACTTACGGTCGGCCCATTGGTATTGAAACGGCTGTAGCACTATCTTGCAATAATTACTTTGCACAAGTTTATAAAAGGATAATCGAAAAGTATCCTAAAGAACCAGCTAAAAGTCTTGATGAATGGAACGAAATCATAAAAAGCTTCGGTTTAGGGGATTATCTTGATAACGACCTAGCTACCGGTTATAAAGGAAGAATACCTTCAGGGGCTTATTACAACAAAAAGTACGGTCCGAAACGATGGAATGCGCTCACTATTATTTCGAATAGTATTGGACAAGGAGAAGTAGATGTCACTCCGATACAATTGGCTAATATAACTGCAGCCATAGCCAATCGGGGTTTTTTTTATACTCCCCATATCATCAAAGCGATCAATCATCAAGCGATCTCTGATCCCAACTATACCCAAGCTAAATACACCAAAGTAACACCGTCATACTTTGAACCAGTGATCCGTGGTATGGAAAAGGCATTTTTGATCGGTACTGGACGAAGTTCTAAAGCGCCCAACATCAGCATGGCTGGAAAAACTGGAACGGCACAAAATTTCACCAAGATCAATGGTAAAATCGTTGCTTTGGCAGACCACTCGATATTCACGCTCTTTGCTCCTGTAGAAGATCCTCAAATCGCTATTGCTGTGATGATTGAAAATGGAGGATTTGGTGCCCGATGGGCTGGACCAATCGCTAGTTTGATCGCTGAGAAACACATCAAGAAGACTGTACAAAGAACAGGACTCGAACAACGCATGATGACCTCTGGCTTACAAGGAGTCTATGATCATATTGCAAGATTGAAACATTTTAATGTTATAAATCCGTCTAATGAGCAAAAGAAATAAAACACTCTTAGGAAATATTGACTGGTGGATCGTCTTAATCTATCTAGCTATGGTGTGTTTTGGTTGGATGAATATTTATTCGGTTACTTTCGAAAAAGCTGATAAACAATTGATCTGGATCGCGTTGAGCTTCGTATTAATATTGGCCATATTTTTACTCAGCCCTACCGACTACAAATATTTCTCTTTTACTTTTTACCTGATGACGCTATTCCTGCTCATCGGAGTATTAATTTTCGGAAAGACCATTAATGGAGCCAAGGCTTGGTACACTTTTGGCCCAATCAGTTTCCAACCTGCTGAACTAGCCAAGATCGCTACGGCTTTGGTTATCGCTAGGGTGATGAGCCAACCTAATGTGTCTATCAAAAATAGTAAAACTTTGCTCACTCTGGGGGTCCTATTAGGCTCACCCATTGCACTGATCCTTTTACAACCGGATCCGGGGTCAGTATTGGTTTTTTCTTCCTTTATGCTTGTCTTTTATAGAGAAGGGCTCTCTATGCAGCTGATCCTCATCGGTCTTTTTTTGGTTGGACTCTTTTTACTTTCACTCAACCTTTCGCCTTGGTTGATCATGGGAAGCATGGGTATGATTTTTTTGCTCTATATGTTTTTCTTTCCGCAAAAAAAATCCAAAAACTGGATACTACCTGTTTTTATTTTCGTAGGACTGAGTGTTTTTGTCTTTGACGCTCCAATTATGTTCGAAAAATTGCTTAAACAACACCACAAGGATCGAATCACCATTCTATTTAAGGATGAATTCGATAAAAAGTATCGAGATAATATAGGATATAATCTTTTTTCTTCCAAGGCTGCTATCGCTTCAGGGGAATTCTCAGGAAAAGGGTTTCAAAAGGGCACGGTCACCAAAGGAAAATTTGTGCCAGAACAATATACAGATTACATCTTTTGCACAGTGGGCGAGGAGTGGGGATTTAGAGGAAGTGCATTACTGATCATTATTTACTTATTGTTCATCGGCCGAATTTATTTTCTGGCTGAAAAACAGAAAGATAGTTTTGCTCGTGTCTTTGGCTACTCGGCAGGGAGTATCTTACTCTTGCATCTGGTGATCAACTTGGGTATGGTCATGGGGTTATTGCCTACTGTAGGCATCCCTCTACCCTTTTTCAGTTATGGCGGATCTTCCTTATGGTCGTTTACAGTCTTAGTATTTATATTCATTCGATTAAATGCTTCTGACCGAAATAGTCTAATTTAATTTTCGCATCACTTCTTCGAAACGATTGGCAATAAATAATATTTTATTATTTCCATCGAGCAAATAGTTTTGATCGGATGGACTCATATCATATACTCTTTGATATCGCAATAGTTGTACTATTTAATATTCCTTATATAATCAGAAATTTTTTTATCGTTATCGAACGAAAATCCCTACAAATTCTCCGCCTTTATCTTTGAATTCTTTGTAACGTTGATTGATTATAGGTAGTTCTTTTTAGCAATGGGGACAGGTAGAAGACCAAAACATGAGTATTTTGTAGCGGGCAGAGATTTCAGAGAACTTTTATATTTTCCATAGATCGGCTCATCGAACCGAATCTAGGGAATTGTTTGCCCTACTTCAATGCTTTTATATAGTTTGATCTTGCTCTTCAACTCAGGGATAATTTCACAAATCAATTTATCGACCTTGCCCATAAAATAGTTCAAGTTGTCTTTCATATTATGAAATTTGAACATGTTCAAGAAACCGGTAAGCATCAACTGGCCACGATCTGTTTCATAACCAACTTCATTTAGTGGTTTTATCAACATCTTATTGATATTTTTGTGTTTTCTGAACTATAAGTTACATTCAATAAGCCAACGAATACTGATCTCCTGTCTGTATTTCTTTGCAAGATCTACATCTCATTTTTTTTCAATTTAGTCTTCATATTGTCCAGAAAATCATCCAACTCCAAATTATATTTCAACACTGGGTCCAAACCAGGAGTGTCTATAGTAGCTGTAGTCAAGTGATCTATTTCGGATTTCAACGAAGCATAAAAAAAGATCTGAAAACTTATAGGTTTAAAGTATATAAGCCAAAGTTTGCATCTTGGAAGTACCTCGATCGCTCGTGTTCGATGACTTTCAAAAGAGCTTGTTTGATTTTATTTTTAATATATTGGACCTCTTCAGTTTATCAAAATTTATTGTAAACACAATATTTTTGCCGTCTGAAAGTATAGAGATGACTCGTTCTTTATCAACTCTAGGGTCAAACGTCCAGTATAGGGTGTGAGTGTTTTTATGTCAAAACTTCCATCCGGTTGGGTTTTAGTATCCGTAAATACCTGAAGATCATTTTCATAAAATTTTTTACCGTCACAATTCGGGAAGGATAAAACTCTATCTTTCTTTTGATATCAAATTGTACCCATAAGAAGCTAGTAAATAAAAAATTATCAAAAGGAGATGCGTTCTTATTATAAAAAAAATATTTCTATATATCGGTAACAAACATAATGAAATCCAATTTTAGGGAGGTTTCTTAACCTTACATATTTATGCCTTTTGGGACTGAATTCTACGATGTCGATAGAGGTATGAGATCGTACCATCCATTGGTAAAGTGGATAAAGCTAAAACTATAATATATTGATCAATTACTTTTTTATCCACATCTTTATCAATCAAAGGCTTACTTTCCTTCCATGATAGCTTTGATCTACACGACGGCTTCATCTCATCTTCTATTGCACTTTTTATAAAAATATTTTTTACAAAGAAAATAAACATATAAATAAAAGGTAAGTATATTTTATTTATATCATTTTTATTCTATTATAGAATAGAAATTATTATAAGTTTATTTTCAATTTCTAAAATAACTATATATTAATTGATATTTATATGTATGTATCGTTTATATGATTTCCGCGTAGAGATATTTTTATCAACATAAGTTTGACTCATCTTATTATAGATTATTACTCGAGCTGTATCATTCTTTATATTACCAAACCATACAACGGTTTCATTAGTATTTTTATCCCGGTAGATCTCTACACTTTCTTTGAAGTCTACTGCTGATTGTGTGTCAATAGATTATTATTGTTATTGATCTTGACCTAACACTCAGTTACAGATTTTAAAGGGTAACCATAGGATACAGTGTATCTATCTTTTGACTCTTCACCTACTTCAATGAACTCTATCTGAATAATTCTATCTTTTTTCAATTCTTTGACTTCATCTATTTTATTGTCTTTAATATAATATGGTTTTATCGATTTATGATTTACGATACGTACATCCTTTTGACGTTTACCTTGAGTATCAGCACTACGCAATACAGAGCTACAGGACAACCTTCCCATGCTGTTATGAGTAGATTGGTGTGCAATAACGAAGAGGTTTCTTCTGAACCGTTTTGTAACGGTGCCTATATCATTTTTATGTATTGAAGTATTATTTATAGACCAAAGTTGTACTTTCTTGGAAGTAATTTCTGAAAGATTTACCACCTCACCCTGTACAAAGGTACCATCTTTTGTAGCCTTAATTCCTTTTTGTGTGAAAAGACAAGTACAATCTTCATTTTTAGCCAATTAAATACCTATTTTCTCTTCCAATCCCTCACTAATATAAAACCGTATTGGGATCCCCTTTTTATACCTTTAAAAGTCTTCACGGAATCATCGAAAATCAAGTAATCACTTTTTGTAAGGAAAGACTTTATTTTTAACCAAACCACTTCTAAAGGGTGTAGATTGAATATCCTTAGATTTTCTGTGAAACGACTATCTTCATCTATAAAAGAGATGTAATATTTGTTGATGCCACCATCAGAAAAATAGGACCTTATAATATAACCACTCCTCACCAAGTTGATCTCTTTGATTTTTAGAAGATCCAAGTTTGAGGTATATTTATTGACTAGATAGAATAAATATTTATCCTGACCACTTTTGGTTCCATCTGTATCAAATAGATCAGCTAAAAATACGTTATAATGCGTACCATACTCTATCCTTCCATTATCATAGTCAATATTATGCCCCTGATAAGGAAGTTTTGCAGGACTTGAGTCCGAATCACTAAACAGGAAAAACTTATCTTGATCATCAACATTGTCGAGATCTATATCATAGGCTCTAGTCCTATCAAAATCTTTTACCATTCCATTTGGACCTAAAAAAGACTCCCACTGTACATGCTTACCTCCTTGCTATTACCCCAACGAAATAAGGCGGAGTTATTGTAATTAGGATCTCCTATAGGGTAATTTTTATAACGATTTTTTATCTCGTCTCCAAAATGCTCTTTAGATTTGTGCAAATTTTTGAAAAGTAGGACTATTACTGGCCTTTTCGCTTTATGGGTATTCCACTCAAAAGTAATCAATTCTTGCACCGACTAATTATCTTTGATGATCATCTTCCCATGATTCTGTTCATCTATAATAGCCAAAGGCCACATTGCTCATCGGGATTTTCTTTCATCTTCGGTTCTGAGCTTTCTTTCAGCGCCGTTTACATAGAGACCATTCAATTTGATATGCCCCAATTTTAAATCTTTCCTTTTACCTTTACATGAAGACCATTTTTAGAATAAATCAAGATATTACTCTTGATGATGATCATGATATTCCCCACATGCATACCTCCTGGAACTACCTTGACTTGTAGTTCATCTAGATACAGATTAGCGAATGCTAATAAAATACAGAGTGAAAATTTTTCATCGTGTAAAGTTTACATTGAATTTATCTATCAATTATTATTAAATAAATATTTATAAATTTTAATTAAATTTTTATCATAAGTTATTTTATGATAATATATTTATTTTTTTTACAACTAATACTGTATAATCATTGGGAAGATCTAAAGGTAAATTATTTATCTTTATTTATATCAAAGTATTTATTATTAATAAATAATTAACTTAATTCGTACAAATTTATCCATATCAGAATATCCTCTTCATATCATTGGACTATATGATAAATCATACTGATCGTTTTTATCTCGGTAGGAAATCTTACGTCTTTTGAAACTTTTTTTTACAACGATATTTCCATGGTCACTAATAAAAAACCGCTTCTTTTGGAGCAGTCCTCCTCTTCTTAATCTCCAACAGATCTTATATATTTTAACTACTCAACTTGCGGCGGTACAGAAAAATTGCTATGCCTTGGATCGTTTCCGCCAGTATGAGCTCTCACTTGTATACTCATCAATGGGAACCGCTGCTCATCGTCTGTATTTTATCCTTTTGCTCTTTTTTTGCTCTTTCCATCTCATATCTTCTCCCCCCCCATGTAAACACAATAAAGTGAAGTATTAATAATACAAAAATAAAAACAATAATTGAGTTTTATACTTAATCGTTATAATTAATTTATAGATCTTATTACTTTTAAGGTTTTATATTCTTATTATTAATTAAATTTATACTCTATGGTAGATATACATATATATAAAGATAATTGATAAGATTAATAAATAGGAATTTATTTTACCTCATCGCGAAACAGACAATCTTGCGACAGCCTATATGGGATTATCACACGACCTTTGGCTTCTGCTACTCCGTTGAAGTAAATCTACCACCTCATCCCTCTACATCAGAAAACCTCTGGCACCTCGTTTTCTATACCTTTAGACATGACAAGAGAGTTTTCATCTTTAGGCATCGGCACTCCATAATAAATATAATGCTTTATGTCTTACACTTTCTTAGGTATACTTATAGGGAAAAGATATCTTTTTTTTCAATTTCCATAGAACTCTTTTACCTGTATAATCAAAAAAGAAAGGTACTTGGGTATCACAAATAGCTTGAGTGAGCACTTGGGATCACTGCATTATCATTAGGTTCATCTACTCCTTGCTCGATGATCAAGTGGATTGGTTTACCCTTCTAATGAAGGGTAATGAGATTGGTGTGTAATTCCATACTATATCCTTCCTTATTCGATTGTAGAGTATAAAAAAATGATTGTCGTTTTTTTTTAAGAACAAGGTGTTTGGTTTCTCCTACAGTTAACTTATCATCCTCCACCCCCTCTGCATCTGTAGCAAATATGTAAACCAATTTCCCTCCAAGACTAAGACACAATTTTTCGTAAACCATAGTTCCAGTTAGGATATCTTTTTTTTTATAGATCGATTTCGAAAAAAAAAATTGGTCTTATCGTTGACTAATAAGTCACTTTTTTGTTCTGGTTACATTTTTACATAAACGAGATCCCTTGGATGGGCATAAAGCGCATCGGGATCTTCTGTAGGCACCCCATTGATAAATGAGGTAATATATTACTGATCTAAATAATTATCTTTTATATTTAAACGGTTATTGTCTTTCCAGAAGATTAGGAAACCTTGTACTTTATTAATATTTTCGAATTAGAGAAGATCTATATTGGCCGTGGTAGGGTATTCAAAGGTGAAAAATCTTTTACTAAAATCATCAAATCCTTTTCCTATGAAATAATTATTTTGGCTAATTCTATAAGTAGTTTCATATTATCCATCACTACCCCTATATTCTTTAAGTGTAGTGATACCTGTTTATACCTTGGTATGGGATCGAATCATAACTTGCTCTAGGAATGCCAAAAATCAAGACCTTCTTAGTAGTTTTTAATCTACCAAGTCGGATCTTATAGGTCTTATAGGTCTTAGCAGTATCGAAATCATTGCGTATATCCCGAGATACAGGCTACTCCCATTGGATCGTATTGTTTTGGCTAGCGTTACCAAACTTGAGCAAAGTAGATCTGTCTAAAATATCTGAAGTCTTTATGGAATCATAATAAAAAAAATGATCACAAACCATCTAGTTTTCATAAATGTATTCTTTAAAAGAAATTATTTTTTCTCATTATTGTTATGATTTATATATTTATATATTTTAATATTATATAAATAATTAATTATAATTACGATCGATAAATATTACATAAAACAAATATTTTATATTAATAATTAAATCACTAATTGATAATCATTTTAATGAAAATTATACATGGGAATCTATTAAAAAATCTAAATTTAAATCATTAAATATTCCTTTAAGTATAATGATCTCGAAACCTCTTAAATTGAGAAAATGTATGAAGTAGTAAAAATTTCATAATTTTGTAGCTTTCAGTACAATCCGATAGATCCTAATAGACATGACACAAACGACTTACACAGCTGAGAACATCCAATCCCTTGAGGGGATTGAACACGTTCGGCTACGGCCTTCGATGTACATCGGCGACATAGGATCAAGAGGACTACACCACTTGGTCTACGAGGTAGTAGATAATTCTATAGATGAAGCCTTGGCAGGCTACTGTGACAAGATATGGGTGACCCTGTACAAAGATAATACTGTCACCGTGTTGGACAATGGTCGAGGTATCCCAGTAGACCTTCATAAAAAGGAAGGCAAGTCAGCTCTTGAAGTAGTGATGACCAAAATCGGTGCAGGAGGTAAATTTGACAAAAATTCTTATAAAGTTTCCGGAGGATTGCACGGTGTAGGGGTATCCTGTGTTAATGCCTTATCAAGCAAACTCATAGCTACAATCTACCGCGATGGTAAAATCTATCGCCAAGAATACGCCCGTGGCCAAGCCCTCCATGACGTCCAAATCATCGGAGAAACTGATCAGCAGGGTACTGGAATCACCTTTCGAGCCGATGATACTATCTTTGAAGTCGTTATCTACAATTACGATACGCTGGCAGCCCGTCTGAGAGAACTGGCTTTTTTGAATAAAGGCACCTCAATCTTCCTCATCGAAGAGAGAGCGAGCGAAAACCAGGGGAACCCTCGAAAAGAGACCTTCTTCTCCAAAGTCGGATTGGAAGAATTCGTTCTCTTCATAGACAGCAATCGTGAATCCATCACCCAAGACGTCATCTATATGGAAGGGATACGCGATGAGATCCCAGTAGAAGTGGCCATGAGATACAATACCTCTTTCAATGAAAACGTCTATTCCTACGTCAACAACATCAATACCCATGAAGGGGGTACTCATCTAGCCGGATTCCGAAGAGCCCTCACCCGCACTCTAAAAAAATATGCTGATGAGTCCGGTATACTTACCAAAGAAAAAGTCGAAGTCACTGGAGACGATTTCCGTGAAGGCCTCACAGCAGTGATTTCAGTCAAAGTGATGGAACCTCAGTTTGAAGGACAAACTAAGACTAAACTAGGCAACAACGAAGTGAGCGGTGCAGTAGATAAAATCGTTGGAGACATGCTCAATCATTATCTCGAAGAGCATCCCAGCGAAGCTAAAAAGATCGTAGAGAAAGTCATACTAGCAGCCAAAGCCCGTCAGGCAGCTAAAAAAGCCCGTGAATTAGTACAACGGAAAAACCCAATGAATGGCTGCAGTCTACCAGGAAAATTAGTCGACTGTTCTTCTAATAATCCCCAATTTTGTGAAATCTATTTGGTAGAGGGGGATTCTGCAGGCGGTACGGCTAAACAAGGACGTGATAGAGACTTCCAAGCAATATTACCACTCCGTGGTAAGATATTGAACGTAGAAAAAGCCATGCAACACAAGGTATTCGAAAACGAAGAGATCCGAAACATCTTCACAGCCTTGGGGGTCTCCATCGGTACAGAAGAAGATAGTAAAGAACTCAATCTCAGTAAGCTTCGATATCATAAAATTATCATCATGACCGATGCTGATATCGACGGTAGTCATATTTCCACACTCATCCTCACTTTCTTTTTCCGCTACATGAAACCCTTGATAGAAAATGATTATATTTACATTGCTACCCCCCCCTTATACCTGGTCAAAAAGGGCAATAACAAGCAAGCCTACGCCTGGGACGAAAAAGAAAGAGAACGCATCACTGAAGAATTCGGTGGCAGCAAAGGAGTGAGCGTCCAACGTTATAAAGGATTGGGCGAAATGAATGCAGAGCAACTTTGGGAAACCACAATGAATCCCAAAAATCGTACACTGCGTCAAGTGAGTATTGAAAACACTACAGAAGCAGACCGTATCTTTTCGATGCTTATGGGAGACGACGTACCCCCCCGTAAAGAATTCATAGATAAAAACGCCCTCTATGCCCACATCGACGCATAAAAACATCCTGCCGACCAGATACAACTCACAGTATAGAAATTGGAAAATTCAAACTAGATGGTCGAACCATTTTGGTGTAGTTCCAAAAATCCTTTGAAATAAGGTCTATCCGGTCGACATACACAATATGATCCCCTCTTGGCGAATGCGTTACCTACTCATCGAAGACAGTATAATAGACTGATCCTGACTGATACAGGGATAGGAGACAAACAATTTGAGAAATTTTTCAGTCACTATCACCTCTCAGGAGATTATTCTTTAGATCAGTCCCTAAAAAAAAGATTTTCAAAAGATGATGTTACTAATGTTTTTCTGACTCATCTGCATTTTGATTATGTAGACGGTACCGTATAATGAAATAAAGAACACACGGATTATGAACTCATATTTAAACATACCCGTTATTGGAGCAACCAATCACATTGGAAATGGCTACTTGTACCCAATGCTCGTGAAAAGGTTTCATTTTTTTTTTAAAAAAAACATAGCACCTTTGTAAACATATAGATAACTCTAAGTTCCGAACTTACTTAAAATGATTCTATCACCACATCTCTCTACAGAGAAAAAATGCTCCCGATGATCAGTTACCATGGTATAACCATGGTCTATGTGGGGTGTATCTTTTTACAAAAAACGACTCATCTACCTTTACCCTACATGATGGGCCTACGACGTGAGAGACCCATTCCTCAGCATGCATGAGAAGGAAAACTTACTACACTAAGCAAGCTAAAAAAGGATATTACTTTTTCTTTGAGCACGGATGCTCACTGTGAGCTATGTTGCGTAGTATACACCGAAAAAGGGATTCGGATGATAGATTCTTTTCAATACAGTAAAATATTTTGGAACTAAAATCATTCGATTTTACATATCTATTGAGTTGGTTTCTATAAATTTGAATGAATTTTACCAGCTTGAAAGCTAAAAAATATACAAAAGTATTAAGATCCCCATATGTCTTTATCATTATTAGCATGATATTGGTTTTATTTATGGCGGGGGTACTAGGAACATTTCTGATCAATGCATGTACGATAAGCCGTCATATTAAGGAGAAATTGCTGGTAGAATTTTTTTTCAAAAATGATGCCTCTCAAGAACAAATCAACGCATTCATTGAAACCATTCGACCTTCCATATTCGTAAAAAAGTTTCGGTATATCAATAAAAATCAAGCTATTAAAATGGATAAAAAAGAATTGAATACTCAAGAAGAAAGTTTAATCGAACATCAGATCTTCCTAGCATCAATAAGGATGAACATCCGTTCCGACTATGTAGACCCGGACAAAGTAGACCGCTTCATAAAGAAAATGACAACTCTTGCAATAGTCGATAAAGTGAAATATCCTAGAGCTCTTTTACAAGAGATACATTTCAATATAAAGAAATGGAACACCTGGATAATAGAATTCATTATTTTGTTCCTATTCATACTTATAACTTTAATCAATAATACCATAGAACTGATCATTTATTTCAAACGCTTCATCATCAAAAGTATACAACTGGTAGAGGTCAAGAGAAATTTTATCTATACTCCATTTCTGAGAAGAAGCCTTTGGTGGAGCATACTTAGGGGAATTATTGCGCTGATACCTTTAGCTCTTTTGAGCTATTATCTGCTCAAAATTATTGATTTTCAATACAAACAAGACTACTATGCATTGTGGGGATCTTTATTCTATGGATCATCATCTCAGCAAGCAACACTTATCTGTCCGTACGAAGGTTTTGAAGTCGGACAACAGGCGAATTATACCACTCATGAAAAAAAACAAACCTATATCCACACCCGATCAAAATTTTGTCTTTCAAAAAAAGAATTACCTGCTGATGTTGGTAGGTCTAGTCTGTATCACTTTAGGTTTTTTATTGATGGCTGGACCTGATGCAAATACTACCGATGAAGGGAAATTTGATCGCAATTATTTCAATGAAAAAATATTCAGTTTCCGCCGTATCCGACTATCACCCATACTGATTGTCTTAGGTTTTTTCATAGAGGCATGGTCCTTATGGGTCGGTCCAAAGGATTCGAATTGATCTAAATTATGGATCATACGGAAGCCATCGTACTAGCCATCATCGAGGGACTTACTGAGTTTGTACCTGTCTCCTCTACTGGTCATATGATCATCACCTCATCCTTGATGGGCGTCGCTCAAGATGATTTCACTAAATTATTTACTGTGAGCATTCAATTCGGAGCCATCCTCTCGGTAGTCGCCTTATATAGAAAACAATTTGTCCAAAGTAAGCGTTTTTATGATAAACTTTTTTTTGGATTTATCCCTACCATCGTTTTCGGTATATGGCTCAGTAAAAAGATCGACGTACTCTTGGAAAGTCCGGTCACCGTAGCAATTTCATTGCTAATTGGTGGTTTTGTCTTACTCAAGATAGATGAATGGATCATCAATAAACCCTCTAAGAAACGGACCCATGTGACTTATTTCAAAGCCTTTCTCATTGGGATATTTCAATGTATCGCAATGATACCTGGAATTTCTCGGAGCGCAGCTACCATCATAGGTGGCATGATACAAAAGCTAGATCGCAAGACAGCAGCTGAGTTTTCTTTCTTTCTAGCCGTACCCACAATGTTTGCCGCTACAGTAAAAAAAATGTTTGACTATTATACCAAAGGATATTTTCAAGACATTAAAGAAACCCATCACCCGTTTCGCCTTTGTGATCTAATAATAGCCGTCGAGCATAATATCTCTCTCGAAGAGGTCAAATTGCTATTGATTGGCAATGCAATAGCTTTTGTTTTCGGTATTCTAGCGATACGATCTTTTGTTGCCTATCTGAGTAAAAATAATTTTAAATTGTTTGGTTACTATCGGATCGTTCTTGGTTTGATCTTATTAATTATACACTTTTTAATCAAACCTTTGAACACTTTTTAATACTGGAGATAAGTTTATCAGAATTCCAAGAAGAGAAAATACTTTTTTTCCGATAAGCCCCTGATGTGGACTTCCTTTGATGTGGTCAACAAAATCCGTTGGAGGATCAGGAATACTTTCGGGATAAAAAAGATCAAAGTGGGACATGTTGGCACACTGGATCCCTGCATTACTGAATGCTGATCGTGTGTAGAGGTAAAGCTGACTCAATAAAAATCCTATACAGGCATTATCAAATTGGGCGCCATCACCCTTTCTTATGACACGGAGACAACCGAATCCGAAATATTCCCTAACAACCCCCCCCACCTCATACCTAAATACATCTACAAGGTATCTCAAAAGTTACTAGGTCAAATCGATTAATATATACCCCTATTCTCCGCCTTGTAAAAAGAAGGTAAAAAATTCTACGAATGGGAACGAAAAGGAGTCCAAATAAAAGTATCAGTGCAAAGAGTGGAAATCTAAAAATTTGAGATCATAAAAATTGATATACCTTATATAAAATTCCTCGTATATTGCGAGAAGGGGACATACATCCGCTCTCTGATACATAATTTTGTCCAGGTACTTCAAGATCGGAGGATACTTCACGGCTTTGAAAAGGGAAAGAATTGGTGATTTTTCGCTAAAAAACGCCAATCTTATACTTCTGGAAAAATAATCATTCATCTCAAATATAGATCGATCAAACCCTCGGGCGTATCTACTAGAATACGTCTTTCAGGCCTATTAATTTCCTTGATAAAAGCATCCATCACAGGGATAAGGATTTGTTTCCCTTTGAAATCGATTTCAAACAAGGCTTGTGGAGATTGGTCATTAATATTTTGAATGACACCTATAAAGCCTTTACAAACATCCTCTACCCCAAAACCGATTACCTCGTGATAATAAAAGCGACCCCCACTGAGGGGGGGCAACCGTTCGAGAGGTAAGTAAAGTGCCCGGTTAACTAAATTTTCATCTTTTGTAGTGGAATCAAATTGGACCAGAAGTCTGTTTTTGGGCAAGGATCGGCAAGAACGTAAAAAAGAAAGAACCAATATGCCTGCTAATTCCACAAATACTGACTCCAATTGAGCATAAGATTCAGGTTCATCAGTATCGAGCTGGACGATCCATGATCCTTTGATACCATGAGCTCTACTGACTTTACCCAAATAAAAACAGTCTTGTTTTTGCATGGAAACGAAACTTACTCAGTAGATTTCTGTCTCTCATCTGCATTTTCTGTAGGAGCTTCTGCTCGCGCAGCTGAAACACTTTCTAAACCTTCTACTGGGGCTTCTGCTAGGGTAGTTAGAAAACGTGCCTGACGCGTCTTCTTCTCAGATTCTTGGCGCTTGATCCTTTCCTCCTGTATTTTTTTATATAAAGTTTCCCTTTTATCTTGATTCTTAGCTTGTTTTTCTTCAAGCCATGCTTGGAAACGTCGCTCAGCTTCGCCTTCGTCAAAAGCACCTTTTTTGATCCCATTTAAAAGATGTTTCTTCAACAAAACACCTTGATGCGAAAGGATAGACCTAGCCGTATCAGTAGGTTGTGCTCCTTTTTTTAGCCAGGCTACAGCACTATCTCTATCTAATACTACGGTAGGCGGATCAGTATGGGGATTGTAAGTCCCTAGCTTTTCGATAAATTTGCCATCGCGCGGTGCGCGCACGTCGGCCACAACAATTGGATAAAAGGGTTTTCTTTTTCTACCTTGTCTTTGTAAACGGATCTTTATCGGCATAGATGCATTTTTTAGGGAACTCGTCCCGGGTTATTAACGGGAAAAGTTAGCGAATTTTTCTCAATTAGATCGTCATACGAGTAAAGTTTTTTGAGGAAAAAAAAATTCATAACATGAAGATATGAATCAATCTAAAAGTATTGTGTGGGTCACATTGGGTGCGATGAGCTATGGTACACTTTCCGTTTTTGTCAAGCTGGCTTATAAGGAAGATTATGAGGTAGGTGATCTCACAGGAACACAGGCAATCCTAGGTACAATATTCTTAGTACTTCTGCTAATGGTATCAAGATTAAGGAGTCGACTGCCCAAGCTCTTGTTTAGACAAGCACGTACTTTGTTTTTTTGGGGGATACCTGCTTCATTGACAGGAATTTTTTATTACTCGAGTATGCAGTATGTACCAGCTTCTTTAGCTGTTGTCTTGCTTTTTCAATTCACCTGGATCGGTACGCTTGTTGATGTGGTCAAAAGCAAAGGGAAACCCTCTATACAACAGACAGTTTCATTGGTCTTAATTTTTATAGGTACTATATTGTCATCGGGTTTTTTGGAACAGAATTCGATCGAGTTCTCTTGGAAAGGGATTTTGTTGGGATTGCTTTCGGCATTTTCATATGCTCTCTTTATCTTTTCAAGTGGAGCAATAGCTAAGGAGATCTATCCGCTTTATAAAAGTTTATTTATGGTGATGGGGTCAGCCATGACAGTCAGTGTTTTATTTCCACCGGTTTATCTTTTTGATGGGACCTTTTCATGTGGCTTGTGGAAATGGAGTTTGCCTTTGGCATTATTTGGCATGGTGATCCCCCATTTGTTATATGCCAAAGGGATGCCACAAATCAGCTTCAAATTAGGTTCTATTCTGGGAGCAATAGAATTACCCACAGCAGTGTTTATGGCTTCTCTTGTGTTACAAGAAGAAGTATCTCTTTTGCAGTGGATAGGGGTATACCTAATCTTGATTGCTACCGGTATCTCTCATACTTTCAAGAGAAACGACACCTGATTCAACAAAATAATTCTTGATCAATCGGGATCGAGATTTATAATTTTTGAGAGCAACTTGTTTTCCCAATGCTTTCAAATTGTTACGGCTGGGATTTTTCCTCCTAGCTTCATAGGAGATACTTCTTTCAGAATAAAATATTTCACCATGGATCATCGAACAGATTATTCATCTTTTTTAAAAGTCGGTTTCGTATGAAAACGTGTTGGCTGATCGAGAAATTTACTAACCTGATCAAAAAACTGTTGATAAGCATCACGAACATATTTCTGGCCCTTAGCAGCCTGTCCAACCTTAGTATATCCAGCTGAGATTTCATCGATGAAATAGGCATATTTGTACCTAGCATATTCCATCTCCCGACGCACAGAAGTCTGGTATTTTTTCGGCAGACTTTCATAATAGCTAATTTCTTCCAAAGCATTCGTAGTATAGATACGAGCAATCTTCAAAGCTTTGTCTTCCTTCCCGATTTCGATATAATTCCTAGCAATCTTAGCCAAAGGTAAGTTGTCTTGGTAAAGCGCTTGGGGGATCTCTCTCATTAGCAAGTCCATAAGTTCTTCAGCCTTTTGAAAATCCCCTTGTGCGATCAGTCCTTCGGCACCTCTACTCACTATCATGCGATAAGTGATCGTGTTTTTTCTACTGTTGGAATCGAAGTAATTTTTGAAATTCTTATAATTACCCCAATGAAACCCTCTTATCGTTTGATAAAGCTGATCGGCATCGATACGTCCCAATTCTCCCTTATCATTTTGCAAGGTTCGGATAGGAACCAACTTATAGTGAAAACCCGTATATTGTAAATAATCGTTCAAATACAAGATATTAGCCGGATTGTAGATCCCACCACTGCTGAAGTAGATTGGCCTGTCCCACTTATAATTAGCCAACATATCCAGCATCATCAGATCATTTTTGTTTAAATAATAAGTCTGACCATCTTCGATAGGGATTTCCAAGAGAATATAAGATACGATCTTATCGGCATCTTTCGGGGCTACAATCTTATTCTTGATTACAGCCTCTTTGTCTACCAATAAAATGAATTTGTTGGTAGGAAGAAAATCTAATTTTTTTTGATCTCCAAGATATTCTTGCTTGATCGCAGTTTTTTTTTCATCATCCCTGATAAGCCAAGCTATAGCTTCTTGTAGGGTGATCGGCTTGTTATTAGGGAGGATCAAAATAGCATCTCGACTGCCTTGCCTGTATTGCTCATGTTGTAAGCTCATGGGGATTGCCGGAGCATTGTTGATTTTGCGTTGGGCCTGATCAATGCTCCAAGATGTACTTAGAAGTGTATAATTCAGTACCCGAACATCATCTCTATAATTTTCAGTCTCTTGTAATGCCCACAATGGATAGGTGTCATTGTCCCCATAGACGAAGAGGATCGCTTTAGGATCACAACCATCCAAATAATTCCGAGCGAGATCTCTAGCAGCTGTGACATGTGATCGATTATGATCATCCCAATTCTGATATCCCATGAGCAAAGGCACACCTAACAATAAGCCAGATAAGCCCATAGCCAAACCAAGATTCTTCGGTTGTTTAAGGAGGTGGAAAAGTGCCGATATACCTAATCCAATCCAAATACCATAAGCATAAAACGCACTCACTACAGCATAATCCCTTTCACGTGGCTCAAAGGGTTTCATATTGGTGTAAATATTGATCCCAATACCTGTCAAGCAGAAGAGTGCCAAGAGTGCATAGAAATCACTAAACCTCTTTTTCGCTTGATAGAAGAGCCCAACGAGACCCAATAATAGGGGTAAAAAGTAATAAGTATTGTTGGCTTTATTATTTTTGAGGTGTTGAGGAAGAATGGTTTGTGGTCCAAGCCTAGCCTCATCGACCAAAGGAATACCACTCTGCCAATTTCCTTCAGTCACCTGATAATTGCCTTCAAGATCGTTTTGACGGCCCACATAATTCCACAACAGGTATCGCAGAAACATATATCTTATCTGATAGTCGAAAAAGAAATAGAAATTTTGTCCGAAATCAGGTTTCTTATAACGTAATAGCTTCCTTCCCGTTATAGGATCATTTTCCGTATAAGTTTCAGGTTTTCCCTCAATAGACTGATAATTCGCTATATATTCCTCAGCATTGTGATACATTCGGGGGAAGAAACTCATATGATCTGGATTATATTTATAGGAGATCACCTGGTCAATCTCAATATATTTACCCAACTTCTCATCTCTTTCGTAAACAGGTCCTTCGTGATTATAACCTATGATACCTCCTTTGTCCAGATAAGCCGTGTACATCGGACCATATAATATAGGCCAATCACCATATTGACCACGCCGAGTATAATAATCTAACATAGAGATGGCATTATCCGGATCATTCAGATTGATAGGGGTATTAGCACTGGCACGTAATGGGATCATCAACCACGAGGAAAAACCGATCAAACTATAAAGAATGCATAAAGTAACCGTATTCAATAGCGGATAATTTTTCTTATGTGTAAAACAGATCAAAAAGAAGAAAAGAGAGATAAGTAATAAAAAAGCAATCGCTGTTCCCGAATGAAAAGGCAAGCCTATCGTATTGACGAAAAAAATCTCACAATAGCCAAAGAAATACATCATAAAGGGGAAAAGCCCCTTGAAATAAAACATCAATAAAAGTAAAATAACTAAATGAGCAACAACAAAGCTCCTGAGATTGATTTTGTACTTTTTATAATAATAGATCAAACCCAACGTAGGGATGACTAACAATACCATCAAGTGCACGCCTAAAGACAGACCAAGCAAGAAGGCAATCAATATCAACCATCGGTTGGATCTAGGATGCATTATATCATTTTCCCATTTACAGATAAGCCAGATGATGAGTGCCGTAAATAAAGAAGCCATAGCATAGACTTCACCCTCAACAGCCGAAAACCAAAACGTATCGCTAAACATGAAACAAAATGCACCGATGATTCCACTGCTGAAAACGATTACACTTTGAGCCCGAGAGACAGTAAGGACCTCTCTTTGCGCATTGACCTTTAAAGCGATCTTCCATGACAAATGAGTGATAGTCCAAAACATGAAAAGAACAGCAAACGCACTACATAAAGCAGACTCGATATTGATGATCAACGCATATTTAGTAGGGTCTCCCAAAGTAAAAAGTGCCATCACTGCGCCCAAGAGTTGAAAAGTAGCAGCCCCTGGAGCATGTCCCACCTCCAATTTTACTGAAGAAGCAATGTATTCTCCACAATCCCAAAAACTCAACGTAGGCTCTACAGTAGAAACAAAAACATAGCCAGCGATGAGAAATATGATCCATCCCAAGATGTTATTCCATTTTCCGATGGCCAAACTCATGCGGGACATTTTTATCATTCATTAAACGGGATAAATTTAGAATAATATTTCTTTCAACGAACCATAGTCCAGCAAATCGATCCAAATAGTCAAGTAAAAAGGAAAAAAGTGATATATTTGCTGCCTCTTATGAACAGACCCGTGGTGTAATGGCAGCACAGCAGATTTTGGTTCTGTTAGTCGGGGTTCAAATCCCTGCGGGTCTACGCCATTAAACCAGAAAATATTAAGATCAATCTTTTACACTTTGTGGGTTTCATGTTTCCTCAACCAAGATCGACTTTCTTCTAAATCTTTTTTTTTATTTTCCAGACAAAAGAAGATAGGTTAAATTCTCCTGAAGAAGAAAAACATCTAAACCAAAACCGTAACTACAACAAAGACCAACTGTAAAAATATTTCGTCTTTAAAAACCCGTTAAAACTCAAACCATACACTGTCTATAAGCACTTAACCAAGTCGAGAATATAGCGAAGGCTATTACAGAAATCGAGCTCAACGGCATCAATACGGCTGCTACGACCGGACCAAGACGCCCACTCATCGCAAAAACTAAACCTATCATATTATACAACAGGCTGATAATAAAACTCATCTGGACGCATCTGACACCGATCTGGGATAGTCTTAAAAAATGCGGGATCTGATCAAAACATTTAGCATCCATCAAGACATCACAATGCGGTGAGAAACCATTTGTATACTCAGATATGACCACACCCACCTCACTTTGTTTGAGTGCCCCAGCATCGTTCAAACCATCACCAAACATCATCACCCTTTCGCCCTGGTTTTGCAAGTTTTTGATGTAATGCAGCTTGCCTTGGGGATCTTGGTTGAAAAACAGTTGACTGTCGACTGGTAAGATCAGTTGTAAATATGCTTTTTCCGAGTCGTTGTCCCCCGAAAGGATAGAAAGTTTATACGCAGCCAGAGTTTGGAAGATTTTTTTTAAGCCTTTACGATAGCGATTACGGAAAAGAAAATAGCCTGGCATATATCCTCCCAATGAGACAAATACCTTACTCTGTTGCTTATAGGAATCACCTGATACTCCCATGTAATCGGCCGAGCCAGCTTTGATCCATGTCTCCCCAACTAAGGCTTCCAGTCCCTTTCCGGGGATCTCTCGAAAGTGGCTTATCGGATCGTTACAGCCTATATTCAGTTGTTTGTAAAGCATCCGGCTCAAGGGATGATTAGAATGCTTCAACAGTGAAGCAATACTTTGCCGTTGTATCTCTGTGAGTGGATTACCGACGAAAGTGATCTCAGCCCCTTCAGACTCTGTAATGGTACCGGTTTTATCAAAGACCAAAGATTGCACCTTGGCCGTGCGCTCAATGGTATAGATATCCCTGACAAAGCATCCTTTTCGAGCCAAAATGCGCATCACATTACCCAGGGTGAAGGGAGTAGATAGTGCTAATGCACAGGGACAAGCTACGATCAATACAGCACAAACCGTTTGAAGCGCCTTAGATGGGTCGATAAAACACCAAAACAATCCAGTGATCAGGGCCAATACCAGCACTACCAAGGTGAAGTAACGGCTCCATCGGTTGACCATCGTATCCATAGAAGGACCTTTCTTACGAAAAGTATCATGAGTCCACAACTGAGTTAGATAACTTTGGTCAACACCTTTGATGACCTCCAATTCAATCGCTTGACCTTTTTGTTTACCACCGGCGTAGATACGGTCTCCAGATTTTTTTGAGACAAGACTAGACTCTCCCGTGATAAAGCTGTTATCAATCATCGCTACACCTCGAATCAATACCGCATCAGCTGGGATGATCTCCTCATTACGGATGAGGATACGGTCACCTTTTTTTAGTTGAGCAAGGAGGATATTTTCTTCATCTCCACCTCGGATTCGGGTAACGACGATCGGATAAAAAGACTTATAATCCCGATCAAATGACAAGGACCGATAAGTCCTCATCTGAAAATATCGGCCGGTGAGTAGAAAAAACACCAGACCAGCCAGACTGTCAAAATAACCCGGGCCTAACTCAAAGATCACTTCGTAAGCACTTCGCAAGAAAAGAACCAGAATACCTAAAGAGATCGGCACGTCGATGTTGACAAAACCATGTTTTAAACCCGCATAAGCAGACCTGAAGTAATCCGTAGCAGGAAATAACATCACAGGTAGAGAAAGGATCAACATCAACCATCGAAAGAAATTTTGATGATCCAACAACCAAACATCGCCCTTCGCGCCGATGTATTCGGGAAAAGCCAAAAGCATGATGTTCCCAAAACAAAAAAAAGATACGACCAATTTATAGATCACCTCACGGTCATAACTTTCTTTCTCCTTATCCAGAGATTGAAGATTGATCACAGGCTGATAACCGAGCCGTGTGAGGAACTGGGCTAACTCGCTCAGGCTACATTGGACATGCTTGAAACCAACTTGTAAGGTTTTTTGGGTAAAGTCTACTGTAGATTGAACAATATGTGGATTGATTCTGGATAAGCTTTCTAAAAGCCATATGCAAGAGGTACAATGCATCGAAGGGATGAAAAAACGGATTAAGGTAAAATCTTTATCATTAAACTCTATGAGTTTCTCTCTAATCTCCGGATGGTCAAGGTAATCAAATCGATTTCCATTCTTTGTATTGGGAGCCATTCCTGAATTGGGATTGAGCTCATAAAACTTCTTCATCCCGTGCATATGTAGGATTTTATAGACCATTCGGCAACCCTGACAGCAAAAGGTCTTATAATCAAATGATACTTCCTCATAAAGAGCATCTTGCCCACAATGAAAACATTTTGAATGGTACATGTTTTCTTATTCTTCTACGAAATTGTATTTTTTTTTTACCTGTACCTAATCCATTTATAAAATACAGCAATAAACAAAGATACACATATGATAAATGCTCTAAAATTTGAAAGTACTATCTTCAACGATCTCACCCCAGAAGAAAAGCGAAAACTAGAAACCAAAAAAAAATATTTCTTCCACGAAAAAGAGAGAACCTCATCTACGAAGGGATACCTTCCTCATAGGGGGTATTACTTATTGGAATGGGTGTGTAAAATCGCTAAGATCAGCGTAGATGACAGAGAATAGATCTTATGAGATTGGCTTGGTTTGGAGAGCTGATCGGATACCCCGCTGTGCTCTCCCAAGAACGTTTTTTTTACCTCAGTCTTCGTTTTGGAAGACCATCAATCGTTTTTCATCCCTCAGAGATTATTCTTAAAAAGAACTAAAGTATCCTTTACAGTTTTCAAGCAGCTAAGTCAAGTACTGGATGAATCAAATTAAACAGTTACCAAATTGGTGCAAAAGACCACATCATAGAACGTCTTACAGAGAACTTGCTATGGCTTGAGAAAGAAATAGACACTAATACGTACGGCTTCAGCCATGTTTCATTGACTCGAGAGAAAACGAACAACTTCATAGGAACAGCTACAGGATCGATCATACAGTTGATCTCTAGATTAAATTCATATTAATTTATCTATATAATAATACAAAGGATAAAACTAACAAATGATAAAAATTGACTAATATTAACCATATTTTTTGAAGTCTCAGTAAATTTCTTTTCTATTCCCATCATAAAGAGGGAAGAAATCATTATAAGGGGGGCGTCTAATATGAATGACTATCAATTGATCATATAGGAGTTATTTAAGATTTCAAGTTTTTGCCGGGTGTGAGCAGAGACGAATACAGCCAAACGTGACCCTTTGGCCAGATAAGTCTATTTCCAATCATCAAGCAAATAATACTCCTTGGTCCTATCAGTGAGGTCATTCCAGGCTTTTTCTACAAAGATGTAACGATCTATCTTGTTGAATATCATGATCACAAGTTTGTCAGCTGCCTTATCTCAAGTAAGGTATCATCGACGGTAGGGATATGGTCTTCAAAATTTTCGTGAAAGATGTCTACCAACATGGAGTAAGATGTTAATCTCTCTGACTTCATCCAGTTTAGATTTGAAGGATTCGACTAGTTGAGTGGGTAATTTTCGGATAAAACATACTGTATCCATTAAAAAAACGATAGATTACCGATGACAACATTACGTACAGTGGTATCCAAAGTAGCAAAGAGATTATCTTCTGCAAAGATTGCCAATCTACTCAACACCTTCATCAAGGTAGATTTACCCACATTGATATATCCGAACAATGCCAAGCATACCACTTATCACGATGCTTCCTTTGCATGGTCATTTATTGGTTGATAGGTGGTGAGAGCTTTTGTTTGAGAGCAAGGAGATACGGTCTCGATCTCAGTTTCAACCGGTCCTCACAAGCCATCCCGAGTAGGTTGTTTCTCAAGATGGGTCCACATACGCGTCAAACGTGGCAGCAGATAACTTATTACTAGGGCCAACTCTACTTGAGTACGGGTGTAGAAAGGTTGGGCGCCCTCTGAGCAAAAATGTCGAGGATGAGTTGTGTACGATCGATGACCTTTCGATCGAGCAATTGCTCGATATTTTTCAACTGAGTTGGGGAGAGTTCATTATTAAATAGGATAGTGTTTATCTGGTGAGTATGAACATAGATCTTGATCTCTTCGATCTTTCCTAAACCTAAAAAATGCTTGGGATGGGGTAATCCTAATTTTTGCAAAAATCATTTACAAGATTCATCCTGGGAGTTTGAACTAGAAATTCGAGTTCATCAAGATATCCACAGGCTTGTATCATCATTCTGATCAGGAATGATGAGGTCTACTAAAACAGCTCTTTCCTATCAGTTTTGCGATTTATCAATCATACTCAACCATGCCTATAGGACTTTTTGGAAATACCTTGCACAAGATCGGAAAGAGCGGAATGACTAGAGTCAGACCCAAAACATCGGCAGCAAGATCCATCCAATCGAAAGAACGACCAATAAGGAGCAAACCCTGCAAGATCTCCAGGAGAAGACCAAAACAAATCAAACCGAAGGTGATTTTTTTATAACTAATCCCAAGATATCCCAGTTTAAAGGCAAAACCTAGAAAGAAAAAGTTAAAGAGATGCACGAGTTTATCCGCATGAGGAAATGAAGGCAATGTAGCAATCACTTTACTGGGAGAAAGATACAAGATCAATACTCCTACCACCATGATCCAACCCAACAGCTTAGCGCTCTTGCTGACCACGACCGATATGTGTTTTATACTCGTCAAAAGACATCAGGATTTCATACTCCCCTGGCTGGGAAATCTCGATCTGAATGATCCATCCCTTATCATAAGGTGAAGTATTGACCAATTCTGGTGTGGTTTCCAATCCAGTGTTGAAGGCGATGATTTTCCCTGAGGCAGGCATGAAGAGATCCGATACGGTCTTGACTGCTTCTATCACACCAAAGACCTCACCCTGATCGAGTGTTTGTCCCACAGTATCCACCTCTACATAGACGACATCGCCAAGCTCACCTTGAGCAAAATCGGTGATCCCAATATAGGCAATATCACCACTGATCTTGAGCCACTCGTGATCTTTACTGTATCTAAAATTATGTGACATAAATGTAACGTTGATCAGTTTCCAAATGTAAAAAGGATTTTGATACCTGCAGTAAAAGTCGTCCGAAGATAAGTAGGTGATTTTTGATATTTTCTGAATATATATTCAAGGAATGTAATCATTTGAAAAATCTTATTTAAATAGTAGGTGACTGTCATATTTAGATTGATCCTTCTTTTCCCGTTAGATTCTTGTGAGAGATTTTCTACAATCTTACGATAGATGCTTTGTCTATCTGTGATCTTGAATTTAGAATTGAGATTGATATCACTTTTTATCGTATTTCTATTGCCTTAAAATTGCATCCAGAATCTAACATCTTTAAAGATGTATCCACAACTTAAAGCCCACTGCACGTTGTTATTTTCTACCAGGATATTCGTGGCAAAGATTAGATTAACATCTCTACCCTTACTGTATGCTGCCGAAAGTTGAAAACGATTTCTCAGCATAAGACTTAAACCCAATAAAGGCTCAAACCAGCTAGATAATACGGAAGTTCTATAAATCAATGGGTTGATACGATTGCCATTTTGGTATTTTTCATCCGGATTTTGTCTATATACCAAATTGGTCTGTACGCCTCTGATGATATAGGAGAGCAATAAGCATGTCGTAAATCAAGGCGTTCGATATTGTTGATGAGCTATTTGGTCCTGGATAGACCCGTATAGGTAATGTTCCAATTAGGAATGGGAAAGTTCCGTTTGTAGCCCAGATCGATTTTACTTGGATTAATCCCAACGTAAGTGGAAAGAAAGAACAGCAGCAACATCGCTTGATTAGTAATCTACTATCTATTATAACACAAATTACTCAATATTAGTATGGTAGAATTTTATTTTTATTTTAATTAATCATAAAGTACCTCTAAATTATCAAAGATCGTATTCCAACCTCCAAAACCCATCTTGATGCTAGCGATCTCTGTGTCGGGAAAGTTGTTTTGAAAATCTGGAGTAGTCGGATCCGAATCCCAGTTGAAATTTTTATAGGCGAGTGTAGTATATAATTTTATTAGCTATGATTTCGATCCTCAGATCTTTGATGGGTTCAATCAAGAGATTGGTATTTCATTTTTCATCGCGCGAGCGATTATAGGAACTGAAAACCACATCACTGGTAGTAATCCAACTCGAATCGATCAATCTTTGGCGGGTGTCCTCCTGAGAGCTAAATATGGCTCCCAAGGAAGAACCCCCAAAAGTCTGTTGACCATTAGCCACCGTTCTACCTTGATAAAAAAAAACAGATTTAGTCAAAAAGTCATCCAGAGAACTGAGTTTGTTGGCAGTGTAGTTGAACTTAGTTTGCTTAATTCTCGACAAGGTCATGAATAAATAGTTTTTTAAATTAAATTCTATTTTAGATATTTTAACTTTTTTTCGAGTAGACTTTCCTTTTTTTTACTCATCTATTTCAAACGAGTCAATTCTCTTTAAAGTTCTAAATCGTGTTTCTTCAATTTTCACTGAACCTGATAAAGGTAAGGATCTTGACGTAGAGCTTGTCAAAAGAGAGTTATGTCCGAAAACTGATGTATTGTGAGTTTTAAATATTATTACCAAAGGTATTTTTCGTATCGAAAGTGTTGTAATCCAATTAATAAGAAATTTTATAAATCAAATTACTCAATTTGACCCAGTCCATACAGAATAGAAATCGTATGTGAAATTGATAGTTAACGTCTAGTGTCTACCTACACCTAACAGGATCTTCTACCTTGAAAAATTCTTCCAGATCATCGACTGATTCAGAGTAAAAAAAATGTTCACATCGTTGACAAGCGTATAAGTTTAGTATGAAAAATCGAGTTTAGAGATTTAGTCAGATCAAACATGATATTGTAACCCTAATCGAATCTGAAATTGTTGCTAAAAAAGGGAGTAAATGCCGTGTTGAATACCTCGATGTCCTGGGTAGTCAAGGATTGGGTATCCCGACACAATTCTTCTCTTTAGGTACGGTTGATCTTAGTAGTGATGTTGAAATTATTTGGTAAGGGGTTAATGTTGAATTACTTAAACCATCCGAAGTGTTTAACCCATTTAGAACTATCTCGTACAGCCTTCCATTCGTCAAAAGGCCTGTAAAATTTCGGTTGGAAAGAAAAGTTGTAGACCAAAATATTTTTCACTGTTTTTTTTTGTATGTTATAGATGTTGTAGATATCTTTAGAAAAATTGTTTCTATAGACAAAGAGCAAAGAGAGGTTTTCCAAATCACAGGGTCAGGGCTTGATAGTTTTTCTAATCTTAGTCTTACTCAGATTGACGTTGTAGGAAGTGATCCTCTCATAATCCCTGCGGACATTAGGTGAGACCTTGATCTAACGGTGCCAAATCCGGCCAAAGTATAAGACCCGTTCAACATCAACCAAAGCGAGATCTGCTAGGTTTAGATTAATTTTATCCAAGGCTGCATAGGCGCCTTGAGTACTGATGCCATCCAATTTAAGTTTATTAACCCAAAGGAGAAGATTTTTGGTTATGTTGGGTTCTGTATTGCTTATCCCGATCATCATCCTACTCACTGTACCTACCGAGGATAAATATTTTGTCTATATTAATATAATATTATTTCAATGGCTGATTTAAAATGAATAACGCTTATTACTATTAAAGTTTTCTATATTCCTGTTCAATTTTTCATCAATCAAGCTTTATTTCTCTACTTCCATCAGGTTTTCGGCTGGCCAAATACCGCTGATCAAAAGAGTGTTTTTGGAAGTGTATTTGAGAGGGATTTCGTATTCGTAATAGTTAAATACGTCATTGCTTATTCAAATGAATATTCGGTCATTGAGATTAACCTGATTGCTGCTAGAGTCATAGAGGTTTTCAGCATGCGCATATAGGCAAATCTTTTTGTACATCCGAAGTCTCCATTGGGATAGTCGCAAAATACAGCCCAGTCCTTTTTGACATTGATGGAATTTGCCCCACATAGATTGCGTATGGTCAGTGACATCGAGGACTCGTTTTGCAAATCTGAGATAGCAGTGTTTAGAAATTCTTCGCGCATGACGCCAGCTGGAAAGACATAGGGTGGATTGCCTTTGGCGTTTTGTTCGATATCGACCAAGCATATAGCCAAGAAAGTGCCTCACTATCAATACGATTTTTGTCGATCTCTCCACTCTCATCATCTGGATATACGTAGTAAAGTCCATCCAGGCAGTACTCATGAGATTCATCGCTGCAAAGCGAAGCGTAATCGTCTCGGAAAACCCTTCATCAGAAGGCGGAAATGATTTATCGATTTCAAGTTTTAAATTTCACCAAAAGCCTTCCATCGCTCCAAAGAGATGCTTATCTGATACAAAGTAGTACGGATCGAACTGCCATTGGGCAAGTTGCTCACCAAGACTATTTTCTTATCTACCACATAATTGTCTTCCAATACCTACTCGAAGTCTGCTTTAGAGATATTGAGTTTGTATTAGTAATAGCGCTCAAGCCAAATCATATTATAATATTGATCAATATCTTCTACATCCAATGTGCCTATAGCTCCCTCAAGGGTATTTTCGGTCGAATTTCCTTGGGTATTTCTGTAGTATTAATGTAGATTGACCAGTGAATCTCCTTATTCAATTGGGTCCCAACGATTTTCGAAATATTAGACATAATTGTCTACGACTGAATCTAACGTACCTATCACTAGATTAACGCTGTTGAAAAAGGTTTAATAGTTCTATATTTTTCCCGCATCAAATAGACCATAAAAGCCTAGATCTTGCTGAGTTATTTCTTGTCCTTATGTCTCAAAGGTGTACAATAAAGGATCTTTTTGAGACGTATTACCCCAGAGTGTTTTGACTGTTTTTTCTTGCCTACCCGCGTAGGGTAGACCGTTTTCATACTGAAAAGAACCGTCTTTAAGGATGTTTTCTGAGATATTAGCTAGATGAAAGATCAATTTTCCATCACTGCCTGTATTATCGGAAAAAGGGTCTATCAACCAAAACTCAAGATATTGAATATTAGCCTGATTGAAATCGTTCATATTCAAAGCTCTCATGATGCCAACCCAATGGCTTTGTGGTACCTTTATGCCCGGATTGAAGTTGTATAGCCCCCCATCCTGAGGATAAAAAGTCAGGTCAAAGATATTGATGTAACTGATGTTGTCGGCTGTCAACTCTCTACCGATATAAATCTCTCTACGCTCTACGCGCCAGGTGAGATTTTTGCTGATCTCGTCTCTGGATACATTCGATAGGGGTTGTCTGTAAAATAAATGGAAAACATTGTAAATTAGGAGAGCAAATCTATTTTGTAGCCGTAACTGAGTTCTTTATCACTATCTATGTTGAGGAATTTAGGGTTGTTAGTGCCAAGAATACTGGCAAAAGAACAGGTTTCGGGCCAGGATCTTAAAGAGATCCTCTTTTGATCGCGGTCGAAGTTATCAATATCAGATCTACCCACAGATACCGGGGGCTGTGCCAGCTTTGAAATAAGCACCCTCTAACCTGGCCTTGATTCGGGATAGGGCCGTTGTGTCTCGATGAAGGGAAGCTTATCGATATCCAACGGGTCAGAAATGGAAGAGTCCCACCGTAAGTACTATTGAGTCTAAAGATGGTATTATCTACTGACTCACTTCTGTAAGGAACTTTTTGATTATTAGGATTTTCGAAATAATTTAGAATGGTAATCCCAATTTTGAGATTTTTGAAAAAAAAACAATGGTTTACATTGAGCCCCATGAAAGTGCGTTGTTGGTTGAATGTAGTGGTTTGATCTTCATAGACTAACTGATGATTTTTATCTTTCATAATCGGGTTGATGATCTGTACGTCATCGATTTAATAATTGATCGTATAGTCGACACTTTCTAGCAATTGTGTACCTTTTCCATACTCACCTTGGTTGAGCATTGAGCAATAGACCCTAAATAAACCCTCCTAATGTATCACCCTTATATTATGTGGGGATTTTTGTTGGATTCTTGGGAAGCATCTACTTTTTGGAAAAAAAATACAATTCTTCGAAGATATACCTTGCAGTGTCTTAAGGATCCTGTTTAAATGATTTTTTCATCGTTTTAACAAATGGTTATACCTGATTTAAAGTGATTTGGACCTGAGAATAATTTACCGTATAGCCTTCTTGAAATTCAAAGATGCCATCTCCTTCGGATTGGATGGCAGCAGAAGGATTTTTTTTGTACATAGTTATTTTGATTGAGTCAATCTAGGTTGAGGAACTAAAGCAAAGGCAACTTCTTCCCATTCTTGATCAGATGAGTCACACTGCCTTATTCAGGCTCATTGTAATAAACGTTGATCATAAAGATTTTATAGGTGAACAAACTAGCGATTCAATAGATGTTTTTCATCATCAATTTCCACATCGGAAAGGTAATATTGGTACTTCTATCAGGTTTGAGTAATCTGATTATCAGAGGAGAAGGAACCTAATTATCAGTACTAAACTCCCAAACAGTATAGGCATGACCTGTGGTATTATTTTGATAATGAAAGGACAAGGAGAACATTTGTCGATCTTCTAAACGCCTCTTGAGAGAGAGAATCCAGTCGAACGTTAATCGAATATTCATTAGAGGAGAGCGGACGGGCGTCTTCTTAATCAGAAAATATTCGTAATCTCAGTAAATCTGTCTATTGATCCTCTGTCCTTGTAAAACGTTTTGTGCTTGGTTGATATCACTGATTCCAGGAAACTTTTTCAACTGTTCATAGATTCCATTGGTTTCATCGACTGGTGGATCATTTCCAACACCCTCACCCAGATCTCTGATAGTGATAATCGATCGGTATTTTCAGGTCTCGTGTACCAATTCCCAATACCCAACTTTACGATCTGATCGATCGTAAAGTTGGAATTGATGATAGAGTACTGGTCCAGGCTTTATCGTAATCATTGCAAAAATAGTGTCCAAAAAATAATACTAGTTATATTTATAATCATTGGATTATTTTTAAAATAATTTCAATACACCGTCTGCATTTCCTGGGATGACTTTGGTTTAGAACTGTTGTTAGGAGAAGATTGTAGTGATATAGGTCTTCCCAAATTGGAACTCACCTCTCACACTGAAGAGAGACTTAGAGGTATACTTACATTACCGAGTTCGATTTTTTGACGATGTTCATCCTCCTGACCTTTGAAGCCGAGATTCATCCTGTTTTCGAAAGCAAAGCCCGCTTGTGTATTGTAATTCATCTTCAGATCGACATTCTTACCTACGCAGCCTAAGATGGGGATTTACATTTTCTGGTTGATATCTATGGAAAGAGAAGATCTGTTTCGCGGTGGAAAACGTGGGTCTTCTCTCCGCTGATAGAGTAAACCAAAGTCTAATCCGATACGTCTCCTTTAGGTATCTGTTCAATAGTATTGCTACCAAAAATGGTTTCGAAAAATTTAGATTTTATCTTGATGTTAGGCAACAGCCGTCGCTTTTGCTCAAGAGTGACTTTTTTATCCTTTCTATCTAATTTCCATGCTTGTACAAACATCGTCTAAGGTACGGGGTTTAGATTTGTAATATTAGAAGATACATTATTGAAGGATATAATCGGCGTATTACTGCTTAGTCATATATTGGGCGGACATCAATCAAAAAATCGCCAACATTTTGCTCGACAAGATATAGGCCTTTTTGAACATCGTAATAAATATTAGTCTTGGTCGAGCTATTCAGGTACCCCACCTTATTTGGTTGGTGAAGAGGTATTTCAATGAAGATTGAAGACTATCTTTTTCTTGATCCGATGCAAGGGTTCTCAGAAGTACAAATAAAAGAGAAGCAATTTGAGGTATCTATGCTACAAGGGAACAGGGTTTTATAACCTCATCAATGCTTTATTGATAAGTTTTTCAATGGGGAGTCTAGGTTGTTAAACCAATAAATTGTTCAAAAAATTTTCATTCTGCTTTGGAGAAAATATGAGTACATCCACGGCGTTCAAGGCTTCCTTTTTTTTCGTATTCTCCTTGTGTCACTACGTTTTAACATTCAAAGACTTTCTATAGGATTTTGTCCTTGAGTTCGATGAGGATCCATTGGAGCGGTCTTGGTATATCTACATCTTTCAGGTATTTGAGGGATTCAGATTGGTTTTCAAGTACTCCTTGGCCTACCCCTCCTAGACCGATGGAAGATAAAATGAGTATAGCAGCCACAAGCCCTACATCACTAAAAGTAATCAGATGGCGAAACATGTCGCACTCGTCCGTATTAGAAAGATCATACAATATCTGTTGTTCCTACTCTGATGAGTAGATGGGTATAGAAGTATACCTATTCTGTATTGGGTAGCTGGGAATAGATTGTTGAGGAATATCTTGACAAGATAACCCAATCCATAGATATTTACGATCACATAGGAGGGATTTTTCTCTAATGTTTTACCTTTCACATGTGTGATGATTCGAGTAGTGGATTAAAAACCCAAGATGCGGTTTTAATAAATTTTTTACAGAGAGTATTTATTATTATTTAAATAGAACTTATTATAAATAAGACTATTTCTTTCTAAAGTAAACATTGATAGGGACTCCCTTAAAATCGAAATGATGACGCAGTTGATTTTCGATGAATCTCTTGTAAGGGACTTTGACGTATTGGGGTAGATTGGTGAAAAAGGCGAATTGTGGGGTGTAGGTAGGCAATTGCGTGCAATATTTCACTTTGATGTATTTTCCTTTCACCACAGGAGGTGGACTGGTTTGGATAATGGGAAGCATGAGTTCGTTGAGTACACTAGTCTTCAATTTTCTCCTACGATTTTCTACTACTCGTATGGCTATTTCCATCATCTTTAATAAGCCTTTCTTGGACTGGGCAGAGGTAAAGAGGATAGGTACATCCTCAAAAGGGCCGATCTTTTGTTTGATGAAAGCTTCGTATCGTTGGGCTGTATAGGTCTCTTTTTCCACCAAGTCCCATTTGTTGACGAGGATCAACAGGCCTTTGTTGTTTTTCTCAACCAGTCGGAAAATATTCATATCTTGAGACTCAAATCCACGTGTAGCATCGATCATCAACAGGCAGACATCGGCATGCTCAATGGCTCTCACAGCCCGCATGACGGCATAAAACTCAAGATCTTCTTCCACTTTTGACTTTTTACGTATACCAGCCGTATCGATCAAGATACATTCAAATCCGAATTGCCGGTAGTACACGTCCATAGTATCCCGGGTAGTGCCGGCAATGTTGGTGACGATGTGGCGGTTTTTGCCTAAAAGGGTATTGATCAGGGTAGATTTGCCCACATTGGGGCGACCTACGACGGCCAATCGGGCTAAGTCTTCCACTGTGTGATCTTGGGCGGGGGCTTTAGGAAAGGCCGCGACGATCTGGTCTAAGAGTTCTCCTGTTCCGCTACCATTTGCTGCTGACACGCAGTGATAAGTGCTTAAACCCAATTGAAAAAATTCTACTGCATGGTGTACGTATTTATTATTATCTACTTTGTTGACCATCAGAAATATTTCCTTTTTAGATACGCGCAATATCTGGGCAATCTCTCGATCTATATCGGTCACACCGGAGACCACATCTACGACAAAGATGATCACATCAGCCTCTTCCATAGCGAATATGGCCTGCTTACGGATCTCGGTCTCAAATACATCATCTGTCCCTGTGATATACCCCCCCGTATCGATGACAGAAAACGTCACGCCATTCCAATCAGAAGTGCCGTAATGCCGATCTCGAGTCACACCGCTCACTGCATCGACGATGGCTTCACGACGTCCCAGCAGACGGTTAAAAAAAGTAGATTTACCCACATTGGGTCGGCCGATTATAGCTACAATATGGCCCATAGTGTGAATTTTTATGCAAAGGTATGAAAGTTTATAAGGAGTCCATTTTTCTCCAGGTAGATCAAGCTATCTAAAAATCCCCTCCACATTCATGTGGAGGGGATCAAATACAACCATTAACCTAAAATCATTATTGTTTCAATCATTATATATAACAGAACTTAGTTTGCGGTTTAAAAAATCTATCCCCAAACCAAGGTCTACCATTCTCAACAATTGCTGAATACGTAATTTTTATTTTCTTCTCCAAACCAACCAAAGAAATTGTTAGAAAAATCTACCTTAAATTCAGGAGATAATTGTCAATTATTATGCCAACCTCCATGAGAATTGAAATGGGGGAATTGTAAGTAAGAAAAGTATTCTTAAAGACCAAAGGAACCCTCTCACAGGATTACCGTTAAAGGGTACCTGTCCCATTGCTGTTTAAAGCAAATGTGGTATCCTTCTAATTTGCCCTCTAATGCGACAAGCATAGGCTCCTACATATACAAAACAGGTGCATCACTGAAAAGTCTATTCACATAAGTAGGAGCTTCGGTGATCACATGATTATTTTTGGCCACTACATCGTCAAACATATTAAGGGATCTTTTGTTGTGTGATATGTATCTTGAATTTGTTAGATCCAACGGTCTCCATTATGGCTCTTGTGACCTTATAGTTCTCGTATGGTATGACTCCAGAGTAATGAGGAAGTTTTGGAGACGGTTCTAGATTGTCTATATTTTCCATTATGTTGCAGATTCTTTTAGGGTTCATATAGATTATAAAAGGTTTTATCAGAATAGCTCCATATCAAAGTATAACCACCTCCGGTCTTATCTCAATAAGTCTTGAACTTGATCCCTTTAACCTCAAGAGTGTATTCGCCGTCAGGAGTACTAGGATTTTTATCCAACATTTCTTTACAGCTTTTGTAAGCTAGGTACGGCTTAGAAGGGAAACGGGCTCATCATTATCATGACAGAGGGTCCAAGGATCAGCTTTAAAAGTTTCTAAAAATTTAATATCCATATCGTAGATGATAAGGGTTTTCATCTTTATGTTTTTCTATGATGGCATCATATGACTTGGTAGTGTGTCTCGTCCAAAGACTTCCTTTGTCGTCGGATCTGCTCTCTACGAGAGCTAACAGGTGAGGTTTTTCCGTTTCAACCAGTTTTCTTATGTACTTGAGATTCTCTACGGTCATCTGATCTTGTAAGGATAAAACGCTCATAAGAGCTATACATAATTGTAATATTTATATTACCTTATATCCATTTATATTGAATAGGTGGTCTTGTTTTAAAGATTGATTGGTCACATTGCGTGGGTTTGAAGTCTTTTTCTTGCTATTACCGATGAGACGTATAACCATTGATAACATTGAAGAAAATTAAAAAATTTTCTCTATTTATCATAAATAGAGAGTCCTTCGATTGGATTCTTGATTTTTTCTATAGATAGTGGAGTTATGCGTAGTGTATTATTTTTTGATTCGAATTGTACTACGGAAAAGAGTTCTGTTTTTTCTGTACCAACAACCAGCTATTTTCATTCTTCTTCTTGCTAGGTTTTGATGAGTATAATCATGATGAATCCAACTAGTAGTGAAATTTTATTCATATAATTTTATGCTTTCAAGTTGGTTAAGTTCTATTTTTTTTTAGATAGTACTTTTTTTGGTTTTTTAAGTCCTCCTGGGTTGTTCTAATCAATCAAGGTATAATTATTATCCTTTTCCCTTCATCAAGTGAAAATATTACAAGCAATACATATATTGATAAAATACAACGTAGTAATGGTTTTTTATTGAGGAAAATTTATAATAAAATATAATTTATGATGTAATAATATAAATTTTTTACAAATTTAGTGGCTTCATTGAAAAGTTTTTCAACTTTAACTCACTTAATAGTTATAAATGATTTGTAGAGATTGTTTCTTTACCTAGTTTAAAAAAAAGAAATGGTATTTATATTAATTAACTAAATTTATTATTTAAATATTAAAAATATGAATAAATATTTATCGAATTAATAAGTTATGTGATATTTCAAAATAAATTAATAAATATTAAATTTTATGTTATTTGATCGGAGAGATAAGGTTATTTATTGCTCTTCTCGCTCAAATCGTATGATTTGATATAACCAAAAGAGTAAAAGGGTAAAAGAGATGAAGATAAAGAAAAAATTAGGGAAGTTGCCCAAGATAGGGAGCAGAGCAAAACTCCACTTAAAAAAGTTTTCCAGAGCAAAGATAATCGTTGTCATATAAGCATGATTAAGTAACTTGCAGAGTCAAAATTAATGTAAAAAATGATCTCTCGCCTGTTGGATCTGGAAAATGTATTTCTCCTTTTTATTTTTTATACCTTGATAGGTTGCTCTTGGTATTTTTTGTACCTTTCTTGGTACGAGGACAAGGGATTCATCTTATCGGCTGGTTTACTGATTTTTACATTGGCATTTTTTGGTATATTGAGGAGGTTTTTATCTAAAGGTCAATACCCTGCTTTTTTTCTTTCATTTTGGATGTTGACATTTCATAAAAGCTTTATAAACTTATCTGTATCTATTGCCCTGATCTGGATCCTTTGTGCTTTCATCCTTTTTCCTATAGGAAAGGACCAATCTACAGTGAAGACAAGACTTTTTTACAGCAGCTTTTCTGTTGGCCTGGCTAGCCTTTTTTTTCCACCGGCGTTGCTATACCTCATTTGGCTTGTACCAGCTTTGTTGTTCAAGAGAGAGAGTGAAGTGAAAAATTGGTTGATCTGTATCCTGGGTTTGCTTACCCCTATCTGGACATACTTGTTGGGTCTTTCTCTCTTGGATCGTTTGGATATGGGAGTTGTGGATCGCTACTTGTCTTTTCTCAATATTTCATCATTACCTTTAGATGTACAATTTTATCTATTTTTTGGGGTATCAGTCTTTTGCTTTGGTGGGCTGATAAAGGGTATTGTTCTTTCTAAAAGACAAAAAATAGCTTCAAAAAAAGCATTCAAACATTATCTCCTGACAGTCTTTCCAGGATTTTTGATCTTGTTGTTTTATTCTTCCGAATCGGGTCAATATGCCTTTTTGATGGTTCCACTATGTCTGATCTTATCAAATCTACTCACTTATATGAAAAATCGGCCTCTTAAAGAGGTTATCAGTTGGGCCTTTATGACAATCAGTATCTTCTTTTTAGTATTGGAGTCATACCGATGATTGATAATCAAATAAGGTGTTCTATCAGTGAGGTAAGCTCTTTATCTTCTTTGGGTAGGGATCCCATAGAGGTTTGTAAAAATTATCAATCCATTCGAAGTTTAATTCAAAAAAGCTTATCAAGACGAAAGCTGTATGAATCCGCCACACTTTCCCAAGAAAGTGAGAGGTGATTCACTCTACTCATCGATTCATACCCTCATTACAAGGTACTTGACAAAATTGTTTTGTTTGGGTATCCATGCTGCACATGTTACCATAACGCAAGCAGGGTGGTCACATTCGGAGAACATCGCTATCAATTTTAGTTCTTCAAGAGGAGCCACTCATCTATTTGGATCTTTTTTCGAGGATTTCATAGAATCCAACCACCATAAACTCTCACCCCTCAGCTTTCCGATCACTACAAGTGGACAACCTCTCTTCTTGGATAGGACAATCATCTACAAGGATCTTGTACTACTTTTATTCATTCGATCACTTGTTCATTCAACTTACATGAAGTTTTGAACGCTATTTCTTGGCTAAGTACAAGATTATGAAAAAAAACTCATCTTGGTTGGATCCGAAGCCACAACCTACCCTTTTTACGATCGAACAGATGTAACCCTACGGATGTAGGATCAGAAGAAGGGCCCCTATTCTTGTCAATTGGACCATTTGGTCAAAAAATAAAATACTTTTTTATTTTGGGAAAGGGCACTGTAACCTTATCCGTTGAAGAAGGGAGTAAAAAGTCACGCATGGGCTATCATTGAGGGTATCGGATAGGTCGCCAAACGGATCCAACATCACACACTTCTATTTCTACCGATGAAAAAGCCTTACAAAAGAGTATATAAATAGATTTGGCTAATACACCCCTTACCGAGGTTGATACAGTCATCACTCATACGCCAGGAACGATCAAAGGAGATCTTTCAAAATATTGAGCTATTGAGACTTTATTTAAAGATCACCAGGTACTGATCATCAACAACAAATGGAAAACTGAGCATACCTTTAGTATATTTGACGGATTTAGTTTAGAAATGGCTATATTCATCTTACGATAAGGGACTTTTTCAGGTTAAAGACCTTTCAAAAAGGCGATGAGAAAGGTTTTGTCAATGCGATAGGATTCGGTGGGAATACTGTGAGTATCTTATTGTCAAGACCTCCTAAAAAATGATCTCAACATGATCCAAAATCTACTGAGAATGAAAAATTCATTTTCCCTATCTTTACTCCCGATACTTTTCAAACCTTATTTTGGATGAAGAAAGAAATCGTTCACGATTGGCCCAAAGAAGACATTCTCGAGCTTTGCTACTTAACCTTATTGGAACTCGTATACCGAGAGCAGCCACTATCCACCATCTATCTCAAGAGCCTAATACAAATTCAGATTAACTCATTGATCTCAATAAAGACCGGTGGTTACCCCAAAGATTGTGTACTTTAGTCCCCAAAGTGGTTCGTTATTATACAGAGATAGAGGCAGTGGGTTAAATCTCCGTCTGTCAAGCCATAGCGCAAGTGCTACGGATGCGGGAGACAAATACTTCACATCTCTGCATGGGAGCTCCTTGGAGAAACGTCAAAAACGGACCCGAATTTAACCAAGTTTTGGAAATGATATGTACGTTGAACAAGCTCGATATGGAAGTGTGTTGTACACTGGTTATACTCACTGAAAATCAGATAAAACGTCTCTTTGAAGCAGATTTATACGCTTACAATCACAACCTAGATATTTCAGAAGAATATTACAAAAAGGTAATCTCCACTCGAACTTATGAAGATCGCTTGAAGAGTATTAAAAAAGTCCATAAGACAAATATTACCGTATGTTTGGGTGGCATCATTGGAATGGGTGAAAGCTTGGAAGACTCTGCAGGTATGCTCATCTCGTTGTCATGGTTGGACCCGGATCCTGAGAAGTAGTCCCCATCAATGCTTTGGTCTCAGTGACAGGTACCCCCCGATGGAAGATCAAAAACTCATTGAGGTCTAGGAAATGATCCAGATGATCATCATGCCTCGATTCTGAGGCGAGACTCTCAGCTGGAAGGATGCAGCTAAACCCAGAAGGGTAAACCTGGTGTTTTATGGCTGGAGCTAATTCTATCTTTTTCGGTAATAAATTCTTTACAACACCCAATTCAGAGATTTAAGAAAATAAACTACTCTTCGAAAGAGTTGGGACTGAGACCTCAGAAAACTTTTACCAAATATCTTCAACAACTATCGATAGAGGCTCAAGATACCCAACACCTTCCTTTGTAAGAAAATCCGCGTTGAAGGAGACCTGGTCACAAGATCAATAAGAGTGAGAAGATTCGGATCTAAAAAGAAGAATTATTAATAAAAAACGGATATTATGATAAGAAAAATGTTTTACTTATGTATTTTACACCTTTTCCTGACTTGGAATCTCAATGCTCAAGCCTTCCAGGGGAGAAGTGATAAAAAATTACAAGCCGGATTTACCTCCTATGGATACGGTATAGGACTGAGAGGGACCTTTGATTATGGCCTTGTCTCGTGGGTTTCTATAGGTGGGGGAATCGAGTTATATTTCCAAGACAAGAATCCCTTTTATCTATTTACCCGTGCTAACGGTCATCTAGGTAAAATTCTAAATCTCTCAAAGAGATTCGATATCTATCCTGGGATCAGTATAGGTGCTGTGGGAAGTGATAAATTGGGTATAGGTGCTCATTTGGGAGTACGATATTTCTTCACCCCTTCTCTAGGTACTTATATCGAGTTGGGCTCTCGGTGGAGTATTGGTATGAGCATCAATATCTGAGTAAAAAGATCAGAAGAATTAGGCCAATACTTCGGCAGATCTAGGAGGGTAGAAATATTTCAGATGTAGGGTATAATACTTCAAGAGCAATTGTAAAATCCTTTCCCGTTAGTCGCAATTGAATTCGTTTCGGTGTTTTGGGTAGAAGTCAATCCGGAACAATCTTTTGAATAAGTCGGTTTCTATACCGTTCAAGCAATGCTCTCGACCTATAGACGTGGATGTAAATATTCCTTCTTTGAGATGGAAAACTTATACTCGACTCTCTGAGGTTGGGATAAAAACTAATAAATTTTATCAATCCGATCATAAACCACAAATGAAAGTCTGTAAAATTATAAGATTTATTATCGAGCTCTTGAAAAGACTTCCTCAGATATTCAAACAGCCATGAATTAGGTTGATCTTCTTTTAAAGAGGATTTCAAAAGATCGAACAAAAACAGAGTGATAAAAACCTTATATGATTCTGTGTAAATGGTTTGGTAGAATTAAACATTCTTGATTTCTTTGTTCTATTTCAAGATATTTTTGCTTCGGTGATAAATGATGAGCTCTACTTGAGACAAAGAAATAACGGAAATACCTTCACTTTTGTGTTGCTTGGATTAATTGAGACCTTCTAAGATGAAAGATGTCAACCCATGCTGCTCCGTATAATAACGATAAATCAAAACGTGTCCTTCGTATTTCACCATATGAATAAAAAGAAATGATACCTCTGTACTAATATATAAAATAAACTAAAATATCAAGCTTTATTTCACCATTTAAACACTATTTAAATGGTCTATTATTATCAAAAGGTAGTTATTTAATAAATAATTAGACTTTACATGATTTCATAGAAAGATAAAATGCATACATTTGTACTTCAATCCACATGAAATGTCGGAATTCTGGGATCTTTTCCAATATTTAATCAATCCTGACTGGATTTTTATTCACTATGGGCAGACGGCTTTGTTTATCCTACTGGCTATTGTATTTGCTGAGACGGGTTTATTTATGGGTTTTTTCTTACCAGGTGATTCTTTATTGTTTGCCGCTGGGATTTTTGGTAATGCCTTAGCCAAAAGTCTTTACGATGTTCCTTTTATTGTGATCATCTTATTGGTAGCATTGGCTGCCATACTTGGGAATATGTTGGGCTATTGGTTTGGATACAAATCGGGCCCCTTCTTATTCAGGAAGAAAAATTCTTTACTCTTCAAGAGAAGACACTTAATCATAGCAAGGGCATTTTATAAAAGGTACAAAGCGACAGCACTTATCATGAGCCGTTTTTTACCGATGCTTCGTACGTTTGCACCCATTATAGCTGGGATTGTACGGATAAGTTTCAAGCAATTTATGATCTACAACATTATTGGAGCATCGGCCTGGACATTTTCTATAATGTTGGCAGGTCACTATCTGGATAAAACCTTTCCCACCTTGAAAAATCATTTAGAATGGATTGTTTTGACCATTATTTTAGTGACGACAGTACCTGTATTACTAAAAATAATGATACGGAAAAAGAAAAAGGCATTCACTTAAGGTCGTCTGATGTCTCAAGACACCACTTCAGCAACTCCAGACAGATTTGTAGTGTTACTAAGAGGGTATTCTCTTTAAATAGACTCATTCTAAAAAACAATACTCGTTTAAAAATTTTTGTAAAACAAACGATATCCTCTTACTTTTGTCATCAGTTTTAAGGCAATACTTTTTTAAATGGGGAAGTCTGCATTTATCCATTCGTCTGTAGGTAGGAAGATTTTGATGGCAGGAACTGGTTTCTTCCTGATGGTTTTTCTCTTAGTGCATTTGAGTGTCAATCTCTTCCTTTTTTTTGGTGAAGAAGCCTTCAATCAGGCAGCACATTTCATGGCAACCAATCCCGTCATTCAAGTCTCACAATACATCCTGGCAGCGGGTTTTATTACTCACATTTTTTTGGGGATCAAATTGCACTTGGAAAATAGAGCGGCTCGGGGGGGGGTGAGTTATACTATCAATAAATGGTCGGCTCATACTCCTTTCAATGCCCGTACGATGATCTATACGGGTATCTTAGTGTTTTGTTTTTTGATACTACATCTGAAAAATTTTATGCTCCCAATGAAAACAGGCAAGACTCAAGGGATGAGTGATCATCAACTAGTGACTACCCTGTTTAAAAATCCGGTTTATACTACTGTATACGTCTCGGCCTTCATCGTACTGGCTATCCATTTAAGTCATGGCTTCCAGTCGGCTTTCCAATCGATGGGCGCCCGGCACAAGCGTTACACGCTTTGGATCAAAAAGTTGGGCGTGATTTATTTTTGGTTAATATCCTTAGGGTTTTCATCTATTGCCCTTTGGTTTTTTTTAAAATGATAACGATTTTCTTTTAATTCTTTTTACATCTATCACCGCACGTCATGAGCAGTTTAAGTTTAAAATCAAAAATCCCACAAGGTCCCTTGACAGATAAGTGGAAAAACCACAAAGCCGAACTAAAGCTTGTTGCACCAAACAACCGCTCTCGTGTCGAGGTGATTATCGTCGGTACAGGTCTGGCCGGTGGGTCTGCTGCAGCTACTCTGGCTGAGTTGGGCTATAAAGTCAAATCGTTTTGCTTTCAAGATTCACCACGACGGGCTCATTCCATCGCGGCACAGGGCGGTATCAATGCAGCAAAAAATTATCAAGGGGACAATGACTCGGTGTATCGGCTCTTTTACGATACGATCAAAGGGGGTGACTACCGTGCACGCGAGGCTAATGTCTATCGTCTGGCTGAGGTTTCAGCCAACATCATCGATCAATGTGTAGCTCAAGGTGTACCCTTTACCCATGATTACGGCGGTTTACTCGATAATCGTTCTTTTGGAGGTGTGCAAGTCTCGAGGACTTTTTATGCCAAGGGACAGACCGGTCAACAACTGCTTTTGGGTTGTTATTCGGCCATGTCTCGTCAGATTGGTAAGGGGCGTCTACAGATGTACAGCCGTCATGAAATGCTTAATTTGGTCATCATCGATGGGAAAGCTCGGGGGATCATCGCCCGGGATCTGATCACTGGTTCAGTCGAACGCCATGCCGCTCACGCAGTGGTCATCGCCTCGGGTGGCTATGGGAATGTTTTTTTCCTCTCGACCAATGCGATGGGTGCGAATGTAAGTGCAGTTTGGAAGATCCATAAAAAGGGAGCATTCTTTGCCAACCCTTGTTATACACAGATCCATCCTACTTGCATTCCAGTACACGGCACACATCAATCCAAACTCACTCTGATGTCCGAATCCTTGCGCAATGATGGACGTATCTGGGTTCCCAAGGCTATGGCAGATGCTGTAGATATCCGAGAAGGGCGCAAAAAACCTGGAGATCTACCTGAAGAAGTTCGGGACTATTATCTTGAGCGGCGCTATCCTTCCTTTGGTAATCTCGTCCCTCGCGATGTAGCCTCACGTGCAGCCAAGGAGCGTTGCGATGCAGGATTTGGTATTGAAAACAATGATACCAAAGAAGGGGTCTTCTTGGATTTTTCATCTGCCATCCAACACTACGGTCAGGAGAAAGTTCATGAGCTCGGTTTACATCATGCCGATGTAAAGGAGATCACACGTCTAGGGGAAAAAGTCGTCGAAGCCAAATATGGAAACCTCTTTCAGATGTATGAAAAGATCATCGATCAAAATCCCTATAAAACCCCAATGAAGATCTATCCAGCTGTACACTACACAATGGGCGGCGTTTGGGTAGATTACAATCTAATGAGTACTATACCAGGTTGTTATGTGATCGGTGAAGCTAACTTTTCTGATCACGGCGCCAACCGTTTGGGCGCTTCGGCCCTTATGCAGGGCTTGGCCGACGGCTATTTTATTCTACCATATACCATAGCTGATTATCTAGCCGATGATATCCGTTCAGGCCCCATCCCTACGGATCAGCCCGAATTTGAAAAAGCTGAAAGTGAAGTACAAGATCGCCTCAACTTTTTCCTGAAAAACAATGGAAACCAGCCTGTGGATCATTTTCATAAAGCCTTGGGCCTTGTCATGTGGAATAAGGTCGGTATGGCTCGCCATGCAGAAGGCTTACAAGAAGCCATTGCCGAAATTCAATCGATCCGTGAAGCTTTTTGGAATGACGTCCGTGTGCCAGAACGAGGAGACCTCCTGAATCCTGAACTGGAAAAGGCTGGACGCGTGGCCGATTTCCTCGAGCTAGGCGAATTGCTCGCTATGGATGCTCTCGAGCGCAAAGAATCTTGTGGTGGTCATTTTCGGGAAGAATCCCGTACCGAAGAAGGTGAAGCTATACGTGACGATACCCATTACGCCCACGTCTCAGCTTGGGAGTACCGCGGTGATCGCATTGCAGAAGTGGTCATGCACAAAGAAATTTTGAATTTTGAATTCGTCGAATTGAAAACCCGTTCGTACAAATAATAACATTATGGCAGCAAACAAATCTTTAAACCTCACACTCAAGATATGGCGTCAAGACGGACCTAAAGAAGCTGGACGTTTTGAAACCTATGTGATGCATGAGATTTCGCCCGAAAGTTCTTTTTTAGAAATGCTCGACCTTCTCAACGATCAACTCATCCGTCAGGGAAAAGATCCCGTAGCATTTGATCACGATTGTCGCGAAGGCATCTGTGGGATGTGTTCGCTTTACATCAACGGAGAAGCCCATGGGCCTGGTCGTTTTATTACCACCTGCCAGTTGCATATGCGATGTTTTCGAGACGGTGATACGATTTACATCGAGCCTTGGCGTTCGAAAGCTTTCCCGCTGATTAAAGATCTCGTTGTAGACCGCTCTTCTTTTGACCGAGTGATAGCTGCTGGTGGTTTTGTTTCGGTCAACACCTCGGGGAACATCATTGATGGAAATTCAATCCCTATCCCAAAAGATGATGCTGACAAGGCTTTTGATGCAGCTACTTGTATCGGTTGTGGTGCCTGTGTGGCCACATGTAAAAATGCCTCGGCTATGCTCTTTGTCTCAGCTAAAGTCTCTCAACTGGCACTACTCCCACAGGGAAAGGTCGAAGCCCAGAGTCGTGTGCTCCATATGGTTCGGCAGATGGACGAAGAAGGCTTTGGTAATTGCACAAATACTGGTGCTTGTGAGGTACAGTGTCCCAAAGGAATTTCTCTAGAAAATATCGCCAGGATGCATCGGGAATTCCTCAGCGCTTCGATCCGATCAGAAGATTGATCTACTTGTACACGAAAGGGAAAGATACGTCCTCTGATCCAATTCCTGTATTTTTGTATCAAATCGATACGGATGCGCATAGACATCATTACGGTCGTCCCTGAACTACTGAAAAGTCCCTTTTCCGCTTCTATTGTCAAAAGAGCTATAGATAAAGGCCTGGTTGAAATTCACGTCCATGACCTTCGTTCTTATGGTCTAGGTCGGCATCGGCAAGTCGACGATTATCTCTACGGCGGTGGAGCCGGTATGGTCATGCGTATCGAGCCGATTGATCGTTGCTTGGCACAGCTTCAAGCCGAACGGGATTATGATGAGGTAATCTTCATGGCTCCCGGTGGAAAACCTTTTATACAAGCTGATGCCAATGCACTCTCTCTAAAGAAAAATCTAACCGTACTCTGCGGGCATTACAAAGGGGTAGATCAGCGAGTGAGAGATCATTTGATTACCCGAGAAATTTCCATCGGAGACTATGTACTCTCTGGAGGTGAGTTGGCTGCGGCAGTGGTAGCTGATGCGGTGATCCGTTTGATACCTGGTGTCTTAGGTAATGCATCTTCAGCTCTGACGGATTCATTTCAAGATGGCTTGCTTGCTCCACCTGTATACACTCGCCCAGCTGAATACAAAGAGTGGAAGGTACCTGAAGTTCTCTTATCGGGTAACTTCCGGCAGATAGAAGATTGGCGCGATCAACAGGTAGCACAATGTAGTGACGCACGAGGCTCAGATCTGTCCGGCTTGGTTCTGTACGAGGAAGGGAAAAATTAAACCACTAATTTTTTTTTTTTAAAATTTAGCCGGTTTTTAGATTTGGGTCTATGAGTACTATTCTCAATCAAGAGGTCATTTATTTCTAAAACGTGCCTTTTTTCCTTACCATAATCATCTTTGAAATGGTCTACAGCCATCTTTTTCAAAAGAGGATCTACACAGTAAGTGATACGTTGACCAACTTGATCTTTGCAAGCATCAGCCTTCTCTTGGAAGGTACTTATAAAAAAAAAATAACCCTGATAATGTTAGTCTTTTCTATAACCCAAAACTTTTTTGATCTTGAACACACATGGTGGTATTGGATAGAATGTTTCATCTTACAGAATCTGTTTTACTACATCGTGCATTATGTCTATCATCGATCCAGATTTTCCTGGGCGATTCATGTGATGTACTACAATTCAGATCAATTCAATATCACGATGCGATTTCCTGCCAATATATTCGAACCATTGACGGGTTATATATCTTCTTAACCTCTCTATTGCATGCTTGGGTTTTGAGCCCTTGCACATCATATTTGTATACCCTCTAGGAGAGATGTATGGTGTTTTGATACATACGAAGAATGTCCGTAAGTTAAGCCCTTGGGAATGGACTTTGGTTACACGCTCATCACAGGGTGCACCACGGACCCAATGTGAAATACCTTGATAAGAACATGGGCATGATACTGATCATATAGAATATGATATTTGGTTCCTTTCAAAAAAGAAGAGATTGACGAAGCTGTAAAATACGGCCTGATCAATCCCATAGAAGACAAAATCTCCTTCAATATGATCGTCTATGAGTGGCGAGTTCTGTGGAAAGACGCTACTAAACCAAGATTGAGTTTTATCACACGACTGAAGTATATCTTTTATCCCCCGGCTAGCGGCACGATGGTACGGGTAAGATAGTAAAATATTTCAGAAGGAATTGGCTCAAAATAAATCTATTGATAAGTAAACCAGTACGATATAGGATTTTATCAAACGAATTAAGATGGGAAAAAATAAGTCGAAACGTTTTATAGAAAATGAGACCTTCTCCAACATTATACAGCCCAGATGGGAGGAAGGATTTCCTTTGAAAGGATTTTGGTGGTCAAGATTTTTTCAAAATGGAAATCCCATCGTTTTAGAACTCGGTTGCGGGAAGGGTGAATACACCTTGGCTTTGGCCGAGACTTATCCTCAGAAAAATTTTATCGGGGTTGATATCAAAGGGGCACGTTTTTGGCAGGGTGCCAAAAATGCCTTAAAAAAAGGATTGAAAAATGTTGCCTTCATCAGGACACGCATCGAGTGGATTCAAAATTTCTTTGGTCTAGAAGAGGTTAATGAAATTTGGATCACCTTCCCCGACCCGCAGATCAAACACAAAAGAGCCAAGCACCGGCTGACCCATCCAGATTTTTTAAAGAAGTATCATGCTATTACAAAGCCTGGTGCGTGCATACATCTAAAGACCGACAGCGAATTCCTTTACGGCTATACCCAAGCCATTTTACAATGTGGTGGACATGAAATTCTCTTGTGCAGTCATGATGTATACCGACCCGATGTGGTACATCTACCCAGCAGTGTAACAACCATCCAAACCTTTTACGAAAAAACTTTCCTCAGGGAGGGCAAGCCCATTTCCTACATTCAGTTTCAGTTGAATTTCTCTCAGAAACATCCAATCCTAGAGATATCGTCTTTTGGAAAGTTGTCTCATTTGAAGCTATCATAATTTAGATTCGGTTTTGTTATAATGGTCTTACGTCTGAAGGTTTTTTCTTGACTAAAAAATATGCCGCCTGGTTTCCCGATTTTATCGATAATTGTGCCCTCCTTTTTCAGAACGATTTGATCAATGCCAGTAAATCCAATCATCGATATTATCTTGAGCACGATCGTATTTCCGGCATAAGAATGTAGACATTAAATGTTTGAAGACTAAGGTCTGTTCACTAGCTAAGATGCCGCTGAGTTTCTCTTCAAATTGGAAATTTCCATCTTCATTGCTACCCCTGGCAAGACTGTATGCTGAGAGGTCTATATCTTCCGTTGTAGATTTCGACGTGTTTGTTATAGCTAACTTCCTTCTAGGTATTCTGAAAGGATTAGTCCTTCCTTCAGATTCTTCAGGTTAAGAATAACTTCCGCATCGAGGCTCATTCATCTGGATATCGTTCAGGTCACGGATCATGAACTGGTAATTATCCCCACCCAAATTTGAAAAAGATTCCACTGATACTTCCCTTGCTTTAAGCTACCCGATCTTTAACAAATTGAGCATATCCATTGGTGTAGAGTGTGGAGAATTTGAATTGAGAGTAAATTAATTGGATACTAATGGATTTTTGTTTTCTGCATTTGCATAAGTTTTGGAGAGTTCCGCATCGGTAAATTGCCCCCCCCCTCCAAACGTATTAAGGTACTAAGGCGTACACATTGAGCGCTTCAATACTCATGGGTGAGAGTGTGAGTGGACTATCACCATCGGTTTTGATCAGATATTTTTGAAGTGAGTCAATCCCACCGAATTTCTCTTGTCCACTTTTCTTATCTATATAAGGCACAATAAATTGGATTTCTAAAAAATTATTATTGAGATAGAGTTTATTAATTTTTAATTGAGTATTCTACAAAAGTGAAATTGATTTTAAAAATTTCATTTTAATATAGATTCACCCGAATGACTCCTACAGCATCTTGAATGAAGATTTTATTAAAAAAATATTTTGTTCGTGTTAGCCATGATTGGTATCCTAGATGACGAGATCCTATTTGATCTGCTTCCAAATCCGGCCTTTATACAAAGCTTTCAATTTTTAAATGGTGATCACAAGAGCTATTTTCGGTTTAGGATTTGCTGACAAAAATTAAAATGGATTAATCGTATACACGAATACAAACACTCAAAAGGACTCCGATCAAGAGGATAATCCAAAGAAGAGAGGGGGATAATTTTTTTGAGTGTAATAGCAATGAGGTTTGAGTAAAATCTAAATGAGAGGTTTAAGAAGAAAAGCATGTCTTGGTCATACCAGTAACACGGTCTGAATTGTGGTATTTATCGGTTTTGGCCTTGCATCAAACTGTGTATCAGTTCGATTTCCTCCTTTACTTATAGTCACCGGTCTTATAATTAGTATTATTCAATAGATTGATGACGTTTATAGAAGCTACAAAATATTTCTCTCCCAGCTTACAACTTTTACCAGTATTGAGGTTGAGGAAAAACTCGTCGGAGAAGCGTTCTTACATGAGGAGTCTTCTCGCTTGCGCCTCGGTAGGATTAAGTAGTACCTCCCCTCATAGAAAGCTTCGGTACGCAAACCTGAGAGAATATTGACATAATTCTCTGCGAGATAATTACCACTGAGTCCCAGCCATCAATAGTGAGGTGATTCGTATTTGATAACCAGATGATAGGCGTGTTGGGGACTACCCGATACTATATTGTTTTTGATATACAAACGGCCTTTTTTGACGAAGTTCGGCAACTGATTGTACTATAATAGACCATCGAATCATTCATATAAACAAATCGACATATCGAGGGCACCAGTAAGAATTTTATTCTGGTGAAAGCTTGACACCTTCAGTCCGATTTCAGCTTCTATGTGTTGCCTTTCAATCCATGTAGTCACTTCGTTGATGAAGTTGATCTCATAACTTTCTTAGTAATATCGACTGACTAAGAAGTTATTGCCAAACCGAGTATAATACAAACTGCTTCTGGTCTAGATCACCGACGAATTGTAGAGATAAGTCAGTTTTCCACTAAACATTTGCAAACTTTTCAACTCAGGGGTCAGCAAATTATTGATCCGTGTATTGAAAAAAGTGATCTCAATCATAGGTGACCGATTGAGATATAAACCATTGAAATGCAAGGTTTTTTGAACGTCAAGTTTTAATATCAAACCTGTCTTCAACCCATAGTTGATGAAATTTTACTTCTGGATTTTGCTATAGGGATTTTTGGGAAAACTGTAATGTTGAAACTTCCCTTTCCACTAAAAAATGGTATAAGCAACCCTGATCTTTTAAATAAAAATCGAAACGGGCATAGGAGAAGTCCATCAATATATAAGTATTGATAGATTACTTGAAAAGTAATAGTCGTATTGCACACGATCGCCTTTGAATGCGACACGATTGGGCAGGAATAGGTTTAAAATACCCGATTGACCTCTAGCGGAAAAATTGTCCACATCATACACGAAGTAAGCTCCTAAAAGATCTTTGACTGCCTTAAATTGCTTCGAAGCAAGCCATCGATAAGTCAAAAAGCGGCTTTCAGACTGATGTAGTGGAGAATTATGAAGAGAAGTGAGTATTGAAACTGAAAATCTGATTCTTTCTTTGGCCTTCGCCCAAATAATATTTGGCTACATTCTCTGAGATGCTTCGTCCCATACCATTGTAGTCTCCGATCGTCTAGAGATTGTCCAAGTTTTGGGTATAGAGCATTGGATAGTTAATCTAACTGTAGTTATAATCGATAAAAAAAAATTCCTATGTATTAGCAATCTTTGCTAGTGTCTTAAAATTGCTTGGTGAATTTTTGTAATAGTTCGGCATCGGATCACTGACTAACATGAAGTTTCCATTGGTTTTTTTCCCAGCAAAGTCCCGTTCGATTCGTTAATAACCACTTTGCCTGAATTGATATTCCAATGTGCTAGTCAACTTGATTTTTAGATAAATTTCTCAATAGTAACAGAGCATGATAACCGGCTCGAACGATCGTTTGATGCGGAAATGGCGATTACGGCCATTTTGCTAATCTAGAATTGGGATTGTAATGAATGTCCTTGATCTCAACCATATCCTGACTGAGCATTAAGTTCATGCCCATACAACAAGGTGTAAAAAATTCGTTCAGATTCAGGATATACCGATCATTAAACTTTTTTTTACAGGGAGGGAATAAGCTCAAGTATTGTAGAAATTTCCTAGTACTAGTCCCTCTTGAGCTCAATACCATGAGCCCACCAATAGGATAAAATCTCCATCCGTTGGAGAGGAGACCCAAGGTATAGATACCAAACTTTTTGTATACGAACGACTTGAAAGTAAACTAGCCCATCGTACACCCTTACCAAAAGCCAAATCCTGGATGCTAAAACAAACGTTTTCTCCAACTTGTCCAAAACTGTAGCTGGAGGGATGTGCCCCTATGAGGACTTTCTCAGCATGACAGGTGATCTCTGTTCAAACTATCACAACTACCGAAATCAACTCTTTTGTTTTGAGAATTTTCAAAAGTTATCCATATGAAAAGTACTTATATCTGATATAATAATTAGGATATACTTAGAAGCCATATCGACCCTCAATCAAAGTCCATCATCTGATTGTAAGTATCTTTGGAAGATTACAAAAGTGTAGCCAGAGAGATGATGCCGTCCTCTTACTATCTGGATCAGGCTTTAGCAAAATCTCTCCTAGAAGTATCTCTCTGTGGCAATGGGTATCAATTCGTTTTGAAAGGGGATGGTATCCATGGGCTTCAAATAGAAGGCGTTTAGGGCCAAGGCAGGGTCGACTTCTGAAAATTCAAATCGGCTATGCTCATCGATGTTTGCCCTGTATACGCTACCCTCGGATGCTGACTTTAACGTACGGGAGTAGTTTCTGACTCGAATAGTCTTTCAACAAACCTTTGATCACCGTTTGTGTCAATAGGGGGGTCACAGCGAAAAGAGCATTCAAAACTGAAAATAAAACTTTTTTCATAGATAAAAGTACTTTTAATAGCTTTGGTTATCAATTAAAAAGTTTTTTAAAATTCAAATTTTGAAAATAATGAAGATTTTTAAATATTTTTTTTATTGGTTTTTATACCTTGGGGTTACGCACAAAATCCCTATGAAACAGGCACTTTTATTTTCCACAACGTAGCGAATTTTTTAGATAGCTATTAATCAATCGATTATATAAAATGGGCACTTTCACTGAAAAATCCGGTTTTTCAAATCAATATACCAGCAAAGAGCGAATTGGCTCAATCTACACCACCAAACAAGAAACGGTATTCTGATAAGATCTTTGTACAAAAAAAGATCAAAGTGCTTAGAACTCAAATTCAAAACGAAGATTTCATCTCTTATCGCCCCAAATAATAGGATAAAGATAGGTATGAGCACAAGCTAAAACAGCTCGCCAAAGTCCTGTCCAAGATAGAAATAAACATCGACAAAAGTCCTCCTGTAGCTATAAGGCTTGGTAGAGATTGAAAATAGAAAGGTATTGGAAAATTTGATCAACCAACCGGCTTTACAGACATATGATTATGGTATCATCCATCACAATTTGTATGACAATCAGGGCATCGACTGTGCCTTAATCTATCAAAAGAGTCTATTTATGCTTAAATATTTTCAAGCTCATGAGATAAAAATCTATGATCAAAAGACCGGTTTTAGGGGTTATACAAGGGTATCCCTCATAGTCGAAGAACAACTGGATGGAGAAGATATATCTACTTCGTCATCAACCACTTGCCTTCTCCTATAAGCAGAGAAGCTATCAATACACCAAAACGAAAAAGGGGTACCGAGGTATTAAGGAATACTATAGAAAAAGTGCAGACCAATAACCTGGATGCAAAGATTGTTATAGTAAGGAGACTTCAATGAGGACCCTACCAGTCCAGCAATAAAGACAGTACCGAAGTCTTGCTATATCAAGAGAAAATTGCAAAACAGAGATATTTACAATCCTTATAGAACATATCCCCGTAATGGAACAGGGACTTAGTCTATAAAAAGAAGTGAAATTGTATCGATCAAGTCATGGTAATCACTTCTATAACAAAAGCCTCCAAAAGGAGGCTATTCTTATTCTTATATGTATAAGACAGGGATTTTCAAAAACCTTACTTGACCCCTTACGTGAAGAGACTTACAAAGGATATCCTCTGAGGACGTTTGACGGTAAGCATTACCCTAGGGGGTATAGTGAGCACTTCCCTGTATACATCATACTCATCCGAAAAAAAAATTGAGGGGACAGAAATAGAAGAGAAGAAAGGCATAGAGAAAACTTCGCTATAAAACCTTTTCGTATTGTACCTGAATCACACCACGGTCATTGCTAGCAATCGCCTTGAAAGCGGCTTGGCTCAAGTCGAGTATCCTCCCTTTAGGTCTTGGGCCACGATCGTTGATGGTCACAGTGACAGTCTTGCCATTTTTTGGGTTGGTAACCTTGAGCTTTGTCCCAAAGGGTAAGGTTTTATGTGCAGCAGTAAATTTTCTCATATCAAAGATCTGACCATTAGCTGTCTTCCTCCCGTGGAAACCTGGCCCATACCAAGAAGCTTTTCCTTTCTTTTTAACTACTTGAGTAACCTTAAATTTTTTCTTCCTTTTTGTTTTATGCTGACCTACACTAAAACCTATCGATAAACCCAATACGAGAATAAAGGAGTATAATTTTTTTATCATAATAATCTTTTTAAAATCCTTTGCAAAGGGAAGAGTTTTAAAAACTACTGAGATCTCCTTAATGTTTTGTGAACATAAACCTACCATCTCTTACTACATGGTGTGTATCGGAAAGTGGCTGTTCGGCGATACAGTTCGATCTATCGGTTGAAATTTGATACCTCAGAATAGGGGGTTCAGTTTTTTGAGATTAGCCCAAATGACTTCTTTAATTTAAATCATTTTGGAATTCTCATAAAACAACAAGATTTTATCTTTTACACTACTGACTTCCGCTTGAGAGATTAATCCAAGAGTATGAAGCGAGTAAATGTTTTAATAGAATTTTTATCGAAGAATTTTGTTACATAGACGGTGATAAATATTCCCAATTCAAAAAGACTATTGTTATACTGGAAGGTTTCTTCCAAGCAGTAAATGGAAATGATGATTTTCTCATAATTTTTCGTTTTTTTTGATAGTTCAGTCTACATTGTCATGCAAAAATGAGTTATTGGGTCGAATCTTGGAATGATTGCGTTCGTCCATCTCTACCGAGTATCTCGAACGGGTTTGGGTCGTTGTACTTTCGTCCAACTCTATACCTTGACGTTTATAGGCTGGCGTTCGTTCGCTTTCTTCGATATCCTTAAAGTACTCTTTGAATTTATAATTGAACATCTTCAATCGTTGTTTACGTTCTTGGATCTTTCTCTCAAGGTCTTCAGGTATTGGTGATTCAACAACTAAGGGAGTCAGCGTCTTTTGAGATATTTCAAGGCTGATCTGAATGTTTTTTTTCTCATCAAAATTTGCTTCTCTGTCGGAGAGGCATTGTTCGTTTATTGTGGTATTATTTTCTAGTCCAAATACGATCTCTTGGCCTTCCTCCTCTTCTTCAAAGGAGGATAATAGGCCCTCATCAAGGACTTCTTCAAGTACATACCGTTGTTGTGATTCGACTAAAACTTCATTTGAGGCTGTTTCCAATGTTTGACCTAATGGTTCGTTCATAGGAGTTTGTACTGAAGCATTTTTTTTATCGTGATACTGAGCGCCGAAAAAGACTCGTGGCGCTTCTGATAGATATTGATTAGATTTTGGATAAGGTACAGAGGAAAAAAAATCTTTTGAAGTAAGTGGTTTTTGCTCGATAGTTTCGTCGAGACTATGAAAGACTTTTTTCTCTTCATGGCTGATACTGCGTTGTACCTCTGTAGGGAATCCTGTGGCTACAATGGTCACCAAAATACTCTCTTCAAGAGTTTCATCCTCACCGATACCCATAATGATGTTGGCATTGTTTCCAGCTTCTGCCTGGATGTAATCACTGATAATGCCAATTTCATCAATAGTGATCTCGATCTTTCCCGATACGATGAGCAAAAGAACGTTTTGAGCACCAGTGATTTTATTATCATTGAGCAATGGAGAATCTAGTGCTCGTACAGCAGCTTCTTTAGCCCGGTTTTCACCACCGGAAGTAGATGATCCCATAATAGCTGTACCGCTTCCTTTGAGTACGGTACGAGCATCACGTAAATCAATATTTTGCTTATAGTGGTGGGTGATCACCTCTGCAATGCCTTTGGCGGCAGTGGTCAGGACTTCGTCAGCTTTAGCAAATCCAGCTTTGAATCCGAGATTACCATAGAGTTCTCGAAGCTTATCATTATTAATAACGATGAGTGAATCAACATTTTTCCTCAACACTTTTATCCCCTTTTGAGCTTGCTCAAGACGCATTCGTCCTTCGAAATAAAATGGGATGGTAACAATACCCACAGTGAGTATGCCCATCTCTTTAGATATCCCTGCGATGACTGGAGCAGCACCTGTACCAGTTCCTCCACCCATACCTGCAGTAATGAAGATCATTTTGGTATTGGTATCGAGAATGCTTTTAATCTCTTCGAGGCTTTCTAAAGCGGCTTTTTCACCAACCTCAGGATCAGCCCCAGCACCTAAACCTTCGGTAATCGAAGCACCCAATTGAATTTTTACAGGTACAGAACCACTACTGAGGGCTTGTGCATCCGTATTACAGATGATGAAGTCTACACCAGTGATGCCTTGTTCAAACATATAATTCACAGCATTGCTACCCCCACCGCCTATTCCTATCACTTTGATGGCGGCTGAGCGGTTTTTAGGGAGTTCAAATCGAATATTTTCCGTATGCGTGGGATTTTCTTTTTTCATTGGGTTTATGATTTATTCAGTATCATTCAATATTTGACGGAATTTGTCGGCCCAGATTTCAATGAAAGATCGGGACCGTTCTTTACTTTTCTTCTCTTTTTTAGCTGAAAGGATTTCTTCGGAGATATCTTTTGGGGCAATGTTTTCGGACAATTCTCCTGAATGGAGTGTCTCATAAGGGTGTGCAATATTTTTAGATTCGTGGTCTATTTCATTAGATAGCCGGTCTACTCCTTTCATCACCAAGCCAATGGCTGTGGCATATTCTGGATGGGCTAGGTTATGATCTTCTCCTCCAGCGATGTGCTCGTTGGAATAGCCGATGCGTACGTCCATACCGGTAGTATATTCGGTGAGTGGACGGATGTGCTTGAGTTGAGACCCCCCCCCTGTCATGACCAGTCCAGCGATGAGGCGTTTTTTTTGTTCTTCGTGTCCATAGCTTTTGATTTCCATATAGACTTGCTCGAGTATCTCACTGATACGGGCATTAATGATTTGTGAGAGACGTTTCAAAGAGATCTCTTTGGGCTCTCGTCCACGTAAGCCAGGTATCGATACGATTTCAGTTTCTTTGTTTTCGCCAGGCCAGGCCGAACCGAATTTGGCTTTTAGTAGTTCTGCTTGTCGTTCAATTATTGAGCAGCCGGTTTTGATATCTTCGGTGATGATATTGCCTCCGAAAGGGATCACAGCAGTATGGCGGATGATGTTATCTTTGAAGATGGCGATGTCTGTAGTACCTCCTCCGATATCAACCAAAGCCACGCCAGCTTCTCTTTCTTCAAGGCTCAGTACTGCTTCGGCAGAAGCTAAAGGTTCTAGGGTAATCCCAGCCAGGTCTAAACCGGCTGCCTTGACGCAGCGGCCAATATTACGAATGGAAGAAACTTGACCTACAACCAGGTGAAAATTAGCTTCTAAACGGCTGCCATACATACCGATGGGTTCTTTAATTTCTGCTTGACTGTCAACTTTATATTCTTGAGGTAAAACATGTATGATCTCTTCGCCTGGAAGCATGATGAGTTTGTATACTTGATCAACCAGTCGCTTGATATCTTCCTGACTGATGACTTCTTCAAAATCTGGACGAATAATGTAATCACTGTGTTGCAAGCTTCTAATGTGTTGTCCAGCGATTCCGACGATGACTTCCTTAATCTTAATACCTGAGCTCCGTTCAGCTTCGATCACGGCCTCACGAATGGATTCGATCGTTTGAGTGATATTATTCACTACGCCTCTGTGTACACCAACGCTCTTAGCTCGTCCCACACCGAGGATTTCGATCTTATCATATTCGTTTTTTCGACCTACGACCGCTACGATTTTCGTAGTCCCAATGTCGAGGCCTACGGCCACATCTTGGTATTCCATAAGTTTATCTTTTTGTTGCAACAATTTGATTTTTATATTGTAAATGGATCATCTTGTATTGACTGGTTTTTATCTTATCTGGATATTGCTCATAGAAAGCTTTCAACTTACCAAATTTGACGTCAAGATCCATCAACGTACCGAATACAATAATATGGTGGTCGATTTGTGGGATCAAGTTAAATGAATTTGGTGCAACCTTCCGGATGCCAATGATTTGATTTTTCAATAATTTATCTGTATTGATGTATGAGATCAGGGCGAGTAGCTTCTTTCGATCTTCTTTCAAAAAAGGGCCTTCAGCCAATATGACTTTAGCAGCATAAGTCGGGCTGAGGGGCATCGGATGGCCTTCTTTGGTTAAATAATAATTCTTGATACCATCTTTGATCCGCAAGACAGGATATTGTTGCCGAACAATAACATTAAGCATACCGTTGATAGTGAGAAAAACTTCAGCTTTTTGTATAAAAGGATGGGTATCGAGTTTTTTTTCTATTTCTGATATATAGATTTCGTGAAGATTTTTTCTACTGATAGGGCCATCAGTATTGAATATAATCCGTTTTATAGCTTGATCATTCACAAAAAAATTCCCTGCTGAAGTATCAACCATGATTCTAAAACTTTTCAAGGGTCTTTCCTTATGACGTTTTTTGGCAAAGATGATCAAGGAGACCACTGCTATTGTAGCAAATAAGATTGTGAGGTATGTGAGTTTGTCTTTCATTTAACCATATTGTTCATCCAACCATTTTTTGATCGGTTCGGCCAGCGTATCAATGTCTCCGGCTCCTATGGTAAGCAATACCTCAAAATCCTTTGTACGAATCCTTTCCAATGCGTTTGAAAGCTTAGCGACTTCTTTTTCTTCTAATTGAATTTGTTTAAACAAGGCTAAAGTAGTGATCACTTCAATAGGTGCTTCACGGGCTGGATAGATCTCAAGCAAGATCAGTGCGTCGAGTTTTTCCAAACTTCGTGCAAAGGCTTCTTGGAAATCTCTGGTACGACTGAAGAGATGTGGCTGAAATACGCCTAGGATCTTTTTACCGGGGGCCCATGCTCTTGTTGTGCTGATGAGTGCATCAATTTCTGTGGGATGATGAGCATAATCATCGATATAGATTTTTTCACCCGATCGATGTTGTATGGAAAAACGCCGTCTAATCCCTCGGAAGGAGGTCAGGGCTACTCGTGCCTCTTCGGCTGTGACTTGCATCTGCATGGCCATAGATAGGGCTGCTGTAGCGTTCTCCAAGTTGTGCTGGCCCGGTAAGCGTAGGGGCAAAGCTTCCCAAGTTTCATCTGGGCTATGAAAATCAAAACACCAACCATTTGACTCCATTCGTAGATGGTCTGAATAGTAATCAGCTTGCTCTCCAATCGCATAGGAAATACCTCCTGAGATGGGAAGACCTTTATACACAAAAAGCTTACCTTGTGGCTTCAATTGTTGAGAAAATATTTGATAGCTATCTTCTAGAGCATTTTTGTTTTGATAGATGTCAAGATGATCAGCATCTACCGAGGTGATGCAAGCGATGTCGGGAGATAATTGTAAAAAAGAACGGTCAAATTCATCGGCCTCGACCACTGAGATTTCTTCACCACCTAGGATGATATTGGATTGATAATTTTCCGCAATTCCACCTAGAAAAGCTGTACTTTTTTTACCAGCACTATGGAGGAGATGCCCAAGCAGTGTACAAATAGTCGTTTTTCCATGAGTACCAGCTACAGCCAGGCAAAAACTATCTCGAGTGATCAACCCCAATACCTCGGAACGTTTCTTGATCGGGTAAGATTGTGCTCTCAAAATCTGCCATTGTTGGTGATCTTTGGGTAGGGCTGGGGTGTAAATGATTAAGCTATTCTTGGGTTCGAGCCAAATAGGTAGGGTGTCAGGACTGTCTTGATAGGTAATGGGTATACCCTCTTTTTCCATTTGCCGAGTCAAAACTGTTAGGGTACGGTCGTACCCAGATACGGTCTTCTTCATAACGTGAAAGTATCGGGCCAGCGCGCTCATCCCGATGCCACCAATTCCCAAAAAGTAAAAATTTTGAATAGCCTTCAGATTCGTCCTCATAAGTGATTTATGATTTCTTCTGCGATAGTTTGTGCCGCATTTGGCATGCTGATCGTTAGAATATTTTTTGATAGAGTTTGCCTCATAGCTTGATTATTGAGCATACGGATAACTGTATCGATGAGTTTCTCATCTATTTCTTCGTTCTGGATCATGAAAGCGGCCTTCTTGTTCACCACAGCGTTTGCATTTCTGAACTGATGGTCTTCAGATGCCCATGGCAAAGGGATGAGTAGGCAAAATTTACCCAAAACCGCAAGCTCTGATATGGCCAACCCACCAGCCCGCGATACAACGACGTCTGCCGCAGCATAGGCCATAGGCATATCATTGATAAATTCTTTAAAATGAATGTTGGGATGTTGACACCCAGGATTATTTCGAATTTTTTCAAAATCAGACTTACCTACCTGCCAGAGGAGTTGTATGTCTCTCTCTATGAGTCTCTTGATGCCTTTAACCCAGCCATTGTTGATGCTACGTGCTCCCTGACTGCCACCTATCGAGAGGATAATGGGTCTATCAAGGTTTAAGCCGAATTTTTGACAGGCTTCCTCACGGCTGGGTAATGGGGAAAGAAATTCTGAACGTATCGGATTGCCCGTGACAATTGTCTTTTTTTTATCAAAAAATACCAAAGCTTCTTCAAAAGCTACAAATACTTTTTTGGCACAATACCCCCCTACTTTAATATTGGTGTATCCTGGCCTAGTATTTTGCTCTTGAACGAATACAGGAATTTTATAACTACGCGCTAAACACAATGGAATACCGCTGGCATAGCCTCCTGTTCCGATAACTACGTCTGGACAAAAGGATCGGATAATTTTCCTGGATTCCTTATAACTATTGATTACCTTCAAAAGAAAAACAAATGCTTCTTTGGAAATTTTTTCAGGAAAGGCTGATATCCACATTCCTTTGATATCGTAACCTGCTTGGGGGATTTTTTCCATTTCCATATGATCTTTGGCACCTATGAATAAAAATTTTGCTGGGCGATCCATTTCCAACAAGTGCTTTTTAAGCGCGTCTGCAATAGCAATAGCCGAATAAACATGTCCTCCGGTACCTCCTCCACAAATGAGAATCTTAGGCGATTTTTTCTTCATTATCTTTGATATTTTTTGTTTCTATCATAAATAGATCATCTTTTTGAATGGTTCGGCTGATGCTCAAAATCACACCCAAACCAAAACAGCTAATCCATATCGAGGTGCCCCCAGCACTAATCAACGGCAAGGTTTGTCCGGTGACTGGCAATAGATTGACTGCCACTCCCATATTGATCAACGCTTGACTAACGATGGATAAGCCCAAAGCCAACACGAGCAGGCTGCCGAAATAGCACTCCACCTTCGTAGCGATGATTAGGATACGTAGCAAGATCAGTACATAGATGAATAGCAATATAATACCCCCCACTGCACCGTACTCCTCAACGATAATAGCATAGATGAAATCTGATGAAGACTGTGGTAAAGAAGTCTTCAACGCACTCTTCCCAGGACCTCGTCCAAATTGCCCACCCAGTATGATGGCTGTTTTAGCGCGTTTGACCTGATAATTCTCCTCGATATTTTTATCCATAAATTGTTCCAAACGACCCTTCCAAGTATGTACACGATTACTCGGGATTTGATCACCCCACTTGAGCGCAATGAAGATAAAAACCCCAGCGGTAAAGACACCTATCATCAACATGAATAGCAAATATCGAAAAGGATACCCCCCAAGGAAAAGCAAGATCAGCACCAAGGTAAATAAGATCACTGCCGTAGAACCATTGGCAGGAAAGATCAATGCAATGGTGATGAAAACCGGCATAAGAAGCGGCCAAAACGACTCCATAAAACCGATAGGTTTATCTTTATTCTTTGCCAAATACCTCACACAATAGATCAGAAGTACCATGGTTGCTGTCGTAGAGGTCTGAAAAGAAATATTGATGATCGGTACACGAAGCCATCGAGCTGAATTGGCTCCTTCTGCCGTATGGCCCTGGATGAGGGTGACGACAAGCAAGATAAATACCAAAGGCATTGCCAAAACAGCCAGCCCACCGAAATATTTATAGTCGATGAATTGGGTGAAAAACAAGACAATAAAACCCACAGCTAAGAAAAGTGTATGCTTAAACAGATAATGAAACACTGTACTACTCCCATGTACGACAACTAAATTGGTACTGGCCGAATAGACCGGTAAAAAAGAAAATACTGCCAACAGGCCAATAAAAGCCCACAGATAACGATCACCTTTGATGTATTTGTCCAAACCGTCCATCTACAAATTTTTCACCTCTTCTTTAAATTGCTGCCCTCGATCTTCATAATTTTTAAACAAATCAAAACTGGAACAAGCCGGCGACAATAAAACATTATCCCCCTTACGTCCGAGCATGTAAGCACTGCGTACAGCCTCCTTCATAGTCTGATTTTCAATAATCGGGTCAATCAACTCCTTGAAAGTATCAATGAGTTTTCTGTTGTCTAGTCCTAAACAGACCAGAGCTTTGACTTTTTTCTTCACCAGTGAAATCAGTTCGGTATAATCATTGCCTTTATCTTGACCACCAGCGATCCAGACCGTTGGGGAGTTCATATTCTCCAAGGCGTAGAAAACCGAATTAACATTGGTGGCCTTCGAATCATTGATGAATTGTATGCCGTGGATCTTGAGCACAAGTTCAAGACGGTGCTCGACGGATTTGAAATCGGCTAGACTTCTCTTGATCGATTCTTTTCGGATCTTCACCAACTGAGCAGCTAATCCAGCAGCCATAGCATTGTATACATTATGACGGCCTTGTAGACTAAGTTCTTCTGTTTTCATACTGAGGATTTCTTGTCGATTTCGTATAACGATCTTTTGGTCTTCCAGATAGGCTCCCTGCTCAAAACCCTTCTCTAGTGAGAAGGGAATGCAACGTGCCTTGATCGAATGCTTAGAAAATGCCCCTCTAATAGCCAAATCATCATCATTGTAAATAAAAAAATCATTTTTATGTTGATGGGCTGTAATCTGAAATTTAGCATCGATATAATGTTCGAAATTACCCTCATATCGATCCAAATGGTCTGGTTTAATATTGAGCAACACAGCGATATCAGGACGAAAACCCTGTGAATCATCCAGTTGAAAACTACTCATCTCCAGCACATAATGATCAAAATCACTTTCAGCCACCTCCCGAGCAAAACTCCGGCCAACATTTCCAGCCAATCCAACACGAAGCCCACCATCCTTGAGCAACTGATGCGTAAGCATACTCGTAGTAGTCTTTCCGTTGCTCCCAGTGATCGCAATAATCCGTGCTTGGGTATAACGCCGTGCAAGGACCAACTCTGAGACGATGGGTAGATTGTGGGAGCGAATCTCTTGGAGCAAAGGTGCAGTCCAATGGATTCCAGGGCTTTTAATCACCTCGTCAGCTTGTAAAATCTGCTTCAGACTATGCTGACCCTCTTCAAAGTTAATCTGATACTCGATCAACATCTTCTTGTACTGTGCATCGATATGGCCCTGATCGGATAAAAAGACTTCTAAACCTTGTTTTTTAGCCAGCAGAGCAGCCCCTGTACCACTTTCACCTCCTCCTATAACAACTAATCTTTTCATCATCTGATTTTTAACGATATGATCACCACTATGGCCAGCATGATCTGAATGATCAGGAAACGACTGACAATTTTACTCTCATGATAACCCTGCTTCTGAAAATGATGATGAAGAGGTGCCATGAGAAAGATCCGCCGGCCAACACCATATTTCCTTTTGGTATATTTGAAGTAGAGTACTTGGATGATCACCGAAAGGTTTTCAATCAAAAAAATCCCACACAATACTGGTAGGCTTAACTCCTTCCTTGTAGTGATAGCCAAAACGGCGATCACTCCACCAACAGTCAGGCTACCTGTATCTCCCATGAAGACTTGTGCTGGATAAGTATTATACCACAAAAAACCGATCAGTGACCCAACAAAGGCTGCTGAGAAGATCACCATCTCGCCTACATTGGGGATATACATGATGTTTAGATAATTGGAAAAAATTACATTGCCCGATACCCAGGCGAATAGCGCCAGTGTAGCAACGATGACCGAAGAAGTCCCTGCTGCTAGACCATCGATACCATCAGTGAGATTGGCTCCGTTGGACACGGCTATGATGATCAGAACGACGGTGGGAATGAAGACAATCCAAACGTATTGAGCCCAATCTTTATCGGCCCAGCTCATGAGCCAAGCGTAATCAAACTCGTTATCTTTTACAAAAGGTAAAGTGGTTTTAACCGTATGTTTTTCAATAGAAAAGAAACGATGGAGGTCTTTGAAATGGACAATCTCAAAACGTGTGGGATTCTTGATTTTTTCCTTAATCGTAATCTCTTCATTGAAATATATCACACTACCGATAAAAATACCGAGCCCTACTTGACCAAGGATTTTGAGCGTTGCTTTGAGTCCCTCTTTATTCTTCTTAAACACTTTAATATAGTCGTCGGCAAATCCAATGAAACCCATCCACAACATGGTCACGACCAACATAATGACGTAGATATTACCCAACCTAGCAAGGAGCAGCGTAGGAATCAACGTAGCGGCAACGATGATGATTCCCCCCATGGTCGGGGTACCTTCTTTCTCCTTTTGCCCAATCAATCCAAGGTCGCGTACCTTCTCACCCAACTGTTTTCTCTGAATCCAATCGATGGCCCTCTTGCCATAGAATAGGGCAATACATAGAGATAAGATCAGTGCCATGCCAGCTCTAACAGAGATATAGTGTAGCAACCCAATGCCAGGGAAGTCATAAGATCTTTTCAAATATTCAAAAAGATAGTAAATCATCTTCAGCTTGATTTTTCTTGGCTTGACAAAAGAGTTCTGATGATCTGCATATCATCGAAAGGCTGTCGTATACCCTGAATCTCTTGATAGGTCTCGTGGCCTTTGCCTGCGACCAAGATGATATCACCAGGATGAGCTAGAGTAATAGCAGTTTTGATCGCCTCCTTTCGATCAACTATGCGTAGGCTCTTGTTTCGGTTTTGGATACTCAATCCACTTTCCATCTCATCGAGGATTTTTTCCGGATCCTCGTACCTTGGATTGTCTGAAGTCAGAATGACTAGATCAGATTTTTCGCAAGCAATATGTGCCATAAGTGGATGTTTTTCTTGATCCCGATTACCACCACAACCGACGAGACAAATCAGACACTCGCGACCATTCCAAATCTCTCGAATGGTTTGTAAGACATTTTTTAAAGCGTCAGGTGTATGAGCATAGTCAATGATGAAGTGGACTCCTGCAAAAGATGAAAATTGTTGAAAACGACCTTTCACAGCACTAAGAGTACTCATTGCGGTGAGTACTTCCCAAGTATCCTGACCCAATACAATGGCTGTACTGTAAACAGCCAACAGATTGTAGACATTGAAGGTTCCAATCAGAGGGGTCCAAAACTCATAGCCATTGACTAATAGTTTAGTACCATCAAAACTTCTTTCTAAAATCTTGGCTTTGTGATCAGCTGGTCTTTTTAGTGCATAACTATGCTTTTGGGCCCAGACATTTTGTAGCATGACCGAGGCGTGCTTATCATCGGCATTGACCAAGGCAAAGGATTCTTTGGACAGGTGGTCAAAAAAAGATTTCTTGACTGAGAGGTAGTTTTGGAAGGTTTTATGATAATCGAGGTGGTCATGAGTGAGATTGGTAAAAACACCTCCAACAAAATCTAGGCCTGAGATCCGTTTTTGATCGATCCCATGCGAACTGACCTCCATAAAGGCATAGGTACAACCTGCTTCGATGGCTTCTTTCAAGCATTGGTTGATCTGGATCACATCTGGAGTAGTATGTGTGGTTAAGGTCTCTCTTCTAGCAATTTTTATTGCGATAGTTGAGAGCAGGGCAGATTTTTCTCCCAGTTTGGAAAATAGCTCATAGAGCAAGGTGGCAACAGTAGTCTTGCCATTAGTGCCTGTGATACCAATCAGTTTCAATTTTTGAGTAGGATGCTCATAAAAATTTGCTGCAATTGAGCCTAGGATTTTAGCTGTATCCTCTACGAGAAGGTAGGTGACGGCCTCATCTGTCGTCTCAAGTAGTCTCTCACAGACCACGACATTAGCTCCTCTTTGGATGGCATCTCCGATGAAGGTATGCCCGTCGGTCGTGCTCCCAGAGAGAGCTACAAAGAGTGTATTCGGTCCGGCTTGAGTAGAATGTTGACACAACCTATCTACCAGCTTATCAATTGATCCGATCAACTGCCGAACGGGTATTTGGTCAAGTATATCCTCGAGTCGTTTCATTCTTCTAATGTCAGTAATATGGTTTGTCCTCTTCTGAATAGCGCCCCCTCGGGGATAGATTGATCGATCACCTTTCCGAGGCCTTGATAACGAACGATCAAACCCCTATTTTCTAAGGCAGGAATGACCTCTTTACCAGATATGCCAGTCACATTTGGCATATGGATCTGATCGGTGATGATTGGGAAATTTTTGGTTCTGCATATCGATTTGAATAAACCAGCATGCGAACGTCTTGAAGCAACTCTTCTCAAAATTTTAGGATAGATCGCTTGAGCGATCCGGTCAAAAACCGGTGCAGCAATATCACTACCGTAGTAGCCTTTCTTAGGTTTGGCGATTACTACAATACAACTGTACTGGGGAGACGTCGCAGGGAAATAACCTACAAAGGAACTATTGTAAGTCAATGGTCGGCCTTTGATCCAATACTCGAGCTGGGCCGTACCGGTCTTGCCAGCATAAGGATAATCGGGATGATAGATTTTCTTAGCTGTGCCGTTTTTCACTACACCTTTGAGCATGGTCTGAATCTTTTTCAACGATGCCTCTGAGGCAATAGAGGCCTTGAGCGTAACCGGTTCATACGTTTTGATACTTTGGCCCTGGTACCGAATCTCTTTAATGAAAAGGGGTTTGACTAGTTTTCCGTCGTTAGCAATAGCATTATAAAATGTAAGGATTTGTAAAGGTGTCAGTTTTAGGTTATAACCGAAGGCCATCCAAGATAGGGTCAAGTTGTTCCAATATTTCTCCCCAGGTCGAGGGATGAAAGGTATACCCTCACCGGGGATGTCCAATCTGAGTTTTTGGTCTAGTCCCCAATCGTGTAAGCGACAGATGAATTGCTTTGGTTGGTCTTTGTAATTTTCATAGATCAACTTGGCCATGCCTACATTAGAGGAGATTTCCAAAACCCGTTTTATATCAATGGTACCATAACCATCATGATGACTATCTAGTATCCGACGTCCTTTGAAGACGAACACACCATTGCCCGTATTGACCAAGGTATTCGTATCGATCTTTTGGTCTTCTAGAGCTACGAGCAAAGCCATAGTTTTAAAAGTCGACCCAGGTTCACTGGCTTCCCATGCAGCAAAATTTCTCAGGTCTTCATAAATATTGAGACGCATTTTTTTTAAGTTGACCATCGCATGAATTTCTCCACTCTTGACCTCCATCAACACAGCACAACCGTGTGCAGCATCCGATGCGATCAACTGTTCGACCAAGGCATTATAAACGACGTCTTGCAAAGTGATGTCGATAGTAGCATAGAGATCTTTGCCATCCTCAGGTTCTATCTCATTCCAATTATTCAATGGTTTCCAAACCTTGGCACTGATACGTTGTTCGAGTCTCTGGCCATCTTGTCCACGAAGAAATTCACCGAAAGCGCCTTCTAAACCAGCTTTACCTCTTTGATCGTCATAGCCTATGGTACGATTACCAATGTTTTCCAGCGGATGGATGCGTAGGGTCCGCCGCTCGACAATGAATCCTCCACGAATCTGTCCCCTATTGAATATAGGGAATTGACGCAATACTTTGAACTCAGGATAATCCAATCCTTTAGCCAATAGGAAGTAGCGATTGTTGTGCTGCCTTTCATGTTGAAGGATTTGATAAAAATAAGATTGTGGTTTTTTGAATAGACCTCCCAACGAATCGCATAGGGCATTAATGTTGGCTTTGAAAAGTCTCTCCGGGATCGCCTTCAAATCAACACGGATATCGTAACGCGCAATAGATGTGGCCAACAAATTGCCATTGATATCGTAGACATTGCCACGTCGAGCTTTGATCGGATTGATGCATATGGTGGTCTCTTGAGCAAACTTTTCGTACTCCTTCTTTTTCGGTGAAGTCTGGATACGGAGCAATTTGAAGGCAATCGCCAAAGCAAAGAGAAACAATCCTAAACCGATCAGATAGGCCTTGTATAAGATATATCTCCTTGGTTGGCTCATCTTGAGTTTTTTTCTTTTTTTTTGGGTAGAATCAATTCGTAAGGTGGTTCTTCGAGAAGTTTTAAACCTTTGGAAGCTACGAGTCTTTTCACTGTAGAACCCAACTGCATCTGCATGAGCCGGCTGTGGACACTGGCATATTCGGACTTGAGTTCTCGGATCTCCTCATGGAGCTTGTCGATCTGTTGAATCTTTTTGTCGATCATGTGCGAACTGGTGATGCTGATCAAAGCCAAGACAGTTAAGAAGAGGATGAAATTCCAATTCCTATACGCATCCTCTTTGACCAAAAAATTCCCCTTGAGGATATCTCGTATCGAGATGTCTTTTTTGATTTTCCTTTTGTTCATCGTTTTTCTGTAATTCTCAAACGGATGCTGCGGGTACATGGATTTTTTTCGATCTTTCCTTCAGTGGGGTAAATCACCTTTGAATAAATCAAATGGAAAAGTGTCTTTTTCTTCCCAAAGAAGTCTTCCTCTTTCCGGCCTTTGAAAGAACCGGTTTTGAAAAAGAGTTTCACTACTCGGTCTTTGAGCAAGTGATAGAAGATATCAGTAATCCGTCCACATGTTTTCAACATGGTCAAGGATTGGTACAAAAAGCCTTTCAAAGCTTGGATTTCATCATTGAATTCAATCCGAAGGACTTGAAAGAATTGGGTTAAAAACTTCGAACTTTTTCGATGAGAGATCTCCGGATCAAACAAACCGATCAGATCAAAGGTAGTTTCAATGGGTTTCTCGGCACGTTTTTCTACATTTTTTTGTACAATTTTTTTTTGCACCTTTCAATTCTCCGTAGATGGGAAAGATTTCTATCAAGACTTCTTCGAGATATTGGCCCACCACTTGTAAGACCGAAGAATGGACATAGCAGTTCATCTGCATATCAAAGCGGTGATCAAAACGAGTAGAAAAACCTCGATTGGGTATATCGAATTGATGCCAAGATACACCCAGATCGGACAAGATGCCTGAGACTACACTGATATGGTGAAGCCTCAATACGTTTTGCATATATCTAAAATTTTGATGGAACAGTCCGAAACGTTCATCTCGGATCCCATTGTTTTGTATGGTCTCTTCGTCTTGATCAAATGACAACAAGCGCCTGATCGCATCCAATCGTTTCAAGAACGATCCCGAATCTACACCACCGTCAGAAGTCGCATCGATGTAAACACATCCCGGATCTATGATCAGGCTGCCTGTACTCTCGTCCAGGAGTACAGGTTTATGATAGACTGGCTTCATCTCTGAGATTTCCCATGACTTCTTCAGCTAGTTCGAAAAAGCTCGCTTTGTCAGCTTCAATCGTCTGTTCGTAACGCATCTTATTCCAGATCTCGATCATATTGATCGAGGAAGAAATCATCACCTCCTTTTGAATCCCTGCAAAGGCTATCAAGTCTTTAGCAATCTGTATCCTACCATGATTATCGGCTTCGACCAGCCTCACTCCTGCCGAAAGCCGACGGATGAAATCATTACTTTTTTTCACGAAACGATTAAGTTTGTTGACTTTGGCTATCACCGCATTCCATCCCTCCATCGGATACAGTTCCAAACAAAGCTGGAAGAGCGACCGCTTGATGATAAAACCTTGATGCCATACCATTTTAAGCTGCTTTTTCAGGCCAGAAGGTAAGCTCAACCGAGCTTTTACATCGAGTTTACACCGATGTGTACCTATGAGAAACATGTTGTTGGATTATTCAATTTTGTTCAAAATTAAATTTTTTCTCCCACTTTATTTCACGTTATTCCACTTTGTTTATAACTCTCCAATCCATATGGTACTTGAATGAGATAATGATCTGTTTCTTATCAGGATATGAATATTATATTATTCATTTTGAATATATAATGGGCTTGTTGAGTGAAGTATATCTGGATAAAGTAACTCCATATCATTCTGATATATTAAAGAGATAAATTTGAATGTATTATATGTAAAACAATTATTATCAATTGATTATGGAAATCATTCTGAATTAATTATTTGGGTGAGGAATCCTTCTAAAGGAGGTGAAGACTTACCCGTTAGATGCCATCACGATTTGATTTCGTATTTTTGATGGTGATGAAATTTGACTTGATCAAAACTGATCTTACTTCAAAAGCTAGGACAGGGGTCTTGACAACAGATCAGGGACAGATCCATACGCCAATCTTCATGCCTGTTGGCATAGCAGGTAGTGTCAAAACTGTGCACCAACGTGAACTTAAATCCGATATCGGCGCGCAAATCATACTAGGAAATACTTACCATTTATACCTACGACCAGGTACTGATATATTACATCAGGTAGGTGGGTTGCATCGGTTTATAGGTTGGAATCAACCGATTCTGACCGATAGTGGAGGATTTCAAGTCCATTCGTTGGCCGACCGTAGGGAAATCACCGATGAGGGGGTTAAATTCAAATCACATATCGATGGGTCTTATCATATGTTTTCTCTAGAAAAGGTCATGGAAATCCAAGGCTTGATCGGGGCTGATATCATCGTGACTTTTGATGAGTGTACACCTTTCCCTTGTGACTATACCTATACAAAATCTTCTATGGAGCAAACGCATCGTTGGCTGAAGCGTTGTATATCCTACCTAGAAAAAAATCCAGAGCGATATGGTCACCAGCAAAGTCTATTTCCTATCGTTCAGGGTAGTGTATATCCTGAGTTACATAAACATTCAGTTGATGAAATCGCCGCCATAGAGGCTGATGGGAATGCCATCGGTCGTCTGAGCGTAGGTGAGCCCAAAGCACAAATGTATGAGATGACCGACTTGTTCACAGATCTTTTTCCTGTAAACAAACCTCGCTATCTGATGGGCGTAGGTACGCCAATAAATATTTTAGAAAGGATATTGCTTTGGGAATAGATATATTTGATTATATCATGCCTACACGTAATGCATGCAATGGGGTGCTCTTCACCTGGAAGGGCATCATCAATATCAAAAATAAAAAGTGGGCTGAGGATTTCTCACCTTTGGATGAGATAGGCAAAGCTTATGTCGATCAAGTATACAGTAAGGCCTATGTGAGACACTTGTTTGTTTCTGGCGAATATCTGGGCAAACAGATTACCTCAATACATAACTTGGCTTTTTATCTTGAACTGATCAAAGCGACACATAGTCATCTCTTGCAGGGTGACTTCACCCCTTGGAAACGTGCGATACTGCCCGACTTATCGCAAGGTCTATGAAGATCTTTGATCGATACATCATTCGGAATTTTTTGGGGACTTTTGTTTTTGCTACTATATTTTTGCTTTCGATTTCAGTGGTGATCGATCTCTCTCAGCGCTTACATCGTCTTGAGGCGCATCAAGGGTCAGTCAAAAATACATTGATTCAATACTATCCTTTGTGGGCGCTTTGGTTGGGAAATACTTTTATGCCTATAGGGGTTTTTATTTCCATCATTTTTTTTACTTCCCGATTGACAAATAATACTGAAATCGTGGCCATCAGCAGTAGCGGGGTGAGTTTGCACAGACTGTTCAGGCCCTATTTAATCTCAGCTTTGATCATTGCAACGGTCTCTTTTATGCTGAATCATTACTTTTTACCGGTGACCAATCGAGCAAAAAACGAATTTCTCTATCGATACTTACTCAGTGTATCGAACAAGGTCAAATACGAGGAAAATAAGAAGGTAAGCGCTCAAATCACAGATAATGAATACATTTTCATCGATAGTTTTTCGAGGAAAAATCATACCGGGAGTGGATTTGTTTATCAAAAATTCAAAGGACAAGAATTGATACACATCATCACGGCGGAAAATGTGAATTGGGATCAAAATAAACGGAATTATGTGTTGTACAATTATAGGGAGCGTTATGTAGAAGGAGTCCGTGAGGTATTGCGTAACGGTATAGAATTAAGGAAAAAATTCGTTATGGAGCCTGAAGAGATCTTGCCAGAGGAATATGTTGCTGAAACTATGAATACTTTCCAATTGAAAAAGTTTATCGAAAAGGAAAAAATGAAAGGTACACAGAATGTCAATCTGTATTCAAATGAGTATTATCAAAGAACAAGTTTACCTTTTTCAACCTTTATCTTAACTCTTTTGTCCTTTTCGTTGTCTTCTCAAAAACGGCGTGGAGGTATCGGGATGAACCTAGCTTTGGGAATTACCTTGGCCTTTTTCTACATATTTTTTATGGAGTTATCCAAAAATTTTTCCACCAAAGGATACATGTCTTCCTTTTGGGCTGTATGGTTGCCCAACATGGTATTTGGCCTTGTTTCAATATGCTTCTACTGGCGACGGATCCAACAATGATCTTTCTCGTGTCATCATAAAATCTTAATCAAAAGAACAAGGAGATGCCCAAGAATGATTTTTGTAATTTAGTAGGCATTTAAAACCATCTCTATGGCACATCAATTTCAACCTATAAAGCGTGTAGAACGTATCAGTAAAGAAGATTTTTTGAAAAATTATTATAAACCACAAAAGCCCCTGATCATTGAAAAACTTACAGAAGATTGGCCAGCTTACAAAAAATGGGATCTTTCTTACATCAAAAATATAGCGGGTGATAATGTAGTCCCTTTGTACGATGATTCGCCCATCGACTATTCAAGAAATGTCAACGAGCCCATAGCCAGGATGAAAATGAGAGAATATCTCGATCTTCTGGAGAAAGAACCTACCAATCTACGGATATTCCTATACAACTTGATGAACCGCGTGCCACAATTAAAAGAAGATTTCAAATTTCCTCATCTAGGAATCCGTCTGATTAAAGAGTTTCCTATGTTATTTTTTGGAGGGGCAAACTCTCGAGTATTCATGCATTACGATATCGATCTGGCCAATATTTTACACTTTCATTTTCATGGCAAAAAACAGTGTATCTTATTCCCTATTTCCGACAGGAAGTACATGTATAAGGTACCCTATTCTGTAATCTGTCATGAATCTATTGATTTCGAAAACATCGACTTTGAAAAATGGCCTGCTTTGAAGAAAACTCATGGCTATATCGCAGAACTCGATCATGGTGAAGCCCTCTATATGCCCGAAGGATGGTGGCATCATATGAAGTATTTAACCACAGGATTTTCCATGAGTCTCAGGGCTTTGCCAGGTAAAATTTCTCATATAGGAGAAGCGGTCTATAATATTTTTGTCGTGCGTCACATCGACAACTTCATGCGAAAATGGAAAAGAGAAAATTGGCTGGTATACAAAAACCAAAGAGCAATCACTAATACTCACAAAAGATTTAGGATAAACACTAAAAGGTAGTATTGCGACAGACGCACCTAAATGCGTCTATAGTATGCCAAAACTTATATCAAAAAAGATCACAGTTCTAAATAAAAAAAGCTACCCTTTGAAAGGGTAGCCTTCATTGTATCATGAAAAACCACGTGATGAAAAAATCAATTCATCTCAAACCCTCTGATCACTATTTGACCATTCCTCTTGATCAATTTGATGTAAACATCTCCTGAATAACCTTTCAACAGTAAATCGACATCAGCAGGTTTTTCTACTTTCTTACCATTGATCGAGAGGATGATATCTCCTTCTTGAATACCAAGATTGCTCAATCTACCTCTTTTTAGTTGGGTGACTCTGAGACCATAATTGATACCAAAATCTCCTTTGGATTGATGATCCAAAGGTTCAAATTTTGCACCCAACCATTCTGATGACGGCATTTCTTCCTTGCTGCAGAGTTTGGTTCCTCCCTTCATATCTTTCAAAGTCACGATGAAATGCTTCTCTTTTCCATCACGCAACGCTTTGATCTTTACTTTATCCCCAGGACGCTTTCTACCAATGACAGCAGATAAATCTGCAAAGTTCCGTATCATCTGTCCTTCAACCTCCTTGATGATATCTCCTTTCTTGATACCGGTATCAGCTGCACCACTGTTCTCACTTAACCCATTGACCATGATACCTTGTTGTGGCTTAATGTTTCGATTGAATCTTTCATTATATTCCCTCACTCGATATTCATTGGTAAGATCTAATGCTTCTATTCCTATGAAAGCACGTTGTACGGTACCATATTGTTTAAGATCTTTGACAACCTTTTCCACTAGATTACAAGGTACTGCAAAGCCATATCCCTCATAAGCCCCAGAATTTGAAAAGATTGCTGTATTAATTCCGATCAACTCACCTTTGGTGTTGAGCAAGGCTCCTCCACTGTTGCCTGGATTGACTGCCGCATCAGTTTGTACAAAAGCTTCTATAGGTGCTTTACCTCCTAATATACCTAAATCTCTGTTTTTAGCACTAACAATCCCAGCAGTGACCGTAGAATTCAACCCAAATGGGTTCCCGACTGCTAGTACCCACTCGCCTACTTGCACATTGTCAGAGTTAGAGAAGTAAAGAAACGGTAATTCTTTCTTTTCCTCTATTTTCAACAAGGCAATATCGGTATTGGAATCCGTACCGATCAACTTGGCTTTATAAGTTCTTTGATCATTAAGTGTAACCTCTATCTTGTCGGCATCTTCAACAACATGATTGTTGGTGACAATATAGCCATTGGGCGCAATGATCACACCTGATCCACCAGTCTTAGGCCTATCATTTTTTTCGGGAACTCTTTGTCTACCCCTGAAGTCGTTAGGGAAACCAAAGAAAAAATCAAAGGGGTCGAAATTTTGAATTCCATTATTAACCTTATTGGAATAATTCTTTACACTCACCACAGCATCAATGCCTTTTACTGCTGCTCTAGTGAAATCGGGTATGCCGGCAGATCCCACTAAATTGGTAGGATCACTGGCAACCAACCTTACCTTAGCTGGTGATTCATTCGTATATACAATGGGGTGCTTGTCTTCTGTATATTTCTTGTAGGCAGCGATAGCAGCTATTGAGCTTACCAATCCTATGGCGATATAAATCAATATTTTTCTCATCTTAAAAAAATGATTTTATTGTATGATTTACAAATATACGCATTAAGATAAATGTTAAAAAGTTTCTTGATATGAATTTATACTTTTCACACGCGCCTATAGATCAATTTTATTGAATTGAAAACGTAATTTTGTCCGGTTACCAAGTCTATGAAAATTAGTTTTTCCAAATACGAGGGAACAGGCAATGACTTTATTTTGCTCGATGCACGTATGTCTACTATGATCGAAGCGGAGTTGGTTATTGAAAAACTCTGCCAAAGACGATGGGGTATCGGGGCTGATGGCTTCATCCTGATCAAGGATGATGCAGAATGTGATTTTTACATGAAGTATTACAATGCCGATGGAAGAGAAAGCAGTATGTGCGGCAATGGTGGACGGTGTGCCGTAGCCTTTTCAAAACGTTTGGGGATGATCATCGATAGGGTAAATTTCAAAGCAATAGATGGAAACCATACTGCACTAATCCAAGGAGATACGGTGTCTCTCCAGATGATCGATGTCTCGACTATAGAACATCATCCAACCCATGTTTTTTTGAATACGGGATCGCCACATCATGTAGTATTCGTGCCACGGATAGATAAGGTTGATGTATATGAAGAAGGAAAAAAAATCCGGTTTGGGAAACCTTATTTCGAAGTCGGTTCCAATGTTAATTTTGTACAAATGGCTGCAGACTCTTTGAAGATCCGCACTTATGAACGTGGCGTAGAGAACGAAACCCTCTCTTGTGGTACTGGCGTTGTAGCTGCAGCCATTGCTGCGCACCATATCAGGAAAATATCTGTCGGAACGGTTAGAATAGAAACTTTGGGAGGGATATTGACCGTTCGTTTTACAAAAACCGCTAAAACTTATGAAACAGTCTGGCTCGAGGGTCCGGCTCGATTTGTTTTCGAAGGCTGCATAGAGATTTGATCTAAGATGAGGCGGATCAAGATCTTGTTATGGGGCATTATTTTATCTGGTACCGTACTCACGTTCCACCATTATTACCTCAAGCTTTACGGTGCCAATGTTAAACGATCCGGATACTTGCTCATTCCTACAGGCAGTACTTATGAAGAGGTATTGAACAGAGTCACAATATTTTTGAAGGATCCGGAAGCCTTTACTTGGGTAGCTGAGAAGAAGAATTATCCTCAAAGGGTCAAATCGGGAAAATATGCTCTCAAAGCAGGAGAAGACAATGTGACGCTCGTAGATAGACTCCGTTCGGGACAACAAGAGGAAGTAGACGTTATCTTCGGAGGGCAAAACTCCATCAAAGAATTCACCGAAAAGATCGCACAGCAAATAGAACTTGATTCCACTGCATTGCTAAAAACCATCCTGAATCCGTATTATTTAAAGGAGCACCAGGTGACTACTGAAAACGTTCAACAATTGTTCATTTCGAACACCTACAAGATGTATTGGAACACTTCTATCGATTTTTTTTTAGCACAGATGATCAAGGAGTATCACCGATTTTGGAACAAAACACGCCGGGATAAATCCAATCGATTAGGTATGAGTGTTTTACAAATCATTACCTTGGCTTCTATCGTACAGAAAGAAGCTTCAAAGGTAGATGAGATGCCCAAAGTAGCAGGACTTTATTTAAATCGTTTGAGACGTCATTGGAAATTACAATCGGACCCTACAGTACTTTACGCTATCAAAAAAATGAACCCAGATCATGCACCTATAAAGAGAGTCCTATATGAAGACCTCCAGGTAGCATCCCCCTATAATACATATCTCCACCACGGCTTGCCCCCTGCTCCGATCTGCCTTCCAGAAATATCGGCCATAAATGCAGTATTGGACCCAACTTCTCATTCCTACTACTACATGGTAGTCAGTGTGAAGCGACCAGGGTATCACGAGTTCTCTCAAACAGATCTCGAACATGAGACGCATCGTCACAATTATATCCGTAGTTTAAATGAAAAGAATATTCGAAGATGACCTGATTGGCCAATAGACATCTGTTGACTGTACTAATCTGATACTTTATTTCTATAAGGTACAATAAAAATTTATATACTTTTCATACTATAAACCAAATCATCACTTATGTTAATCAAGACCTATGGTGGCGCCTTGCACTGTGTATCTACCTTGAAAGTTACTATAGAGAGCAAACATCGATCAAGGAATAGGTTATCATCTAGTCGGCTTACCTGAGAATACAGTCAAAGAAAGCAGTTAGCATATCAGTTCAACCTTGAAAAATTATGGATACAAAATGAAAGGAAATAAAGATCATCATCAATATAGCTCCGGCAGATCTGTGTAAGGGATGTTCGAATTACGGCTTACCTATTACCATCGATATATTAGTCGCCCCTGATCAGATCCGAGATGAAGCTGTCGGACACTAATATGATCATGGGAGAATTGTCTTTGGATGGTTACTATTTCATTGGATCAAAGGAGCTTTACCCCTCTCTTTACAGGCCACGAGAGGGGAGGAAAGAAATTTTCCTACCCAATCAAAATATTAAAAAAACACCCATCGTCCACGATCTTGAGGTCTACGTACAGTCTATTCAAAAAATCATCGGTTTTTTAAATCAATCGAGGAGTTTAAATCCTGTGAGATTTGATTTCCAACAATCTTTTTATGAAAATTTGAATGCTTCCCCTTTAAATATTGCTGAAGTCAAGGGCCAAGACAATCTCAAACACACCTTATAGATTTCCGCTGCAGCTGGACATAATATCAATCCTAATCGGTCTACCGAATACCGGTAAAGCCATATTGGCTAAGCAGGTACTCTCGGTCTTACCACCACTGACAAATCGAAGAGGTACTCGAAACGACGAAAATACAATAGTGTAGCAAGTCGGTTAGGCTAACACGCCTCACACTCTTGGTCACACAATCTTTCCGCGTACCAGATTATTATAGTATATCGGATTATAGCTTTGGTCGGAAAGGCGGAGGTTATTCACACAATCTGGTGAGATTTCTCTGGCACATGATGGAATACTCTTCCTAGATGAATTACCTGATTTTAAGCGGGACGTATTAAGAGTATTGAGGTAGTCTCTGGAAGACCGAGAAATAACGATCTTTAAAGCGTGTTTTACAATAAATTATCCAACAAGCTTTATGTTAATCACTTCAATGAATTCCAGTCCCTCAAGCTTTTTCTTTGATGATCCCAAAAATACTTCATCAGAGATAGAGATCCAATGGTATATGGATAAAATATCTGGGCCACTCCTGAAGTGCATTGACCTGAATACGAAAAAAAAATTGAATAATTGTCCGACTCGAGAAATGGTAAAAAGAGTCAGATCATCCAAGCTAGAGTATTAGGGGATAGGACTATACAAAACACACGTTATGCTAAACAATTTTATATACACTATAACAATCAGATCAGTTCGAAAGAACTCGACGCCTAGTGTGAATTGAACGATCAGAGGAAGAAACTGTTGAAATCTGCTATGAAAAACTCAATCTCTTTTCCAGAGCCTACGACCGAATCTTGCGCATGGATCGGACCATTGCCGACTTAGATGAAAAAGATGTCCTTGAAAGATCACATCTTACGGAGGTCATTCAATATCAAACCTTAGACAAGGGGGGCTGTAATGAAACTTTTCAAGGGCTGAGTTCACCATTGTGAAAAGCTTGCTGTAAAATGATCTCGATAAAATGATCTTCTGGATCGTTGTCCGGATCGTAAGGTGTCTTGAGAGAGATCTTATAGAAATTGGCTTTTAGATTCCACCAAAAAGCACTCCATTCACTACGGAATTGTCGGATGATTTCATAAGTGGTCTTTTGTGTTTGTCGGTTGATGAGTTTGGAAAAGAGCTGTCCTTCTTTTTTAGTAAATTTCATAAGCTGTTTTTCATACTCTACTTCCAATTCTTTGATTTTATGATAGAAATATCTTCTCTTTTCTCTTTTACTATATATTTTACTGAACTCCTCTAAACTTTGATTGTAAAGTATCACAGCGGTTTTCGCATAAGGGTAGACGTTGTAGACCTTCTTCTGCAGGAAATAATAATAAGTCTTCTCAACACTAATGGGTTCTTTGTATAAACCTTCTTTTTTGGGATATACGATCACTTCAGGCAACTCATCAAAACGAATATTCTCCTCAAGAAATTGTCCGTTTTCATCCTTTGATGGCGGAATGGTATCCCTAGGATGAGCCTGAGACAAGCAGCTCATCCACAATAAAATCACTATGTAATAGTAACTTTTAGTCATCTGAACAGTATCACCCCTACAAAAATACGGTCTTTTTCAAAGAAACTTTTATTTTTGGGTAAAATTTATCGTATGGACAAATCGTCATTTTTTTCGATCAGTAAAAAATCTTTACAATTTCTAGAAAAATATTTAAATACAGCTTCACCTACCGGCCACGAGAGTGCTGGGCAAAAATTATGGAAAACCTTCATTGAACCCTATGTGGATGAAATCCAAGTAGACGCTTATGGTACTGTTATAGGTATAATCAATCCTGATTCTCATTATAAAGTGGTGATCGAGGCCCATGCCGATGAGATCTCCTGGTGTGTGAATTATATCACAGACGATGGTCTGATTTATGTCGTCCGAAATGGTGGTTCCGATCATCAAATCGCGCCATCTAAACGTGTCCATATTCACACAGAAAAAGGTGTAATAGATGGAATTTTTGGTTGGCCAGCCATTCATACGAGAAAACCTTCAGAAGAAAAAGTCCCCACCATAGACAATATTTTTATAGATGTAGGCGCTTTCGATAAGAAGGAAGTTAAAAAAATGAACATTCATGTAGGCTGCGTGATCACTTACCCTGATGAATTTTTTATTCTGAATGATCGCTATTTTGTATGCCGTGCATTGGATAATCGCATGGGAGGTTTCATGATTGCAAAAGTAGCCCAGATGATTAAGGAAAATAAAGTAAACCTACCTTTTGCACTCTACATAGTCAATGCTGTGCAAGAAGAAGTAGGCCTAAGAGGGGCTGAGATGATCACCCATACGATCAAACCTGATTTAGCTATCGTGACTGACGTGACTCATGACACCTCTACCCCGATGATCGATAAAAAGATACAAGGCGATATCAAATGTGGCTTAGGTCCGGTAATCACCTATGCCCCATCGATACAAAACAACTTAAGAAAACTCATCATTGATGTAGCTGAGAAGCACAAATTGCCTTTTCAACGACTAGCCTCATCTCGGATTACAGGTACCGATACAGATGCCTTTGCTTACTCAAATGGCGGCGTGATCTCGGCTCTAATCTCCCTGCCGCTTCGCTACATGCATACCACTGTGGAGGCAGTACACAAGAAAGACGTTGAGCAAGTGATCCGTCTCATCTTTGAGACTTTGAAAACAATCCGGCCTGATCATGACTTTAAATATTTTCAGTAAGTAAATACAATATAAAAAGTATCTATAGATTAATTATCAGTGATTTACAATGATTTTTTGAGGTGTTTAAATCGCTCGATCATGAAGGAGTAAAATTTATAAGGGTTGAGTACTTTTCCATCTTTTTTGATGATGTAGTGGAGATGATCTCCCTTACTCAGACCTGTATGACCTACGTACCCTATGATTTAATCTTGTTTTACTCATTGGCCTTTCCACATAATAACCCACTTCAAATGAACATATAATGTACAAAAACCATTTAAATGATCGACCTCGATATAAATTACCCCCTCCCTATCATAAAAAACTGTTTTCATAACACCGAAAGCCGTAACGTAGACAGGTGTCCCATATCTAGAAGGGAGGTCAATACCATTGTGAAATTTATATTTCCATTGAATAGGATGTCTTCGATAACTAAATTTTGAAGACACGTATAAACGGCTGATCCGTTCCTTCTTTTAAAGGAAAAAAAGAAGGAATGTATTCGATGAGATTTTGATCCCAATTTAATTTTCTTAACTGACTGAGGACATCATCATAATTTTGATCTCAGTAAAATTTTCCCTAACTTTATTTTGCGCTGTACTCACCCCTGTTGCGGTCAAAAGAATAGAAAAAATAAAAATAGCTTTAAAACAGTTCATAAATACTACAGGCAGATTAGCCCGGACGAAGATAAAAATAGTCCATCAATTTTTATCTCGAAGATCTTGACAGTAGATGAGAGTTTCAAAGGAAGGCTACATTCTAAATAATATCCATCTCAATGATATGGCTCTTCATCAACAAAGAGCTGATAGACCATTGAATTTCGTATATGGACTTAAACCTGTATATTTGTTCTTTCAAAAATCAAAACATACTACATGTTTGCAATCATGGAGATAGGAGGTTTACAATATAAGGTTACTCAAGGTCATTATATATATGTACCCCGACTAAAACAAGATGAAGGGACTCAAATCTCTTTTGACCGTGTTCTTTTGCTCGATCAAGAGGGTGTGGTCACTGTAGGTGCTCCTGTCATAACGGGTGCAGGTGTACAGGCTAAAATTTTACAACATATCAAAGGAGATAAGATCATTGTCTTCAAAAAGAAAAGAAGGAAGGGGTATAAAGTCAAACACGGCCACAGGCAACAATTTACAAAGATTGAAGTGCTTGCTGTAACGGGGGGAGAAACCATTGAGAAAAAACCTGCCAAAAAAGCTACTCCTAAGGTAAGGGAAGAGGACTTACAAGAAAAGGTCATTGAAATAGAACAAATTGCTTAAGGGGTAATAAACTCATATCATTCAATAAAAAGATTAAACCATGGCTCATAAAAAAGGGGTGGGAAGCTCTAAGAATGGTCGTGATTCAGAAAGTAAACACTTAGGTGTAAAGGTTTTCGGAAGTCAGTTGGCCAAGGCCGGTAATATCATCGTACGTCAAAGAGGCACAAAGCATTATCCTGGGAATCATGTGGGTATAGGTAAAGATCACACACTCTATGCAAAAATAGACGGCATTGTTCTATTTCAAAAAAAAGCAAACAATCGTTCTTTTGTATCTATTCTTCCTGATGTAGAAATGGATTGATATACGATCAGAATCTTTTTAAACCAGGCTCGATAAACAAGAATAATAATACTTTGAATTTTTTTTCTCTTCTTCTTTTATTATCCGGATGGATAATTCAATTGGATATAGTAGCAGTTTATTAAACTATTGATCAATTGGTTATTATTCAATTTTTTGATTATTATATTCTTAAAGAAATAGATTTATAAAATCTGGGGAAAGGACATTATTTCATTCTCCCATCTTCCTTTATTGCTACAGATCGGTAGATTTTTTTTCAATCTAAAAGCTTTTTACGAATCCTCTATCTTGCCACTTTCAGGGCTTCTTACATTCATATCTGCAATGAAGTAGCAAAATGACTAAATTTATCTCATCCACAATCTTCTATACCAACAACCGAAATCATTTACATTGAATAGGGCCCATGTCCAAAACCAATGAACGATATAGGATACTTTGATCAATATTATCGTGATTGATCAAATAAACGACTTCTTTCATTCCTAGCTTGGGATGAAAGATACAGACTCTAACAAAATTTCCTATTTCTTCTCTTCTTGGGCATTTAAAATACTACTACGATCTCAAGGGGGATTGACTATTTTGATGTCGAGCATGTAATCGCCTTTGATGTAGAGTAGAAACGTTCATCAGATCCTCCAATGTATTCGAAGGTCAAGTCTTTTAATACATTGACAGTGTTTACACCGACCAGAATGTTCTTTTTATCCACTAACATTACGAAATGAGATGGATAAGCTCTAAGGTATACTTCGGCAATAGCTGGTTTACCTCCTACAGCTGGTAGCACTGGAATTTTGAATACAAAATCTTTTCCTATGAAATGATCATAATCGTCTATCGGTTTAATATTTATCCCCAGTAATAACGAATTTGTAAGATGCCTTCTTGGATGTTCCTAGGGGCGCTCTCAAGAGATAGCCGGCATCAGAGAAATCTTTGACATAGTTTCTGAAAATTGATCTCGAGGTGAAGAAAATCGCATCTGAAAATACCATACATTTCATCTCCTCGAGTTGCTCAAGCAATTTCCTAGCATAAATTTCCTCTATGGTCATTTAACTTTTTAGGGTCGCAATACATCGTTTTCGTCAATTTTGATAAAACAATTTTTAAATAATCATAATTTTTTAAGTATTATAGATTGATAAATAGATATTTGTGTACAATATCATAATGTTTCTTCAGTTTATCATCTCTGAATATGGAGTTCTCGATGTTTTCATGCCCGAATAGGATTTGGGGGGCATCAGGTCATTAGATCGGTCTTTCTTGAAGAAATGGGTAAAGCCCCATTCCAAATAATCAGTTCCTTGGAGCTGTGGTGTACCTCATAACCATTATTTAAGCCTCATTGCGCGATAGAACTTTCAAGCTCTTTGTAACAAATCTTTATGCATATCCTCACCCGGGGTAAATCCCACTATTGTTCGATGAAGTGTTGTGGTAGTGTTGAACAATTCCCACCACAATCAGTTTACTTTATGGTGATATGTTCGAATTCTTGTACTATGACTATCTGCTGCTTGCCCTTGATACATGGAATAATGGTGGAGAAGGTTTCTATTTTACCTATTTTTCGACCTTTTTCCAAAAAATCGTTAACAGCTTCTATACGTCATTGGTCGATAGATATTTCTTTAAATTTATTTAAAATATTGATTATCAATATATAATGATTCTTTATCTTTGGTTAGTTTTTGTTCTCATACGTTCTTTGAATAGGATCGTTACGTCCTGTTGGGCTGCTGGCAAATTATCGAGACGGCTTTCGGTAGATGGTTTTTGAAAATGCTCGGTGCTCCTGATATTTTTGGCCAGATTCTAGCAGTCTTGATTATCTATTAGCTCGTCTTTTTTTTGGGGGTTCTAAGATTTTAAGCTTCTTTTGGACTAGAGATAGCATCAGGTCGGGTAAGCCCCAAGTATAGGTACCTGATCTTGGCTAGGTAGTACTCAAAAGGATTTCTTTTATCCTCATTGTGTGGATGGAAGTAAAAAGTCTTTGGATAGACCATATCTAAGTCATCGCATGCAGGGATATAAGGTTTTAATTTTTTCGGAATACTTGCAAGGGATAATTTTGATATATTCCAAAAATTGCTTTTCGGTCTTGTGCCTTGTGATGATCATAATGAAGAAATTGGACAACTTACCTATAGAGATTCGTGGCAAACGATCTGCGACAGGCGTGTGAATTCACCAACTGATATTTGGAAAAATCCTCTTCTTTCCTACTGAGTAAAATCATCTTGTATATTCATTTTTTTGCTATTTTCGATCTCATTTCGAAAAAAACTTCGCTATAAAAAAGAAAGTTATGGATAAACTTATAAGAAAAGTAGATAAACCCATGCAAGATGATCGCTATCTACCTAACCTCTAATGGTAGTAAATATCCATGATCTTTCATTGTTGACTATGGTATAATGAATTCCTCCGACAAAATTATTACTACACCTTGGCACTGTGACAACTACCAGAGGTAAAATATTGCCAATAGAATGAGGTCCCCTTCCTTTCCTATTATTTTTAGGAATACATTTATAAAGATTTGCTGCTTGAGGGCTCGACCTCTTTGAACTGACCCATAAAGGTCGAAAATGTAGAGATCACCGATAAAGTACTTAATGGTTTAATTTATAGGTATATATAACTCTATCATAATAGTAAATAGGGTAGCACTAGGGACTTTATCTCCACCCTTCTAAAGGGATAATAAAATGCAAGCCTTGACCTTCCGAATCTACACTCATTAAGCATCTTCCAAATCATCTCCTGTAACAGGACTATAAAATACCAGACGCTCCCAAATTGGATTTACCTAAACGCTCAATACCATCATACACAATCATATTTTGAGATCCCCCACCAAGATTTAGACTATTGCAATAAGGCATTAACTTCTGAAAAAAGCTCACTCGAAGCTACATCCCTTGGTTGATGCAAGGTAGTATACAATAACTAATTATTATAATAATCAGTAAACAATAGAAGTATTCTCATAATAATCAAGATAGAATATTTTATTACAATAAGTTATTTTAACTTAAATAAATTTATAATTTTTTGATATTTAGGATCAAGGCTCTCTATCCACACCAACACAATGGGATTGCCGATGATCGTCATGAACAGCTTCATCGCTAGGCCAGAAAATGAACATGAAAAGATAATCGTATGAAGCAAAAAATCAGCCGGTCGGTTTGTAAGGAAATTAACCGTTATAAATCAATTTAGAACCCCTATAAATAAGCTGGTTTTCCAGTAGATATGATGAAGGTATAGGACGAAAAATCAACTTAAATCGTAACTTCGCAAGTCGTTATGGGAATATTACTTTTAATGATATTAGTCAGTATTTCCCTAGGTGTGATCTTCTTAGTTATTTTTATAGTCAGTGCCCAACAAGGACAATTTGACGATGACGAATCACCTGCAGTGAGGATGCTGCTCGACGACCATCTCCCCGAAGATGGAGAAAATTGAATAAAGAAAAACCCTATCCAACCCTATGGAAGTGCAAAAATTTTATTACGACAACCGTATTGTAAAAGCCTTCTTATATGCCACGATCTTTTGGGCCATCATAGGCTTTTTAGCAGGTCTGACTGTAGCCCTGATGTTGTTTTACCCACAGCTCCCTGAATGGATCTTGGGTAGCAGTCTAAAAGATTCTCAAGGCATGATGGGTTTCGGCCGTTGGCGGATGCTGCATACCACTACGGTTATTTTTGCTTTTATAGGGAATATCATTTTCACTGGGTCGTATTATTCGCTGCAACGGCTCTTGAAAGCCCGAATGTACAGTGATGCACTGAGTTGGATTCATTTCTGGGGCTGGCAACTCTTCATCGTACTCTCCTGGGTAACCTTCTTGATGGGGATCAATACCAGTAAAGAATACGCAGAACATGAATGGCCCTTGGACATTCTCATCGCTGTGATCTGGATTATCTATGGGGTTAACATGATAGGTACCATTTTCAAGAGACGAGTCAAACACCTCTACGTGGCTATTTGGTTTTTTCTAGGCACTTGGGTGACTGTGGTTATATTGCATATATTCAACAATTTCGAATTGCCCATCTCAGGTACTTCACTCAAAAGTTATTCGCTCTATGCCGGCGTGCAAGACGCATTGATGCAATGGTGGTACGGGCATAATGCTGTGGCCTTCGTCTTGACTACACCCATCTTGGGATTAATGTACTATTTCATCCCCAAAGCATCAGGTAGACCTGTGTTTTCGTATAAGCTCTCGATTATACACTTTTGGTCACTGATCTTCATATACATATGGGCCGGTCCGCACCACTTAATGTACACAGCCCTCCCCGGCTGGGCACAAATGTTGGGGACGATATTTTCTATCATGCTCATCGCTCCCTCTTGGGGTGGGATGCTCAACGGATTACTGACACTCAGAGGCGCATGGGACAAAGTACGGGAAGATCCTATTCTGAAATTTTTCGTTGTAGCAGTCACTTCCTATGGCATGGCTACCTTTGATGGACCGATGTTAGCCACCAAGACATTGAATGCCATTGGCCACTTCACCGACTGGGTCATTGCCCATGTACACCTTGGGACTCTAGGTTGGAATGGTTTCATGGCTTTTGGGGTGATCTATTGGTTGGTGCAAAGGCTTTGGAATACTAAGTTACATTCTATTGTTCTAGCCAATGCTCATTTTGGACTCGGTACGCTGGGTATCATATTCTATGTGATCCCAATGTATTGGGGTGCTGTAGTACAGGCTGAAATGTGGAAGGAATTCAAGCCCGATGGTACGTTAATGAACAAAAACTTCCTCGATACAGTCACGACGATTATCCCATTTTACATCATGCGGTTTATCGGTGGAAGTCTCTACCTCCTAGGTGCTTTACTAATGGTTTATAACGTGTACAAGACGATAAAGAAAGGAACTTTCATCAATAATGAGGTGGCCCAAGCTCCTGCCCTTCCAAAATTATCCAGCAAAAGGACAACGGGAGAGACCTTTCACGGTTGGCTTGAACGTAAACCAATACAATTAACCCTATTGTCTCTCATCGTTGTGGCTATCGGTGGGGCTGTAGAAATCATCCCAACCCTGGTAATCAAATCCAACATCCCAACCCTATCAAGTGTCAAACCTTACAGCCCGCTCGAGCTCGAAGGTAGAGACCTCTATATCAGAGAAGGATGTAATAGTTGTCATTCGCAGATGGTGCGCCCTTTCAGGGATGAGGTAGTCCGCTATCGAGAGTATTCCAAAGCGGGAGAATTCGTTTACGATCATCCGTTTTTATGGGGCTCTAAGCGCACTGGGCCTGATTTGGCCAGAGAAGGTGGAAAGAATCCCAGTTCATGGCACTTCAAACATATGTATGGTCCACGTTCAACCTCCCCAGGATCTATCATGCCACGTTACCCATGGTTAATCTACGAAAGATTGGATAGATCGACGACACAATCCAAGATGCGAACAATGGTCAAGCTTGGTGTACCCTATGAGCAAGAACAAATAGAAAGTTCTTACACCGATATGGATACTCAAGCAGGCAAGATCGTAAAGGATGTTTACAGCGAATCTCCCGATATCAAGACACAGATCGATGAGCAGAAAAAGCAACAGGGTAGCCAATTTATTCCCTTGGAAAAAAGGGAAATTATCGCATTGATTGCTTATCTGCAACGACTGGGCACAGACATCAAAGCTGAAGAGGGCGAAACGGACTAAAACAAATAAAAACATGATAAAATTTTTCAAGCAGTATATCACAGCAACCAAGTACGGAGATGTTCTCCAATCAGGAGTCTTGGTATTTTTTTTTCCTACTCTTTTGTCTCGTGGTCTTTTTTGTCTACAAAAAGCCTAATGGTTACTATAAGGAAGTTAGTCATCTACCCTTAGAAGACCATGAAAACAATACCCTATGAAACCCAGAACACCTATTTACATCACCATTCCCTTGGCCTTGTCTGTCATCTTGTTTACTTTTTACGTATTCTCAGGAGGCAATATTTTATACGTCAAACATCCAATCGTCTTGTCTGTATTGGCCCTTTCTCTGATCCTCTTATTAATCTTGGAGGCCCTCAACGAAATCATCTATAATCAAAAACTCAAATTCTTCTCAGAACAAGAAAGACACAGTTTCATCGAAAAAAATAGAGAAAACTATTTCGTAAGGCTCTACAAATCCGGTTTCTATGCTCCTACAGACAAGAGTGAAAAAGTAAAAGAAATAGACCATGATTTTGATGGCATCCTTGAACTCGACAACAAATTACCTGGGTGGTGGGTCAATCTTTTTTATCTGAGTATTGTTTTTGCACTACTCTACTTCTGTGCCTATCTCTTTACGGATTTTGCAGATCCTCAAAAGGAATACAAAATCGCCTACGAAAGACAATTAACCGAGGTGAGTTCCTATGAAAAGACCCGCCCACAAGCTACGCTAGAGAGGGCCAAGTTCAACGAAGAGCTAGTCTCTGAGGGAAAAGCATTATTTGAAGAGATATGTGCGACTTGCCACAATCTGGACGGTAGCGGCAGCACGGGACCCAATCTGACTGACGAATACTGGATCAACAAACAAGAGAAAGAACTCTTCAAAAATGTGTTTTACATGGTATGGAATGGTAGTAAAAACAATCCGACTATGCGTGCTTTCGGCGCCACCGGAGAAGTCAAAGGTAACGATATCGAAAAGTTGAGCAGTTATGTCTATGCAATCAATAAAGACCCAAAGAAACCAGCTAATCCCAAAGCCCCCCAGGGAGAAAAAATAACTTGGGAAGAACCTAAATAATCAATGAGATGGAACCCAAGATCAAAACCGTAGTATATTTTCTAGGGACGCTTACACTTTTTACCCTCTTAAGCATTTGTTGGAGTGATAAAAAACCGCAAGAGATTATCATTATCCATCAACATGCTTCCCGTCCCTACAACGAGCAGACTATAAAGGACTTCAACCAGATCCATTCCATATTCAGTCGTCAAGAAGTATATATAGGGTTGAGCTTTCTAAGGACAATGAACCAAAGAGCTCAATACGATTACCTGGCCTTTGGCAAATGGAGAAGTATCGAAGATTATTAAAAAATTACCAAAAAGCAATCGTTCAAAGACTTGAGAAAAATATCCCCTTCAACACCTATCAACGCATCCGACTCGAGGAAGAGAAAGGGATGAGGATATGATCAACCAAGTAGTTTTCTTCAAGCTGACCGATGCACGCACAGGAAGAGATTTCAGAAAGATCATCGATCTATTCATCAACTACCTAAAAATGAAAGAGGATTTAGTCCAAGCCAGATCCGATATGAGCACCCATCCTGTTAAGGCTGAATATTCTTATATAGTCATGGTACGATTCAAAGATTTAAAACAGTACGTCCAAGCTTTTGAAGGGAGATGTGGCCGTCTCATCAATATCCAACAATTTGCCTGAATCCGTTCAAATGGTCTACGATCTCTATGAGCGTTTAAAGTAAACCTCACAACAACCGACAGGGAGCAGAAAAGTATAAAAGTTTTGAAATACGGAACTTTTTCAAACTATGCCAAGTATGGAAAAAAATCTGAAACAAGAAGTAGTTCTAGAAAAAGATAGTTTTCGTGACCATATTAATACCATGGACCAAGCAGGTATTCGTAAATGGGTCTACCCAAGAAAAGTCAACGGACATTATTATAAGAAGCGAACTTATCTAAGCTGGTTTCTCATCGCTTTCTTTCTATCAGGCCCATTCATCACTATCCACGGTGATCCTTTTCTTAAATTTGATGTTTTGAGGCGAGAATTCTTCATCTTTTCTTTCCCTTTCTATCCCCAAGATTTCTTTCTATTTACCTTGGGAATGATCATTACTTTATTGTTTATCACCCTGTTTACTGTGGTCTACGGTAGGATATTTTGTGGCTGGATATGCCCACAAACCATCTTTTTAGAGATGATCTTCCGAAAGATCGAATACGCCATAGAGGGCGACCGCGGCGAACAACTGCACCTAGATAGGCAAGTCTGGTCCGTGGAAAAAATTCGAAAAAAGCTCTTAAAATGGTCGATCTTTGCCTTAATTTCCTTCATTATGTCACACGCCCTATTTGCTTACCTCATCGGAGCCGATATGCTTTTCAAAGCCATTGAAGAGGGGCCTATGGAGCATAATGGGATCTTCTTGGTGATTTTTATCAACACTGGAATGATCTATTTCGTATACGCTTGGTTCAGAGAGCAGGCTTGTACATTGGTATGCCCTTACGGAAGATTTCAAAGTGTCTTGATCGACCAGCATACCATCGCCGTGACCTACGACTACAAACGAGGAGAAGCCACAGCCGGACGGGCCAAATTCAGAAAAGGAGAAGATCGTCAGACTCTTGGGAAAGGAGATTGTATCGACTGTGGACAATGTGTAGCTGTATGTCCAACAGGTATTGATATACGTCACGGTACGCAGCTCGAATGTGTTAATTGCACAGCCTGTATGGATGCTTGTGATAAAATTATGGACAAGATTGGCACAGCACGAGGATTGATCCGCTATGCTTCCGAACACTATATTGCCACGGGACAAAAGGATCGCTTCAATGGCAGAATGTTGGCTTACACAGCAGTATTAATCATCCTAATCAGCGCATTGGGTTTACTCTTAATGTTTAGGACACCAGTAGAAGCCAAACTCTTGCGCATACCTGGATCGGGATATACTATACAGGCAGATCAAATCATCAACCCTTACGAATACACACTCATCAACAAAACTTCACAAAAACTCAACTTGAGCTTCAAGATACTATCACATCGGGGTGAAGTGCGCCTACCTTATGGACAACAATGCATCAAAGTACAAAAAGGAGAAATCCTCAGAGGACCAGTACAACTGATCATTCCTAAATTCGAAATATCTCATACAAAAACCGAGATACGAATCGGGGTATATGACGAAAGGGGCAAATTAATGGATGCCTATAGTACAGCCTTCTTAGGACCGTTTAAATTTTAAACCATGCAGATCAAATTTCACTGGGGCATAGGGATCGTTGTACTGGCTTTGTTCAGCTATATGAGCTTCATCATTTACATCGCCTTCATCCGGCCTAATATGGCCAGTGAATTGGTATCGGATCGTTATTACGAAGAGGAAATAAAGTACCAGGAGACCATCGATGAGAAAAAAAATTCTGCCGTCTTGACTGAAAGGGTGAAAGTCCTGATCGTTTCTAATGGGATACGGATCAGATTCCCTGCACCTTTTAACGCCCAGAATACTGTTGGAGAGTGGTTTTTACTCAGACCTTCAAATAAGCATTGGGACATCCGTCAACAACTCACTTTGGATACTCAAGGTGAGCAACTCATCTCAGCAAAGGATTTAAAAAAAGGAGCATACAAGCTCACCCTACGATGGCGCTCGAATAGAAAAAAATACTTAACCGAACAAACTCTTGTATGGAAACTTTGATCGTCAGCACAGCATTCCTCTTGGGACTTGCCGGAAGTTTGCATTGCTTTGGCATGTGTGGTCCGATCGCTTTTGCAATCATAATAGACCGAGATCACCGGCTGAAGATGATTCTTCAAAATCTGACTTATCAATCTGGTCGGATTATCGCCTATACGGCCTTAGGAATGTTTTTCGGACTAATCGGTTATGGATTTTTTCTAGCTGGTTTTCAAAAGATACTTTCATTCTTGCTAGGTATCAGTATGATGGCTTCGGTTTTCCTCTCAAGAAAATTCTTAAGCAAGCTCAGACCATTCAAACCTTACACCCTGGTGTTAGCTCAATTACGATTTGCGCTTAGCAAGTTTATCAGGAAAAAGACTTTTCCTGCTCTATTCATCACTGGTATCCTAAATGGTTTGCTTCCCTGCGGGCTGGTCTATACAGCCATCACTACAGCAATGTCTACAGGCGAAGCCCCCTCAGGCGGGCTCTTTATGCTGTACTTTGGTCTGGGTACCGTACCTTTGATGTTTGTTACGGTGATGATGGGAAATTTTATTAGCCTTCATCTTAGGAATAAAATATTGAGGATCATACCATTTATGATATTTTTCGTCGGCATCCTACTCGTGCTGCGTAGCCTGGGTTTGGGCATCCCCTACGTATCTCCTAGAGACGGAGTATTACATTCAAAAGAACAACATCAAGAGGAATCTCACAAAAAAAAAACTATCTCATCTGATCATTGCCATTGAAAAGATCAAATATTCATGAATAAAGAAGACCGCTTCCGTGAAGAAGCCTTGGATTATCACCGTCAATTCCCTGCTGGTAAGATTCAGATATCTCCCACGAAAAAATACAGTACGCAACGTGATCTATCTCTGGCCTACTCACCAGGGGTAGCTGTTCCTTGTCAAGAGATCGCCCGATTCCCTCAAGAGGTCTACAACTACACGGCCAAAGGCAATCTCGTAGCAGTCATCTCCAACGGTACGGCTGTATTGGGATTGGGAGACATCGGTGCACTGGCTTCCAAACCCGTGATGGAAGGCAAAGGTCTATTGTTCAAGATATTCGCTGGTATTGACGTATTCGATATCGAGATCGATGAGACTGACCCCGAACGATTTATCCAAGCCGTCAAAGCCATTGCTCCCACATTCGGGGGCATCAACCTAGAGGACATTAAAGCACCCGAAGCCTTTGAAATAGAACGCCGGCTCAAAGCCGAGCTCGATATCCCGATGATGCACGACGATCAACACGGAACGGCAATTATTTCAGGATCAGCCCTGCTCAATGCCTTGGAATTGGTGGGAAAAAATATCCAAGAAATCAAAATGGTGGTCAATGGTGCTGGTGCTGCAGCGATCTCTTGTACCCGCATCTATAAACAACTCGGAGTACAGTCCGAAAACATTCTCATGTGTGACAGCAAAGGGATCATCCACAGTGCACGTACCGATCTCAACGAAGAAAAACGAGAATTTGCTGTCAACACCTCCATGCAGACCTTAGCCGAAGCACTTAAGGGTGCCGATGTTTTCATTGGGCTCTCCATTGGAGGCGTACTGAGCACTGAGATGTTGATAAACATGGCTAAGGATCCCATCGTCTTTGCTATGGCCAATCCTGATCCAGAGATCGATTACGAATTGGCTATTAATACCCGTTCCGACATGATCATGGCTACAGGTCGGAGCGATTATCCCAACCAAGTCAATAATGTATTGGGATTTCCCTACATCTTTAGAGGAGCTCTAGACGTGCACGCTACAACGATCAACGAAGAGATGAAGTTAGCTGCCGTCCGCGCCATAGCTGACCTGGCCAAAGAGTCTGTCCCCGAACAAGTCAATATCGTGTACAATCAAAAAAACCTGGCTTTTGGTAGAAAATACATCATCCCCAAACCTTTTGATAATCGTTTGATCACCCGTGTAGCTCCAGCCGTAGCTAAAGCTGCGATAGAATCCGGTGTAGCACAAACTCCCATCACCGATTGGAAAGCATACGAAGAACAATTACTTGATAGGATGGGCTTTGACAGCAAAATCCTCCGAATGATCCAAAACCGAGCACGCACTCATCCCAAAACTGTAGTGTTTTGTAACGGTGAGGAGTACGATGTGCTCAGAGCTGTTCAGATTGTTAAAGAAGACGGTATCGCTCACCCGATCGTCCTGGGAAATGAGATCCAAATACGTGCTCTACTCCGTGAACATAAAATGGATGAAATACTGACGATTATAGATCCCGAACAAAAGAGCTGTTCGGGAAAAACAGCACATTATGTCCGTACACTCTGGCAACGCAGGCAACGCAAAGGTTTGAGCCTCTATGACGCTCAACGGCGCATGCGTACACGAGACTATTTTGGCGCAATGATGGTCGATCAGGGTGATGCTGATGCAGTCATCACGGGATATTCGAGGAGTTTTTCTCTGAGCTTACGACCCATGTTGGAGGCCATTGGCCGGGCCAATGGCGTATACAAAACAGCTGGTATGATGATTTTACTCACCAAACGTGGTCCACTATTTTTGGCTGACACGGCAGTAATTCCTGACCCTACATCTGAAGAATTGGCTCGAATCGCATTGATGGCTGCTCGAGTAGTCAAAGGCTTTGATATCGAACCACACATTGCCATGCTGTCCTTTCAAAATTTTTCAGGTACTTCGGAGACCTCAGCCAAAGTAGCCCAGACAGTAAGTTGGTTGCATAGGTACCACCCCGAATTGACTGTCGATGGCGAGTTGCAACCAGACTTCGCTTTAGACGAGATCCTCATGGCAAAGAAATTTCCCTTCTCCAAACTAGCAGGCAAACGAGCCAATGTATTCATATTTCCCAATTTAGCTTCGGGTAATCTTACATATAAATTCATCCGAGGATTAGGAGACATCCAGATCATCGGCCCAGTGATGCTAGGCATGCGCAAACCAGCTCACGTGATGCAAATGCAATCCAGTGTAGAAGAGATTGTCAATCTAACCACTATGGCTGTGATCGACGCACAACTTAGAGGATAAATGGATCCAAAAGTATTCTCTAAATAAGGAGAATTATAGGGCGTCTAAGAGCATCTCGTAGATTTCTCTCCAACCCTTTTCGGCTAAGTTCTGGGGTATTACTTTGTTATTCATTATAAATATGTAAATACCTATACAATATTGATTTATTACATCAAATTTAATAATTCTTGTTGTATTTTTCTCTTAGAGAGTTTTATATAATATTTCAAATCCAATATGAAAGCTGAAAAAGGAAAGAGCTTCAATAAGGTCTAAAAGCATAATTCTTAAGATCATAGAATAAAAAAAAGAATACAAGTCTCTAGCACGAAAACCGATGTGATCAGGGAACCCCATAGAATAGTCCTCTTCGATAATCCAATTCAATCAGATTTCTATAAGTATCCGGTAAATAGTAACTTAATAAAATATTACAACGATCGAATGACAGGATAGTATAAGATACCTTCCATACACTTTTTATTCAACCAATAAATGGAAGTTCTAGGCAAATACATGAGAACTATACCAACCTACCTTCACATCATCTCTCAAATATTTGATCAATCTTCTAAGATCAGGATGATATATCGAGACATTTCTATCGTACAGGTTATAAGGCTCCACTAGAAAGAACAAGATGGTATAAATCTGATATTTTTTATAATAATTGATGATATCATCATACGTATCAAATGAATCCTGATACTTTCTAAAAATTATAGCAACCCTCTGCGAAAGACCTTTAAAATCCGAGAAGAATAAGTTTTCCAATGTACCTGCAACATTACACAAAATACCCATCTCTCGATAAGCACAAACTTTAGAAACAAAAAAGAAATTGATAAATTTAAAATACCTATTTGGGAGATTGAGATCTAGGAAATAATTCTTCAAGACCTTCAACAGTTACATGGCCCAGTTATCTATAATCAGTTTTCGTATGAAAGCTTTCTTATACGCCAGATTTACTCTAGTAGGAAATCTATGATGACCATCTAGCATATAGGATAAATATTTCTCATAACGTGATATAACATCAAATAAAGGCTTGCTGAAAATATATCAAACCCTATCATATAGGATGGGAAAATCTTAAAAAATAAGGAATACCTTCAATAAATTCTTCCTAAAGATTAATGTTATCTCTGATCCCCATCTTAAAAAAGATTAAAGAATTATTATCAAAAAATAATCCACTTTTCAAATGATATCTCGTATAATTGATCTTTTTTTTTACGATGATCGATAAAAGTTTCTATCTCGGAGGTGAGACTAATATTAATCCCTAGGATAGAAGTCAGTAAGAATTTAAATAAATATTCTACCCGATATGTAACATTATCTATATATACCATTAGCATACGAAAAATCTATAATTTCCCTTCGTCTGCAAATCTATAATACTTGCGTTGTGTAATGATCAGGTGGTCTAACGAACAGATATTGAGTAGATCATCAGAACTTTTTATTTTTTTGGTCAATGAGATATTTGCTTGACTGGGATTAAGATTCCCGGTCGGATCGTTGTGGTAAAGAATGATAAAGACCGCTGTATTTTCTAAGACCATTTTATAAACCAGTCTCACATCCAAGAGTCTCTGATTGAATCCATCTTTAATCAATTGCTATTTATGCAATACCTTATTAAAACTATTGATATAAAGAACCCAAAATTCTTCGTATTGCAGACCCACTTAAAAGTCAACTCATCAAATGAAACACATCTACAGCAGAACGGATCTTAGGCTTTTGATGACCCTCTTCCGATTGGCATCCTCTACCTCTAGCTCCAATGTCGTGATGATACTGATAGACTTACCTTTAAATCGAGATAGATCACAAGTAGCAAACACTTAGACAATTCATTGATGTAGTTCTGGATCCGAAGCTAAGATCCGTTTACAAAGATCTACAGGACTCTCATTCCTATTACCCGAACCGATGAGAATAGGCATGAACTCTAGATCAAAAATGGCATCCTTACCTTTGGTAAGCAACTTTTCTATCGGGCGATCATCTTCAGCCCAATACTTGATCACAGGTAGACATATTGTCATAGATCAAAGTGATTTGATTATACAATAATCATCATTTAGAGTTCAAGGAATAAATATCTTCCTTGGCCTTCTTTTTCCACATACAATAACCCATAATCGATAAACCTGTAAAGATAAAAAACTGAATACTAGTCAATACCAATCCTTTATAAAAGTAAAGTGGTATGGAAATGATATTCCCGACAAGCCAAAAGAGCCAACTCTCAACCTTTTTCATTGCCATTTGATACATCCCAGCAAAACAGATCCCTGTGGTAAATATATCTATCCAAGCATAGGTTTGCCTGAGTTTCCCACTGATATAATAGACAACAATAGTAAAGAGCATAGTCATCAAAAAAAGTAAACCTGCTTGCAAATAATCCATTCTTTTAGAAAAGGTGATAGAAAAAATTCGTGTAGTTCCTCTTTTTCGTGTCCACATGTACCAGCCATATAACCCCATAGCTGTATAATAGATATTGATGATCATATCCCCATATAAAGCAGCTCTAAAAGTCAAATAGATGTAAATAGTTGTACTCACAATACCCATAGGATAGGTCCAGATGTTGGCCCACTGGGAAAAAACCACCCCTAAGGTGCCAAACAAGACCCCTATTACTTCTAGGACGATACCAGAGAAACTAGTCTGAGCATATGGTATCCAAAAAAAATCAACCCATTCATTCATAAACATAAATCAAGTGAAAATCTCCTATTTTCTTATGAAAAGACCAAAATATTTTGCTATGCAAAGCATCAATAATCCAACACTTAATACGTACATCACCTATTGAAAAAGGTGCAACTTTATAATGATTCAAAAAACCGGATAATTCCCCACCATGTAACTTATACAAACTCTCTTTAATACCCCAGATGATGTGCAACTGATCAACCTCATATGTCGGATTTACAAAAACAGCCTCATCAGCCCTAAGGAATTTTTTTCGGATGTTAAAAATTTTATCCGGCTTACATTTTTCAATATCTACTCCTATCGGGCGATCACTGATGGCTATGGCTATTCTTTGGCAAGAATGGCTCAGAGAGATGTGACATTTCTCATTGAGAAAAGGCTTTCCATTGACATCATAATAAACAATGGGAACTAATCCCAAACTTTTTAAAGCACAGCGGATACCCAAAAATTCCTTTTGACGATTTGGAGCAAGGTAGTAGTATTTTTTTATCTCTTCATCAGGTAGAAACAATTTTCTAAGCAAAACCTCCTCAGACTCTGTCACCTGCCACACAAGTATCTTCGTATGATCCTCTTGTTCAATCCTATCGATTACAGGCATTTTTTATTCAATTCAAAACCCAGTTATTTTCATAAGTGATGAAGATCTATAATTCTATGAATACAGTAGTATTTCCCTACGTTTCTTTTTAAAAAGTAAACAATCTCCATCTAACCACCTAGTATACATGAAGATTATTCTACCCAATCTATATCCAGTGAAACCTAATTACATTATAGAATACCTGTGTTTTGTCATACCAAGATGCCATAACCAAATTTAACTCAGATTGTACCTTAGTAATCATGTCATTCCATAATAAAAACAAGATGTACACACTACTCAAAGATCTAGATAAATGAATGTCCTTGTCTCATCAGAAAAGAAATAGACATGATACATCATGAACTGACAAATGTACATATCTACCATATCATCCTGTTCAAAGATGGGTTTTACAAACTCAATTGTTGACGAACTTAAGTGATAAGTGGAAAATGTTTTTGGAAAGCTTCCTGGATCAAATCATCCTCATAACTTTTATTTAAAAGGAAACGGTAGATCCGCTCACGTTTTCTGAGGGTGAATTTTCCCAACATTTTTTGTAACTTTATCTTGATGAGAAATGAAAGCATCTTTTTATACTCATCTTAATCGACCATTTTCCATACCTACTCAATAAGTACATCAGATACATCTCTTAATATAAGTTCACGAACGATTTTTTTCTATCCCATTTTTTTTTTGTAATGTATCCTAATAGAAATAAAGATTTTATTAAAACATTACTCATTGATAAGATTATGGTTAACTAAATACTTTAAGATAGCATTACTTTCTTGAGATTTTAAGTTAAATTGAGATAATTTTTTTTATACTTCTTTTTGGTATATTTTTTGAAAATCTAAAGTAATGGATCAACTTTTTATAAATACTTTATGTCGATAAGGTCTGTTTTAGTTTAATTTTATCATAAATAATCTTAAATATTATTATTTTATCCAAGCTTAGTTATCATGCATAGAAAGGAGTTTTCTTTCTTCACCAAGGTATATCAAGTGATACGTCTCATCCCCGTATGGAAAAGTTACCAGCTATGGTGGAATCGATCAATATTTAGAATCTTTACAATCTGCCAAGATGATGTGGACTAGGCGATGAATACTAGTCATATATGATAACCCAACAATTCCTACTCATCGAATAGTAAATCGGAGGTAGGGGTGGTGGGTGGGGATTCACCGGTAAACAGCATTTCAATCCAGCAGAACTCATGGTACAACTCCTCGAAAACGAGGATATGATGGTCAAAAAAGATCGTATCATCGACTTTGATAGATTTTTTTTGGAACCCAATCATAGAATTGAAGAAGAATTTTTCATAAATACGTTATAAACAATCACTACCTCAAAATTAAATAGAGTACTTAGAATTAATTGATAAAAAAAATCTATCAAATTATGATAATTTATTGGATATATTGATTTTTTTTTGTAAAATTAATTTAAAAAAAAACTCTTAATAGAATGGAAAAATCAAACGTTTATTAGTCATCGGCTTGTTCTTAGGATGCAAAGTACAAACCCAAAAAAAAAATTCCACTGTTGAGGATAAAGATCTCGGTTTATCTAGATATCTATTGGTAAATGAAATTCACCAATTTCAATGATCAAAAGATTTTCAATAGAGTATTTTATACCGGAGCATCTACTTTTTCCTTAGGAAATATCAGTATCCTTCTCGAAAAAAAACGCTTAATAAGGTAGGAGTAGTAGCTCAATTGAATTTGCTCCTCGGGAAGATGTAAGCAATAGTGCCTTCAGAAAGTCTGGAAACACTATCCAACAATTCTATATCTGGTATAAACATTTTGAGAAAATCAGTCTTTTTTTACAAAAATTTAGAAGCTTCATCGGTTATGAAGTCATCGATACACCGGAGAATTTTTACTACAGTATTTCTTTACTCTTTCAAAATAGACCATTTTATCACACGGGGCTCAAGGCGAATTTTGATCTGGGTAAGGATTTTGGACTTATGGGTGGTCTATTCAATAAGACTGAATCCAAGGTAGATAAAAATGCGACCACGGTCAGTTACGGTTTGCAATTGAGTTATTTCCGACGTGATTTTAATATATATTTAATTTTTATATATGATAATATAAGAAAATACTCATATAAATATTATAATATAATTAAATTTAATATAATAAAAATTTATACTTTGTATAATTGTGGACTAGCCATCAATGCATCCTATAATTACAATACTGTCAAAGACAAACCCAATACAGCCTGGTGGGGAATGGGTAACTATATTCATCGAAAGCTCAATAAGATAATGAGCCTGGGCACACGGATCAAATATTTTGACGATACCAATGGCTATATTGGAGTAGCTGGCAAGGACTAAAATACGTATATATAGAATTTTACTATCTCAACACTTATTACATACAAATTATTGAGTATAATATCTGAACTTATATTATATCTATCAAGTCGAGTAGCCTATCCAGACAGGGGCGGTAAATTTAGAAGTAGTCAATGAGTAGGTGGTATAACTGTAATGTATTCATTTTAAATCCAATTAATACCTGTTATGAAAAAAATAAAAACGATCATCAGAAAATCTTGATTTATTGAAGTCAAGCAAGCACTTCATGAGACAGTGATCAGTTTTTTTCACTTATTGAAATGTCACAGGTATTGGCCATGAAAAACAAAGCCATGTCTACCATGGGGTAGCCTACAGTACCAATGATATACAAAGGGTTTACCTCTCCATCCTAGTCAATGACGATTTTATAAAGAAAGAAACCATTGAAGCCCTATTACGTACAGCCCATAGAGGCCAGATAGGCGACGGGAAGATCTTCGTATCACCAGTTGAGGAATCCTAATGTATACGAATAAATGAAAAATACGGATAAATATTAAAATAATTCTTTAAAATAAATAAATATTGATAATATATCATCCGCAATGATCAATCTTTATGTGATCATTTCAGTATTTCTATCGTTCATATACACTTGATTTTTAACACCTTAGAGTCTGTCTTGAAACGTTCGAAAAACACGGACAACATCCTTTTCAAAAATGTGATTATACTCTCCATTAGCTTCATCATTTACGAACTCTGTGGATTCAATCTGATGTATCCCGGAATCAAAGTAAGGATCTTCGAATTCAGCGATGTTTGCCGCTACAGCCGCTACCATTGTATCTGTAGCAGTAGCAAAACGTATCAAGTTGAATGATTTTCTTCTCTTCTCAATTATTTATGTAGGAGTAGTCTCTATGCTATAGCCGAATATTGGCAGTGGGGTACGGGTGGTTATCTGTCCGCAGTTTTAATGATTTTAATGGATCAATAATAGTACATTCAGTAGGTGGATGGGGTGCATTAATCGAGATACCCCTCCTCAGAGTTCATATCACTAAGTACAATGTACAAGTTAAAGCTATCGAAGTACATAAAACCTACCTTTAGCTACCATCGAAGTATTCCTACTCTGGTTTAGCTGGTTTGGTTTCAACGGAGGTTCTGTCTTATTGGTAGAACCCCGAACAGTTTCTAATATATTATTTATCAATAATTTATAATTTGATACAGATGAAGTGAGCGTCTTTCTTATCTCTTTTCTATTATTCAAATCCTATAATTTAACCATGATGCTTAACGGTATCTTGATTGGCCTAATCGGTATCACTGCTGGAGCAGATCTTATGTCACCAAACGATGGAATGATCATCAGCTTGATCGCTGGGATTCTGATTACCCTAAGTGTAATCCTTTTAGATAAATTGAAGATCAACGACCCAGTCGGTGCCATACCTATACACCTGATTTGTGGTATATGGTGTGCTTTGGTTGTAGCCCTATTCAGTTCTAAATTCAGTAGAAAACAACTCATCACACAAGCTATCGGTATCTTGACCATTGGCATTTTGTGTTTACTCATCTTTCTACTACTGAAAGTAACCATAGGCATCCGTATGAACGAAAAAGAAGAGTTAGAATGTCTAGATCTGCATGAAAACGGGATGAAAACTTATGCGGATTTTCGCCCGAATAATCATTGACCTGTACCACCTCTATACTCAACGGAAAATTCTACCAATTTTTTATTAAAACCCTGGACAAGGACTTACAGAAATTGATTTTAGTTATATTTTAATAATTAAAAATAACCTTATATTTATATAATAAGTTATTATTTTAATTTTTTTAAAAAAAATTATATTAATGACCAAAAATAGATATCATATCTAAAGAACAACCCATGTTCAGCTTATAAGATTGAAACGCAGACGTCGTATATGAAGAACTGATCAAGAATCCTACATACTTAGAAGATCTTAGATGGGTAAATCCCAGTAAAACATCCGTATTGAGGCCCTTATCAAAAACCCAAGACTTCTAGAAATTTTTACGACAAAGGATCCGAGCGCTCCTGCTGCGCGAGACACCTTTTCAAATGATTCCAAACTTTTGAGAGTTTTCAAAACACTTGACCCGAAGGAAGGCAAAGGATTACGAAGTCGTAGCCAAGGAGGTCTATACAGAAGAAGTATTCAAGCTAAAGCCAAATGCCCTAAAAAGGAAAGGAGTTATAAGTAGACTACAATCTAAAAAAAACATTTTGAGCCCATCCACTTCCTTCTTACAAAGTCAAGGTAAACTTCTTTTACAAAAAGAAAAAATGAAAGATCAAAAGAATAAGAAAAGTATCCCATATAGGGAAGTAATATAAAAATATATTATTATAATATTAAATAAAAAATAAAGTGGGTAATAATTAAAATATATCGAGTTATTTATTACAAGTAATAATTGATAGATTATACCTAAAAGATGAATAAATAGTTAAAAAATATATTCAATGATTACAAATCATAAATATTTTAAATTAAACATATTATGATTACTATCTGATATGAATATCGGTTAAAAAATAATTTTAAAAATCAAACAGATTAGTAATAAATATTACAATATAATAAAAGTATTTTTCGTAATATAAGGAAGATCCTCTTCCTTTTTATTATCGTTTAAGAAGTTTCCAATAGAAAAAATTACAGATACATATCAGCATCTAATATTCATAATATCGAAATCCTACCAACTCTACTTCTAAATTTTAGAATAAATGGAATTATATTTTTCTCTAAAAAGTATAGCACATAGAAAGTTATTATATTTAAATAATAAAAAATATAGATAAGTAAATTTTATTAAATATTGTATTTAAATAATTTTATTCATTAAAAATAAACTTTATTAAAAATTAATTATCATGCTGGAATACTCAATATTTAAATATAATAATATAATTAAATTCTTAGATAAGAATAATAAAAGATTAAAATATTTAAAATGAAGACTGAATACATAGATCACTATTCAGTCATGATAAGAAAGGTCTATCCCAAGACCCTAGCGGACCATAAAGTACTCCAGGCTATAGAAGAAGAAAGGTAGAATAGAAAAAAAACTAATAAGAAATCTTGATTATCTAGAATTAAAGGATATAAAATAGAACTAAATCCTTAAAAATAAAAAGAAGGCTATAGAAATTAATATTCAATCCATAGAAAATGTAATTCGGACCAAATAAGAGATATTAATTATAGTTCATCAGAAATGACTTTTATTGAATGATGTAGCAAAAAAAAGAGAAAATATTGCTATCTAAATAAGGTAGGAAGGGGGGGGCTAGAACTAGCCGAGAAACTAGAACCACTAAAAGAAAAACTATCTAAGCTCGAGGGTTCAGACCAAATATCAACTCCAGATCCCTAATTAAAAATTAATAGAAAAGTTAGAGATAAAAAAAAGAATTAGAGGCGGTAGAGAATAAAAATAATCTTAAAGTAGAACAAATAATAGAATTGTCCAAAATATCAAGCGAGATCAATAAACTAAATAGAGAGATAAAAAAATGAAAGAAAATAATCTCTTTTAAAGGATTACTCAGGATTAACAAGGCATAACATAAAAGAGAGGCTCGAAAACAACGAAAAATTGAAATTGAAATATAACATAAAATGATTGATTCTAAAGTTAATGAAAAATCAAGAAGAACTTTAGAGGCTCATTTACAAGAAACAGAAATTCTAATAAGAAATTTAAACGAAGTAGTAGAAATAAAAAACAATACCCAACTCCAGTCATCCGATAACAAAAATCATTTAATTGAATAAATAAAGATAGAACTTAAAAAGTATATATATATATAATATAAAATTATTTCTTAATGTAATATAAAATAATAATAAATTTTACGAAAAACCACAATCAAAGCAACATATCAAAAAGATGATTCTACTACTGTCAAGGCGACGTTCACGGGAAAATTGAATGAAAATAATAGGTATGTATTCAAGGAATATAAACAATCTTTATCACCTCAGACTCCTCAGCAACTTATTGCAATAAGTCAAAATCCAGTTCAGATCAAAGAATAACAGAATCCTAAGCCAATCGTAACGCAATCCCCACCACACTCAACAGTACCAAAACCTTTTAAACAACATAACTCAAGTTAAAATCAAACCCCACCATATCAAGAATACCCAATCTCTCTTCACATTCAAACCAAGGTAACGGTATCATATATACAGTTATAAAATACTCCGTAACAACACCTAAAGAAAAAAATCAAACCACAATACAAAAAAAATCAATTATGCATAACTTGATCTGAAAAAACCTCAATCATCCAGTCAAACCCAAGGCTATCAAAATTCTAATCCAATCGTAACGCAAGTACCACCACGCCCAACAGTACCAAAACCTCCTAAATAATATAATTAAAATAAATATCACTTAAATAATAAAATAATAATAATTTAAAAATTGATAAGAGTATCACTTTAAAACTAAAAAATAGAAGATCACAAACCTCTCTTGAAAAAAAACTAAAAAGCACACGAAAAGATCAATACATAAGGTATCTAAAGTCATTATACACAAGGGGAGTTTCTTAAACAAGATAGCCTTATCCCTCCTTATATCATTATTTATAGTCCAAAAAAAAGCTATTCATAGAAGCTTTACATTACGTATTTATCTCAAAAAAAAAGAAAATATCCTCTATAACAAGATATCCTAAAAATCTTCAAATAACCAAAGGACAAACAACTACCATCTCCTATCATCCTATTATATACCCCAAACAAGAAGACATAAACATATATCATCAAAATCATCTATTAACATTTAATATCAAGCTCATTTCAATAACATATCATCAGATGAGAAATCAATGGAAAATAGAAAACTTATAATAATATAAATAAATAATCAAACTATTAGTTATAGATTTATATATTTTAACTTAACAATTAAACTCTATTGATTATACCAAAACAAAATCAGTCACCAACAACTCAACCAGTCATAACTGATAAGGACACTACGATGCTTCGAGTAGCTTTTTACATAGCTGGAATTATGAATGATTAGGCTCAATCTACTAAAAATTTCATGAGAAGAAATAAAGAAGATAGTTTAATAATTTTCAAGGCTGAATTCAGCAACAATAAAAACACTAATAAAGAAAACAAGAATAAAAAAATTCTCTTTGAAATAAAAAAAAATTCAGGGGTACATCTTAAATACCTAAACTACAATACAGACCATTAAATATCTTAGGCTAATCAAAAAACGAATGAATATCTATAGACTTCAAAAAGCTCAACAAAATATTTTCTACCATAAAACAAGGCATAATACGAAAAGCAGTGACAATTAGCTCACATAGAGTTACTCAAGCTCAAACATTACCATAATCATAGAAATCAACACTTTAATAACTCAATTCCTTACTTTCAAAAAAAAACAAAAAAACTTACATATCACTAATCATAACACAAAGAAACAAACACCCTCTAAAAGTAAAAAGGCTTTTCTACTCTTTCAGAATATTTTTACTCACAAGAACAGAATAGTTCTATACCTTTGTATACTTATTTAGACTATGGACAAAGAACAACTCATAGAAGCCTTACGTCACGTCTTTGTCTCAGGATCACAAGGTAATATCGTCGATAATGGGACACTTCAAAACCTGCAAACAGTCGAAGAAGTAGTAGTAGTCGATCTCCTGCTACAAAATCCTACCATGCACATCAAAAAGAAAGCAGAAGTAGACATCCTCAAAGCCATTCATCAATATACAGCACCAAAGGCTAAAGTAAAGGTAAACATACAAGTAGATATTCAAAAAAAAACCCAAATTCGAGGAACAAAAGTCTCAGGAGTGAAAAATATTATTGCCATTGCCTCAGGAAAAGGTGGTGTAGGTAAATCTACCGTAGCGGCCAACATCGCTATAGCTCTGGCTGAGATGGGTTTCCAAATAGGTCTACTCGATGCCGATATTTACGGCCCCTCTATCCCAGTCATGTTCGATATGGAAAGTACACGTCCTATAGCAACCTATATAGACGGCAAAGAAAAGATACAACCCGCCAACAACTATGGCGTAAAAGTACTCTCCCTAGGATTTTTTGCCGGAGCAAACCAAGCAGTCGTATGGCGTGGACCAATGGCCACTAAAGCTCTGCATCAACTCATCCGAGATACCCATTGGGGTACACTAGATTTCCTGATCATCGATCTACCACCTGGCACGGGAGACATCCACCTCTCACTCGTGCAAGAATTACCCCTCACAGGTGCTGTCATCGTCAGTACCCCACAAAAAGTTGCCTTAGCCGATGCACGAAAAGCCATCGCCATGTTTCGACTTGAAGCAGTCAAAGTACCTGTACTCGGGCTCATTGAAAATATGGCCTATTTTACCCCTGAAGAACTGCCCAATCATAAGTATTATCTCTTTGGAAAAGAAGGAGTCCAACAACTAGCTACCGATCTAAAGATCCCATTTCTAGGCGAGATACCCATCATACAAAGCATTCGAGAGGCAGCCGATATAGGCCGGCCAGTCATACTGCAAGACAATACTCCCACAGCCGAAACCTTCAAACAGATCACCAGAAACGCTATCAACCAACTAGTACGTAGAAATAAAGAATTACCTCCTACTGAAGCCCTACGCATCATTACCATGGCAGGTTGTGCCGCTAAATAATCTTATTCATATGGAAAAAGACCTAAGAGAAAAAATCCTAAAAGCTCTAGACGAAATACGACCTTTTTTAGAAACCGACGGTGGTGGTATAGAACTGATAGAAAGCGACGGAAAAGTCGTAAAAGTAAGACTTTTAGGCAATTGTGTAGACTGCTCAGTTAATCAAATGACCTTAAAAACCGGCGTAGAAATGACCATAAAAAGATACGCACCTCAGATCGAAAAAGTCATTGATATAAACGATCTTGACGGATAAACTTAAAGAGCATTTGTGGAAAAGATACTAGACCAGGTGACTATATTATTCGCTGGAAATTCTGGTGATGGTATGCAACTCATAGGAAATCAATTCACCCATACGGCTGCATGGATGGGTAATGATGTAAATACTTTTCCAGACTTCCCCGCTGAGATCCGCGCCCCACATGGCACTATAGCAGGAGTTTCAGGGTTTCAAGTCCACTTCGGTAGTGTAGAGATCAGTTCCCCGGGCGACCTGTGTGACGTATTGGTAGTGATGAATGCAGCAGCTCTAAAAAAAAACCTATCCAACTTGAAAAAAGGTGGAATCATCATTGCGGACAATTCCGGTTTCATTGCAAAAAAAGTTCTCTTAGCTGGCTATTCCGAAGAACAAAACCCATTAAAAAAACTCTCCGACTACAAAATCTATGAAATTGACTTCCTCGTACAAACACGCCAACTCCTTCAAAAATCTCCCTTGAGCAAGAAAGACAAAGATACAGCCAAAAACATGTTTACATTAGGCTTTATCTATTGGCTCTACAACCGCCCTCTAGATTATACTGAGCAATCCTTAAATAAAAAATTCCAAAAATCTGATGAGCTTCTACAAGCTAACATTCAAGCACTCAAAGCTGGCTATCATTTCGGCGAGACTAGCGAGATTTTTACCGAACGCTTTACTGTAGGACCGGCCAAGATGAAACCTGGCGTATACAGAAATATTACAGGCAATCAAGCACTAGCACTTGGCTTGGTAGCCGCTTGCGAAAAAGCCAGTTTAGAACTCTTCTACTCCGGCTATCCCATCACACCAGCTTCGGATATTTTACACCACTTATCCAGATACAAAAAATTTAATATAAAAACCTTTCAAGCCGAAGACGAAATCGCCGCAATTACATCAGCTATAGGGGCTTCTTATGCGGGGAATCTTGGTGTGACAGCTACTTCTGGACCTGGTATGGCGCTCAAACAAGAAGGTCTCGGTCTTGCTCTGATGCTCGAGCTTCCTCTGGTCATCATTAACGTACAACGCGGTGGGCCTTCCACTGGTCTACCCACCAAGACCGAGCAAGCAGACCTCATGCAAGCCCTACATGGCCGCAACGGCGAAGCACCCATACCTGTACTCGCTGCACGCTCCCCCGCCCATTGTTTTCAAACAGCCTTTCATGCCGTAAAAATCGCTATAGAATACATGACTCCAGTGATCGTACTCAGTGAAGGGTATCTGGCCAATGGTACCGAACCTTGGAAATTTCTTCAGAGATCACAACTCAACGAAATCACACCCTATCGCCCAAAAGACCATACAGGAAAATCCTACCAACCTTACCAACGCGATACAAGAGGCGTCAGACCCTGGGTTGTACCCGGAATGACTGGCTATGAAAACCGTATAGGTAGTCTCGAAAAAGAACACCTCTCCGGAGATGTATCTTACGATCCCCAAAACCACCAATTGATGATAAACTTGCGACAAAGCAAGATCGACAAGATTACAGAATCCCTCCCCAAACAACAGATCGATACTGGTACAGTCGAAGGACAATTGCTTCTATTGAGTTGGGGTTCTACCTATGGCGTCATCCTCGAAGCGATGAAACAACTTATGATCGATGCATATCCTGTATCCCATACCCATCTCGAATACCTTTATCCTTTACCTTATGGCCTCAAAGAATTGATTTCACGCTTTAAAAAGGTACTCATACCTGAATTGAACAATAGACAACTCATCCATATCATCCGAGATCGATTTCTGATCGATGCCATCCCTCTGAATAAAGTCCAAGGAGTACCTTTCACCGTAGCCGAGATTGTAGAAAAAGTACGACAGATCATTTGATACGGTCAAAAAAAATGTAAAGAAAGAAACCAAAACGACAATGAGAAAAACCATAGAAAATAACAACAAATAAGATACCAATAATTATAATTCGAAAAAATCCAAGAATAGATCTCAAAAAAAAAATGAAATCATATAGTCATCTCTTTGATAAATTCATCGATGAAAAACTAACTGAATTGAGGGGAGATGACTTGAAACCGCCCCCCCTGAACTGAAGATGATTTTGAGGATCATCTAAAGAAGAAATAATCCGTCAAGCAAATCCATAAAGAACACAACTATTGAAAAATATCCTCAAGCGAATTGGATATTAAAAAATTACCCCTAATAGAAAGAAAAATAAAAAAAGAATCAGATGAGGCACACATTCATAATGAGAAAAACTAGTCAACCATAAAACACAATGCCTCATACCACAACTACTACGATACAACAAAATCAAAAATATCTGACAAATAGATATACCAAGAGATGAAAGCTGTTTACTTCATACTATAGCCCTAGCCTGATTGATCCCTACCAAAGAAGATGGTATCGTTTTCCAACAAAGGTTTTAAAAAATATTTAGCAATAATCACCAAGAAGAACCAATGTCTATACAATCCTTGATACAAACCTATAATCATTTTTCAGATCATACGGCCATCTTTAATGATAGAATCTGGAAGAAGTTGATCAACACATTTCGTCAACAGCTCATCAATATATATGACAGAAAATAAAGCACTATATCAAGATTTTTTCTATCCAAACAATACTGAGAACCATTTCAAAAAAGGCCTTGATGCCTATCTGAAAAAAATACGTAGAGCATTTACCTACGGTAGTGATCTCAAGATCAAAAATGTAAGTGATTGGATCAATTGCTCTATTGAGGTACATACCCCTAGCTACAAACAACGTTACAACGAAATTCACTCGATGGCTAAATCATAACTCTGCATATTTCATGTTAGAAACATTCATTACAACTTCATTTTAGACAAAAACTTAACGGAAAAACATCCAGATACAAGCCAAACAACAGCAACTCTAAAAACAAATCAAAAAAAAACGAAGAAGAAGTTTTAAGCCTCTTGGAACAAAATGATGCATACAACTTGCTCCACAAAGAAATTGATAATCAAATATCCAAAACACTGAAAGAAAGACTAAATATATTTCTAGATGAGCAAGAAACACTACAAAAACAGCTCAAAGAAAATGAAAGAAGGATCTCAAGCACCTTAGAAAAGAACGACTCAAAGAACCTCTCAGAAAGGAATAAAAAGAGACAACCAACGCAAGAATTTAGAAAACAATTAAATCCCTTCTTAGGCAAGCAAGAGACGTTGAAAAAGAGCTAAAAAAATGTCAATCACTCTGCCTACAGAATTAAAAACACACCCAATCACCCCATTTAATAAAAAAGAAGCCAGTAGATCACGGATCCTCTAAAAAAATTCGAGGCAAATAAATTACAAATCGAAGGAAAGATCAATCATCAAAGACCAGGAATCTTATCTTTAACCAACGGACAAAAACCAATTATGTCACTGAAGAATATCGACCCGACGAGGACCACTACATGGAAAAAACTTCAAAAACATCATGATGAGATACAAAAAATATCACTGAAGACCCTCTTTGAAGAAAGATCCGATCACTTTGAAAATTTTAGTATCCGTATGGGTGACATTTTTCTGGATTATTCTAAAAACCGGATCAACACAAAAACTCGAGACCTTTTGATCGAACTCGCTCAAGCATGTGAATTACCCGATGCCATTGAGAAGATGTTTTCAGGCGATCCGATCAACCAGACCGAGAGGCGCAGTGTACTCCATACTACCTTAAGAAACTATTCAGGCGGACCTGTATACGTCGACGGACAAGATGTTACGACCGAAGTCAAAGCCGTACTCAATCAGATGAAAGAATTTTCCCAGGCTATCCTGAGCGATTATTGGAAAGGCTACACAGGAAAGCCCATCACCGATGTGGTCAATCTTGGCATCGGAGGATCGGATCTAGGGCCTGTAATGGTTGTAGAAGCTTTAAAATACTACAAAACTCACCTCAACGTCTATTTTGTATCAAACGTTGATGGGACACATCTCACTGAAACACTCAAACCATTACATCCGGAGACTACTTTATTTATCATTGCCTCAAAAACCTTTACTACCCAAGAGACGATGACCAACGCAACCACAGCCCGCCAATGGTTTCTTGAGCAAGCCAACTCAGAAGGGTACATCGCTCAGCATTTTGTAGCGCTATCCACTAATAGTATAGAAGTAGAAAGATTTGGTATCGACCAGAAAAACATATTCCGCTTCTGGGATTGGGTCGGCGGACGGTATTCACTCTGGGGAGCCATCGGGTTGAGCATCTGTTTGGCTGTAGGCTTTGATAATTTTGAGGCCCTCCTGCAAGGAGCCCATCAAGTTGACGAACATTTCAGAAAGACGCCCTTCCATACAAATATCCCAGTGATACTAGCCCTCCTAGGTATTTGGTATATCAATTTTTTTGGAGCTCAGAGTCATGCTGTCTTACCATATGATCAATATTTACACCGATTTCCCGCCTATCTCCAGCAAATCGATATGGAAAGCAATGGAAAAGCCACAGATCGTGATGGTTACCGAGTCAGCTACTCAACTGGACCGATCATTTGGGGAGAGCCGGGCACCAATGGCCAACATTCTTTTTATCAACTACTCCATCAGGGTACAGCCTTTATCCCCTGTGATTTCATCGCACCAGTACAATCCTTGCACCCGATAGGGGATCATCATCAAAAACTATTCTCTCACTTCCTAGCACAGACCCAAGCACTGGCTTTTGGCAAGGACAAGCAAGAGGTCATCAACGAATTGAAAAGCCAAGGGAAATCCCCTGAAGAACTCAAACGCTTAGCCCCATTCAAAATTTTTGAAGGCAACCGGCCAAGTAATTCTATTCTATTCAAGAAGCTCACACCTAGTGTATTGGGGAATATAATATCCATTTATGAACACAAAATATTCGTCCAAGGTATTATTTGGAACATCTTCAGTTTTGACCAATGGGGCGTAGAGCTTGGTAAACAATTGGCACAAAAAATCTTGCCCGACTTAGGTCGTGATGATTCAGTCGCCTCTTACGATGTTTCGACCAACGGACTGATCAACATCTACAAAAAGATGTGTGAATAAAAAATCTTTTCCAGAATCGTCTGATCAAGTATATTTTACAACAAATCACAACGTTCCATCCTTTCTCATCAAGTGAGTTATAAAACCACCATGAATCTACTTTGATTTTTGGATTGCAGGTGGATATTTGGCTAATATAAACATCGATCACGGCTTTGATGCGCTCATTTTTTCTTTCCAAATCACCTATATCTATAGCGCCACCTTGGCCCTGCCAGACCAGTATGTTTTTTTTTGAGCATCTACCAAGTCGATGATCACCCCCCCCCCTCGATATATTGGCTGACATAAGAGTTGTTCTACCAACCCCACCACCACGGACTGTATCATCTCCATGCCAATAAGTCCAGCCATAAGAATAAACGTTAATATTAATCTTCTCTTCGGTGGACGACAAGATGTTGACGTACAAATCAGGATTGGAACTGGTCTTTTTGAGCCCTTTCATCTTTAAATTTCGCTTGATAGTACTCACAATACGGCTTCTTATCCAGATCATTTTATTTTAATGAAAGCCAAATCCCTTATAATAAAAAATCTACGCTTTTATCATAGTCGAAAGATACCCTTAAGAGACTGCACACATTCAACAATAGAGCCAAAAAAAAACATATCAATAGTGATATATTTCTCATAACAATTATTTATTCTGATCCGTACAAACAACTTCAATCATCATCGTTCTTCTTTTCAAAACAGTACTTAACACTGACTTAACGATCTGGCCCTCCCTAAACAGAAGCTTAACAATAAATTCTCACCCACTTAAAGTTGGAAAAAGACACATTCTGGAATTTTATTCTCATTGATCTACAAAATCATGAAAAACCCAACATTCTATCATTGTATTTTACTTTTATTTCTCTAGCATTCTCGTATTCGGCCAAATGAGAGTTTTAAACGAGAAAGTGATCTCAGAAGATGGTACCATACTCCCATGGGCTACAGTACAGATGAAAGCGTAATCCAAAACTGTAGAGACCAATAACCAGGGGAACTTTAAGATCGTTCTCTCCAAAGGAGAGGACACCCTAGAGGTTTCTTACATCAGTTTCTAAACTCAAATAATGGTACTCAAAAACGATAAGAAAAATTATCATCCATATACAAGATGATAAACTCTTGTAAGAGTTCACCATTACATCATTAAGAGTTAAAAATAAGAAAAATAAGATCGGCTATTCTACCCCAAGAGATCAAAAGCCGAATCCCTAAACAAAGTCAAAATAAGCAGCTCTATAGCGACTCTAATAAGTAAAATATCAGGTCTAACTATCTACCAATAAACCTAGTTTTTTTTGAAAGCCCCAATTAGTCTTTACGCGGCGAGAAACCCCTGATCAGTATCAACGATGTCTTGATCAACTCGGACAGCTGAGATATCAACGCCGAAGAAATCGAAAGCATGAATATGCTCAAAATCCCTACAGCAGCAACTCTATACAATGCCGATCCTACTCGCTACGTGGTGATGATCATAATGAAAAAGGAAGGTAAAATCCGTAAAAAAAATTGACATCTCCTTGAAAATAAAAAGTGTTTTCAATGGAGGTTGGTTCGATTTCTCCTAACAGCAAACTCGATACGGTATTAGCTTCGGTAGCAAATACACCTTCAGTAATGGTAAAGGTAATAGTGTACAATATATTGATAAATAGGTATGTAAAACTAATATCAACTAAAAGACTCCTTGAAGCCTAGCGGTTGGTGGGAGACCACTCAATACAATAGTTCAATAGATACCTCTACCGGGCGATTGAAATCCTTACCTTGTTTGTCTTAGAAGCCAAGACAATCTGAAGCGATCTCTGCACACAGGCTATCTCAACACCTATGACTTTTCGATCGCTGGAAAAAAAGCAAAAAAAGAAATATCCACCTAGGGATTTCCCATCGATACCTTCATGGCCAGGTGCCCAATACAAACCTAAACATCACTAATGCTTCGATAGCCGGCGGATATCAGTTGACTAAAAAATTTCGTTTTGATACGATAGTGAATTACAACCGTTAATATTCCATTAATTATCCTCGAAGAGGTTAGATCCCTTTGAACATCATCTACAATATGATGCTCTGAATGGGGTCAGAAACTGATATTCTCAATCTGAAAAATTATTAACGAACAGGAAAGGAATGCATCCAATAATGCAACTACAACTATGCCTGGTACAATAATCCTTGGTTTATGATCTACGAAACAGCTACAGACCCATAACCAGAACAAGATCTATGGCAATGCCTTCCTAAAATACGATGTCACCGATCACCTAAAGCTGATACTTAGGGAAGTTTTTAAATCGGCCAACAAGTTTTATGAATTGAAATGGATCAAGATTTTTCTCTAGTATAGCCGAAATAGTAAAGTTAACTATGAAATCACACAGATCAATTATGAGCTCTAAACGACCAATTTATTGCTAAATTATGAGCAAATATTTGGCTAAATTAGCCTATCTAGACCCCTAGAGGGTGAGAGAAAAGATTTCTGATGTCGGCTCTTTATTCCACGACAGATAGGCTATGGGTAGCCGAACTGTATAATCTGAACAATAGTGTAGGTTGGTCAGCTTTATCCAACGTTTAGAACGCTTACAGAAATACAACCTTTACACCACACTCGAGCTCGATTGCAAAAAGATGATTCTACTTCGCGACCTGACCAACCGCAGGGATTACGATTTTCGCTACCATCCTAAGCTAACTAGTATAACTAGCCTTCGGTCTTCACGAGTCTGATCCTCTGAAAGATGGTCGACCTACCCACCCAATGAATCAATTTTCTAAAGATCCGAGGATCATCCTGGGCCCGATTCAGACGTGGAATCAATCTGGATAATATTTACTGAGATCTTCTCTCAGACAAAGAATCAAGTCCAATGACGAAGCGGGACAAGACGTCAAACTGTATGACTATCTGGCCACCTATCGATGTGCATATCTTTTTGAATTTAATTTCCTAAGTTTCTTGGGTAATCCTGTTCTTCATTCGAATTTAACCAGTGTCTATGAAGCTAGCTTAGAAACTAAATTTTTCCACAACCGATTTAAGCTAAATGCTAGAGTGTATTACAAATCTGGATCAATAGGAGATCATCAAGCAATCCATTTCCAAAACCTCAAGTTACAGTAAGGTCTGAACAACTTCAATCGATACGTCAAAAAAGGCATCGAACTCATCCTAAGCGCCAAGACGATCAAGACGCCAAGCTTTCAATGGAGTATTATATTGATTTAGTACTTATAAAGGAGCTACCTCAACGCAATAGAATCCTATTTTGGGTACAATATTGAAGGGATGCGAGCTGGCCAACGAACCGATCAATACATCAGGTCAGCATGGAAATATTCGCCTGATGAATAACCGATCATTAGTCAAAACGGCTTATCTGTCAAGCAAGCTACTTCCATCCGCTTGGATTACATTAGTCCAGATTGGAAACTCGGTTGAGCTCAAGCTCTTTCGTACAAAAATCTGACACTGGGTTTTCTGATCAGTGCTAGGTTTGGAAAAGGTTTTCGCTCAAAGATGGGTTGAAAGATGTAGTGGGTTGGTACACATCCTGATAGTACCAATCCAAAACACGAGGCAGCTTATCATGGAAATAAATTTACCCCTGAAGAGGTAAATAACGTTAAAAAAAAACTGATGGGGACATCAGCTAGGAACCCAATCGCTACACGAGCAATTGAATCGACTTAGTTAGAAGTTATTAAGACAAGGTCAAACAAAGTATCTTCATCAACAGCTCTTTCATCAAGCTACGCCAAGTGGAACTCAGTTTTGATTTCCTCAAGGACTAGCTTAAAAGCTCGAATCTCAAAAAGTCTTCTTTTCTATCACCACCTACAATGTCTGATTGTGAATAAAAGTCCGCTTTATCAATCCCAATGGAAAAGACTACAAGAAACTTCAAGAGCCTTCGGCCTATATCATCGGTTTTATCTTGAGTATGAATTTTTAAAAACTCATCCAGATCAAACGTTACCTTATTCTGATCAGTCTCTTTTTACTATGCACTTACAAAGATGATCTGGACGAATTGGCCAAAGATTCTAACAATCCTGAGCAAGTCCAACCCTTCAAGCTCTTACTGATAGTTCAAAAGGACCTCTTTCAAATGTCAACAGAAAATAAAGGAAGCTTCAAAATCCATGTGACCGTACGTCAACTGAGCTTTGCAAAGGACAATACCAAATATATGCACGGGAATATTTTTCTGAATTTGATGCTCTGCGGAAGGTACACCCACATGATGCATGAAGCCTGTCGTACAGGAGAAACGACTTATCTAGCCTTAGTATAATTTTCCAGTCCCTATACTTTCTTCAACCTGATCCGAACCTATATGGAAGTGCCTTATTCAGAATCCTTACAAGGGGATAAATACCTCAATCCGGCAATAGGTAGTAAATCCCTTTCTCTGCCCTCACAGTATGATGCCTAAAAAAAGATCATACCGGGTATCTTGGATGAATTGAAAATAGCCAATCAGGAGCTAGCCAATTTAAGAGAAACATCGCCGGATACCTAATTTATCAGGGTGACAAATCACTTTAGCGCAAGCTCATTAATAGTTTCTGGCTGCGCATATTGCTCACCCTATCAAACCAATCAAACGATTCGGACTTGAAGATAAAAGAACGATTTCAAGAGATTTATCCGGTCCTGACCCTCTTTAAAAAAAAATGGATGAAAGTACTTAGTTTAAGTATACCGAACAAGATAAGATGTGTACAAACTCTACAGAAACAATAGCCTAGAAAGCAGCATTTAAATGAATAAAGATTTTGTAAATCTACTCAAATATCTCCCAATACTCAAAAATCTAGCTTATCCCCTACCGATTTCAACACCTAAAAGTGTGCTAATACACCCCATACAACCCATCTGACATTCAGTCCTAAGTGAGTTACGGGCACCATCTCTAAGATTGACCAACCGCTACTACAGCGACCGAGTCAACGAACTCTATATGTTAATGGAGTATCCTGATCTGCAATTCATCTTGGCCAAATCGGTTCAAAGAGGATGGATCACAGACGATAATAAAGATTTTTATGAAAAAGTCATCCTGGCTAACTTTGATTTTATAGTCTTTCAGAGATTGATTATCATCCATATATCCAATAACCTAAAATACAATACAATTCATACAAATTCCTTAAGCAGATCAATATCCAGGAGTACATTCAATCCTTTTACCAGTCAGGTTGGGAACCTTTTTTCAATTATCACCACATTGCCTTTCCAAAGTCCATCGGACGTACTGGAGCCAGATAATTAAGTAGTCAAGTACATTACCGCTGGGGTCTACCCGACTTCCGAATATCGATATAATGGCGATAATGTCCAAAAGGCTCTCCAAAACCAAGGGTTTGTTCAAGACACCATCACTTAAAAATCTTAAATCTTTATTAAAAGTTAAAAATCATTAACACTTTCACTATATGAAAAAAAATGTTTAACATTGTCCTATGCTTATCGGCTTATCTATTACGGGACCAAAAAACCGAAAATATCATCTAAATCACTCTATACGGATTGCACTGGAAAAAAACTCTTCAATGGAGCAGATCCGTAACTGATCGCCGAGATCTCCTACGTCAAAGATACCGCCCAAATCAAACAAGCCTTCTCGAAAGATACCCCTGAGGCACAGAGAATAAACCTCTTACCCTTCTTTTTAAGTGAATTGGATACTAAGGGTCAACTCTATAGGAATCACTTTTGTGGGAACCAAATCAATGTATCCAAAAAACAATGCTTTTCCTACCCGGACTATAACAAAAATATCAACGATTTTACCAATGACGTACGCATCCGGAGCAACAAGAAGTTTTACAACTCTAATGAAACCTTGCTAGATCGGTTGTACAAAAGACAGGATTTAAAATGGAAAATGTCCGATTTTGGCAGATGGGATATTTTCCCCTTCATCATCAATGACAAGCATAGTGGTGTACCCATCCGAGGCCGGCTATTACTTCTTCCACTGACTCACCCCTGAATGAGAAAGAAAATGCCTTGAACCAACTTCAAAAATAATTGCTCCGGATCTGAAAAGGGATCACTTATGATACATTCACGCATCAATACGCTTTGGAATACTTGAAAAAAAAATCATCCAAGATTTTTATACATCGCTTTTGGAGCGATCGACAACTTTGCTCAAGAAGGTCATTATAACTAATAGCTCCATGCAGTACACCGTACTGATGACTTCATCCGATAGATCTGGTAGTTCGTACAAAACGATCTAGTCTATAAAAATAAGATTACCTTGTTGATCACTTGTGAGCATGTTCGGGATACTCAATCTTTAGATCAGTGGGAAAGCCATAGAGCCCCGCTGTCAAAGGATCAACCAGACTTAGGTAGAGGCCCCATATCATCGGGCCTGATTCGCCAGCTCTAGACGAGAAGTCTACACACCGAGATAGTTGTACAATAAAAAGTGGGCTGCGAGGATCATCCGATTCATAGGACTAAAATAAACCGCTGGAGAAAAAGTAGGAGTTGCTGTAAAAAAATTATCTAAACTTGAGCTCATAAGCATTCAGTACACCAATTCTTTGGACTAAAGAACAGAATTTATACGAGACTTTTAATCCCAAGAAAAAAGAGTATTACGCATAGCCCACATTATCCACTGTCATGTGTTGAAACAAAACAATTGTAAAACAATCATTCAAAAATGATCACCTAAATCCGCGAGATGAAAAACCGACTAGATTTTATCAACAAAACCAGAGACACATTATGGGTGGCAACGAAAAAACCACTAAATTAATCGCGAGAGTCATTGAAAGGTCTGGCACGAATTAATGGGAGAAAACGAGCTGCTCATGAGTAAAAAAGAATTATCAAGAATAAAATGAGATTTCAATTGATCAAGGCTCTGGACTAATTTTTTACGGATTTGGTTAAAAAAAGAGCTCAGAGCTCTTTTTCTACGATTATATACACTGTAATGTATCAAAGGCTCAAAATCACTTTTAGATAAAATTATAAAAAATTGATTATCAATATACATACCTATCTAATGTTAGATTAATGGCTATAAGTTCTAGACTAACTATTTTAGGTACTCGTCTTTAGTTGCGTATATTTTCTTTTTTTTGAAAAAATTCTCAGTATGTTCAAGATTTTTTTATAATTTAAAATTAAGATTATAAATAGTCATATTATATTGAAAATCAGTACAATATGTTACTTATTGATATAATACCTAATTTTATTTATTTTAAAATTTAATTAATAATTAATTATTTTAATCTCAAATTATATATATTCAGAGTACGAAAAATACTTAAAATGAATAAGTTTACTACTTCACAAATCGAGATAATCATCCATGAAAAAGAGATAATAAAAATATAATCTTTTTCTCAAGAAAAACTATTTTATATTATTAAAATTATTTTAAATTTAAGTCAATAATCTTTAATTTCACTAAGGGAAGTCATATAGCAAAAGGAGTTAAATTAATATATAGCAAGGTAGGGAAGATAGAAATAATGGAAAACATCTTATATATTTAATTAAAATTGTCCTATTGATATAAATATACCAAACATTAATTTAGATAATTCTTTAAACAGCAAGTATAAGAAAAAAAGTATCATTTATTAGTGAAGCCTTTCTATTACTGTATAATACCCTACTAAAAGATTCATCTATCCTGAGCTATGAAACTCGAAATAATGGAGACATGTTTCAAGATGTCTTAGCGAACAATTAAGTACAAAAATATACAACCATAAAAATCAGATGGATATCTATTCATTTTATTAGAGCAGACTGTTTATTATTACTCAGTATGATATTACATAAAAAAAGTATGTATTTATACATAATAAATATATATTTACTAGATATTTTAACAATTAAATAAATAATATTTAATTATTCTTTATTATTATACTTTACTCGATGAGTATTCAAAAGATTCTAACAATGATCAATTAATGTCAGATCCACAGGCTATCTTGTATAAAAGCAAATCTTTTAGATATTATGACAGAAGGACAACCTATCTAGTAGGATCCCTAGAAAAGGTCAAAATTGCATTAATCGCTCTAAAAGATGCCATTACTAAAGCATATAAAATATTCGTCAATATATAAAAATGAATTCTTTTTAGCTTTCCTAATTTAAAAGGAATTTAATCAAGACTAAGTACTGATAGTCAAAATATATAGGATAAAAGAAAAAATAGTTATTAAAAACCTATAATTGTGACTCACCATAAAACACAAGCAGACTCAAGGATTCTTATTTCAAGAATATACTTGGTTTAGTAAAAGAGGGAATATAAAATATTATCTTAAATTTTTTACATTGCTTCATATTAACTAATAAATAATAATGATAAAAATCAACTCATCCAACATCACAACTGTTGTCAAGCTGCTTAGACAAGGCAGCATTGGTCTGGGGTCCCAACCGATACGAACTATGGCTTGGCTGTAGACCCTTACAATACCTCGGCGGAAGAGCAGTTTTATGCGATCAAAAAGAAAAACCCACAAATCTCTGATACTCTTCATCTTTGATCCGGAAGAAATTTACATATTTATCAATCGGAAGCAAGTGAAGATAGATTTTTGCAAGCAATCATGGGAGAATATTAGACCGGATTGTTGAACATTGTGTTACCCAAAAACAGCATTTACACACCAGACGGTCCATATTTCGACGCACATTCGATTTCCATCGTTTGTAATGAGAATAAAGGCCTTAAAGGACTTAATCCGGGCATTTAGTAAGCCACTAGCATTGATATCGGTCAATTTCGAGAGCGAAACGACTGTCGATGGTTTGGTCAGTTTCGATCGAACATGTACCCGATTTAAAGAGACTGTTGATTTCATCGTGGAAGATGTTGCCAACACGCAGAGAAAGATAACGCGTTCAAGCACTATCATCCAAATCAATGGAAACATAATTCATATCCTTAGGTAAGGATATCTCATCATCGATGAAAAGATCAAAAGTCTTTACTTATAAAATTTCATTAAAATGCATGAAAAAATAACCAATCGACGGGTTTTCTATACAGTCCTTTTGATTTCACTCCTGATCAACACAGGTACTGGGGGCAATATCGCCTTTAATCTCCGGCTTGTTAGGGTTCGTATGGCTATGATCCTGCAGAGGGTTCATTGCCCTTTATCTTCTTGATTCTCGGTCGGATTCTTTCGAAGGAATTTTGTGTGCGTATCACCACTTTTCTAGGAAATAAAAAGATTGTAATTGTCTTTTTATCGATCTATTTTATCGCACTGACTTGTTATGTTTTCAATCAAAACTATGAACTGATCTCGGTAATCCGATTTTTTCTAGAGGTTGGTCGAAGGGATCATCATCATCATTCTGACCGATTACTCTATCGAATTCTCAAACACTGATAAGGACCAATAAATGAGGCTCTTTAGCGCTTCGATTAATTTAGGATTTATTCTCGAGCCTTTTTCAATCAGTTTAATCAACAGTTTGAGCTATCAGACAATCACTGTGTTTTACATCTTGGCATTGGTCGGATTGGTAGCTACATTGTTGGCTGCTCTTGTACTGAATTGAGATTATTCCGAATCAACATACTTTAAAGCCCGTCTTCAGACCCGTTGTACAGGGAAGAAAGCAATATATCAAATTTTATGCTTTGACTTTCTTGCGGAGAATTGTCTTTTTCTACTTCATGATCCTATTGCCTTTTTACCTGATGGATATATTCAGCCATGGCTTTGATCAGGTTAGCAAGCTTTTCATGGTCTCAGCGCTCATTAGCACCATGGGTATACCTCTAATTGGCAAGCTCTCCGATAATATAGATCTCATCCTAAGACAATCACTTTACTTTCAATAGCGATTATGACAACAATCTGAGCATCTCAGCCTTACCACTGTTGAAGGATTTAAGAACCTTTTATGGGCTGTTTATCATTGAAAGTGTAGCCTTCTCACATTTTATACTTCCAGCAAGTATGAAGATCTTCTCAGAAAAGATCCAAAATGAAGCTTTTCAACAAGAGATCATTGGCTGAACTGATCACCACCCTAGTGCTTAGATGGGACTGATCTCTTGGGTATGCGGATTAAACCAAGCCTATGCCTGGTGGTTTGTAGCCTGGCTCTATCAGGCTGGCAGCTTTTTGATTTTTCGTGAAGATAAAATCCTAAAAAACAACCACAGAATACCTACTCTTCATATATAAAATTTTAATAGGTTTTCATAAACAAATATGATACCCCTGAAGATGACCAATTCAATTGATTGAAAAGAGAACTCGAGCATACACCTAAAGACACCTTCGTTTACCTTTTCTCCAATGTACTTATATTGTCTTTCTATGCTTTTATGAATGAACTTGATAGGAAAAGCTCCTCAGAAGTATGCTTTTCAATGGGTAGCATATACAAGGACATTACTGAGATCAAATATTTACTTTATCAATATCCATAAGTGAAGCTTTGCCTAAGTGGTCACATTCATTATATCGATACGGTAGATTATTTAAGTGTCAAATACCTCTATGGTGGAGGAGTCTTATCTAATTGGTGGAGGGGAGAACTCAGTAAATCTCCCATGTCTATAGCCTGATCGATTTTTACGAAAATGAGATAATAATATGTAAAACTGTATCTTATTTAAGATCCTGATCAAGATAAAGAGTCTACTTATTCATCCCTCAACTCGGTTCTTTTTCTAATGTAACCATTCGTTTGAATTCCAGATATATTGCCCTATTTTAAGAAGATCAAAACAAGAAATTCTGTAAAGTTTTTATTACCACAATCACCCATTACTTCTATTGGAAATTGATTTCATTATTGTTATTCAATTGAATATAAGCTTATTGATGTCATTTTTTTTAAAAAAAAATATTATAATTATAATAACGGGATTTATTGTATTTACCCAAATAGAGAATAAATTTAATATTCAAAATTTTAGTAAAAAATCAAATATTTGTTGATATAATAAAATTAAATAGATTTCCACCAAAAACCCTTCTGTTAGAAGGTATTTAAATTAAGTAATAGATCTTTATTGTAAAATACAATATTATAATAAATAATTTATTTTAAAAAAATAAATAAAAATTATGAATTTTAATCAACGGAACAAAACCAGGAAAATTCCTTCCATCAGAAACTTTAGATTCTTTTTCAAAAAGAATGGGATCTTATCCGATAGAATTACCATCACATCCCTATTGCTCATCAGGATGACCATATTAGGAATCACATTCATAACGGTAGGATTGATAAGTCCAGTCGTCACAGCATACTCCAGTGATAGAAGCAGTACTAGGTAACGTATCACTATAGGATATATCGTGAAAAGTTAATGGAAAATAGTCAAAATAAACGCCGGAAAAAAAACTGAAGACGTCTTAAAAGCTAAAGAAGTTTCGGTAATCACTATCATTCAATATGAACTAAAAGTAAACAAAAAAATCTAAGTAAACTCATTGAGAAGTTTCCAAAGTTAATCCACAAAAGAATCTCAGAATCAGTTACTCAAGACATCTCAAATACAATAATTCAAATCACTACTCAAAAGATGTCACAAGCAACCCTCAATAAAAAATCCAAATCGATCAAAAGGTACCCAACAAAGCCACTTCAAAAGCCTCAGGCACAACGAAACAAAGGGCTCATGGAGAAGGTGTAAGGATAATAGATAAAACCAAACACCTTAGAACTAAAATAAAAGAGACGTTTGTTTTCCATACAAAGACAAAAACAACTGATCTACTCCCAAAAAAATCAAGAGGAAATCCCCAAAAGAATCAAACCACACAAACACCTAACTGACTCATTTACAAAAAGTCATTTTTCTGGACTTTGGACCAGTTGTTCTTGAGTGTGATTGTCTGATTGAAGATAAGTAAATTAGCTGTACTGTCCGGATCTACACAGAAATAGCCCAGGCGTTGAAATTGAAAGCGATCTCCACTTTGCGCCTCTTCTAGAGAGGGCTCAGCATAAGCGATGATGACTTTCAGTGAATCTGGATTTAATAACTCTATAAAATCCTGCTCTTTATCTCCATCGGGAGCAGCATCAGAAAATAAGCGATCATAAAGCCTTACTTTGATGGGGACCGCATGCCTAGCCGATACCCAATGCAATGTGCCCTTAACCTTGCGTAGGCTAGCCTGAGTACCACTACCTGAACGACTCTCAGGATTGTACGAACAATGGATTTCGGTGATCTTCCCAACGGTATTTTTCATCACACGAAGGGTTTTGACGATATAGGCATTCTTCAGACGTACCTCTCGGTCAATCGCCAGGCGGAAAAATTTTTTGGGTGCCTCTTCCATAAAATCATCTCTTTCGATGTACAATACCTTGGAAAAAGGGACCTTATGTTGACCCGATTTTGGATCTTCAGGATTGTTTTCAGCATCGAGCCACTCCACACAATCCTCTGGATAATCCTCAATAATGAGCTTGACCGGATCGAGCACGACCATCACTCGTGGGGCAATCTTATTCAAATGCTCACGTACAACATACTCAAGCAACGAGACATTGATTAGATTGTCGCGTTTGGCAATACCCACTCGATCGCAAAAGTCACGTATAACCTCAGGAGTGTAGCCACGACGGCGCAAGCCACTAAGTGTAGGCATACGAGGATCATCCCAACCACTGACCATCTTTCTATTGATCAGACGTTGCAGTTTTCGCTTGCTCATGACTGTATAACTTAGATTGAGACGGGCAAATTCGCGTTGCTTCGGCTGGACAACCCTACCGTCATATACCTGTTCTAGATACCAATCGTATAACGGACGATGGTTTTCGAACTCGATAGAACAAAGCGAATGCGAGACCTGCTCAATATAATCGGACTGGCCATGTGTCCAATCATAAGTCGGATAGATACACCAACAGTCACCAGTACGGTGATGAGGTTTCTTCAGGATCCGGTACATCACCGGATCGCGTAGGTTCATATTAGGCGCATTCATATTGATCTTGGCCCGGAGTACACAACTACTCTCGTCAAATTCACCTGCCTTCATTCGGGAAAAAAGATCCAAATTTTCAGCCACCGAACGATCCCGATAAAGGCTGATAATGCCTGGTTTAAAAGGTGTATTGCGTTGTGCATTGATCAACTCCTGCGATTGGTCATCGACGTAGGCTTTACCCTCTCGGATGAGCTTCTGGGCCCATTCGTAGAGTTGTTGGAAATGGTCTGAAGCATAGAACTCATTACTCCACCGGAAGCCGAGCCATTGGATATCTTCTTTGATCGCTTCGATAAATACTTGTTCCTCTTTAGCTGGATTGGTATCGTCAAAACGTAAATTGACTGGAGCTTGATAACGTTGGGCTAAACTGAAATTTAAACAAATTGCCTTGGCATGCCCTATATGCAAATACCCGTTGGGCTCAGGTGGGAAACGAAAACGAAGTTTATCTTTTGGAAAACCCGCAACGAGATCCTCTTCAATGATCTGTTCGATGAAATGCAAAGACGTCTTCTTTTCACTCATAGACCGTAATTTGTGTAAAGTTATTGAAAAATAAAATTCGTAAAAATTATACCCTTTGCTCCTCATCCACTTTTTCAGTCCATCTCTTTATTTATTGAAAAAAAAACGTTTACCTTAGAATCAATACCCTCCATACTAAAAGCAAATGGGGGTCTTTTATCCAAGACCATCGACCAAGAATCGTCTCCATTTCAAAGCCAACATCATAAATCCTATCATTTATAGATAGTACAATTCCTCTACCTATCAAGGTAAAAGAGATTCCAAACAAATAGGACAAAAAATATCTGTCAACTATAAGGGTGTTGTACTTAGTCGAGTTTTTAGCTAGCTTCCTACTCCTCCTCTCAAGTTGCAAAAAGACTTCAAAACGGATACAGATGAATTGAAGGTCATCATCAAAATCCAATCAAAAAAAGATCTATCAATAGCGAAAATAGGCTACTGCAGGCCCTTGCAGAATGCGCCTTTTTAGTAGCACTCTCCAAAGTCATCCAAAAAAAATCTGAATCCCTATAAGTATAACCTTCTTTTTATCCGATGGTTAGGGCAATATTGCCAAGCAAGTAGGTGCTATCGAGGATTTGATAGCTAAAAATATAGAGATATTGATTATTAACTTATTAAATTATAAATCTTTGGTACCAGCTATCAATAATATTATGAAATCAGGTATACTAATAGTGATGTAGATAGCTATATCGACTCCAAGGCCAACTACGTCATCTCTATATAAGCCAATAACTTGGGTAATTGCAAACTGATCGGCGACATAGATCGTAAAAAATGGACAATAAAAAGATCAAAATCCTCATGATCAGTGGTACCCAAAACAACAAAATCAGCAAAAAAAAGACAAGGACTCTTCCGCAGCATCACTGAACAATAATTCAGATCGCAAGGTGCTACCGAGATCCAGATCGTAATACAAGAATTGGACCACTGGTCCAACTAAGGTAGTTTGAAAGCCAGGGAAGACATACTCGTGGTTCATCCGGACATCAATGCATTTTGTTCGCAAAAAAAAAAAAATGATGCCCATGACCATGGGCACGATGAAGGATATCCAAGAAGCCAGAAAAAACCGTGATATCCTCATCATCAGGTTTGATGGATAGAAAGAAGCCTACCAATTAATTAAAGAAGATAAACTTGACGCTACAGCCCTAGGTAAACTCGATCTCAAATCGAACGTCAAACATCTTAATGGAGAGAAAAATATTCCAAAAGTCATCTATACCCTACCAGCAGCGATCACCAAAGAAAATGTAGACCAATACTATGATCACAAATTAATCTTTTGATCCCATCTTGATAATAAATAAAAGCCCTCTTCATGCGTCGAACTAATCAATATCTCCAAAAGTTTCGGTGGTAATCAAGTTTTGAAAAAGTCACACTCAAGGTAAAATCTGGAGAAATTAACGCCTTGATGAGAAAAAATGACGTTCGTAAATCTATCCTGATGAAAATACTCTCCGGCGCGCATCAAAAGATAGTGGAGAGATCCGAATCGATAGATAAAAAGTCCTCATCAAAAATCCCTATGATAGCAAGAAACTAGGTATCTGAATTATTTACTAGAAATTTTCGTTAGTCCTCAACTTATCAGTTACTTATAATGTATAACTACAATGATTTCAAAAAAAATACTCATGGATGAAGTAGCGTACAATCAAAGAATAAACAATTCGGCTCATCGAAGAAATCAGCTTCCAAATCAACCCCATGACCAAAGTGAGCAAGCTGAGCATAGCCCAACAAGAACTCGTAAAGATAGCCAAATCACTCTCAGAAAATGTAAAAATCCTTATCGTTGAAGAACCATCAGTTATGTTGAGTCCCAGAGAAATTGAAAAACTTTTCAAAACCTTACACAACCTAAAACAAAATGGCATTACCATCATCTAGATCTCACATCATCTAGAAGAGATTTTCAAGCTGGCAGACCAGATTACCGTATTGAAGGACGGCAGCACAAGCTAAAATATTCCCATATCCGAGATTGACAAAAATAATGTCATCAAGCTGATGCTAAGCAGATATCCCATACAATATACTCTGTCCGAAAAGCCACCATCGGACCAGAACTCCTCAAAGTGGAAAACATTGGAATGAACACCAATCTGAAAGACATTTCATTTAGCGTCAAGGTAAACGAATTCATCGGATGAGCACGACTAGTAGATAGCAGACGTACCGAGTTCATTTGGGTAGCATTCATCAGAGACAAAAAAGCCCAAAGCAAAATCTATCTCCAGGGCAAACCCACAAATTTTAAATCCCCTCATGGTAGAGTGCAATCCAGTATCGGTCTAGTATCCGAATACCGAAAACAACAAGAAGTGTCCTCTCATTGTCCGTGAAGCAAAACATCATCCTGACCAATCTCAAAAACATCATCAATCACTTGGTATTCATCAAATTCAGAAAAGAAAAACTAAAGACCTGATTCAAAAACCCGCCACCAAGACCAAGGATGAAGACCTAGAAGTAGACAAGCTCAGCGGCAGCAATCAGAAAAAAAAAGTAGTCTTACCCAAATGACTCGACCGAAATTACCAAGTGATCATCATTGACGAGCCCAGCCGGATCGTCAACGTAGGAGCCAAGATAGAGATCTACCAATTCATCAATTAACTATCGTACAAAAGCGTAAGGATCATTATGGTCTCCTCAAAGATCCCCAAGTTAATAGGTATCTGTGAAAGAACTCGTCATGCGCGAATATCAAGTACAAGGTAAATTCGACAAAAAAAATATTTTTCCGAGGAAATCATTATTCACCTATCTATCAGGTAATAAATAATTTTCTAAAACGACTATCTTTAAATAATACAAAAATCTTTGACTTAATAAAAATCAGCCCCGAAATAATAGGTCAATTTCTCATCGATCACAATACAATCATCATCTTCCTGGTGATACTCATCGGTTGGATTGACCTCATCCTAGGCTCGGTCATAGCGATGGTGGGCATACTGTTTGCCTTGTTTTTATCGATCATGCTATTACTAATTATCATCATAACCTCCATTATTGCAGGAATTGTAGTAGGTAGTCTCTCAGCGTATCTCATGACGCCATCTACAAGATGGTCCCTTTCATCGCTACTCTGGCCTTTATGAGAATCACCAGTGGACTGTGGGCTTTATCTTTTCAAGATGTTGTGTGCCGATCCTCATCGGTGATACTACAATAGCCTTGAGCAACTTTGGAAACGGTTATACGTTAGGCATACCCAAACCAGTTTGGTCTTTCTGATCATTTCAGCCATGAGCTCACTGATCTTGCGATACTATGTCTTAAGACGAATCATCATCGATATCAGTAACAATGAAGAAGCAGTACGCCTATTAGGTATCAAGGTAACAACGTACAAATTTACCGTCTATTCCATTTCTTTCAGCTTAGCCGCAATCACTGAGGTGATCAGCACAGCACATACAGGTGTTGGATCGTACATTATCGATTTAAGCATGGAGTTCGACGCCATCGCTAGAGTGATTATCAGCGGAGCAAATCTGAAAGGGGGAAAAGGTATGGCCATACAAACGCTGGGTATACTGATCTTAGGTATGATCAGAAACATCATGAACTTGATCGACATACCAGCCTACCAACACAAATCATCAAAGGTCTGATCATAATTTTCACTATATTCTTGGAAAATTTCAATTAAAATAACCGGAAATCCGGTAAAAATATCACTATGAAACAAGTAGTCATGACAACACCGGGTGTTGTCAAATTTAGAAAAATACCCGAATCCGAGCATTTGAATGCCGACGAAGTACTGTTGTGCATCTATCGCATCGGATTGTGCGGCTCGAACATTCATGTGTATCATGGGAAGCATCCTTTTACATCATGCCCCAGTGGTACAGGGACATGAACACAGTGGAGAGGTGGTCGAGATAGGCTGTGATGTGACAACGGGTCTGATCCGGTATAATCCCACCACTTCAAGGCCACAATTGGTTTAAGGTACATGCATCACCTTGAAAACATGGGTGATACAACGTATGTCAAAACCTAAAAGTAGATGAATTTCAAGCGCTGGACTGTGCGCAAAATTATTTCATCATCAACGAACAGCAACTCGTAACTATTCCCGAAAATATAACCTATGACAAAGATGCTTTGGTAGAGACCACCTCAGTGGGTGGCGCCAACAAGAGGGTCGATGTCTACGATAAAATGTAGTAGTCTCTGGAGTAGGGACCATCGGAAACCTAGTAGCACAATTCGAATTGATCCATGGTTCAAAAAAAAACTAATCACTAACTTGAAGGACTTCAGATTAGACATCGCCAAGGTTTTCGGTATCATAGAGACAGTCAACCTAACCAAAGAAACATTTGACAGACACCGTACAAAGGATATTCGGAGATAAGGGGTTTCAATTAGGATTTGAAGGTGTATGCGCTGAGGATTCCTTGAGCCTTCTGGTAGCCCATGTAAAGATGGTGTCACCATAGTCATCATCGGAGTATATGAGAAGCAATCATTTCATACACATGGGATTTATCTGTGAGCATGAGCTGAGCTAATTGGTAGCATAGTATACACAAGAACAAGGACTATGAAGAGACTGTCTAATATATCTCCCAAGGAAAAATCCAAACGAAAAAGCTAATCACAGGACACTTCCCATTTGAGAAATACCTAAAAACCTACCGATACATTGAGCGACAAGGAAACTAAACCTTAAAGATCATAATCAATATAAATGATTAATTTAATATAATATTATAAACATTACATATTATTAATATAAATAAAGAAGTAATATTTGTTTTACATATATTTAATAACTTAACTTTTTTTTATAATACACACATTCTGATACTTCCGCCATCTCCAATACGTCCGAATTCACTTCTTATCTTTCGTATCGATAAGGAAAGTCACGGGTCCATCTTTGAGAAATTGACTTTCATATAAGCACCAAATCAGCCTCTTTTTATCTACTTCTGCATCTCTGTCTCTCTAGACGAGCAATAAATTTTTCAAACAAAGGGATTAGGCCAGCTCAGACTGATCCGAACGGATATAAGAAGGTTAATTGGTCTTTTTTTTGTCGAGGCATGCAAGATGAATTAACTCACCACCAATAGATTGCCACCGACTTCTTGCATCGATCGGTTCATCACACAATCCTCATCAGAAAAGATCCGCAAACGTATGACTTTCCCCACGAGTCATTCGAATATTATATTGGTAATCAACAGATTAAAAACATTCCAGGATCAAAATTCCTTACGAAATGTATCCAACAAGTTCCCCGTCAACTATCACAGCCGCTTCACTGACATTTATATTACTACCCTCATAACTACTAATTTTGATTTTGTATCGGGATGGACAAATCCTGAAAGTCCTTTTCTATGGTGCCCATAGTCATTCAAAACCTACTCTACCCGAACATCCAGGAACAATTACCGCCAATCGAGGAGCAAGACCCAATCATACACTAGCTATTCTCTGGCAAAATATGCGTGGAAAAGAGTACAGTCTTCTCCCGACCCAAGGCTCGGATCAACCCGAGGAATTTCAAGGATTTGATTCAGGTGAGGTATGTGGTGGTAGCTCATCGAGAATCAACACTTGTGTGTGGATCGTGCAACAAGTCCTGCATCAAGCCGATACCCTGCTGATAGCCCTTAGAAAGTTATCCGATCTTCTTATGAGCCTCTTAAGCCAAATCCATCTGCTTGAATAAGGCACGCAGAGCCTCTTGCGATACACCATACAACGCAATAACATAATCGAGATACGTCGAGCACATACATTTCTGGATAAAGTGGATTGTAATCAGTCAAGTAGGCAGTGTCGAGCACTTGAGATCCATCCCACACGCTACCACATCATACCCATGGGGCTTCAACCGGCCTTCGGAAGGCTTTGTGCATCCGGTCAATATTTTGATCAAAGTAGATTTTCCCGAACCATTGACCCCGAGCAACCTCACCCGATCGACCGGCGCCATATCAAAAAAACACTGCATCCAAGGCCTTTTAAGAACGGTACTATTTGCTGAGGGATTGTGCCTCTATAGATATTTTTTTCATAGAAAGATCTAAAATTAGTAAAATTAAAAATCAATTCGTACATTTGTTCGGAAAATACACTGTGAAATGAAAATTGAGCAGACATATAACATATTTTTTTACTTCTTTTTCTTTTTTGGTAAAAGTAATGGGCTTTGTATGCTGACGAAAAATGAAACAAACCATATAAAGCCCCGCCATCGGGGCTTTTTTTATGAACTAATAAAATGAAAAAAAATTGCCATACAAGGAGTGAAAGGTTATTTTCATCATGCTGCAGTTACCAAACACTTCGGAAAGTCTGAATATGAACTCTTCGAATACATGAAATTCAAAGCATTGAACAAGACTATAGCCCAGTCTGAGATAGATGCAGGTGTAATGGCAATAGAGAATTCGATAGCCAGCAACATTTTAACCAATTACTCATTGCTCTCCAAGCATACGCTGAAAATCATCGGAGAAGTCTATATACCCATACGGCATCAGCTGATGACTTTACCTGGACAAAGCCTAGAAAACCTTCAAGAAATGATCTCCCATTTGATGGCCCTCTTGCGATGTGAAGCGTTCTTCGACAGATATCCCGCGATGAAAATATCAGAATATCCCGACACAGCAGGATCCACCCAAGATATCACTGATAATTGGATCGACCAGTTGGCAGTCATCGCTCCAAAAAACGCCGTTGAAGTATACGGCCTCCAGATTTTAGCGAGAGATATCCAAACGGTCCTAAATAATTTCACACGCTTTTTCATCCTCATTTCCTCCGAGCAGAGATATCCGGAAATAATTTTCGATAAAACTTCCATCAGTTTTAGATTGCTACATACCACCGGCAACCTTCCTAAGGTACTGTACATCATTACTGAATTAGGCATCAACATGACCAAGATCCAATCGATTCACATCATAAAAAAGCCCTGGGAATACGCCTTTTTCATTGATCTGATCTTTAAGCAAATAGACATCTATCAAGAGATAGAAGCACGCCTCAATAAAAAACTCAAGAGCTTTCAATCATGGGAGAATACAAAAATGGTAGAAACCTATGAGCATCAACCCAGCATCACAGAATATTACTTCTTCCAAAAATTGAAGGAGATCGGTTGGTTAAAGGTAAACAGCGCAAACATCATCAATCTAGGGATCTGGAATCCGTACATCTTACCTCCAAATAGCGTCATCCAGGAGATGCAACAAGCTGCTGATCTACCTCACGCCAATACCTATCAAAGGTATATCAACATCGACGATCTACGTCAAGTCTTTACCGCTTGGTACCTGAAGAATTATCAGGTTTCGCTCTACTCTGATGAAGAAATCCTCCCTTTGATGGGCTCTAAAGAAGGCATCATACATATCAGCATGAGCTATTTAGAGCACTGCGATCAGGTCCTGGTACCTGACCTAAGTTATCCGAACTATACTTCCGTATCTCAACTCATCGAAGCCGAAATCCTTCATTATGAATTGAAAGAAGAAAACCATTGGCAACCAGATCTTCATGCATTAGAATGTAAAGATCTCTCTCAAATCAAAATCCTATGGATCAACTATCCGCATATACCTACAGGTACTGTAGCAAAACTCGAGCAATTGAAAAAAAAATGTCTACTTCGCCCACAAGCACCAGATCCTATTTATCCACGACAACCCATACAACTTTATTCTCAATCCACAAGTACTGAACATCTTTCAGATCCAGAGAGCCAAAGCAATCGTCCTAGAATTAAATTCCTTGAGCAAGAGCTACAATATGGCTAGCTGGCGCATCGGGATAGTTGCTGGTAAAAAAGTATTCATCCAAAACATCCTCAAGACCAAAAGTCAGATGGAATCCGGCATGTATCTACCCCTACAACTCGGAGCCATCGAGGCGATTCAACAATCAAAAGAATGGTTTCAAGAGCTCAATACTATCTATACCAAGGGGGGCGGATACTCATCTGGGCGATCTGCGATATCTTAGGCCTTTCCTATAACCAAAAGAGTACTGGACTCTTCGTCTACGCTAAACTCCCAGACTCCCAAGACGAAAAAACTTGGTCTGACCAGATACTTTACCAAAGACAGATATTCATTACTCTAGGTAGTATCTTCGGAAACTGTGGTAGGGGGGATGTCCGCTTCTCGTTGTGCTGTCCTATAAAAACTTTAGAGAAAGTACAAAAACGAATTAGCTCATGAGTATCGAAATCATCGGATTGGGATTAATCGAGAGATCCATGGCCCTGACCCTACGCCAAGCAAACTTCTGGAAAAAAAATATCGGGACAGATCAAAATCCGCAAAATACCTCACGCACGCTAGAATTCGAGCTCGTTGAGAAGATCGTATCCCTAGATGTACTCATCTTGCAATCTGAACTCATCATCCTAGCTATCCCTGTCGATAGAATAAAAAAAATGTCCGCTGAATTTCTGGAGCAGATCCCCAACAAAAGTATCGTATTCGATACTGGCTCCACTAAAGACGAGATTTACCAAGCTGTAGCCGACCATCCCAATCGGGACCGTTTCCTCAGCAGTCATCTCATAGCAGATACTAAATATTCCGGTCTTGAAGCAACCTTTTCCAAACTTTTTAAAGGAAAGATTACCATCCTCCGCCAAGCTGAATACAGCACTCTCGATATTCTTAAAACAGCAGAAAAGGTCTACACCCAACTACGCATGTTCCTAGTCCAGATGAACTCTAAAGCACACGATCTGCACCTGTCCTACATTTCACACTTCTCACACGTACTCTTCTTTAAATTAGCACGTACTGTACTGAACATTGAAAGAGATAAACAAAATATCTTTCACCTAGCTGTCAGCGGATTCAGCTCCACAGTACACCTGGATAAAAAATCCCAAGATACCTGGATACCAATCTCCCGATCGAACAAAACCAACCTACTCAAAGTCATCGAGACCTATATCAATCAGCTGAGTACCTTTCGGACTTCTTTACAAAAAAAACAAACCCGAAATGATCTACCGATATATGAAGGAAGTTAATGAAATGCGAAAAGCATTGAAAGAATAAACCTTAAATAATAAACTAAATTGAATACGATGAAAAAATTAACGGATATTAAACAAAACTGGATCAAACGCTTCGATAAACCTTTGATCATCTCAGGACCTTGTAGCGCTGAGAGCGAAGAACAAGTCCTCAAAACAGCCCAACGTCTTGAAAAATCCTACATCCAAGTATTCAGGGCTGGCATCTGGAAGCCCCGTACTAAACCCAATAAGTTCGAAGGCATCGGCCGTGACGGGCTTCAATGGCTCCAAAAAGTCAAAATACAAACTGGGCTGATGACAGCTACTGAAGTAGCTAAAGCCTCCCATGTCAAAGACGCACTCGAACACGATGTTGATATCTTTTGGATCGGCGCCCGTAGTACGGTCAACCCCTTCACCGTACAAGAGATTGCCGACGCACTCAAAGATACCGACAAGATCGTGCTGGTAAAGAATCCCATCCATCCCGACCTCGACCTATGGATCGGTGCATTGGAACGCCTCGCCGGAAGAGGTATAGAAAAATTGGGTGTCATTCATCGTGGCTTTTCTACTTATAAGAAATCTAAATTTCGAAACCAACCCAATTGGCAAATCGTCCTAGATTTCAAAAACTATTATCCAAACATTCCTATCCTCTGTGATCCTTCGCACATCTGTGGAAATCGCGAGGGCATCTTCGAAATCGCTCAACAAGCCTTCAACTTCGAATACAATGGCCTGATGGTAGAAGTCCACTGCGATCCGGATCAAGCCTGGAGCGATGCCAAACAACAGATCATCCCCGAACAGCTCCTAGGGATCCTTAAAATGATCAAACTCAGACAACACGACAATCCAGAGAACTCCGAATATCAATCACAACTAGAACGTATGCGAGCTCAGATAGACGAGTTGGATCAGAACCTCATCTCCCTACTAGCCGAGCGGATGAGAGTCTCCGAAAAAGTTGGTGAATTAAAAAAGATGCATAACGTAGCGATTTTCCAGCCAAACCGCTGGGAATCCATTCTACAACGATCCAAACGCTCAGGCAAATCCTTAGGGCTCTCAGAAGAATGCACCGATCAGATCTTCAAAACTATACATCAAGAATCCGTCAACATTCAAAACAAAATCATGATCCCAACCAGCGAAAAGATCTGATGAAAGGCATGGTCGTCAAATCTACAGGCAGCTGGTACACCATCCGGCATGCAGGAGGATACATCCAAGCACGTATCAAAGGAAAGTTACGCATTGATGTAATGCTGAGTACCAACCCTATAGCTGTTGGGGATTGGGTCAGTCTCGAGCCACAGACTGACAAAACAGCTATGATCACCCAGATACACGAACGGAAAAATTATATCATTCGTCGTGCGGTCAAGCTCTCCAAGCAAACACACGTCCTGGCAGCAAACATCGATCAGTGCTTCCTGATGGTCACCCTGTCATACCCATCGGTTTCTACCGGCTTCATAGATCGCTTCTTAGTTTGTGCGGAAGCTTACCGCATTCCAACCATCCTTCTGTTTAACAAAATTGACCTGCACAATGAGACCCTCTCCAAGCAAAAGGACACACTAATCGATCTTTATACAAAAGTTGGCTACGATTGTCTGGAGCTCTCAACTAAAAAAAGACAAGGAATCGATCCTATCAAAACAAAGATGACCGACAAAGTGAGCATGATCGCAGGGAACTCAGGAACAGGAAAATCCACATTAATCAACACCTTAGCCCCTGGCTGGAAGCTGCGTACTGGCATGATCTCCAATTACCATCAAAAAGGTCAGCATATCACCACCTTTGCAGAACTATTCGAATGGCCTTTCGGCGGACAGATCATCGATACACCAGGTATCAAAGGTTTTGGATTGGTCGATATGGCACAAGATGAGACCCAAGATTATTTCCCGGAGATTTTTCGTCAGCGTGGACAATGCCGCTTCTATAATTGCCTTCACCTCGAAGAGCCTGGTTGTGCCGTGATCAAAGCTGTAGACGAGAAAGAGATCGCCCCCTCACGCTACTCGAGCTATTGCGCTATCCTGGAAGACGAAAAAGGTCCCTATCGCATGGAAGATTGGACATGACTAACCTCAATTCATACCAAAGAAGCACAAAATTATTCTATCTTTGCTGCGTTGATTGAGGAAGGATTTGACTGATTGTAACCTCACAAAAAATGCTAAAACAGTGTTTTGTTTTTTGGCGCTGCATGGGTCATTCTTTATTTTTTATCAAGATAAACCATCAAAACGCCAAAAATTATGCCCTATCTCTTCACGAGTGAATCGGTCTCTGAAGGCCACCCCGACAAAATCGCTGATCAGATCTCTGACGTCATACTCGACCAATTCCTTGCCCTTGACCCACAGGCAAAAGTAGCCGTCGAAACCTTGGTCACTACTGGTCAGGTGATCCTAGCCGGGGAAGTACACTCGATCACTTGGGTAGACCTACAAAAGGTCGTCCGTAGACTCATTCGAAAGATTGGCTATACGAAGAGTGAATACCAATTTGATGCTGACTCTTGCGGAATACTCTCAGCCATTCATGAGCAATCGCCTGATATCTCACAAGGTATTGAACGATCTCAAAAAGAGAATCAAGGTGCTGGAGATCAGGGTATTATGTTTGGTTATGCTACTAAAGAAACCGAAAACTATATGCCACTGGCATTGGAACTCTCCCACCGCTTGTTGCAAGAGCTCTCAACCATAAGGCGCGAAGGTCAAATGATGCCCTATCTCCGACCAGACGCTAAAGCACAAATCATCTTGGAATACACCGATAAGCATACACCTCAACGCATAGACACCATCGTCCTCTCTACCCAACATGATGAATTCGATAGCGAAAAGAAGATGCAGCAGTGCATCACCCGAGACATCAAATGGATCCTTATCCCGAGAGTAAAAGAAATCTTGCCTGATCGTCTGAAAAAACTTTTCACTGATCAGATCAAATACCATATCAACCCAACGGGAAAATTCGTCATCGGGGGTCCACATGGCGATTCGGGCCTGACTGGTCGAAAAATTATCATAGATACCTATGGAGGCAAGGGCGCACACGGTGGTGGAGCTTTCTCAGGGAAAGACCCTTCCAAAGTAGACCGTTCGGCGTCTTACGCTGCGCGACACATCGCTAAAAACTTAGTAGCTGCTGGTCTAGCCGACGAATTATTGGTACAGATCTCTTATGCCATAGGCATCGCAGAGCCTATGGGGATCTACATCAACACCTATGGTACCTCCAAACTAGGACTTTCTGATGGAGTCATTGCCCAAAAAGTGAAAGAAATCTTTGACCTACGTCCTTACGCCATCGAACAACGCCTAAAACTACGCCAGCCAATCTATGAAGAAACTGCTGCCTACGGCCACATGGGTAGGACACCTGAAAAAGTATGGAAAACCTTTATCGATAATAAGAACCAAACAATCGAAAAAGAAGTAGAACTCTTCACCTGGGAAAAATTGGATCAAATCCGACTCATTAGAAAAATTTTTAAGATCTAATCTAAGGCTGCTTCCTATTCTGGATACGCAAGAACTCTTCATGAATCGCATTCATAACTTTCTCGACAAACTCTCCAGAAAGTCCCTTATGGACACCAGTCCACTTAGACTACTTCTCTACTACCTCTCTCCAACGATCCGACTGAAGCACTGACTTATTATAGACTTTTTTCAATGCTCCCACTTTCCTCAAGGCATCTATATGGTCGGAAAAGAGTTTGATCAGAGCATTCATTAGGTGTGTCTATTTGCTTCCGCAATTCAGGAAAACGAGTTTTATACGGGCCTGATCTTTTATCCAGATTCTCTTGGGATGTTTTTGCCCCCTGTCGGAAAGGGACCAAGATTTTCCTTAATCTCATCAAACAATTCTTTAACTAGAGCTTTCTATGCATCATAAAGAGAGAGATTTTCTTTCAAAAGCTTTGTTGCCTCCTAAAGTTTTTTTTTATGATGGGATCAAACTTGCCTGGGTTGTTATCTTGCGCTTGCAAAGAGTCCGTCAAAAAAATAAACACGCCAAGGACAATTATAATTTTTTTCATTCCTAATAAGCTCATTGGTTATATCCGAAAAAGTATAAACTAATTTTTTATTGCAATTACAGGTAGTACTCCTGTAATCAAAATTGGTTGATAAATCTGAATAAAATATAACTAAACCATCTCTCTTATTGATCAATACCACCTGATAATAATCATTAACATTGTACAAACACATACCGTTACCTCCAAAATCCTTGAAAGCTTTGGTAGCACACTAATATATCATCTGCATGCAAAGCGTTAAGAATACCCGGAAGGGTATTTTATTTTTACTTTCCCTGTGTCATTCAAAAACTATACACCAAGGGTATAGAGTGATGGGGCGATTTTCTTCTTATTGCACAAACGTTTTTCATTTCAATCCAAATAGCGCCTTCCCAAGCTTTCTCTTGAACTTCACTTTATCTACCAATAAAGTGCATGCCCCCTAACGTCCTCTTGGTATTTTCAGCACAGAAGACGTGCCTAAATCCTGTACGGTCACCCTCTGGAATACGGGTCTTTTATCAAGCAGGATAAACCAGATCTTAGTCAACTCATCCTTAAACAACTTCAAACCTACATTAAGCATGAGAACTTGACGATCAAGTGCATATCGTATATCACCTGTACAGTCTGCTGATGCTGTAATGCATCGAGTAGATTCCTGAAATCTCTTTTGATTAGATAAGCAACCACAGTTGCACAGACTTCTAAGACCACTTGTCAAAATCCATCAGTTTAGGGAACAACGGCATGAATTCTGGACTACTTTCATCAATCTTGAAAAAGGGGACTCAAATTGTACTTTTTCATTTGCTAACTGCACATATACTCCATTCAATGGGATGAAAACCATTGTACAAACCAATAATAGCATCTTAGCTAGCTTCTTTAATATATTTTTCATTTTATCTTTATTAAATTACAACCAATTAAAAATTGCCATAAAAATCGAATTTTTTAACCCATAAATCATCTAGGTAAATTAATAATCTTCTTTCAAGAAGAGATTTTTTCATTATATAGGATCATTTCTACTCGATCCTAACGTTAAAATTTATCTATTTATTTGGTAATATTGTATTTTTTTATTTTTAAATTAAAAATACTTAACTTATATATGTATGTAATTATAATTAATTAATTCATGTTTTTTTTTATAATAAACTAACTCGAACCTTCTCTTATGATTTGTTATAAATCATAAAAAATTAATTCCCATTTATTTATCTATAATTATAATTATTTAATTAACTATATATACTAATCAATATATAGTATAAATATTATTAACTAATGTTAATTATTATAAATTATAACAATATCCTTAAAATAAGAATGAAAATCATTCTATAATAAATAATATACAAAAACTTCATGACCCAATATACTAAAGAGTATACTAAATAAAATTGAAGTCATATCAGGCATCTAGAAAAAGAAGAAAGAGATAATAAATTATCAATTGATCTTTATAATACGATTGTGAAAAATAACGATATATTCATTAAACTATCCTATTTTATAGAATTAAAAAACTAAGCGGAAATTAAGAGGGGTATTGATGAATTAATAAAAAAATGATATAAATAAAATTTACGATAAAATAAAGAAATATATCTCTAAATTTAGAGAGGGAGATTAAAAAAAAAACATAAAAAAGCATGCGATTTACTAATTGATACTGATTATCTTAAGCATTTAATAAAACAACGCTTTAACGCAGCATTTTTAGGAGTTTCAGAGCAAATAAAACGGACCAGGCACCCAAACATGAGCAAATTCTCACTATATATCACAAATACCCCCATCCAAAATCTATAGATGGCAATCCTATTATTATAACAGAAAGTAAATACAATTTTGTCACCGACCGAGATCTCTTATAAAACCTTTTAATAAAAGTGGGACATTCATTCATCAACCCAATAGTCATGAAAATGCATTTTTCAAACGTATCCCTATTAATCCTTTCAATATAAGCATGGTAATCACAGAATTAGATACATCTTCTAACATTGTTAGCATCAGCTACACAGGAAAAAACGCCTACATATAGACGTTATATTAGAAAATATTAAAGATATATCTCACAAAAAAAATCTATTGAGGAAATTTTAAAAGAATATATAAAGACTAAATAACTGGAGCAAAATCCTAGATTTTTAAATCTTATTTTATAGATAATAAATTATTTATCAATACACTTATCCTATAAACTGTTCAAATATATCTTGAACTTATGAGAAATCCTCAACTCTATTAAAAAAAAGATAGACGACATAGCGAACAAAAAAATACTCAATAAGATAAAGCGCGGTTTACAATCTTTTAAAGATAATATAGAACTCTTTTATGTCTCAAAAGGATATCCAATATAAAGAAAAATAAACTCATACAGAATAGAAGTAGGAAAGTTCTTAAAAGAATTAGAGAAGAAAAACGCTACAGAAATATTTCAAATATTAAACAAAGAGAGAAAATATAAAAAATATTAAACATCTAAATTGAGTTATAATTAAAAAAATATGAACTATTAAATTTAAAAGACAGGGTAAGAGAGAAAAAAATCTATAGAATATCATTATCAAAAAAAATATCACATTCTAATTATTATAATAAAAATACAATAATTAAAATCAAAAATCGAAGAGAACATTGCTAAACTAAACGAAAAATACTTTGTTTAGAATGGTATCAAAACACGATATTGGAATGCATTTTCAAAACAACAAACACTTGCTACTTAAATATTCTAAAACTACAAGCTCCTGATCTTGAAAGTATATCAATGAATTCGATATCAAAGACTTAGGAAAAATACCTTCTAAAAAATCTTACATTTATGATAATAAAGAATAAAAATCTTTATCCACATCATCTAGATCAAAGTCATTATCAGGACAAATAATCAATGAATTACCTGATTTGGACAAATACTTTTCTCATTCATCAATATCTTCCAATTCAGGCATCTCATCTAATTCATCTGATTATGAAATACAAGACTAAATACTTTGATATAAGATAATAGTAAAAAAACATCACCCTCAACCAATGAAATAAAAGTGGTAGAAGAGGTGTATCATCAGCCTGAGTCCACAGACACCGAAAACCAAGTACCTCCAACAAACTATCGCAACCAGGATTATTGGAACGAAATAAGATAAATCTTCGCATTTCAAAAAATACAAAGACATTTCCAAAAGAGACAAATAATATCCATCAAGAAAATCTAGAGATTTCAAACAGTCACCTATCCAAACTAGTAGAAGATCAATGTTTCACATGAATAGAAAAATTATTCAATAAAAAATTAAATACTATATCCAAAAAACATAATATACTTATAAAGAGATTGAAAAAATATATGAATAGATTAATCTCAAACGCTTACTAGACCTCAAGAAAGAGGTAGAAAAAAAATAAAGGAAATAAAAAAACTAAGCGGCTCTAAAAACACGCCCAAGCAGACATACTAATGAAGAACAATAAAGAAGTTGGGTAATTCATTATTAAGAAATTTCAAGAATAGTACATCTCCTTAAAAGGTAATGATAAAATTACAGAAGTACTCAACAGCATATCCAACCCTACTAAAACTCTATTTTACTCTCAAAAAGAAGTAGAACAAGGACCTTTCATATAGCACTGTAAAAGATGACCTCCTCTAGACCCTTTCAAAACGGCTACTTAACTCTATTTTCGCAGAAGAAAAACCTTAATCTATGAAAAAAGTAAGAGTCCGCTTTGCCCCTAGCCCCACAGGGCCTTTGCATCTGGGTGGTGTCCGAACAGCTCTGTACAACTACCTCTTTGCAAAGAGATATCAAGGAGACTTCATCCTGCGGATAGAAGACACCGATCAAGAACGCCTTGTTCCCGGTGCAGAGAGTTACATCCTCGAAGCCCTCCAATGGTGCGGGATCGAACCCGATGAAGGCCCAAGCTATGGCGGAGACTACGGCCCTTATCACCAATCTGAACGCAAGGATATTTATAAACCGTACATCGAACAGCTCTTAAAGACTGGCCATGCCTATCACGCCTTTGATACTCCTGAAGTGCTTAAAGCACTTAGAGGAGCAGCCCATGTAGAAGGAAAAGCATTCATCTATAGTGCCCATATCCGAGAGCAGATGTACAATACTTTAAACCTTCAGCCTGAAGAGATAGCTGACCGTCTAGCACGTGGCCTACCCTATGTGATCCGATTCAAGATACCTACTGGTCAACTACTCGAATTACACGATGAGATCCGCGGACAAATCTCCGTAGACACCCACAACCTCGACGACAAGATTCTAGTCAAATCCGACGGTATGCCCACCTATCATTTGACCAATGTAATAGATGACCACCTGATGCAGATCTCCCACGTGATTCGTGGCGAGGAATGGTTGCCCTCGATGCCTCTACACCTGCTCCTATATCGCGCATTCGGTTGGGATAGGCCTCAGTTTGCTCATCTGCCTCTGATACTAAAACCTGAGGGTAAAGGTAAGCTCAGCAAACGTGATGGGGATCGATTAGGCTTTCCTGTATTCCCTTTGCGATGGAAAGATCCACAGAGTGGAGCTATCATTCAGGGTTATCGCGAGGCAGGCTATTTCTCTGAAGCTTTTATCAATATGCTCGCCTTTTTAGGATGGAATCCCGGCGGAGAGCAGGAGCTATTCTCCCTAGAATCATTGATTAAAAAATTTTCCCTGGAAAAGGTCAAAAAATCTAGTGCCCGATTTAATAAGGAAAAAGCACAATGGTTCAATCAACAATATCTGCATCAAAAACCACTCGAGGAACTCACAGCACTATTCAGAAAAGAACTCAGAAAGCGTCAGATCTATGCAGAAGATTATTATGTCCAAAGGGTTGTAAAAGCGGTAAGGGATCGGGCCCATTTCGTCCATGAGATCTGGGATCAATCAGCTTATTTTTTCGTCCCACCTAACTCTTACGAAGAAAAAGCAGTGAAAAAAACTTGGTGTCCCGACACCGCCTCATATTTGGATCAACTAAAAGACCTTTTGCAAGTCATAGAGAAATTTACAGCCAATCATTTACGGAAAAATCTCCAAGGATTTGCAAAAGACCAGCAAATTAGATTTGGTCAGCTCATGCAACCTTTACGTCTAGCGCTAGTCGGTGCTTTATATGGGACTGATATCTTTTTCATCATGGAGATGCTCGGTCGGCAGGAGAGTACGCAACGCCTAACGCGTCTCTGTAAAGTATTGAAAAAATCAAAAAACTAAGGCTTTGAATGCATTAAGGTTTCGATCTCATCGGCCAAGATGGGGATATCTTTCATTAAGTTGAACGGTGCACCACTCTTTTGGATGACATAATCGTCTTCGATTCGGATACCAAGCCCTTCTCTAGGGATGTAAATGCCAGGCTCTACGGTGAAAACCATCCCAGCTTGGAAAGGTTCTGAAAGGATGCCATAGTCATGGGTATCGAGCCCTAAATGGTGAGAGGTTCCGTGCATGAAATATTTTTTGTAAACAGGCTGTTGGGGATCTTCATTTTGCACATCGGCCCGATCGAGTAATCCTAGGTCAATCAGTTCTGCCGTCATGATTTGCCCAACCTCCTTATGATAGGCATACCAATCGTTTCCAGGTACGAGCATCTCGGCAGCTTGTTCTTTGATCCGTAAAACGGCATCATAGATCTGGTTCTGACGCTCGGTGTAACACCCATTCACTGGGATAGTACGGGTTAAGTCGGCACTGTAATTGGCATAGCAAGCCCCGACATCCATCAACAACAGTTCACCATCCTGGCAGAGCTTGTTGTTTTCGATATAATGCAGGATGCAAGCACTATAGCCACTGGCAATGATAGGTGTATAAGCAAATCCATTAGCACGGTTTCGAAGGAATTCGTGGATCCATTCAGCTTCAATCTCATATTCCCAGACGCCTGGCTTTATAAAATTTAAAACCTGACGAAAACCTTTCTCTGTGATATCACAAGCTGTTTGGATTAGGGTAATCTCTTCAGGCGATTTGATCGAACGTAGGCACTGCAGGATAGGGTTACTTCGTTTGTACTCGTGTAAAGGATATTGCCTCTGAATCCTTTCGATAAACCGATCTTCTCGTGTCTGCACCTCGCACGTGGGCCTGTAGTGCTCGATAAGGTTGAGGTAGATTTTTTCGGCTTCAGTCATGAGCTTATAAAGGATACCTTCAAATTCGTTCAACCAATAAACAGTCTGCACCCCTGAACACTGTCTAGCTTGCTCTTTGGTGAGTTTAGGTCCTTCCCAGATCACGATATGATCATTGGTCTCTTTGAGGAACAAGATCTCTCTATGCGCTTCGTGAAAAGCATCCGGAAATAAAAGCAAAATGCTCTCCTCCTGATCGATTCCTGAGAGATAAAAGATGTCGCGATGCTGGTGGAAGGGGAAAGTACTATCGGCACTGATCGGATAAATGTCGTTGGAATTAAATATTGCCAGAGATTTTTTATCCAACCAATCGGTAAGTTTTTTACGATTTTTAATGAGAAGTTGTTGCGGTAGTGAGATATATTTCATTGGAATGAATTAAAAAAATCTATTGAAACCTAGTCCCCCTCAGACTTTGTAAAGGTAAATGATTATCACTTATCAGGATAGGATTTGATTTAAAGATCACTTACAGGCCGCTTCAAAATATTTCCCTGACAGAACTTTGACAAAACCTTTGAGGTCCATAGAGAGCAAGAGACCCATCAACTGGTGGACAGGTATATCCAAACGAATAGAAGATCTCATCAAGTTGTTGCCTGCCTCTTTCCGAGAGATAAGGGTAGTATGTGACCCTCTTCTTCGGTCTCGAATACACTGAAAAGTTGTGTTTACTCAGTCTTAGACATTTTTTGAGAAGGATCCTACCAATTAAGCAAATAATCCATCTCTTGTACAGAGATGATCAAATATGTTTGATGTTTCTTGATCAGATGGTTGCATCCAGCACTATAAGGATCCCTCACCGAACCAGGCAAAGCAAAGACATCTCTGTTGTACATATTGGTATACTTTACCGTGATCATAGCACCATCTTTCATCATCGTCTTGATGATGATCATAGCTTGACTCAAGGTGGCTATGATGCAATTTTGTAAGAAAAAAAATTTCCCATAAAGGTAGATTAGAAGCGACATATTCGGTCAGCAAGCCCCCCCCCCATATCACAGATCTCTTCGGCCAATGCTTTATGAGACCCATCCGATCCAAGCCATGGGCCAATATTCCTACGGTATCAATCCGATTGTACAAAGCAGTTCAATGCGCTGCTACGTCTAACCATAAGCCAATCCACTCAACACGATGGGTCGATGCACAATAATCCTGATCATCAAGTAGTTATAACCACTCCCATAATCAATCAATTGACGGTACCTACAATGCTGATCAATTTCTTGTCCTGAAAAAATCTATTGTTCCTTTCTAAAACAGCTCCAAAAGAGCATCAGAACAATGCTTTAAAAGTGGGGGATAATCTATATCCGAATAATATAAAACTTTCCAACCCATCGTCTTCGACCGATCCACCTCCTTGGCCTTTTTAGAAAAAAGATTATCTCTACCAATGTCTTGCGCCGCCATGAGCCTAAATCTTGATACTTTACGGAATTCTGATGCTTCACTTTTCCAAAACATCTTAGCATTACCCATAGTCTCTATTGGCCATCTTCCCAAGATATAGCCTCTATGCGCCTTTGTAATATTTCAGTGCTAAAAGGGATTGGTCTTCTTCTGTATTCATCACCTCTGTAATTCAAGTAAATATAAAAAATTAATCCTTTCGAATCAAACGGTTTTTCACTATATAGAGTAAATTTAGCTTCATGAACCTGACAAAATACATCTGCGAGCTGCTTTACCAATACGATTGTGTCATCGTACCTGGTTTTGGAGGCTCCTCTTCCAAAAGTGTTCGTCGGCCCTCGATATACAGGATCAAATGCTCATACCACCAAAGAAAATACTAAGCTTCAATGTAAAGATCAAAGAACAATGATAGCCTATTCACTCATCAGATCGCCACGGTAGAGAAAATCAACTACAACCAGACGCTTGAATATTCCACTATACCATAAATCAGTGGAAAAAAAAGCCTTATCCGAAGAACGACATTTGTCTATGAGGGGTATTGGCCGATTTGAAATGTCTTTGGAAGATCAACCCGTCTTTCAACCCGATACACAAGGTAATTTCTTGAATGAGGTATTTAGAGCTTAAATCAGATCAAAGCAAGTCTGTTTTTACCTAGAACCCAAAACAAAACCTACCGATGGATGAAATATACCGCAGCAGCTGCATTGCTCCTAGCCGTGAATTCGGGGGCGATATCTACCTAGCCCAACCTACAGGGCACTCAAAAGAACCCCTTCGATACGTTGAGCACCACCCTCCCTACGATATTGCTATTTCCTATGAAAAATCTATCGATAAACCTCTACCTAAAATCATTCTCATCAAACCAACTCCCAAAAAAGAAATCGAGCATATTGAGGTCAAAAATTCTGACTGATTGCTCAGGTATTCAAATCAAAAAAAAAAGAGCCCGAAAATTACTCAAGAGACTGAGAAAAAATTACAAAGTCACACAAATCTATCAAGAAGGCAAAAGAACCTATGTCGCTTATGATACCTTCGCTACGAAACGATTATCATGAGAAAATCTAAACCGGCCAAAGATTCCTTGGTCATGATGACCAATATCGTACTACCCCAATGAGACCAATAAATTCAATCATATGTCCGGAGTAGAATTGCTCACTAAGATAGATCGAGCATACGTCATCTCCGCTTCCAAACATTTGGAAAACGGATTGGTCACAACAGTTATTAATATAATATAACCTTCAATAAGTCTTACCCATTGGGAAGCGTCGTCACCATAGAAGCCAAAGTTTCCTATACCTTCTCTACTTCAATGGAGGTCTTTGCAGACGTATGGATAGAAAACATTTACAATAGAACCTGCGAAAAATCAATGAAGGCATCTATACCTTTTTCTGCATCGATAGTGATGAAAAACCTCAAGCGATACCAGTGCTGAATCCTGAAACAAACTAGGCTAAATCCTTAGCAACTCTACCCTTAATAAAACCATCTTAATACCACAAAATAAATAAATTAAATCTTTTTGAAAAATATATGAAATTACATTAAACAGAATTTTTAATCATATTTGTTATCTAAATTTTATTTAACATGGTTTCTTTTAAATTTGTCATTAAAGAAGAAAAAATCCTTCTCGGATTTATCTAAGATTTTCCAATGCAAGAAATATAAGTACCCATATAAAAATAGAATTATTCATCAGTCCAAAACATTTAAATAAGAAACAAAAATACGTCAAAAATTTAGCTGAAGCTTTGAGTAAGAATTTTATCAATACTACATTAGAAAAACTTTCAGCCCATATGATTGATTAGATGAATAAAGACTGTTAGGGGGTTGAATCGACAGAGAATGGACTAGGAATACAGTAAGAAGGTTTTTTAATCAATCAGAAGAGAAAGTTTTCTTATTAGATTATTGTAAAAAATATATTCGGGAAACTCCTAAAAAATAAGAAAAGGCAAAACAGATGGTCTTGCTTTAGGGACAATAAAAAAAACATGTTTACAAAGGTTGAGAAGTTTTGAGGACTTTAAAGGGATACAGTTAAAATTTTCTGATATCAACTTAAATTTTCATCAAAAATTTCTTCATTACGTTGTAAAACGAGAGAACTTCACCCAAATAATTCGGATACTCGTATTGCAAGTATAAAAGCCTTCTAGCGTAATACTAAATTGGAAGGATATGATGTGTATAAAGAAGTGGATCATCCCAACTTTTTTATTTAAAGAATGTCTATCTAAATAGTCAAGAGATTAACAGGATATCCGATTTAGATTTATCGAATTGTGATCGGTTGGAGAATGTACAAGATAACGAAATTATAGGTCTTCGTACAGGTCTGAGAGTAGGTGATTTTCTACAGCTTGATTTGGATTAAACTAAGGACGATTATATCGAAGTGAAAACTAAGAAAACGGGCATAATGTCATTATACTTCTTCACTCACAATTAAAAAAAGTTTTAGAAAAATATGATGGAGTGCCTCGGAAAATGTCCGATCAAAAATTCAATTTTTACTTTAAAAAAAATCTGTCAATTGGCGGCTATTACCGAGGAGGTCGAAGGAGCAAGGATGAACCTTGATACCAAAAGAAAAGAAGAAGGATTTTTTTCCAAATATCAGTTACTGAGCTTACATACTTGTCGTAGGTCATTTTCTACGAATTTCTACGGTAGATTATCTAATCTTTCCATCATAGCCATCACCAGACACAAGACCGAAAAGCAGTTTTTGGAATAAATCAAAGTCACTCTTCTTGAAAAGAGTGAGAAACTTAAAGAATTTTAGGAAAACGCAGACAAGTGAATGGTAAAAAACTCACTTGAATAATTTCAATCTCTAAAGACCCAAGCCAAGATGACCAGTAGAATGGTGATGAGCATGACAATGATCCAACGTGTCTGTACTTTGAGATTTTCTTCCAGATTAAGCTGGATTTTTAGAACGATTTCGGTAAGTCTAGCTTCTGTTCTAGCTATTTCTTCTTTAAGCTCTCCCTTAACTTGAGCTACTTTAGTCTTTAGGTAGTCAATCTTCTCAGTGAACTTAGTCCTAACTGGACCACTTTGGTCTCTACATTAAGTCACAACTTCTTTGGTGGGCCAGGTATTTAACTTTATCCTCGATCTGGGCTAATATAATGTCCTACAAATAATCCGTGATGGATTTAGTCCCATGCTACTTATCTTTCCGATAAGTATACGATATATTTCCGTAATGGAGGTCTTGATTTTTATAACGGACATTCCTTCAGGTTTGATATTACAAAATATACGAAACTTTACAATTAGTAGATTAGAAGTCTAGAAGGCCATTAAATAAGTTGAAAATTCATGAGAATATTTTATTTCTATAATTTTAATTATAAGGGTATCCAACTGCTCTAATCTTTTATTTGTCATCCAAAATTCCATAAGTTTTTAACTTTATACCATTATTAATTAATAATCAAAATTCATTATATCGTTATTAATATCTTAAATGGATTAACTATTAAATTATTACTAAATAATGATTATTTATTTAAATTACATTTTTATAATACTTATATTTTTTTTTAAAAAAATATATTCATATTCGAAGCTCTTAGAGGGGTTAGAACATCATCTTATTCATTTAATTTATTATTTTTCAATAAGAGATTTTTATCCGCATGAATCACCCTTAAGCTAACACATTTATTTTTCTGAACCTATTTTAATTTGACGATCTTCAAGAAGTTCTTTATAAAATTCTATTACCTGATCCTTTGAGAGGATAACTCGTTCTAAATTGGATTTCTGCTCCTCGATTTACTTGTCTTTGTCAGATAAACGAATTTCCAATTCTTGTATTATCTTTTATTTCTCTAGGGAAGACAAACAAGATCAGGTGCATATAGTCTCTACAGACTTACCATACTTGACGCAAGCCTCAGCCAGTACCTCAGGCGCTCCATCATTCATCTTACTGTAGTTCGATATATATCTTGAAACCTGATAGCTACTTGTTACAGGTTGTAACATAAGGCCATGACCAGTGATTAACCATTTAGGGTTTAGGTCAGGAATATTTTCGATCAAAACTTCTATAAATTCAAAGTTTTATTTAAATTTTCATTTTATAATATTTACAATAGTATTCTATTAATAACCAGAAAAAAAAATTATCTGATTATCTATAATTCGTATTCTTTTTACGAATTAAATCACTTATTATTGATGTGTATTCTTATGTATCTGATTTTATTATTTTTTTTTAAAAAAAAGTTTATATATAATAATTTATATATTTAAATTAATCAAATAAGATAATCCATTTTTTACAATCAAGTGGGAAATATATTAAGGTAACAATTATAGAATCAATCACATCAATAAATATAGAAGGAATAGTAAAGAAGATCAAGGCCAAAGTTTTCTCATAGAAGACCTGGAAGATGGCTATGAATATTATCCTAATGGGCGTAAGCTCTATTGTTTCAAATAAAAGTTTATAAGAGTAGAATTAGGCAGACCGTTAGCTTTAGACTTTAAGGTAGAAAGATGAGTCTGGTCTGTTGAAAATTATATAGACGGTTTGTCGAAAGTACCTATCTGCGCAATTATAAAGTCGATGGTTTAACATATCTGATCTTCTGGTACGACGGGGAAGAGATAACCTTAATATTAGAATAAGAAAGAATAATAAAAAAAATCCATCATAAACAGTACAATAATATGAAAAATTTAGTCACTAAATCCAAAGCAGCTAAAATTATAGGTGTAACCGAATCTACCTTAAAGTTTTATAGACTTAGAGTCCGTCTACATCCAGTAGCTACCAGTGATCATAGAGTTTATTTCCACCATAGAAACGTAGAAGATTGCAAAAGATCCAGGCAAGGAGAGCTCAAGAAAAGACAAGAAAAAACTTGTCTTGAACAATAATAACCAAAACAAAAAACCTGATAAAATCAACAATGCATAAAGATTTCGCGATCTAATTCACTAGAGAAGATCGTTGTATGAATAGAGAAGGAACCCAGCGGGAGTTACAACACCTAGGCAAGGAAAGGTAGGAATACTCAATAAAATCAAAGCCATACAAAACAGCTATTGGTACACTATCCATGACCAAACCGAGCAAAAAGAAAAAGACCTACGGTTTACCCAAGAATGCTTCGATCAAATCAATGTAAATATTGTTCACTTGAGTGCACTTTTCTGTCGATGGGCCAATAAATAGTATATTAAATATAATAATATAAAATAATATTATATAAAACTTTAATATCATAACATAAAGAGATAGGAATCCAATCTAAAAAAAAGTAAGATTCTTCATAGATGAGCAAAATATTCGCCTTTATAGGTTGGCTCATCAGCAAGCTAGGTGTGCTATAATCTTATGATACTAAAGCCTAAGCTAGTATATGAAGACCAAAACCCAGTGAGCAAAGAAAAATTCCAATAAAGACACCATAGAACCTTAGAGATCAGAGTCAAATAGAGCAAAGAAGCATTAGAAAGACTCCTTGAGGGCATCAAAAGATTTACAAGTTACTATGATATATAACTATTATAAATAAAAGAAATAAAATATTTAAAATATACTAAAAGAAATCATATCTAATATTTCAAGATATATCAAAATTGGCATAGTATCCGGGTCTCGATCCAGCTCGGTATAATCATACACCAAATCTGTATCTACAAAAAACACCACAACGATGAGAAAGTACTCACCTTATAGGAAACGGTAAAATACTCAAAAGTAGATAGGGGCACTTTATACTACTGGAGAAAGTGTGGTATAGTGACTGCCTGCCTAGCTAAAGGAGTCACATATGAAAATCCGAGCTTCTTTAAGTAAGAATTCAAGAATATTGATAATCAGTAAGAAAAAAAAGAACTCAGCCTTAAAGAGCTATCGATATTTCTTGAGATAAGAAAAGCACGACCGATCAGTTGATCAAAACCTAATTAAGAATAAAACCTGGATAGAAATTAAACCCATCGGAGAGAGAGTAAGCATAAGTAAAATATTTTATCCCTGTTTGTTGCTTCATTTATAAAAATTTAGACGACAAGAACATCGTAGATATAGCTCTAGAAGCCCTAACTAAAGATGGCCTATCTATATTCAAAAACACGAGAGATCATACAAGATAAAACCTGTATAAAGAAAGTAGACATCATAGAAAAATGCATCTTTTTAAAAAACCTGATCCCTGTAAAAGGGATATCATCATTAGGTTCGCAATAGGAAATAGGGTACCTCTTCGGTCTTTATCCTTCCTGATAAGAAAGCTTGGTCAAATTTATCTTCTTTTTATAGAATGATATTTTGCAATTCGAGGTTGAATGTGCCTGAATTTATATCTTTGATAGCCCAGTTAAGAGGGAATTCTCTTTTGCTGCCTTCTTGATAATCGTTTTTTGCATATTGATAGGTTTTTTTGAAGTAGTTTCCATAGGGACTTTGGTATATGCTGCTGTTGAGGTATATCTTGAAGGATCTACTTTTCCACGAGGTTTGGGATGTAGATCAGATGGGGGCAGAAAATTGGGATATTATTCACTCCGTAAAAGGAGTCTAATCCTATGATCTTGCCGAAGTAGGAAAAGAAGTAATAGAGGTATTTTTCGATGAAATTGAGCAGTTGGGTATTTTTTTGGATGTAGGAGGCGATACCCTTACTGTAGTGATATTCTTTGGTGCTCTCGTCGTAATAAACTGTTCCTTGTTAATTACCTTATTGATAGTTTTCTATTTTTTTCGAGCTTGGATAGATTTTCTTTTATGGATGAGGGTTTTAGGATTTTTTAAAGGAAAATTTAGATCACTGGAATTAATCGTTTAGCGATTAGAATCCTTGATTTGATGGAATATATCTATTGTAATTGTTCAAGAAGGTTTCGAGGGGCTTTTGGTTCTTTTAAAATATAACGCTAACGTATATGAATATCAATCCTGTGAATTGTCTATTGATATGGAAGGCACCTTTTAATAATAAATTTATATTAGTTTTTTAGGAGTCAGATACTAAAGTCTTAGTCTTGTCTTTGAGAGTGAAGCTCTACCAATAGTTCAATTCGAGTGGCTCCTCTTGTAACGTGATCTCTAGATTGAGGTTTTTATCTTTGGGTAGCTGAGGTCGTAGGTCGGCTAGCAAGATGAAAATGATTACAGTGTTTTGAGTCGCTGTAGAGACTAATGTTACCTGTCAGGGGATTGTAGATCCTCAATAGTCTGTCAATACCTTGGATCTCTAATAGTTCTTTTCGAAGATTGGTGTCATCGTTAGTTTTTTAGATTTGTAGGATGTTTAGTAATCGCTTGACTTGGCCTTTGAGTAGGGGATTTAACCTCTGTCCAATTGACTTGCCAGTAGGGGGCATTAAATGTGGTTTGGGTTGGGGGTTTATCAAGTTGTTTGTTGTAATGTTTAGATAGGCTGTCTTGCTCTTTTTACTCAGACCGATCAATTCGGTGTGTTTGGTTGGATATTCTTTATTGAGGATGAGGTTCTTGTCTATTTTTTTTTTCTAGCAGCCGTAAGGCTTGTTTTTTTTGTGTATCTGCCACCGGTGGGGAATTCTCATAGGTCATACTCATCTACTGGTATTTGTTTGGGTATTTCTACTTTGAGGAGGGTGCTTTCGATACTGGTGGCTTCTTTCCTTTTGATCGTCTTGGTCTATCCTAGTCCGTTTTGGTATATTAACTGGGTTCTTGGCCCAATTAGTTCTTCTTAGGTTGATAGGGTATTTCGTATTTTCTTCTTTCTCTCCTCTGCTAATTGGAAACCGTTCTCTTCTAATGTGCGCTCTGGGTGTTCGGCAACATAGCAGTCTTTGGTTATTGTTTTTATGTCTGAGCTCTGCTACCGGACAAGTTTCTATAATTCCTCCTACGATATCTTCTGCTTGGATCAATAGAATGGCGTGAGGCAGGGCTACTCTCAACAAGTGGTCTTTTTACTATAACGGATAAGTCTTTTTCGGAAGGGTTGCCATGAAATAGAGTAATCTGATCATTGTCTACGCATTCTCTCATACGTTTGTAGACGGTCTAATCTGATAGATAGATGAAAATGGATTTGATACTTTTAATGGATAGTGTGTTCGATATGTTTTAGTAGTTGCTCTTTTCTGAGGATCAGGTGGATTTGTCCCAGATCTTGTGTGCCTCGAAATATTGCCAGCTCTAGAATGATCACTTGGACTTGTATTGCTTTGGATTACAGAATATTATATCAGGTTTATAGAATGACTGTATCTGATTGGTCTTGGGTTGAGTTTGTTATTTTTTTTAAGGCTTTCGTTGTTATGAGTTTAAGTTCTGGGGTGGAGTCGAATAGGTCTATTTAGTGTTGATTGATGGCTCTCAATAAGTTGAGGACAAGATATAATGCTGAGCGTACGATACCTTCTTCAATAAAAAATTTTTCTAGGATACTTTGAGATTTTTTTTTCCTGAACAGCCAATGCGTTGCGCCCTATGATATTGATACCAACTAGGGCATCTCGTAGGGTATGATCATTAATAACATAATATCGATTAGCGAGTTTTTTTTAAGAAACTGTAAGTATATCCTTTATCAATGGTCCCTTCCTTGACACTAGACGTCAATAGGCCTTTCTCTACCATATTGTAGGATACTAGACTCAGGTGGCCTATGTTGCCGGTGTTCGAGTTTTCTTCTCAAATTTTTTTGAGGTCCCAGGAATATATTATATATTGTAATACAGTTATTTAAAACTTAAAACTAATACAGTGATCTCGACAGAACTAGAGATCTCTCTATGGCCTACTAGGGAGGGGGGGGATGAAAAATAGAACTTAACTTTCTCATTGATCTCTTTATGGGTGAAAATATTCTCACCTTTTTTTTTATTAGGACCTCTTTCTTTACCCCATTTATTTTTTTAATAATGGAGTTACTCAATTTTTTATAAGCGTATCGCCTAGTTGCAGAATGATATTGGGGTCAAGTTGTACACCCTTTTTAAATAATTCTTTTCTATAAAGTTTATCAGCTTCTTCATATCTTGATTCTGTTACCTCTAACTTGAGATTTTTTATATTTTAAATAAAAAAATTAATATTTATAAATAATTATAAATACTTTATACAGCAACATAGTCTTTCTAATATACTTTGATGTATTATGAAGAGTACAAGGTCACTTTGACATATCTCAACTAAATTGTTATTTAAAAATCTATCGGGCCTAAAGGTTACAAATTCCCCTGCAGGTATGAAAGAGAGTTTTTTCAACAGAATTATTTCATTTTTCCTCATTATCTTATAACTGTCTCTAACCGTATCTAAAATCAATGCCATACTCTTACTCCCTTTCTTAGCCAAGGATATAAGAATTATTTATATTCACTCCTCCATCCAGACTTTCTACAGCTATTGAATAAAACTCTAATTCAGGAGGTACTTTAAAGGATTTTTTGTAAAATAGTTCCTCTATAGGAGTATCATATATGGCTCTTCTAATTTGATCAAAAGTATCTCCCCATTTGGATTCGGGGAGAAATTCTGAAATTGTCACTTCTACAGGGGATATTTTACCTCAGCCATAATCTTGTGAGAGCTCTAATGGACCTTAAATCTTTTTAAAATAAGTACAGTGACCGCAATACGTAAGTCCTCTATTTGATCAAAATTAATATGTACTTTTTTGTATTAAAGTACTGTATTAAACTTAGTTGTTAATATTTATTTAATAAATTATATAAAAAAATGATTATAAACTTTTCTACCTCAGTCATCAATAGTAGAGATACGAATGTTCTTAAAAATCTTTGTACTTTGTTCAGGTAACATATCCCAATCATAATAATGTCCTTCAAACTTTTTAAAAATCGCATACCGAGCATTATTAAACGAAAATGTCAAACGTCCATGCAACCATAGCTCCATATCATAGTTCTTTAGATTTTCTCCTGTGAGAAAATATCTGATCTCTTTGATTTGTATCTTAGTAGTAATAATTCTTTCGACCTCATCAACAGTATTTATAAAAGATTGTCGGTTTTTACCCTAACGGGTTACAAACTCTCTCTGTCTATCCCATATTCTTTGGTGAGGAAATCAATAGCTGTATTATCACCTATCTTATCCTTATGCTTCTATAAATAATTCATGATAAACGATATAATCTGGTTTACTCTGGTAGGGTCGCATGGATAAAATCTGAATGCTTCACCTTATCTTTCTTACGAACTTAAAGTTTTCGTATTTGATATCTTTCAATGATTTACTCTCAATAGGATCTTGCAATGTCTTGGTTAAATAGGCTTGAGCGTCGCTAAAAATTATACCATCTTTATAATAATAAGACCATACCTTTAAATAATCCACTTCAACCTCACCTAATCTACCTATCCATACACAAAAAAAATGTATCTGGTATTGGGATAGATATTTCATCTACTCTATTCCAAATTGCAGTAAAAACATATTCCATAAATAATTTCTGAACATCATATAAATGACTATTTCTCGAACAAGAAAATTTTTCTATCTGAATACAAATCCCTAATAATAAATCGTATTCTTTCACAGTATTAGCATAAAAAATGGTTTTAAAAAATTATTCATAAAGCAATTTCAACTTATCAAAACCCGATTTGTTTAAGGAAATTATATCACTTTCATATTCCAAGATGGTATCTAGGTAATTCTTTATTTGATCTATAGTATTCATAATTGATAGTATTATGTAATAAATATATAAATATTTAAATTATAATTATAAATTATGTTAAATAAACATAATCTTATAGTATAATATCAAAAACGAAGAAAAATTTAATGTGCAACTTATTAAATGCAAAACCTAAACCCAAGCCCAATAAGGCCCCAGAGAAAATATCCAATGGATAATGCACTCCGAGATACACCCGGCTATAGGCTATCATACCCGCCCACAATAAAAGAAGAAAAAGGGCATATCGGGCATAGGGACGAAGTATTTTCCCTAAAAATAAAGCCAATGCAAAATGATTGGCCGCATGCCCAGAAGAGAATCCATAGTACCCACCACAGAAGCCCTGGGCCAGCCTCACTTGATCAGCAATAATAGGATCCCAACAAGGCCTATAGCGTTTGACAGTATGCTTGATCAGATTGGTTGTCTGGTCTGCAGAAAGGATCAGTAAGCTGATAAATACCAACGTAACCGTAGCACACTTCCAACCCCAGAGATGATACATGAGCAAAATCAAGACGACATAAGCCGGGATCCAAGTCTCCATACGCGTCATATAGAGCCAAAAGCTATCCCAACTCGAATTGCCCAATCGATTCAGGTAAAGCAACCAACACTGATCTTGCTGTATGATCGCATCTGGAACAAACATGGCTTCAAGTCTCACGTTTTACAGAGCCTGAGAAATCTTTATCGAGTTCTCGTCCAATCTCCCGGACCTCGTCTTTAGCCTGTTTTTCTGACTCTTCTACCTTATCGCCAGCCTCCCAAATCTCTTGTTTGATCTTTTGGGTAGCATTGCGCAACTGACGTATCCCCTCACCAAGGCCACGGGCGATCTCGGGGATCTTCTTTGGTCCAAACAGCAAGACGGCCACAAGGATGATGAAAAAGCCCTCTTCAAAACTGATGAACAATGACGTCATATTCTTATGAGTTCTCCTCGCTAAAGTTAAATGATTCTAATAAAATAGGAACCTGATTCCTCAATGTTTTTCCAGATGATCCTTACAGATCTTTTTGGGTTCTTTTTGATAAAATCATACATCAACGCAGTAACGACGAAGAGATAAGAATAGATACCAAATATGATACCTACCAACAAGGAAAACATAAACCACGGATAGTATCCCTATCGAAGAGGAAGATGACGAAGATGAGAAAGATCATGATCAACAAAGTATTGACCGTACGGATCAAAGTGCTACTGATGGCTTGATTAGACTACCTAACGGAAGGGCATTTGAGGATTTTCGGAAACATACTCGCGTATGGGTCATAGACGATCATGCTCCGAGACTGAATTGCCACCTTCTAAATCGGATCAAGATGTAGAGAAAAACACCGAGCAGTAAGAACAGGATCGCCAAAAATGCTCCCTTAGTGATATGCTTGGTCAGTGTGTAAAGTACTTTCACCGAAGACAAGACGCCGAAGACACGTCCATCTTGCACATTTTTAAATTGATCCAGACTCATGCTCGTAGGTAAATGCAACTTCAAGTCCATATAGAGCTTTTCGATCATCTCCTAATCTGCTTGGGGACTGTCCTGATCAACTTTATATTTGGTAGTAATTTTTACCTGATTGTCTCCACCAGAGCTGTTTAACCTCTGGTGGAGACAAAACACCATTCTCAACATAAACTGGAGCCAAATTCGCCGCGATTTTCTCTGGAGTCATCAGATCGGTCGAAACGTATAACATAAGTACATCAATCGATGAAATCTACACCGAGATTCAACCCACGAGTAAATAAAGAAATTAAGCCGGCAGATCAACCATACAGCTAAGAAAATCAAAAAAAAAGATACTAATAATCAGGGTTATATCAAAACCCTGGATCAGCCCTTTTCCAAATATAAACAAGATAATCCCGGTCAGAAATGTAGTCAACTGTCCATAGATGATTTACGATACCACCCTTAAAACTGTAACTCTTATCGATTACTCGACTCAATACTTTCCCATTATAAAGCTCTTCTTTGACACGTTCGTAAAACGAAATATTTGCATCAACGACCATTATCAAAGTCAGTACGATACCGGAAATATCAGTCAGGGTCAGCACAACGCTAAAGGAAGTTAAAATACAGAAAATGAAAAATAAGTCAAAGATATACATAAGATCTGCATAAAAAAACCATAATATAGTAAAAAAATCATCTACACGAATACGGGACCAAAGTGATCAAAGAAAAGATCAACCCGATTCGGATAGCCTCATACCCAAGTAAAGACTCCACAATCTCGGCTTGGATGATCCGATAATGAGTATGTAATTTACTGTAATTCAAGATATTGACAAAATAATCAGTCTTTTATACGGTAAAATTTCCTGAGATCTCCGACCGCCCATTGGAGATCATCGTATTGACGTTGGGTTCCGTATAGACCAAGTTGTCCAAGACGACGGTAATTCTATTACCAATATTTTTCTCCATGACATAGCTTCCAAATGTGAGAACATTCAAAATTCATATTCATACTAATAACCAACTGATTGAACTATTAAAAAAACCTATCGGAACTGACGATCAGATCACCACAGAAGGCGGGTTTACACTCGGGATCGGTACAGATGGCATACAATTCTAAAAATTCTTCTTTGACTCACCCGACTTAACAGCCCACAAGAATTTGATCGTACGAAAATGAAGCGGCAATAGTTCCTGAGCTTTGGAATCATTCAAGATCTGATCGATTTGATCCATGTCTAGCAGGTCGACTCAATTCATCGTATTTTCATGGCGCCTGTTCGAAAGGTGCAATAAAGCCAGCAAAGAGTGAGGCGAGGTAGCCGACACTTCAGTCGAATATTTTTTCGTAGCCTTTTTTTTTCCAAAATGGCTTCCACACTAGACTTTTTATTCGATACATTCATATCATTATCAGGAGATTTATCTGTATTCTTATCACATTGAACAGAGACTCCAACGGAGAGCTTGTCTAAAGCCTGAAAATAGGGGGTGAGCACCTTAGGATCGTAAACCTCCCAAAACTGAAACTGAACAGAATTTTACAATAACTTCTTTAGGCATTACGTATTCGACATCCTTAACACCAGAGAACTCTACCAAGATACACGGACCGAACGCTCGATGCGTTGAATCTTGGGTTGGGCGACACCAAAACGGCCGATACACAAATAGATTACATCATAAAACGTAGCAATAGAGGCTTCGACCTTTTTTCAGATGGATATTTTCGACTTCTTGTCCTGAACTGTTGTAACTGATCTGATCGATTAAGAGTTTTTTTCAAAAATTTCAGGAAAATTCAATTACACTTTAGCCTTCTGGATTTGTTTCTGCTCTTGGAGAGATTGGAAGAAGAGGGAAAAGTAATTATACTTCAGGAATAAAAACCGAGTCGTATTCTTAGGTGAAGAATCCAAATATTGTTGCTCTTTCTAAAGATCACCTTGAGCACAAACGATTGCATTTCACTCCACCCTATAAACGTAATAGGTAAAACTTAAGTAATACAGATATATAATTGATAATTTAATTAATAGGAATTAAATAAAACCTATTTCTCATATTTCCAATGGTGTTTTATATGAATAAACGAGCAAATATAAACTTTCGATCCTATAGAAGCGTCAAAACAGTTCTGAATAAAACTTTTCTATCCAAGGCATATTTTCAAAAATCAACTACACTTAGCACTACTCAAAAAAAATATCAATGTATTCTTTTTAATGAGTTTAAGTCAATATTTAAAAGTAAATTTTACCTATTTCATTGTTTTTATGGTATCTCAAAGTCCAATTTAGGCCACTTAACGTTATAGTTTCTTAGAAGAGATTTAAATAGGTACTTTAGATGGGAAAGGAATATTTCCCTAATGTCAAAACTTTAGGAAAATGACTTCCATAGTATTTTTTTAAAAAAAATATAAAATCCTCATTATAAAAGAATACTATAAGATATTTTGGAATATACTGAATGATTTATCTAAAATAGATCCATATAAATGGCCTAAGAATATACCTAGAGAAATCGATCATACAAATTGGAATTTTTGTTTTCAAGGAGAATCAATATTCGTAGTTTGTAACACACCCTCAATATCCAGAGGTAAAGCAAAAATTCAGTAGTTTTATGCTTACTATTTCAACCTCGATGAGTTTTCAATGATATTCTGACTGAAAACCAAGAATCAATAAATCGGGCTATACAACCGATAAGAAAAAAAAAATACAAAAAATTGATATAATTCCTCCTTCTCCTTATCTTGGATTATATGGAGATTCAGAAAAAAGAGAGTACAAACAATATCTCTTAGAAAACAATAACGTAGAAATTTTCTCATGTCTATTCAAAATATTAAACATAAAACTATAAAAAATGAATGTTAATATTTACAATAACTATATTGAAATCGAGGATTTGAATACAATAATCTACAAATTTCTTCCTTAATAAGTATCAATAGAGATTCAAAATAACATTCTATATAAAAACATAATAATTACAAGAATAACATAATTAAATATTAATTATATTAAAAGATTCTATAGAATTCTTTTAGGAAAAAAATAAAATACTTTGTAATCCAGAAGATATTATTCTCTTAACAAGAGGTACTTATCATGGTTCAATAGCTCAGAAAGAAGGTACCATCTATCTTATAGCTTTTTAATACTTATTCCATCTATTATGTGCCCACACTCAAAAAATCCCTAGGCCTGATTCAAGGCATAATCTTAATAATCAATATCGTATTGTGAGCAGGTTTGTTTATACTTCCAAGTTTAGCAATCCAATAGGTCGGTGATAAGGTTTTGATGATGTGGTTGATCACCACAATTTTCTCCTTCCCCCTGCTCTTGGTCTTCATCCTACTAGGGAGACCGTATCCCAATGCAAGTGGAGTGGCAGATTTTGTCGGCATGTTTTGGGGTAAAAGGCCTATGCGATGACCATCTTCATCTCCCTAGGTACGATCTTACTCGGTCTGCCTTTAATCAATCTAACAGGCGGTTATTTTGTATTGGTGCTGGATGGATTTTAAATTGTCCCACAAGGTTTGCATGTAGGGATTAATCTTCGATTTGATTTCACTAGGCAGAATAAAGCCGATATCTCTATTACCCAATGACACGATAGGCCGTAGGTAGATCTGTTTGAAATCGTGTCGCTGTGCCCAAAGTACCGGACAAGGCCCCCCAAAAGGTGTCTTACTTATGCCGCCCACACCACATAGATAGCTACTAGATTGATTTCAGGCTACAAAATGGTATACAAAGCAAAAGCCTGATCGGGATTTCGTCGTTTTATTCCAAAACAATTTTTTCAACCTTTTCTAGATTTTTCGAAAAAGAATTATAATAAGCCAAAACCGAGGCGGAAGCACATCTGCAAGATATAATACCGATTAGGGAATATTTTCAACGTTTCAAGAAATACCTCAGCAGTCAGACTATCTTCTTGGTAAGATCTATCGATGAGTTCCTTAGGAAAATAGGGAATCTTGGCAATGCGTCTGTATGAAAATATTCAAGATTTTTAACCTTGTCTGTCTCAAAATCTTCGGTTTTCAAATTCAAGACCTTAGTTTTCAAGCACAGGTTAACGTCTTTACTGACTAGGATGAGTTATCGCTCTTTTTCCTCTTGTTGTATACTCAGAGCGGCATACAATATTTTATTGTTCTATCTCTATGGGTAAGATAGAGACCTTTTGGGCTCCTTTGAAGGAACGAGACGAAGGTATGATGATCTTAAAACTACCTTTTTTTTTTCCCTCAGCAGAGGGATCCAATCACGGAGAATATGGTCTTGCGAATGCTTGTCCAAAAATCGGATAAATTCCCTGGCTTCAGATTTTTTGATATCATTACCTTTTTTAAAGAGATCGATCTTTTCTAAAATCGTTATGTGGATAGTTACATTATATTCATCAAAATTCATGATACAATTATAATCGAAAACGATCACTGAAATATCCAAGACGAAAATTTCTCCAGTATCACTTTTTCATCCAATTGTTTTCAAAGGAACAATTTTGATAATCCTGGCTGATCTTAACAAAGACTTCTGAGATATGTGTACTAATCCAATTTTTCAATTTTTCAGAAGCTTTATAGACCTCCGTAAAGCGTTTCAAAGATTGATAGTCATTAATAAAAGATAACTGATGGGGAGGGATAGTCCGCAAGAGCTTTACGAGTGCATAAGCTTTCTCTTCGTTGATCTCTTCTTCATAGGGTTGACTGAGTTGATCATCTTTGATATCAGCCAAGGCTAGGGTCAGTTTCACCGGCAATTTATCCTGCTCAAAACGCGTATCTCCAGTCATAGGATTGATTATCAGCCCACCATTGAATCTGGTGTTTTTGTCTTCGGAATATTTTTTAGCCGCTTCTTCAAAGCTCAATTTTCCACTCGTAATAAGACTCCTGACCGAATCAGCTAAAGATTTTAGCTGGGTAAGCTCTTCTTCGTTGTACTTGGGTTTGAGTAGAATGTGCCTCAGGTCGAGTTCTTGTCCTCGCCGCTTTTCGAGCTGCACGATATGAAATCCAGACTCAGTCTCAAAAGGCTCGGAGATCTGGCCTTCTTCTAGGGAAAAGGCTACCCCTTCGAATACTTTAGTCATCTGTCCACGCTTGACACCTTTTATTAGGCCTCCATTGATCGCCGAATCGGGGTCTTCCGAATAAACAATGGCCTTGGTGGCAAAGCTTGCACCATTTTGAATCTCTTCTTTCATCGAACTCAGCTCCTCAATGAATTGTTTGCGATGTGTATCAGTCAATTTGGGAAAAAAGATGATACGAGCCAACTCAACTTCTTCGGATACAGTAGGCAATTGAGGTTTATTTTTTTCGTAATAAGTATTGACCTCTTGTGGACTAGCATCTATGCCTCTAGTGAGAATTTCATAGTATTGCCTGATATATTCTCTATTTTTGAGTGTTTCGGTGATCTCTTCACGGAGCTCCCCCATCGTGCTACGTCCATATTGTCTCAAAAGTTCCTCTTGGTTACCGGCTTGTTTAGTGAAATCATCTAAAATCTCATCTACTCTCGGCTGTAGTTGCGCCTCCGTAATACTTTGAGTGATGATAGTATCCCTTTTAGCGTAATAGAGCAATAAGTGATTGTTCAACATCTCTTCAAGCTCCTTGCAACGATCTTCCGCTTTCACCCCATTCATCAACTTGTTAAGCATACTTTCTTTAACTTCCGATTCTAAAATAATTTCATTGCCCACCACTGCAGCAACACCATCTATTTTTTGCTGAGCAAAAAAATTCCAAGCGCAGAGTAAGAGCAGTTGGGAGAGAGAAATCTTCATTTTCTTTTTCATCGATTTTAGGATTCTTTATCGTTTTAACGTCCAAAACTAAACGAAAAATTGTCAACCATATATTTTTAGATCGTTTATAAATCAGTGTGAGAAAACATCCATTGTACAGTTGTATGCATTCTTAAAGGTATAGAGATCCAGATCGATCGTTTCTTTTTGTTCCTGAACAAAGGTGATGAGTTTTTCGGTAGGCATGTTTCCAATCAATTCGTCCTTAGCATCGGACAACCACCACCACCCCAGATCGTCCCTTCAAAGAGTGGAAACCAATCTAATAACCGTTATTACTTTGGCCCACCAATCGACATAACGTGTATGAAAATGGGCACTGAGCTCAAGTTGCGGATGATCCTGACCTACCGAAGTAAACAAATATACGATATCTTCCAAACGAGCCAAGCCAACCGTATCGGACAAAGCGATCCAATCAACACCTAAGTCGACGATCTCATCAATTCATGCACGCATCTCCTCTACATTCTAGGGATTTCCATAAGGATTGCCAAAAGCCATCGAAATATAGATAGACAACTTTTTCCCATTCACAGCCGTGAATGCTTTCAATAGACTGATCAAACCGAGAAATTTTTCAATTTTCCTGTTCAAATTTCTACGCTGGGAAGTCTCAGATATCGAAAAAGGGAATATCCAAAAAGTATACCTGATCAAAATTCACAGCTTGTTGTTCTTATCTAAAATTGAACACACTCATCCAGAGTTTTAAATTTATATTAAACAGATCATTCCCTTAAGCATATCCTAGTATCAAATAACTAGTGGATCAATTTAGATAAAACAAAACTTCCACAATCAATCGTATCAAATCCAACCTTCAAAAGGGCATTGATATAATAGATCATCACCGGTGTTGGGATGAATTCTTTTTATCCTTTCATCGCATCGCGAGGATATTGTACAATTTTAATCATTTGCTAACGAATCTTGTTATAAAGTAAGGTGTCAAGTACCTGACCATTTTTGATTATTTCCCTATCAATTATGTAAATAAATTGATAATCAGTGTTTTATATTAACCATTTAAAGGTATATTTTCTGTAAGCACACAAGTATAGAGCCGGTTAAGCCAGTAAGTATTAAAAAATCTAAGCAAATTAGAGTAAGAGATCGATTATCATGCCTTTGTACCAGAAATATTCACCGATCCAATAGCTGACCTCACCGGTCCTACGGTAGATGTTTTACTGAATGTTTACCCAATGTTTCGAATAGCTTGTGTAAGCTACACAATAACCAATTGTCGTCTCGATTTCTGATCAGAACAAAAGTTAATCCATTTTCCAATCTCCTCAACCGTATAAAGCGAAGGGAAATCCTCTGTGGGATACTTAGCGATATTTCTATTGTCAGCATGATGGAATAAGGACTTCAAATCGTCAGCATGCCAAGGTCTCAAAAGAGCTTTTTAGATGAAAAGTTCATAGATCATCAACTATTTTGATCGGATTAAATTGTCCAACATCCCGAGACAATCCGATAGTACCCTAAATGAAATGGCTTCTCCTCTATGCACTGTGAGCAAGGTAAGCCAAAGCTTTCTCTGTACAAAATAGAAACAATCGTCATGACAAAAACTTCTTATTTTCATTCAGTTTTAGTACAGAAAAATAGTGAGATGGATCAGAAACTTTTAGACAGATTCCTGGTTACGTACAAATCGACACTCAAAATCAGCCTTCACTCAAAAAAACTCTCAACACGGAAAAATAATTCATCTTCGCTGAATTCCTGTTCGAAAAGTTACGATCAATCGATTTGAAAAATGTATAAATCGATACACATACCTACATAACAGGTCGCCTTCCGGCCAATATGCATGAAAAAATCTCTATCATTAGACTCATCGCCCATATCAATACCTCACCAGATTTTGTAGGGAAAGGTGTACGACCGTAGATATGGGAAAATTACAACGGAAAAGACCTACTTCTAAATACTAAAAAAAAACATTCTTCTAAGTCTTAAAGATTTCTAAGAGCTCAAAACTTACAGAGGCTAGACGATGATCACCACAGAGGGAAGCATACTACTAGGTGCTGACGATAAGACGGGTATCGCTGAGATCATCACAGCGATCGAGCGATTCAAAAACCAACCCAAGATCCTTCAAGGTCCGATCACAATCGCTTTCACACATGATGAAGAAATCAACCACTGAGCAGAACTTTTTGACCTCGAAAAATCTAGCACAGAATGGACTTACATTATAGACGGTAGCCCGATAGGAGAACTCAAATTTGAAAACTTCAATAAAGACCATACCCAGATCCGTTTCCAAGATAAAAACATCTATCCAAGGCTACGCTAAAGCCTAAATGGTCAATGCTACACAGCTCACGCGGATATTTTCAATCGATTGTTTGAAGAAGAAGTCCCCTAAAATACAAGAGGATTAGAAGTTTTTTTTTTATGTGATCCACATCGAAGGAGATGTAGAAAAACCTTACCTTGAATACTTCATCCGAGATCATGATCGCTAAAAATTCGAGTGTAGAAAACAATTGTTACAAGAGATTGCTTAAGAAATCAACTGAGGATTAGGCGCAAGATTCATCATTATCAAAATGGAGAATCAGTACTATATATACATGAGAAGATCAATCCTGTTATACACATTATTAAAATCGCCGAGAAATCAATGCAACATGCTGATGTACCACCAAAGGCCCAACCAAGTCCGAGGAGATACCGACGGAGTAATATTACCTCATAAATGCTTGCCTATCCCAATCTCTTTGCCTGTGGACACAATTCCCATGAACCATACGAATTCATCCTTATAAAATCCATGGAAAAGACCATGAAAATCATCATTCATATCAACAACTCACTACCAAATGGTCCCGCTCTCACAAAATAACCCCATAAAAGATCATCTAAAAAATCCAAGGCAGATTATAAAGAGGTAGTAGAGAAAAATCCTATCTTAGTCCAGAATGCAAAGATCCAAACTATACCAACTGACCCATGACCCAAAAAATGATTTTGAAAGGAGAAAATCTCCTCAAATTGTACAAAGGCAAACGCGTGGTCAAAGGAGTATCAGTAGAGGTCAAACAGGGAGAAATTGTAGGATTGCTTGGCCCAAACGGTGCGGGCAAAACCACTACTTTTTATATGATCGTTGGACTGATCCGGCCCAATGAAGGGAAAGTATTTCTCAACGAAGAAAACATCACCCGCCATCCGATGTACCGACGGGCACAGAAAGGTATTGGATATCTGGCACAAGAAGCCTCTGTATTTAGAAAACTTTCGGTAGAAGACAACATCATGGGTGTACTCGAAATGACTCGCCTCACAGCTACTGAACGAAGAAAAAAAACCGAACAACTCATTCAAGAATTTCACCTACAACACGTACGAAAAAATCGCGGAGACCTCCTATCAGGAGGTGAACGTCGGCGTACCGAGATCGCCAGATGTCTGGCTGTAGATCCCAAATTTATCCTACTCGACGAACCTTTTGCTGGCGTAGATCCCATCGCTGTAGAAGATATCCAAAAGATTGTGGCCTCGCTCAAGAAAAAAAACATCGGAATCCTCATCACTGACCACAACGTACAGGAAACCTTGGCCATCACCGACCACACCTACCTGATGCTTGAGGGAAACATTCTCAAGCATGGCACTGCCCAAGAATTGGCCGAAGACCCGACAGTACGCAAGGTCTATCTCGGCGAAAAATTCATTTTAAGACACCCATGACGATAAAGATCTATACTAAGATCAATGAACACATGTACTACAGCACTTTATGAGGTCATACGGGTACTCCAAGCACCACCTGCGTATCGAATCCTACGGTATCCTCGACGAATTGAATACTTGGATCGGACTCTTTTCAAATCAGGACATTCGGAAAGCACAGAAAACGATACTGATCAAAATCCAAAATCATCTTTTCAAACTAGGATCCGAAATGGGTAGAACTACCAACAAGCTATTTTCAATCAATGAAATCCAACGCTTACCATCAATGACCGATGAGACGGAAGTGGTTTTTTTAGAAAAAGAAACCGACCGGATACAAGCAAAATTGACCGAATTGAGACACTTCATCATACCAAGTGGCTATCAGACTATCGCGTATGCGCCCTATCGACCGAACGGTCTACCAGCGTGCTAAACGCATCACCATAACCATTCGAACAAACCGAAGCACTCAGTAAGATGATCTTGAAATACTTAAACCACTTGTCGGACTATCTGCTTGTATTGGCTCAACAATTGGGATTTGATCACTACTATACCAAACAAAAATGGATCACAGGTTTACAGGGCCAAAAATAGCACTCTTCCTCAATGGAGAGCCTCCAATAAACCTTCCGAAATGCTCAACTTATGAAAAAGTCTTTGCTACGGATGGAGCTTATCATTACCTCAAAAAATTCAAAATCCGACCAGACGTGATCAGTGGCGATTTCGATTCAGCCGACCAGACAACATTTCCTGAGGATATCACAGTCATCGAAACACCAGATCAAAACTTCACAGATTTTGAAAAGGCATTACAGATCATCGCTCAAAATAGGTTTCTCAACGTCGACGTATGGGGAGGAAGCGGTAAGAAACAGGATCATTTCCTGGGAAATCTCTCCACTGCTTCAAAATACAAACAAAACCTCTCACTGATCTTCTATGACAAGTACCATATCTATTTTTTTGCAGAAACACAAAGCCATCTATATGGTACAAAGGGTAAAATGGTTTCGCTCTTCCCTTTTCCGAAAGCCGAATGTGTGACTACCAAAGGTTTGAAATATCCTCTCTATGGAGAACCTCTAGAAATCCATCGTCGGATCGGTATACGTAATAGAGCCGTCAGCAATACAGTGGAAATCCTCTTCACCTCCGGAGCATTGGTGATCTTCGTCGAACGATAAATACAGTACGAAGCACATAAATCATATGCTATATGCTCTAGGCACTGTCTCCCCCCACCACACAGTAACCCCCAAACGATATCTTCCAAGCTCACGGATGGTTAAAATCAATAATCATTTTACCTAATACGAACTTGATAAGGTTAATGTTATTTATTGAGGTATAGGAATTTGTCTACCATAACGCTCCAAGCATTCATCATAAATTTTTATCGCTTCGGCAGCATCCTTCCATCCATCAATCATCACCTTCTTACTCTCAAGATCTTTATAGACACGAAAGAAGTGTTCGATCTCCCTATAAGTATGAGATGAGACCTGATCGATGTCATTCAAGTGATTGTAATTAGGATCAGCTACGGGTACACATAGGATTTTCTCATCTCGCCCTTTATCATCAGCCATAAGAAAGATGCCGATGGGCTTCACTTCGATCAGACAACCAGGTATAGTGGGAGTTGTAAGCAATACCAACGCGTCAAGAGGGTCGCCATCAAGGGCTAAGGTGTTGGGGATATAGCCATAGTCCGCCGGATAGGTCATCGGCGAGTAAAGCACACGATCGAGACGGATTTTGCCTTTTTCTTTATCGAATTCATACTTGTTACGACTCCCTCTTGGGATCTCAATCAATACGTCAAAAATTGTATTTTTCATTTTCATCAATGATTTTTTTTAGAGACTGGGGACGAAGGTACTTTTTTTATCAAAAAAAAAAATCTGATTCCTAGATTTACACCAAATTTTCTCATATTGGTCCGCTTGAGATAATTTATCCGACAGGAAAAGTCGATGTAGAAGGGTCTTAGGTTGACATAATCAATATTTTCTATACCAAACCCATATTCGATAGTAAATAAGATAGATTGGTGGGGATACTCTTCTATACTCGAAGCATTAATACGTTTTTTTTTATCCAAAATGATTTCCCAATCCCCTAAATACGATTTTTTGTAAATTAAATTTATTGATCAGAGGAATCCACTTAGATATACATACATTGGAATTATGTTTCAAATTTAAAATAAGTTAAAATATTTATATTATACTAATAATGGTTTAATTATAAAAAAAATCTATATAATAAAAAATATAATCGATTACCTGAGATAGGTAAAAATAGTAAGACAAAAAAATCAGCGTCAAAAATAACATTGAACCTTCCCATATAAGGGGATCAGTATAGATTGATTGTAATAAAACCTAATTTGGTTATAACTAAAACGGTATATAAATACTCCTTTCAATTCTTGAGTATTCCAAGACAAATGTGAGGTGTGATAGATCGCATGATTTAGTCTAAGCTCTACAGCATATGAAATATATTTGGCTCCAGATTTGAAGACCATCGAAACCGTAAGCTTAAAATTTTTCATCCGATAATATAGGATACCGTCTTGCCGATAGTCAACCTTGAAGTATCCTAGATTGGCCAAAAAATGTTTTGAAAAATACCTGAGAAACCGAAGCGGATATTTTTCTAGGACTCAAGATGCGTGAATAATCAGGTTTGATCCAGGTAGCTGAGATTGTCATTTCTTCCCTGAGTAAACAAAGAAGAGGATGCAAAACTATTGTCAAACGGCCCACCAGAACCCAACTTAGATTGTAAACCCAATTGTTCGATATCGTTTTTATAAGCTGCTCCGATAACCCATCGAATGCGTTTATAAATCATCCACTTGCTACGTAAGTCATACTTAACCCGACGATCTTTGGTACTATAAGCTATATTAGCCTTGTAAACGAAAAAAGTCATTCTGAGCAAAATAAGTTCTAGCACTCAGTCGTAGGTGGAAATCCTCTACTTGATTGAATCCAAATGTATGGTATAGATTACCAAAGCTAACATTACCCACTCTAAAGTAGATCGTGTAGAGGGGGCCTCTGTAAAGGTAATCATACGTCTGAATTTAGGCACTTTCTGCAACTGACCGAATATCTCGTATATACCACAGCTTCTTTAGAATTGAGCTTTTCAACCCATACTGTTTCTCAATAAGCATCGTCATTTTTGAAATTTTTCGGATCGAGAATATTGGCTTTCTCATAAAAATAACCCTATTTTGGGGTAGATCAAATACAAAGTTTTGATAATATCTCATCCAATAGACGTAGATATCCCCTGACTTCTTTCCGCTTTTCAAGTAACGAAAGGTCAAACAATGCATATTTACGCTGAGGCAAGAAAACCAAATCATTTTTCACATCAAACTCTTGTTCAAGATAGAGACCTTTAATGAAATTAATGTTCATCTCCTTGTTGGCCTGCATGCGGATCTTATTCACAACAAAAATACTGTCTCTGATCCAAACCTCTCTTTTTAAGGTAAAATCATCATCAGATTTAGGACAAAATTTGATCCGGTAAACTGATTTTTGATCGACCAACATATTATCAATTAGCTGATAGTTGTAGGTAAAAAAACCTCCTGAATAAAGTGGACTGATGAAGAACTTGTTGAAAAAATTGAGGCTGTTGTCATAAAAATCATACTTTTTATACTTGTTTTTGATGAGCTTTAGCAAAACGATATTATATTAAAAACCAGAGATCTTACTTGACTCAAGATCTTCCATTATTTTTTCTCTAGACTGATTCTGGTTGTAAATTTTATAAACCAACTCATTTAAATAAATAAGCAAAGAAGGTTTGGAGGTAAATACTGATGTATTAACCTTATCAAGAATGAATTCAAATTTTTTGAAAATAGATTTTTCTTAAAGCTGTCATCGACATTAATCAGGTTGATTTGAATCTTCTCATAACGATCGTACTGATAGTTTTTATACAGATACAAATCATTTTTTTTATTACATTTCCAAAACTTTCTTAGAATCCAATAGTCTGGATTTTCTTTTTTATTTTTCTTCTTTTTCCGTTTAACTGCTTACGATGACCACTTGATCGAATTCAGTATTTTATCAAACCTTATCCATCCAAATCACAACCTCTTGAATATCCTTCTGCAGAAGGATCATTTACGTCTTATAACCGTCATGCTGAACTTATATCTGAAGTAGCTCTTTAAAAGATGGCATAGAAAAAATCCCATCAAAATGCGAAAGAGTTACCGATGAGGGTATGAAGATTTGAATAGTGCACAGGACAGAGGAACTTACTTTTGGATATCGAAAACGAGCCTTTGGATCTTGATCTGAGTTGAGATAAAAAAACAAGTGAAGAAAATACCTAGTACTGCAAAAGATCAGTGTATAAGTTTCGCAATAGAACAAATACTTTTAGATTTTTTAAAAAAATGCATTACCCATTAATTATTTACATAAGCACCTCTTTGAGAGCTGCGATAACTCGACCTGGATTGGGAAACCAAACTTCAATCAAATTGGGCGCATAAGGAGCCGGCACATCGGGTAAGGTGATCCTTTTGATCGGCGCATCGAGGTAGTCGAATGCTTTTCGTTGTACGATATAAGTGATCTCTGAGGCCACAGAAGCAAAAGGCCATGACTCTTCGAGGATCACTAGGCGATTGGTCTTTTTCACTGAGTTCATTACCGTTTCATAATCCAATGGGCGGACAGTACGCAAATCTATCACCTCTACATTGATACCTTCTTTAGTCAATTTTTCAGCAGCAGCTAAGGCTACTTTCATGATCTTGCCTAAGGAGACAAGTGTCACATCTGCACCTTCTTTTTTGATATCAGCCATACCGATCGGGAGGGTATATTCCTCTTCGGGGATCATCATCTTATCGCCATACATTTGCTCGGACTCCATGAAAATCACCGGATCGTCATCACGGATGGCCGACTTTAAAAGGCCTTTGGCGTCATAAGGATTTGAAGGGATAACCACTTTGAGACCAGGGCAATTAGCATACCAGCTCTCAAAAGCTTGTGAATGTGTAGCACCTAATTGTCCTGCTGAGCCTGTAGGCCCACGAAACACAATGGGGATATTCCATTGCCCTCCACTCATCTGATAGATTTTAGCCGCATTGTTGATGATCTGATCGATAGCGACCAAAGAAAAGTTGAAGGTCATGAATTCGATGATCGGCCGGCAGTCATTCATCGCCGAGCCGACACCGATACCAGAAAAACCAAGCTCTGAGATAGGAGTATCGATCACCCTTTTAGGGCCAAATTCGTCCAACATACCTTTAGAAGCCTTATAAGCACCATTATACTCAGCAACCTCCTCTCCCATGAGGTAGATCGTCTCGTCTCGTCTCATCTCCTCGCTCATAGCAACGGAGATAGCTTCTCGGAATGTCATTTCCTTCATATCATAAAATCATTCAATCAACGGCCGAAGCAAAAGTAAAAAAAGATACGATTAAGATGGCGTAATAAATCATACAGCTCCACTTTCAATCAAAGTTTATGGTCATGACAAAATCATGTCAAACTACCTTCTTTTTCAATAAACTTATCTTATGGTAAAATTTTTAAAAAAAATAGGGGCTGACTACTTCGATAGGAGTTAAGATCTTAAAAACCTACTTACTTTTGAGGAGCGCTTTAGTAAGAGATCAGATGGCAGGACTTTACATCCACATCCCTTTTTGCAGAAAAAGATGTAACTATTGTGATTTTCATTTTTCTACCGATCTCAGTCGGAAAGAAGCAATGGTCACTGCCTTGTATCAGGAACTAATTCTACGTCATACGTTTTTATCAGGACAAAAAGTCGAAAGTATTTATTTTGGAGGAGGAACGCCTTCACTTCTGAACCGTGAAGAGTTAACCGTACTTCTAAAAACAATCACAAAATACTACCAACTATCTTCAAATATTGAGATCACACTGGAAGCCAACCCGAATGACCTTTCTAGGAAAAAATTACAGGTTTTATACGCTGCTGGGATCAACAGGCTGAGCATCGGAGTACAATCTTTTTCTGATGAAGATCTTCGGTTTATGAGACGTATTCACACTGCACTGGAGTCACGACGATGCATCGCCGAAGCACAAAAAATGGGGTTTTATAACATCAGTATCGATCTGATCTATGGCGCGACGACGACGACTCATACAGTTTGGCTCGAGAACCTTGAGCAGGCTTTTGCTTCTGGAGTAGTACATCTCTCCGCTTATGCTTTGACGGTCGAACCTCGAACGCAGTTGCATCATTGGATACGGTCAAAAAAAATCTCTCCCTTGGATGAGGATAAACAAGTACAACAATATAGGATTTTGACAGAGAGAATAGCAGCCAGAGGATTCGCGCAATATGAGGTATCTAATTTTGGAAAAAAACAATATTTCTCCAAACACAATACGAACTACTGGAAGCATATCCCTTATCTAGGGATCGGTCCTTCAGCCCACTCTTTTGATGGGCAAACCAGACAGTGGAATGTCCGGAACAATTATCACTATATCAAATCTTTGAGACAGGGATTAATCCCTGCAAAAAACGAAGTACTATCCCCAGCAGATCATTACAACGAACACATCATGATGGGACTTCGTACCATCTGGGGAGTAGACCTCAACAGGATCAAAGAATCATGGGGGATTAAATACTATGATCACTTACTGCGAGAAGCAAAAAAGTTTTTGCAACAAAAAATTTTATCTTGGCAAGGCGAGCATCTATTACTCTCCAAAACACATTGGTTGTATGCTGATGGTATCGCTGCAGCATTGTTTTTTATTACAAAAAACTGTGACAATCTAGATGATGATAAATCCGTCGGCACCGATAGGCATTTTTGATTCGGGTGTAGGAGGGCTTACCGTAGCGCAATCCATCAAACAGCGTATGCCTGAAGAACAACTTATTTATTTCAGCGATAGCAGGCACATGCCTTATGGCGACAAGTCGAAGCTACTCATCGAGACATATGCCCAAAATATCATACGGTTTTTGATCAAAAAGGGATGCAAAGTTGTTGTAATTGCATGTAATTCAGCTTCTTCCAACGCTTTAGAGGTAATAAAGCAAGAAGTAACTCAAGGAATTCATGTATTTGATGTGATCCATCCTGTGATAGAAAGTATCGATTTTGCAACAGGTCATAAGCTAGGAGTGATCGCTACACGGGCTACTGTGCAATCGGATGTGTATCGCAGAGCCATCAAAAAACGTCATCCTCATTTAGAAATCGTCCAAATGGCCACACCTCTGCTTGCTCCGATGATCGAAGAGGGTTTTCAAAATGATGAAATATCGCGTGTTGTAGTAAATCATTATCTGAAGCGAGAGGAGCTAAAAGGCATAGAAACCTTAATACTGGCTTGTACACATTATTCCATCATCAAGAGAGAGATCCGAAATTTTTACGGTGGGCGAGTCCGTCTGATCGACTCAACTCGGATCGTAGCCAACCGGATCTATCGATGCCTAGCCGAGTCAAATCTTTTATCTGAATATCTCTTGAAAAAAGACCTTTTTTACGTCTCAGATTTGACAGATGCTTTTGAACGTCAAGCAAAAATATTTTTTGGACAGGAAATCACTTTACAATTGCAAGATTTGAGTCCTTAACTCTTTGGTATAATGAGTAGAAATCTTCCCATTAGCAGCCTTTTGAGGATATTTCCGTTGTTTCAATACCATGGTCCTCTCCAGATTGATATTATATCGATCATGCCATTCGGTTTTCATAATTGCACCTCGCAAATAGCTCACTAAAGTGAATATCAAATCAACTATATTGTACTTTCTTTTAAAAGTCAATATTTTATAGTTTTCAAATTGTGAGGCATATGAATTGAGAGTATAGAGACCATTTTCATTTCTTAGAAGGGGAATGTCTTCTGGAAAACATTTTCGGATCAAAACCTTTTGGAACTCTCGGATCCTTGTTTATCAAGTTCCAATGCTTTTAAATTAGTTCAGAACTATTGTTGAAGCAGTTATTACCTAACTGACACTGTAGTATGCGCTAACGCTTTTAAAGCTTCATCGAGTTACGCAATAGTCATCTGATCAACTTTTCCCATGACATCTCTTTCGGATGCGATCAGTACATATGTGGTAGTAACATTCTTGGGGATCGTGACCATCTTCTCTTGTTTTTCCTTCTTCGATACCACTTACTGTGGCTCCTTTTTTTGACAGACTAGACAAGAGAACAAAATATTCATCCCACACAAAAATCTGATAATGAGATCTATTTGTTTACTCTCCGAATAAAATCTTTTAGCATCAGTGGCTATAAACAGTACCAAAGTTTAAGATTGACGTGTCCAGATTATTTTAAAAGGAATTTTTTTAATCAAAAAAATTGCTGTTTATTCTCTAACATAACAATTATGGGTTAAAAAAATAAAACTATGCTCAAGAGAGTCTTCCAGATTTTCTATAAGGTTTTGAAAGATCGCATCCATCATACGCTTACCGAAAACAGAATTCAAAGCTGAAATATAGACTTTTATAAAAAAAAGTGAGGTTCATTAGGAGACCACTCAAAAATACTTTGAGACAATTTCTTCATTTTAAAATATCTTCATCATCAATGAAAAATTTTGTATTTCTTATGTTTTTAAATTTTTTTTAAAAAAAAAATAATGTATTATTTTATGTTAATTTAATAATATTATATTAATATTTAATAATAGATTAAATCATGAAAACGAATAAATTAATTACTTATCATTCTTCTTACAACAAAAGATAGTTTATTAACATCAAATTACTTAATACACATGATAATAAAATAATGAATTTATATATAAATATAATAAAATAAAAAAAATATAATAATAATTAAAATATCCTGACTCCTTCTCAATAAAAAGGATAAAAAAAGGGGAGAGCTATCTCTGTACGCTTCTGAGACAGTTTTTATTTCGAAATATTTTCCCTGTTAGGAGGTAAATAAGACGTAAATTTGTAGTAGCTGACTAATCATCCAATTATGACCCTATACGTTGAAAATACCGCCTTGCCACACATCATCAAGTTTGTTGCAGGGGAGGTACTCATTGAAGGAAGCTACGAATTTCAAACAACAGATGAGGCCCAAAACGCACCTTTGGCCAAGGAATTATTACAATATCCTTTTACAAAAAAGGTGTTCATCACAGCTAACTTCATCGCCATAGAAAAAAATGATCTTGTGGAATGGGTCGATGTTGAAGAAGAACTGAAAACCATCATTGCAAATCATCTGAATAGTGGCCATAGACTGATCGTCAGGGAAACAATCAAAAAAAGACCCATCTCATTCTATATCGAAATAACGCCCAATCCCGATGTGGTGAAATTCGTTGCCAATCAAATCTTAGTACCTAAGATGTTCGAAATCAAAAGTAAGGAACAAGCCTATAGATCTCCCCTGGCCGAAGAGCTCTTTCGTTTCCCGTTCATCAGAGAAGTGTTCTTTTTAGGTAATTACATCTCTATCACCAAGAGCAAAGAGATCAATTGGAATACCGTCTCTTTTGATTTGAGAGACTACATCGCACAATACCTTCAGGAGGGAAAAACAATACTCCGTTCCGAGTGGAACGAGCCTGATACCCATCGTGCATACTCAACAATGGAAAAAGAGATCCTCACTATCCTGGACGAATACGTCACTCCTATGGTAGCTCAGGATGGTGGAAATATCCGCCTAGTTGGCTTTAATGAAGACACCAAAACGGTAAAAATGTTGCTCCAAGGTGCTTGCAGCGGCTGTCCATCTTCAGTGATCACTTTGAAAGAAGGAGTAGAAAATATCTTGAAAAATTTCTTCCCTGACAAGATCGAAAAAGTCGAGGCCATCAATGGCTAAGTCACTACTCTTAACGATCTTCAACTAACTACTAAGTCTCTCTCTCCCTTCTCACCTCTCCAATTGGAGATAGATAAGGTTTCCGTTTAGGAATTATACCAAACGCGGTATTCAATCAAAGGATAAGAAGAGTCAAGAGGTACTCCAGAAAGATCCCATTTAGTTTGATTCTTGTTAGATATAACAAAATAACCTTCTACTTTGAGACTTATATCCTAAACTGGGTATAAGTGAGAGGGATTACGCTAATAAGCCTTATACTTATTCCAAATTCTCATGATGATTAGGCCATCTCACCAATGCCTGGCTCCTTTAGATAAGTCTAACCTTGCTCATTAAAATTTTGATTGAAATTTACACATAGATTAAAATAGATTTGATCGTAGACCTAGGCAGACAGGAAAGCACACAATTATTGCGACCGTAATTGCATCCTGAAAGGCATATCAGGATAAGTGTCGATAGGATAAAAATTTTCCTAAAAATCAATTTTTTTAGTTCCTATTTCTTCTCAGGATTTTCATCCTTTTATTGTAAAGAATTTATTCTTTCGAGCTTATCTTAAAATTATTCAATCAATTGATTTACAATATTTTATTGTAATTCAGCAATGCGAATATATATCAGTCCATAGGTCGAATCGTTAAACTTATGATCTACATTAAAGACGATTACGCGAGCATTCTGTTTGATGTGTTTTTTGATCAGGATGAGAAGACGCAGATTGCCTGGATCGATCTCATCAATGAATTTATCAAAATTGTTTCAAATCGGATTTGAATTCGTTAAATATGAAACACTTGTCGGCGTATTTTACACGGACCTTGTAGGTATTTTTCGGTCGGACATATTGTTCTACAAAAAAATCATAAAAATAAGATTTCATAAATTCGACCATCACCGATATAGAAAAATCAGAAATTGACTATTGATCCACAGTGCTCCTATCAAATATTGATATTCGGGATAACGCAGGGTCAAATATAATATACCACTTCAGAGCAAAAACAATGGCAATGGTTTTTGCTAATATCCCTTCACCAGAAAGAGTCTCCCCATTTCGATGGCTTTATGGAATAAAGAATGCACTTCTGGATCAAAGATGAGAAATTTAGTCAGATAAAATTCTCTAATTTATCTTTGTTAAAGATTTCTTTACAAAATTCCATTTTATAAAATCCGACGAGTTGTTTTTATGCTTTGTACTATAAGAATAAATGATAATAGTATTTGTTATTATTGTCGAGATCGATGGACTTATTCGTCCCTTAATCTGCTTCGCGAAAGACTACTTCTCTCAAGAATCCGATCTCAGTCAATAGATAGGGGATCTTGGTAGCAGAAGAAAAAAATATCTCATAATGGGTGTATTACTGAAAAGCAAATCGTTCGAATATAAGTTATTGAGCTTCTTTTGGATCAGATCAATAAATACGGGCGGAAGAATCTCTTTGAGCTCCTTACTACTCTTTCAAAATTTGAGTTACTCCTTATAATAAGTTTCGATCCTATTTTTTTTCACCATATACATTGGTAAGCACATAGGTTTTCCACTGTAAAAAATCTGTGAGTTCTACATTGCTTTCTATCTCTTCCCACTGTTTGGGCAAGATGGGATTAGCGATGCGCATGTAGACGGTCTTACCTTTTTGTCGAAACATCTCAGATAGGAGGATAGCTACCCTGATACGTTCATCCCATTTGACTAATTGATAAAAAAATCTGCTATTGCGTCCGTGAAAATAGATGGGAACTACAGGTACTTTTGCTTTTTTGATGAACTTGATAGCTGGTTCTTGCTATACCCGGTCAAGAGATCTCATTGGTCTCCTTTTGGATCCAAGAAACCTTTCCTGCTGGAAACATATCTATAGGATTCCCTTGGTCTAGATAACGAACGCTTCTTTAATATCAGGAAGATTAGATTTTTCGTGGTTTTCAAAAGGAGTTACAGGAAAGATATATAACTGTATGGGTTTAATCCTATCGATCAATAAGTTGTCTATCAACCTATAATCAGTTCATAGTATCGATAGAGCTTTCATCAAGATCCCATAAAGGATGGTTGAAGAGTATAATAAAATGGGGCTTTTTTAGGAATACGCTTGAGATCTTCTTCATACTGTTTCATAGCAGAGCTGAAACTTTTCCAATAAGACCTTCAAAAAACCTTCTCCTGAGAGATACTTGATTTTTTCATAAACCCCATTGAACTTATGAAGTCAAAAAAAACACACCACTTCTTGGTTGATCAAATCCATCAGCTTAGCATAATAACGGGCCAACCTGACGATTTTTTGACTTCTTCTTGTGTGACGCGAGAGTGCTATTATTCTTTGAATATCCATTGGGCCGTATTGGCAGTGAGCTGACGCAATAAGACCGATTTTTCTTCGATGACTTTTGCTAGAACCGTCTCATCATAATGTCGTATCGTGTATAAAGATACCTCTTTTGATACTGTGATTTTGTACCTAGAGCTCAATTTTTCTACGAGAAGATCCAGTTGACAAAATTGATCCTCCACACAAACTGAAAAACTAATCGCTGAACTTTGGATCAAATTTACCTTGATGAGATGCTCAGCAAGGCGTTTAAATAATTCGCTGAGATCCTTCTCTACAATAAATGAAAAATCTCTGCTCGAAAAGGACAATAAGGTCTGAGTCTTTTTCACAATACAACAAGGCAGTAATGGTTCTATAGAAATCCCATGAGTCACTACAGTACCTGGCTGACCGGGTTGAAGAAAAGAACGCACATAGAGTGGGATACCTTTCTTTTGCAAAGGTTGCAAAGTCTTTGGATGAATGACCGAAGCACCATAATAAGCCAACTCAATGGCTTCTTCATAAGAAATACGGTGTAATAGTTTTGCATCGGGGAAATAATATGGATCTGCATTCAATATACCTGGAACATCTTTCCAGATGGTCTGGCTCTCTGCATCCAAGCAATAAGCAAAAATAGCCGCCGTATAATCAGAACCTTCTCTGCCTAATGTCGTCGTAAAACGGTTAGGGTCCGAACCTAAAAACCCTTGAGTGATATAAAACCGATCCTTATCGAGCATACGGATATGCTTTTCGGTTAGTTCCCAATCCACATGGGCTTCGCGATAGGAGCTGTCAGTTTTGATATAATCACGTACATCTATCCAAATGTTTTGAATGCCTATCAAATTAAGATATTCACTAACGATTTTTGTCGAGATCAGTTCACCAGCACCAATCACCTGATCATAGACAAAATCATATTTCGGAGATCTGTTACGCCGCAAGAAAATCCTCAAATCATCAAAAAATACCTCAACCTCTCTAAGAATGGCTTCACCTGAAGGGAAGAGCTCAGTAGTAATCTTGAGATGAGTTTGGGCGATCTCATCAATTTTGACATCGGTAGCCTCTTGCGCAAAATAGCGTCTGATGATTTCCTCCAAAGCATTGGTGGTCTTACCCATGGCCGAAACGATCATAAAGGTTTTTTCATAACCCACTTTTTCCAGGACATGCACCACATTCTTGACACCTTCAGCATCTTTAACAGAAGCTCCTCCAAACTTGTATACCTTTATCTTCAATTCTTTTACTTCAGTCTCTGATGATCTTCGAAAATAAAACTTTTATAAAATCCTCTTCTACCTACAAGGAGGTAGATCATTTCAAAAGCCGTATAAGCTAGGGTAAAGATAACCAAATTCGATTTCTTAGTTTTTTAGGTTTAATGATTTTTTCCAGAAATTTCACCTTTAAAATCTAGCCTATTTTCATGCAAAAATTTATACATTCAGCAAATTTTTCATCGAAAAACAAAACCAATTCTCATATTCTACCGGAGAACTTTACCCTTTACTCAATGCGATAAAGCTAGCAAAAAAAAAAGTACTCGACCGTGAAGTCAACAAAGCTAGATTGGTCGATGTTTTCAGAAACACTGGCGTGACCAACGTACAGAGAGAAACACAATAAAAATTGGATCATTTCCCCCATATACCTTCATCGATGCTATCATGCAGGTCAACGTAGTCTGTTGGATTTCACTAGAATAAGATGAAGATTTTATGTCTATAGGTCATCAACAAAGTACACATCAAAATAAGTACATCGTCTTGATCGATCCACTCGATAGCTAATTCAATATCGATATAAATGTTTCTATCGGTACCATTTTCTCTATATATACACGAATCTCACCAGTGAATACTCCTGTGACCATAGAGAGAATTTTTTACAACCCGGACATCGACAAGTAGCTTCCGTGTATATCATATACGGCTCATTTACTATGTTGGTATATATTACAGGTCACACAGTGAATGGTTTTACACTAGACCCGTCTTTAGGGACTTTCTATTTATCTCATCCCAATATCCCTTTCCACAAAAAGGGGAAGATCTACTCGGTAGATGAAGATAATTACGTTCATATCCCACAAAGATTCAAAGACTTTATAAGATATTATCAAAAGGAGAAAGAAGATAAACCTTACACGGCACGTTATATGGGGTCTTTGGTAGCCAATTTTTATAGGAATATGATCAGAGGCGAAATTTATATCTATCTTACCAGTTCCCAAGTCCCAGAAGGAATTCTGTGACTCTTCTACGAATGCAATCCCATGGCCTTTTTGTCCGATCAGATAGTTGGGGAGGTTCTGATGGACAGTCGACTGTCCTAGATCCAACCCAGAACTTTACATCAACATGTCTCTTTTTTTTGTGAATCAGCCGAACTGGTCAACAAAACTGAAACCTTTGTCAATCGTGACTGAGCTGGAGAGAAACCATTTTACGAAAACATTCTCAGGAATGGTTTCATACACCGAAAAGATTTATTTTTATTTACCATGACTGGTGGGCAAAAATTCAGAAGATCCGAACGGCTTAGAGGAAAAATATGCATCGAAGCACTTTTCGAAAAGGGACGTTCATTCTCAAATAATAACCTGCGCATCGTTTATATCGAACACGCACTTCAAGGGCCCAACCAATCCAAGATCGGGGTGTCAGTCTCTAAAAAGTTTTTCAAAAGAGCTGTTGACAGAAATCGAATAAAACGCCTATTGAGGACCTCCTATCGGTTGAATAAAACGATTCTTAAGAAAAGGAAGAATAAATCCTATCATATCATGTTCATCTACACGAGCAAAACCTTAGCCTGTTTTGATGAGATAAATGAAGTCATGAAAAAGATCCTCCACCGCTTGTGCGAAAAAGAGGCCTAACCAAAAAGTTTCTTGAGTTAGTTATCTAAGCATTCTTGCGCGGATGCGTTGAAGCAATAAATAGACCGTCACCAACAAGATTCCACACGCCCCCCCCATAGCACCTATGAGGTGAGACCCCTGATCTTCTGAAACAGCTTCCCAGAATATCAAATACAGCTGAGTTCCCAACAAGAGAATAAAACCTATCAGGACGATGTATAAAAACGTTCTCATGACCTTGTTTTGAATAATTCATAAGCATTGGCTGCAAAGAGCTTCACGGCAAAAGCCAACAAGACGATCCCAAATATTTTTTTCAAAACATTTAATCCATCTTGACCGAGCTTCACAGCAATAGCATCAGACCTTTCAATGACAAAATAAGCCACCAACATATTTAATGCTAATGCCAAAATAATGACTTCTAAACTATAAGCAGCACGCAATGAGATCAGTGTAGTCAAAGAACCTGGTCCAGCAATCAGTGGGAAAGCAATCGGTACAACAGAAGGTTGGGCATGTTCTGCCATTTTATGAAACTCCACCCCCAAGATCATCTCCAGAGCAATAAAAAATAAAACAATAGACCCTGCGATAGAAAAAGAATTTATGTCGATACCAATGATATCTAAAATCGATTGACCTAAAAATAGAAAAGATAGAAAAATACTCAATGCGACCCATACGATTTTTTTAGAATCTATCACACTCCCCTTGGATTTGAAATTTAGGATAACAGGAGCATTCCCTATGATATCTATGATACTGAACAATACCATAAAACAACTGGCTAGAGACTTTATAAATTCCATCGTTATTACTGATTATTTTATTAGGCTAGGCCAAAGTTATTCGAATCTTTTCCATCGAGCAAAATTAGCTTCATGTAGGACGAAAACTAGAAAAATTCCTCTTTTTGGAAAATTCACCAAATTTCCATAATTCTCCGTTTAAAAAATATTAATACCACCAGGCCAGTGGTAAGGCTTGGATGAGACAAAATCAAAAGCTATGGAAGATTAAAGAGGCTTACAAAAAAAAAATTATGGATTTTATACAACCAAGAAGTATCGTGTTATTCTGCTCAACATCTATTGGTTTTGCTACTTTGTCATGATCAACAATGGCTTGACATTACCCCTTTGTATATAATAATTTTTAAACAAGTCAATCAAAGCATCAGACTTTTCAATAATGTCTAGAATACAAAACTATTGGCTATATTGTTAATTAGTGATTTCTTACCTAGGGGCAAATGGGATAAAAAATGAGAAATTATCTTGGAACAAGATTTTAATTTATCTAGTATTAGGGTTGATTTTATTTTTCTTCAACTTCATATTATTGAGAATATCTACTTTAGGCTATGGCATCACAATACTCTAGATGATGACTACCTCCTTGGGATATCTATTGCTAATGAAATCAGAGATGGGATGTGATCATCCGTGTCTTGAAAAACAATGTAGCTGATGATCTCTTCAATGAGAAAAACGAGACCTTCCTTCAAGAAGAAAAACGAATCGAAAATAAATATTCAATCAACTTACCCACATTGTATCAATTCAAAAAGAATAAAGAGAAAAGTTTAGATCAATATAATCAACCCCCTTCCGAGCAATGGTCATACTAAGGACACCTGGTTCGAAAAACTCCTTTGCTGTGATCAATAACGTCATTAAGCAGCACATTCAGAAGGGTTTTCTATATACATCTACGATTACAAATTCGATAATCTATCGAAAATCATTTACAACACATTGCTGAAAAACATACGCTATTATAAGGTCAAACTTCAATTTTATGTGATCAATTTCAATAATCCATCCAAAAGTCACAACTATAATCTTCTACTACACTAAAAGATGACCGACATCCTAGATGCTTACGAGTCGGCCTATACCATCATTGCTCAATCATGCTCAATCTAAATAAGAATTGAATTAAAAAATAAGGTGATTTCTTCGTAAATTCACCAATCAACTTCTTGACATCAGATCATCTGATTACTCAAGATCTATGAAAATAGGAAATATTACACCTTTCCTCATGCCATCGATTTTCTCAGTCGAGAATACGAAGAGATCCTCCCATATTAGGCTCTTATCTCGAACTGGAAAATTATGTCAAACCTTTTATCGAATCCTACGAAAGTAATATAATGGGACAACTCGAGGGTTAAATCGACAACGCATGCATCCCCCTCCCCCACTTTCATATCTGGTCTCACCATAACTCTCTACTGGATAATGTTTAGCAATAAACTCACATTAGATATCAACAATCCTCTGGTTCATAAAATACTCTAAGCAGGCAACAACTATATCAGAGAATTTACCTACGTAACTATAGTAGGGCTTTATAATGATCGTTTGGTCAAATTAGTCAACCAAAAAATCGACTTAAATATTCAATCATCATTGAAGAATTGCCGACGATCTATTTCAAAGGATTGGACAATTTGATTGCCACAACACGGAACAATAAGTTGAGCATCTGCTTGGGTTTCCAAGATTTTATCCAGCTTGAGCGAGACTATGGAAAATCTGGAGCCACAGTCATTGGAAATAACTTGGATAAGATCTTCTCTGTCTATTTCTTAAGAGATAGCCCTAGACAGCTTTCTGAAAGATTTAGAAAAATCGTACAAAAGAGGCAATCGATCCCTGTAAGTCGAGAGAGTACCTCAACAAGCATTTCATCGCAGTTTGATCAGACTATCACAGCAAGCAAAATTTCTAACCTTTCGCAAGGACTTTTTATCGGATCAGTAACAGACAACTTCTGCGAAGAAATCATTCAAAAGGTCATCCATACCAAAATATTGATCGACAACGACACGATCAAAAAAAAGAAGAGAAATCTTATATGTATATTCCCAATATCACCAACTTTACTAGACCTTATGGAGTAAGTCGCATGGAAAAAGTCATTCAAAGAAACCTCCTTCAGATCAAAACCAATATACAAAATATGATAGACAAAGAACTCGCTCAACTTCAGGTAGCTAAAACAGCAGCCAAAGCAAGATAATGTTTGTATTGATCATTCATTCAACTTCAATACAGCCATGAAAGCCGATTGAGGTATTTCTACTCGACCGATCTGACGCATCTTCTTCTTACCCTGTTTTTGTTTTTCCAGAAGCTTTCGCTTGCGAGAAATATCACCACCATAACACTTAGCTGTCACCTCCTTACGAAGGGATCTGATGGTCTCCCGGGCAATGACTTTACTACCAATAGCTGCTTGGATAGGAATCTCAAACTGTTGCCGTGGGATCAATTTACGAAGCTTTTCGCACATCTTCTTTCCAATATGGAAAGAATTAGTCCTGTGTACCAAGAATGATAAAGCATCTACATGTTGGGAATTGATCAGAATATCAACCTTCACCAAATCCGAAAGACGGTATTCCAAAGGACTGTAATCGAAAGAAGCATATCCTTTAGAAATGGTTTTCAAACGATCATAAAAATCAAAGACTACCTCGGCTAATGGTAATTCGAAAATCAATTCTACCCTTTGAGGGGTCAGATAAGACTGATTTTTGATCAGGCCGCGCTTTTCGATACACAATGAGATCACCGATCCGACATAGTCGACCATAGTGATCACAGCTGCCAGGATATACGGTTCTTCTACTCTTTCTAAAACAGTAGGATCGGGCAGATCCGAAGGGTTATGGACCAAAATAGGTCGATCGGGAGTTTTTCTCAAAAAAATGTGATACGAAACGTTAGGCACAGTAATGATGACGCTCATGCTATATTCACGTTCGAGACGTTCTTGGATGATCTCCATATGAAGCATCCCCAAAAAACCACAACGAAAACCAAAACCCAAAGCAGTTGAAGACTCAGGCGTGAAACTAAGGGAAGCATCATTCAATCGTAGTTTTTCCATCGAGGCGCGCAACTCCTCATAGTCTTGCGTATCTACTGGATAAATACCAGCAAAAACCATCGGTTTGACTTTTTCAAAACCTTCGATAGGGGTTAAGGCTGGATTTTCGAAACTTGTCAAAGTGTCACCTACTTTCACTTCGCGAGCATTTTTAATGCCCAAAACAACATAACCCACATCACCTGTAAAGATGACTTCTCGAGGAAGTTGTTTCAATTTGAGCGTGCCGATTTCATCAGCATGATAAATCTTACCCGTAGCCATGAACTGCAACTTCTGTCCCTTACGAATCTGGCCATTTCGTACGCGAAAATAGGCTTCCACCCCTCTGAAAGGATTGTATACTGAATCAAAGATGAATGCCTGCAAAGGAGCAGATGAATCTCCTTGTGGAGATGGGATACGCAAGATGATCGCTTCTAGGATCTCTTGTATTCCGATACCTTTTTTAGCACTAGCACAAATGACTTCTTCAGGCCGACATCCAATCAATTCAACCATATCATCAGTAACTTTTTCAGGATTAGCAGTAGATAGATCTATCTTATTCAATACAGGGATGATCGTTAGATCATTTTCTAATGCAAGGTAAAGATTGGAGATCGTCTGTGCCTGTATGCTCTGAGCAGCATCTACCACCAGCAAGGCACCTTCACAAGCAGCAATAGATCGAGATACTTCATAAGAAAAATCTACATGCCCAGGGGTATCTATCAGATTAAGTAAATAAATCTGTTCCTTGTATTGATACTCCATTTGGATGGCATGACTCTTGATAGTGATACCACGCTCGCGTTCTATATCCATATCATCGAGCAACTGATCCTTTTTCTCTCTTTTTGTGATGGTCTTCGTAGCTTCTAAAAGACCGTCTGCCAAAGTACTCTTACCATGATCTATATGTGCAATAATGCAAAAATTTCGAATGTAGCTCATTAAAAATATTTCTGATGCAAAATTAGTGGAATTTATCCGCTAAAAATTTACCCCCCCCCTCTTTTATAAATAAAACTATTCCGAGCTATATCGAGCAAAAATTATGAAAGAACGAGTACATTTCTATAAAAATTGATGATCTACACGGATTATTTATAAAATTTTACATAAAAATAATAATAAAATTAATATTAATTAATATTATATATAAAGTATATTATTTGTAATACTTATATAGTTATAGAATTAATGATTTATTACCATTAATAAAGAAAGAAGATAAAACGCATCCAAAAAATCATAACGATTGAGAAAATATAAATATTAAAGCCATTTCTTGGTACAAAAAAGAACCTCATATACATTTCAAACAAAGAAAAATATGATCAAAATAAATATAAAAAATAAATTAATTTTTCCTTATTATTTTATAAATAAAATCAAGAAATAACATACATGTATTTTACACTCTTAAAATAACCATTAAGATCAAATGTAAAAAAATACATATTAAAAATCCGGTAAAAATGCTTTTATTTCATATCTTTGTATATTGTTTTAGTACATCATCTAATGATAGATTGATATTATATATCATTCATAAATCTACGACAGTAAAAATCCAATGCTTTGAGAGATTGGGTGTACCTCACCCTCAGATAATGAATAAAAATGAATTATATCAATTTTCCTAAATTCGTAACTTTCTTAAAATGAAAACTACAAACAAATATGATCTGGTTTATCTAAAAATGGTTATGGAATGGGCAAAATTATCCTATTGTAAAAGAAAACAAGTAGGTGCCCTCATCGTAAAAGACAAGATGATCATCTCTGATGGATACAACGGTACACCCAGTGGATTTGAAAATATTTGCGAAGATGAAGAGGGTCATACTAAATGGTACGTTTTACATGCAGAGGCCAATGCTATACTTAAAGTAGCCGCCTCTACACAATCATGTAAAGGAGCCGTTTTATACGTCACACTTTCTCCATGCAAAGAATGTAGCAAGCTTATCCATCAAGCTGGAATTAAAAGAGTAGTTTACCTTGATCTTTATAGGGATGACAACGGATTAGACTTTATGAACAAAGCAGGTATCACAATTATTAAATTAAATCTGAATTAATAATTAATGAATAAAAAAAAATATGCTAATTTTAATATTTATTAATTTTTATTTTGTTTTTGTATTGGAAATCGTATGGACCTAGTGACGGGCAACAAAAATGAACTCATACAGGTATCTTATAGGGATAAGGAACAGAAAATCAAAAGAATTTTGAACCTCATTGACGACAAATACATCCGTACTATCAACACCAATAATATCATTGATAGCCCCATCCAATACATTCTTTCTAATCTAGACCCTCATAGTAGCCACATTCCCCAAAAAGATGCTACAAAAACTGAAAATCAATTCAAAGGAAGATTCATCGGAATTGGCATAAAATACCAACTTATCGATGATACCATTTTCATCACAAGAGTGTTGGACTCCAGTCCTAACAAAAACGTACTTCTTGCCAAGAATCGGATCGTCGTTATAAAAAAAGATGCATCCGAAATAAAAGATCCTCAACAAATCAAAAATCAGCTGAAAGATCAAACGAAAGGAGAACTCTCCCTCGTCATCACACGGAAAAACAACAAAAAAACATTTTCTATATCGATCAAAAAACAAGCATTCTCCCTACAGTCTATAGAGTCCACCTATATACTCAACGACGATTTGGAATACATCAAACTCAACCATTTTGGAGATCATGCATTTGAAAAATTTCAACAAGCACTCAAAAAACTGCAATCTCTAGGGATGAATAAACTGATCTTTGACCTTAGATATAATCCTGAAGGACGTGTAGATATTTCCCGCAATATCGTCGACGAATTTCTCGAAGAAAATCAATTAATCGTCTTTACAAGACAACGCAATAGACCAAATCAATACTATTATAGCACGTCACAAGACCATTTCAAAAAGAGTTCTCTCTCTCTCTATGTCCTTTTAAACGAGAGATCCGCCTCGGCCAATGAGATTGTATCCGGAGCTCTCCAGGATAATGATAGAAGGACTATCGTAGGACAACCTTCCTTTGAGAAGGAATTGATTCAACAAGAGATCAATCTGAATAACGGATCTCTCGTACAAATGAATGTAAATCAATACATTACAAATGTAGTACATTCTATACAAAAAAACTATGATAGCAAGGATAATGAATCTGAAGCCAGGCCGGAAATATTTTCATCTGAAAATATAGAGTTCTCAGATGCTTTAAAATTCATTACCTCAAATGGTGAAATTATTTTAGGAGGGGGGGGTATCACCCCATACATTCTCATATCTACAGAAACTACCCAAACGAAAGGTTTTTTCGATGATGCTATGACTTCTGATTTCTTAAATGACCTAGCTTTAAATTATATCGATGCTCACCAATCCAAATTAAATCAATACACTGCTCAGGGGGTTATAAATCACTTTGATGCCAAACCCATCATCAATAAAACATTGTTTCATTTCAAAAATGATAAAAATTTTACTCATGCTGATCAAGAAACTTTAGCCATTTTTCTCAAAGAACTTATGGCGCATCAACTTTTTGGCCTAGAAACCTTTTATTAAATATTGAACTAACAAGACGCTATGATTATCAAGATACTAAATTTAAAAAAAACTTAACAAGATATCATTATGAATTGGAAACCATTTATCGAAGATTATACAAACTACTTGAAGCTCGAGAAAGGACTTTCCGAAAACTCTGTCGAAAATTATATACGAGATATCAAGAAAGTAAAGAATTACTTCGAACAATATTACCCTGAGGTCTCTCCTACAAACATTAGCGCCGACCAACTTTCACAATTCTTATACAGTACGGTTAAAGAAGGTTATTCAGAGAGAACCCAAGCCCGTTTTATCTCCACGATAAAAAGCTTTTGCAAATTCCTCATCATCGAAAACCACAGAACCGACTACCCTGGTAAACTCCTAGAAGCCCCTAGAATCAGTAAAAAACTCCCCAATACCCTTACACTGAAAGAGATCAATACACTCATAGACGGTATCAATCTAGACGAATCCGAAGGAAAAAGAAATCGTCTAATGCTAGAACTCCTCTATAGTTGTGTACTTCGGGTGTCAGAACTTATTCATTTAAAACTTTCCGACCTTCATTTTGATGAAAATTGTATCAGTGTCCTAGGAAAAGGCAACAAAAAAAGACTCATACCTATCAATCAATATTGTCAAACAATTCTTGAACATTACATCAAAAATACACGAAACAAGTTGATGCCCAAAAGAAAACACGAAGATTATGTATTCCTCAATCGTAGAGGTGAAAAGCTCAGCCGGGTAATGATTTTCACCATCGTCAGAAATCTAGCCGACAAGGCGGGTATATCTAAACCCATCAGTCCACACACTTTTCGTCATTCGTTTGCCACCCACCTATTGGAAAGCGGTGCAGATCTAAACTCCATCCAACAACTGCTCGGTCACCAAAGTATCACCACTACCGAGATCTACATTCACGCCACAACAGAACACCTCAGAGAAGTCATTTTGAAACATCACCCAAGAAAAAGATGAAATCTGCCCAATTTTTCTCTGATAACCATTGATCAGAATACAGGCCATGATATCAGAAGTATTCAAAAAATATCCATACTGTGCTTCAAAAATATCCTATAGTATGACGAATATCATCTCAAATGCCAGACTTGTCAATTTATCTAGTATCCCAATCAGGCTACTTCCGTATGCATCATTGTACGTCATGAAAATAAAATATTACTCACCACAAGAAAGAAAAATCCCGACCAAAACAGTTGGTATCTCCCAGGAGGCTTCATCAAACCATAGGAAGACGGCTAAATAAGCAGCTGTGAGAGAACTAAAAAAAGAGATCGGATTAGAAATCTTAGCAAACGAACTCCACTATTTCAATACAGTACCCAATGCATAACTCTATAAGGAATTACTCTACAGAACCTTAGACATTACCTTCGTAACAGAATCCATTACTAATAACATATAGATTGCTGATTCAGACGAAATCAAAGCCATGTTTTGGATTCATCTAGAAGATATCAACTTGATAAATTGGATTCATCTCTATATAAAAAATTCTCAGGAAATACATCAAAATCTATAAATAAATATAAATCTTTTATAAAATATTCCGATACTCACTTAATGGTATCTCGATTACTTTCCCTGTTAAATAAACCCATGTTTCCGAGAAAAGACGTTTGTACTTGTTTAAAAAACGTTGTTTTTCGCATGATAATACCTTTTTCTCACCCAAACATAGTCAAAATCTTCCCACGAGATACCACCCTTCAATCCTCAAAAGGATCCGCTATCAATAACTTAAAAGAACCCGTTTTGATAATATTTTCCGTCTTCAAATACGCTGCAGTAGACCGCGGCTCATCCAAAGGGAAACAATTCACTTGAAAAATATGCATACCTACCACATAAGGCGACACGATCTAACATTTCAAGGCCCCTTCCTTTGACAAATTTTACAAATAAAGATCCTAGAGTATTCCGCACCTCTTCAACCCCAGCAGCGCATCGAAACCTTGAGAAATTACTACCTCCCTTCGGTCCCATTTCTCATACACATCCCAGACATAAAGAAATGAAATCAGGAAAAAAACCGACAAGGCCCATGCTCCACGCCTACCCTTCAAGAAATTCCTAAAAAAGCCAATGCACACATACATCAAGACTATCATAAAAAGTGTGATGAAGATCTTATTCCAAGGTTCCCATTGTCAAAAAGTAAGTTTTCACAACCACTGAAGATCTATAAAGCAGATAGACCCAAAGCTACCAAGAGAAGGATCAATATCTCCCAACTCAAGAACAAAAATATTAAAGGAATCAACACCATACTACTGAATAAAAACAACATCTGAAAATAATAAATAATACAAGGAAACTGGAATCGTGCCCAAGTGAGCAGACCGAGAGAATAATCTCAAAAAACCTTTTTTGAGAGGATCCAATACCGAAACACCCCATACAGATAACCGACGAAAAACACCACGAGATAATTCAATTGAAATCCCACATCAAACAAATAATTCAGACCAATGAGTAATAAAATAAAGGAAAACAACACCAAAGTATGATACAGATCAAGCCTTCTTCGAATCAATACAAAAGATAATAAATACTGAGCATCAACGAAATCCGAGACACCGAAATGCTAAAATCTAAAAAAAACAAAACACCAGATCGCTGATAAAGTACACACGATCTATCAAGCTATACCATAAGACAACCAAACAAGTGGATAAAACAAGAGACACACCATAGAAAAAACCAAACCCACATGCAGACCCTATATCAACAAGAAATGTATCGCCACAGAACCAGTATATTGCGTCCGTAGATTCACACATCCATTTCCGTACGATCCCCCAATAACAATACACGAAAAATGGCCAACCATCGCTAAGCAAAACTAGTTCTACACAATCCACTGATCACACAGTACTTAAACACATCGATACGTTGAAAAATACTCCATTACTTATCCAATTAAGACCCACCGATACTCCTCAAAAAAGAGTTGATGATAGACCCGTTTGTGAACGAGATATTTCCGATAATTAAATTGGAAAGAATTTACACGAACCGACGGAACAGTTAATTTCGCTTCGACCCAGAGCCATGTTCCAGCAATCTATTGATCCGTATTTGGACCTCTCCTCACATGCAATGAGACCAAACCACTGGTAGACACAAACACACTGTCAACAGATACCAACTTGACCTCCTCTGTATAACGAAAATATTTTGCGGTAACCTTTTCTAGTGAAACCACCCTCAAACGGATAATCCTACAGCGATCATCCGATATGACATGACGAGAATAATGATCTAATGGAACCCCATTCTACCATGTAAAACGAAGTGCCAGCAAACATAGAAAAGCATCCTCCAAAAAAAAATACAGTAAACAACCACATGATATACTGCAGAAAAAAGGTAATAGTTACAAAAGTTATTAAGACAAACCCCAACTGTGCTCTTTCTATTGGAAAAATATCTACCACCCAAATATCCAAAGCAAAAACCACAGCTAAATATGCCATGTAAAGGTCGCACATCTACTCAAGCTATGAAATTAAAATGATTTCAAAGCAGTCATCATCCTCTGAGCAGTTCGTTGCGAAGCGCCCGGGCCACCCAATCGTTCCCTCAAACCTCGATAATCAGACAACAGTAATGCTCTATGCTCTGAATCCAAGATCTTCAAAAGTGCCCTCTCCAAATTTTTTAAAGTAAATGCCTTTTGTATCAATTCTTCGACCACCTCCCGATCCATGATCAAGTTTACCAACGAGATGAATCGAATGTGACGTACCAAATACCTAGCTATCTCATAAGATATCCAACTCCCCTTATAACATACCACCTGTGGTACCTCAAAAAGTGCTGTTTCTAAAGTAGCCGTACCAGAAGTGACCAAAGCTGCATGCGAACATGCCAGCAAATCATACGTCTGATCCTTCACCCAACAGACCTCTTCCCCGACCAAAGCCTCATAATACGACCGAGGCTGAGACGACACTCCTGCCACGACAAACTGATACGCTGGAAAAGCCTTCCGAATCGACCACATCAATGGGAACATGTACGAAATTTCTACCCTCCTACTACCAGGCAAAAGTGCAATGATCGGCCTCCCATCCAATCGATGCTTTCGAATAAAATCCTTCTGAGACATCGTCACCCTCGTATGGATGGCATCCAAAATCGGATGTCCTACAAACTCTACATCCACCCCGTACCTCTTGTAAAAATCCTTTTCAAATGGCAAGATAACAAACATCTTATTTACCGTCTTCTCAATCCGATAAATCCGCGAACGTTTCCAAGCCCATACTTTAGGGGAAATGCAATAAAATACATTAATACCCAATTTATTGACAAAATCAGCAACCCGAAGATTGAAACCAGGATAGTCGATGAGGATGACCGCATCAGGCCGATAGGCACGGATATCTTCCTTACAGAGACGGATGTTTCTCAATATCGTAGGTAAACGTTTCAACACCTCCCAAAAACCCATAAAATCTAGATCTCTATAATCCTTGACAAGTACGCCACCCTCAGCCTCCATCAATGCACCACCCCAATAGCGAAAATGAGCAGAAACGTCCTCACACTTGAGTGCTTTCATCAAGTTGGACCCATGTAGATCACCCGAGGCCTCTCCTGCGATAATGTAATATTTCATAGCTTAGCAAAGCTAAAACTTTAGGTCAGCATCTCATGTCTGAAATCATCAATAAAGTAGCACAAAGCGGACTGGTCAATCTAGATCTTGAGCAATGGTACCCAAAAGGCGAACAATTGCTTCTAGACATCAAAGATTGGCTCCATGAAGGCATGATACTTTGTGAAAAAGACTTTCGACAAAAGCTCAAGCAACATGATTGGACCCAATATTCAGGAAAATTCGTCGCACTCACCTGCTCATCAGGGGCCATCCTTCCAAAGTGGACCTATCCCCTACTGACCATCCAACTACAACCCTACGCACAAAAGGTAGTTTACGGAACCTTGCATGACTTGGAAAACACGCTTTATCAAGAGATCATCGAGCAATTGGATGTCTCTAATCTGCAAGGCCAACGCATCGTCATCAGAGGATGTAGTAAATATTCCATACCGGAAAATGCTTACGTACTCTTGATCCAAAAACTTCAGCCCATCGCCCAATCCCTGATGTATGGCGAAGCCTGTAGTACCGTACACCTCTACAAACGAAAGCCAGTCAAATAATAAAGAAAAAGATCGCCTTCTACCAAGCGACCTTTTCGTACCGAAATACAAGAAAAATAATTATAGCCACCAAAAATTGGCCTCCATCTTTTCCCATGCAGAAAGTTTATTTACAATTTCATTATAACCTTTTTCGTTCAAAGCTAACTCATTGTTCGGATAGGTAAGTCTTGAAGGGAAATTCTTAAGATATGTTACCTTAAGTTAAAAAATCGTATATTTTACCCAAATCAGGCATTTTGATTTGCTTGCCAGGTAGACCGAATTTTTTAGATATTTAATTTTTCGATATTCAGCCCAAGACTCATAGGGTTGGATATAGAGGGTAATATATTTTTGATTCATTACATCCTCTTGATTACCTAGAGGGGTTTTTCCTAGATATTCCATGATTTTATCTTGAGGTACCCCAATTGGTTCATAGAGAAGCCCTTATACCTTCTTCTTTGTATGCTCCATCATCCCCAACCATCATTCTTAGCTAGAATAAACTGTACTTCTGCATAGATCATGAGATATTCTATGGTATTTGGTTTGAGCCTTTCGTAAATCGGAAAGAAAAAGAGAGCCCATTCGGATTCATCACGTTTGCCACGTCACTTATACCGTAAATCAAACACTGGTAATCATCTTTCAATCCGTCCTTGTAATCTCTAGTCTTGACTTTAGCTGTGCTCTCCACAGTTTTGGGGCAGCATATCGAAAGAAACGCGGATCTATAATGCCTAGAAAAGGATTCATCTCTTCATCGCCTTTAAGAAAATCAATAAATGTATAAGAAATTGCATAGTCCGTACAATTGTCCAGAAATTAATTCCTATACATAGGAGTAGCATTTCTATCGTTGTTTTCATACGTCACACCTGCATTACCTACATTGGAGATAAAAACCTCTTTACTCACAGGATTTCTTATCTCTTGAATAGCCATTTGATCTTTTTTTAAAATCCTATTAGCAATACGCAGTCGAAAAGAATTGATAAACTTTCTCCACTTTGTAATATCTCCATTATAAATACGATCACCACTAAGGAGAATTTTTCATAAAGTTTTTCCAAACTATTTTAAGCTTTCTTCAACCCCTTCAAAAGGTATTTATAAATCTTTTCTTAAGTAATATATTTATTTGATAAATTATTATTTACAAAACATTGTAAATCATAATATTTACTCATATAATAATAGTATGGAATATATCCCTAAGTGCCTATCGTGATATGAAAAAGATAACAAAGCATGATGCGGATCACAATGATCTATCCATCATTATATCCATAATCTACTATCTTTTTTTTGGTTTTAGGATCTGTATTCAGATCAATGATATCCTTAAGCTGGTTAGCTGTTGTATACATGTTGTTTCAATTCAGTCTATTACTTACCTACCGAAACAGATATAGACTTTCAGTAGTATATGAAGTCGGCACACAATATTCTCCCAAGAGAGAGACATCCTATATCCAGGAAATTGAGATTACGTGTATAATTCATAGAGCTTTTCACTGCAAAGTTGAACAGCTTAGTCCGGTATACCTAATATAGGTTTATTGGGATTGGTTTTATCTAAATCATTTATATATGCCCAAAAACTGATAAAAACTAATATATATAGTTTTTTTTCATAATCTATACTTTTTTTTAAAAAAAATCACCTGGATGTTGAACCCATAAGTCCCTCACCGAAAGAATACTACCACATTCTATCCCCTACATATTACCTCCACTACTACTGAAGACAGACTCAGGGTTTATCGCCTCTGTAGGCGAGTTGCCAAGTGAAAATATTCCTCCCATAGATAGAGAAACGTATAAATTTGAACAAAAGGTTTTCGATTTTAGGCCTAAAGGTATACCCTACACTGAGCTTTTGCAATTTGACATAATTGGCATCAAACACGTTTTGTGCTTCTACAGAAAAATTAAAATCTTTTATATAATCATAATCTGATACAACTTGTTTATATTGCGAATAACTCCCTATCTTTATTTTGAACAACTTCTGGTAGAATGATCCCATTCTCAGGAATTCTAATGACTACAGTTTCTTCCAAAATACCTAAGTACATCCCAAATATATGTATACTGGAAAAATATTTCCCTCCTTTTTAGAGATCAATCAAAAAGCTGAGATCGAAATTTTTATAAACGGAAATATTTTTGATGCCCAGATTGTAGTCAGTAAAAATATTGCCCAAAGATTTGACCCTATAAGCAATGTATAGATAATTAACAACAAATACTTTATTTTTTGATATACATATATATGATATAAAAGATAGTACGTAATTATATAGAATTCACGGTAAATTTAAAAGTTGCACTGAATATTTATATATATATAGTCTTTCCATCCATCAATCTCTCTATTTTATTAATATTTTTGGCAAAGTTGAGTCTAAATTCCTAACAAAAGTATTTGGTCTTTATCGGAACAATCCTAAGAACAAGTTCGATACTCTTATTAGAAATATACATACATTAAATACTTGGGGAGTATATCCTGTATATATTGAGATATTTATTTCAATAATTTTATTATTTATCAGATTATTATGGTAAATGAAATATAACGTAAAACCATTTTGAAAGAAACTGATTTCTATACCGATCTCTCGGGTGATTTGATTCTCAAGTATGAGATTGGGATTGGAATGTTCAAGAGGATTAGCTGAAAGACCTGTATTACCAAAAGATCCTTCAAATCATTCTCGTTCTTTCTGAATCTTTATGATTGTATACATCTCTACCAGACTAGTTCGGTATCATTACCTATACAAGCCCAGACCAATCTAAGCTTACCATAGTTCAATAAATTAATATTTAAAGATTTGGATGAAATCCATCTCAACGTAGCTGAGGGGTAGAAATAAGAATTCTTTTACCTGGGTCAGGGTAGAAAACCAATCGTTGTGCCCTATAATTTCTAAAAAAAAAATCATATTTTTATAACCGATGGAATCCATCCCATTATATACTATTGAACCATTTGTCCGTGTTTACATTTTCACTATCAGTGGGTTGTAAAGAGTTTTGAATGTTCCATAGACCGGGGATCATTAAACCACCATTAGACTTCACCATAAGCTTATTAAATTTTTAATCCCATTTATTCAATTCGATGAAAGAATTCAAACTAAAATCATGGCTGAGTTTGGTCGTGTAATTCAACATCAATTCATAATTGAAATCTTTCATTTTTCTCCTAAACTCCTTATAATAAGTCTGATCCTGAGACCCTATAACAATTTTCTCTCTCACAGTAAAACCATAAAAATCTCCTTTTATCTTTCTGCTCAGAGATAATCCTTTCATAATTCGGTAAGTTAAACCGACAAAACTAAAAAATCTATTACGATAGTCATTAGAATAGTTTTCATAGCAACTCCAATAAAGGTTGTCTGTGTATACAAGAGTCGGATCCTTCCCCGAATTTCTATTCCAAGGACGTTAAAGTATACGTTGGAATTGCTCTGTATCAGGAGGAAGTTTATATTTCCTAATCCTTTGAAAATCGAGTTGTCTTTGATTCCACTGAAAAAGTCAAGACCATGGTATTATGATCTACTTCAGGCTAATCAAATCCCTAGCTATAAGGATAGTTCAAACTCCTTTCAAATTTCAATTTTTCACTCAGATGGTAAAGGGTCTGATAGCTATGTTCTTATTACTCAAATAACCATTGGGTAAGACCCTCTCTTGCCTCAAATTGTTCAACAAAGACCGTATATCTGAATTTTGAAAGGACTTCGAAAAGGAAAATCTATTATGATAAGCTAGATCGATCTGAAAAAAAATGTCCACATCATTTTTGTGAGTTACTCATGGACGGGACTCATATAGTCTTTCAAAAATTCACAATCAAAAACGTCTCATTACAAAATTTTTACATTAGGATCAAACTTAGATCTTCCAGCTATCGTCTGTACTGAAGTCAGGAACCAAATACTGATTACTATATTTATCAGTGAATAATAATAATTTATTTATACTTTTCTCTTTAATATCCGTAGTCTTAGAGAAAGGTTTCCCCCACTATAGATCCGTTGCAACCGGGGTAAGTCGTATACTTAATCAAAGGACAGCCCGATATTGAGTTGTATAAAGATTTTACTTTTTTGACTTTTTTCGTCGTGATGACGATAGCTCCGTTCAATGTTCTCGAACTGTAGAGAGCCGAGACAGTACCACCCTTTAAAACTGAGACACTCTCAATATTATCTGAATTGATATCGGTACCCATATTCCCGTAGTCAATTCCTGCTAGACCTTTCTAAATACCATAGGTTGTGTATATTGGTATTATCTAGAGGGATGCTATCGACGACGATCAAGGGACGATTCTCTCCTAATATGAAATTGATCCCACAGATCAAGATACAGGTAGAGCTCCGAGATTTCCACTAAAAATAGAGACAAATATCCCAGAAGCCTTCCTAGACAGAACGCTCAAGGAATTGATCGGTCGGAATTTGGTCAAATATTCGCTCTTGACCTCTTATACCAAATAGCCCAAAGCATTTTTCTTACGTTTTACTCCTAAGGCTTCAATGATGACCACCTCTTTCAATTCTTTCTGGAATTGAATGCGAAGGCTAACGTCATAAATAGTTTTTTCGCCGATAGAAATGATTTTTTTTAAAATCCCAGGATTTCGAATAGAAGCCTTTACCCCTCCTTGGTTTACAACATATATTTACTATCAATATCCGTATAACTTTACCTATCAGCACTCTCCATGCTTACAAACTCGTCTTGTATGAACCTTGTCCAGAATTATCGGTCACCATCGAGCAGTCACCATCCTCCTCTTAAGTAGGAGATAACCACCCCATGCATAAGAGTAGGATAGTAATTACTAATACCATTTTTTATACATATTTTAAATAATAAATTTCTAATCTAGAACTAGAAAACACGGTAGAAAATGAGAGTTTAAATTTTTAATAAATTCTATTTTAATATATAAATAGATAATATAAAAAATATTATGATTAAAAAATTCACCAAAAGTAGAAGTCTAATCAAAACTTATACTCACAAGTTGTGGGGATGTAGTTGTGATGAAGCTGATCGGGGATCTCCCGCCGGTCCTGTGGTAGCTGCAGGGGTTATTTTACCCAAAAGTTTGGATAACAAGAATCTGGACGATTCAAAAAAGTTATCTGCAAACCAAAGGACACAGCTCAGAAATATTATCAAAAAAGAGGCTTTAGACTATACTGTTGCCTTCGTGACAGTAAAGACCATCGACCAAATCAACATCTTACAATCCACCTTTCAATTTATGTACGTGTCCATCAGATAAGTGAAAAATAAACCTGAGCACATCCTGGTAGATGGCAATCGATTTATCCCATACAAAGACCTATCTCACTTCTGCCACATCAAATGAGACAGTACTTTTATGAACATTGCTAGAGTCTCCATACTCGCCAAAACCTACCGAGACTAGTTTATGAAAAAAAACTGCATAAAGAATTCTTCCATTACCATTGTAATCAAAACAAAGGATATCCGACAAAACCCACTAACAAGGCCTGATCCAATACGGGCCTACCATACACCACAGAAGATCTTTTCACTTGTTTACTCAAGCAACAAAGCCAACTATTGAATAAAATCTCTTTCAATCCAAAGAAAACTTCCCAACTACATTAAATAAAAAACCTGTTGCATGGACGCACATCATCTAATGTAAAAAATACACTGCCAAACTTCATCTCAACAAGCTACTTTAAATAAGCCAAAAACAATTTTTAACTTAGCATTCAAAAAATAACTCATTGTAAACAGACATCAAAAAATATTTTAATCCACTTGAAAAACATAATATTTTTTAATAATTTTTGGGAGACTTATAACGTAAATAATACACTTATTATAACTTTTTATATCATTCTAACGACTTATAAAAATTTACACCAAAAACTATACCAGAATTATTACGGGAAGTACGCTATAGCTGCTGTGGACATATTCAGTATGGAACAAGTCTTAGGCCTATTTAAAGCAGTAGAAAAAAAACCAATTCCCATTTATTGTACAAACTACACCATTAGCACGCAACTATGCCTCGGCTGAGATGCTCATACAAATGGTTAAATTTATTGCAAGCATTCATCCAATAAAAGGTATATGTAGTGCATCTAGACCATGGGAATAAAAAATATGCCATAGCCACTATCAAATCAGGTGAATACATTCCAATCATGATCGATGCTTTTCAGGACCCCCATCGCTCGAGATATCCAACATTCCAAAACCATCGTAAATCAGGTACATCAAAAAAACATCTCAGTAGAAGACGAATTAAGTATATTAAGCGGGGTAGAAAAGGATATGAAAATAAACGAAACCCAAGCCATCTACACCCGTCCAGACGAGGCTGAACGATTTATCTCCGAAACAAGGAATGGTCTGTCCGTAGCAGTAGATACCAGTCATGGCACTTACAAATTATCTGGTGGAAAATGATTATAATTCAATATTTTAAATAAAATTCAAGCCAGAATTCCCCAATTTTTTCTAGTTCTACACGATGCCTTCCGAAGTCATGCCCGAACAGATCGCCACGATCAACCGTTATGGTGGAAAACTCAAGACCAACGCCTGAGGCGTCATTACAGAAGAAATCCAAATAGCCATCCCCTATGGCGTGAGCAAGATTAATATTGCTACTGAACTCAGACTTCTCTGGACGGCTGTACACCATGAATTCTTTTATGAAAAATCAGAACTTTTCAACTCAATCATCCCAGGAAAGACTTATATCAAAGCCATCGAAAACTTTCTAACTACCAAATTCAAAATCCTAGGATCCATAAGGAAAAATTTAGAGTTTTTATGAAACATATTAGAACGACTTTTCTATGATGAAATTAGCTATCTCATCGATCAACTGGACCAATGATGACCTACCAAAACTCAGCGGACATATCCCCCTTGAACAAAGCATTAAAAAAATGACCTTAAGCCGCTACGCTGGCTGTGAGGTGGGAAACAAATTCCCACGAGACCACGAACTGTTAAAAAATCCTTATCAAAAAAATTTACAGATATGCAACCAATGGTTCAGCTTTAAATTCAAATCAAAATCCAAAGAAGTTATCGAAAAAAATCGTTAACATTCAGACTTTCTCAAAAAGATAGGATCGTATATTATCGACGGATCAGAAGTAGGGGGAATTGCCATTCAAATAAAAGAATTGGTATACTTAAAAAAAGATCAACTTCAGAAACAAAAAAATGAAACAAAATATCCAACGATTTTAACCAACTCGATCGCATTACACAAGAAGAAAAACTCACACTAGCCTATCATAACTATATAGGAACCGGTGTACAATCGATAGAAAAATCCTTGAATTGCTCACTGGAACAGATCCCAACTATATCTCCTTAAACTACGATACTGTGCATTTTCTATTTACAGGTGATCAACCTGGGATCGAAGTACTTAAAAAACCATCGACCGCATCACTCATATACACTTGAAAGACATACGGGCAGAAGTAGTAGTAGAAGTACGTAAAGAAAAATCAGCTTCCTCGAAACAGTACACCAAAGCGTCTTCATCATACCAGGAGATGGTTGTATCGACTTCAAAGCCATTGTCAGTCTTTTAAAGACATACGGTTATAGCGGATGGTACGTCATCGAAGCCGAGCAAGATCCGGTCAAAGTTCATCCGATGATCTATACCCAAAAGGCATACAACTACATCAAAAACGAACTCCATTTATAAAGCCAATATGAAAATATATTTATCATGATCAAAACAGCCATTTCCGAATTAGGAAGACTGGAGATGAACTACGCAAAAACATTGCATACAACACACCCAATTCCCAATTGATTGCTACATGTAGCATCAAGACCGAAGAAATCGACTACGCAAAAAAAAAACGATCAAAATCCTATACACTTATCACGACTATGACGAGTTTCTGCATAACAAAGGAATCGAAGTAATTTTTGTCCTGAGTAGCAAATCCAAACATCCCATTCATATCATAAAAGACCTGAAAACAGTCAAAGATGTCTTTTACGAAAAACCCATCTCGACCTGCTAGAAATCTTGTTCTGAAGTAGAACAAGTCGATAAACAACATCCTCAATAGATTACCATAATCGGCTTCGTACGGCGCTTCAATGAGAGTTGCCTTAATACGAAAAAATAAGATCGATCAAGGCTTAGTAGAGGGATACCGATCATGGTCAAATTCTAAACCGTTGATATGGGAAATGGGCTTCATTTCAAGTGAAATTCGCCGCAATGAGTGGAGGGATTTTCAACGACTACAACATACACAATGCAAACTTGATACACTGGCACCTCAAGAGCCAGGTTAAACATGTATGGTCCCTTGTCGGAGCCTACCTCTTCAAAGAATTCCAAACATTTCAAGATACCGACAATGCAACTGCATTATGCGAACTCGAAAACGGCATCATCGCATACATTGGCGGCTCACATATCGCATCCTTCGGGCACGAGACTCGTACCGAAATCGTTTACACCCATGAGAACTTACAGATCTCAGACCATCCAGCCAAAAACCGCATGAGGATCTCATACAAAAATGGCATACACTACGAATATACAGAAACCTTCTACGAACGCTTCGAAAGAGTTTGTCAGACACAGATCCGATACTTCTGTCAATATGTAGAAAATAACATCCAACCTGAGCTCATTATGGCCTCGGACCTAAAAAACAGCTTGATTATTAAATCGATTACCAATTAATTAAATAGTTTAAAATCGATCATTATCAATATTTTTGAATAGGAACTTATCCAATCGGAAAACCAAATCTTACAATCGATATGATGAAACATTCCAATCTGTTACGCAAATCTAAAACAACAGAGCACGGTGTTTACCAACACATCACCCCTGAAAATACCATCTGGCAGAGTTTTCATTTCACAGCACGACGTATGAAAAAAAAGAAAAACCTAACACGCTAATAAAAAAGGATATGAATATGCAATCGTATTACTCTCAGGAAATTTCTCCGTCCGTTCCACAAACGGAAAATGGAAAATCAACAATGGTAAAAAAAAATGCATCTTCAGGTGTAGAGACCATATCCTTTAGCTACCGCATTATACTAACTTTAACCTGACAGCCAAGAGTCAGAAATTCTACATCGCCTATATAGCTGGTGCAAAAGCGACGATGGAGGCTATCCAGCCTACCTAAAAACTCCGGAAGAAGTCACCGAATCGATCCAGATCCGTAGTGTTAACAACACCATACGCCAAATCAACAACTTGCTTAAATCCGGTTTCAACTGCTACCGTATCGTAGCTTATGAAGTATACACCTCCATGGAGGCTTGAATTTTCTACCGGATTAAAAGCACAACGAACTCAAGCTAGGACGCGATGGAAAAGTCCTCGAATCCAAATTGGAAAAACCTATTTCTACAAAATCACATCTATCGTACCTGACAAGCCCGACGGTTGGGCCGCCCTCCAACACAGGTATACCCACAGGACGGTAACCTCGACAAAATCGTACACGCCAATAGAAACAACGTCGTCATGATACCAAAAGCCTATCACCCTGTGGTGATGTACCCCCTCTACAAGGACTATTCCCAAACTTCTTAGCAGGATCGATCAAAACCTAGACAATATTTCAGACATCTACCAAGAATGGTTGTTCGAAGAGTGGAAGTAAAATCCCCATCGCAAAGATTCGAGGATACCTATGGTCACGGCAGAGATGAATAATAAAAATTGAGGCACTATGAAAAAGAATGTAATCACCCTAGTCCGGTCGAGCATCGACCTATATTCTCAAGAAATCGATACACCTTTCAAAAACATCAAAGACTTCAACTACTTCGTCATTGGATCCCCGCTCAACATCGCTGTAGGTTGCCAAAGGTTGGGTTTGACTAGTAGATTCATTACAGGGATCCGTGACAATAAAGTTAATGAATTCATCAAACATTAGCTCAATAAGGAAAGTGTGATCACCGATCATGTTTTCAAGATCAAAGACACTAGAAGCTCAGGCGTAGTACTCGGCATCAAGCAAGACAAATTTCCTCTGGGTCTTCTACCGGGATAATGCTTTCGATAGCCAGGTCCACATTGAGCACATCCTCAAGATTCTTTTTAAGAAGTATCGCATACTTGAGATTTCCAGAATGCCCATCAAAAAAGAGACCTAGAGCAGTGCAAGGTTTATCGCTGAAGAGATCGCTAAGGAAAAAGGCCCTGATGTAGTGCTCAATGTCGACTTCAGAACCGACTAATGGTACGATATGCATGACTTTGGCGTAACTCTACACAACTTCTTCCAATACGTGAACATCGTCATCGGAACCGAAAAGGAGCTACTGGTCCTGTACCTAAAAAACGCTGCCCATCTGGAGATCACCAATCAAAAAATCTCAGTAGACAAAATTACAAAAGATGTCAAGTTTTACATTCAAAAAATCTTCGAGCACAAGATTAAGATCCTTATCCTCAAAAAAGAAACAAAAGAAACCGCCCACTATCTACACGAAGAGAAACGCCAAGATGTTCCTGTTTTTCATCTAGAAAACAAGGAAGTGGTCAATGCGCTTAATTGTTAGTGATACCTTTGCAACCGGTTACTTATATAGTTATATCCAAGAATGGGATCACTACAAGAGCATCCGTATAGGCAATGCCTGGAGATCGCTATTTCATTACTCAACCGAGCTTGCTCAAATTTCAGCACAACACTCGAAGATATCAATCAATTCATCGACCAAAAAAATCGATTTCTAAAACAAATCCATGATAAAGACATAAAAAATTAATGTAGGCCAATCCATGATCCGATTCCTAAAGAATCAATACGTGGAGGGTGATGGTAAATAAAACCCCTTCTTCGCTAGGTATTTTAGGATCTTCGGTCATGACAATGTAGCCGATGTAGTTCAAAACTTATAGGAAAATCCTGACTTTATCTATTATCATTATTGCAATGAGCAGTCTATGGTACACACAGCAGCAGCCTATACCAAGGTGAAAAACCGCTTGAAGACCTTTGCTTGTACTACCTCAATCGGCCCAGGATCGACCAATATGATAACTGGGGGGCGAGTTTCACGATTAAACCGGATACCAATCTTGCTCCTTCCGGGAGATTATTTCTCCAGGCGAAATACTACACTTATCCTGCAAGAACTCAAACATACTCTCTCACAATAGATCAGCATAAACAACTGCTTCAAGCCGATCTCCAAATATTAGGGCCACATCCATCATTCTGAGTAACTCATATCAGCCGCTTTAGCAGTTATGCGTTTAGTCATTTCACCAGCAGAGACCGGTGTATCCACACTCTGCCTATCTCATGACGTACAGACACAAGCCTATCCATTTCTAGAAAATTTCTAAGGAAACGGCATTGGAGGTGTCCCACAATCCAGACCAGACTTCAGTCTGATCCAAAAAACTGCTACCTGGATCTGCATCTCAAAAAATTCGATAATCGTCAGTGGAGGCAGTACGATCCACAGTGAAGCTAAGATATTTTTTAAAAAAAATCGTTGAAAAAAAACGGAATCCCTGTCGTTAAGACCTTTGGCGGTAAAGGTGGCTCTCCCCTACGAATTCTCACTCAATAATTGATCTAGTGATGGTATCGGAACATATTACAGTAGTTTCACTACAACCTCAAAAAGCCCTTTCCAGAACCCAGACGTAAGATTTATCAACATCAATATCAATATCCTAGATGAAGCTAAACACGCTGCTTTTCCTCTATTAAAAGATACCCTGTCCCTGAGTAAACTCGAAAAGGTTTTATAAAGCCCTGGAAGATTTCTCTACGAAAACAAGTTGTCGAGCACAAGCCGAAACCTTCAACCGAGAATGGGGCCAAATCGTCAGCCAATCTTACACCTTAAAAGACCAAGAGAGACTCTTCCAAGATAAAATTATCGGCATGAGTAACGAATTTTTCAACAAGGAAAAAACATCATGGTCTGTGCTCCAAGTAGTCTACCGGGTGACCTCACAAGTTCTGGTGCACAGATAACCTAAAGGTCTTCTACCTCGCGACTATCGTTTCTCCTTTAGGTCTATAAGATCATCGAAGAACTAAGCGCAAAAATAAACCGACCTAGAAACGAGAAGTCTATCTCATGGTAAGCAACAGCAGTTATCTGATGCTCTCTCAAGAGATCACTATCTCGATCAAAGAAGGCTATAAGCTGATTCATTATCCTGATCAATAATCATGGTTATTTCATTATCAGGTTCTTGTTTCATACATAAAGCTACCACGGCTTCTGGAGAAAATAATTGCTACCACAGCAAAGAAGCACATCAAATTGATGAGATCCCCTTCCGATAGATCTGGCAGGAAACGCCTAAATCCTCGACGCTCAAGTGAGCAAGGTCAAGAATTAAATTTCTTTTCAGAAAGCTCTAAAAACAGCCAAAGACGCTTCGATCACCCCGGTAATTTATCCCGAATGCTTACCCAAACGCAAATTATCCGGTTATGCTCACGATTAGCGGGAAGTATGGGTAACCGAGACCTCAAAGATGGAAAGCGTTAAAAAAGAAAGTATCACTTATGAAGTGAAACAAAAAAACAATGCTGTCACTTATAAAATAATTTTTTTACATCATCAGGAGACTACAGAACTATATCGGAGACTAATGGAGCCCCAAGCACATATTCAGTATCCATCTATATCATCAACCCTTCCAGACACGAGGCCTTCGAACAAATACCATATAGGTAAGGAGACGAGAAACGATATACAAAAGTCGTCGAAACAGTCCAAAAAGGACTTGAAATCTAGCGAAATACTACTGTACATAAACGCATCTAACAACTTTTCTGGATGAAACAATTTTTTGAGGAGCATAAAGAAAAAATCGCATAACTGATCACCCAAGAATGTGGAAAGACAATTAACGAATCCAGAAGCGAGCTACAACACGCTATCGAAAACATTGAGCTCTGCTATGATATGCCGATACAAATTCAAAGCGAATTCATCGAAAATATCACCCCAGGCATAGAGGAATATATTATCCAACAACCTGTGGGTGTCTACGCAGCAATCTGTCCCTTCAACTTCCGGGGTATGATCCTTCTTTTGGTTCCTAACCTATGCATTATCCAATGGTAATAACTTCATCCTCAAACATTCGAAAAAAATCCATTTGACCATGATACGTATCTTTAAGCTCATCGACAACCTGAATATTACAGTCGGCGTACTCAGACTGGTACATGACGGTAAAGAGACCGTAAACGCTCTACTCAAACATCCTAACATCAGTATCATTAGTTTTATCAGATCCTACCCCGTAGCCTAAGTACATCTATAGCAAAGAAGCCTCTCACGGCAAGCGAGTACAAGACTAAGTCAGTTCCAAAACTCCAATCATCGTCATACCCGATGCCGATATCGAACTCTCAATCAAGATAATCTCTTGATAGTACCTACGGCTGCTCTGGATAACGATATTTGGCAGTCTCTCTAAACACCATACTGATCGGCAAGGTCCAAAAATCATCCCGAGATGCCCTGATTGCAGTGGAAAAATCTAGGGTGACAGGCTACGGATTGGAAGAGACTGTCAAGATGGGCCTGGTGATAAACAGTAAGAACAAGGAACTCATTAATGGCCTGATGATCGGAAAAACTATTCAGAAAAGAAGCCGCGTACTAGTCGATGGCCGTAACGTCAAAATCTCTAGAGTAGAGCAAGAGAACTTCATCAAGCTAACCATCATAGAAAATCTGTTCATGTCAGGAAAGATCATTCGAACGGAGATCTTCGGACCAGTGATGAGCCTGATCCAACTTAAAATAATCGAAGAAGTCATCACCTTAATCAATAGTTGAAAATACCGAAATATGACTTATGTATTCACAAAAAAAAATGAGGGGAATATCCAGAAATTTCGCAACGAAGCAATAGTGGACACATGGGGATAAATATCGGAGTGCTAGCACCAGCAGGTGAATTCCAATTAAGTCGTTGAAAGACAGATTCTTCGGTGATCTACACGGTAGGACAAGCACAGGGTCGAGTTCTTTACCCAGAACAAGATGGTCATCGAGCGTTGGCCGAAGGAGTGGAATCTTAAGTTTTGATCGACACTCCAAACACGAAAACTTATACCAATTTAAAAAATTGTACAAACCGTTTTAAAAAATAAAATGCTATGGAAAATAGAAATAATAAACTGAATATCATAGTATTATGTAGAATTTAGGGTACATTTGAAGCACCTGATACACAATCGGTAGGTACGCATCATCGTTGCTCCTCATCCACTTACCAAAGCACAAGTCTTTGTCTAGAGAAAGGAATCAAGTAGATCTTCGAAGAACATATGGCTGTAATCAATTATACAGAAGTGGAAGCTGTAGCAATATTCTCACCAACCAACACCCACGATGCCATCATCCAAAAGACCGAACAAAGGAGGGAAAACATCTTTTGTGAAAAACCTATCGACTTCGAATTGAAACGTGTCGAAAAGGTAGATACCGCTATCCATGAGGTAGATGTGAGATTTATGCTAGACTTCAACCGTCGCTTCGATGCAGAATTTACCAAGGTAAAGCAGTAGATCGGAGAATGACAGATTAGGAGGTTCTATATCGTCAAGATCACCAACCAAGATTCCAATCCACCTTCAATGAACGATATCAAAACCCTCGGAGGGATCTTTATCAATATAAGCATTCACGATTTTAATATGGCCCACCATATGTTTGAGGATGAAATTGAAGAAGTTTACGCAAAAGGCAATTTCTTCATCCATCCAGCCATAGATGAGGCAGGTGATATCAATACAGTTCTGATTATCTTACAATTCAAAAAATGAGGAATGACAACGATAGACAACTACCGTAAGACTTTCTTTAGCTATGACCAACGTATCTAGATATTTGGGATACAATACATTACTTAGCAATAGAAAGGTCTCAACTGACAGACACAGATTCTACAATGAGAAAGAGGTACACCAAGCCCTACTGTTAGGATTTTTCATACAACGCTATACGGAAATCTATCAAATCGAGATAGAACATTTCATTGAATGTGTGTCGTATCAGACAAATAACCCTCGGTAGGCGTCTAAGATAGTCTACAAGTTAAATTCATCGCCCTGACAATTAAAAATATCGCTAGAAGAGAATCAGCCCATCAAACTCTCTTCCATATTTAAAGAATATGCGGTTTTGACATAAAATGTAATCATATGAAGGCAACAATAAAAATTTCATCCGATTCGATATGTCCACAATCGGTACAGGATCTCATACTTATCAAATCAAAAAATCAACAGATCATGAGTGAGACCATCACGATAGGTATCATAGGAGTGGGTAGAATCAGACGTGTATATCAAGAGTATCTTCTGCAATGGATTTTGCTAGTCTACTTTTTTATACAATGTTATGCGTAGGCCTATCAAACCGAAAAAGAACATTTCACATCGAATACATCGTCTCGTACAAAGACCCATCGGTAGACATTTACGATGGTCTGAAAGCTAAATTTATCGCATGGACTACAGTGAAATCTTTGGAAAAAACTGATTGATAAAAGTCATTTCTGTCTTTGATTTATATAAAAAATCTGATGTTTATACAAAACCTCTATCATCATGAATACAACAACTATCTTGTCTTTTTTTGAGTTTATGTTTTTTGTAGCCATAGCTTCTTGACTCAAGATGCGTGGCAAGAATTTGAAATCCTCTAATGAAGGATATTTCCTCGATGGAAGGAGTCTCACCGGTGTTGTCATCGCTGGATCAATTCTCCTGAAGAAAACCTATAATATCCACTGAGAATTTGGTGGGGCTCAACGGAGCTACTTTATGATAATTGGTATAATCATGATCGCCTGGAAGACCATCGCTGCATTGTTCTTGATCGTCTGAGCTTTGTTTTTCCTTCCGAAATATCTAGCCATGCGGCTGATCACTATTTCACAGTTTTTGGAGAAGAATTTTGATAAAAATAAAAGGACAATCATAAAACTATTGATAATCATTTCATTTATAGTCAAATTACATCATATCATATTATATATATGGGCGATCAATCTAGAATCAATTTTTGATGTTTCAAAAATCCTCGATGTAAGTCAAGAAATCGGACAGTGGCATACCATCGTCGGAATTAGACTGATAGGATCTATATATACGATATTGATCGGAATCAAAGCGATCATTTTTTCTGATACGATCAACGGTATAATCTTGATCATCTGTAGTTTATCCATCCCTGTCTTGGAATTCATGTATTTTGGAGATGGTAGCCTACTAGAAAGGGTCTCTAAAGTATACACGACTAATCTTGAAAAATTCAACTCGATAGGTGCTGAAGATTTGGTCATTCTTTTCAGAGTGTTATTTATATTGTTTATCATCAACCAATTGTACTTCTGGTGTATGAATCAATCGATCGTACAAAATGCCTTAGTTATTAAGAATCTGTCCGAGGGAAAAAAAGACTTGATCATCACAGGTTTTTTCAAGATCATCATCGTACCTGGGATCATCACTTTCTACATCAAACAACATAGAAGGAATTCTAGAACATGGAAACTACGCCTATCCTTATCTGCTGGAAAATGTATTTCCTACAACCTAGACTGGACTCTTTATTGCTCAATGATACCGGGAAAGAGATTTTTCTTAGCTCATAGGGATGAGGACAATACCTATCAATTGAACTGAAGAGAATCGTTAGAGAAAATATTGTATAACCTAAAAATTAATCATTATGGATACTACTGTAGCCTCATTTATTGGATTTACGTTTTTTGTAGCTATTGTCTCATGGCTGAAGATAAAACACGACAAGATCAAGACAAATACCAACGAAGGGTATTTCTTGGGAGGTAGGACACTTACAGGTGTTATCATCGCTGGATCAATGCTCTTGACCAATCTATCTACCGAACAACTCATTGGACTGAATGGTGCAGGCTTTGCACATGGCATGGTTGTGATCGCTTGGGAATCTACCGCAGCCTTGGCTTTAATCATTGGAGCCTTGTTTTTCCTACCTAAATACCTATCTATGAGGCTAATAACTATCCCACAGTATCTGGAAACGCGTTTTGATAAAATCACACGAACGATCACAGCACTTTTAGTCATTGCTTCATACATGCTCACCTTACCCCCCATTGTCTTGTATACCGGAGCAATCAATATGGAATCGATCTTCAATATTTCAGAAAATCTAGGCGTGACTCAAGAAACGGGTATATGGTATACCATCGTAGGTATTGGACTGATCGGATCTCTGTATGCGATCCTCGGAGGATTAAGAGCTATTGCTTTTTCTGATACACTCAACGGTATAGGGCTCATAATAGGGGGATTGGCCATCCCTGTTTTGGGATTTATGTATTGTGGAGAGGGTGGATTCTTCCAAGGTGTGAAAACGGTCTACACAGCTATCCCAGATAAATTCAATGCAGTAGGGGATGAAAATTCAGCCATGCCTTTCAGTGTATTATTTACTGGGTTGATTATTAATCAACTATACTACTGGTGTATGAACCAATCGATCGTACAACGGGCATTAGGAGCTAAGAATCTAGCCGAAGGACAAAAAGGACTCTTGGTTGCTGGATTTTTCAAAACTATCATCATCCCTATAATCATTATCATACCGGGGATCATCGTCTTTTACATCAACCTTAAGGAAGGAGGACTAGAACAGGCTGATTTTGCTTACTCTTGGCTCTTGAAAAAAGTACTTTCTCCTACATGGAAAGGGCTCTTCGCAGCGGTGATCTTTGGGGCTATACTCAGTACATTCAACAGTGTGCTCAACAGTGCTGCTACCCTCTCAAGCTTGGGTATCTACAAGGGAGTAATCAATAAAAATGCTACCGAAAAACAAACTGTACAGGTTGGAGTGATCGTGTCGGTTGCATTGACCATCACAAGTATTTTGATCGCACCGCTTTTTGCTAACGCTAGCCAAGGTTTGTTTTATACGTTACAAGAACTCAACGGTATCTTTTTCATCCCTATTGGTACGATCATACTTGTAAGCATGCTTTACGACAAGGTCCCTGCTATAGGAGCCAAATCCGTCTTGATCTTTGGAACTAGTTTCTATATATTGACCAAATTCGTATTGGATATCCCTCTACATTTCATCCATATCTGGGGCATAGAATTTGTTTTAAATATCGGTATCATGCTGGCCTGTGCTCGGTGGTGGCCTAGGATAGCTCCTGTTACGCCCAAGTATGAAGACTATCCAGCAGAATTCGTACGCCCCTGGAGGTATGCAAAAATCGTCTCATTGATGCTAGCAGTTGTAGTGATATTGGGTTACATAGTATGTAGTGATATCGGAAAACGCTTTTTTCTCGGCTAATCACATGGTTAATAAAACACTACAAAAAAAAACCTATGAGAGCATTATCTTATAGGTTTTTGCTTTTCATATCATAAATGGTAAAGGGATTTAATTGAAAGTTTAGATAGTCTTGAAGAAGTGCGGGTGAAGGGACTCGAACCCCCACACCTCGCGGCACCAGATCCTAAGTCTGGCGTGTCTACCAATTCCACCACACCCGCAATGTGAGTTGCAAATATAACAAGTTTTTCGAATGAGATATGAGAGATTTACTTAATTCCTAAATGAAGATAAAACCTTGTTTTTTTCATTGAGAAACTGGTATTCCAAATACCGAAATGAATCCCTTGGGACGATATGGATCCATCTTTTATAACGCAAAAACCATTTCAACCGGATAGAAGGCCAACCTTGCTTGAGATAGGCCGCTATAAAAGGATGTGTATGTAGGGTGATCTTTTTGTGAACCAGATCTTCTATCATGAATTCTAAGACTGACTCCATATGATGGACGTGTACAAGAGGAGAACTCACCTCCTTAGACTCGTTGGGATTGGGTTCATTGGTAGTGATGCTCAACTCTGGGCGTACTCGATGACGTGTCATTTGGACTAAACCAAACTTACTAAGGGGTAATATTTTATGTTTTGCCCTATCATGTTTCATCTCCTTTTTGAGGTGTTCATAGAGTTTTTTTCTATCATCGGCTTGGTGCATATCTATAAAATCTGCTACAATAATCCCGCCCATATCTCTCAAGCGAAGTTGTCTGGCTATTTCTGTAGCAGCCAAAATATTTATCTCCAAGGAATTACTCAATTTATTTTCCTTAATATGTTTACTCATCCCGCTATTCACATCGATGACATGAAGTGCCTCAGTATGTTCAATAATCAAATAGGCTCCCTTGGCAAATGGTACGTTTTTACCTAAAGAGACTTTGATCTGTTTTTCGACGCCAAATTTTTCAAAAATAGGCATCGAACCTTTATAATATTTGACAATACTGGTCTTATTTGGGGCAATGACAGATAAATAAGTGTGGATATCTTCGTATAGATCCTTATCATCACAAACAATAGATGTAAAATCATCATTGAAAGTATCTCTTAATATACAAGAGGCCTTATCTTTCTCGCTGAGAATTTTGACTGGAGGTGACTCTTTAGTGAGGTTACTTACTACGTTTTTCCATCTATTCATCAGATAAAGTAAGTCAGCCTGAAGAGTCTCAGCCTTTTTATCTTGGGCTACTGTACGGATAATGACTCCGAAACCTTTGGGTCTGATCTTTTCAATGACCTCTATTAGTCGTATTCTTTCATTACGATCTTTGATCTTCTGAGAAATAGAAATTTTCTCTGAAAAAGGCATGAGAACTAAATACCTACCAGCAATAGAGATCTCCGAACTCAATCTAGGCCCTTTATTAGAGATCGGTTCTTTGGTGATTTGTACTAAAATCTTTTGTCCAGGCTGTAGTATTTCTATAATGGATCCACTTTTACTGATGTCATCTTCTAGAGTGAAACGGCTCAAATTGGGTGTAGGCTTATTTTTATCTTGAGCTTTAGCGAGGAATTTCATAAAAGATCTGATCTGAGGGCCAAGATCTTGATAATGAAGAAAAGCATCCTTTGAAGTACTGATACTAACAAAAGCTGCATTCAGGCCTTGAGCTATTTTTTTTACTTTCCCTAAATAGAGGTCTCCTACAGAAAATTTTTTATCGATGGTTTCCTGATGAAGCTCTGAGAGCTTTCCTTTTTCCAGAAGAGCAATAGCGACTTCCTCTAGTCTTGCACTTATAATTAACTCTTTACTCATCATTTTTGCACACAACAACTTTAGGAATAACCGGTGCTTTGTTCTTTAGCACTGGCCTTGGTAATACCTGAAGAAATGTCTACTTTTTTTTCTTATGTCTGTTTTGCCTACTTCTTTTCTTACGTTTGTGGGTAGCAATTTTTCGTTTCTTTCGTTTTTTTCCGTTAGGCATAGCGTTAACATTAATCGATTTGGGATTGTAATTACTTCTTCTTATGATAAGGGACATTTTTCTTCACCGCTTCGACGAATTCCTTTGCAGGCTTAAACGACGGAATACAGTGTGCGGGGATGACAACGGATTCTTCCTTGGATATATTACGTCCTACTTTTTCAGCCCGACTTTTGTTGATAAAAGATCCAAATCCTCTCAAAGTAACTTCTTCTCCAGAGATCATGCTCTTTTTCACTGTAGTCATAAAAGCTTCAACGACTTTCAAGATTTCATCTTTTTCTAATCCGACTTCATACGCGATTTTTGTTACGATTTCTGCTTTTGTCATGTCAAATCTAAGGTTAATGGTTTTTCCAGGGGATCCTTCCAGGATAAGACCTAAAATTCAGTTGTCAAAGATACCAAATTTTTATAAAATTGCCCTAAAATCAAATCAAAGTGGATTTTTCAGAGATTATGCTGTATTGGTACAAAACCCATCATCGTGAGCTACCATGGCGAAAGACTCATGACCCCTATCACATATGGGTATCGGAGATTATTTTACAACAGACACGAGTCATGCGAGGTGTGGATTATTATGTAAACTTTATTGCTCATTTTCCCACCTTGTCTTCCCTGGCTCAAGCTAGTGAACAGGAAGTATTGAAAGCTTGGGAAGGTCTGGGATACTACAGTCGGGCGAGAAATCTACACTTCACAGCCCGAGAAATTTATAAACAAAGAGGTGAGGTTTTTCCCCAACGTTATCAAGAACTTATACAACTCAACGGGATCGGAACATATACGGCGGCAGCCATAGCTTCTATATGTTTTAAGGAACCTATCCCGGCCATCGATGGGAATGCTTATCGCGTATTGGCGAGACATTTCGGATTATATGACGATATCCATATTGCAAAGACTAAAAAAAAATTCATAGTACTCGGTCATCAAATCATCCATCGAGATGCGCCAGGGGATTTCAATCAAGCGGTCATGGAACTCGGCTCTACCCTATGCACTCCAAAACAGGCTCAATGCTCACAATGCCCAGTGAACTATACTTGTTTTGCTTTACAGCATAAAGCGGTGTATCAATTACCTGTAAAAATGAAAAAAATTAAGGTCAAACAGCGTTTTTTCTATTACCTCATCGTCTCTTCCGACCAAGGGGTATGGCTCCAACGTAGGACACATACCGATATTTGGAAGGGGCTTTACGAATTTCCCTTGATCCATGTTACCCAAGCTCTTTCAGCTGCAGAGGTACAAGAAGCCTTGTATAACGAATTTGGTATACTAAGTACTTTGATCCACCAATCGGTACATAAGCTCACTCATCAGAGTTTACAAATCGAGTTTTGGAAAGGGCAGATACAAAAAATATCGAAAAATAAACTTGGAAAATTTGAACTCATTCCACTTGATGCATTGGATCGATATCCTTTCCCTAGGCCCATTACTCTGTTTTTAGAAAGCGAAAAGATGATTTGATTTTTCATACCTTTGTAAGACATATGTTCAAATGAACGGCACAGTAAACAAGGTGATCTTGGGATATGATGTGAAGATGCATTATTTTGAAGATCATAATAGTATTGGGTATTCACTCCTAAGTACGTCTGAAATTCACTACAATCATGAAAAAAATGAATGGGTCAATCACACAGAATGGCACCAGATTGTGGTGAGGAATCGTTTGGCAGAAATCTGCGAAAAGCATCTAGAAAAATGTGATAAGATCTATGTCAAATGGACATTCGTACTAGAAAATGGAATAACAATGACCATATGCGGTATGTAACGGGGATCCACGTCGATAGCTTGGATTTTCTCATCCTCAGATCTGTCAGAAGACATCTAAATTAGTTCAATCAAATCTATACACTTGGAAACAGAACCTCCGGAGAATATTTTCACTGCAGGAAGTTTTCTTTACTTACAAGGCCTCCCTCATTTTGTCTTAGTGATCCTATTATTGTTTTTCTCGGCCCTAGTTTCTGGGTCTGAGGTAGCCTTCTTCTCTCTAGACAAGAAGCAACTCGAAGCAGAGAAGAAAAAAAATCCTCATACATCAACCAAGATTGCTAGCGTCCTCAAAGATCAAAAAAAACTCTTGGCTACGATACTCATAGCCAACAATTTCTTGAATATCAGTATAGTTATCTTGACTTCTTCTTTGATCAGAACATATTTTCAATTTCCAGAAATGCATATCTATGGCATAGGTGTCCCCTTGAGATTTTTGATAGAGATAGTCGGAATCACTTTTCTTTTACTACTGTTTGGAGAAATCATCCCTAAGATATATGCCAGTAAGGACAATTTTCGTTTTGCTGTCTTCATGTCTAAACCATTATTGTTTTCTAGTCAAGTATTAAGCCCATTAAGTACCCTGATGATGCGGGTCTATGGCTTTGTAGAACAGCGACTCGGTCAAAAGAAAGATACTCTCTCAGTAGACCAACTTTCACAAGCCCTAGAAATCACCGTCGAAGATAAGAAAGATGATAAGGAACGAGAATTTCTCCAAGGGATTGTCGACTTTGGAAGCATCGAAACATGTCAGGTCATGACTCCACGCATCGACATGTTTGCCTTGAAATATGATACTCCTTTTGCTGAAGTTCTTCATATGATCATTTCCGAGGGTTATTCTCGTATTCCTGTTTATCAGGAGAGCATTGACGATATAGAAGGGGTATTATTTGTCAAAGACCTCTTGCCACTCATCGATGAAAAAGAATATCCTTGGAATCGGCTGATCCATCGGGCATTTTTCGTGCCGGAGAATAAAAAATTGGACGATCTTTTGGATGATTTCAAAAGCAAACGCATACACTTGGCTATTGTTGTGGACGAATACGGGGGCACTTGCGGACTGGTCACTCTCGAAGACTTGATCGAGGAAATCGTAGGCGATATTTCTGATGAATTCGATGAAGAAGATACTTCCTACTCCAAGATTGATCACGATAGTTATCTCTTTGAAGGTAAGACTCCGCTGATCGATTTTTATCGCATCATGCAAGTAGCCGAAGAGGATTTTTTTGAAAAAAACAAAGGAAATGCAGATACCTTAGGTGGATTCATCATGGAAATTCACAAAGAATTCCCCAAACGTAGGCAGAAGATCTATTTTCACAACTACACTTTCATCATCCAGACAGTAGACAAAAAGCGAATCAAACGCATCGAAGTCCTTCGAAAAAATATCGAAAAACAAGCTGATAATCAATAAAATTAATCCTAACTACTACCTTATCTTTGAGCCTCATCACCTGTGGTAAAGACTCATTACCTAAGCTTTATGGTCATATGAGGCTAGAGTATCCTGCAGCAAAATACGTCCCTTTTTAGAGTAATTGTTCCTTTGAGTTCGAACGTTCTGATTTTTCAATACTAGAAAAATAGTCCCAGAAGTGCTGGTACAACATCATCTACCCACAGATGAACGTTACTATATATCTCATTTAACTCCCGCTGAAAAATAATCTCAAGGCAGTGATTAAAGAAACGAAAAAAAAACTCGTCTGTAAACATATAATCAAAGCTAACTATATCAACTAAGATACTTTTTCTCGGACCGAATACAAAATGTACGATATATTGTACGAATTAGGCGGAGAGAGCGCCTCAAATCTTCAATTTTTATTGACTGACAATACACCCCCGCGCGACACCCTTCTTTAAGGGGTACTCTACTTCCTCAATATACCTAATAAGGAGGCTTTACGTCCGGTCATCGACTATTTGAAAAAAAACATCCAGAACTTGATGGAGAGTTTTCGTCGAAGATGAATGATTTTCTCTTGATCAGATTACTAAAAATGGTTGGTGGATAAGAAATCCAAAGAAGTGCCTTATTGAACAGAAAAAGTCCTTAGTATCTCATTATCCATTAAATTTGGAATTTTTGAACATCTTAATTCCGAGCAATGTATTACAAAAAACTTCATGTTCGTTGGGGCGATCTCGATGCCAATGGGCATATGGCTCATTCGTCTTATCAAAAATTCACGGCACATGTTCGCATCAGCTTGATCCATGATAAAGGCCTCGACTTAGTTGAGTTGGTCAAAAAAGGGATCGGATCGATCCTCTTCTATGAGCAGATCTATTATTTTAGAGAATTCCTTCCGATGGAGACTGCCTATATCACTTTAGAGATAGCCGGTTTTTCAAAAGATGGTCAATTTTTTAAATTTCATCACAATTTCTACAAAAAAAATGGTGTCCATGCAGCCCACTCTGAGGTGCTTGGCTCTTGGATTAACCTACGTGAACGTAATCTTATCAATCCACCGGAAAAAATCCTCCAAATAATGAAGGGACTCACCTATACCAAAGATTTTAAAATTCTCACCAAAGAAGACAGTCGTGTAGGAGGTGTCAGACCTCAAGACATAGACTTTCAATTCAGATGATATATTTTAAGACAAAAAAGGTCCAGCGTACGCCCTTGGAAAAACTAGGTGAATTCAGCTTAATTAAACATTTGAATCAATGTATAAATGTGACTCACTACAGCACAGTCAAGAGCATATGGTATGACTCTTCTGTAATAAGATTTGCTGATAAACAAGTGGTTGTCTCTACTGATATACTCCTCGAGAGTATTCATTTCAATCTCTCTTATACTTCTCTGACACACCTAGGCTAGAAGGCGATCATTGTCAACCTCAGCGACATCTATACGATGAATGCCACTCCTACCTAAGTCACAATCTCTGTGTTCGTATCCAACCGCCTCTAAATAGAAGCCTTAGAGATATTTTACAAAGGCGTGATACGCGTTTATAAAAATTACAACGTAGACCTTCTTAGTCGGTGGTGACACTTCCTCTTCTAAGATGGGCTTAGTGATCTCTTTAATGGTAATTGGCAAGCAGATGAAAAAGACATCATCTATCAAAACGGCTCAAAAATCAATGATTTACTCGTAGTCTCTGGCGACCTAGGTGGCGACTATTGTGGCCTGCAAGTCCTCGAACGTGAAAACGAAGTATTCAGTGGTCAACCCCCATATGCAAGCGGACTTAGTCGGGAAACGAATATCTTCTCGAACGACAACCCAAACCCAAAGCACGGAAAGACATCCCAAACTTCTCAATGAATTAGGGATCAAACCCAGTGCAATGATCAATATCTCCGATGGTCTAGCATCCGAGATTCTTCAGTTGTGCGATCAAAGCCAGTTGGGCTGACGTCTATTTGAAGAAAAAATCCCTCTGGATCCATCAAGTGTTCACCACTGCTGAAATATTTCAAATCAATCCCGTCATAGCAGCACTCAACGGAGGAAAAGATTATGAATTACTTTTCATTGTCCCTCTGTCCTACTACGAACAAATCAAAGATCACCAACAATTGAGCCTCATCGGAACATATGACTACCAAAGAAGAAGAGGCGTAATTGGTAAGCCAAATCGGTAGTTTGATTCCTCTCACCGCTCAAGGTTGGGATGCCTTCGTGAAAAAGAATCCAATAAGTTGATACAAATTCATCTATCACTAAATGCATCGAAAAAATACCTACAATTTCTGAGAAAGAGCAAGGCTATAATTGGTACTCTTATAACCAACATCAGACTAGTCTTATCGCCCATTTGGATCGTCCGTAGCAAAGAGACGCCTTGCTATGGGACGAACACGTAAGGAATATATTGACACAACATCGACGCCTGATGATGTAATACATATGGACATACCAACAGATATATTACCAAACGGTTTTACGAACAACTCATCAAACTCAAGTATGTCCTATTTAGAGGGATTTATCCATCTTTCAGGAGTAACACTCTCCGAAGGGCTCTTGGCTATTTTACCTGATAAATAAAAGAAGATTTTCTATTCGGACAATAGTTCTACGGCTGTGAAAATCACTCTGAAAATAGCCTTACAATTTTTATTCAACCGCGGGGAAAGACGTGACATCATCATCACCTTCAAAACACCTTCCACAGCGATACCTTTGAATCGATATCCACATTAGGTATCTCATTTTTTTACCAAAGCTTTTGCGAATCATCTCATCAAAGTCCGACGCATCCCTGTACACATTCAAAGTCAGGAGATCGAGAGCCAAAGATCTTTGAAAACGATTTTGAAAGAGAGTAAAATAGCTTCCTTTATCTTCGACCCATTGGTACAAGGCACTGCTGGCATAGTAATATATCCTACTGAAGCCTTGAGTACACTCATCGAGTGTATGAAAATTATACAGTATCTTCATTATAACTAACGAATTCATGACATGTTTTGGTCGAACGGACAAACTTTTCGCTTCGGATCATACGGTGCAAAACCTGATATTTTTGTCATTCCAAGGCTTTGAATGACGGATTTGTGCTGATGGATGTGTGACTGCTTGTACTCAACAGGTTTTTGAAGATTTTTATGATGAAGATATCAATAAAGCCCTCTTCCATGGGCATACCTTTATGGCCACAACTCGTCCGATTGTTCTACTGGCTTTGACCCAGCCTAGAACTGACACTAGCAGATGAGATACGTAAAAATATCCAAAAGATCTACAATCAGCATAAATCTTTTCAAAAGTAATTGATCGCCCACCGACAGGTAGAAGACGTTCGCCTACAGGGAATAATTCTATCTTGGGGTGGGGTCCTTATAATCAAGGATATTATGACCCACTTCGGAATAGACTCTAGTAATTCTTCATCGAAAGAGAGATCACATTTTACGTCCGATAAACTGTACCGGCTATTATTACCACCTTTCTGTATCACGAATGCGCAACTCGATAAGATGTATCAAGTGATTTTCGAATCTCTCGATCATTTAAGATGAATACCGCACTACCTGGATTTTTTTAATTGAATATCTCGCCCGTCATACTCAGCATAAGTGAAGTGCTGCATCCAATCACCCAGGTTAATGTATCGGCTCTGTGGGCTCAAAGCAATATCTGAGGGCAAATGCCGGTGACCAAAGATGAAAAAATCATAGGCTTTCTCCTTGAGCTTTCTCTTGGCATAGAGAATAAGTCGTTCTTTATCCTCACCGAGGAAAGGAGAATTTACATAACCTCGGTTAGCTTTATTTTTCAAAGAGAGGTATCTACCGAAGCGAACACCCAGATCCGGATGTAACCAACGGAAAAGAAAACAGGCCCAACGATTTGTAAAGAGTCTTTTTAATCGTTTATAACGCACATCTACAGGTCCTAATCCATCACCATGCCCGATCAGAAAAAGTTTCTCATCGATGAGACAATCTGTTTTTTCGTAGAAGATCATCGCTCCAATCTCTTCGGGAAGGTACTCCTTAAGCCAAAGATCATGATTACCCACAAAGAAAATGATACGGATACCATGATCATTCATTTCGGCTAACTTACCCAAAGTCCGAACGAAACCCTTGGGCACAACTTCCCTATATTCAAACCAGAAATCAAATACATCTCCTAGTAAGAAAAGAATTTGGGCGTCAGCCTTGATTTGTTCGAGCCAACGAACAAATTGCTGCTCTCTCCGACGGCTCGACACAACATCCAGTGCTCCAAAATGTTGATCGGAAGCAAAATAGGCTTTTTTCCCATGTGATAGGGATAATTTCATAAACTCTCTTCAAAAACCGTGATAAAAACCCCTCTGAGTTGCATACGTTTAATCAAATTACCGCATAAATTGTACCTTTCTCTGCAAAGATATGGATTTACTAAAATGTCAAAAGAGCAGTGGAAGTTGTTTTCCCAAAACGTTGTTGCGAATGCTGGGTCGTTTATCTACTGAAGAATACACCCTACACAGAGCATGCCGAGTAGATATCCCCTTGTTCTCCACAGGGAGCCTAGACGAAAGAGTCAAAGAAAAGATATCTGTCCCACTCGGATCTATGACTTCTCTATTATATTTTGAAAAGGGAAACATTACTCAGTAATTGGTACATGAACTCAAGTACCCTCATCAATTTGAAGCTAGGACAATACTAGGGAAAGTCCTGGTACACCGTCTGAAAAAATACCATTTTTCTCCTCAAGCAAAGTGTATCGTACCAGTCCCATCACAATCGAAACGCTTGCAAAAAAGAGGTTACAATCAAGTGATACATTTTGCCGAAAGAGTCTCAAAAAAAAATACAGATCCCTATGGATCAAAAGGTTTATTTTACGTATAGACTGCGGAGATTCACAAACCATCAAAAGTAGAGTCAAACGCTTTTGAGAATATCAAAGATGCTTTCCAATGCAAAAAGTCAGTAAACAACACGCAAGTGCTCCTCGTAAATCACTTATTGACCACAGGAAGCCACCTTGAAGCTTTTCTGTAGGATGATCTTGAACCAAATCATAAACAAAGGTAAGTTATAACTTAGACTGAATTATGCTATTTGAGAAAAGTCTTACTAACTTGCGCCACATATGTACATGATGAAGATCCGTTTTTTTGTTTACCTCACAGCCTCATGGTTCTTCCACTCTTGTGCCATACCCAAACCCCTTGAAGGAGGACCTAAGGACGAAAAACCTCCGGTACTTTTATCTGCCAAGCCCGATACGCTTTCTACTCGTGTCGATATAAATTTGAAAGAAGCATGGCTCTATTTTGATGAATACATCAAACCCTTGAAGGATACTCAAAGACAGATCATTATGTCTCCCCAGTCCAAACACCCCCCCATCTTTTCTCCACACAACCTGCCCAGAAAATATATCGGAATAAAGTTTCAAGACAGCCTAGAGAAAAATACCACCTACATCATCAACTTTGGTGAAAGCATACAGGATAATAATGAGGGGAATAAACTTTCATCCTTTACCTATGTATTTTCTACCGGAAAAACTTTAGACTCGATCAAGTTGAGCGGTAAGGTCAGGGATGCTTATGACCGTAATCTCGAAAAAGAAATCATCATAGGATTGTATAAAGCAGATAGTACATTCCAAGATTCGCTCATCCTTAGCAATAAACCTTACTACATAATCAGAGCCGATAAAGATGGGAACTACCAAATTACCCACATCAAAAAAGGCCCGTACATGCTGATCGTTTTCAACGACATCTCACACAACCATATCTACAATCCTAAAAAGGGAAAATTGGGCTTCTTGAGCACTCCTATCGATCTAAAAAAAAACGAAAGTTTCGACTTACGACTGTCTAAAGAAGTCCTACCGTTGAAAATTTTGACGCCAAAGCAGATCGGATGGGGACATATTGTCTTCCCATTCGAGGGCCCTTTGAATAGGGTACGGATCAAGTCGTTGAAACCAGCAGAACGGGAACTCTTTATCCCAGCTGCATCAGGGGATTCAATCGACTATTGGTACAAACCGAATGAGGAAGCAATACAAGAAATGAAAAAATTGGCATTTAAAATCACCAAAGACACATTCCCACCAACCCGAGGAAATCAAACCACAACTAAAAAAGACTTATTCCCTAAAAAAATAGAAGTCAGTATTCACAAAGAAAAATCGCCAGATTTTTCATTACAAAGGATCAACGCTGCTGTAGTCCCTAACAAACCTGTATGGTTTGAGTCTGAGATACCAATATTTTCTATCAATACTAAGAAAGTGAAGGTGGAAGGCAAAGACGCTACCAAAGTGACTTTTCAAATCGTCAGAGACAATCTCCGACCTAAAAATTTTGCCCTTGATTTTTCAAAGGAACTAGAAGCTTCGTACAAAGTGCTTTTCGATAAGGCTGCTATCGAGGATATTTTTGGGAACAAAAATGCAGAAATGATCAATTTTAGACTCAAACTGGGGAAAGAGAGTGACTATGGAAATCTAGAGGTTACCTTACCTGTTTTGCCCAAAAAACCATTTTGGTTTCAACTTCTCAATAACAATGATAAGATCGTCGAGGAATTCTACGGAAGAAAAAGCCACTATGTACTCCAGTATTTAGATCCAGGTACGTATCATATGAGGGTGATCATCGACGAAAACGAAGATAAAACCTGGAATCCAGGAGACTTCAAACTGCGTAGACAACCCGAACCAGTATATTTTTACAATAAAGCAATCCAAATAAGGGCCTTTTTGGATATTCGTGAGAGCTGGACCCTCCCAAAATTACCATAAAATACCATCAAGATCCGTAGATAAAAAACCACGATTCTAAAAACATTTTGAAAATCTATCCGTTCAATAATGTTGCGATCAATGGATAATGAGAAATTTATTCCACCGTCACCGATTTAGCTAAATTACGCGGTTGATCTACATTCTCACCCCGCATCAAGGCAATATGATAAGCCAAGAGTTGTAAGGGAATGGTCGTTACCAAGGGGGATAATGCTTCATCTACTTCAGGTACTTCTATCACATGATCTGCTAATGCTTTGACCTGTCTATCTCCTTTATTAATCACAGCAATAATCTTCCCTTTCCGCGCTTTGATCTCTTGAATATTGCTGATAATTTTTTCATAATGTCCCTTTTTCGTCGCTATGATCACTACGGGCATGTTTTCATCAATAAGAGCGATGGGGCCGTGTTTCATCTCAGCAGCGGGATAGCCCTCAGCATGGATATAGGATATTTCTTTCAATTTCAGTGCACCTTCTAAGGCTACTGGAAAATTGAATCCTCGACCTAAGTAAAGAAAATTACTTACATCTTTATAGATTTCAGAGATCCTTTTAATTACAACATCTACCTCAAGCATTTCTTCTACCTTTTGAGGAATCAACTTCAATCCCTGACACAACGATTGATAACGAGTGCTTTCCAATTTACCTCTATGCTTTCCCATTTTTAAAGCCAATAAGATGAGTACGGCCACTTGTGCTGTGAAGGCTTTAGTAGAAGCAACTCCAATCTCTGGTCCAGCATGGGTATAGGCGCCAGCATCTGTGAGACGTGCAATAGAAGAACCCACCACATTGCAAATACCAAAAACGAAAGCATTTTTTTCTTTGGCCAATTTGATGGCCGCTAAGGTATCGGCAGTCTCACCCGACTGAGAAATAGCGATGACAATATCTCTAGCATGTATGATCGGATTTCTGTATCTGAATTCTGAAGCATATTCTACTTCTACCGGAACACGTGCAAGTTCTTCAAATAAATATTCTCCAATCAACCCGGCATGCCATGACGTACCACAGGCAATGATAATAATGCGTTTGGCTTGAACAAAACGTTCTTTATTTTCCCAAATCCCTGCCATAGAGATGATCCCTTTCTCTACAAGTAAACGGCCACGCAAAGTATCTAAGATAGACCGAGGTTGTTCATAAATCTCCTTAAGCATGAAATGTTCATACCCTCCTTTTTCGATCTCTTCAAGATCCATTTGGAGCTCTTGTATAGTAGGATTGATCTTATTATTATCAATAATCTTACGCACATCGAGCTCTCCAATACGCCTAATGACGGCCATCTCACCATCTTGTAAGTACAATACGTCTTTAGTGTATTCAATAAATGGAGATGCATCGGAAGCAACAAAATATTCACCTTCTCCAAACCCTATAGTTAGAGGGCTTCCCAACCTCCCAACAACCATCTCATTAAAATTGCCTCTCTCCATCACAACTATGGAGTAGGCTCCGACGACTTCATTCAAGGCTGTCCGGACAGCCTCAGCTAGGGAAAGCCTATTTTCGTCTTTGATATATTCGATCAGATTGACTAATACTTCGGTATCAGTCTCGCTTTGGAAAGTGAAATCTTTTTCTATAAGCATAGTCTTCACCACTTCATAGTTTTCTATGATGCCATTGTGGATCAAGACTAATCTGCCAGAATTAGATACATGTGGGTGTGCATTGATGTCATTCGGTACCCCATGAGTAGCCCAACGGGTGTGTCCTATACCAATAGTGGACTGGGTATTATAGGTTGCAGCTTTTTCCTCAAGTATAGATACCTTACCTTTCGTTTTGACTATAATACAGGATTCATCTCGAAGGAGAGCTATGCCTGCACTATCATACCCACGGTATTCAAGTCTTTTGAGCCCCTTGATCAAGATCGGATACGCCACTCCATTTCCTAAATAACCTACTATACCACACATATACTTATTATTTCAACCTACTGAAATAGTTTTTCAGCCCAGCTGTTCTAGAACAGCTTCTTTAAAAAGTTGCTGGTAGGCTAGAGCTATTTCATCCACGGAGAGATACTCCAATACCTTAATTTTATTTTCTTCTATGTATGTTTCGATTTCCTCAAGCAAGGGCCTATCTCCTTTGATGACACCATCGGAAAAGTCCATAAACAACTTGGTAAGATTGACAAAATCGGGTTGCTCGAGGTGTTTTAAATATTTGGGCCTGATCCCGTCAAATCTTACTTTTTTGATGATATCTTTATTTAAACAGCCCTCAAAAGGCTGGTCATAAATAGAGGCGACAATTTTAGTATCTTGATATATGGGATCATTTTTATAGTAGACTTTGACGTATAGGGGGATCAAGGCACTCAACCATCCATGAACGTGGATAATATCGGGCACCCAGTTGAGCTTTCTGACAGCTTCGAGGACACCTTTTGTGAAAAATAGAGCTCTTTCGTCATTGTCAGAAAAAAATTGGCCGTCTTCATCTTCGTAAACGGCCTTCCTTTTAAAGTACTCTTCATTATCGATAAAATAAACTTGTAAGCGGGAATCTGGGATAGAAGCTACTTTGATCAGCAGAGGTTGATCCATATTATAGATGATGAGATTGATCCCTGAGAGACGGATCACCTCGTGCAACTGGTGACGGCGTTCATTGATTATACCAAAACGGGGCATAAATATTCGTACATCATTGCCACGGGCATGGATGACTTTAGGGGCTTTTAAAGCTGCAAGAGAAAGAGGGGTTTCAGAAGAATAAGGATATAGCGCTGAGGAGATATATAATATACTTTTACCCGTCATTTGCTGAACAAGATTAATGATAATGAAGAGGGTAAAGTTACGAAAAATAATTCAATTTTCTTTTGTTCTGCTATGATTTTTTATGCTTTGTTTTATTTGATGTTTTTTTTATGCAAATTTTTGATCATATTTCGGAGCTCAGGAAATACCTTGATCAGAAAATCCTCAAAACCTTGGGGTTCGTCCCAACGATGGGCGCCTTACATCAAGGACATTTGTCTCTGGTACGAAATGCTATCGAGAAAAATGATCTCACTATATGCAGCATTTTTGTCAACCCAACTCAATTTGATAGACAAGAAGATCTGCAAAAATATCCTCGTACGATAGAGGAAGATCTGCGTCGGTTAGAAGAGACAGGTTGTGATCTGTGTTTTTTACCATCAATTAACGAGATCTATCTTCAGGGGGCAACACGTTTACATTTTGATTTCGGCGGTGTAGAGAAGCAGATGGAAGGAATGCATCGTCCAGGACATTTTGATGGAGTGGCTACGGTAATCCAACGTTTGTTTGAGATCGTGAGACCGACCAATGTTTATTTTGGAGAGAAAGATTTTCAGCAACTGCGTATCATTCAAGAATTAGTAAGGTTGTTAAAAATTCCAGTGAAGGTCATCGGAATGCCCATCGTCCGAGAGGAAGATGGCTTGGCAATGAGTTCCCGCAATCTAGGTTTGACACATCGATTTAGAAGAGAAGCTCCACGCCTCTACCAAACACTCCTGCAGGTGCAGGTATTGTTTTCTCAACGAGCATACCATATCATACAAAATCATGTAGAGCATATTTTTTCTGAGTCAACCTTACGATTGGAATACTTCGTCATCGCTGATGAAGAAAGGCTCCAACCCATGCAAGCATTTGATATTTCCAAAAACTACAGGGCGTTCATTGCCGTCTTTGCTGATGAGGTCCGTTTGATAGACAACTTGTATTTACACAAACCAACTTAACTTTATGTCTAATGGCAATTGAAATTCTTAAGTCAAAAATCCATCGGGTATGTATAACTAGGGTAGATCTCAAGTACATTAGAAGTATCACCATAGACGGTGCTTAGATGGAAGGACCCAACCTCATTCCGGGTGAAAAGGTCGATGTGGTCAATGTCAACAACGGTGCATCTCTTTCTACTTACGTCATAAAAAGCGCACGCAGATCAGGGAATATCGTATTGAATGGACCAGCAGCCAAACAAGTACAATTGGGAGATGTCATCATTATACTCTCTTATGCTCGTATGGATTTTGAGGCAGCTAAAAAGTTCAAGCATTGAATTATCATCCCCGATGAGCAGGCCAATCTATTGAAATGACCTTTTGAAAAATCCTATCAATAAATAACCGAAGATCAGCATACCGTTGATGATCACTGCAGGGATGATCTTTTGATTTTCATCTACCTTTTCTCAGCGGAAAATTGACAAGATATGGGCTTTAATCGGACAAGCTGATCTTCGTAGGCCCCTTTTTATCAGTCTTGCTGGGCTTATTGACCTACGTGAGTCTGATAATCCATTGGGATTACTTACTCCGGGCTATGGGATACACCGTACCTTTGAGTAATTTATCTCTACTTTTGGGCTCACTTATCTGAGTAATTTTCTCATCCTAAGATCAGTAGAATTCTTCCGTAGTACAGCACTTTACAGATCGAATACTGTGCCTCTAGACCAATCTTTGGGCACCGTCATCTCAGAAAGATTCGTAGATTTGATCCTACTGAGGATGATACTAGGATGGACTTTTATTCTAAAATAGAAATTACTTTATGTATTTCTTCAACCCATCCTCACAGATAGTCGCCTCTCACCATGGACGATTTTTTCATACTGAGCTCGGTTGTGATATTTGCTGTGTTATGAATGCTGCTCAGAAGACACATCAACCGTAGTGTAGCGTACCTAAGAATTCTGACGTTTCTCATCGGATTAAAGCAGGGGATGATTTCCATCTTTCGAATGAAGTATAAAAAAAATTCGTTTTTCATAGCTTACTGATTTGGTTGTATTACTTCCTTATGACTTATGTCACGCTCTTTACTCTCCCGAGCACTGGAGGGTTATCCCCTACCGATACCTTATTTTTGATATTCGCTCGTGCGATCTGGATATTGGTCCCCGACTCGGGAAATATTAGACCTTATCAGTCGATGATGATGGGGTATTTGTAGCAGTAGGATTGGAGAAAGAACTCAATCTTTCATTTTTACTATACTCATTCACCTATTCCATATGACCTTTGGTATCGTAAACGGCTTAGTCTATCTGATCATATTATATTTATAACAAAAAATAAAACCTGATCAGGGGGGAATACCTAAATCGAAAAAAAAAGATTTATTTCTAGCAAAATTGCGGCAGCACATTTCCTGAATGGACTGGCTAATGCAAATATTGTGGCCAGTGGAATACTTCACTGGAAAAGATCAATCAGCTCAGCTGACCAAAAAACTACCTGGAAAAAGAAGACAAAAAAAGCAAAAAATCCACTCCCATCTCTCTCACAGAGATGGTATCTTCGGGTGAAGAACGACTATCGATCCGCGATACTGAGTTCGAATGAGTCCTAGGAGGCAATATGGTACCCGGCTCGATGATCTTGATAAGCGGCGATGCCAGCATTTCCAAATTTACCCTCTTCTTGCAAATGACACTCGACTATCTAACACAAAAATCCTCTATACCTCTAGAGAGGAGAGTGAAAAATAGATCAAAATACCTTCCGATCCCCTCGACTTGAAAAACCCCATCTGCTTCCTACTTGAAGAAATATGTAAACAAGAGTTTATCATATATTTTAATAGCCTGATTACAAAATCATTAATCATCAAGCCAATCCAAACTCTAGAGACACCATACATCGATGCAGCTCCTGGCAATATCTCATAAGTCTGTGACTGTACAGCCAAACTATTGAAATTGGCCAAAGAGACCACCATACCTGTGATCTTGATCGGTCATATCACCAAAGATGGCCTGATCTCAGGTCCCAAAATATTGAAACACATGATCGTATGTCGTATTACAATTTGAGGGAAATCAGCATCATGCCTACCGCATTTTGCGCTCCAAAAAAACCGATTTGGTACAACCTGAAAACTAGGAATCTAAGAAATGTAAGGGGGTAGTCTGAGTGCAGTACAGGATCCTTCACAAATCTTCTCCACCTGAAAAGATCATGACCTAATTGGTCACGCAGTAGCCGTTACACTCAAGGGGCTCCGTCCCTTGCTCATAGAGGTACAGGAATTGGTCAGTTCAGCTATATACGGCACACCTTAACGCTCTGCTACCGGTTTTGAAATCAAACGATTAAATCCTATTGGCCCCATATTGGAAAAATACGCCGGCTTCCATTTAGGAACCAAGGACGTCTTCCTCAAAATCATCAGTGGTATCTGTGTAAACTACCCTGCTATAAACCTCTCTATTACTATGGTAGTACTCTCTTCTCATGAAGACACACCCATACCTAGCAGATACTACTTTACTGGAGAGGTCGACCTGAACGGGGAGATCCGTCCCGTACACCGAGTCGAACAACGCATCTTAGAAGCCGAAAGGCTGGGCTTTGATACTATCTTTATTTCCGAGAAAAATAAGGTGAACCTTAAGGATCATACCATACGCATCATCACAGTATCAAAAATAGAAGTAGTATTTTATACCTTATTTTGAAATTTGGAAGTGGAGAGTTCTTCGCTCCCGGCTACGATCACCCTCCATCTCGTGATCTTCCTTACAAAAAAATCTCTTGCTCACCCATCCCCGAGGTAGCTCATGGTGCCCGATCTAAGGATCATCCCTCAAAAGCATGAGGAGGGGATTTCGTCTCTCTCTCATCAAGCTTCTACCTTCTCCTATCTAATGCAATTGAGCAACTTAATAACTATCTGTATTCCCATGATATATCGTTCTTGTGTTCCACATCACTTGTGTACATTTCATCAAATATGTAGTACCATAGTCTATAAATCGGATAGAAGGCCAATAACAAAACAGACAACAGATAATACAATTCATTACTATCAATGTCTATGACATTGAACATAGCGGATAAATTTATTGAATTGAAAAGGAAAAACAAAAAAGGAAATAACAATAGAAAAAAAAACACCAATCTTTGATAATCAGAAACCATTCAAAAACTGCCACTGCAAAGACTAGTTGAAAAACGGCAGGATTCTGATAAAAATCACAATATTCTAAAGAAAATAGCTGCTCAAAAAACGTTTTTTTGAATAAAGTACAACATCAAAAATGAGATAACAAAATATGTCAACGAATATATAAAATATTGGACGATTTTCCAGTTGCTGAGTATTTTATTTTCTTAATCTTCATGGAAGATATCCCAATACAAAAAATTCCGTGCCCGATAGAAAGAATAGATCAAGACCAACGCCAAAGGGATCAAATAAGAAATCTTCTCATTACTAATGAGAACTGTATCTATACTCAGTAAATAAACCGTTTAAAAACAATACATCAGAAAAGTCCAAGTAATCAAGTACCACCAGCATTGAGTACAACTGACAAAGCAGGCCGAAATCAATAGAATGAAATTTATTTTCTAAAAAAGATGATACATCAATCATCAAACATCTCGAAAATGTTCCGAACGGATAAACGAAAAGACTTCTGCCTTTGGGAAGAGTAGATAATCATAAGAAATCGGCACAAAAAGCAACAAAATGAATAGGATAATATAATTCTTTTAGGTACACTGATCTCTAAGCTGATTGTCAACTTGTTCTGCGGGATTCTCCAGAACTCTATAATCCTGTGGGTTATTTTTTCACTAGCCATCAACTCACTCAACATCTGCAGAAAACCTTCCCGGAAAGCCACCTTCTCAAGATGATCCTCACACACGATCTGCTGATAATAATACCTAACCCCGTAGATGATATACAAGACCAACAAGGCTAGCGGGAGATAATACAAATAGTCATAAACAACAAGCTTACCTTGAACGAGTAGACTGCAAAGCTGACGGATGATCTAATCAGCAAGGGGATGCCAATATAACAGTAATATCAAAGATCAGAAGTGATCAACTATTTTGAAAAAATCATCCCAAGCACGATCTTGTTCGTAGCATGATAAAAAACAAAAGGATTCAATTGCTCAAGTAATTACACATGAATATAAGAGGAGTGTATAACTGACAACAACATTACAATCAGAAAAAAAATGAAATCAATTTACAATCGTTATATACTGTCTCCTGAACTGCCTCAATATTTTAAACTTAGTATTTTCGCTAATTCATCGTATTATTATACATTTTTAAATTTTTTTAACTCAAGTGATATCCTAATGAAGTATCTCAACAACATCTATAGCACTTGTGTCTGATTCAAATTGTTTTGTGCATCCCGATTCGAATCCTTATCAAACTCTTACCACAATACTTTCATTTGCTTCCCTTTCCTGATTATCCACAAACGCTCAAGCGCCTTCCACTTTTTTAGATCATTACTACAAATTATATCCCGAAATAAGTACACCCGCACTCGACACATCTAAAAAACTACGGCCAGCCCCATGAGCCACAATACATAGTAACCCGATCCCGCATACGGATTGATAACTAGATCTAACCAACTCTAAAATATACACAAAGTAAATGTAATGAGATCAGAGACCTTTAAAGTACTTTAAAATAAACCATTCATAAAAAATCTACTCCTACAAACAACAGGGCAATCCTTACCTTAGAGGAGGCCAATATTGAATGTGATTTACCCAATATCTAAATAATATGCAAAATTGATTGGTAAACAATATTAAACAAGATGGTATTAAACATAGAAAAATAAGAAGAAAAAATATAATTTAAGCCCGTCTTGCATAGATCACAGCTTCTTGAACCCTCATCTAGCTCTCCGGGATACAAGCAGACATACCGGCGCAAAAGTGCCCGCAATAGGACAGAAGTCAACACTACGGCAATAATCGTTACATATACCCCTCGTACTTTTCATTAATCATATCAAACTCGGCAAAAATCACATCTATAAATCGACAGATGAATATAAAAAAAGGACAAAACATACAAATATGAAACCATCTCTTACACTCAAAAAATCACGGACTCATTCATAGAATAACCCTAAAGAAAAGATTAAAAATCAAAATAATATTTTGAACTTATTTAAAATATCCAAATTCGTAGAGGTAGAAATCCCGCCTTTCAAAGGAAGAGCAAATAGATATAAGTAAATAACGCACGGAAGAAAATCATGACTCTAACTCAATAATCTTTAGGGTCCAGGAACTAGTCTTTCCCTCATTTTCGAACACGAATTCTTGACAACGGTCTCTCTCTGTACCCCATAATACATCTCCCCTGCTACCAAGAGCAGAATATAGAGAGTAGATTACCTTCCAGAAGGATACCTATACGCCCCAACCCAGTGAACAGACGAATATCCCACCAATAGTTGAGGGTAAGGACCCCTACACAACTATCCCAATACTTTCAACAGAGGAAAAAACATCCGATCGATAAGAGAAATAATATCAGCCAATTACAGGAATGATTCAAGAATATTTAAAAATTTAGATAATAGCTCATTCTAAATCATAAAATCACTTTATCACCAGGAACCATCTCATAGAGATACTGAAACAGCACGGCCGCCCACTAAGACCGCCACCCCGACATACCACTCTACTATATAAGGAATCAGAAGCCACTGCTGGAAGCCTTGTATACCTGATTTTAGTATATTTATTTGTTCTGTTTATAGCATACAAATTTAGTTCATAAGCATTAACAAAATAAATAATGAATGTTAAATTTTGATCTTAAGCTGTTTTTTTTTAGACTTTGATGCTTTATCCGTTTGATGCATCAAACAGACCTAGCCATACCCCTCCAGCTACCACCACACCCAAACATCAAGGCTCAACTGCTGAGACAACTCAAAATGGATAAAAAATCAATCCTACATAAATCCCTATAATTAAAAAAATAAGGGAAATGAATATAAAGAAAGAAAATATCTTTCTAGATTGATCAAAATCCGCATGGATGAGCATGGAGAAATAATGTACATCAATCCCTAGTCAATCCTAAGCAAGGACACCAATTGTTCCCGTTGATTTTACCAGCTTAACTTCTTCTTTATCATGATAAAAATAGATTGATAGATAGCGACGAGCATGGCTGTTTTTCTATACTGAAATTCATATTAAGCATAATATTTTTTACAAATTCATGCTTGCTCTTCTTCGCCTTTTTCTATACATTCTTCCCAATCCAATTCTTTTATTCCTTCTATAGATGCCTATAGCACTCTTTTTTCCTACGATTTGATTGATCGATTAGTGAAATTTAAGATTAATTCCCCGATCGGGGATGTAAACAAAATTTCTCAGGATATTCAAAAAATATAAGATTTTTTCATGACTAATCTTTTGGCTTACCAGGAATCCAAGTACTATGATAAGATGCTCTTCTCCGAGTTACCATTCTGGTATTTTACCAATGAGGAGGGCTTTTTGAGCCATTAGCAGCATCAATGCAAAGGGATTGTTCATAGCTAATAATTCCTATTGATTATGGCTCCAACACGTGATAGATATTAAATTTATAACTGATATCAGTACCTAAGTAATACTCATAGAAAGCGTTGAACTGTTTCTGTGATTTCCTCTCCTGTGAATACGGCTATAGCAGTGATGTTCAATCCACAGCAATCAAGTAGACGGTAGTAATAGGTGAGCATTCTTTTGCTAAATCTTTTATTATCTCCTCCTTGTATCTCTATGTTTACTAAAATCTAATCCTGATCATCCTCCTTCGTGAAGAGCTTAACGAGCATATCGAAAAAATGGTTGAATCTTTTTTTTCCAATTCTGGAAAGAGTTCATTTAGTTCCTTATCGAGAAACTCAAAACCACCAGTTTACGACAAAATATGTATCGGCTTGCTTGAATAAAAACCTAAGCAGGTCAGAAGAAAGTTTCTTTAAAGATCCTTTTGAGGAGTCTGTCGTCTTTTCTGCGCATCTGTATTAGGTTAGAGTGATCAAGTATAACAATACAGATCAGCCCATCATAAGCGACTTTTTGGAAAGGAATCGATACAACATAGCTTTACAAATGGTTTGGTTATTTAACGAATGTCTTGATGAGTTTAGCCATTAGCCCATTTTCATTGATAAGTATATAGTGCTCAGCTACTACAGGGATGACAAAGGTCTCAGTATAATGAAAAAACACAACCTCAAAATGCTGTGTCTCTACCAGTATCGATTAGCCCTCGACGAGCATCAATATATAGTATCGGTCGTTGACCTGGATTTCAAAATTTTTTGGATTTTATGAGATGCAGGTCGTAGAAATGCTCGGGATGTGTAGGCAGATGCACTAAGCGATAATCATTCCCCTCTTCCAAGAGAAACGATTTGTAGGATAATTTCTTTGATACTTTAGAGCCTTTTCTTCTAAAATCGATGTTACGGAAGACATGATTGATATGGATTGGGTGCGGTTTCCCATCGAGTTCTGGTCTCAATTAGTCGTACATCTTGAAGGTGAATATGTATAATGTAGCGATGATCTCAAGTACTAGATTTTCTTGTGACGAAGCGTAAATGGTAGCATTGGGATCAGAAAAAGATAGTGTTGATGTGCAAGATGGCGTTGGGCATAGTTGTCGATTTCGATAGGTTTTTGTTCAGCTAAGTTCTCTTGGAGAGCTGTACAGAATTGTTCCGGATTAATGTCTTCCTGAAAACCTAGGTATACACTAGCTATCTCTTTTCAATCGAAGATGCAATAGATCCCATCTTGGGTGATACGTTACAAAGTGCTCCTGTATATACGCAAGTCTAGGATAGCATTAGACGGAGAGATTTTCCCCTTCGAAGGTATCGAGAAAGTCGAATCGTATAGGGAATTCTATACCAAAACGTCTAGTATTTTTCCACAGGACTACATGATGTGCCTCTTCTATAGGTAATCAAAGGAACTTCCAGCAGATAATCGTTATTATGAAACACCAATTCATCTTCTGGTATGATCAAATTCGAAAGACCAAGAATAGTTGGTGTCTATTGGTTGATTTGATCCTGAGAAGTATATTTTCATTCATTGTCCTCCCAATGGCCTAATTCAAACTAAGGCCTAGCATGCAATAGATTCTTAGATAAATTATTCAATAACTTGAAAATCAAATCAATATACATTCAATTGATCCGGGTACTCCATTATTCGTCAGCTAGTATCGTAATACAATCCTTGATCTGCCAGCGGTATGTATCCAATACTATTCAGTCTATGATGTAAAAACGTTTATACATCGCTGATGGGCTTGTACTTTGTTCGTTTCTAAGTTGATGGCTAATCTGGCTCCCATACGGTATTACCATTCGTTTCTAGGCAGATCGATGTAGATGATGGTGCATACCAAGTGTTCAAAGCTGCACCAGTACCTAGAAAGATCACTACATTAAAGATATCGAAATGTGTTGGAAGGGAGAACTTGTCCATCTGATAGAAGTATGATAATGTAAGCGTTGTCCTTGTAAATTATAGGTCTTTGGCTATGCCTAAAAAAGGAGGCGTCAATGATTCGATACCTCTTCTGGTTTGAGAAAGGCAACAACTTCGTACCACAGTACGCTAAGGTTTTACTCAGTAATGATTTTCGAGAATTATTCACGGATTGTATCCCAGTCGTTACTGGTATAACCGTCTATTTATACGATTTCCTGTATCCCAATCCATTTTCCAGAGAAGAAAAACCGTGAAAGATGCTGCCAAATGGGTATGGGTAGAGTGAATATTTGTTGTAAGCTTGGAACTTCTCGAGCGTGTTAATTTTATAGGGCATCAAATTTTGAAAAGTGTTTAACCAATGGGATTCCGAATTTTTTATCCAAGCGCTTTCTTATCATGACTACGACAGCAGAGATCGTTGATAAATTCATTTTTTTTGATGTTTTGATGACCGTTTGTAGACGATACGGTTTCAGTACTTGATGAAAGGTCGAAAGGGAAATTAATGCTATTTTATTGATATTTACCTGATTACAATACAATCCGCCTGAAAGAAGTTCATCCAAGAGGAGTGAGGTATTCTCCTAAGTATATACCGAATTATCTAAAAACCTCTTGAGCCCGTATGTCATCCTCTTCTAAGGCACGACGAGCGATCTCTTTGATTTCTTAGGTTTGATCTAACGATGTAGCATATCCTCCTCTCAGCCAACGGGAAGAGATGTAATCCTCGTTCACTAGTCTTTGAAGGAGATATCGTGCAGGGTGGCGAAAGGGTGGGGCTCATTTGCTAGACTTGAGAATTTTCTTATTTTCGATAAAGTTGACCAAAAATATCATCCCAAGGATGATGGAGATGATCTTATCATAAGTTGATGCTTCGCCTGTGAGTGCTTTACCTAAATCAAAGCAGGTAGCATCATTTTCAAAAAACCGGAAGCATAGCGCTAAATCCAAATTGTGCTTGTAGGAATGTTTTGATGTTTACCTTATAGAGCTGTTCGTATTTGTCTACGCCTTGAATCAAACAAATACCACATTCTTAATTAAAGTGGCCTGGTATGGGCTAATCCAATACTCTTGATTTGGTAGATAGTTGATCTACAAAATTGATTTTAAGGCATTATGTCTATTGGTTGAGAATGTCCTCTACTCATATTTTTGAATTGAATCTCGATTTACAATACAATCCTTCAATGGATTGCATCACAGCAACATCGATCAGGCCTGAAAAGATGTGTATCCTCCCTATCTCAAGATCTAAAAATACAGCTTTATTTATAAAATTTTAAAGGTTTTGCATGAAGAAACTCTTTACTAAAAAAGGATTTTCTCTTCAGAGATAAATATTTTTCTTAAAATCTTAAATGATAGATTTACAGATAGAGTCAAATTTTTATATCAATATGGTTTTTATATTATAATAAACAATATTATTTTAAATAAAAATATAAAAATAATTTTATATAAAAACACCCCATATCTTTAGCCCTTGTATGGGTATCCCAGATATGGCTACGACAGTAGCATGACAGGAAAAACTCGAGTTCAGTGCAATACATACCAGTGGTAATCCTGACGATGACAATCGTGTACTCCTTTTTAAGGAAGAGTTTGCTATGCTGGTTTATGATTAAAAACAGCTTCTCAAATGATTGTCTGTGCTCAAATACACAGCTATTAGGTATTTTAGGATATTTTATTTCGATGTCGATAATATCAAGGACACGGTTGAGCGTTTCTAGCTATTGGTGAAAGTAGGCAGAGATTTATTTCATCATGAAGGAGAAACCTATTTTTATTTTCAAGATCTCAATGGATACATCATCGACCTGAGCTATAAGAAAAAGTATTCTTTTTGATTGAAGGAAATTAATCTGCCTGCATAGACGGAGAGCATTTGTAAGGAGATTTTGCAAGGGGTTTTGATTACATTTACCCAAAATGGATCGATGACAAAATCTCTTTTTTTTACTGCATGTACAGGGATAGCATTGGGTTTATCCTGGCCTGCAGGAGATCAAGTATGGTTATTATTCGTCGGATTTGTTCCACTCTTATGGATAGTAGAGCGATGGGGAGAGGTCCCCAGAAAATATAATGGACTTTTAATCTTCGTCTCAGCTTACTTAACCTTCTTCTCATGGAATACTATAGCGATATGGTGGTTGCATTATGTGCAATATCGCGACGGATCATATGTGTGGGAGGCCTATCTCCTAACTGTAGTATGCAATGCGTTGTTCATGGCCATCCTATTCCGATGGTATGCCTGGGTTAAAAAAAGATTAGGTACAGGTTTAGGGCAACTCTTCCTCCTCTGTGTATGGATCTCTTTTGAAAAACTCCATCTCGAATGGGAGTTTACCTGGCCGTGGCTCAATCTAGGTAATGGTCTGGCCAACCATCCACAGTGGATACAATGGTATGAATACACAGGGAGCTTGGGCGGATCTCTGTGGATATGGATTATCAACTTGGGTTTTTTTAACCTGCTCAAACAATATCAAAAGACCCAAGATTGGGCCCATCTTTACAAAAATCTCATTTTGAATACAAGTGTAATCCTGCTCCCCATCTTGTTCTCTTACTTGATCTATGCAAACTACAAGGAAAAGGGTTCTAGCTTTGAATTCGTCATCGTACAACCCAATGTCGATCCATATACGGCTAAATACTCAACTCCACCTGAGATACTCACACAGCAACTTATTGACCTGACTGAGAGATCAATCACTAATACAACCGATTTTGTCTTGGCTCCAGAAACAGCTCTACCAGGCAAGGGCGCAATATTATTACAAGGTCTTGAAGAGGATAGTAATGTGCTGATGATCAAAAATCATATGAAAAAATATCCTCAGTCGGTCTTCATCGTGGGTTTAGAATTGTTTTCCATTTATCTCACCAAAGAGAGTGCCAGCAAAACTGCTTCGTTGGTCCCAGGAGGTCAGTTTTGGGTTGACGTATTCAATTCGGCTGTACAGATCGATACTACTGATACTTTTCAGCGTTATCATAAATCCAAACTTGTTCCAGGTGTAGAAATTTTTCCATATAAAAAAATCCTCATGCCTTTGTTTGGAAATTTCTTATTCGATTTAGGGGGGACGATCATAGGACGTACTCCCCAAGATAAGCCTTCTATCCTAACTCATCCGGACACGAAAATCAAAATCGCTCCTGTGATCTGTTATGAATCGATTTTTGGTGAATACATCAGTCAGTTCATTCAACAAGGAGCACAATTCATCTGTATCCTTACCAACGACGGCTGGTGGGGCACTTCCGATGGTCATAAACAACATTTAGCCTATGCCCGGCTACGAGCCATCGAAAACAGAAAATCCATCGCACGGGCAGCCAATACAGGTGTATCAGCTTTCATCAACCAGAGGGGTGATATCATAGCGAGTCTTCCTTATGGTAAAGAAGGTGCTTTAAAGCAAAGCATACGAGCCAATAATGAGAAAACCTTTTATACACTTTATGGTGATGTTGTTGCACGAGTGGCTTTGTTGTTCAGCGGCGTGCTCTTTGCCTATGCCTTAGCACACCAATTTATGGTGAAGCGATAAGATTTGGAAACATATAGTAAAAATATTATCCTTTGGAAATCAAAGATTGATAAGCCTTACCTAGATATTTTACAATGTCTCCTGCGATGAGTGCTTCTTGACTCTGACTTTGTACAGCAATATCCCCAGCTAAACCATGCAGATAGACTCCTAAGATGCAAGCCTCCTTAGGTAGATAACCCTGAACTAACAAGCCCGTAATGATCCCCGTGAGCACATCTCCACTACCGGCTGTAGCCATACCTGAATTTCCTGTACTGTTGAAAAAAAAATGGCCTTCGGGTGTAGCTGTGATGGTATGTGCCCCCTTCAGTACGACATAAAATCCGTGATTTATGGTAAAACTTCTCAAGAGATCAAGTTTTTGATCGTCGTTTTTCCAACTGCCTACCAAACGAGAAAACTCCTTGGGATGTGGGGTCAAAATCGTACCCTTTGAAAGTCTTGAAAGCCATCTAGGATGATCGGATAATATATTGATCGCATCAGCATCGACAACTAATGGCACATGTACGTTAAATAAAAAACATTCGAGTGCTTGCACTGTTTGTGAGTTTTTTCCTAGACCCGGTCCAATACCTACAGCTTCTATAGGTAGGTCTATAGGCATATGGGTGATATGGTATGTCTGCATATCTGTTAGTACAATCGCCTCAGGTAAAACAGATTGAATAATTTGATAGCCACAGGCAGGCGTATAGACGCTCAGTTTTCCAATGCCGCTATGCAGACAAGCCTGGGCACTAAGCACCACTGCCCCAATCATGCCATAACTCCCTCCGATGATCAGACCATGACCAAAGCTACCCTTATGCAAAAATTTTTTACGTGGCTTATATATCGATCGGACCAAGGGATCATCCACATAAAGATACGGCGTATCTAAGTTTTCAATAGCCTGAGGTGGCCAACCGATATCAATTAAATGCCAAGTGCCGACATATTCAGCAAATTCAGGCAACAGAAAAGGAAGTTTGATCATCCCGAAGCTCAAAGTATGATTGGACCGAATGATGCCTTGAGTATTTTTACATGACCTACCCGCAAAAAGACCTGAAGGAATATCAATAGCGATGGTATGGAGAGATTGTGCATTGAGATGGTCGACAAGATCGGCCCAATAAGCTTGTAGTGGATGGCTGATCCCTACCCCGAAAAGTGCATCGATGAATATCTCTCCCTGATCGGGATAAGGAAATGGATCCCCTTCGTGCAACTCACTCACCGAACAATCCATTGTCCCAAGCCGATCCAGATTAGTTTGAAACGCTTCAGTGCAACGGACCGAGATTCTGGTAATACAAACCCGAACTTGAGCACCAGCTTCGAGAAGCATCCGTGCTAGGGCTAAACCATCACCACCATTGTTGCCTAAACCAACCAGCACGAAGAAATTCTGTTGTTTCGGCTCATGACGTGCAATGATCCAGTCGAAACAGGCTCGGGCAGCCCGCTCCATCAAATCAATTAAGGAAATCGGTTCATGTATGATCGTATATTGATCAGCTTGCCAAATTTGCTCAGAAGAGAGGATTTTCATTTGACAATTTTTTGATAAGAACTCAAGATCCCTTTGATTATATACGAGATAAATACTTGGTAATCTATCTTATTTAAACCGATTATTTTATAGTTATTTATCATTGTTACTTTATCTATTTTTTTTATTCTGGATGCAAGCCATTTTTTATCAATAAGTCTATGGTCCTTTTACTGTCTGGTTGACCATCTTAAAAGTGAGCACTGCATCGAATCCAACTTCTATATCCCCCTGTAGCATGGAACGGATAAATTGAAATACAAAGGAAATATTACAAACTCCTAGGACTGTAGTAGCTTCCATTAGTTCTTCACTCATCTCTACACCTCTCATAGAGCAATCCATAATTCTTTGATCACAAACCTTGATGATGCCAAAATATCCCATCGGTAACAGATACAAGTGAGGGATTTGCGCGTGGTGATGGTTGTATTAGGGATGGATTGAAAGATAGGGATGTTTACACTAGTCATCTGTTTCAATTAGCTCAAAGAAAAATCTGTAACCACTGAGACCAATAGGTATCGGACAAGATCCAAAGCTAGCCGTATCTCTTGCAGGACTTCTGCAACTTCGAAAGATTTCACTCACAAGATGATGATCTCAGCATTTTTTACAATCTCTACATTCGTCTTTGATGACGAATACTTTTTTTTCTCTCAATGACTGTAAAAATCCTACCCGATTCCGAGTAGCTATAATGTTTTCAGAAACTAGCTCAGAGGCTAATAAACCTTTGATAATAGAAGTAGACAAATTTCTCGTTATCAATGGTGTAAGTTTTTTTTCATATTGATCTTATTTTATTGGAAATAAACCTATAAATGTAATCAATCCATTAATGAATAGCAATCCAAATTGCTAAACTTCATAAGATGAAATGGTGAAATATTCTGCTATTTGGTTTAAAATCCAACTCAATACAAGTTCCAGCAAGCAGACATGGATCACTAGGTGATCCTTAAACTTATATCACATCAGGGTACCGAAAGAAAATAGGTCGAATAGAGTATCATAATTGTAACTCGATAATATTAAGATCAGTAATATAACTAATTTATCATCAATACATTTTAAAATCATAACTAAGATCAAAAACAAGCATGTGAAAATCAAATATACTAGAATACGTACCATGGTTTTCTTACGTTCATTCCAATATTTACGGAACCGTACATTCAAAATATCGATCGAAAAGGAATCGGTCAAGACAGTGATAGTCCCATCGGCACTTGGAAACAAAGCAGAGACCAAGCCAATGATGAAGATCCACGGAAAATAGGCAGGCAGATATTATAGGGCAATTGTATGGAAGAAATCATCATCAATAGCTCTTATACCATTGAATCAAAAAAGATCTTCAATAAACCACTCAAAAACAGTAAGATAACATTCACCTTCAAAAGAATAAAACAAAAGACAAGCATATTTTTTTTGTGAATTCCTAATGTTATCCACACTGATGTTTTTCTGCATCATTTCCTGATCGAATCCAATCATTGCAATGGGAATAAACATCCCATCAATGAGTTATTTGAAAAAATTGTTTACTAGTAAAATCTACATTTGGAATATTTCAGTATAGCCTCGCACATCCATGATCCAAAAAGCCTCACCTAGATCAAGCTGTAGTGCCTTGATGATATAAATAGTGAAAACGACCAAATTCATTATCATAAAGAAGATCTCTAGGTTATCGGTTCAAACAATGGTCTCCCCTCCCTTTTTTTTTAAAAAGTATACAAGAAAATTATCATAGGATGAGGCAACTTGTAAAGAGGAAAGAAAATCCCATCTGGAGAAAAAGGAACATCTTCAAAATATTGATCAACAGATACAAGCGTAGTACCCCTCCGACGACACGCAAAATTATGAAAGAAATTATTCCTGTCTTGTAAGCAAAAGGGCCAAAACGTCATTGCAAATAGGTATAGATAGAAGTCAAATGCAACCAATGGTAAAGCGGTAGCAAGACCAAAACGATGACTACATATCCCAAAAGATATCCCAGAAAATTACTCGAGCAAGTCATTTATGAAATGTCACAACTTCCTCGTATCGGGAGACGTACGGCCTTGTGACTGGTATTGCACCTGCACAGAATCCCAAGGAGAAGGATCAAGCCTTCAATGTAGTCTTAGATCGACTTATCGATAAAGTCAACCATTGCAGGGAATACCATAACATATCCGATCAGGAGATCTATGAAGTCCGCGTCAATCCACATCGTGACAAATAAACGATCTGTGTGGTGGAATACGTGCGCGATATCATGGCTATAGAAAATACTGGCAAATATCTAAGAATCTACCGCGTTTGGTAGGAAAAATCTCTCCGATAGATAAGGTTGACCGGCTAGCTTGAATATCACAACACTATTAGAAAAGCTAAAAGAAGGAGGAGTCTCAGAAGTCATTTTTGCCATGAGTAGTACGATAGAGGGTGACATTATCATTTTTTATATCTATAAGCAGATTAATAGCGCTTCTGTAAAGCTACCAACCATAATAGATCAGTGGATCTCTGTGGGAGATGAATTGGAATACGAAAATAAAGTCACCTTAAGGCGTTATATACGACATCGGATGCCCTATGAAGAGATGTTGAGAGAGCAACGGTAAGGTTTTCATTCGAGTAACTTATTTTATATCAGACCCAGTCCGATCTGAGAGAGGAGACAAAAAGTGATTAAGCCTTATCTTTGAGCCGATATAAAATATCCATATGGCTGAATATCATCTAATCCTCCCTGCTATGGGCGAAAGTGTAGCTGAAGCCACTATCGTTCGTTGGGTCAAAAGCGAAGGGGACATTATCGAAGAAGAAGACATCTTGGTAGAGATCGCTACGGATAAGGTGGATTCAGAAGTACCTTCGCCTGTAAGCGGCATTCTGAAAAAGAAATTATTCTCTCCTAGCCAAGTGGCCAAGGTAGGCACACCGATTGCTGTATTGGAACTCACCGGTGAAGTCGTTCAAGATCAATTTATGGAAAAGCCTGCTACAACAGCGCAAAAAAAAACCGAAACTTCAAGTCAGTTATCATTACCCAATGAGGTATCTGAAGAAGAACCCATCCAGAACCATAGAGGGCGATTTTATTCTCCTTTGGTGCGTACCATTGCTCAGAAAGAGGGTATCAGGAAAACCGAACTCGACCGCATGCCAGGGAGTGGCAAAGAAGGCCGTTTGACGAAGGACGATCTATTGACCCATCTCCAACAAATCCGTTCGGATACACCTGCCGTTCCATTAACTACTCCCCCATCGGCTAAAGCAGACATCATTTCCAGCCGAGATGAAAGACACGAGATCATTGAGATGGATCGAATACGTAAGCTCATCGCCACACATATGGTCGAGAGCCGACGCACTGCTGCTCATGTAACTTCTTTCGTAGAAGCAGATGTGACTCATATCGTACAGTGGAGAGAAAGACTCAAAACATATTTCAAACAGCGTACCGGGATCAGACTGAGTTTCATGTCCGTCTTTGTACAAGCAGCAGTGAAGGCAATCCAAGACTTTCCAATGATCAACATCTCCGTAGAAGGCGATACAATCATCAAGAAGAAGGAGATCCACATCGGCATGGCCACGACACTTCCCAATGGCAACCTCATCGTACCGGTGATCAAAAACGCAAATGCTTACAACCTGAATGGTCTGACTGGCATCATCGATGATCTAGCCAAACGTGCCCGTTCCAATCAGCTCCAACCAGAAGAGATCCAAGGGGGTACGTATACGATCACCAATATTGGCAGTTTTGGCAATATATTAGGTACACCGATCATCCATCAACCGCAGGTGGCCATCATGGCTGTAGGTGCTATACAAAAAAAGCCTGCTGTGATCGAAACTTCTGAAGGAGATCTCATCGGTATACGTCACAAGATGTATCTATCACATTCTTATGATCACCGTGTGGTAGATGGAGCCCTAGGTGGTGGTTTTGTCAAACGTGTAGCAGAGTATTTAGAAGATTTTGATCCTGATACAGAAGTATGCCCCTCCTTTGTCAATAGTGGAGCTAGAGAGAAGAGAAAAAAGTGCCCCTCATCACTTTCATGTTTTTGAGCTTGTAGTTTTTTCTTAGAAAACTCGAAGATAAAGGATCTTATTCTGACTAATCTAGTTCTCCTGTTTCAAATTCTTTGATAGGAATTTTGAAGAGAAAATCATCCAACTCAATTGAGTATTTTTTTTAATCACCTACATGGTGGTTATTTTCGGCTGTTACTAAAAAAATAGATTGAATATCGTCTTGTTTATATCTTTTTTCAATCGTTTGGCATCAAACCAAGCAAAACATTATACTTATAGTTCAATCATTATTTACAATTGGATTTAAAACAGTATATTATCTATATAATATTATTTATAATCAAATAAATATTCTTTTTTTTTATATCAATTCGTTCAATACCGATTATGGCCCTGATATATTAGCATTTCTAGCTTTGGCTTCAACCTCTATGAGGTTCCTCTCTGAGGAACACATCCACATTAGGTCTCCAGTAAATCTTGATCCTATAGAGAATAATTTTAGGTTGGTATAAACATCAACTTCTGGGTGTCACTTTTTTTCAGGGTCGTTGAACATTTTTCTTATAGTCAGTATCAGGTATCTTTTCGTATAGGGGACGCTAGATCATTTTAAAGGTCCCTCCATCTTTTGGTCCTCCATATCCCTCCTTGTGCTCATATGAGAAAAAAATGAAACTTATAATTCGTTTTGTTTCTTGCACTTAGTATTAAGCCCCATATCACTTCAGAAAATCTTAAACTAAAGCCGCTTTTATATTCACCTTGACCCATTGGGGGATATCCAGTACCTGCTTCTTGGGTATATTGTGCAACTTCGGTCCATGCCTCCATTGTAAGATAGAGATCTTATCCCTGATTCTAGCGACGATTTACCGATCGATATGCATTTTATTAGGACGGGTATATTCTCCTAACAGTTGATACGCTTCGTTTAAATCTGAGGTGATCTACTGATAAACAACCTCTACCGTACCTCTATTCATTTTCTTTTCTATTTCTATCTCTTCTGTATATATTGGCAATACCAGGTCTTTGTTAATTACCTACATACGTATCCTGGTAGAGCCGAATCAGATAGAAGTAAGAATATGTCCGCCATGCCAATACCTGTCCTTTAGCAATTTTTATGTATCGATTATCTTTTAGATTTGATCTCAGCTTGATGACTTTCAACACCTTATTAACATCATTAATGATTGCATAATAGAGCATCTACATCTGCTTAGCTCTACTCCCCCCAGGTGATCTATTCCTATGCGCTGATAGTATTATCGAAACCATTTACCTATAAGGATATACACCATATCTTCCAACATAATGTCGGAGAAAATATTGATAGCCCCTTATCCTTCCCTTTTGAGAGCGTCCAAATTTGAATCATTTCTTACCAACTTATCATGATTACCGTTGAATAATATATTCATAAATTTGATCATTTCTTTAGAGATATCGTTGAATAATTCTATAATTATAATTAGGAAACAAGCTATTTGTGTTCCTTCAATAAATCGTTCTGACAGGATATTGCGAACATAGCTAAAGCTATGATCGATGACCGCAATAATATATTCATATTTCTCCTTATTAGGAATCCAGTTTTATAGAAATGATGAAAATCCTCATCTCCGGATACAGGGAAGTGTCCTCGTACCCCATATCTTATCCCACTTCATAGGAACCTATGACCAAGCGGAGGTAAAAACATTTTCTAGCGTTTCACGGATAGATGTTGTTCGTTATGGTATATACCCTTAGAGAAAAGATGGTGTAGGATTTAATCTAATCTCGATCTAAAGTGTAGCCTACAGAGATACTCAAGATGCTGAACCATAAGGTGTCGATCAAAAATCGGCTGGAGGATTGGCCTCCGTTAGAATAATTTCTTGCAAGAGACGCTTAAAAAATATTTTTACCTTATACCGTTTCTAAATAGCACATCGTCCTAATTATCGTTATAACAGAGCTTGAAACAGGGATCTAATCGGCCAGTATTGGGATTTATCAATTTTTCATTATTTACTCTATCAAGCCTTTATAGGTTAATTGTTCTACTACTTCTTTTATCTTATTATTTAAGATACCTATTCCTCTATCAGCATCCAATAGAGTTCGTAATATTCTTTCGGTTCAGTGATGATATCGTATTTTGGTAATATTCTTTGATTGAATCCTACCAGAAATTCTAAGTAGACTGATAATTATCTTTTTTTACTTATTTTGGTAGTCATGATGATCACATCATTGGCACCTCATAGTCAGTACAATGGGTAGAAACAACGTCTTTCAAGCGAAGATTTGTTTTATATCAGTTGCTATTTATGATATTCAGGTTGCCTGAGTAAGGTATTCTCATCGATCATGATGAGAGGTTTCTGCACCGGAACTGATCGGAATCTATTTCCCTGTGACCATAGCTAGGGAAGTAGGAGGTCCTAGATGGGGCCGCGGTTCCTTGTATTAATTGGACTCCGGATACATTCCTTTCTAAGATTTTCAGCACATTGAGTGTCTATACCTGGCGCCTGTAATGGCCTCTTTCTTTTGGGCAGCATAAACTACGGCTAGTACTTCGACCTCCTTGAGTGCTTGGTCTTTTCCCAAGGACATCTTTACATCGATTATTCCAGAGGGGTCTACTTTTCGTTTGACTGATTCTAAACCGATAAATGAAAATTCCAATTTATCATCTGTTTGAGCTATGACAGTATAACGCACAGCATCATCTATAATTGATTATATAGTTTTTCCAACGACTTTTACAGTGAATCCACCTAAAGAATTTCCATCAGGATCCGTAACCTCACCAGATACCTTAAGCTCTGGCAGTACAGAATGAATGATTAGAAAAATGGAAAATATAATGAAAGTAATAAATCCTCCCTGCATATAAATAATAAATTAATGATGCTAATTTAAAATTATTAATTTATATTTAATTATTTTAAATAAAATTATTTTTTAATGATTTATCTTTTTACTAATTTATTGATTGGTATAGATAATTCTTTTGATAAGAATATTTGATCGAGAAATTGAAAATATTTAGTCTTATAGGCCTGTTTCTATAAAATAAGAAACACTTAAGAACTTTATCCGATGCTCTTATTCATGAGCGACGAAAAGAAAGGGTAGATTTTTATAGCATTCTATTTACAGTGACTTCTCCATAGGCTTCAATCACATCACTGATCCGTATATCATTGTAATTTTTGATCCCCAATCCGCATTCGTAACCTTTGGTTACTTCTTTGGTATCGTCTTTAAATCGTTTCAAAGAATCTAGTTCTCCATCGTGTATGACGATACCTTCACGGATGAGTCTTATTTTAGCATGGCGTACCATCTTACCTTCTGTGACCATACATCCAGCAACGGTACCTACTTTAGTGATCTTAAATACTTCTCGTACTTCGGCACTGCCAAGTATTTGCTCGCGAACTTCGGGAGAGAGCAGGCCTTCCATGGCTTCTTTTACGTCGTTGATCGCATCGTATATGATGGAATAAGTACGTATTTCGATGTCTTCTTTTTCGGCAATATTTCTGGCTCCTATAGCCGGTCGTACGTTGAATCCGATGATGATGGCATCTGATGTACCGGCTAATAGTACGTCGGATTCGGTAATTTGCCCAACACCTTTATAGATAATGTTGACCACGATAGAGTTTGTAGAGAGCTTTTGCAGTGCATCCAAAAGGGCTTCTACTGAACCGTCTACATCTCCTTTTAAGATGATTTTGAGTTCTTTAAAATTTCCTAAGGCAATACGTCTTCCTATCTCATCGAGTGTGAGATGTTTTTGGGCTCGAATGTTTTGTTCTCGTTGGAGTTGCTCTCGACGGGAGGCGAGTTGCTTGGCTTCTTTTTCATCTTTGAAGACTTTAAATTTGTCTCCTGCTGTTGGGGCTCCACTTAAACCCAATATGATAACAGGTTGTGATGGTCCGGCTTCTGGGATGGGTTTTCCACGTTCATCTAAGATGATCTTCACTTTGCCATGGTGGCTACCTGCCAATACGTAGTCGCTTGTTTTGAGCGTACCTCCTTGTATGAGGATAGTTGTAACATAGCCTCTACCTTTATCGAGGGTGGCTTCGATGATAGTACCTAAGGCTGGCTTTTCGGAATTGGCCTTGAGGTCTAACATCTCAGCTTCTAGAAGTATTTTTTTTAATAACTGATTGACGCCGGTACCCGTTTTGGCTGATATTTCTTGAGATTGGTATTTACCTCCCCATTCTTCTACTAGAAGATTCATGCTGGCGAGTTGCTCACGAATTTTATCGGGTTGTGCTGTAGGCTTATCTACTTTATTCAGGGCGAATATCATCGGTACACCAGCTACTTGAGCATGACTGATGGCTTCCTTCGTCTGGGGCATGATTTGATCATCTGCAGCAACGACGATGATGACAACATCGGTGATTTGTGCACCACGTGCGCGCATGGCTGTAAAAGCCTCATGTCCAGGTGTGTCAAGAAAAGTAATATGTTGGCCTTTTTCAAGGGTCACACTGTAGGCCCCTATGTGTTGTGTTATACTTCCAGCTTCTCCAGCAATGACGTTGGCATTTCTAATATAGTCTAATAAAGAGGTCTTGCCGTGGTCTACGTGTCCCATGATGGTGACCACAGGAGGACGGGGCTTGAGGTCTTCTTCCTCATCTTTTTCTTCTTGGATGGATTCTTGTAGGTCTGCACCGACGAACTCTATACTATAACCAAATTCGTCTGCCACTAGAGTGATTGTTTCTGCATCAAGACGTTGGTTCATTGTAGCCATGATGCCTAGGGACATACAAGTCAGGATCAATTTGGTTTCTGGTACGTGCATCATAGCGGCTAATTCGTTCACTGTAGCGAATTCGGCCACTTTCAGTATCTTACTTTGCTCTTCATTGATTTCGCTTTGCAGGGCTACTTTTTCTCTTCTGGATTGGCGTTTTTCTTTTCTGAGCTTTGACGCTCTAGATTTACCTCCTCTTGAGCTGAGTTTCTCGAGGGTTTCTTTGATTTGTTTTCCGATCTGTTCATCTGTAAGTACTGTCCCGGAAGTTCTCCTTTTAGATTTCTGATGGGTTATCACTTTGGGACCGAGAGGGCCTTGAGTAGTTTTCTTTGTACTGGGAGTTGTACTTACAGAGGGGGATTCCTGTTTTCGTGAGGTGATACCTTTGGTTTCTTCTAGTGTGATTTCTTTTTTGATACGCTTGCGTTTTTTCTTATGATCATCAAAAAAGGTGGTAGATTTTTTTCTTTCGAATTGAGATAGATCTATTTTATCTCCAGTGAGCATCAGCCCACTGAGTTTTCGGTATTCAGTCTTAATATGTTGTGGTTCTTCTTGTGCAACTATGGGCTTTGAGATAATGATATGAGGTACTGGAGCAAGCTTTTCCTCATTAGATTGGCTTATATCTTGCTGGACTACTTTGGTATATATTGTTTTAGTTGGTCCTTGTATGGAAGAACTGATGTTTTTTTTCTCTTGGAAAGGTGTTGAGGTAGATATTGTTTTTCTCTCGGTTTTTTTAGGGAACCTATTTTCGTACTTGAGTGCTTGGAGGTCTATTTTTCCCAGTGTTTTTGGTCCAATAATTTCGTCTGCTTTGGCACGAATGAGTTCAGGCTCAGGTAGATCTTTCTCTTTAGCTTTAGACCGCAACAGTTCTTCACGTATTTGTTCTTTTTCTTTCTTTTTCTGCAAAAAGATCTTTTCGGAGGCGTCTCGTATTTCTTTATCTGATCGAAATTCTTTTACCAGAAGCTGGTATACGGCTTCATCTACTTTACCATTGGGATTGCTTTCTATTTCGATCCCTTGAGCATGTAAAAAGTCTACTACTCTCTGTAGAGAAATATTAAACTTTGTTAATACTATTTTTAATCTGATCTTATCAGCCATAAAAAAATGGGTCTATTGTGAAAAACTGTCAAGCCTTACAAAAATAGGGGTTTAACATTATACTCGGAAAAATGAGGTGATCTCATTTGATTTTATTCTTCAAATTCTTCGTTTAATATATTGAAGACTTGTTCTATAATCTTTTCTTCAAGACTGGTACGCCTTACGAGGTCATCTATATCGCAATCCAATATTGATTTGGCTGTGTCAAGTCCGATTTTGTGAAAGGCTTCGATGACGTGTGGTTCTATTTCGTCAGAAAATTCTTTGAGTTCTACGTCATCATCATATGGAGAGTCTCTGAAGATATTGATCTTATACCCGGTGAGTTGACTAGCTAAACGAATATTTTGGCCACTACGTCCGATAGCTTTGGATATTTCTTCGGGTTTAACGTATACGGCGGCGGATTTATTCTCTTCATCGATTTCCATCATAGAGACTTTAGCTGGGCTTAGTGCCCTGGTGATATAAAGTTGATTATTAGATGTATAGTTAATTACATCGATATTTTCGTTTCTCAATTCTCTTACGATGGGGTGTATCCGAGAGCCTTTCATCCCTACACAGGCGCCTATGGGGTCTATACGATCATCATAAGACTCTACGGCTACTTTAGCTTTTTCGCCAGGGATACGAGCTATTTTTTTTACTGTGATCAACTTATCAGCTACTTCAGGGATCTCTAATTCGAAGAGTTTTTCTAGGAATTTGACATCGCTTCTTGAAAGTATAGCTATGGGCTTGCCGTCTTTCCAATCTACCTTTTTCACTAAGGCAAATATTGGGTCCCCTTTACGGAAAAAGTCATTGGGAATTTGTTCCTGTTTTGGTAAGATCATTTCATTCTGCTCATCATCTTTCATGATGATTTGTCTGGGTAAGATGTGATATACCTCTACATGGATGACTTCTCCAAGTTTGTCTTTGAACTTTTTGTAAATACTGGTATTGTCATACTCACTGACTTTGGAGATCAAATTTTGTCTGAGTGATAAGACAGCTCTTCTACCAAGATCGTCCAGCACTACCTTTTCGGTGACTTCCTCTCCTATTTCGAAGTCAGGTTCTATCTTCCTGGCGGCTGAGAGGGCTATTTGAGCATTGTCATCTTCTACTGTACCATTTTCTACGACGATACGGTTTCTCCAAATCTCCAGATCGCCTTGACCTGGGTTGACGATGATATCATAGTTGTCTGAAGACCCATATTTTTTTCGTAATACTCCACGTATGGAATCCTCCAATATAGCCATCAGGCTCATCTGATCTATGTTCTTTTCATTTTTAAAGTCTGCAAAGGAATCTATCAATGCTACATGATCCATAATTGATGATTTTGACTTAAAACTTGACCAATACTTTGACTTGTACTACATCGTCATAGGGAATACTGTACTGTTTTACCATTTTTTTTCTTCTTTTTCCTTGGATTCTAAGAATGTATTCGGCCCACTCTAAGGAGATTTTTCATCGGCTTCTTTCAGAAAAGCTTCATAACGCATACCTCCTTTGGGTGAGTACCTCAATCGTCTTTTTACGATTTTTTGGATATTGCCTGATGTATTTCACAAAGGCTCAATTCCTCCTGCCGAGGAAACTTCTAAGAATACACCTTGATCGCCATCTAAGTAGATGTAAATATCCTTCTCGGAAGTGATCGATAAATCAATCAAAAACAACTCAGGAAATGCTTCTAATTCATCTTTTAATACAGCTTCTACTTTTTGTCTATCCATATGACCGATATAAAAATGAGGGCTTTCACCCTCACCTGTACTTACTATCGACCAGCTTGCTCTCGGCAAATATAAGAATTATTATACAATATCTTTCAAGCTAAGTTATAAATCTCCTATGGGTTGGATAATAATCAGTGCTAAGGGGGATTCTATCGAATGGATGGCGTTTTCACAGACGATACTTCCTAGAAACCAAATAGATCTGCATAAAGAGAGAATTGTCTTCATTCGATAAATTTTTCCGAATTGGATCTATGTTTCCAGGGGAGGCTCCAAAAATTTGGTTTAAAGATTTTGCCTTGGGATACGGATTTTCAACAGGCTGTATGGGCTAAAATCTTAAAGATCTCTTACGGGGAGACTATCAATTGTGAAATGCTTTCTTATATACTCATTGATAGGAAAAAACTTGTGCTATGGCAGAATCCAATACTAAAAACCTCATTGAGATACTTATCCCTTGTCACCGTTTCAATGGCAAAGAAAACCACAACTCACCGCTATACCTAGGGGTTTGAACACAAAGAATATTTATTGAATCTGAAAAATAAGATACTCCCGTTGAGGCTTTCTTTGAGGAGTGGGTGTGATGTACTGTGTTTACTTTGTCAATTTTACTGTATGTACTGGATCAGACTGATTACCAATCCAATCTACCTGAGAAGGATGTCCGTTTAATCCTTGGGCGAAAAAATCGGTCCGGATATAGCCCATATAGAATAGTCCTAAGTATTTTCTATCAGAATCATCATGAAAGAAGGTTTGTAACTTTTCTACCAAAGCAGAACTACTCTAATAAGAACCGATGTCTAAGGCAGTACAAGTGAGCCACATGTTTTGTACAGCCATGGTACTACTCCGATTTATTCCCATTTGAGTACGAACCGAGAAACTTATCATAGAAATGATAATCAAACAAGACGTGTGGAGAATATTTACCCGGATATTTTCAGCTTTTTTATAAGCATTATCGACGTTTTCTACAAGGATTTGATTAGTTAAAAAATCTTCCAATCTTTTTCTAGCAGTACTTTGAATTACTTTGAACTGCCATTCTTTAGTTAATTTGTATGAAAAATTCCATAATGGGTATGTGTTAAGGCCTCTTCAATAATCTCCCGAGAGATCTCTTAAGGAGGTAATCCATGGGATATATGAACCGCCTTGTGTGAATAATCTCAGCTATTGTATAGCGATGGTTTTCCGATTTCATCCTTCAAACTACCGTTTTCTGTAGTGAAGTCTTAAAATGTATATGAGAACCTTACAAAGGTCCTGGCAACTAAATGCGTTTCTATTGTCGGGTGATAGAAGAAAATGTACAACTTATTCAGCCTTTCAGGTTAAATTTGCCTCAGTTTTTAAAACATCTTTATGGAAAAACCAGCAATATATCTGAACAACCAAAGCGGATGGCTTGAAGGATTCATCCAAACCCTAGGGTTTGGCTCATGGGTGAGCACAATTATCGTCATTTTTATTAAGTTGTTGTTCTTGGCCTCATTGTTAAGTATTTTGTCTTTTACATTCAAAAGAGTAGTGCGTTTCATTGGAAAGCGTATCGTTAATTCCACTCCTTTCAATTGGGACAATATCTTGTATGAAAATAAGGTATTTGACAGTTTATCATACTTCTTCCCCTTGGTCATTGGCTCATCGGCAGCAGAAATTCTTTTCAATTCATACCCTCGGATGACCATCAATATCGAAAAGGTATTCAGCATTCTATTTGTTCTGATTGTTTTACAATTCTTGATTCGAATCATCGATTCGATCACAAAAATTGCTACCAGTGAAAACAACCACCGAACCATTGCTGTACGCTCCTTCTCGCAACTCTTGAAAATCTTTTTCACAACACTTTGTGTCTTGATCATCATCTCGATACTTTACAACATCCAACTAACGGCCATCTTGACAAGTTTGGGTGCTGTAACGGCCATCATCGTGTTGGTCTTCAAGGATACGATCCTAGGATTTGTATCGGGTGTACAAATGGCTTCAACTAAAATGGTCAAAGTAGGAGATTGGATCACTGTACCTAAATATTCGATGGAAGGGACGGTAGTCGAGATCAATCTAATCTCTGCCAAAGTGGAGAATTTTGATAAGACGATTACTACGGTGCCTACCTATGATTTAATCTCTACAGCAGTGATCAACTTTGAGGTGATGCGTCAGAAAAACATTCGTCGAATCAAACGCGCTATCCTACTTAAAATCAAATCTTTTAGATTTTGTGATGCATCGACCCTCGAACAGTTTAAAAAGTTTTTTTTGATCCACGATTATATCGAAGAAAAACAAAAAGAGATCAAAACCTTTAACCAAGAGAAAGGCGTCGATACCAGTGTAGAGATCAATGGGAGAATGCTCACCAATATCGGGGTCTTTCGCCAATATGCTCTGGCATATCTCCGAGAACATCCCGACATATCTCAATGGGAAACTATCATCGTACGGCATCTCGAAACCACTCCTCACGGCCTACCTTTAGAGCTTTATTGCTTTACCACTACCTCCAAATGGTTGGAATATGAACGGATACAAGCCGACGTATTTGATCATCTCCTGACAGCAGCTAAAGAATTCGGCCTCGAAGTGGCACAAGCCATCGCCAGTAGTACCCAAAAGTAAGCGTATGACTCGACTCAGTGTAAATATCAACAAGATTGCTACATTGCGCAATGCTCGTGGCGGTAATATCCCCGATGTGGTCCAGGCGGCTATCGATATTCAGAGATTCGGGGCTCAGGGTATCACAGTTCACCCGCGCCCTGATGAGCGGCACATCAGATATCAGGACGTCTACGATCTCAAGCCCATCATTATGACAGAATTCAATATCGAAGGTAATCCGACCGATAGATTCATCCAATTGATCTTAAAGGTTAAACCCGACCAAGTGACGTTGGTACCCGATGCCGAAAATGTCTTGACCTCCAATGCCGGATGGGACACGATCACGCACCAGACGTTTTTGACCGAAGTCATTGATGAATTTAAGCGTCACAATATTCGTACCTCAATTTTTCTAGATCCTGATCCGAAATATATTTCGGCTGCGGCCAAGACAGGTACGGATCGAATAGAGCTCTACACTGAATCCTTTGCCCTGGCATATGCACGGAAGGATCTCAATAGCATTCAATCCTATGTTCAGACGGCTCAAGAAGCCGTGAGAGCTGGTCTGGCATTGAATGCTGGCCATGATCTCAATTTAAAAAACATCGCATTTCTGATCGAAAACATTCCCGCGATTGCTGAAGTGTCTATCGGTCATACATTGATCGCCGAGGCGATCTATTTCGGTTTGGAAAACACCATCCAAGCTTACTTGAAACGCATCGAAAAAATCCATCGAAACAAACAACAGAAATGATCCTTCACTCGAAAATCTATGGCCAAGGCCAAGGCTTATTGGTCTTACACGGACTCTTTGGTATGGGAGACAATTGGACCACGCTCGGCAAGCGTTGGGCCGAAGCCTATCAGGTGCATCTGGTAGATTTAAGAAATCATGGGAAGAGCTTTCATGCTGATGCGATGGATTATACGCTCATCTCGGATGATATATTACAATATATCAGGCATCATGAATTGTCCGATCCGGTATTGATCGGCCATTCGATAGGGGGGAAGGCGGTGATGCAATTCGCTTTAAATCATCCAGAAATCCCCCAAAAGATCATCATCTCGGACATTGCTCCTAAGGCTTATCAGCCACATCATCAGAAGATTATTGAAGCAATCAAAGCAGTGAATTTTGACCAAATCACCACCAGAAAAGAGCTCGATGTTTTTTTGATACAGTCTATTCCGGATTGGGGTACAAGGGCCCTACTTTCCAAGAATACTTACCAAAAAGAAGACGGTCGGCTAGCTTTTCGATTCTATCTCCAGGGTATCGAAAAAAATTATGCTATACTTATCCAACAAGATTTACAAGGGGAAGTGTACAAAAAGCCTACACTCTTTCTACGGGGTGGAGCATCCGACTACATTTCTGATGAAGATTTCCCGCTGATTAGAAAATATTTCTCTCAAGCACAAATCATTACAATAGAAAAATCGAGCCATTGGATCCATGCAAATCGACCTGCAGAGTTTGATAAAGAAGTACAAGTTTTTCTAAAGGTTTATTAAGACCCTTTATAAATAAGCGGTAATATTTTAAAACTCTCATAGGATTCTTAAATTTGATGTGCTTTAATTCAATCCAAATCCAAAATTTGAAAAAATTATGATATTTGACCTAGAAATGATTCAAAGTGTTTATGCCTACATAGAGCAACGCATCGTACAAGCACGAAAGATAGTAGGTCGTCCGCTCACTTATAGCGAAAAAGTACTCTACGCCCATCTGTTTGATGGGAGACCTACAATGGTCTACCAACGTGGTGTCTCCTACGGTGATTTTAAACCGGACCGTGTAGCCATGCAAGACGTCACCGCGCAAATGGCCTTATTACAACTCATGCAAGCAGGTAAGTCTACTACTGCAACGCCTACTACCATCCATTGTGATCACCTAATACAAGCCAAAATCGGGGCTGATAAGGATTTGCAAGAAGCCCTAAACAATAGTAGTGAAGTATTTAACTTTCTGGAGTCGGTCTCCAAAAAATATGGTATTGGATTCTGGAAACCCGGTGCGGGCATCATTCATCAAGTCGTTTTAGAAAATTATGCCTTCCCCGGTGGGATGATGATCGGTACGGATTCTCACACACCGAATGCCGGCGGTCTAGGCATGATCGCCATCGGAGTAGGGGGGGCAGATGCTGTAGATGTCATGGCTGGTATGCCTTGGGAATTGAAATTCCCTAAAATAATTGGCATCCAGTTAACAGGTAAATTAAATGGATGGGCCTCGGCCAAAGATATTATTTTGAAGGTAGCTGGCATCCTCACAGTGAAAGGCGGTACAGGAACTATCATTGAATATTTCGGAGAAGGTGCCCGGTCGCTTTCAACGACCGGTAAGGCTACCATTTGCAATATGGGTGCCGAAATAGGCGCTACGACTTCCATCTTTGGATACGATACCCAATCGGAAGCTTATCTAAGAAGTACAGATCGTGCTGAAATAGCTGACCTGGCCCATGCCCTTAAAGAGTATCTCAGCGGTGATCCTGAAGTTTATGCTGAACCTGAAAAATATTTCGATCAAGTTATTGTCATCAACCTCTCCGAATTGGAACCCCATATCAATGGTCCATTTACGCCCGATTTGGCATGGCCCCTCTCCAAATTTGCTCAAGCGGTCAAGGATAACGGTTGGCCTGAAAAAATCGAAGTGGGTCTCATCGGTTCCTGTACCAACTCTTCGTACGAAGATATCACACGTGCTGCCTCTTTAGCCAAACAAGCCGTCAGCAAAAATTTAAAAGCCCAGGCAGAATTTACCATCACGCCAGGCTCCGAACAGGTGCGTTATACAGTAGAACGCGACGGTTATCTACAAGCCTTCGAGAAAATGGGCGGTGTGATTTTAGCCAATGCCTGCGGGCCTTGTATCGGTCAGTGGGCACGTCATACGGACGACCTTAATCGTAGAAACTCTATCATCACCTCTTTCAATCGCAATTTTGCAAAACGAAACGATGGAAATCCTAATACCCATGCTTTCATTGCCTCACCCGAGATCGTCACAGCACTGACTCTAGCAGGTAGTCTAACCTTCAATCCTCTTATCGACACCCTGACAAATAAAGAAGGTGAGCAAGTCAAACTGGAGGAACCCGAAGGTATTGAATTGCCTGTAAAAGGCTTTGAGGTCAAAGAAGCCGGATACCAGGTTCCTGCAAAAGACGGGAACAATATCGAGATTAAAATCGATCCAAATTCGCAACGTTTGCAACTTTTAGATCCCTTCCCAGCTTGGGACGGTAAAAACCTTTTAGGTGTCAGATTGCTTATCAAAGCCCAAGGTAAGTGCACTACAGATCACATCTCGATGGCAGGCCCCTGGCTGAGGTATCGCGGACATCTCGACAACATCTCCAACAATTTGTTGATCGGCGCTGTCAACGCCTTCAACAGTCGGACCAATGAAGTAAAAAATCTATTGACCGATTCTTACGGTGCTATACCCGAAACTGCAAGGGCTTACAAAGCAGCCGGTATTCCTACTATAGTCATAGGTGATCATAATTATGGTGAGGGCTCCTCTCGAGAACATGCCGCTATGGAGCCACGTTATTTGGGCGTACGTGTGGTACTAGTTCGTTCTTTTGCACGTATACACGAGACCAACTTAAAAAAACAAGGCATGCTCGCGTTAACTTTTTCCGATGAAGCCGATTATGATAAGATCCGAGAAGAAGACGTTTTCAATTTTATCGATTTGGAAAAATTTGCTCCAGAAAAATGGCTCACCCTCAAGATCGTACATAAGGACGGGACAAGCAAAAGCATACAGATCATGCACACTTATAATAAGAACCAGATCGAATGGTTCAAAGCAGGATCTGCATTGAATCTTATCAAGCTACAGCAGAAAAAGGCTTGATTCTACATTGCTATAACTCAAATTCTTCGTATTAATTTAATTAAGAGTATTTGTTTTTCGTTGTATTAAAAACTATCCATCGGATTTGTCGATGGATAGTTTTTTATCCTATAGAAATCTGATCCTTAAGATCTCGCCTTAATGAGAATTTCAATTTAAATGATCATACTTTCTAATAATCATAACCTTAAACTAAATACAAATACATCTACCTATGAGGATTTTGAGAAAAATTAGTTGATATTCTTCATGATTCAAGTAATTGATGAAGAGCAGATATCTACAAATTTATTCACATATAACCTTTGATAGATTTCATCAAGAAAACAAGAGAAAGAGTCATGGAAACAAACCTGATAAAGAGTTAGAAAAGAAGAAGCAAATAAAAGGATTCAGATTAGAAAGACTCCAACTTTTCAGAGATTCAAAATACTCCGATCCCCATTCCATACTATTGCTGAGATTTTTAATAGTTTAAGTGCTCAAATATAGACGAGTAAAAACCCTCATGATTTTACCCCTCCCCAATACCATCAAACGCTAGGACTATCTACCCATAGGATAGCTTTTATAAGACTGTACAATCCACTACAGACGATACAGATAATAATCCTATTAATAATTGCGCAGTAACCTCGATTAGCACCGAATCAGATAAAACAAGAGCAAAGCTCAATTACATATGAAATTACAGATAGACTTCCATATCAATCCATAGAAAATTACATATTTTCGACACTGTCAAATAACACAAAAAGGAGAAAACAAGAAGATTAAAAAAATTATTCTCTCCTTTTCACAGGTCTGAATAAAACCAAAATGGCTCTACATATTCTATAAATTTCTTTAGAGAGCCTACTTGTTCACATGGAAATAACTATTAATAATTTATAATAAAATAAATATATTTAGCACTTCAACAGACAGCAGCAGTAGCAATATTCTTATATTTATAAAACAACAACTTTTTCCTCCTCAGTAAAGCTACCCTACATTTTTTACATGACTTATTTAAGTAGTAAAAATATAAATATACACTAAATATGAATTTTTTTTTAAAAAAAATATAGGAATATTTATAGTAATTAAAGAGGGGGATATAAGATAAAAAATTGACTGGGAATGTTGGGATATCTCAGAAAAAAAACGTGTTATTATTAGAGAATGCAAAAAAAATAATTCATACCTAGGAAGTATTTTGAATATTTCCCCTCGAGATGAATAGATCTCGATAGTCTATTTAAGAAAGAGGATGACATACGATTCATAGAAAAAAAATATTAGAAAACACTACAAAAAAAAATAAATAAAAATAATAATTTTTCATAATTATAAATAAACCTCAAATTTTATTTATCTTTCAAGAAGATCTAAAAAATATAAAAATCGGCAAGACATAATTGAGATAGGAAAAATACTGAGTCAAGAACTTGAAGAAAAGATCATACCTGTATTAGACAGAATTTGTAACTATTTAATTTTTTTAGTAGAATGTATAGGGGGAAACGAACAAGTGGAACAACTAAAAAAAAACAAGAAAAACAAGAAAAAACATCCTAAAAAGAACGAAAGTAAATGATTTTATATTAAATTTGCCTGCGGATTTTCAAGAATCTTTTCCTATCATAGGACATTTAGCTCAGTTGGTTTAGAGCGCTATCTTGACAGGGTAGAGGTCATCGGTTCGAATCCGATAATGTCCACTAAAATATTGAAGCTTTATCACAAGATCATTATAAATTATATATAAGGAAATAATTAATTATTTCTACCATACTTGGATAGAATATAGTCTATAAATAAATAATATCACAATAAAATTATCTTAATCAATGAAGATATTTTAAATTAAAATAAAAAAAATAATTCTGATATCTTTGAGTACTTTGAACTGATTAAAGTAATCTACACAAATTTGAGCATATCAAAAAAAAATAAACTATTTATAATACGTCATTTCCTTCTTTATTTAGTAATTGAAATTACTTATGTTTTTTTTTAAAAAAAAAATATTTAATTAATATTAAATTATTTTTTAACTTTAATATATAATTAATTTAATTTTTTAATCACGCTAACTCCTCCTTATCAATGACTATTTAGAACATATTCCTCCATGTATAAAAAAGAATATCGTAAATGAAATAGCTCATATCACTACCCTACACGGCTCTTTTGAAACCTTTTAAGAAGCATACTTTTTATTCACCTTACGAGCCTAGAAAAGAAACTCAAGATTATAAAAAGATCCATTACAAATTGGTAGTAGAGGAAGATCATCTCTGTTTGATATCTGGAGTAAAAATTTTTATCTACAAGATGTAAATAAAAAATATAATCACTAATCCAATCCTTTCAAATACAAGTAAATGGAAGATCATCATCATATCATTGAATCACCTATGGTTGATGGTATAGACGTGAATAAATTTAATACATTATTACTTCAATACATTAAAATAAAATATTCAATAAAAAAGTTTTATAAAAATATGTTGAATAAAGACGAAATCTATGATTAGATAGACCATGATGAGGAGAATTTATCGGTATTTTGTGACGTACATCATCGGAATAAATACTTCGGTATTCATAGGGTCAACCGCACTAATATGGGAAACTCAAAGTCTTTACAAACAAGATTTTTTTAACTCAACTTCTCTAAGAGATCGAGAAACACGATAAATCAAATCAAAACCACTGACTATATCTAAAAAAATATATATTATATATTTGTAATAAATTAATGAATATAAATAATTTTCTTAATGTTTAAAGTGCCTCATACCTGTAAAGACCATAGCCATTCCGTATTCATCACAAGCTCGGATGGATTCAGCATCACGCATCGAACCTCCTGGCTGAATGATTGCCTCGATACGATGTTGAGCCACTTTTTCCACCACGTCGCGGAAGGGAAAAAAAGCATCGGAAGCAAGGACTAGATTCTTTCGAGACTTTTCTAAGGCACGTTCGATGGCCTGATGTGCTGCCCAAATGCGATTAGTCTGCCCTCCAGCAATACCTAGAGTCTGTACTCCTTGAGCAACAACGACAGCATTGGACTTGACATGTTTGACCACTTTCTGAGCAAAAATCAACGATTGTAATTGTTCAACCGTAGGCTGCTTTTTCGTCACTACTTGATGATCTATAGAAAATCGATCATCACACTGTTGTACTAAAAGTCCTCCATCGATTTTGACATACTCAAAGATATCACATATACGATCTTTAATATGAATCAATCGGAGGTTTTTTTTCTTTCTCAAGACATCTAGGGCTTCCGACTCATAAGCTGGGGCCAAAATAATCTCCAAAAAAAACTTACCCATAGATTCTGCCGCTTTTTTGGTCAGTGTGCTATTAACAGCGATAATTCCTCCAAAAACCGAGACCGGATCACAAGCATAAGCTTTTTCCCACGCATCAGCTATATCTCGACCTAGAGCCACACCACAAGGTGTGGTATGTTTCACAGCACAACAAGCCGGATCAGAGAATTCATTCACCATTTTCCAAGCCGCATCCATATCTCGTAAATTATTGAATGATAATTTATTAACCTGTAATTGATCGAAATCTCGAAAGGCGCCTCCTCCGGTTGTATTAACATAATAAGCCGCTTTTTGATGGGGATTTTCACCATAGCGTAGGTCCATCTGTTTCTGATACGAGATGTTGAAATAGGGTGGGAAATGCTCTGCAATAATCCATTGAGAAATAGCTGCATCATAAGCCGCTGTAAGATTGAATGCCTTTCCAGCCCATTTTCTCCTCAATGCCAAGGAGATCTCTCCTTGATGGGTAATTTCCTTTTTAAATATTTCATAATCAGCTGTATCAGTGATTACAATGACATCGGGGAAATTTTTGGCCGCAGCACGTAATAATGTTATCCCACCAATATCGATAAGCTCAAGCTGTGCCTCGAGTGTAAGACATTGACCATACTGCTCAAAAAAAGGATAGAGATTCACCACGACCAAATCAATCTGGCTGATCCTATGGGCCTCAAGTGTCTGCATATGCTTGACTTGGCTACGTTTAGCCAAGATCCCACCATGAATGTGAGGATGCAGAGTTTTGACCCGCCCATCAAGAATCTCAGAAAATTGGGTCACCTCAGCCACTTCTATCGGGGAAAGTCCTTGATCCTTTAAATAGCGAAAAGTACCCCCCGTGGAAATGATTTCATAATCTTGGGCTTCCAAAAAACGGGCAAATTCAGTCAAAGTTACCTTATCGAATGTACTGATCAAAGCTCTTTTTTTCATCTTATCAAGAAATTTCAATATCTTCTCAATGCTAAATATTCACGACACGTTCTGATGAGTCTCTTTTTAATTTGATGATTTCCAAGTGGAAAAAAAATCACAGACAATCTTTGGAACGACTCGATCAGAATCTCATGCTAGATACAATGGACCTTCTTAGCCAAAGATACAGGACTTTCACCGGGACTGACCGGACAAGATCTTTGGAGGATCACCTCTCCAGCATCGACCGACGGTATGACATGATGGATCGTAGGATCTGAAATTTTTTCTCGATTTTTCAAGACCGCTCGAGGTACGCACATACCATACATGCCTTATCCACCATATTGAGGAAAAAGTGAAGAGTGAATATTGATTAATCTTTTGTTCCATCTTTAGCATCTTCGATAAAAATCTTCACCGAGTATCGAGAGGAAACCGGCCAATACAATCAAATCTATCTGAGCAATCAGAAGCTCATCGATCTCACTAGATAGGTTTAGGACCACGCTCAAGAAAAAAAAAGTAGAGATATCCCATCCCCCCCCCCGATCTAAATCTTCTTCAATGGCACCACAATCTCTATCAGCGATCACATGGCTCACCCACAAGCCGGGCAATTTTCCCGACTCAATAGCCTGAAAAATCTGTCGTAGATTGCTTCCTTTGCCCAAGACCAAGATGGATACCTTCATATAATCAGTTACTTGTCTCATGTGTACTTCTTTGTTGAATGAGTTCCATCAAGCAAATCTTGGCCCCCTCCCTGGTATGTTGGCCAGTTGCGACGGTTGCTCCCCCATTACCCTCAAGATAATGGGCAAATCCCAAACACTTTTCGTCCTTTTGAATCCAACCGACAAACCAACCTAGAATAGCTATTTTATCCTTTTTTTTATCAAACAGATCCGCTTGTACCACTCTTACCAAAAAGTTTCCATATCTTGGGTAATACTCCGATTTAGAGCAATTTACTGGTATATTCAATGGCCCTTTTGGAGATGAGCAATTTTTTCCCCATCAAGCAGGCGTTCGATAAACGATACTTGCTCTTCTGGAGAGATCTACAAGCTACTATCAAGACAAACTTTTGTCAGACCGTTATTTTGTCCTGGATCACCTGATAGGTCTTGGTTGCCATAACCAAAGTAACTGATATAACTTTTCAATTTATCCATACCGAGTTTTTTCGTAATAAACTGGGAATAACATACATAACTGTTTTTGATCCAATCCGATAGATTATAAGGACTTTTCCATACCTCAAGTCGGACTTTATACTCTTTCTTGTAAGTCCATTCAGGATAATACTCATCAATAAAAATACCTGTATCATAGCCCATCAGAACGATAACGATCTTAAAAGTCGAAGCAGATGAATGTCTCTCAAATGTCAAACCTTTTTAAGGTAGGATCTCTCCTCCAACCTCTTTAGCCATAAAACTTTTGATCTGTTCAAAGGAAAAACTGCTGACGAAAAACCCTATGACATAAATAAATTTCCTCATTGTATAGATATCTTGGATCGTTTTACGGTGCAAAAATCATGATTTATCATCATCGTACTCTCAGGCTTAATCTCTTTTGAGAAGTATCTCTTCGATTTCCTTAATCCGATGGGCTATGTAGGAATCCTTATGATGATGGTCTGTTTTGTTCAACTCGTGCATAATATTTATAAAATCTATCGATTGCCTATTTTGGACCAGGTTAAAATTAGCAAGAACTTGATCAATAGCAATGATGAAACCTACTAGATATATCATTTCGATATTCAAAAAATCATGAGGTAAATCTTTGATCTTATAATTATATTCATTGATTTTTTCCTATACTTTACGATTAAAATAAGAATATTAATTAAATTTTATTGATATTTTACAATCTCTACCTTTCCATAAAAGTGGATGGGATATAATTGAAGATAAATACATTGACATGATCATACTATGAAGCCGATAGATAGGCATCAGGAGTCGAAAATATAGCCAATACTTTATCTTGCTAATTGAAAGTTTTCCACTGATCATTAGCCTTTTCTATATGATTCCATAGACACAAACTGTCATCTTATTTCAACCAAATCAAGAGGGAGATGTGTAGCAACAGATATGCCATCTTCAACGCTTACGAGCGTTCCGAATCGCAACTCACAGACGACTTCCAATATAACGTCCCCATTCCATTGTTTAAAATGTTTAGGGATGTACATGAAACGGTATTTAATTTAACAACACTGCTCTCGAGAAATCTAAGTCAGGAATCATCAACCCACTCGAAATTGAAAAAACGATCTCCAACATCAAGAAAAATTCAAAGATGAAAATTCACCTTCACCGCTTTGAATATTGAATCAAACATGGTGAATATACAAAATCCTTCGAAAAGCCGTACCAAAAGATATTAATGAAGACTATGATCCTTTCCTATCTTATTTTAAGATGATTCTTTCTTCCTCTATTTCAACAACTCCAATAACAAAGACCGTCTCACCTAAAGTTTTGACTTGTTCCAAAACGGTAAATTGATCTTCCGGAGAAATGGCCATGAGCATACCAATGCCAATATTGAAGGCCCCCACATTTCCTGATCAGGGACCGAACCGGCCTGCTGGATATACCTAAAGATCAATGGGGCAAGAGATCTTCTCCTTTTGAATCACGGCTGACAGACTGTTGGGGATGATGCGGGTACATTTTCATACAAGCCTCAACCAGTGATATGTGCCAAACCATGGATCGAAAAATATTTCAAAAACTCATGGATAATCCTGTGATAGAGAATCGTAGGTGTCAAAAGTGTTTCATAAAGTGGTTGCCCACCAAATCTTCCCAAGAGGTATCCCTCTAAAAAAATATTATGTATGAACGAAAAACCATTACTATGCACACCGGATGAAGGCAAACCGATTAATAGGTCACCTTGACGTATCTGCGTCCCATCGATGAGGAGGGCGCGTTCGGCCATACCCACATAAAAGGATGTACATCATAATCAATATACTGATACATGCCAGGTATTTCAGACATCTCCGACCTATGAATGTGTACCAGTAGTGTAGCAAACCTTGGGCATGCCTTGAATGATCTTAGTAACAACTTCTGCATTGATTTGACCACAAGCCAAATAGTCCAAAAAGAATAAAGGTTTAGGCCCATGAGAGAGGATATCATTGGCACACATAGCAAAACAATCCATGCTAATGGTCTCATATTGCTGATAATCTAAAGCTAAACGCAACTTAGTCCCTACACCGTCGGAAGCAGATACTAAAACAGGATTTTGATATCCAGATAGTTAATAAAAAGACCAGAATCTCCCAAGGTATTGAGTACATGCTGGTTATGTGTCCTCTGTACAGCATCTCGAATCTTTGATACGGTACGATAGCCTTCTTCTTTATTTACACCGGCTTCTTTATAAGTAGTCATAGGTATGGGGTGGTATATCTATCATTTTAACTTGATATCTATAGGATAACATTCTGTAAAACAAACGAAACAATAGTCTAGACCACCGAGAACTTCTTTCAAGTTGTCATACTTAAAAATTCGAGACTATCCACGCCCAAAAGTCCTGCAATGGTTATCTTATCATTAGTAGCTAAAATCAAGTCTTCCTTCTTCGACGTATCTACCAGCAGGAAACAAGGTGCAATGATAGGCGGTGATGCACTCCGAAAATGGATTTCCTGGAGATAGAATTTTCTCAAAATATCGACCAATTTACAACTGGTCGTACCACGCACAATGGAATCATCTATGATAACGATCTTTTGACCTGCCACTTCGCTCAAGATAAGATTGAACTTGAGATTGACTATATGCTCGCGCAATTCCTGAGTAGGATCTATGAAGGAACGTCCGATGTACTTGTTTTTGAGTAGGATCGGCTTGAAGGGAATGCTCGAAGCTTTCGAATAAAACCTATAGCTGCCGAAACAACCCGAATCAGGGGCACCAACCAGTACATCAGCCTTGACCGGATGTTGCTCATAAAGTTTTTTCCCGATCTTCTCACAAACTTTATAGACACTGATCGCATCGATCACTGAGTCCAGACGAGAAAAATAGATGTACTCAAAGGAACAGACCCGACGTCTTGGAAAACGAGTAAGCATAGAAAAATGCAATTCTACCACACTAGCTATGACCAATTGACCTGGGGACACACATTAGGCATGAAACGATCCTCTATCGCATCAATACCACAAGTCTCAGAGCTAAAAAAATGGTGATGCCCATATCGGAGTAATCCATAACAGAGCTGTCTAATACCAATAGGGTCTCCTGAAGATAGCCAGTTGATCTTGTGTGAGCAACCAATATACCGAATAGGCCCCACGAAGGTGTTTGGAAGTGGCTCGAATCGGTTCTTATAATCCTAGTGAAAAGTATTTTTGAATCAGGCGGAGGATGATCTCCGAATCGGATCCGTCTGAAATAAAGGTTATATCTTCTACCTCCAAGGTCTCTCGGAGTTCCTGATCATTGATCAGGTGACCATTGTGTACCAATGAGAGGATACCTTGGTCATCTGCATCTTTAAAAAAAATGGTTGGATGTTTTGTTTGCTCTGTCCACCAGCTGTAGAATAGAGCATATGTCCGATGACAGCCTGTCCATGATACTCCTCCGGATTCGATGCTTTTGTAGGTATGAATGCCCCATATCGGAGCAAGGAAAAACCGCAAGCTTTCTTCTCCACGATGCTGCAGGGTAAAGAGTCCAAATTGGACCAGTGAAAAACTATCGATCTTTTCACGGGATAAAATGCTAAAACGCCACACTCCTCTTGAAGCTCATTTAAAGGATATTTTTCGTCCATAATCATTCACACATTATCTTTACTTATCATTTCAAATTCAGACGCTGAATGATCTCTACATAGACCTCGCGCACATCTCCAAGATCTCTACGAAAATACTCTTTATCGAGTTTTTTCATCGTATTTTTATCCCAAAACCGAGAAGTATCAGGGCTGATCTCATCAGCCAGAAAGATCTAACCTCTAGTGTCCTTCCCAAATTCTATTTTAAAATCGACCAAAATAATATCCTCGTTTAAAAAATGTGCTTTAAGTAGATCATTGACCTTGGTAGTGATTGCATAAATATAAATCAATAGTAGATACACCTAAATTAATAGCATGATGATCATTGATCAATGGGTATACTAAAGTATCATCCTTGTAGCTCAACTCAGAAATGGTATTGGGTGGCTTTGTGTACCTTCCTCAATACCTAGGCTTCGAAGGGGTATACTTCCAGCAATCAAGTTGCGGACAATCACCTTGATTGAGAGGATTTCCACTCGCCAGCACAATTAGTCACGTTTGTTAGTTTTTTAATGAAGTGAGTCCCCCGGATACCCTGATTTTAAGATATTGAAAGATCAAGCGGTGATTTCATTGTTTAGAGCACCTTTCTCTTGTACAGCACCTCTTTTCTGAGCGTTGAAGGGTGTGTGACATCATCATTATAATGAATAATGATGGGCTCGGGGTCGTCCGTGGTATAGACCTGCTTGGTCTTGCCTTCATAAAGAAAATCTCTTTTTTCCATGCTCATAATTCTTGTTCAATTTATCGGATCAATTCCTCTCGCATATCTTGACGATAGATGAGTAAACGTTCTTTGTATTCAGGGTATTTCAGGGCGAGGATCTGTACGGCTAATAGAACCGCATTGCGGGCGTTATCAATACCAACGGTATCCACTGGGATATCTTTAGGCATCTATACGATTGAAAGTAAATAATCTAGGCCATTAAAATTACCAGTTATTGGTATACCAATAACTGGAATAGTTGTCTTTGATGCAATTACTCCAGGTAAATGTGCTACCAAACCTGCTCCTGAAATGATAACCTCTACTCCAGAGGACTCAAAATTTTTGAGTTTCTCAGTTAGGACTTCTGGTAAACTGTGGTCAGAGATCGCATAAGCACCATAGGCAACATCGAACTCTTGTAACGCTCTCAAGGCTTCCAAATAGGATCACAATTTTCATTTTTATATCATTTTATCAGGAAATGATCTTCTTTTCATTCACCAAAAATATCGTACTGCATTACGAAATATAGGGTGTCCACAGGCTCGAGGGATGTTCTTGAGCAGACCGGGTCGCCAACGTTCCGGGTGACCCATACGGCCGTAAATCTTACCATCTTCGCTGATCAAACCTTCTACAGCGTAGACCGATCCATTGGGATTATCGGGAGTATTCAAAGCACGAAATCCATCTACATCAATGTATTGCGTAGCGATCTGCCCTTTTTCAAACAAGGTTTGGGCTACCTCCCTACTTGCATAAAAACGTCCTTCACCGTGAGATGCTGGAAAGATAAATACCTGGTCTTTCATCCCAGTCAGCCAGGGCGAACGGTCTGAGATCACTTTCACACGAACGCATTGAGAAACATGGCGTCCAATCTCATTAAAGGTGAGTGTAGGAGACTGGTAATCTGGGATTCGGACTTGTCCATAAGGTAATAAACCCGATTTGATAAGCGCTTGAAAACCATTGCAAATACCTAAAATAAGACCATTCCTCTGCAAGAGATTATTGACAGCCTCACAGATGTACGGATTATGCAGTAGTGCGGTAATGAACTTAGCTGATCCGTCAGGCTCATCACCAGCACTGAATCCACCCGAGAGCATAAGGATCTCAGCGGATCTAATTTGCTGCTCGAACTCCTGGATAGAATCCTGGATATCTTTATTATCTAAATTCCGAAAAAGGACACTATTCACTCTAGCTCCTTCTTGTTGAAAAGACCAAATAGATTCATATTCACAATTCGTCCCAGGAAATACGGGAATGAATACCTGTGGTGTACCTTTTTTTCTCGTGCCCCATACTATGGAATAGGGTTTATGAGGCTGTCCAAGATGGAGCTCTTCTTTATTATGAGGACATTGAGTAGGAAAGACTGATTCAAGGGTCTTGGACCAAGCTTGCAAGGCTTCGTCAAAATCGATCATCATCCTATTGAAACACAATTTTGGTAATAACGTAACCTTACCCAGCTGGATAAAGTCTTTTGAAAGCGGCACAACGGACTCTATCACCAACGAGCCTACGGAAGCCTCGAGTAAATTCTCATCGGTCTCAATGGAAAAACCCAAGCGATTGCCAAAGGCCATTTGGGCTAGAGCTGTCGCAATACCACCGCTTTTGACAGTCTTTACAGCAGTTATCCTACCATAGCAGATGCCTTCATAAACTTGAGTATAGACTCTTTGCAAGGTGTCGAAATTAGGCATATCATCAGACAAGGGACGATGACGGTAGAGCCAGATCATATGGCCTGCCTTTTTGAATTCCGGCGAAATGATATGTGAGACTTTTCCAGTAGCCACCGCAAAAGAGATAAGTGTAGGTGGTACATGCAATTCTTTGAAAGTGCCTGACATACTATCTTTACCCCCAATAGCGGCTAAACCCAATGCCCGTTGTGCCCGATAAGCTCCTAAAAGTGCTGCAAAGGGTTGACCCCAATTCTTAGGATCAGTACCAAGTTTTTGAAAATATTCTTGAAAGCTGAACCGTATCTTCTGATGATCTCCACCCATGGCCACAATCTTTGCTACGGACTCTACCACAGCATAAGCCCCACCATGGAAAGGGCTCCAAGCCGAGAGTTTGGGATGAAATCCCCAAGAAGCCAGGCTCACCGTCTCAGTATGGTTTTCTAAAACATGGATCTTTTGTGCAGTGCCTTCGGCAGGAGTCAGTTGGTATTTTCCACCAAAAGGCATCAATACAGTAGTCGCTCCCACAGTACTGTCAAACATCTCTACCAACCCCTTTTGAGAGGCTACATCCAAATGGGAAAGTTTTTTTAAAAAAACTTTTTTATCGAAATTTTTACATTCTCGAAGGGGATTTTGTTTTTTGGGTGAAGTCACTCGTACACTCATTTTTTTAGATACACCATGAGTATCCAAAAAAACTCTTTTTAAATCAACAATGGGTTGGCCTCGATAATGCATCACCAGCCGATCGTCATCCGTGACTTGAGCAATCGGGACGGCTAAGAGATTTTCTTCTCGGGCTAGGTGGATAAAATCCTCTACATCGGAAGCAGTCACTAGTATCGCCATACGTTCTTGGGATTCGGAAATCGCCAATTCGGTACCATTCAAACCTTCATATTTCAAAGGGATCTGATCTAGATCGATCAACAAGCCCCGACTCAACTCACCAACGGCTACGGCTACACCTCCAGCTCCAAAATCATTACACTTCTTGATGAGACAACTGACCTCTTCTCGACGGAAAAACCGTTGGATCTTTCGTTCCATGACAGCATTACCCTTCTGTACCTCAATATTCAACTCATCAACGGAACGACTATAGTGCGGTTTAGAAGAACCTATGGCCCCACCTATACCATCACGACCTGTAGCTCCTCCAAGCAATAGAACAATATCACTCTTGCGAGGAGGTTCTTGACGTAAATCCTCTTCTCTGACTGCACCAATAACCATACCGACCTCCATATGCTTTGCTCTATAACCTTCATGATACACCTCGGCTACATGAGTGGTGGCCAGACCAATCTGATTACCATACGTACTGTAACCTTGAGCTGATATACGACTGATCTTGCGCTGGGGTAATTTTCCTTCAAGTGTCTGATAAAGCGGCTCCGTTGGGTCGGCTGCACCACTTAGTCGTATGGCCTGATAGACAAAAGCCCTACCGGAAAGTGGATCACGTATGGCTCCACCAATACAAGTAGAAGCTCCCCCAAAGGGTTCGATCTCAGTAGGATGATTATGGGTTTCATTTTTGAACAAAAGATGCCATCGCTCTTCTACCTTATCAACGTCGACTGTGATCGCTAACGTGCAAGCGTTGATCTCATCAGAGATCACCCAATCTTTTAGTTTACCCTCTGCGCGAAGCGCTCTGGCAGCTAGGGTAGCCAAATCCATAAAAGTGATAGGCTTTTCTGACTCCCCAAGCGCTTTACGAGTCTCTAGATAATCGTCAAAAACCACTTGGAACGTTTGTTGAAACGGGCCTTCGAAGCGGATGTCGGTCAAAGTAGTCAAAAAAGTCGTATGCCGACATTGGTCCGACCAATAAATGTCAATTACACGAAGTTCAGTTTCAGTAGGATCGCGTTGCTCTTGACGGAAATAATCTTGCACAAAAAGCAGATCGTCCCACCCCATAGTAAAACGCCATCTATTGTGAAATTGAATAAGTTGATCGGTAGAAAAAGTGCTAAATCCTTCGACGATTACCACAGGCTGAGGACTAGGTTGAAGTACGATCTCCATTTTTTGGAGATCTTTTTCCCGAGACTCCACTTCGTTAATACAATAGTTTTTAACTGTTGGAAGATCCTCGGGATATAAACCAATCAGTTCGATAAGTTGACCCGTTCGCACAAAGGTGGTGATATTCGGAACGATGAGTTTCAGACATTGCATTGCAGCATCTGCCCGTTGATCGTATTGTCCTGGCAAATACTCTATGGCAAAGTGTGGGTGCTGCACATCGAGTATTTCATGAACAATATCGGCAACAGGATCAGCAAAAACATGATACAAAACATTTTGATAAGTCTCCTCATTAATACCAAAAAGGTCATAAATATTATAAATCTTAACCTCTTTTAACCTTACCAAACCTTGTAATTCGGTAAGGAGCTTTGGGGAATAAATGTCAAAAGGAGTTTTTTTTTCTGTATAAATTCTTCGATTCATATCATGCATTACGTATGATAACAGTAAACATATTGATTAACAAGGAAAATATCCCTCTTGAGCTAACTATTTACGATAAGTCATAAAAGACTTTAATTTTATGTTAATTAACATAAGTGAGCGTTCATTGACGCATCAAAGATATTTTTTATTATTGACTTAATGATCATGGTAGATTAAAAAATTGGATAGAAAGAAAACGATCTCCCCCTTTCTTAGCCATACATTCTCATCAAAACAGAATTAAAAGCAAGCTACATAGAGATTTTCTAAAAACCCAATACTTTAAGGGGTATTTATAAATAATACTTAATTTATTATAATTATTTATTATTGATTAAATATTTTATTTATTATTGATATTTTAGGAATCATCTATTCATAATACATCATTTATTTATCATTATCAGAGAAACCTTTCTATAAAACAATACATATAGGATGGATATTTATTTCTTGAGAATTAATTAATTCATTTATATTCAAATAACAATGCAAGATACCTTTTTCGTGCATCATCATCTTTATTTACGACATCCGTCAAATAAATATCTTCATTTAAAACTCTATGAGCATAGCATCTAAGTCTGATTACTCTAAGGAAATAAAAGGTTTTGAAGGAGCTTTATTAGCTGTAAAAGGCATTTTCCACAAACCTCGTCCGACCTCTCCCCAATAGATCATATCTAGGTATGGGTTGATGTCGTTTCAAAAACTCCTCACTTTCCTGAGATGAAAATAAGATTTCAAGTTCTACCTTCCGAGTCTCGACATCGATACGAGTCAAACGGTACTGTAACTTAAAAAGGCTCTATATTATCCCTATGAATCAAAAAAAGTTTATTATTTTCATCGAGTTGCAAAGATAAAGGATTTTTTGTGCTCTAATAACATCTACTATAGCATCCGTTTGAATATCTATAACTAAAATTTTCCTAAAAAACCGCGGATTCGTGCAGCGATAAATAACAGGTTTTTATAACAAACCATATTAGAACCAGCATCATAATCACCCTCAATACCATAAAATATTTTAGATGGATAATAGTAATCTTTGAATTACAAAAATGATTTACATAAAGCTTATCATCGTTGATAAAATGAATGATATTCAGGTATATAACCTTATCATCAATACGCGCAATCGATAGAAAATTTTCCAGGTTGATTATTAGAATCTGGTTTGAACCGGATAATACTATATATCATTTATTCTTACCTATAGCTATATTCATAGCTAATCTCCCTAAATAAATATTTGTAGCTCCCTGATAAATACGATTGAATATCTTCTTTTCCCATGGAGGATATACGATAAAGAAGATTGAATTCTCGCCGCAGACCTGCATTGATAATAAAAATACGTCGGTAATCCATAGCATTATAAGGATCTGGTGATCCATCATCATCTACATCTTCTCGTTTATACTTTATACAGGTCTGATTATGAGATAATAATATGCTCATCGAAAGGATGATATAGACAAAAATCCGATATCCTTTGTAAATATTTATTTTAAATTTGAACTTTTTTTGAAAAAATCCAAAAAAAAATACGAGAGACCCCTTAAGGATAATATAATAAAAATATTTTACACGAAAAAAATAATATACAATATTTAAATCGCATATCATGTAGATGATTTTCTCCAAGTTAATATTTAATTAATTATAAATTATTTATTATTTTGGTAACATTATCAATATAATTTATTTTAAAATAGTTTAACTTAATAATTATTTACTTGAAAAACTTTATATAATTATACATGAACTAAAAATCATCTCTATCTATGAAAACAATCATTGAAAAACTTCTTTTGATACCATGGCTTGATGACCAGCTTGTTCATCACTCAAGCACAAACCCTACTCAAAGTACAAGTAGTCGATACTGAAAATTATCCACTTTCCAGAGAAAAGCATCAATATTTCCAATACCCATATCACTACCAAAAAAAATACCGATGGGACTTTTTCCTTACAAATGATCGAAGGAAAAAGTATATTCGACCTATCCTTGATGGGGATGGAAAACAAAAATATTTCTTTTTTAATAAAAACAGGAGATACCCAAGATTTAGGTCTCATCATTCTAAACCCAAGTAAGGCTGATCAACTAAAAAAAAGTTGTACTAATAAATACTGAGTCACTTAGCATCATCAAATAACAAGAAACACTCATTGCTATATCAACCATCAAGGGAAAACAGAGCAGGGAAAAAATCGGAAACCAAGAATTTCCTAAAATTCTACGTAGTACCCCATCCATTTACGTCACCAAAGACAGTGGCGAATTCGGTCAAGGCGATATAAGTATACGAGGCTTAAATGAGAAAATATCACATTGATGATCAATAATTAACCAATGAACAACATGGAAAATGGTAGTATCTATTGGTTCAATTGATCTGGCTTACAAGATGTCGCTACAGCCGTATAAATGCAAAGAGGACTAAAATTTTCTAGACTAGCAGTCTCTTCTGTAGAAGGTACCATAAACATCATCACCAAAATCGACCAACCGAAAAAAATGGTGATCTTGGACAATTCTGGAGGGAAATGATCGCTATTATAACCTCAGCACCTCCTATTCTACAGGACTCAGCAAAAAAAAAATGAGAAGCAAGCTTCTTACTCGACCACCCTACCCCGATCAAATATTTCAAAATCACTCCAGTCAATGAGAGTATTTCTTATTACAATCACTTAAAAATAAGATTGTTATATCTATTTGGATAAGTCGAATACATGAAAGATTGGTTCTCTGCCTTCGTATTAAGATATGCATTAAATCAATCCTACAAAAGGACCAATCCCCTTAAATATCCCCACAACTCCAAACTATACGAAACCCCTTGGTACAACAGATGGAGAGGGAACATCAAAGGAGATTTCAACATCACCCCCCAACACAACATATTTTTTAACATTGGATACTACAGTAGGTAATCTTATTTCCAGGAACTCTTCCCCAACAATGACCAAATCTATGATGGAAATATGAAAAATGACTACGTAAGTAATATCGAAGTTGACTTTGGCTTTCAAAACATAGACTGAAGATCCATTTCAATTTCTATTGGACCATTTTGGGTAATTACTTTATGAACATAAAAAATCAACGTATCGAACTCAAGAACCAAAACTCCACTGTTAGGATGGTCGATATTAAAAACATAAGTCAGATACAAAAATGTATAAAACTAGAAATATCTTACAAACATTTCTCAAAAATCCAATTCAATGGACAATTCTCTTATGGAAATTGACGTTACAAAGACAATATGAGGATTCCCTACTTCGACAATAGAAACCAACTCCTTATCGATCCAGTCTCAAGAGCCTCCCTGGCCAAAACACTCCCTTTAAAAAACAATCCTGTCGGAAGCTCTACACAATTGACCAATGCATTAGGCTTTTCCCTACAACTGAATAAAAACCTTTCGATAGATACTACATGGCACTACTTCGATCGGTTATACAGCAACCATTAGTCCCAACGAATCCGCTAAAAAAGAACACAAACCACTACAACTACCTAATTACAATCTATTTGACAAAAGACTGAGTTATCAAATCTTCTCAAATAGGGCAAAAGGATGCTATTACAAGTCGATGTCAACAATGTGTTTGATCAATGATACATCGCCGAATTCAATACCAACATCCCGCGGTAAGCCCAAATACATAAAAAAAACTGGAGAAGAATCGACGCAAGAAATTGTGTATACTTTGACTTAGAAAGGATAGAAACGCCAGCTTGATTTTCAATTTTTAAATTTTTTTCAAAAAAATCGTATCATTACACCATCCCCAAGGTATGCCCTAAAACAACGGACTGAGATCAAACCCATAGAACCTGGGAAGGTGATGATGCTCAGTGAAAATGATGAAATTCAATAGTAATCAATGACAAATAATGGCCCTTTTTGTTGGTATTTAAAAACCTTTTAGATATGAAAAGAACGACCTTTTGGATGATCCTACTTCATCTGACGATCATCTACATTTCCCAAACAAAAATATAACAATATACAAGATATTGTATAAAACCAAATAGGCAAAACCCTACCCTCGGCTTCAGTATTTCTCGACAGCCGTCATATCAACCAGACAGATAATAAATAAAAATTCATTTTCAATCTGAAATATGATGGATTATATTCATTTTAATTCCGTTTACTCATACAATATGATACCTAACACATCCAAACAGACCAAAAGGAGATTGTGCTTCAGTTCAAGCTTACAATAAAACTATCCCCTCGACGAAGTCGTAGTCAGAGGCGTCCGCATAGGCGACAAACCCCATTAACCAAAACTAATCTATCCAAAAAAGAATTCCAAAAACTCAATATTAGACAAGACCTCGTTTATCTCATCGATCAAACTCCCTCGTTCAAAACCATTTCTGATACAGGTGGTTGGATCGGTTTAATGCAGATCCGTATCCGAGGAAGTGACAACAGCAAAGTCAATGTCACCGTCAACGGAGTTCCACTCAACGACAAGGAATCTCACGATGTATTTTGGGAAAATACCAAACTTCTCATCCTCGATGCAAAATATGTAGATCCAACGTGCTGTGGATAAATCAACTAATAGACCGGACGCCTTCGGGTCAAAAATCAATTTACTGATCGATGCACAGAAAGAATCAAATATTACGCCGAATCCTACACCTCTCTAAGCTCCTTCAACACCCAACAATACGCATTGAAAATCGGATTAGACTGGTTGAACAATCAATTCAATTTCCAAGATTGGATTTTCCACATCCGTACCGATAGCTATATTGATAGGGATTAGTCTAAGATGCCCTCCATAGTTCCTATCAGGAACATATCGTACAAAAAATACTCAGCTAAAGCTCGTCACCCTACTCGGTAGATCAGAAAATTACCAGGCGTGGAATGGTATCGACAAAAAAAAATATCGGACGAAAACGACGATTCAAACTCACCGGAGCACTTTACGATGAAAATGGCCGAGTCAAAGGATTTTATACCAACCAAATCAACAATTACAAACAAGACCATTATCAATTGCCGTTCTCACACTGGTTTAACCTGCATTAATAGATGATTACTACCCCTACACTACACCTACGGATGGGGTTATTAAGAAGAATACAAACAAAATAAAAAATTAAAAACTTACCTCTTGCTATCGGTGATGTTTTGGGCATAAAAAATAGAGAAAACAGATTTGATCCGCTAACACTATCCCGATTGAAAATATCAAAAAAGTCAGCTCAATAGTTATCTACTCCATCATCTGTTTATTCGATACTAAAACAAACTTTTTCGGGATGAAAAACATAATAATTACCTTTAAGATCAATAATCTATTAAATAAAAAATACCAAAACTACGGCTATTTTTATAAAAAACCATACTATTACACTCAAGCAAGCATACACCTAATAGATTGACTATGGATTCGGTTTTTAAATATCGATCAGCTAAACAACAGATGAAAAGGAATACGAATCAATAAAAAAATTAATGCCAATATAAATAAGGTCATGACCTTGTGGCTGAAAGCTTCCTTTTTCAATTTTACATGGGCCAGCGTAGCTAAAGTCACCGCCAAGGCCATCATAAAGGGATGCTCAATAAGTCTATAACGCAACTCTGCATCCTTCATAATATCGCTCATTAAAATGACACTCTCTTGAATACGAGAATTATAAGTATCCATCAGTACAAAGCCCAACAACGTCTGGATATGCAAACTCAAGATCGTCACTGTGCTCAAAAATTTGCCTAGTTGCAGAGAACTTGATCCGTTCAACCTTACGTAAACAGCATAGATCGATATGGAAACCAACAAAATTAGAGTCAAAAATGCTAGATAATGGTGAACTTTCAATAAAGTATCCATATGTTTCTATATTTTTGAAAATCAGTATAATACATTCAAAATAAAAGATAGAAGAGATTAATTTCAAAGATGAAAAAATAAATCCATAAGAATATTTATACTACTTCTCAGTAGCCCATAGGGGAATCGAACCCCTCTTTTCAGAATGAAAATCTGATGTCCTAACCGATAGACGAATGGGCTAATCTCATGATCATTCACCATCAGCCTTAGCCGACTGATGGACTATTTTAGCCAACTGGCTCTTAAGTCTAGCTGCTTTATTTCGGTGTATGATGTGCTTCTTAACCAACTTATCAATCATAGAAGCCACTTTGGGATACTGCGAAGCAGCTGAATCCTTATCAGCATCCCCTTTCAATTTTTTAACCGCTGTACGTACAGATTTGTGATCATACTTGTTCCGCAAACGCGCGACTTCATTCTGACGTATTCGTTTCAAAGCCGATTGATGATTTACCATAATTTTTGAATAAAACCTTTAAGTCGTTTGTAGCCCATAGGGGAATCGAACCCCTCTTTTCAGAATGAAAATCTGATGTCCTAACCGATAGACGAATGGGCCAAAATGCGTGCAAATTTAATTTTTTTTGTCTTCCATACAAGTATTTTATCTACTTTTAGAAGGATTTTCACCGAAAAGATTGCTTAAAAAAGATCGAAGAATAAAAAACATGCAAATCTTTGATAATCAAATTATAAAAATAATAATATTTGTATTATTTTGTTACTTTTTCACCTCATGCGGAACCAATACTAGTGTAGTACATACCAACGCTATGCTCAGGAAAAAACACAATATATTAGTCTCCTTCAAAAAATCAAAATCTCAACATCATCTCAAGCGTTTCAACAAAACACCAATAAACACATCCTCATCGACACCAGTAGATCACATCATCGAAGAAGCTAAAAGTTACCTCGGTACACCCTACAGATATGGAGGGAACTCAAGAACCGGTATCGACTGCTCAGCCCTTATCATCAATGTGTTTGAGCCTTATGCAATCACCTTACCTCGTATCTCCTCTAAACAAGCTCAAGACGGTACTTCTATACCAAAAGATCAAATACAAAAGGGTGATCTTCTATTTTTCGCTACAGGACGCTCAAGAAAGAGGATCAACCATGTCGGAATTGTCCTCGATGTAGAGGATGACAACATAGCTTTCATCCATGCCTCTTCATCCAGCGGCGTGACCATCTCTTGGCTGAAGGAAATCTACTGGGAAAGAAGATTCATCACTGCGCGACGGATCCTTTCCGAAGAGCTCATTGGACTGACACAATCCGACTCCCCTCTTCAAGAGTTCAATTTTTCTTCTCAAGAAGATGCTATTTTCGATCGATAGAAAAACCTAATCCTTGCAAGTCAGTCCAAAAAGTCGGATAGGATTTCTCGACGACTTCAGGCCGATATATCCGAATAGGGTAACACAAACCCAAAGACGCAAAAGCCATAGCCATGCGATGGTCTTGATAAGTCTTAATACAAAAATCCACCTGTCTTGGACGAAAATTAATAAGTTCGAGCGCGTCAGCCGTGACACGCACCTCAGAACCGACCTTAGTCAACTCATTTTGTAAGGCTTGTAAACGGTCGGTCTCCTTGATCTTGAGTGTTTCAAGGCCAGTTAGAAGGCATTTGATCTGTAGACCGGCACAAGTCACTGCAATAGTCTGAGCAACATCAGGCGTTGCATTGAGATCTAATTCTATACGATCTGGTAACGCATAGCACGAATTTTTATTCAAGTGGATCCATTCCCCATCAAAAACCGTGTCGACACCAAAGTTTTCCCGATAAATGGTTGATATCGCATGGTCTCCCTGTAAACTATCTTTCTTATATAGGCTTAAATTAAGTTTACAATCCCGAGACAAGGCTGTCAGTGCATAATAATAAGAAGCTGAACTCCAATCGGATTCGACTGAAAAACTTTTTTCTCCCACTAACCGGCATAGACTAATACGGATACAACGATCTTGCCAAAAGCATTCCACACCGGCTTTTTGTAACAAATCAAAAGTCATCCGGAGGTAAGGCAACGAAATGAGCTTTCCTGAGAGAACGATTTCCAAGCCGTTTTCAAAGCTGGAAGCTATCAACATCAATGCACTGATGTATTGGCTACTGACCTGAGCATTCATCTCTATACGACCACCTTGAAGTCTTCTCCCCCGAATTTTGAGCGGAGGACAACCTTCACTTTCCAAATAATCGATCTTGGCTCCCAACTTTCTCAATGCATCGACCAATATAGCAATAGGCCGTTGCTTCATTCGTTCCGAACCGACTAAGACGACATCCCGTCCAGGTTTAGAAGCAAAATAAGCGGTGAGGAAACGCATGGCCGTACCGGAATGGTGTACATCAATCAAACCGTTAGATATGCTGAGTATCTTTTGCAATACCTCTGTATCAGCAGCATTAGAAAGGTTTTCTATCCGGATCTGTCCAGGATAGAGAGCCTGTAGGATCAGTAGCCTATTGGACTCACTTTTAGAACCCGTGATACGTACCGAACCATTAAGAGACTGGTCTCTTTTATGAAGTGTAAGCATCTGCATATATCACTTCAATTTTTCATTATTCTTATGACGATCTCGGTCTCGTTCCGTTTTGTCTTTCAATCTTTCGTAAAAGGCTCGTTCAAGATCGATCCCCGTCTGATTGGCCAAGCAGAGCAGAACGAACAAGACATCAGCCAATTCTTTACCGAGATCCTTGATTTTATCACTTTCTTTTTCAGATTGTTCGCCATAACGTCGGGCGATGATGTGTGCCACCTCACCGACCTCTTCAGTGAGTTGAGCTATATTGGTCAGCACATTGAAGTAACGCACCCCATGATTTTTGATCCAATCGTCAACAGTTTCTTGAGCATTTCTAGTATTCATTTTCATTTGAAAAGTGCAAGCAAATTAAAAAATCATTTCGATCGAACAAAACAGATAGAAACACATGAGCTTTGTACATCTATCTCAAATAATTTTTTTTACCTTTGCAGGTCCTTATGAAAGGGATATTTACACAAGACGTACACATCATCACCCTACCGTAAGGCATCGGTAAGCAAGAGTCGTTTGTATCTATTTTTTTGAAAAGCTTACCGAGATCGGTAAGCTTTCATTATTTTTAAATCTATGGATAAACTCAAAATTGCCATTCAAAAATCAGGCCGCCTATACGAGAGTTCAATCAAGTTGCTTAAAGACTGCGGTATTGACATGCATATTGGACGGGACCAGCTCAAGACTACAGCCCTAAATTTCCCTTTAGAAATATTCTTCCTGCGTGATGACGACATCCCCCAATACCTCGAAGACGGTATTGCAGATATCGGTATCATTGGAAAAAATCTATTACTCGAAAAACAAAAAAAGATCCAGATCAAAGAAACCCTAGGATTTGGAAAATGCCGGCTCTCGATCGCCATGCCCAAATCGACGAACTATCAAACTATCGTCGATCTGAATGGAAAACGTATTGCGACAAGCTACCCAGTACTCACTCAGGAGTTCCTTGAAAAAAAACACATTACGGCAGAGATTCACGAGATCAGCGGTGCTGTAGAGATCGCTCCAGGTATTGGATTAGCCGACTACATCTGTGACTTAGTTAGTAGTGGCTCGACACTTTTCATGAATGGTCTCAAAGAAGTGGAGACTATCTTACAATCCGAAGCGGTCTTAGCCACACATCTAGACCTGAATTCTCCACAAAAAATCCTGATAGAAAAACTGCTCTTCCGAATCCGTGCAGTCAAAAAAGCCAAAAACAATAAGTATGTCCTACTGAACGCCCCAGATGAAAAACTTGACGAGATCATCTCCCACCTCCCCGGGTCCAAAAGCCCAACCATTCTCCCATTAGCCGATCCAGATTGGCATGCCGTACATGCTGTGATCGACGAGAATGACTTTTGGGATGTGATAGAAAATCTCAAGGCCCATGGTGCCCAAGACATCTTGGTACTACCAACACAAAAAATCATCCCTTGAAAACCATCCCCCTCATCATGAAAATCAAAACCTATCTCCACCCACACAAAGAAACCTGGTCCACACTATTGAAAAGGCCTAACCAAGACCTCACAGCCTTGAACACAATGATACAACCTATCCTCAACATAGTCAAGAACCAGGGAGATGCTGCCCTAAAAACCTTCACGGAAAGATTTGACCACATCAAATTGAAAGAGATCCGGTTAGAAACAAAAAATATTCAGAAAGCTCAAGAGATGATCCCCGCTCAACTGAAAAAAGCCATCGATCAGGCCTCAGAAAACATTACCCGATTTCACCGTAGCCAAATCCAAGAAGAGCCTCGCGTAGAGACCCTGCCTGGAGTGCACTGCTGGCGGAAAAATATCCCGATAGAAAAAGTAGGTTTCTATATTCCCGGAGGGTCGGCTCCACTATTTTCGACTGTCCTAATGCTAGGTATACCCGCCCAACTGGCTGGTTGCGAAGAAATTATCTTGTGCAGCCCACCTGATAGCAAAGGTACCTTACATCCAGCTATATTGTACACAGCACGAAAAATCGGTATCGAACAAATCTACACCATTGGTGGCGCACAAGCTATCGCGGCAATGGCCTACGGAACTGAAAGCATTCCAGCAGTCAACAAGATCTTCGGACCCGGCAATGCCTACGTTACTACTGCCAAGCAACTCGTCATTCAAGAGGGAGTAGCCATCGATCTACCAGCTGGCCCATCAGAAGTGGCTATATTAGCCGACGAAACTACCCGTGCCGACTATGTCGCTGCTGATTTACTCTCTCAGGCCGAACACGGCCCAGACAGCCAAGTACTCTTGGTTACTACTGGACAAGCTTGGGCCGAAACAGTCAAAAAACAACTCGAAAGACAGCTCATCGACTTACCTAGAGAAGGCCTCGCAACCGAATCCCTCAAAAACAGCCGGATCATCATCGCTACAGATCTAGAAGAAGGCATGACGATAATCAACCAATACGCGCCAGAACACCTGATCATTCACTGCTCTGACGCTGAATACTGGGCCCAAAAAGTGAAAAATGCTAGCTCGGTCTTTTTAGGGGAATATTCACCCGAAAGTGCTGGAGACTATGCCTCAGGCACCAACCACATTCTGCCAACAAATGGCTATGCTAAGTCCTATAGCGGTATATCGGTTGACAGCTTCCTAAAAAAAATCACCTTCCAACAGCTTTCCAAAGAGGGGTTGAAAAACCTCTCAGAAACGGTAGAAACTCTGGCCATAGCAGAAGGACTGATCGCTCATCAACGCGCTGTACGTATTCGATTTAATGAAAATACATCAATCCAAAGAGAAAAAAATTCATGGACAAAAACCTTTCAAAAAAAGATCCCATCAAGGTTTTAGATCTGAGCTCCTTAGTACGTGAAAATCTTAGAAAATTCACTCCTTATTCATCAGCCAGAAATGAGTTTACAGGAGAAGCAGTCATATTCCTCGATGCTAATGAAAATTCCCTAGGATCACCCTTAACCCAAGCTTATCACCTTTATCCCGATCCACTACAAAAACAACTCAAGCAAAAAATATCAGAAATCAAAGGCATACCTAGCGCTCAGATCTTCCTCGGCAATGGCAGCGATGAAGTCATCGATCTGCTCTATCGGATCTTTTGCCACCCAGGACTAGATCACGTCATTCTCTGCCCGCCTACCTACGGGATGTATGAGGTCAGCGCCCAGATCAATGGTATAGACGTAGTGAAAATCCCGCTCAAACCCAACTATCAACTCAATACTCAAGCGATCTTATCAGCCACCAGCCCACACAGCCGGATGATCTTCCTCTGCTCTCCCAATAATCCCACTGGAAACGATTTCCGACCAGAGGATCTCGAAAAAGTATTGAAAAATTTCCCAGGAATCGTCCTCGTAGACGAAGCCTACATCGACTTTTCAGATAAAAAATCGCTGAGCGAAAAACTCGATCAGTATCCTAACCTCATCGTGATGCAAACCTTATCAAAAGCCTGGGGACTGGCCGGGCTACGTATCGGTATGGCCTTCACTTCCGAGGAGATCGTCGAGTGGATGAACAAGATCAAGCCTCCTTACAATATCAGCCAAGCAGCACAGACATTAGCCCTCGAGGCCTTAGATCAACAAATACTATTCAACCAGCGAGTCAAAATCATCCTTGAAGAACGGGAAAAACTCGCCAAAGCATTAACAAGGATCAGTATAGTCAAACAGGTGTATCCAAGCGTAGCCAATTTCTTACTCATCAAGACCACAGCTGCCAGAGAGATCTATCACTACTTGATCAAAAAAGGCATCGTTGTCAGAGACCGCTCCCGAGTCATGCTATGCGAGGGCTGCCTACGGATCACCATCGGAAAGGTTGAGGAAAACCAACATTTAATTGAAGCACTCCAGGGATTTCAAAACGATGAGACTGTTTAACCCATTCCTCTTAAAAACACCCTGATGAAAAAAATATTGTTTATCGACCGAGACGGGACATTAATCAAAGAACTCCCACCCACTTATCAAATCGATGCTTTGGAAAAAGTGACCTTCTATCCCAAAGCAATCTTCTGCATGGTAAAAATCGCCACTGAGCTCGACTACAAACTCGTCATGGTGACCAATCAAAACGGATTGGGCAGAGCATGCTTCCCTGAAGAAACTTTTTGGCCAGCCCACCAACATATCCTCAAGACCTTTGAAAATGAAGGGGTATACTTCTCAGCCGTCCATATCGACCGAAGCTTTCCTGAGGAAAAAGCCCCTACGCGTAAGCCCGGAATCGGGATGCTACAGGATTACTTTTCGGACGATTATGATCTGCCAGGCTCCTTTGTTATCGGCGACCGGATCACCGACATACTCCTGGCTCAAAATCTAGGATGCCGAGCGATCTGGCTCAACGAAGGCGACGGACTCGAACAATCAGAGATCCAACATTCGGCCAAAAAATTACAAGAGTCCATCGTCCTGGAAACCACCGACTGGCAAAAGGTTTATGAATACCTCAAGTTTAGCAGTCGCAGCGTTGAGCACCGCCGCACGACTCGAGAGACCGACATCGAGATTAAACTACAGCTCGACGGAATGGGAAAAGCCAAAATCCACACAGGATTAGGGTTTTTCGACCATATGCTCGAGCAACTCGTCCAACATAGCGCCATCGACCTGGAGATTCAGACCCAAGGAGATCTCCATATCGACGAGCATCACACGATAGAAGACACAGGTATCGCCCTGGGAGAAGCCTTTCTCAAAGCTCTAGGAGACAAACGGGGAATGGTGCGTTACGGCTTCTTCCTACCCATGGACGATTGCCTAGCACAGGTAGCCCTAGACTTTGGTGGTCGGAATCATCTCGTCTGGAAGGCAGCCTTCAAACGCGAAAAGGTCGGCGAAGTTCCTACCGAAATGTTTGCCCATTTTTTTAAATCGTTTTCAGACGCCGCCCAATGCAACCTACACATTCAGGCTAAAGGAAAAAATGAACACCACAAGATCGAAGCGATCTTCAAAGCTTTTGCCCGAGCCATAAAGATGGCTATCCGGCGCGATTCTCAGAATGACCAATTGCCCACGACTAAAGGCATCTTATGAAATCTAGCCTATGAAAATAGCAATCATCAAATATCCCGCAGGAAATGTACAATCGGTTTGCTTCGCCCTTGAGCGATTGGGTATAACAGCAAAAATCACAGACGATGCTGAAACAATCCAAACGACCGATAAGGTGATTTTTCCGGGTGTAGGAGAAGCCCGATCAGCCATGAAAGACCTACACCAAAAAGGCCTAGACCGGCTCATCCCTATGCTGAAACAACCCGTACTAGGCATCTGTCTGGGGCTACATCTGCTCTGCCAGCACTCAGAAGAAAACGATACGAACTGCCTGGGTATTTTTGATCTGGCTGTAAAAAAATTTCAAGCCTCAGTAGAAAAACCAGACAAAATCCCACAAATCGGCTGGAATACCATCAACCAGTTTAAAGGCTCTCTCTTCGAAGGGATACCCGAGGACAGCTACCAATATTTCGTACACAGTTATTACGCTCCGCTGGGAGTACACACAGTAGCTCAAGCCGAATACACCTTAACCTACAGCGCAGCACTGCAAAAAGACAACTTCTACGCCGTACAATTTCACCCGGAAAAATCCGCCGAGATTGGGCAGCAAATTTTAGAAAACTTCATCCAGCTAAAAAATCCCAAGCAAACATGGACATCATCCCAGCCATAGACCTTATCAACGGTAAATGCGTCCGGCTCACACAAGGCGATTACGCACAAAAAAAGAGCTACGACAAAGACCCATTGGATGTAGCCCTGACCTTCGAAGATCACGGCTTGGACCGGTTGCATCTGGTAGACCTCGATGGGGCCCGAAGAGGCAAGGTCACTCATTGGAAAGTACTCGAAAAACTCGCCTCCCATACCGAATTGATCATCGACTTCGGCGGAGGTCTTCAAAACGATGAAGATCTTCAAATTACCTTCAACAGTGGGGCAAAAATGGCAGCTGTAGGGAGCATCGCGGTAAAAAATCCGACACTCTTCAGTACTTGGTTGCATCGATATGGATCCGAAAAAATCCTCTTAGGAACAGACGTTAAGAATGAAAAAATTGCCATACATGGTTGGAAAGAAACTAGTGAATACAACCTTTGGTACTTCTTGGAACAACAAATAGCCTCAGGTGTAAAGCAAACATTCTGTACAGATATCAGTAAAGATGGATTGCTCTCAGGACCAGCCACATCGCTCTACGAAGAGATCATCAAAAGCTTCCCCGGACTGAAATTAATCGCCAGTGGTGGATTAAGTTGTTTGGAGGAACTTGATGCCCTACAAAAGATCGGTTGCCATGGGGTGATCATCGGAAAGGCCCTCTATGAGCAAAAGATCTCCCTAACCGAACTCAGCACTTGGCGCGAAAAACACCGTCCGCCACCAACCAATCTCCCACCCGCTCATCCATCCTAAAAGCCCATAGATTAAAAAAAAAATGCTAGCCAAACGTATCATCCCCTGCCTAGACATCCGAGACGGAAGGACCGTCAAAGGTGTCCGTTTTGAGCAGCTCCGAGACGCTGGCGATCCAGTAGCTCTGGCCAATTGGTACGTCCGAGAAGGTGCAGACGAGCTGGTCTTATTAGACATCACCGCCACACACGAAAAACGCAAGACCCTCGCAACTCTCGTTAGGCGCATTGCACGAGAGCTCAACATCCCTTTTACCGTCGGAGGAGGCATCAGCAGAGCAGAAGATGTCGAACTGTTATTGAATACTGGGGCAGACAAAATCTCAGTCAATACAATAGCCTTCCAAAATCCCAAGCTGCTTGAAGCACTCGCTAATCAGTTTGGTAGTCAATGTATCGTCCTATCCATCGACACGAAATACGAAACTGGAGCCTGGTGGGTCTATCTGAATGGTGGCCGGGTCAAGACCACAATCCAAACTCTGGATTGGGCTCGAGAAGCTGTACAAAGAGGCGCTGGAGAAATCTTACTCACTTCGATGGATCACGACGGTACCAAACAAGGATTTGCCCTGGAACTCACCAGTCAATTATCCGAACAACTCCCTGTACCAATCATCGCCTCAGGCGGTGCCGGAAAGATCGAACATTTTGTAGAAGTCTTCACCAAAGGCAAAGCCGACGCAGCGTTGGCAGCGAGCATTTTCCATTTCAAAGAGATCAAAATTCCTGCACTGAAAAACTACTTGAAACAAACAGGACTCCCGATCAGAATTTAATCATATCAAAAGATGAAAACCTCACCAAGAATCCCCAACTTCCAAAAATCCACCAATGGACTCCTCCCAGCCATCATTCAAGATACTGGCACAGGCAAGGTGTTGATGCTGGGCTATATGAATGAGCAAGCCTACAAAAAAACCCTCACTGAAGGGAAAGTCACCTTCTACAGCCGGTCTAAAGAACGGATCTGGACCAAAGGCGAACAAAGCGGAAACTATCTATTGAATCAAGAAATCCTAGTGGATTGCGATGCAGATGCATTACTGATCAAAGTCCAAGTACTAGGTTCGATCTGCCACACTGGTACCGGAACCTGCTGGGGAGAAAACAATACCAAGGAAATCGCCTTTCTGAGCCGACTCGAGCAAATCATCCAAGAACGGAAAACACAAGGTGGTGAAAACTCCTACGTAGCCCAACTATTCAAAAAAGGACTCAACAAGGTAGCGCAAAAAGTTGGAGAAGAGGCTGTTGAATGCATTATCGAGGTCAAAGAAGATCATACACAACGCTTTCTCGAAGAGGCCGCCGATCTACTCTTTCATTACCTGATATTACTCCAGGCTAAGGGCCATAGACTACAGGAAGTCATCCAGGTTTTGGAGCAAAGGCAACGTCCATCATAGCCAATGTGTCCCCCTTTGAAAAACATCAAAAAGCCTATTTTTATCCCGAGATCAGATAGCTCAAGTCCCCATTACCATGAAAAAAAATCCTATTAAATATCATCGCATTGATGCTTCTCGCAGCTTGTTACACTTTACAGGTATCTTTTAATTAGGAACGCCAGGTGGATTTTTCTTATTTCAAGATCTATTAGACCAAAATCCAAGCACTGCCCAACATCAGCCCTTTGGACAGCACAAGGCTCATCAAAAGTGTCAAGACAGAACTAAAATTCAAAGACCTATCCCCCCAGGTGAAAAATCGGATATCCAGGTCGAAATTCTGAGCCAGGAGCAGAACCGTATTGATCAGAGCAATCGAATCGGAATCGATGGTGGACATCGTGATTTTGGAATAGGTACCTCACAGGAAGCATCCCGATCTTCAAAAGTGTCAAAGGCCGTTTTATCAGGATCAATATTACGGACACTTCCAACGGAAGTTTAATCTAGCAAGTGTTCTACAAAGACACTTTTCCACAATTGAAAATCTCCCTCAGGGATTTCACTGGAAGTTCGGGAGCGATAACTTCAAGAGACGATGAGGAAGATTTTCAATAATTATCCACTGAAAAAGTATTGAAAAAAAACTTATAGGATCAACTCTTATTTCACCCTGTTCAAGGGATGCCAATAAACTTATGCATCTGGATCAGCCAATAGGGATGTACCTTTACATAATCGACCATCAATAGAAATATTTAGTCTGACTAAATACACTCAGATTGAAGCAATAATACACAGAACTCACGAACATGTGGTATATTTTCCTCAGAAAAGAGGAAATCATGCTAGTTGTAAATGACAATTTTCAACTCATCTGCTTTTTTGATAAATCGCTTCAAGCAGAGATTTCCGTTTCTTAGATAAGAGACATACTCAATCCATCGTTCCCTTCAAGGGATATACGCTTAAAGTCTTAAGGTAGATACGGTAGTCTTTCCTCTTAAGTGCCTTATTCAAAGGTTTCAGTCTCCCACACCAAAGGCTCGCCACCAGTGATAATGATAGACCATGCTCTGGAATCTATCCGACTAATGATTTAATTAATAAATAAAAATTAATAGTTTTTATATATTTAAATATACTTCAAATCATACTAATTACAACAAACACAATAACATACTAAACGAATGAAATAGGCCAGCATACCCGAATAAACACCCTCTCCTTGAAGAGAATAAAAACCTTCCACCATAGGTAGATTCAAAATCATTTCAAACTTGAGTACATAAGTGGAATCGAAGTCTTCCATACAACTCAAAAACGGACAGTCAATAAAAATAGAGGATATCAGAGATGTGATAGATGTCGTCTATTTACAGCTAATAGAGTATTTTTCAATAACATAGCACGAGTCATAGGGCCAACCCCACCAGGAACAGGCGTCAGATAAGACGCTTTGCCATAGACGCTCTTAAAATCAACATCACCAACAAGCCGATAGGATTTCGGACTGGATGGATCTACAACACGACTGATACCTACATCAATCACCACAGCACCCTCTTTGATCATCTCAGCTTTCAAGAAACCCGGCACGCCCAAAGCAGTGATCACTATATCGGCCATACGGCTAAAGTGGATTACCTCAGACGTATGACTATGAGTGAGCGTCACGGTACTATCACCTGGAATACCTTTCCGACCCATCAAGAGGCTTATAGGCTTACCGACGATGCGGCTTCGGCCGATCACTACAGTATGCTTACTTCTAGTCTGTATCTGATAACGCTCAAGCAATATCAAAATCCCAAAAGGTGTGGCTGGGATGAAAGCAGGCATTTCTAACGCCATTTTTCCAAAATTCATCGGATGAAACCCATCGACATCTTTGTCAGGATTGATGGCGATGATAATCTTCTCCTGATCGATCTGTTCAGGCAAAGGTAACTGTACGATAAAGCCGTCGACTGAAGGGGCCTCATTAAGCTTGCGAACCTCTTCGAGTAATTCACCTTCGGATATCGTAACGGGAAAATGCATCAATGAAGATTGAAATCCCACACTTTTACAGTCCTTGACTTTACTATTGACATAGGCCATGCTGGCGTCATCATCACCGACCAAGACAGCTACCAAATGTGGAGGGTGCTTACCCTGCATTTTTAACTGCTGAACCTCCTCGGCAATCTCTTGTCGGAGTTGTTGGGCTAAGGCTTTTCCATCTAAAAGTTGTGTCATACGTCAAAAAATTCCACAGAAAGGTAAACATTCTACGTTTCAGCACTAGCCAGACGGGTCAGGGCGATAAAATCCTCCACAGAAAGCTGCTCAGCCCGCTTGTCCAGGATCAGTAAACGATAAAAAGCATCAGATCGATACAGGGTTTTGAGCGCATTGCGTAAAGTCTTTCGTCTTTGGTTGAATGCAGCCTTGACGAGCTTAAAAAACATGGCTTCATCACAATCGATCTGATGAACCTTCCTTCGCAATCGGACCACAGCAGACTTGATTCGGGGCGGTGGGGAGAAAACTTTTTCATTCACCGTAAATAGAAAGGATACCTCATAGAATGCTTGTATCAATACCGATAAGATGCCGTAGATTTTGTTGCCTGACTGAGCAGCAATCCGTTCGGCGACTTCTTTCTGAAACATCCCAACACACTCGGGGACATATTGGCGCTGTACAAGCAACCAGAACAAGATTTGAGAAGAAATGTTGTAGGGAAAATTCCCGATCAAAGCAAAACATGACAAACCTCTCGTCTCAGGATCCCATTTCAGAAAATCGCCTTGAATGATGCGATCGCTCAATTCCGATTGATTAGCTTGTAAATAAGCTACCAACTCACTATCGATCTCGACCAGAAAGAGATCATCGCAACGTTTAAGCAAATGACAGCTGAGTACACCCATTCCCGGCCCCACCTCAACCACAGTACGATACCCTTCGAAAGAAAGGCTATTTACAATTTTTTTAGCAACATTTCCATCGGTCAGAAAATGTTGGCCCAATCGTTTTTTAGCACAAACTTGATTCATTAGTAATAAATCTCTTCAAAAATATACGATCTCAAGAAAAACTACGTTGTAAAAATTTAACTTTATTTATGATATCCATTCAAATAAAGTGACTTATGGAAGAATCTCACTTATCAAAATAAAAATAATCTACCAACACCATCGAACGCCTCTACGTGACGATGAGGCACTTATTTAATCGGGGCGTTTACAACCCAAATGACAGATCCGATCAAACCCTAAAAAATTTATTGCTCCTATTACGGCCGTAAATCTACGTACTCGACCGGCTACATAAGGGGATTGAATCCTGCCGGTAGATTTCGCTGACTACCGGAGAAGGTTATATCAGATCACATTTCTAGACGATCATCGACCCAAAACGCCAGTGGAATTGTTATCACATCGATCAAAAATAGATGAATATCGATATAATCCGATATATTTAAGAGATCTACAACATATTGACGTATTTGATATTTTTATTTATCGAAAGCCAAAAGATCATGACCAAGGCTTATATGAAGGACATGGGAAAGATCTTTTTTGAATAGGAATTCATAGAAAAAATGGTGTTTGAAGGTAAGTCGCTCATCCATAACGAACATGAGATCGGCTTAAGATCCATCTCTTCTCAATACTCGGTCGTACTTTTAAAGAGACACTAGAAATGTACAGATACTTCCAAGAGGCCGATGATAAAGAGCTTTTTTTCAGTATCATCTACTGGCTAGGCAAGCGTACTTTGAATGATTTTATCAACGATAAAAAAATGATAATCTACTTTAAAACAGCACTTAGAGATCAGATCTAGCACAATTTTTACAGAGAAACTTGGGCACAAGGCATCAAAAAGTTCTTGGAAAGAATCAATTCTCAGGATGGAGATTGCATATCATCAGTGCCAATATGCACAGTGTGATGAATAGCCTCTATTCACGCAAAGCGCTCAGTAACGTTACTACACCAAAAACGATACGGAACTATACAAAAAGATTAGATAGTATTTTCATAACTAATTGAATGTAAAGATAATAACGTATATTTCACAACATGGCATGGCGATACTCCACGATACATCGGGTACCAACATCCATCTGCAAATCATCGATCTCCACCAGGTAGACCTATCCTCAACGTCATTTGGCAAAATAAAGGATCACAACAAAAAATGTCCTGATCGTGATGGACTCTTTTCGGCGAACAGGCCTTCGAAGGGATAAACGAACTATTGAAATCCTAACGAGAAGACAAAGTTTTCCATCAGTTGCCATTAAAGTCGATATCCATCATGGGAAAGGCTAGAATTTTGATTAGTAGAAAGGTTTATATAATTATTAATTATAATTATATATTAAAATAATAATTAAGTAATTACAATTTAAAAATTAACTTTATGTGTAATACTTAAAAATTCACAGATTAGGCGTTTACGAAGGCACCATGGTGACAATACTAGGTACCTCACTTCAGAATAAAGATATTTTAGAATATCTCAAAGAAGAAGCATCGACTTGGACATGGAAGAGGCACATTATCAAAAGGTCATACAAGCAGCTGCGTCCATCCAAAAGCACATATCAAACGAAGTAGTATTGCATTATGACTATTACGACTCGGACAATCCGTTGGAAAGTGGGAGAAATCTTAATCTCAGATAGATTGGCCTCAGTGAAGTCAAATCAACTTACCTCATCACAGAAAAATCCTCAAACAGATCTTTGGGGAGAAACAATCTTAAGACAATTTCATCGTGTCCTATTAATTAGTTCTCAATTTTTCTAACATGTCCCGATCCAATCTTATCTACGAATAAGGCTGGTGAACCATAATAATAAACCTTTTCCAAACCGGACAATTCAACATCGATCATTTTTACAACAAAGACCTCGAATCAGGACGATTCAGTGATTTCGATCAGAGCCTTATCAGTATCAAACCGTCGTCCTTGGAAACAGACTAATACAACGATCTCCAAATCCAAATCTTCAATTGTACTCAAAAGCTTCACCTCACCCGAACCAGCGATCTCTACCGTCACTTTTTAGGCATAGATGTTCCGTAAATCAATCCAACCTGAACCAGCTACCTCTATTGCAACCTTTTTCAAATAGAGTTGATGATCTGATTGGATAGTTCCCAAATTGGCCATAAAAAAGGACTCGATACCCTGATCTGGAATATATACCTTCAATAGATCACATGATTGAGATGACGTTATTCTTCTTAGAATAGACCCCTCTAAACTATCACATTTTATTTCAGTTCGGATATAGAATATGAGGTTTTTATCGGTTTTGATAAGGATTTTGCATAGATGGGCCTTGGTCAGAATCATTTGATAAACCCCAGCGATTTCTATTCAGAAACAATCTCTAGTAGGTTGAGATAAACACTCTGGATAACACCGTTTCCAGTGACAACTAAGAATCTGAGACGAGATGGAAAGTCCCCTCATAAAGAGAGAAAAAATGAAAAAAAAAATTGTTTTCATGATTTTTTATCTAATTATAATCGATCTTTGTAAGATCCTAACATATAGTATTTTATGAGTTAATTCTTTGTGTTCAGAATAAAAATATTCAAGTCTTCAATTATCTTTTCACCATAAAGAAATAGAACTGTGGAATTGTTAGAAGACTAGCCAATAAAAAATACATAACGCTTCAGACCGGTACAATCAAGCTCTCCAGCCAAACCATGACCATCGATGAATAAGAGACTTTTCTTCAATAAAGATTAAGTAATTATTTTTGGTCCTTTACACCAACTTCAATATGAAGATCATCAGTTACAACGTCAATGGAATCCGTGCTGCGATGAACAAAGGCCTAATCGAATGGATCCAAGCCGCTCAGCCCGATGTACTCTGCTTACAAGAGATCAAAGCCTTCAAAGGACAGATCGATACAAAATCCTTCGAATACCTGGGCTATCACCACTATTGGTTACCGGCTGAGAAGAAGGGCTACAGTGGAGTAGGCATACTCTCTAAGATAAAACCAAAACACATAACCTATGGAATTGGTTTGGATCATATGAACGGCGAAGGGCGAGTGATCCGTGCAGACTTTGATTGGGGATCGGTCATCAGCCTTTATATCCCATCTGGATCCAACATGGAAGCACGACTAGACTTCAAACTCCAATTCATGGACCACTTTTTTCACTACATCCAGAAATTAAAACAAGAACATCCGAATTTGATTATCTCAGGTGATTACAATATTTGCCATGAGGCCATCGATATCCACGATCCGATACGAAATGTTACTGTCTCAGGCTTCTTACCTGTAGAACGGGCATGGATGACAAAGTTCATCCACTCAGGCTTCATCGATAGCTTTCGACACTTAGTCAAAAAGCCGCATCATTACAGCTGGTGGAGTTATCGAGCCAACGCACGAGCCAACAACAAAGGTTGGAGAATCGACTATCAAATGGTCAGCAAGCCATTAGAAGACAAGATACGAGATGCACTTATTTTACCCGAAGCTAAACATTCAGACCATTGCCCAGTAGTATTGGAGATCGATCTGTAACAATTTAATGGATAATCTTTTCCAATACATCGATTTCCGAAGCATTGTGGAAAGTGATGCGCAACTTCTGAGAAAGCGTAGGAATAATTTCTATAGTAAATACTTTCCGATGGGTTTTTCATTTTGTACCTTCCAACCAAACCAAATCAATGGAACATGAGTATCATAATTGTATAGTAAAACGTGAGTAATCTTATAAGGATCATCCGATCCTACAAATTCATTCAATTTGATCGATCGGACGGAATCCTTCTTTAAGGAGAGATTAAAACTGATATAATCATCTATCAAATCCTGATCGTGTTTTTCTACCGAGAAAGCTCGAAAACCTTTAAGAAAGGATTTCCCTAAAAAAAATCTACCACATACTTCCGATACTTCAGATAATTGGAATTTTCCAGACCACCGTAATCTAATGTAAGAAAAAGCAAATATCTCCCTCTATCAACCTTTTTATCTAAAAAGGACAATAAATCAGCTAGGTTGCTATCCAATCTTAGATAAGTATCCTGGAAGCCCTACCGAACGAAGGCCCATAGCATGTCCGAGATCGTCGGTAGACTAAAACCAAATCATAATAATATACCTAAATTAATATAAACAAAATACTTCATTATTAAATTAATAATTTATAAATATCTACTAAAGAATAATTAATAAAATAGGTATACTTAATAATACCCACTGCCTTAGTTTCAACCACTTTTTGCAAATTGTAGGGGAAAGTCAATGTGACTTTTCCCGGACCCTTGTTTTCATAAGGATTGTCATCCAGTAAGCTTTTCATCATAAGCCTCAGGATCCTTCATCAAAGACCATCCCAGGCAAATGTAATTTATATAATATTTCTTAGCATTGAAAGCCTTGACCCAAGCAGGTAAGTCTTTCATATAATAACTGCTCATGATGAAATTCGCAGTTTGAGACATCCAATAAACCGCATAGGAAAAATGGCCTACAGATAATATGGCTCCACGGTCTTTCAAATCGAGGCAGATGACTTTGATACGGAAATTTGTCATCATCTTCAACTCATCAGTGAAGGTTGATCGCTTGAATATTTCTAAGAACATCCTACCTTCCTATTCCTCTCCTGCCACTATCAAACGTACTTGGCCCATCCTCAGCACAATAAAACCGATTCCACATATCTCTCTCATACTAATGATTGGCCAAAATACCGTGTACAGCAGGCATAGTTCCAGTATAGATCGAAACATATCCCGGTTCAGTATAGGTCGGCACATAGTTGTAATGCACATTGTGGAAGAGAAAATACTCCTTTATAATACGATTAAAACCATCTTTAGAAGATTCCTCATCAAAGCGATAGAAATATTCCTACCTCATCTGATCTACCAGTATACCGACGACTACATGAAATTTTTATTCAAAATTGTTTTTCAATACCACAACTCGTATGAAAGTAAATCCTAATATAATGAAGGCGGGAAAAAACACAAAAATTGATCTATTCATAAAATCTGTAATGTATCTAATTGGGTAATTATAAAACATCATCCGATCCAAGCCGTCATAAACTCCTTAATAAAGATGTTTTACTAACTTTGGTTCCAATTGATTGAATCCCCATCCAATGAGCAAAAACACTCAACGTTACACGGTCACAGCAGCCCTTCCCTATGCCAATGGTCCGGTACATATCGGACATCTTGCTGGTGTATACGTACCGGCAGACATCTTCGTACGTTATCTCAGACGCAAAGGAAAAAACGTCATCTTCATCTGTGGATCCGACGAGCATGGGGTACCAATCACCATCCGGTCGAAAAAAGAAGGCATCAATCCACAAGAATCCGTCGACAAGTACCATTTCATAATCAAAGAACACTTCGAAAAGTTCGGAATCTCTTTTGACAACTACTCGCGTACCTCTTCCAAAATTCATCACAAAACCGCTACTAATTTTTTCAAGCGGCTCAACGAACAAGCCGTATTTATCAAAGAAACATCTGAGCAATACTATGATGAGCACGCCCAACAATTCCTAGCCGATCGGTACATCCTAGGCCACTGTCCCCGTTGCGATAATGAGAACGCCTACGGAGACCAATGTGAAAAATGCGGTAGCTCACTCAGTCCCGAGGAGTTGATCCACCCACGATCTACACTAAGCGGACAAACCCCTGTACTGAAAAAAACCAAGCACTGGTACCTCCCATTGGACCGGTATCAAGACTTTCTAAAAAAATGGATCCTCGAAGGACATAAAGATGATTGGAAAACTAATGTCTACGGACAAGTCAAATCCTGGCTCGACGAAGGTCTCAAACCACGTTCCGTGACCCGAGACCTCAATTGGGGTATCCCCGTACCACTCGATGGAGCTGAAGGTAAAGTCCTCTACGTATGGTTTGATGCACCTATCGGCTATCTCTCTTCAACGATCGAGTGGGCTACACATCAGGGAAAAGATTGGAAACCTTATTGGAAAGACAGTGATACCACCCTGATCCACTTCATCGGAAAGGACAATATCGTCTTCCATTGTATCATCTTCCCGGTCATGCTTAAAGCCCACGGTGGATATATCCTGCCGGAAAATGTCCCAGCTAATGAATTCCTCAATCTAGAAAACGAGAAGATCTCCACATCGCGAAACTGGGCCGTCTGGTTACACGAATTCCTCGAGGACTTCCCGGGTCACCAAGACGCATTACGCTACATCCTGACGGTCAAAATGCCCGAAACCAAAGACAACAATTTCAGTTGGAAAGATTTTCAGACACGGATCAACTCAGAGCTCATAGCCATACTAGGCAACTTCATCCATCGCAGCCTAGTACTCACACAAAAATACCATCAGGGCAGAGTACCCGATCCGGGAGTACTCTCAGAAAAAGACCAAGAGATCTTATCACAGATCAAGAACTATCCGGATCAGATCGGTTGTCTAATAGAAGATTATCATTTCCGAGATAGCCTGACTGCTTTCATGAATCTAGCCCGACTAGGTAACAAATATCTGACCGAAGAAGCCCCTTGGGAAATTTATAGCAATCACCACAAACGAGTCGGAAGGATCCTTTACGTTTCACTACAGATCGCAGGGATGCTCTTCCAATTAGCCGAACCATTCTTGCCCGATACAGCACAAAAGTTGTCCAAGATGCTCCACTTATCCCCCTACCCTTGGGACAAATTGCAAGAGCTTGAGATCCTAAGTCCAGGTCACATATTGGGACAACCCATACTTTTGTTTGAAAAAATAGAAGATTCCAAAATCCAAAAACAACTCAAAAAATTGGAAGCAAGTAAGCAAAGCAACTACCTACTCAGACAGACAAGCCTGTAGTGAACCCAAGCGTAAGTTTTGACGATTTCTCCAAAATCAAGCTACGAATCGGAACCATATTAGAAGCAGAAAATGACTAATTCCGACCACTTGTTCAAACTACAAGTAGATATCGGTACAGAGGTACGTACCATTGTATCAATCATTTCCGAAATATTCTCCCCAAACAACTCATCAACAAGTCGGTGAGTATATAGTCAATCTGGCTCAACGGAGCATCCGAGGCATCAAGAGCAAAAGTATGCTCCTACTGACGAAAAATGCCGAAGAATTACTTGTTTTCCTCATTCCAGAAGAGAGTGTAGAAAATGGTGCCCCCATCCACTGAAGCCTGCATAGTCAAGAATATCAATCCGAAGCTAAACCAAAATCCTTCTTCCAATCATAAGAGGACCTCTTCATGCGATACTCGTACATAAATACAATCTTATCATCGGAAAATCTGATGAGACTGATCCCACGTGACAAGGTATAAAGAACCCCATCGGAAATAGACTCAAAAGTCCATTCCGAAAAAGACAGACGATCAACCGGAAGTTCATAAAAAGAAAGTACATTCTACTTGATAATCAATTTATCATAATTTATATAAGTATCAAATCAATCCCTTATTTTCGAAAGACTGTGGTACGTAGGCCCATGAGACTCTATCTTGACTACCTCATGATCAAGCCAAGAGACGATCAAGTCGATATCGTTCTATTTCCAACCGTTTATATAGCGGTTGAAAAGATCTTACAGAATAATTTTTATCTTATGACGATTTTCATTTCCTCGATCTAAAATATCACTAAATCTCATCATTTGAGCCCATTACAATTAAAAAAAACGCCATACGCCCTCTAACACATCACCTACAATAAACGGATAAGATCCTGTTCCATCAAGCAGTTGATCATGCACTCAATTAGATACCAGTTCAATATTTTTACATATCGATCTTAATATATGACCATAGTGTACGAAATCTTCTCAATTTGATAATTGTCTAATCGGACCACCTATTCGCCAAATGCCTCCAATGCCATTGTCTTGACGTCTTCAAAGGCATCCCGAAGTAGAGTGAAAAAAAACACACTCTGCCGATAGTATCACCTTGATATCATCCTAAATCACATCCATTCCCCGAGCACCATATGTAAAGCCTCGGCTCTTCGCGAGAATACATCCGAACAACATTACAAAGAATCTTGTAGTGGATAGCAAAAAGTAGAAGATTTTTTTCCTCACAGTGATATTTGTTGAACTCTTCGCTGAAAAATCAGACTAAGCTAGCCTCCAATTGTGCATAGTTTGCACACTCGTTGTGAACCATATATACGGGCAAGTCTGCACCACTTATCAATAGACACTCGATGTATCGGAAGTGCCATTTATGCACTGGCTGAAATCGTCACTCCCAGATAAATGGTCTTTTTCATTGCGATGAGGTCTCTCTTGACTGTAAAGATAAAGGACGAATACTTTTAATCGTATGGGGACTCAACGGTGATTCCTTAGAGGATAGACTTCGACCTTTAAGACCACTCAGAACCATAGGTTAAGCCGGACGATCGTCCGGAGTGCATATCAACCCACCTACCCCCAGCATCACCTCTTTTCAGTTGAAGTCTTTTCCCTATAGTGATCTCCCAGATCTGCCCACCTATATCGGTTTCCGTACTTTCTAGACGTCCAATCGTTTTCCATCTCTGCAGACGGCTTCAAACATATGATCTCTTGGATCAGATAGCCCCCGCCATATCCGATAGAACATAAACAAGCCAAACATAAACACATAATACTGATCATCTTCATAGATATCCAGGCCTATATATCCAAAAAAAAATTAAGACATATCCATAATGAATACATGGTGACATAGGGATCCAAGTCCACTTGTTAGAAAACATCCACAGGAAGAAAATGCCTACAAACACCAAGTCGGACCAGGTTATGAAGAGAACAAGATCAAGTAGACCCTTTAATAAAACCAACCGGTGTATAAAAGCCAGTAATAGAGTTGCTCCCGAAACGATAGATTGAAGTTAAGGTACATGAGATACAACAGACTTATGATGAGTTACTTCTCATAAAGGATTATGCCAATCTTTGTCGGATCTTTAAAATCCTCACCAAAAAAGTCCTTGCTATACACCCCCATCCTTATCCACCACAGGATGATGGCAATACCAATGCAAATGGGAGGAGACGAGCCCAGACCTCTTGAACAGAGACATTGTCAAACTTCACAGAGACCATGATAGAAAATTTAAAGATGACCATCATCAAAGGGAAGGCGAGGAAGCAATAATACCATTCTTTGTAACTGAAAAACCATATACCCATTCATAGGATGTTACTTAAAATCCAGTTGAAGAAGTAAACAAAATTTTGAATGGGTACTAAAGTATTCAAATGGTAAAAGTAAAAATCTGCTGGATCTGGGAAGAGCAGATAGACATGAGCGAGCAGTGCACAAAGCAGTAATAGTACATCGATAGCATAGGTCCTTGAGCACATCCCACTTCATCACCATACAAGCGATTGATATGGCGTTCTCTATATCCATAGAGAAGATAATCAACCATCAAGACTAGAGAGAGCACATACAACTGATTCCTTTCTTGGAGTACACCTGTACCCCAATACAAGGGACTGAGAACAATCTACTAGTTTTTGAGCATAAGTATCCCCACACAAGGATTCCAACGATACTTACACGAGAGATAGAAGGCAGTCGACAAGGCAGACATCAGTGTTTCAAAAAGAAAATGGTAAAAAAATTCTGGTATCTAAATAATAATATCATTGGGAAAAAAAATATTCCATGGGTTGAATTCCTTTGTAGAGATAGTAAAAAATACGGAAAGCACTACTGAGATAGAGATGCACACCTCCATCCAAAATAAAGGGATCCTTTTATATTTCCTCTTCATGCGGATATTAATCTTCTTATACGCGCTCTATTATTTATAATCTTTAATATCCATAATATTAATTCATTTAATCTAGACCTGTATCTGTATCTCTACCTTCCTCTATCTTAATTTTCACTTCTTCAAACCATGGACAGGACGTCCTGATGTCTTCTCCTGACTACCTTTTGTGGTTTTAGTTATAATTTAATAATTATTTGTTTTTATTAATGTTTTGTAAACTTACCCAATAAAATACACAATCATAGATGGAGAATCCTCCTACCTGTAACAAGGGAAAATCATCTCAAATTCTTTGCAGATCCTTATAAGTATATCTTATAAGGGACCCACTTACAAGCACTAAGGTAAACTAGAGGTAAAGATTGATTATAGTGATCTATTTTTCCTACTAAAAAATGACGTTGCTAACTTATAAAAAAAAATATAAAATAATAATTTAATTAAAATTAATTAATTTTAGATAAATTTCAATATTTAAAACTTGAATACAATCGGATTTTAAGCTCATTTTAAAAACCAATATGAGCATACATCAATGGCATTGATAAGTGATCACACGATTAACCTATAGATCAAAAGCCTTATAAGAATTCTAAATTTAAGTTCTGATTAGGAGTAGATCGACTTCATAAATCGTACTAAGAGATTCGCGTCAAAAAAAACGATCATTCGTATCGATATCGTTCTCCCCAACGGCCTTTTAGGACAGTCTTGATGTTGTCCTCTTGAGGATTTGCCCCAGGTTCATAAAGCTTAGTCCCGGACAGCGTTTCGGGTAAAAATTCTATATCAACAAAATTTCCTTTAAAGTGATGGGCATACTGATACCCCTCATCATAGTGGGAATTTTTCATCAGCTGGGTAGGAGCATTTCTCAGAGGTAGCGGAACAGGTAGATCGCCTGTACGGCGGACGATCTCTTGAGCAGTATTGATCGCCTCTAGCACAGTATTGCTCTTGGGCGAATTGGCCAGATAAAGTGCACAATGACTCAGGATGATCCGACTCTCGGGATAGCCGATAACATCGACTGCTTGAAAAGTATTGTTAGCCACCACCAAAGCCATCGGATCGGCCAAACCGATGTCTTCGGATGCTAGGATGAGCATACGCCGAGCAATAAACTTGACATCCTCGCCTCCTTCTATCATACGAGCTAACCAATATACGACAGCATTCGGATCAGAACCACGGAGAGACTTGATGAAAGCCGATATGATATCATAGTGATATTCGCCCGTCTTATCATAACGCCTCATGTTTTTATGAAATTGCGCCTTGACCAACGTATCATCGATTACAACAGGCTGTCCGGGAGGGAAAACATCCACGAGCAACTCCAGCGCATTCAAAAGTTTCCGAGCATCCCCACCAGAAAAATACAACAGGGCTTCCATTTGTTCAAGTTGGACTATTCTCTTCGATAAAATCACATCCTTTTTCAAGGCATTGTCAAGCAACTGCTCAAGCGCTGCGCTGCTCAAAGGCAATAGCTTATACAACTGACAACGAGAGAGCAAGGAAGAGACCACCTCAAAACTGGGATTTTCTGTCGTAGCGCCGATTAGGACAAGCCAACCCTTCTCAATAGCTTCAAGCAAGGACTCCTGTTGCCCCTTGTGGAAGCGATGGATTTCATCTATAAAAAGTACAGGAGTCTTGGTAGAGAAAAGGTCTCTTTTTTTGGCTTTTTCGATCACTTCGCGCACTTCCTTTACTCCAGCATTGATAGCACTCAAGTGTTGAAAGGAAGTTTTCAGTGTCAGGGCGATGATCCTAGCCAAGGTAGTCTTACCAGTGCCCGGCGGCCCCCAAAAGATCAGTGAAGGGACACGTCCGACATCCAACATTGTACGGATGACTCCACCTGGCCCAGTCAAACGATCCTGGCCAATGTAATCATCTAAAGTCTTTGGCCGTAATCTTTCGGCCAGCGGCGTGTCATACATTTCACCCTATTATTTTAAGCCAATGCCAAAGATAATCATTGTAAAAGTCATATTTTAGCACTCGCTATGAGGCACGATAAGAAGATCAGCATAACCCCCTTGCTGATGTTAACCAGGTTTTATCAACAAGCAGTATCGCCCTGGTTAGGTCCAAGTTGTCGCTATACGCCCAGTTGTTCGGAGTATACAGCTACGGCACTAAAAACTTATGGATTTTTTCGTGGGATCCAGTTGGGTTTCAAACGGATAATAAGTTGTCATCCCTGGGGCGGAAAGGGCTATGATCCAATACCAATAAAAAAAATAAAGAAATGAATTTTTTAGAATACATCACTTGGGATCCAGTTAAAGGGATCGATTTAGGTTTTTTTACCCTTCATTTCTATAGCTTGATGTTTGTCATGGCCTTTTTATTTGGCTGGTATATCATGGCGCACATTTTCCAAAAGGAAAAGATGGATAAAAAATATCTCGATCCATTGTTGGTTTACACTGTTCTAGCTACGCTCATCGGCGCACGGCTTGGGCAAGTCTTTTTTTATGATCTACCATACTTTAAAGACCATTGGCTCGAGGCACTGCTACCGATACGAGAAAATCCTGACGGTACTCTTTTAGGAATCATCAAAGGTTATCAATTCATCGGTTACCGTGGATTAGCTAGTCACGGCGCCGCATTAGGACTCATCATATCAACATATCTCTATAGTAAAAAGGTGATTCAAAAGCCTTTTCTATGGCTCTACGATAGACTGTGTATCCCCATCGCCTTGGGTTGTGCCTTTATTAGAATAGGAAATTTTTTCAATTCGGAGATCGTGGGAAAACCATCAGATCTACCTTGGGCTGTAAAATTTATGCAGATGGACGCCGAATATGGTGAAATCGTACCCCGACACCCGACTCAATTGTACGAAGCTGCCGGATATTTCGGTGTCTTCCTGCTATCATGGTACATATACCGAAAGACGGAAAAAAGAAATCTATTGGGTTATATCTTTGGCTTGTTTTTCACTCTGATCTGGTCGATACGTATTTCGATAGAATTCATCAAAGAGCCTCAAGGTAAGGAAATCATCCAAATCTCATGTTTGAATACAGGACAACTTCTCGGTATTCCCTTCCTCTTTATAGGTATATTGGTTATGGTAATTGCTTATAAGAGAAAATATACCTCATGATGAAAAAAATTATCCCTTACATCTTGATGACTAATTTATTATTGATAGTCCTTTTATTCATCTACAAAAAAGACGATCAAAAAAATATTTCTAAGTTATTGGAAATCGAATTCATCAAAGAGGGAGAACTCCAGCTAAAAAACGGGGTGGAAACGATTAAAAAAATCGACATCGAATTGGCTACCAGCGAACAAAAAAGAGTCCAAGGTTTAATGCACCGCTCCTCGATGCAAGAAGACCAAGGTATGCTCTTCATCTTCGATGAGCCCAAACCACAAAGCTTCTGGATGAAAGATACTCGCATCCCGTTGGACATCATCTACATCGATTCAGACAGTACCGTGATTAACACTGCAAAAAATGTTCCTCCAATGATTGAGACAGGAGTCCCCCAATCCAAAAAACCCGCAAAATTTGTACTCGAGATCAATGGGGGTATGGCCAACCAATGGGGCGTCAAAGAGGGTATAACCAAGATCAATTGGGAAGCGATCAGTCAGCCATGATATGAACTTACCGGATACTTTTAATAGCTTTACATCTAAAATCAAATAAAATCATAAGTATATTCATATCACTTTAAAAATTCACTACCCATAGCAAATCCACAGACTTTACTCTGATGTTAATCATCGCTACAGTCCTATCAATTATCAATGCTTTCGTTTCTATGGGATATCTTGATGCCCTACATTTATTATCTACTCAAAATCACTAGCATTCAGGATATAAAAGTCCATGCTAAAAGAAAGAACAGATATACATCACATGACTCTAAAATCATATTAAACAGGTATCAGTATAGAAAACGGTAGGTTTATCAGTTTATTAGTCAGTATTTCGATCATCATATTTTCCCTGATACTCAGCATCAAATGGACCAATAAGGCTTATGAAAGAAAAGAAAAAATGATGCTCTTCTAAATCAACTCAATTAAAAAAAATATTATAAAAATCATGTTCGATGCAATGTGGTCGACCTGTCCATCGGTGTGATCATCGGATGCGATTTTAAAAATTAGTCAGTTTATTGGCTGAAAATGTAGTGATGCCTCCTATAGACTACGTGATTAGTATGGTGGATTTCATCCGTCTGAAAATCGTCTTGAAAAATGGGACAAACGCTGCAAGAACCGATGAGGTAGCCATCAAATTATGGTAAATTTCCTAATCATTTCTTTCTGCATATTTCTCCTGACAAAGGCCATCAATAAATTTTATAAAAAAGAGGAGCAAGTTGCCACTCTCCCAGCTGAAGAACGCTTACTGACTGAAATCCGAGACTTAATCAAATCCAAACATTAAGCATTCAGTTTTGAGGCAAGTCATTGGACTTCGAGAGAAATTAAAAAGACAGTTGTTGCTCTTCGCAACCTTTCTGACAAATCACCGTCTTTCTTGTACCTCTGATACTGAAATTGATGATGTTTCGTTGGTTCGAATGCTGCTCGATGAGTAAACTATTTGAGACCTTGACCTCTGATACGGTAGACTCAACAGAAGATTCGTACTCAAGCCAAGTAAATTTCTCATCAACCCTCTTTCCCACAAAACGCAACGTATTGGGTTTTCCATTGATACGTAAGTTAAATTTTTTTTCAACATAAGCTTTCAAAATCCTTTCAAATTGTGGGCTGGATGATCCTGTCTGCAATACCTGTATCAGCTTCTCCGTTGGCAACTTTATTGAAGTACTTATCAGCGTGCTTCCAGAAGGGAGTTCTATATCTACAGTCGAGATGTTGAGCACTTGTCCAAACACATCTAAATATCCTGACAAAAAAAGCATTAAAAAAACATACAATCTGAACATGAAAGCATCATTTTATACAAAACCATTCGTACGAAACGACACAAAGATAAGCCTTTTGAAAACCCAGTTTTTAGAAAACTAACAAAATAAAATAAATAGTAATTTACATATATATTATAAAGTATTATTTAGGGTAGAATCGATATCTTTGTTCTAATTTTTTTTAGATCACTCAAACAAAAATCAAAAATATGATATTTCAAGAAAAATCCATCCCTACCGATAACAAAAATAAAATCTTACATTCTACTTACGATGGCCACGAGTATGGAGCCGAAGAAATCGGATGGAGACTATGGATCCCAGCCATCTTAAGTCTGATCTTACTACTCACTGGGGTGTACATGGATAATTACCTCCGACCCGGATTTTTCAAAGGAATATCCCGGTTCATTTGGTACTTAACTGCTTACCTACCTGTAGGCCTGCCTGTGATCATTCAAGATCTACGGCAGATTGCCCGAAAAGATTTTTTTACCGAATTTTTCTTGATGTCTATTGCTACACTTGGCGCTTTCTATATCGGAAAATATCCTGAAGGAGTCGCCGTCATGCTCTTCTATTCTGTAGGCGAACTTTTTCAAAATACTGCTGTCAACCGAGCCAAGAAGAACATCAAAGCATTGCTCGACATCCGCCCGAAGACGGTCAGTGTACTCAGAGAAGGACTCTATCAAGAAGTCAACCCAAAAACCATCGCCATCGGTGAGACCATCCAGGTAAAAGCTGGAGAAAAAGTCCCTCTTGATGGTATATTAATTGATGGGTCAAACTCCTCATTCAATACATCAGCCTTGACCGGAGAAAGCCGACCTCAAAGTCTCAAAGAGGGTCAGAGTGTATTGGCTGGGATGATCAACATCCACAAGGCCGTAACAATCCATGTCAACCACGTATTTGATGACAGCTCTTTGGCCCGTATCCTCGATCTGGTACAAAACGCTTCGGCCAAAAAAGCCAAAACCGAACAGCTTATCCGACGCTTAGCAAAAATCTACACACCCATAGTCGTCGGAGTCGCTGTATTGTTATGTCTGCTGCCTTATCTCTTCGTAGAGAATTACATTTTCGATACCTGGCTCTACCGAGCATTGATCTTTTTGGTGATCTCTTGTCCTTGTGCACTGGTAATCTCCATCCCGCTGGGTTATTTTGGTGGGATAGGAGCTGCTTCGAGAAGGGGGATTCTTTTCAAAGGCTCGAATTATCTTGATCTGATTACCCAACTCAACACCGTAGTCATGGACAAGACTGGTACACTGACCAAAGGCGTCTTCAACGTACAGAAAGTCATACCCCAAGATATTAGCCAAGAAGAACTCGCATCACTGACAGCAGCCCTCGAATCAAAATCGACCCACCCAGCAGCTAAGGCAATCTGCCAATGGGCTTCAGACCGAAAAATCAACTATCACATCGCTACCACCGAAGAGATCGAAGAGATCTCCGGTCACGGATTAAAGGGGATGATCAATGGTAAAACTGTACTGGCTGGCAATGCTAAACTTCTGAGAAAATTTCAAATCGCCTATCCTGCTGAGATCGATCAAGAAGTTGAGACCATCGTGATGGTAGCCATCAATGTAAAATTTGCCGGTCACTTCATCATCGCCGATGAGATCAAAGAAGATGTCTTGGAAGCCATCAGACAAATGCGTGAAGTAGGCATCGAAAAGATCGTCATGCTTTCAGGGGATAAGAGTTCTGTCGCGAAAAAAACAGCCACTCAACTAGGAATCAGTGAGGTATACGGAGACCTGCTCCCAGAAGATAAAGTTGATCAAGTCGAACAACTCAAAAAAGAGCCCGATCGAGTACTAGCTTTTGTTGGGGATGGAATCAATGATGCACCCGTACTCGCTGCTAGTGATATCAGCATCACCATGGGCGGTCTTGGTAGTGACGTAGCCATAGAAACCGCCGACATAGTAATCCAAACCGACCAGCCCTCAAAGATCGTCACTGCAGTGAAAATTGGGAAAGCCACCCGCACCGTCGTCTGGCAAAACATCACGTTCTCCTTTGTTGTCAAAGTCATCATATTGATCCTAGGCGCATGCGGTATCGCTACAATGTGGGAAGCAGTCTTTTCCGATGTAGGTGTCTCACTCATCGCAATACTCAATGCCATGCGCATCCAGAAAATGTCTTTCTAAAGCTCCCCCATCTGATCAACAAAAAAGGTCGTCATAAGACGATTTTACGTATGGGAAGCTCGCTCGTCTCCAACGCATCAATATCCAAACTTTTAAAAGACGATCCGCTGCTCTACAGGATAAATCTCCTTATACCCGTTAAGGTATTGATGATGCAAGCATTCCGATAGACCTTCATCACACCAGCGAGTGTGATAAAACCATGTGTATACAATTCAGGATTTTGTACGAAAATCTCATCCCCATGGATGTCGATAGTATAATTGCACTGTACATCATACAACTGATTAGCTCTACGGACTATACATACAGGAATGCCTTGTAAAAACCTAGGCTCCTCATATTGATAGCCAGTAGCAAAGATGAGAAAATTCATATCAAATACGAATAGGCGCTCTTGTTGGATCTACGTAAAGTGCAAACAGATAAACACCTCCCCTCTTAAAAGCGATATGGTCTAACTGCATATTAGGCCTCAACCGTACAGTCAAAGGCACATCCCAAACGCTCAACTCATAAATCGTATCAAAATATTTGATTGATTAGATCAAAATCGATACCGTTTGTACAACGGATCTTGAGTAAGAAACAAAGCTTTCCTATTTTTAGCGAGTAGGTTTTAAAAGTAATCCACGTATTCCGGTGAAGTGAGCTCAAGAGTCAATTTAGAATATTCCATGGGAAAAATCGATCAGGACAGATAAACTAATTGAGTTGTAATCCTACTCTAGTATAGGGTAATAAATCTTGAAAAACCTCTACTTTACTTTACCCAGAACCAATGATCGACATTGATCCTTTATGAAAAATCTTCGCCTTGAAAGGGAGGTACTCTGAGATGTGAATCAGATCGGGAAAAACATTCTCCTTTACAAAGTCAGACACATGAGGTCGCGTACCTGTCCCGAAAAGTAATTTTTTTTCGAATGTAAAGACTGTCCTAGTCCTAATATGCGCATGCTCTACAGTCAACCCATACAAATGGGTATCTTTATCATAATATAAGCATACTGCTCTATGAATAAATCTACAATTGTGTAACTAATTGGTTATCAATTGGAAATAAGTATTATACTATTTACTCTGGACAAAAAAATCTTCTCAAATGTAAAACTTATACAACCTTTCAATCTGCTTGAGAAAATCCAAGAAGCTATATCAACTTATAGGATCCACTATCGTCACCAGATCGGCTATGAAAAATACATATAAGGTGGCATGATTCAACATCAAACCCGAATGACAGTCAAAGCAATCAGCCTGATCAAAAAACAAATCGGACAATCCTTCAATAAGTCGCAATAGATCAGCCAGCCTTAGGTTAAATGGACTTATACCAATCCCGATCACATCAAATGTTTGTCGTGTATCCACCTATTCGTATGATTTTTAAAGCTTTCCCAATATGAGATTGTACAACAAATTTTGCACCATGTTGATTAATCATATCAAGGATTTTTCGAATCCCGCCAATTGTCGTAAGTATATTCAATAGGGTATCTTTAGATAAAACACACTATAAACCTTAGTACTATACAACAAATATTCATATTAGATAATCATGGACTTTCTGATATCACTGTTGACTTCACATAGATCACATCCTTGTATACAATTAGAACAATATCGGAATACCAATTCGCTGATATCAGATCGATTGAGCAATTAAAACACGAATCTATCTCAATAAGATTGGCAGCCTCAATAGTGATTTTGATAATGACCTCGATATAGACTCCAAACTTTTTCTTACCCACAAGTCTCAATGTAAACCAAAGCTTAAGTGCATCAAACCGATGAGTGGTTTGCAAAGATTTATTGACTTGATTGGGCTAACACTCCTCATCTTGTTTCTTAGGGTTTAAATAATTTGCATGATGTGTGACAAGGATCAAGTAACATTTGTGCTGCACCCAAAAAAGCACTACTACTCACCAGTTAGAAGAAGGATTTGTGATAGTCCGCTGTGAGCGAATGAGCCTGTTGTATGCCATCGAACAAATGCTTGTATCTATCCGTGAGCAATAATCCACATCCGTAAGCAGCATTTACATGATGGAAAAACTCATATTGAGCAACCAGACGTCCGATTTCCATCAAAGGATTTATACTGCAAAAATCTATCGTGCCAGCTCTAAAAACGACGGATATAGGGATATTACCTTATTTTCGCTCGCGTATGATGGCCGTTTCAAGTAGTTCAACATCCATGCAAAAAGAGGGATCGGCCTTGATTCTAACTATAGATTGATGGCCGAGACCGAGAAAAGCAAGACTTTTCTGAATTCTGAAATGAGCCTTCTCTGAAAAAAAAATCCAGAAACGGGAAGCTATCACTGACAAGCCTTCCCGCTTGATGTCATGTTGAAAATGTTCATAGACATAATGATCACAGGCTAAGAGTAAACTCATTAGATTATTCTACATGCCACCATTGATAAATACCCCATAGGATTCTACAGTAAATCCCATTTTGAAACAAGTTCACTCAATCAATTTTTGTTTAATCAAGGGACCTCTAGCACTCTGATCCAAGGTATCCATAAAAGTATTGATCCACTAAAACCAATACATCTGCAACGATAGGCGGAATGACTACAGGACAATTTAGATGAGCAACATATTCAGGTAGATGAAAGGCCACAGCATGCTTGATATACAATGCTTCAATCTTTCCCAAAAGAAATCACAGTCAGCCAAGGATCTATCGAGATCGATGGCCTCAAAAAAATAGCTTCAGCTCAGCAGGCCTAATGCCACTGAAGTATCTTGTATTGTTCTGAAAAAACTTGACAACGTAACAGTCTAGCATTTGGATGGCTTTGAGATAATCTAGTACATCATCTTGATGGAAAATATCATCATAATGGTTATGAATGAGCTTCTTAAGTTGTGAAGGATCGGAAGGTAAAAATAGTGGGCGGTTCATCTCTCTTTAGATTAAAATCATTTTAATCAGAATCAATGAAATAGTATCATTCAAAACACCCAGCTTACTTTCTTATCAAGAGGACTTCGTCTCTTTTTAAAAACTAGATTTACAGAATTATAATATCCCATGAAAAAGAGAACCAGACATCGCTCATTCTAACCGATACCAAATCGTCCGACGCATTCGATGGCTATATCATAGGATTCTGAATAAGCTCCAATATCATGGACAACACAGCTCAATCACATATTTTGTATGAAACATGAGACAACAACTAATTCCTCCCATCTAGAAAGACTGATCTTGAGGTGATGCAATAAAATTATAGCCACCATGCAACAAAATTCAAGGAATATTCGAGCAATTGCCGGTATCTAGAAGGGGTATTCCTCTTCTGAGAGGACTTTGTTGTAATAATCGAACATATAACTACCAAACTTTCCATGTTGGGTGCCCTACAGAACGATGAAACGTCACGATTCGTTCCATCTTATACGTAGGAGCCCAGATAATCATTGATCAATATCTCTTCTAAAACTTCGTTTGGGATTTCTTTCTTTATGAAACTATTGGTAAAAACACTTCTACACTGACGGATGATAGCGTCAATGTATATTGCACGGTCATCCCTACATAATATAAACAAGATAAGTTGTCTTATATACTTCTGTATCTATTTTTTAAAAACTATTTTAAACAATAATTCGTATGAATCTGAGTTTGACACGCCTCGGAAAAAGTAGGCTTAAAGGCACTTACGGAATTTTTTAACGTACCTACAAATTGTAGACTTTTCGATGAATTAGATAAATCGATTATCTGTCTATTGTTCTTGATCTTCATATGGTTGAGGAAACAGTGCATAAACTATGGAGTAAAAAGTCATAACATTGAAACTTTTTCTGTAAGTGATAAAAAATTTCTGATATCCATCTATAGATAAAGCCACAGATTTTCAAAATCTTTCTTGTGCATAATCAGAATGTTCAAAAAGTATCGAGATGATAAAACGGAAAATAGAATCAAAAATATCTGTGAAAAATAAGCGAACTTTATGTCATCAGGTATCGATATGGATATCCATTCTATTTCTACAGAAACTTTTTTGTCTTCACTAAATACCACGACTTCTTCAGCGATATCCTTCATGATGACTTTCATAGGGACATGGCCTTCTAATAGCAATATCAAGTTTTCCCAATGCGACATAAAAACTAGATCATACATATATGGAAAGTTTAAAATAATACTAATAAAGATATAATAATACAGGTATTCTTATTAAATCCTGAAATAACACCTTTCCATTTCGATCCACATGCAAGAGAGTCGTTATAGTCATCAGAATTTAATCAGATTGGAAAATAGTATAGGGATTTCGTGCTAAAGCACAGCAAACATTTTGTTGTAGGACTCTATCTTTCCTAGGGACATTTCATAATAAAGATGCCGATAACCAATAGTAGCTACCTCCCGAAATACGACAAAACCATTCTGACGAAGATATTCATCTTCAGCTACCAAATACTTCTACCCAGTCATTGATTTTCGGAGTAGTTTTAATATAATAAGGCGAAAGACCATACACAAAACCCATATTGACAATACTCAAGGAAGTTTTCACGTAATGTTTGTAAGGAGCAGTAACGTTGAAGAAGGTACGGATCGATTGTTGAGGTCTGTATTAGTTTGGACCTTCTCCTAAATAGAACAATTTTCAATGAATTATATTTGGTACAAAGAGTTGAATCAACTTATTGAACAACTTAAAATGGTGTACAGGAATAATAATACACCTGAGGATGCAGTCTTCGCGTTCTCAAAATATGATGAAACGATACGATCATATCGAACGAAATTTCTTGTTCTAACAATTACTTATACAACAAATCATCGATCCATCTATACATTGCCCTGTATCGATGCACTGCGATTCAAAGCAAGGAAAAAGGAGTAATAGAATCAGTTTCATAACTTTGATAATCAATCGAATAAAAATCAATACAATCATTGTTAGCCACAAATCAGAGATAGCCTCTTCCATAGTACACTCTACCTATTGATAATCAGCATGGATCAACTCCTGTACACGATCGCCTGGCTTAGTATACCGATAGACGATACGATAGAGCGTATTAAAGATCTCCTCTAAATAGAGGGGAAATAGCTCTGTTTTCACCCTTAGAGTTTGCTTGATCTCAATGATGAATATCAAAAAATCAAGAGGAACAACATCACCTTGATTTATATTTTTCAAAGATTTAATATTGATATGAAAATAGTTAAAAATTAATATTTAATATAGAAAATAATATCTGATACTCGGATGATTTATCTTTAGAAAATAATGCCCCGCCCGTGCTCAATACGTTGCAATTTGGGTTCTATCAAAAGTTCATGAGCAAATTCACTTGTGATAATCTCACGAAAATGAAAAGCATTGGACTCATCCCATAAATAAGGTTGTAGATGAAAGATCAACGAGGGTGACGAATAGATATTATTGGATATCATAATTTTATTATTTTATCTCGGGAGAGATTGATTTTCTTACTTTATACTCATTTTCTCTCTTGCTACATTATACTGTTGTCTGTACAAAAAACCAGATGAGTAATTTTATCAAGCAACTCAATAAGGTTTTGATATTCAAATCCTACATACTTATTCAACTTATGGATTTTTTCATTCCACACATCAGATTCTAGCACTAGTCTATCCACAAACCAATTGGAAAACATAAAATCCATGATCACAGCAAACACTGCCATAGTGAAACCTAAAATAGGTCGCTCAACAGGCCTATAAATATATAAAAATAATAATAACTATTTTTAAGATAAAATATTAAAATAACATCTTATTTTAAATAAAAAATTGTAATTTCTTTTATAGAGCCCTGTCAATGTACCTGCATGATTTGATTGCATGAGATCCGAGTAAAATTCTAGGACCTCTTCCTTAGAAATTTTTACATCTGCGAATATTTGGCATAATCCTTGAAAATCCTCTCATGTATACGAGAGATGTCTTGAGAAAGATCCAGAGGACATAAACAAAAGTCTTCACTTTCATATGATGCTAGCCTCCTAAAGGGATAAACCGCTTTTCCACCGTTATCTAATGCCGTATACAAATGTTTCATATATAGTAGATTATGTGTGATGGTTAAGACTCAAAACTTATACGATACAGAGAGTCTATAATTGATCGGCGGGAAAGCTTACCATCCATAATACTTGTACCCCAACGCCCAGGATAAAACCAGGTATAGTTATACCGATCCGTGAGATTATCAACCAATAAAGAAATGTTATATCAATCTCTGATATAAAAGATACTAGCACTCAACTTAAAATAATCATCTAGCAAACGTTTCTTACTAAAATTAATCCATTCGGAACGATCAATTTCTCATTCATAGCCCAATCGTTAGTAATATGACGGAACTTACCTGGTAAATAAGCTTCTATCTTAGTGGGCTTATTATCCTTGCTAATCTTAGCATCGGTATAAGCATAATTAAAGATTACATCAAGATCAGGGAGGATTTCTTTTTTCACATGTAGATCAATCCAGGATTTTTGGGGCCAGCGCTAGTCAAAAGATTAGATTTCAAAATCTTAAAATTCAATAGGGCTATCATCCATTTACCATCGACCCACTCTCTTTTGATTCCTATTTCATAATTTATTCCTCTAGTAGGATTAGTAGATCCGCCTTCTAAAATAGGCTTGGTCTTATGGAAAAAAGATTCGTAAAATAAGATATAAGTAGTAGTCTTCTTGATCAAAGTACCGCTCAGGCATATACGTAGAACAAAGACATTATTCTCTAATTGGTCTCATTTATCGTTCCATCTACTACTATAAGTACATTTCCCTTCAAGACTTAATCGAATTCTATCCCCCCACCAAAAAAAAATCATCATAAAGGTAGCGCAAACTATATGAATTGATTCCCTTATATTTTTGACCCCTTTCGCGTAAGCTTCTGCTACGATTCAACTTCGGTAATTCTGAAGGATCAATTTTTCCATAGAAAGGGTCATAGATGTTGAATGGAAAATCTACTCCTTCTTTGTTCTCTACATAAAACCAATCAGAAAAATATCTTTTATTACCGAAATCCAATCCAGTCAATAGATTGTGAGAAATTGGAGCTGTTTCAAATTTTCCATTGAGAAAGATTTAACCCAATTTAATCATGTTATCTACATCCATTCGTTAATTTTTTTTCATCAAGACCTAATCATTCAAGGAATTCTATACTGGATACAAATTATATCATCTCATTTGATAATAGAGATAATCCAATTTGGCTATGAGTATGCAATTGGTGTTAAACTGATGCTTTAAAGTAGAAAATACACTATAATAATTTAGCCTAATTTGTTTTGCAATCGGATCATTATAAGTTATGATGCGGGTGGCATATTTAAATCCTTTTTTTTTCGAATAGACATAAGCATCAAATCTTCACTGGATAAGGATATGTTGATAAGTGGACTCAAGCGTCAAAGAGGTTTTATCCAAAAAAAAGTATTTGAACGAAAGCGCCAATGCATAATCATTTAAAGAAGTGTATTGAACATATGAATCTTGAAGTTTCTCCATAGCATTTAATTGGGAAAGGAATTTTCCGTCACGAGTAAGTTTTCTATTTATATCCATTTCCAAACGGCATATCCCAAACCTACTTATAGTTAGTAGGACACCTACTTTATCTACAGTCATAGGCCCATTAGTCACCACATTATAAAACTCTCCGCGGGATCACTATTTCCCACCATAAAACTAGCTGGTCCTTTGACGAATTCAATGCAATCCATATAAGACATATCCTTTTGAAACGGTCTAAAATAATTATTGATGCCCATAGCATTTCTAAATGAAGAGGTCTTAAAGCCCATAATAAAAATGTTATTATAAGTCTTATAGTGTAGGGGAAGACGTACACACTCACATAAGCTATGACTCCATCCAAAAGACTAAATATCTGCCGGTCATCAAATAAGTCTCTACTAATGATCTGAATATTTTAATGGATTTCGAGCAGAGGCCTTTGTAGATGCAAGATGAAAGAGGGATTATCAAGACTATATCTGTGTTTTATACCCGATACAGTCATCTCATCATCTCTTGTAAAGATCGCGCTACATGGATAGACTTCAATTACTGTACCTCACCAGCTGCAATACCCACGGAGACCTCCAGAAGCCTTCATATACAAATAACTTATAACCAGTGTATAATCCCATGGTTCATTTTCAACTCAAAAGCACCATCCCCATCAGTACGTACATTATAATTGGTACCCTTCAGACGCAATACAACACCAAAAAATAGTTTATCTTCCAATATAAACACCTGCCTTTGAGTATCCCATCATATCTTGACCTCTTACCAAAAACAGAACTAACAACAATAAATAAGCTACAAACAATACCTTAAGTATAAAATTTTTCATGAAGATATTAGTCATCATATTCTCTATTATTATTTATTTAAATAATAATAGTTAGTTATAATTAACCTTATGAAAATAATGAAAAACATCCATCAAACCAGCGCAATACCACCAATACTTCACATCAGAAATACTAATAAAACTAGAAGAACAGATTTAATAACTTAGTGAACAAATCCAGACCATCTCCATTCATTTCTTTCATCCCCATGTACTAAATTTGACCTTTCAACCTATCAGGTACCTTGACACATAAAAACCAAATCCTCAAGGAAAAGGGAATCAGGTGAAAGACCTGAACAGTACCCGCTACTGTATGTTCCATCAAAGCCTTTGAAGAATACTACCAAATGCTCTTTATAGAGTTGGGAAGGAAAGTAGAGGCCAGGACAAGTCAGATAACCTGCCTGACAGATGATATATCTACTCAAACTTTCGGGAATAAAAGTTTGATAGATAAATTCAGAATTTTCAGCATATGCCATGCTTATCAAAAACTCAACATAGCCTTGGGGTATTTACCAAGGCCATCATCTATTCGACAACGACTAAAAAAATGAACCACTATGAGCATCACAAAAGAACGTCTGGCTTTCAAACCTTTTCAATATTTATGGGCTCATGAATACTGGTTTAGACAACAAAACGCCCATTGGTTGCATACAGAAATCAACATGCAATCCGACATAAAAGATTGGGAAGAAAACCTTTCACCACAAGAAAAAACCGTCATCGGTGATATTTTAAAAGGCTTTGCACAGACCGAGACTGAAGTAGGGAACTACTGGTCAGAAATGGTTCCCCGATGGTTTCCTGTACCCGAGATCAAAATGATGGGCCAAACCTTTGGTGCCTTCGAGACCATACACGCTGTAGCCTATGCCTACCTCAATGATACCTTAGGATTAGATGATTTCAAAGCCTTCCTCGAAGACGAGGCCACGATGAACAAACTCAATCTACTGATGGAAGTACGCTATGATCAGAATAAAAACTACCCTCTGGAAGACATTGCCCGGAGTCTGGCCCTCTTCTCAGCTGCAGCCGAAGGCATTCAACTGTTTTCTTCCTTTGCCGTATTGCTCTCTTTCAGAACATCCAATCGCCTAAAAGGAATTGGCCAGCAGATGATCTTTTCCATACGAGATGAATCCTTACATTCAGAAGCCGGATGTAAACTTTTCCGAGTACTCTGCGAAGAAAACCCTAAATTACTACCAAATATCGAATCATCAATCTATGAAGGCATCGAATTGGCTCTAAAAAACGAATTCACATTCATTGATTATGTTTTTCGAATGGGTGATCTGCCAACAATCAACAAAGAGCAACTAAAAAACTTCATGAAAGACCGAGCTAATAGAAAACTCATCGAGCTAAGCATGAATGAAAAGCATCAGGCCGATCAGACATTATTAAAACAGATGGATTGGTTTTACATCATCGTATCAGGCGAACAGCAAACCGACTTTTTTAACAACCGCGAGACCGGCTATAGCAAACCCAATGATGACTGGAACAACAATAATCTCTTTTAATCTAAAAAATGAAGACACATCCCATCGCAGAAAAACTCGGCTGGACAGCTGAAAAAGAATTTCCCTTCTGGGGAAACAATGAACTATACCTCACCACGATCAAAGGAGGTTATTTACTCGACAACGAACCCCCCTTTGAGGCTTACAAAAGATTGGCCCAAACTGCTTCAAAAACCCTCAAAGAACCAGCATTAGAAGAAAAATTCTTTAATATCCTCTGGAAAGGTTGGTTAATCCCTTCCACACCTGTGATGGTAAACCTTGGTACAGAGAGAGGCCTACCGATCAGTTGCTTTTCAAGCCGAATAGGAGATAGCATGTATGAGATTTACCGCAAAAATCTCGAGATGGCCATGCTGAGTAAAAACGGAGGAGGTACCGCCTACGACTTTAGCCTGATCAGACCCATCGGTAGCCCGATAAAAGATGGTAACCTAGGTACTTCCGACGGGATCATTCCATTCATCAAATCCTACGATAGCACCATCATCGCCAGCAAACAGGGTCGCACACGCCGCGGAGCCGTAGCAATTTATCTCGATATTGATCACAAGGAATACTCACAATTTCTCGAGATTCGAGAACCCAAAGGCGACATCAATCGTCAGTGTCACAACATCCATCAAGGAGCCGTCATCTCCAATGCATTCATGGAAAAGGTTATTTCAGAAAACGGAGACGAAAGGCAACTTTGGCTCGAGACACTCAAAAAACGAGTGAAAACTGGTGAGCCTTATCTCTTCTTCATCGACAACTCCAATAAAAATCTCCCGGAAAACTGGAAAAAAAATGGCCTAAAAATTTGGCACAGCAACCTCTGCTCAGAAATCATGCTCCCAACAGACGAAACTCATACGCTCGTCTGTTGCCTCTCTTCACTTAACCTTTACCAATACAAGGCATGGAAAGATACCGACACGGTCTTTCTCTCCATTTTATTTCTCGACGCAGTCATTCAAGAATTCATCGATAAAGGGAGAAATATTTGCGGGATAGAGGACGCTGTTCGATTTGCTGAAAAAAGCCGGGCGCTCGGTCTTGGAGCACTCGGATGGCACTCTCTACTCCAATCCAGAAGAATCCCATTTATCTCAATCGAAGCCAATGCACTCAACAAGCAAGTTTTCCAAAGGATCCAAACCGAAACCGAAAGAGCCACACGCTACCTAGCTAAAATCTATGGTGAAGTCAAATGGACTCAAGGTACTGGAAGAAGAAACCTGACACTCACAGCGATCGCCCCAAATCGAAGCTCAGCTAAACTCGCTGGAGGACTTTCTCAAGGGGTAGAACCTATTGCAGCCAACATTTATGTCGATGACGACGCCAAAGGGATGCACATCCGAAAAAATCCACAATTAGAAGTCCTCCTCTCCCAAAAAAGGATGAACATCCCAGAAGTTTGGGACCAAATCTCCGAGGAAAGAGGCTCATGCCTCTCACTAAAATTCTTGACTAACGAGGAAAAAGAACGATTCAAATGTTTCAAAGAGACCAATCAACTCGAATTGGTCAGACAAGCTGGACTACGACAACGCTATATCGATCAAGGCCAAAGTATCAACCTGGCTTTTCCTCAGGATGCTCCAGCAAAATTCATCAACCAAGTTCATATTGAAGCTTGGAAGATGGGGCTGAAAAGCCTGTATTACTACAGAAGTGAAAGTATCCTGCGTGCTGAGAGCAAAATGCGTGATTTATATGCAGAATGTCTACTATGCGAAAGCTGAAAAGACAACCGATTGATATTTAAAAAAGAGAAACCTATCATTAGGAAAAAATTAAAAATTTAATCAAAAACTAGATTATATATTAATAATTTTACTATTTTATCAGATATTTGAATAAAAATATCGTCATGATTAGATCCAAATAGAAAAAGACTACTGTTTTCATTCCAAAACGGAATAAAAGGTTTTCTTTAAATTCTGTATTTTCCTTGTTACCAGTTACATACTATTTTGCATGCAATAGATAGTATGATCTGCATCATGGTTAAAGAAGTTAAACACAATATGTCCCGCTGTGCTATTTTGAAGAGCGCTTAGCAGTAAGCCACTGTCAAATAAATTTCCTATCCCTTGTTCAATATTGATAACCAGCACATTTATTTCCAGTTTCAATTCTGTAATAAATCCACTTATCATCCCCCCCCAAAAAAAAAGGAGAAATAAAAGAAAGGAAATGACCATTAATAAATATTCGTCCTAAAATAAATGATATAGCACCAAACGTCTTTACTTCATTAAGAACTTGAGATAGTACAATAAATCAACTTATACTTAATATAGATGTATTAGCTCGTAGGAATACTTGAAGATAGTTTATCTTGACAGTCGTTACTATAAACATGGAAATAAATAAAAAATATCAGTATTTTTTTTTTAAAAAAAAATACTACTACTATAAAAGAAGTATAAATCGGTTATAATAAAAAGAGCACCAAGTAAGTAAAAACTGTGCGAAGACGCCAATATTAATATAAAAAATAAGGGGCAGAAATCTATAATGAAAAACCAGCGAAAGCTTTTCCATTTTTTCTTTAAAAGGGATATGCCCAATAAGGTATTGAGTATACCCAATAAGAAACCTGCAATTTTTACTAGGCCTATAGCATTAAAAATAATCAAGAAAATAGATAAATAAATACCTAAAGTTAAGGCGATAAGGTCATTCTTCTTTATACAAGCAAGATCCCCAATGACGTATAAAGAAACTAGTCCGATAATTAGAAACATAAAAAAGTTAGTCATAAGCTGTTAACGATCCCAATGAGGCAAGGTCTATAGATGTTAGCGATGCCTCAAGAATGGTTGCCAATTCAATTCTCTCCATGGCATGATATTCATACCAAGCATAAACAACCTATAGGATATATCTTTTCTGTAATTACTAAAGAATTAGTATTCCAAGAAAGAGATACCTCATAAAATCAGTTGAAGATTTAAATACAGGAATAATTCCTAAAAAAAATGATGCTAATTAAATGATTTATACAGATGACTAACTGATCTATAATCCTTTGTTCCTTTTGAAGGGAATTAAAAATTAGTCCAGGCACTATTATCATAGCAACGGTCAAGGTCAAAATAGAGCTAGTACCAATAATACTACTCACTATACTATCATCGATATAAAAATGAGGATGGACACAAGCAATGATTAGAGCTATAACTATAGCCATGAAACCGCTATATAAAGATTTAATCTTAAACACAATGATACAAGCAATGCAGATGATCAAGTATAAAATATCATAATATAAATAAAATAAAAATATTATTCAATATAAAAATTGATAAATTTTAAACACTCAAGCATATAATCATATTATGCACATCCTGCTGCTATAATGAAATAATCCTCATAGATCATTTTTTTTATTTCTAGATCTGTGAGACGAGGCACTTAATAGCTCAAGCTATCTAATATTTATTTTTTTTTGTAATAAGAATCTATTTTTAAATAAGTAGTAAAATAAATAAGGGTATAATAAGAATATTATCCTATTTCATTCATTAAATCTATAATGAATTCAAAATAAGGAAGCACTCATACCCCATTGTTTAAATAATAAAATATTATTAATTTATTATAAATTACAATTAAAATAATACTATAAAATCATAATTTCCTATTTTCTGAAGTTAAAAAAACAGATCATAAGTTTAAGTGATTTATTAATATTATTAATAAATACATAATAAATTATTATATATTCCAGTTTCCAGATTCATTCCATGAATTAACTACAATAGATTGTTTCATATTCTCATGTAAACTGGGAATCATAAATGCCACTTCATCATCAACAACTTCTTTCCACATAGATCAATCTTTAAGAAGACTATAAATCCATTAAAATTAGTTTTTTTCTATATATTTATAAAAAAATATTGGTGTTTTTATTATTATCTATAAAAATGATTAAGATGATCAATAGCATCATTTTTTTTTATATTTAGATTATCTGATATAGAAAGATAATAATTGATAAAAGATTATGCTATTATTATTTTAGTTTCATATAGAAGTATTTAAAATTCAGGTTTATAATTTTTTTTTAAAAAAAAGCCATCCTTATGCCTGTATGTGTAGAGATAAATGAAAATACGATGGTTATTTATAATATATATATAATTATTTTAATTATACTTTATTAATTTATAAAAAACTTTAAATCAGTATTTAATTCTTGAAATTCTGAAACAGATGGTAATAGTAAATCCTGTAATTTAGGATTGATTTCTTGAATTCCTTTTTTCATGATTATTGTAATTAATTTCATTCAGGAAATTTGGATTCCATTGATCTATCTCAAAAATAAGAAAATCTACTTTCATTATAACGTATTCCAAAATTTATTACTATAATCTTTTCAATTATTTAGAATATATCTCTATTCAAACCAAGATCTTATTACTTTATCTTCTGAAGATAAATAATCTTATCACTTCATCTTCTTTAAGCTTGTTATAAAATAGGTAATATTTTGAATGAATTAAAATTTTTATTGTATGAGAACAAAAATGGAATTTTTCATTTATCATCGATAATGTATAATAAAAAACGATTTCTTTATACATATCCGATAAAATTAATTTTTCTATCTTAAAAAAGTCCTAATACTGTACCGCAAGCAAAAATGATTTTGTCACAACCTAAGATAAAAACAATTTTTAAAGTTTATAGTAAATAAAATAATAGAGTATAAAAAACAATGAATTTACACATTTTTTACCTATATGTTTTTTTTTAGAGTATATTATGTGTTTATACATTCAGCTTGTTGATTCCTTAAAATGATAAATTTTTTCGAACAGTATTTTTTTCTTATCATGAGGAGCTCAAAAGTATACTTCCATCCTGAAATCTTAGATGATACTCTTCTATCCAAGAACTCAGGTAGTATTTAAAAACAGCTCGGATGAACTCTTTAGCCTGTCTTAAAATCGGACAGAGAATTACTTGAAAAAAAAGAAACGTTTTTATGCGCTTTGTATGGTGACTTTATTTTTTCAGGAAAATGAAGTTGATCATCAATATTTAAAAAAAACTTAAGGGTAAGGAGATCATTTATAAAAAAAACCGCTCAAAAATAAGTTTGAAACGGTTTTTGAAAAAGGGGCAGCGACCTACTCTCCCGGTGACCCAGTACCATCGGCGCTAACGGGCTTAACTTCTCTGTTCGGAATGGGAAGAGGTGATCCCCATCGCTATAACCACCCAAAGCACTTAAAAATTCAACATACTCAAGGTAAATAAAATCTAAAGACTTCAACAGAAGTTTACGGGTAATTAGTACTACTCAGCTATGACATTACTGCCTTTACACTTGTAGCCTATCAACGTTGTCGTCTCCAACGACCCTTATAAAGAAGCCTAATCTTGTGGTGAGCTTTGCGCTTATATGCTT
>CP180023.1:1727500-1729774 GCA_047528275.1 Flavobacteriales bacterium AspAUS03
CGCCACTACTGACGGAATCACTTTTGTTTTCTCTTCCTCCGGGTACTTAGATGTTTCAGTTCCCCGGGTTTGCTTCATCATTATAGATGATACCATATCTTCAATATGGTGGGTTGCCCCATTGGGAGATCTGCGGATCGCTTCGTATGTGCCAATCCCCGCAGCTTATCGCAGCTTATCACGTCCTTCATCGCCTCTCAGAGCCAAGGCATTCACCATGCGCTTTTGTTTACTTCTTGTTGATCGTATGAAAACTCATACTTTACAGACTAGATTTTATTTACCTTAATTCGTATGTCAAAGAACTCTTCAATTGCGTGGAGAATATCGGGTTCGAACCGATGACCTCCTGCTTGCAAGGCAGGCGCTCTAACCAGCTGAGCTAATTCCCCTTCTCTTTTTGGGTAGTCTCGCGCGGACTTGAACCACGGACCTCTACATTATCAGTGTAGCGCTCTAACCAGCTGAGCTACGAGACTTCTCTTAAAAAGAAGTTGGGTTTTTTTTGTTTCCCTATGAAAATATTTTAAAGAAAAATAAAGGCTTAGAGGTTCCTTTAAAGAGAGTATACTTCTCTAAAAAAGAGATGTTCCAGCCACACCTTCCGGTACGGCTACCTTGTTACGACTTAGCCCCAGTTATCGATTTTACCCTAGGCAGCTCCTATGACGGTCACCGACTTCAGGTACCTCCAACTTCCATGGCTTGACGGGCGGTGTGTACAAGGCCCGGGAACGTATTCACCGCGCCATGGCTGATGCGCGATTACTAGCGATTCCAGCTTCATAGAGTCGAGTTGCAGACTCCAATCCGAACTGAGACCGGCTTTAAAGATTTGCTCCTGGTCGCCCAGTGGCTACCCTCTGTACCGGCCATTGTAGCACGTGTGTAGCCCAAGGCGTAAGGGCCATGATATCTGACGTCGTCCCCACCTTCCTCTCGACTTACGTCGGCAGTCTTGCTAGAGTTCCCGGCATGACCCGCTGGCAATTAACAATAGGGGTTGCGCTCGTTGAAGGACTTAACCTAACACCTCACGGCACGAGCTGACGACAACCATGCAGCACCTTGTACTCCGTCCAAAGAACTAAGCTATTTCCAGCTTATTCGTAGTACATTTAAGCCTTGGTAAGGTTCCTCGCGTACCATCGAATTAAACCACATGCTCCACCGCTTGTGCGGGCCCCCGTCAATTCCTTTGAGTTTCAATCTTGCGATCGTACTCCCCAGGTGGATCACTTATCACTTTCGCTTGGCCACTGAATATAATATCCAACAGCTAGTGATCATCGTTTACGGCGTGGACTACTAGGGTATCTAATCCTATTTGCTCCCCACGCTTTCGTGCCTCAGCGTCAGTATAGACTTAGTAACCTGCCTTCGCGATCGGTGTTCTGTGTGATATCTATGCATTCCACCGCTACACCACACATTCCAGCCACTCCAGTCTCACTCAAGCCTATCAGTATCAATAGCAGTTTTGACAGTTGAGCTGCAAGATTTCACTACTGACTTAATAGGCCGCCTACGCACCCTTTAAACCCAATGAATCCGGATAACGCTTGTATCCTCCGTATTACCGCGGCTGCTGGCACGGAGTTTGCCGATACTTATTCGTAGAGTACCTTCAACTTTCTACACGTAGAAAGTTTTATTCCCCTACAAAAGCAGTTTACAACCCATAAGGCTGTCCTCCTGCACGCGGCGTGGCTGGTTCAGAGTTGCCTCCATTGACCAATATTCCTCACTGCTGCCTCCCGTAGGAGTCTGGTCCGTGTCTCAGTACCAGTGTGGGGGATCACCCTCTCAGGCCCCCTACCGATCGTGGTCTTGGTGAGCCGTTATCTCACCAACTAACTAATCGGACGCACGTCCATCTTCTGTCACCTAAGTTTTAACAATATTACCATGCGGTATCCCTGTATTATGGAGTATTAATCCGAGTTTCCTCAAGCTATCCTCCAACAGAAGGTAGGTTACGTACGTGTTACGCACCCGTTCGCCGGTCGCCATCAAGTAAGTAAACTTACTTTATGCTGCCCCTCGACTTGCATGTGTTARGCCYGYMGCTAGCGTTCATCCTGAGCCAGGATCAAACTCTCCGTTGTTGTTTTTCTTAAAATACTATTCGAAGACCTTAACCCACCTCAAAGGAACCTCTAGGCTTTTATCTTTGCTTATTTCGATTTAAATGAACGTCTATTTTATTTTTACTTCCCGTAAAAACAGGATGAAGATATAGAAATTTTTTTTTCTACAAAAATTATAAAGATT